>JAODMF010000028.1 GCA_025464095.1 Glaciihabitans sp.
TCCGTCCCGAGGTGATCGCCGCGTTTCGGGACGAGGCCCGCGCCCTCCTGCCCCCGCAGTTCATCGCGTTGACCGAGGCGACGGCAGCGCCGTTTTTCCAGCCGATCTTCGATCTGGATTCGCCGCGTATCGTTGCGGGCCGCGTGGCGCTCTTGGGCGATGCCGCCTTTGTCGCGCGGCCGCATGTCGGCGCGGGCGTGACCAAGGCCGCGTTGAACGCGGCGTGGCTCGCCGACGCGTTGGCGGCTACACCCGACAATATCGATGCCGGGCTGGCGGCTTACGAAACACGGGCCCGGTCCTTTGGCTCGGCGCTGGTCGCGCGCGCCCGTTTTCTCGGCGCCTATCTGGAAGACCCGCCGCGCGAAGGCCTCAAGCCCGATCCGGTGCCGATGATGCAGGCCATCGGCGCGCCGCTGCGCGACATTCCGGAACTGGCGGGTTATTTCTTGGACGGACAGGGCGCGCCGCAGGGCGCGCAGGCGCCGGCGAAATCCTCCGGCGATACCGCGCGGCCACTCGACGGGCTGGTGAGGTGACTGCCGACGATGGCGATGAGCGCCAGGAGCGAAACAATCAAATAGGTTTTTCTCATCGGCCTATTCCCTCGACAGGCTGAATAGCGGCCGCAGGCGAATGCCGATCAGGCAGCCGGGCAAGCACGCGGCGAACCAGACCCAGCCGTGTAGCGAACCGGACGCGACGCCGCCGACAAAGGCGCCGATGTTGCAGCCGAAGCCGAGCCGCGCGCCCCACCCCATCAGCAAGCCGCCGATGACCGCCGCGAGGATCGATTTCAACGGCGGCCACGCCGTTGCCGCGAAAGGCTTGGTGGCTGCGGCCGCCGCCATGGCGCCGAAGATCATGCCGAAGTCGGTAAGGCTCGAGGTGTCGGCAAGAACCGACTCGGTCAGCGCGTGCTTGGGACCGGCCCATTGCCAGAACGGCGCGCTCGACAGATCGAAACCCAAGGCCGTTGCGATCTTGGCGCCCCACACCGTGTAGCCGAAGGTGACGCTCCAGGGATGGCCGCCGGCAAAGAACACTGCGACGCACAGCAAGCCGATGACAAGGCCGCCGACGATGTAATTGCGCGACGGCATGAAGTTGGCGCCGCGCTTCTTGGCGACGGCAACAATCAAAGCCGCTGCGAGCGCGATGCTGGCCAGCGTCGCCGCCAGTCCGCCCCAAGGGCCGAGATAATCCGACGCCAAGATCGGATCGATGCCGCCAAGCGCCAGGAACGGCGGCAGCGACAGGCTGCCGAGCACGCTGCCGATGACGAAGAACGCCAGCGTGAACAACATGCGGCCGGAGCCGCCGCCGATGGTGTAGAGCGTGCCGGAGCCGCAGCCATTGGCGAGTTGCATGCCGATGCCGAACACGAAGGCGCCGACGATCAGCGACGGCCCAATCGGCGCGATGGCGCCGCCGAAGCCCGGCACCAGCGCGGCCACCGGGACGACGGCGCAGGCCACGATGGCGATGGCGATCAGCCCGCCGATCAGCCCGCCGGCCTCGCCGGTCATCATGAAGCGGCGCCACGACGCCGTGTAGCTGAACTCGGCCTTGAGGAATGCGATGCCGAGGCCGAAGCCGCCCAGAATGAGCGCGGCCGAGGCCGTATGGCCGTCCAGCAGCACCAGCGCGCACAGCACCAGCGTCGCCAGTACGGACGCGATCAGGAACGGCCAGTCGCGCGACGTGCCTTGGGAAGCGGTCGCGGTCGGCCCACCGGCAGCGGCCGGCGCATGTGTGGCAATGCTCATGGCAGCTAAATCGCGGTTCGCGGGCGGTCCGTCAAGAACCGCCCGATCAAGCTCCCGGTATTACGTCCCGAGCCCGAGCGCCTTTTTCAGGTCGTCCCATTTGGTGCGCGACGAGGCGAGCGGCCGGTTGGCGTCGCTGGTCCACTCGACCATCGAGCCGGCGAACAGCCGCACGTCACGACGGCCAAGCACTTCGGACAGCACGAACCAGTCGGTCGACGCCCAATGGCCGGTGTTGCAATAGCTCACCGTCGGGCCGGCCGGGATCGTTGCCGCGACCTTTTCCAACTCGGCCTTCTGTTTCAGGCGGTTCGTCGTCTTGTCATAGAAGTCGGCGCTGTCGAACGACACCGCACCCGGCAGACGGCCATAGGCCTTCGAAGCCGGGGCTTTTTCCTTGCCGGCGAAATACGACGCCGGCCGCGCGTCGACCAGCGTCGCGCCGCCCTTCTCGACCAGCTTCTCGACCTCGCCGACCTCGATGCGAATTTGATCGTTGATCTTGGCGGTGAAGATTTTCGGGCTCGGCGTTTTGTTGCCGGTCTCGACCGGATTGCTCGGGTCGGCGGTCCAGGCCTGATAGCCACCGTCCAGGATCGATGCGTTTTTCAGGCCCGCGACCTTCAGCGTCCAATAAACGCGCGCGGCGGCGCCGAAGTCCGTGAAGCTGACGCCAGCCGGCACCACGACCACATGGTCGTCCTAGTCGATGCCGAGTTCGCCGATCAGCTTTTCGAGTTCGGCCTTGGTCGGCAGCATGAACGGCACGCCGCCGCGCTCGACGCGCCAGCCGGCCTTGTCGTAGTCGCTGTATATCGCGCCGGCGATATGGCCCTTCAGGTAGCCCTCTTTACCGCCGCCACCGAGCGCCGAGCGAATGTCGAGCACCACCACGGCCGGGTCGCCGAGCTTGGCCTTGAGCCATTGCGGCGACACCAGCGCGCTGA
>JAODMF010000003.1 GCA_025464095.1 Glaciihabitans sp.
TCGAAGATGATGATGAGGGTGCGCTCGACGCGGAAAGGGTCGATGTACGCGGTCGACACGTCAGGGATGAGCTGCATGTCTGACTCGTGAATCGAGGCGAAGCCTCGAATGGATGATCCGTCGAACATCTGGCCGACCGAGAAGAACTCTTCGTCGACGGTCGATGCGGGAATGTTGAAGTGCTGCTGAACACCGGGAAGATCGGTGAACCGAATATCAAGGAACTTTACATCGGTGTCCTTGATGAACTTGAGCACCTCGGAGGAATCTTTGAACATGTGGGACGACTCCAAATGAGCGGAACGAGGAACAGACAGCGAACGCCATCTGACTAGAGGGTACGGGCAAGGGATTTCGCCATGGTGACGCGATTGTTTCCGCAATGTTACGGGCTCTGTCCGCCGGTAGAATTTTCGGATGCCCGCCGACGTCCCCGCATCCTCCGACTGGCCGGGTAAACGGCTCGGACTCCCGGAGAGTGGGCCGCGCTCGATCGGGCGAATCGGGCGACGTCTCGTCGGCATCCTGATCGATTGGGGCATCGCCTACGCGATCGTGTTCCTGTTCCTGCGACCGGACCCGTTCGGGTTCAAAAACCTCGCCGTATTCGCGATCCTCGAACTGGTATTTCTGATCGTGCTCAACGGAAGCATTGGCCATCTGGTCGTTGGCCTGAGGGTGGTCCCCATCGTGCCGGGGCTCCTGGGGTGGTGGCGCCCGCTTCTGCGGACGGTGCTGCTCAGCCTGTTCATTCCGGCCGTGATCTTCGACCGGGACAACCGCGGGCTGCACGACCGTTGGGCAGGAACCGTGCTTGTCCGGCGCTGACCGGACTGTCCCCGAGCGCCCCTGCCGCTAGCCAGCGCGGCGCTGCGCGCGGGCCTTCATGGGGTCGATGCCCTTCGGGATCGGCAGGCCGCCCTTGCCGAGCGAGTTGAGGCGGTTGCTGACCGCGAGGATCTCCTGCTTGCGCAGCACCGGCTTGATGCGACGCAGGCGCGCGGCGAGACGGTGCAGCGGCACCGCATCCGGGTCCGGGCCCACGTAAAGGAAGTTGACCGGCACGTTCGGCAGGATGCGCGTGACCGTGCGGCGCTCGTCCTCGAGCATCCTCTGCGTGCGCGACTTCGGACCCTCGCCAATGAGAACGACGCCGCCACGACCGACGGCGCGGTACACCGCATCCTGCGTCTTCGGGCTGACGTTGACCGGCATCTCGCTGGCCTGCCAGCCTCGACGAAGCGAGTTCTTGAGCACCGCCCCGACGGCCCCCGGCTGCCCGGCGATCTGCGAGTACGCTGCCTTCTCCGCACGACGACCGAGAACGGTGAGCGTCAGAAGAACGCCGACCAGCACGCCGATGATGATGTAGAGCACGAACGGCAGGATGTCGTTGCGGGCGATGATGAAGGCGACGATGACCCCGACGACGATCGGGCCGAGCAGTGACAGAAGCAGGTAAAGCACGATCCGCGAGTCGTACCGGCGGGTCATCTTGAAGACGTCCCACATCTGACGGATGCGGCCGGGCTCTTTGTTGGGATCTTTCACGCGTGCCATGGTGTCTAGGATACGGCTTGGGCGAACCCCAGGTTAGCGTCGGCGAGGTGGCTTAGGTGTTCCGGGATCACGTGTCCCTTTCGGGACATCGACTGCGCCCAGAGGCGCCCGGCGCGATAGCTCGATCGAACGAGCGGTCCGGCGAGGACGCCGAGAAAGCCGATGGCCTCGGCCTCGTCCTTGATCTCGACGAACTCCTCCGGACGCACCCATCGGTCGACCGGAAGGTGCCGCGGGGTGGGACGCAGGTATTGCGTCACGGTGATGATGTCGGTACCGGCATCGTGCAGGTCCTGAAGCGCCTGGCGGATCTCGTCGCGGGTCTCACCCATGCCGAGAATGAGGTTGGACTTGGTGATGAGTCCGGCGTCCCGGGCGCGCGTGATGACACCGAGCGAGCGCTCATAGGTGAAGGCCGGTCGAATGCGCTTGAAGATTCGTGGCACCGTCTCGACATTGTGCGCGAAGACCTCGGGCCGTGAGTCGAAGACCACCTGCAACAATTCCGGATTGCCGGAGAAGTCGGTCGCGAGAATTTCGACCCCCGTTCCCGGATTTTGAGCGTGGATCTGGCGAACGGTCTCCGCGTGCAGCCACGCGCCCTCGTCCGGGAGGTCGTCGCGGGCGACGCCGGTGACGGTGGCGTAGCGGAGGTTCATCCGGGTGACCGATTCCGCGACGCGGCGGGGCTCATCCGTGTCGTAGTCGGCGGGCTTGCCGGTATCGATCTGGCAGAAGTCGCAGCGGCGGGTGCACTGCGATCCGCCGATGAGGAAAGTGGCCTCGCGGTCTTCCCAGCACTCGAATATGTTTGGGCAGCCGGCCTCCTGGCACACGGTGTGCAGTCCCTCGCCCTTGACGAGCTCCTGCAGCTGGCGGTACTCCGGGCCCATCTTCGCCTTGGTCTTAATCCACTCGGGCTTGCGTTCGATCGGCGTCTCGGCGTTGCGGACCTCGAGCCGAAGCAGCTTGCGTCCCTCGGGTGGGTGCGTCATTTGGTGTCCTCGCTTGTGGTGGTGCTTGCGGTGCTGGTGGCTGGCTCGAATGCCCGTGCCAGGTGTTCGGAGACCAGCGGTACGACGTCTTCGGGGGTGACCGTGCGACCGAGCTCGCGACTGATGCTGGTGACGCCGGCATCCGCAATGCCGCAGGCGACAATGGTTTCGTACGCCTCGAACGAGTTCGAGCAGTTGAGCGCGAAGCCGTGCATCGTGACGCCGCTGGCGACGCGGATGCCGATGGCCGCGATCTTGTCCTGCCCGCGGAGCCAGACGCCCGACCTTCCCTCGACCCGCTGCCCGTCGACGCCGAGTTCGTTCAGCACATCGATCAGCACGCCCTCGAGGCGACGGACGTAGCCGACCACGTCGATGGGGTCGGGCAGGCGCAGGATCGGATACCCGACCAGCTGCCCGGGCCCGTGCCAGGTGATTTTTCCGCCGCGATCCACGTCGATGACGGGCGTGCCGTCGGATGGTCGCTCGTAGCTCTCCGTGCGTTTGCCTGCGGTGTAGACCGAGGGGTGCTCGAGGAGAAGAACGGTGTCTGGCGCCCGCCCGTCGACCACGGCGGAGTGAGTTTCCCGCTGCAGCTGCAGAGCGTCGAGATACGGCACGGAGTTGGCGCTTAGCCCCGTGACGACAATGTCGACCACCCGTCGATTCTACGTTCGTTTTTCTCCTCCCCAATCCATTGCGCCCGTCACTTTGCCACACCCGCCAACACTCGCCGGTCGGCGGATGTCGCGCCAGTGCACGCTGCTCCGGTGACGGTTTCCGATTTCTCTGGCGGTTCACTCGCCGGCTACCGCGTCGTGCGTCGGCTGGGTTCGGGCTCCCGCGCCGACGTTTTTCTCGGCGTCGCCGCGGGGGAGCGGATCGCGGCTCTCAAGGTGTTTTCGCCGCAGGCAGACCGGCAGTCGATTGATACCGAGCTGGAGGCGCTCGGTCGGGCGAACCTGCCGCACTGCGTTCGAATGCTCGATGTTTCATCGGGTACAGGTTCGACACCGGTTCTCGTGCTCGAACGGTTACGCCGGGGGAGCCTCGCCGACCTGCTCCGCTCCCGGGAGGTGATCGAACCTGGCGAGCTAGTGACGATTCTCGCGCCGATAGCGGCCACAATGGATGCCCTGCACGCGCTCGGTGTCGCCCACGGAACTCTCGGCGTGGGGTCCATTCTCTTTGGGGAGGCGGGTCAACCCGTTCTGATTGGATTCGGAAGGGCGGGCCTGATTCGGCCAGCGCAGCCGCCCGCGGCGCTCGACATCGATCCGGTTGCTGCAGAGGACCGCCGCAGGCTCGCCTCCCTCGCCGGTGCCGTTCTCGCGCGGGTGAACCCGGATGCTGGCGCCCCGGCCGAACAAATAGCCCGCTGGTTGCGCACCTGCGATCCCGGCGCCCATGCGGAGTTCGGAGCCGAGCTGGTCGACCGCCTGTTCGGGTTCGCTGCGGCCACGCCGGTCGCCCTCGGACGCGTCGACGGTGTCATGTCCGAGCTTCCCGCTCGAGTCATCGCACCGGGCGCCGCGGTGGTCGGCATCGAGGATGCCGCTCCCGCCACCGCCGCGCGCTCCGGTCTTGCGGCAGCAGCATCCGGCCTCGTCGATGACCTGATGGGCCAGCAGCCAATGACCGCGGTGCGCAGGCGCGCGGCGACATCGATACGCGCGGTGCGCACGCGGCTGTGGGTCGTTCTCGGCGCCGTGGCGGTCGCACTGACCGCGGCGCTCCTGTTCGTGCCGCAGTCACCAGCGCCGGCCGCGCGAACCGCGCCTGCACCCCCCACCCGGTCGGTGTCGACCCCGGCCCCTGTCGCGAGCGGGCTGCCAGCCGATCCCGTGCTCGCCCTGCCCGTGCTGATGGAAACGCGCACGGGCTGCATTCGCGACCTGTCGATCCTGTGCCTCGATGCGGTCGACCAGCAGGGCGCATCGGCCATGGCCGGCGACACCGCGCTCATTCGGCGGATCCAGGCGGGCCAGGAAACCGGTGCCGCGGCCGTTCAGGATGGATCGAACGCGAAGCTGGTGGAGCGACTCGGCGACTCGGCGCTCGTCAGCTTTGGAACTAAAAGCAAACCGGCCTCGGCCCTGTTGATCAGGGACGAGGCCGGTTGGCGGATTCGAGCGTTTGTCGGCGGCTAGCGCTGGTTGCTAGATGCCGAGATTGCCTGTGAAGTCGCCGCCTTCGAGGCGCTTCTTGACGGTGACCAGGAAGCGCGCGGCATCCGCACCATCGACGATTCGGTGGTCGTACGAGAGCGCGAGGTAGACCGTGGAACGAATCGCGATGGCATCGAGCCCGTTGTCAGTCACGACGACCGGCTTCTTCGCCACGATGCCGGTGCCGAGGATGGCGACCTGCGGCAGGAACACGATCGGCGTGTCAAACAGCGCGCCCCGCGACCCGGTATTCGTCAGCGTGAATGTTCCACCGGCGAGCTCGTCGGGCTTCAGCTTGTTGTTGCGGGTGCGGTCGGCAAGGTCGGCGATCTGGGCCGCGAAGCCCGCGATGTCGAGCTCGCTCGCGTTGCGGATCACCGGCGTGAGCAGGCCACGCTCGGTGTCGACCGCGATGCTGATGTTCTCGTGGTCCGGGTAGACGATCGAGTCGCCCTCGATGGTGGCGTTGATGATCGGGTACGCGCGAAGTGCCTCGGCAGCGGCGAGGGCGAAGAAGGGCAGGAATGAGAGTTTCTGTCCGGTCTTCTCGAGGAACTCTGCCTTGACCCGGTCGCGCAGGGCGGCGACGAGCGTGACATCCACCTCGACGACGGAGGTGAGCTGGGCGGACGTCTGCATCGAGACGACGGCGCGCTCGGCTACCACCTTGCGCAGGCGTGACATCGGAACCGTGGTTCCGCGCAACGGCGAAACCTCTGCGCTGGCCGCGGCGGAAGGCGCTTCCGTTGCGGCCGGAGCCTCGGCGGCAGGAGCGGGCGTGGCGGCGGCGAGTACATCCTGCTTGCGGATGCGTCCGCCGACACCGGTTCCGGTGACGGATGCCAGGTCGATGCCGTTGTCGTTGGCAAGCTTGCGAACCAGCGGAGTCACGTATCCGGCGTTGGATGCCGCACTGGCGGTCGGGACCGAAGCGGGAGCCGCATCCGTTGCGGGCACGGCACCCGGAGCGGTGGGCTCCGCGGCCGGCGCCTCGGCAGGTGCCGGAGCGGACACCGGTGCGGGAGGCTGTTCGGCGACGGGCGGCTGCTGGGGCGCGGGGGCCTCCGCGGCAGGCGGCGGGTCGACGGGGGCGGGCGTCGGAGCGGGGGGTGCGAACGGCGAGGCGACCTCAGGCTCGGGGGCCTCGGTCGACGGCACTTCGGCGACCGGCGCCTCCGGGGTCTCGTTGGCGGGAGTCGCGGCCGGCTCTGCGGGAGCTTGGGCGGGCGCGGCTTCTGCCGGTTCGGGCTCCGCCGCTGCCGCCTGGGCGGGTGCTGTTGCTGCCGGTGCGGCATCTGCGGGTGCAGCCTCTGCCTGGGGTGCCGCAGCCTCGGGTGCTGCGGGTGCAGCCTCTGCTCCACCGGATCCGTCACCGATGGTGACGAGCGGGGTGCCCACCTCGACCGTTTCGTCTTCGGCGACGAGGATGGCCTCGATGATGCCGGCGATCGGCGATGGAATTTCGGTGTCGACCTTGTCGGTCGACACTTCTACCAGCGGCTCGTCGACCTCAACACGGTCTCCCACGTTTTTCAACCAGCGGGTGACCGTGCCCTCTGTGACACTCTCGCCGAGTGCCGGGAGGTTGACGGATTCGCTCATCAGTGATGCTCCTTATTAACGGATGTTGCTCGTTTAGCTTAGTTCGGGGTACTGCCGCGAGATCAGATCGCGTGCAGCGGTTTGCCTGCCAATGCGAGGAATGCCTCGCCGAGGGCCTCGTTCTGGGTCGGGTGAGCGTGAATCAGAGGTGCGATGTCCTCCGGGTACGCCTCCCAGTTCACCGCGAGCTGCGCCTCGCCGATCAGTTCGCCGACGCGCGCGCCGATCATGTGCACTCCCACAATCGGGCCTTCGTTGACGCGAACCACCTTGATCGAGCCCGCGGTTCCGATGATGTGGCTCTTACCGTTTCCGGCCAGGTTGTAGTCGTAGCTGGAGATCTTGTCGGCGCCGTACTTCTCTGCCGCCTTCGCCTCGGTGAGGCCAACGGATGCGACCTCCGGGTCGCTGTAGGTGACCTTCGGGATGTTGACGTCTTCGATGATGATCGGGTTCAGTCCGGCGAGCTCCTCCGCGACAAAGATGCCCTGCTGGAATCCGCGGTGCGCGAGCTGGAGCCCGGGCACGATGTCGCCGACGGCGTACAGCCCGGGGATGCTCGTCTCGAGGCGCTCGTTGGTGATCACGAAACCCCGGTCCATGGTGACGCCGACCTCTTCGAAGCCGAGGTTCGCCGTCGAAGGTCCACGCCCAACGGCGACGAGAAGCAGCTCACCGTCGAAGGTCTGGCCGTCTTCGAGGGTGACGACGACTCCGTCGTCATTCTGGGTGACGCTCGAGAAGCGCACGCCCACCGAGAAGTTGATGCCGCGCTTGCGGAAGGCGCGCTCGAACTGCTTGCTGACCGACTCATCCTCGTTCGGCACCAGGTGGGGCAGTGCCTCGATGATCTGCACGTCGGCGCCCCAGCTCTTCCAGACGCTGGAGAACTCGACACCGATCACGCCGCCGCCGAGCACGATCACCTTCTTAGGAACGAAGTCGAGCTGCAGCGCCTGCTCGGAGGTGATGACGCGGCCGCTGATCTCGAGGCCGGGCAGCGAGCGCGAGTAGGAACCGGTTGCGAGGATGACGTTCTTGCCGGTGACAGTGATGTCGCCGACCTGGACGGTCGTCGGCGACGTCAGCTTGCCTTCACCCTCGATGGTGGTGATGCCGCGTGCCTTGATGAGTCCCTGCAGGCCCTTGTACTTCGACGAGACGATGCCTTCGCGGTACGCGGTGACACCGGCGATGTCGATGCCGCCGAAAGTGGTGGTCACGCCGAACTTGGCGGATTCGCGGGCGTAGTCGGCGACCTCGGCGGAGTGCAGGAGCGCCTTCGTCGGGATGCAGCCCACGTGGAGGCAGGTGCCGCCAACCTTGCTCTTCTCGATCAGACCGACGGTCATTCCGAGTTCACTCGCGCGAAGGGCGGCTGCGTAGCCACCGCTTCCGGCGCCCAGTACGACAAGGTCAAAATTCTGTTCCGACACCCAGCAACTCCCTTGATGTAAGGATTGTGTTCCGACACGCTGGCGGGATCTGCGGGCGGCCGGACGGGCACGACTTCGCGCGCCTTAAAAACCTTACTACGGCAGGGAAATTTCCTCTGCCAGAGCCAGCAGTGCCCGCACGGTCACGCCGGTGGGTCCTTTGCCGGTGAATCCCCATCCGCCGCCGCGGTTCTCCGCCGGTCCGGCGATGTCGATGTGCGCCCAGGGGATGCGGTGCTTCTGGTCGCCCTCGCCTGTCATGCCGACGAACTCGCGCAGGAATACCCCCGCCACGAGCATGCCCGCGGCGGTGTTGCCCGGCTTGACGTTGGCGATATCGGCGACGTCGGAGTTGAGCAGTGCGCGTAATTCCCCGGACAGCGGCATCGGCCAGAATGATTCCCCGACCGATTTGGCGGATGCGACGACCCGGTCGACCAGTTCGTCGTCGCCCATCACCGCCGAGTATCGATCACCGAGGGCAACGCGCTGTGCGCCGGTGAGAGTCGCGACGTCGATGATGACGTCCGGGTTCTCCTCGCTCGCCGCGACCAGCCCGTCAGCGAGAACGACGCGACCTTCCGCATCCGTGTTGAGCACCTCGACGGTCTTACCGCCGCGAATCCGCAGCACGTCGTTCGGCCGAATCGCACTGCCGGACGGCATGTTCTCCGCGATGCACAGCCAGGCGGTGATGCGAACGGGCAGGGCGAGACGAGCGGCGGCCAGGGTGACCGCCAGAACCGTCGCCGCCCCGGTCATGTCGTACTTCATGCCCACCATGGCGACCGGCGGTTTCAGCGAAAGTCCGCCGGAGTCGAAGGTGATGCCCTTGCCCACCAGCGCGAGGTGGCGGGATGCTCCAGCAGGGGAGTAGCTGACCTTGACGAGGCGTGGGCCCCGAACCGATCCCAGGCCGACGCCAAGGATGCCGCCAAAGCCGCCAGCCTCGAGCTCCGCTTCGCGCAGGATCTCGAATTCAACGGGAAGTCCCGCCCCGAGCGCAACCGATCGGGTCGCGAGCGTTTCCGGGTAGAGGTCGGAGGACGGTGCGTTGACCAGGTCGCGTACCGAGTGCACGGCGGTCGCGATCGCCGTGGCCCGTTCCACCAGTCCCGTGGCATCCACGTTCGAGCGCACGATGATCGCAGCGGCGGGCAGTTTGGTCGATTCGAGGCTGCTCACCCGGAACGCTGTGTACGCGTAGGCGCCGAGTGCGGCTCCCTCGAGAACGGCGAACAGGTCATCCGTGGTTCGCGTTGGCAGCTCGAAGGCGATCGATGCGACCCCGCGCAGCTGGCGGGATGCCGAACCAGCGGCGTAGCGCAGGTCGTCGGCCGTGGTGCCGGCGCCGAGGCCGACGAGCGCCACGCTGCCCGCGCCAGGGACCGCAATCGGCACCCGCACCACCTCATCCTGTGCACCGGTCACGCCGATGCTCGCGAGCGATGCGCCGAGATCCGCGAACCGTTCATCGTCGCTGAGGAGGGTCGGCCCGCCATCCGTTTTCTGCACCCCGAGAACGAGTACGTCGACGGCGGAGCTAGTGGATGAACGATCAGAAACGGTGAGGGAGGGGACGGCCATCCGGCCATGTTAGCTACCGGCGCTTGGCGTGTTCGCTCAGGGCATGTTCGCCGGACCCCGGTCTGCCGGGTCCGGACCGATCCCCCCGATTACAGTTGAAGCATGCGCGATCCGGCTGGCCTCTACGACCTCACGACTGATGTCACCGAGGTGCCCTCCGGTCTGCCGCTCGTCGCCGGTCTCACGGGATTCGCGGATGCCGGCTCCGCCGTGTCGCAGTTCAGCGAGTACATCCTGAACACGCTCGACCACCGCACGCTCGTCGAGTTCGACAACGACGCGCTGCTCGACTACCGCGCTCGCCGACCCACGATTTTCTTCGACGAGGACCACCTCGAGAACTACGAGCCCGCAAAGCTCAAGCTCTACCGCGTCAACGACGAGCTCGGGCAGCCGTTCCTGTTTCTTACCGGCTATGAGCCCGACTTCCAGTGGGAGCGGTTCACCGCGGCCGTGCTGCAACTGATCGACAAGTACCAGGTTCGGTCGACGACGTGGGTTCACGCCATCCCCATGCCCGTTCCGCACACCCGCCCGATCGGCGTTACCGTCAGCGGCAACCGCGCCGAGTTGATCGAGACGATGTCGATCTGGAAGCCTCGCACGCAGGCTCCGGCGAACGCCCTGCATCTGGTCGAGTACCGACTGCAGGAGCTGGGGCATCCCATCGCCGGATTCGTACTGCTGATTCCGCACTACCTGGCTGACACCGAATTTCCGGATGCCGCGGTCACTGCACTCGAAAGCGTCAGCGCCGCCACCGGCCTCATCTTTCCGACCGACATGCTGCGCGAACAGGGTCGCGACTTCCTGTCCAAGATCGACAGCCAGGTCGAGGGCAACCCCGAACTCGCACGGCTCGTCGGAACGCTCGAGGAGCGTCACGACAGCTACATGGAAGACAACCCCATGCGGTCCCCGCTGACGGATGAGGACGGCGAGCTTCCTACGGCAGACGCCATCGCCGCGGAGCTGGAGAACTTCCTCGCCATCCGCCGGGACGACGACAACCCCACCATTTAGCTCGGCAGGCCGGCGCGCGCGGGGCGGTGTCGTCGGCCATTCAGTAATTACAATTCAGTGGTGAACTCGCGAAGGTCCTGGCTGATCTTCGCGGCGGCCTCTTTCGCCTACCTCATTGCCGTCATGCAGCGAACCTCGCTGGGCGTTGCCGGGGTGGATGCCACGCAGCGCTTCGGCGTCTCAGCGGCCGTGCTCTCGACTCTGGCCGTCGTGCAACTCGTCGTCTATGCCGTGCTGCAGGTGCCCGTCGGGGTGATGCTGGACCGGCTCGGTGCGCGCCGCCTCATTGCCACCGGCGCGATCCTCATGCTCATCGGCCAGGTCATCCTGGCCTTTGCGCCGAACATCGGATCGGCGATCGGCGGCCGCATCCTGGTCGGCGCGGGCGATGCGATGACATTCATCTCGATCCTGCGACTGCTCGCCAACTGGTTCTCCGGCAGGTCGCTGCCGATCGCTTCGCAGTGGCTGGGTACGCTCGGCCAGGTCGGCCAGATCCTCTCGGCCATTCCGCTGGCGATCGTGCTGCACAGCGCGGGGTGGGAGCCGACCTTTCTATCCGCCGCCGCGGCATCCGTCGTGGCGCTCGTTGCTGTGCTGCTCGTGGTGCGCAATGGCGTCTCGCCTCGCACGATGTCGATCGAGGTCCCGGTCGGGCGAAAGTCTCCGGTGCAGCAGGTGCGCGAGGCGCTGGGCCGACCCGGCACGCGGCTGGGCTTCTGGTCGCATTTCGTGACGCAGTCATCCGGCTCAATGTTCAGCCTGCTGTGGGGAGTGCCCTTTATCTCGGTCGGGCTCGGCTACGGCCCCGCCGCTGCCTCCCTCATGCTCACCCTGATCGTCCTGGCGGGAGTAGTCAGCGGACCGATCCTTGGCGTATTGACGGCGCGCTATCCGTTGAGGCGCAGCAATGTCGTGCTGGGGATCGTCGTTGCCATGGCCGTGGCGTGGGCGATCGTGCTGGCCTGGCCAGGCCAGCCTCCGCTCGCGGCGGTGCTCCTCTTGATCGTGGTGATCGCCGTCGGCGGCCCGGGATCGCTGATCGGCTTCGATTTTGCGCGCACGTTCAATCCGCTGCGCAATCTTGGATCAGCCAACGGCATCGTCAATGTTGGCGGGTTCACCGCCTCCTTCGTCATGATGCTGCTGATCGGGTTGGTTCTCGATGGCCTTGACCGGGCATCCGGCGGCCATGGGGACCCCTCGACCCTGTATTCGCTCGACAACTTTCGCATCGCCTTCCTCGTTCAGTACGTCGTCGTCGGCATCGGTGTGATCTTCGTGATCCGTGCCCGGCGCCAGACCAGGCAGCGATTGCACGAGCAGGAGGGAATACGAGTGGCCCCTCTGTGGGTTGCTATAGGCAGGGCGTGGCGCAGACGCAGGCCGAGGCAATCCTGAACCGTGCGGCCCCGAACGGAGCGGCGCTCCGCTCCGAATAACTCTGGCGGAACCGCTATTAGTGCATAAGGCCGGGTGCTGGCAAGAGCACCCGGGAAACCGTGCAATAATTGGTTTCAAGGCCCGGTCTAACCTCCGTGGAACGCAACTCGATTCGTCGTGTCGCCCATGAGGACTTGACATGGGTCTTAGTGCTGCCCAAAAGGCAGCACCCCTGCCCATAAACCCCCCTGAAAGGTGTTCGAATGGCAACCCGAACCAAGACCGCGACTCTGGATGAGTCCGCAGCCACCGAGGTCAGCGTCGACCCCAAGGCAACGACCCGCAAGCCCGCTGCTGCAAAGGCCGCAACCGGAACGACCAAGGCCGCAACCGGGGCGAAAGCCCCTGCCGGCGCCAAGGCCAAGGCTGCGCCCAAGACCGCAGCAAAGAAGGCGTCTGCCAAGGCGTCGGACGACGACGTCGACGGTGAGGACGACGCCGAAGTCGAACTCGATGACGAAGTTGTAGTTGTCGATGTAGAAGAGATCGTCAAAGAGGTTGTGGCCGAGACCGACGAGGTCGCCGAGGATGCAACGGATGATGACGACGACAAGTCGGACAAGCCGGCCGAGGAGCTGCCGCAGGGCGCTCTCGTGCTCTCGCTCGTTGATGACGAAGATGAGGTGCCGGTCTACTCCAGCGCCATCACTGGCGCCACAGCGGACCCGGTCAAGGACTACCTGAAGCAGATCGGCAAGGTTGCGCTCCTCAACGCCGCCGAAGAGGTCGAGCTGGCCATGCGCATCGAGGCCGGCCTGTTCGCGGAAGACAAGCTGTCATCCATGACCGACGCCGAGCGCAAGTCGGCCCTCGGCCGCGAACTGCTCTGGGTCGCGAAAGATGGCCAGCGCGCGAAGAGCCACCTGCTTGGCGCCAACCTGCGCCTCGTCGTCTCGCTCGCCAAGCGCTACACCGGTCGCGGCATGCAGTTTCTCGACCTGATCCAGGAGGGCAACCTCGGCCTCATCCGTGCCGTCGAGAAGTTCGACTACACCAAGGGCTTCAAGTTCTCGACCTACGCGACGTGGTGGATTCGCCAGGCGATCACCCGCGCTATGGCCGACCAGGCGCGCACCATCCGTATTCCCGTGCACATGGTCGAGGTCATCAACAAGCTCGCCCGCGTCCAGCGCCAGATGCTGCAGGACCTCGGTCGCGAGCCCACTCCGGAAGAATTGAGCCGCGAGCTCGACATGACCCCGGAGAAGGTCATCGAGGTGCAGAAGTACGGCCGCGAGCCGATCTCCCTCCACACGCCTCTCGGCGAGGATGGGGACAGCGAATTCGGTGACCTCATCGAAGACACCGAGGCCGTCGTTCCGGCGGACGCCGTCGGGTTCACCATGCTGCAGAAGCAGTTGGAGAGCCTGCTCGACTCCCTCTCGGAGCGTGAGGCGGGCGTGATCCGCATGCGCTTCGGGCTCGGCGACGGAATGCCGAAGACCCTCGACCAGATCGGCGACACCTTCGGCGTTACGCGTGAGCGCATCCGCCAGATCGAGTCGAAGACGATGGCTAAGCTTCGCCACCCGTCCCGGTCGCAGTCGCTGCGCGACTACCTCGAGTAGGTCGACACTGCTTCGGTACGCGCCGGCCATCGCGGTCGGCCGGCTCGTGCGGGTTGCCGCACGCCTGCGTAAGCGCGGGGGCGGCTCCGCCGTGCCCGGGCTCGTCGTCAATCGGCTCGCCCCCGGCTTTCTGTCGAGCGCGCTCGACGGATTCGCCGACGGCCTGGTGATTGTTACCGGTTCGAGCGGCAAGTCGACGACGACCAAGATGCTCGTGGCCATCCTCGAGGCGCACGGGAAGCGCGTGTTCACCAACCCGTCGACCGCGAACATTGCGCAGGGACTCACGAGCGCGCTGCTCGAGCGCGCGTCGCTGGGTGGCGTCGTGGATGCGGACATTGCGGTGCTCGAGATGGATGAGGGTCATGGCGCCCGCATCGCGCCGCTGCTGAACCCGCGGACGGTGCTCCTCACCAACGTGATGACCGACCAGATCGACCGGTTCCACGATTCGGAGATGGTGGCCGGGATGCTGGAGACGATCGCCGCGAGGGCATCCGACTTTCTCGTGGTCAACGCCGACGACGCGATGCTGGTCTCCCTCGCCGGCGGCCTTGATGGGAGCGCCGTTCAGGCGCGCTACGGCGTGGATGCCAGCGTGCTGGCTGCCAGCCCGCGTGGCCTCGGTTACGCAAAGGAATCGGTCACACGTCTCGCGCCGGCCGACGGCACCGTGGTCACCGCCGTTGAGGGGCGCTTGGCAACGGTCACGCTCGCCGGCGAACCCTGGCCGATTACCCTCCCCGCCCGCGGAACGCACTACGCCGTGGATGCCGCTGCCGCGCTTACTGCGGCGCAGGCCGTGCTCGGGTCGTCGTTCGATCCCGCGGTCGCCACCACGACGCTCAGCGCCGTGGCGCCGGTGTTCGGGCGCGGCGAGGTCGTGACAGTGCGGGGAAAGTCCGTCGAGTTCGTGCTCGTACAGAACCCGGCCAGCTTCCAGCTCAATATCGACAGCCTGCAGGCGGGTCTCGACCAGGTGCTGTTCGCGATGGGGTCCGACGTTCGCGATCCCTCCTACTTCTGGCCGGTCGACGCCTCATCGCTTGGCCGGGTGACGGTCGCGAGTGGCTCGAAAGCCACCGAGCTCGCGCTGCAGCTCACGTACCAGGGCGTTGTCGTCGACGCGGTCGTGCCCGACCTAGGACGGGCACTCGACGACTTTTTGTCCCTCCCAGAGCCGAGGGTCGGCGTGAAGACGATCATCTTCACCGCGGACTCGATGCGACGAACGCGCACCCACCTGGAGCTGACGTGACGAACCTGCGCATCCTTTCGATCTTTCCGTCCCTGCTCAATGTCAATGGCGACGCTGCGAACGCACTGGTGCTCGCCCAGCGCGCGCGATGGGCAGGGCACCCCGCCCGGATCGACGAGCTGGAGCCAGGCGGCCAGCTTTCCGTCGTCCCGGATCTCGTCGTGATCGGATCGACCGCGGATGCGAGCCTGCCCGAGGTTGCCAACGGTCTCGCCGGCATCCGCACAGAGCTGGCCGATTGGATCGAGGGTGGTACCCCTGTGCTCGCGGTCGGCTCCGGCATGGACCTCCTGGGGGAGGACTTCGCCATACCCACCGAGACGGTGAGTGCACTCCGTATTGTCCCCGGCGGCGTGCCAGACGCTCCGCTCGGTCGCGTGGCGGACGACCTGGTCGTCAATTCCTCGTTCGGCCGGTTGGTCGGGTTCGAGAACCACTACCGCGGATTCAGCCTGGGGGAGGGCGCCCTGCCGCTCGGTCGCGTGGAGTACGGGGTCGGCAATGATCGCTCCACCGAGGGTTTCGTCTACAGGAACGCGTACGGGACACACCTGCACGGCCCCGTGCTGGCGAAGAACCCGGCGTTCGCCGACCACCTGCTCGGCCTGGTGATCCCCGGTTACGACTCGCGCAGCGTTCCGGCGGGACGCGCGGATGACATGGCAAAAGCCGCGCGCAATTCGATTGCGGCGCGGCTTTCGCTGGTGTCTGAGTGAGAGCTAGTTGTTAGCTTCTTCGAGGAGTCGGCTGGACTCATCGTGCCATTCGAGGGCGGTTGCCGAAAGCTTTTCCTTGAACTGGGCACCGTGGTGAGCGCAGAAGAACAGTTCGCCGGTACTCATCGTTACGCGCACGTAGGCCTGGGCACCGCAGCTGTCACAGCGGTCAAGCGCGCTGAGCTGGTGGGCGGAGTCGAGCTCGAGGTGGTCGGTGGCGATCTGAGTCATGGGCTGCTCCTGTCGGGCTCGGATGAAAATTTCCCGTACCTCAATACAAGCATGGCGATGTTACAGACGTGCGACATTTGCCGGGTATTTCGCTGTACGCATAACCGGCATCGCGATTCGCACAGGGTCGGGTGTCGGTTGCGTGAGCGGCCGCTCGCCCTAGGTACTGTTGAGGACTGGCTCGTTCCCGGGGCCGCGTAAGAAGGAGTGACCGTGGCAAGTTCGGACTATTCGGCTCGGCACCTGTCGGTGTTGGAAGGGCTCGAAGCCGTCCGTAAACGGCCCGGCATGTACATCGGTTCGACAGATGCCCGCGGCCTTATGCACTGCCTCTGGGAGATCATCGACAACTCGGTGGATGAAGCCCTCGCGGGTCATGGATCGCAGATCAGCGTCATCCTGCACGCCGACGACTCGGTCGAGGTGCATGACCGCGCCCGCGGCATCCCCGTCGATATCGAGCCGAAGACCGGACTCACCGGCGTCGAGGTCGTTTTCACGAAACTGCACGCCGGAGGCAAATTCGGTTCGGGGTCCTATGCGGCATCCGGCGGACTCCACGGCGTCGGGGCATCGGTGGTCAACGCGTTATCCGAACGGCTGGATGTCGAGGTCGATCGCGACGGCAAGACCTACGCCATGTCGTTTCACCGCGGCGAGCCCGGCATCTTCGATGACAACGGTGGCGAGAAGACACCGGATGCGCCGTTCGCGCCGTTCGTCTCCGGGAGCGAGCTGCGGGTCGTCGGCAAGGTGGCCAGGGGGGTCACCGGCACGCGCATCCGCTACTGGGCAGACCGCCAGATCTTCACGAAGGGTGCGGACTTCCAGACCGAGGAACTCTTCTCCCGGGCACGCCAGACGGCGTTCCTCGTTTCGGGCCTCAGCATCGATATCGCTGACCAGCGCGGTGCGGAGCCGACCAGCCAGACCTTCAGCTTCGCCGGCGGCATTTCCGAGTTCGTCGAGTACCTGAGCCCGGATGCCGCGCTCACCGACACCTGGCGGATGCAGGGTTCCGGCACGTTTACAGAGACGGTGCCCGTGCTGCAGCCGACCGGCGCGATGGTGCCGACGGAGCTGACCCGCGACTGCGAGGTCGACATCGCGCTGCGCTGGGGAACCGGGTACGAAACAGTGTTCCGCAGCTTCGTCAACATCATCGCGACGCCCAAGGGCGGAACACACCAGGCCGGGTTCGAGCAGGGACTGATGAAGTTCCTGCGGTCGCAGGTGGAACTGAACGCGCGCCGCCTGAAGGTGGGCACCGACAAGCTGGAGAAGGACGACATCCTCGCGGGCCTGACGGCCGTGCTCACCGTGCGCCTTCCCGAGCCACAGTTCGAGGGGCAGACGAAGGAGATTCTGGGTACGCCGGCGGTTCGTGCCATCGTCGCCGCGGTCATCGCCAAGACGATGGGGGAGCGCTTCTCCTCGCCTAAGCGTGACGACAAGGCGCAGACCGCGCTCGTGCTCGACAAGATCGTCGCGGAGATGAAGTCCCGCATCTCGGCCCGCGCCCACAAGGAAACCCAGCGCCGCAAGAACGCGCTGGAATCATCATCCCTGCCCGCGAAGCTCGTGGACTGCCGCTCGAACGACGTGCTCAACAGCGAGCTCATGATCGTCGAGGGCGATTCGGCGCTCGGAACCGCCAAGCTCGCGCGCGACAGCGAATACCAGGCGCTGCTGCCCATTCGGGGCAAGATTCTTAACGTCCAGAAGGCATCCGTCTCGGACATGCTGTCGAATGCGGAGTGCGCGTCGATCATCCAGGTGATCGGTGCCGGATCCGGGCGGTCGTTCGACATCAGCCAGGCCCGTTACGGCAAGGTCATCATCATGAGCGACGCGGATGTCGATGGCGCCCACATCCGCACGCTGCTGCTCACCCTGTTCTTCCGCTACATGCGCCCGATGATCGAGGAGGGCCGTGTATTCGCGGCCGTCCCGCCACTGCATCGCGTGATCGTGATGAACCCCGGGTCGAAACCGAACGAGACGATCTATACCTACTCCGAGAAAGAACTGGACGGCGTTCTCGCGGGGCTCAAGCGCCAGAACAAGCGCTACCAGGACCCGATTCAGCGGTACAAGGGGCTGGGCGAGATGGATGCCGACCAGCTGTCGGCAACAACGATGGATCGCCGCTACCGAACGCTCCGCCGGGTGCAGGTGAATGACGCCGAGGACGCCGCGCGGGTCTTCGAGCTGCTCATGGGCAACGAGGTTGCACCCCGCAAGGAGTTCATCATCGCCGGAGATGGCCTGAACCGCGACCGCATCGACATGTAGGACTCGCGCCGCACGCTAGCGGCGGGCGTTCTCCCAGGTCTCGCGAGTCAGTTCATACTCGACCTCGCCCTGTTCGGTGCCGTCAATCGGGTCATCCAACTTCTCATGGACCGTTCGCACGAAGCTGAGACCGGAACGCTCCAGCACGGAGCGCCCCAGGCTGTTCACCGCCATCGTCCGGGCCCAGACTCTCGTGACGCTGGGCTCGGCGAAGGCCGCTGCGATGAGCGCAACGGAGCCTTCCGTGGCGAATCCGTTTCCCCACGCGCGCTTGACAAGGCGATACTCCAATTCGGCCTGCGTGCCGTCGGCTTCACCGGACGCGTTCCTCGGCTCGATGGCGATCCAGCCGAGAAACGCGCTGCTCTCGCGTTCCTGCAGCGCCCAGTAGCCGAGGTGGTCGTACTGTTCCTGGTAGCTGAGCCAGGTGGGCAGGATCTCCTGCTCGATCTTCTCGCGTGTGGTCGGGTTGCCGTTGGTAAGGAAACGCATCACGTCCGGGTCGGAATTCAGGGTCACCAGATGGTCAACATCGTCGGCGGTGAACGGCCGCAACACCAGTCGTTCGGTCTCAATCGGGTCGCGCATCGTCACTCCTTCGTTTCGCCGGTACGGCTGTCAATCAGGGCGAGTGCCTCATCCGGGAACAGTAGCGCGTCATCGTCACGGAATGCTTCGAGCGGCTGCCATTCCGCGTCTCCGGTGAGCGCGGGCGGGTCCGTCAGTTCGCACTCGAAGAACCACGTAACGCGGTCGCTCGAGGTGCCGAGCGATTTCATGACCTCATCGCCGCGGGCAAGCAACGACAGGTTCGTCACGTCGATCCCCGTCTGTTCGAGAACAAACCGTCGGGCTTCCGCTTCTGCGTGCTCGCCGAAGTCGACGCGACCACCGGGGAGGTGGAACTGCGGGATGGGAGCGCCGTCGCCCTGCCGGCGGATGACCAGGAGCTCGCCGCCACGCCGGACCACCGCATAGGCGTACTCGGTTGTTGGGATGTTGGCCGTAGTGCTCACAGGCTGGTTCCGATCGATCCGACAACGGCATCGAGCGGCGAACCAGACGCGTCACGCCGGGCACCGGCCTCAGGGAGTGTTCGGGCGGCGCCGTCCGGCCCGACGGCGAGGGCGGGCGCGGCACCCGCCCAGGCGAGCTCAAGGCGGTCCTCGCCCTTGAGGAAGGAATGCGCCCGAACGCCCCCGGTGGCACGTCCCTTGCCCGGAAACTCGGACAGCGCGGACACCTTCGCGCGCCCGGGATCAGTGCCGGGGATGGTGGCACTGGACCCGGAAATGGTGGCCACCACGACATCCGCAGCGGCAGGCAGAGCGTCGAAGAAGATCACCTCGGCCCCCGAGCCGAGGTTGATGCCGGCCATTCCACCCGCGGAGGCACCCTGCGGACGCACGGCGCCAGCGGAGAAGTGGAGCAACTGTGCGTCACTCGAGACAAAAACGAGTTCGCTCGTCTCCGGCGCCTGCCGCGCGCCGATCACGGCGTCACCGGCCTTCAGCGCGATGACCTCGAATTCCGGTTTGCCGGGCAGGCCTGCCGCAGCGACGCGCTTGACAATGCCCTGCTTCGTGCCGAGGGCGAACGGCTCGTCGGAGGTGAGCGAGACCAGCCCGACGACCATCTCCCCGGCGCCGAGAGCGACGTAGTCGGCGATTTTCACGCCAGCCGCGAGCTGGATGGAGTTCTCGGGAACACTCGGCAGGTCGACGGGGGAGAATCGCACGAGGCGGCCGCGGCTCGTGATCGCGCCGAGCTCCCCGCGGGTCGTGGTGACGAGCGTCGCGCGGATCGCGTCGTGCTTGCTCCGGCGGCGCACCGCACTCGGTGCGTCGGCCAGTTCCTCTGCGAGGTCGACACGGATAGCGCGGCCGGTCGTCGACAGGATGACGCGGCACGGCGCATCCGCGATCTCGAGCACCGGTGCATCCCTGCGCGAGGACGCCGTGGCGATGGATGGCCGAGCCTCGGTCAGCAACGTGCGCCGCGGAGTGCCGAAGCGCTCCGCGATCTCCTCCAGCTCGGTGGAGACTACCCGACGGATACGTTCGGGGTCAGAGAGGATCGCCTCGAGTTCCTCGATCTCCGCACGCAGCTTGTCGCGCTCCGCTTCGAGTTCGATACGGCTGAAGCGGGTGAGACGACGAAGGCGCAGCTCCAGGATGTACTCGGCCTGGATCGAGTCGAGTTCGAATACCTCGGTCAGTCGAGTACGCGCCTGCTCGCTGTCGTCGCTCGTGCGGATTACCTGGATGACCTCGTCGATGTCGAGGATGGCAATCAGCAGGCCGGCAACCAGGTGCAGTCGCTCCCGGCGGCGGGCCAGCCGGAACTGACTGCGGCGGGTGACGACCTGCAGGCGGTGGTCCACGTAGACCTGCAGGAGTTCCTTGAGACCGAGTGTGCGCGGCCCGCCATTGACCAGGGCGACGTTGTTGATATTGAAGCTGTCTTCGAGCGGCGTGAACCGGTACAGCTGGTCGAGCACGGCATCCGGGCTGAAACCCGTCTTGATGCCGATCACGAGGCGCAGTCCGTGCTTGCGGTCGGTGAGGTCGGTGACGTCCGAGATGCCGTTGAGCTTCTTGGAGGTCACGCCGTCCTTGATCTTCTCGATGACCTTCTCGGGACCGACCAGGTACGGCAGCTCGGTGACGACGAGGCCCGACTTGCGGGGCGAGATCGCCTCGACCGCTACCTTCGCTCGCGTGCGGAACGCGCCGCGGCCGGTAGCGTACGCGTCGCGGATTCCGGCGAGGCCGCTGATCGTTCCGCCGGTCGGCAGGTCGGGCCCGGGGACGAAGGCCATGAGGTCGTCAAGGGTTGCATCCGGATTGTCGATCAGGTGACGCGCCGCACCGATGACCTCGATCAGGTTGTGTGGCGCCATGTTCGTCGCCATGCCGACCGCGATCCCGCTGGCGCCATTGACGAGCAGGTTCGGAAAGGCGGCGGGCAGCACGGAGGGCTGGGTGAACTGGTTGTCGTAGTTCGGAACCAGGTCGACGACATCCTCGTCCAGGCCGTCGGTCATCGCGAGGGCGGCCGCATCGAGGCGCACTTCCGTGTACCGCGGGGCCGCGGGGCCGTCGTCGAGCGAGCCGAAGTTGCCGTGGCCGTCCACGAGGGGAACGCGGAGGATGAAGTCCTGGGTGAGTCGAACCATCGCGTCGTAGATGGACGCGTCGCCGTGGGGATGCAGCTTGCCCATCACATCGCCGACGACACGTGATGACTTCACATGACCGCGGTCCGGGCGCAGGCCCATCTCGGTCATCTGGTAAAGGATGCGTCGTTGCACGGGCTTGAGCCCGTCGCGAGCGTCTGGAAGGGCGCGGGAATAGATGACCGAGTACGCGTACTCGAGGAATGAGCCCTGCATTTCGGCGGAGACATCGACATCTTCGATGCGTTCGCCAGAAGTCTCGAGGGGGGTGTCTGGAGGAATAGTCATAGGATTGCCCCCATGCTACCGGCGCCCAAAACAGACCGGATCAGCATTGCCGACGTGTTGCCAAGTTGCCTCGCGGCCGTGGCAGGGCAGGGCAATCGACTGGGACTTCGCCGGGTTTCGAAGGCCGTTGTGCTGCTGGTGGACGGTCTCGGTGCGGCCGCTCTCGCGGCGCGCGCGGGCCACGCCCGCACCCTGGCAGGGGCGCTCCGCCCCGCGACCACCATCGACTCGGGCTTCCCGACGACGACAGCCTCGGCGCTCACGACGCTCACGACCGGCGTTGCCCCCGGCGAGCACGGGATGGTCGGCTACTCCGTGCTGGATTCCGCGAACGACCGCGTGGTCAACCAGTTGTCCGGCTGGGACGACGCGATCGACCCGCGCACCTGGCAGGCCGTGCCCACGCTTTTCGAACGGGCCACGGCATCCGGCGTTCGCGCGGGGGCCGTGGGACCGGAGCGGTACCGTGATTCCGATTTCAGCGCCGCAGTGCTGCGCGGCGCGGAATACATCTCGGGGGCGACGATCCAGGACCGCTTCGATGCCGCTCGCGCCTGGTTGTCCGCGGGCGGTGACGGCATCCTGTACGTCTACGTGCCCGAGCTCGATACCGTGGCGCACGCTCACGGCTGGGAGTCGAGCGAGTGGACCGAGCGATTGGAGCTGCTCGACGGCGCGGTGCGCTCCTTCGCCGCGTCGCTGCGCGCGGACGAGGGATTGCTCGTCACCGCGGATCACGGCGTGGTGGACATCCCGAACTCGTCGCACGTCGTGTTCGACACCGAGCCGGGGCTGGTCGAGGGCGTGCGACACATCGCGGGGGAGCCGCGGTGCCTCCAGTTGTACTTCGAGCCGGATCTCTCCGAGAACGCGCGGAACACCCTGGTGGAGCGGTGGCGGGAGTCGGAGTCCTCCCGCAGCTGGGTGGCGACTCGCAGCGAGGCGATCGCCGCGAACTGGTTCGGCCCCGTGCGGCCGCACGTCGCGCCGCGGATCGGGGACCTTCTGGTCGCCGCGCGCAAGGCGATCGCGTACTACGACTCGAGCCCCGCATCGCTGCGCGGCCGGTCGATGATCGGCCAGCACGGATCCTGGTCGCCCGCCGAGGTGCGCGTGCCCCTGCTGCGGTTCGGGGCGTTCGCCCGCTAGTTGCGCCGCCGCAGGCGGGTGGGGCTGCTGCCTCGGGTGGCGGGGGTTGTGTGCTGGTGGCGGGGGTTGTGCGCGAATTGCGGCCAGCGCGGCGGGAGTTGTGGCACGAATTGCGGCCAGCGCGGCGGGAGTTGTGCACGCGTGGCGGGAGTTGTGGTGAGCGTGGCGGGGATTAAACCGTGATGGCGGGAGCGCAGGCTCCCGCCATCACAACTTATCTCCCGCCACCTCGGCTCGGGGAGGCGAAACCGCGGCGGCAGCTGTGCGCCCGTGGCCGGAGTTCTGGCGAGCGCGGCGGGAGTTGCGCGCCCATGGCGGGAGTTGTGGCGAGCGCGGCGGGAGTTAATCCGTGATGGCGGGAGCGCAGGCTCCCGCCATCACAACTTTTCTCCCGCCACCTCGGCGCGGGGAGGTAAGGCGACGCCAGGCGCGCGAAAACTGACCGGGGTCAGGCCAGATCGTCGTCCGGCCGGGCGCCGAAGACGATCTCGTCCCAGCTCGGCATCGCCGTGCGGCCCTTACGCGACTTGGAGCCGCCCGTATGCTGCGCGCCACCCGTGTGCTGCGCCCCACCCAACTGCTGCCCGCCACCCGCCAGCGGCGGCGAGCTCAGGCGGTCCGATTTCGGCAGGTCCAGCTGCACGTCGACGATGCGGATGCTGCCGGTTGACGGATGCAGCGGTGACGGTGATCCGGGAGCGAGGGACTCGTCGTCGAAGCTGGCCGCCTCGCGCTCGCCCCTGCGACGGCGCAGCGCCTCCAGCAGGTCGGCGGTCTGGTTCGCCTCTCCGTGCTCCGGTGCGGCCGTTCGCGCAATCGGCTCGATGCGCCGCGTTTGGTCGTTGTCGGGTCGAGGCCCGCCATCGAACATGCCGGAGTCGATGCTCTGCGCATCCAGACTGTCCGCGTCACTCAAATCGAAGGCACCGCTGTCGAAACGACTGGAATCGGTGTTGCGTTCCTCCGAGTTGACGGCGCGAAGACGCGGTACGAGCCCTCCGGAGAGATCGCCCTGCTGGGAGAGCGCAATTGCCTCGCCATTGACGGGTGCGAGTGTCAGCTTCTTGGGATCGAAGTTCCAGCGAGCATCATGCTCGATCTGGTTGGCAGTGAACGAGAGCTTGACGACCCAACCGGCGCCGGTCTCTTTCCAGCTGGCCCAGCGCTCGTTCAGCGCCGAGAGGTCATAGAGCCGATCGCGGATCGCCGAACCGAACGTGGTGCCCCGGCCAAGCGGGTCGGTGTCCATCGCGGTGTGCACCGCTACCTTCAGCGCCGTCTCGACGACGAACTCGCGTTCTGCGAGTACGGGTCCTTCGAATTTCTGGATGTAGTCCAGCGGCACACCGGTGATGGCCGAGACATCCTGTGCCGACATTCCGGATCGGATGTGCGCCTGGATGTCCTTGGGTGACAGCTTGCGCCCGACACCCGGCTCGGGCACGGTCTGGCGCAGTTTCGACTGGAGCACTTCGTCAATGGGGATGCGGAATCGTTCGCCCTCGTCTGAAGCGACGAGGAGCGCCCCGTTCTCTACTCCGATAACGCGTAGGTCCTGCATAGGAAAAGCCTCCGGCTGTTGCGATTCGCGTCAAGAATCTCACGGTCAGGGCCGTATTCATGGGAATACTGCGGGCGCGCCGGAAGTTACATCGGCGGCACAATTACGGGGTGCATGCAAGGCCCGCGGGAACGAATTGCTATTCGGATTCCTTTCATGCAAACTGTGGCCGCCGATTTCATTACAGAACTCAAAATACGTAACTCACAAGAAGTGGATGGGCATGGCAACCGATTACGACGCACCCCGCAAGACCGACGACGACTCCGAGTCGATCGAGGCTCTGAAGGAGCGCGTACCTGACAAAATGTCGGGCGTCGTGGACGTCGATGACGCAGACAATCCGGGCAGTTTTGAACTCGCCGGACAGGACCTTTCCGACCTCGACCTCGACGTCGTTGTGCTCCCTCCTCAGGCCGACGAGTTCACCTGTGTGAGCTGCTTCCTCGTGAAGCACCGCTCACAGCTCGACCACGAAGAGAAGCTCGGCCCGATCTGCCAGGAGTGCGCGGCCTAACTCGCGCGATGGGCGCGAGCCTGTGAAACAGCCGCGATGATGGCCTGCGGATTTCGCGTCGACACGACCCAGTAGGGCGCCGGGTCGCTCTCGTCGTTGACGATCACCTTCACGATCGGGTCGACCCAGCCGCGGATCACGAGCCAGGCCCGCGCATCCAGCCGCGGTCCCCGCTCCTGTGTCGCTTCCCTTCCCCGGTAGCCGGTGATCTCCCCGATGTTCGTCAGGGGCAGGCGCGCACGGCCGGCGAGCAGTGCGGCATCCGTGACGAGGATTGTCGGCGACGTCGCAACGAGCACGACCACAATCGTTGTGTACAGCACCGCGGCGGCGATGACACCGATCGTGAGGTTGATCGGCAGGAAGACCAGGAGCGCCGCGGGGATGCTCAGCGCACTCATCACGAAGATCCACGGGCCGGGTAAGAGTCGCTCACGGTAAAAGGTCATGTCCCTATTCGACCAGACTTCTGCACTACCCTCGTCACGTGGCAGATACCGTCGAGGTCCTGATTTCTGCGGCCGCAGTGCCCGAGTACGCGCATCCCGGTGATGCGGGAGCGGACCTGGTGGCCGCTGAGGCCGTCCAGCTCGCCCCCGGCCAGCGCGCAACGGTCGGCACCGGTGTGTCGATCGCGTTGCCCGACGGGTATGCGGCGTTCGTCGTTCCCCGCAGCGGGCTCGCCATGAAGCACGGAATCACCATCGTCAATAGCCCGGGAACAGTGGATGCCGGCTACCGCGGTGAAATCCGGGTGACACTTCTTAACACCGACAGTTCGACCTCGTACGACGTTGCGGTCGGCGACCGAATCGCGCAGTTGATCGTGCTGCCGGTCACTCGGGCGCGATTCGTACAGGTCGATACGCTGCCTGGCAGCCACCGCGGGGAATCCGGTTTCGGATCCACCGGCTATTCCACACCGAGCATGGGAGCCCACCCTTGAGCGATATCTCCACCGACCACGTCGAACCCCCGGAGCAGCCGAAGTCGGCGCCGGCCGACCGAGCCACGAATGGTCCTCTTGACGAAGCGGAGGCCAATGCGGTTCGCCCGTACGTCGACCTCGGGGGAGTCAAGATCGTGCCCCGTCCCGACCTCAACCTGAGGCTCGAGGTCGAGGAGGGCAGCGGCCGTGTCGTCGCGGTCGGCCTGGACTACGCGGGCTCGACCCTGCAGGTGCAGCCCTTTGCGGCGCCGAGGGGCAGCGGGCTCTGGCATGAGATCCGGGACCAGATCGTCGACCAGATCGGCAAGCAGGGCGGTCGCACGTCGATCACGTCGGGTCCCTTCGGCCCCGAGGTGCTCGCCGAGATTCCCGGAGCCGCGGGTCAGCCTGGCCGGCTCGCGCGATTCGTCGGTGTCGATGGCCCGCGATGGTTCCTGCGCGGGGTGATCTCCGGCGAGGGTGCACTAAACAATGCGGAGGCGGCCGCGCAGATCGAAGAGGTGTTCCGCAGCGTCGTCGTTGTGCGGGGCAATACGCCGATGCCGCCCCGGGACCTGATCCCGCTGCAATTGCCGGCGACGGCAACGGACGTCTGAGCGTGACCGACGAGAACAGCCCGCAGGAGCCGCAGCCCAGTTTTCGGGAGAGCTTTGCCGAAGCGATGCGCCAGACCGGTATCGGCCAGGTCGCGCCCGGTGAGGTTCCCACCGCTGCGTCGCTGCTGAAGGCCATCGGCGGGGTTCGTGGGCTGGTCGAGTCGATCCTTCCCGGCCTGGGTTTTCTGATCGTCTACACGATCAGCAAGAACCTCGTGCTCAGCATTGCCGTGCCGCTGGCGCTCGCCATCGTTTTCGTTATCGTGCGGCTGGTCACGAAGAGTGTCGCGACCCAGGCGTTGGCGGGTATCGCGTTGCTTGCCGTCTCCGCGGTGCTGGCGCTGGTCACGGGGCGTGCGGAGAACAACTTTCTGCCCGGCCTTGTCATCAACTCGGCGTGCGTTCTCGTGTTGCTTGTGAGCATCCTCGTGCGCTGGCCGCTGATCGGCATCATTGTCGGTTTTCTTACCAACGAGCCGACCGAGTGGCGGCACGACAAGGCGAAGCGTCGCATCCTGTACCTCGTCACCTGGCTCTGGGTGGGACTGTTCGCGGCGAGGCTGGTTATCGAGGTCCCGCTCTATCTCGCGCATGAAACGGCGCTTCTCGCGGGCGCGCGACTCATCACCGGCGTTCCCCTCTATGCGATCGTGCTCTGGGTGACCTGGTTGTTGGTGCGGGCCGCGTACGGGCGCGCGAATGCGACAACCGCAACCGAATAGGCCCGGTACGATGTATCTTGATATCAAGATACTTTGCGCCATTCGCGTCGGGAAGATCGACCGGTCCGGGCTAAGTCCCGAGGCTTAGGCTTGCCTTGCTGGCAGGTCATGCAGCAGGCAGCGAGTATTGGGCAAGCAGTATCGCGGGTTACTTAGGAGACGGCAATGGCGGCTATCAACAGCTTCGGTTCGAAGGACACTCTGACGGTCGGTTCCACCGACTACGAGGTGTTCCGCATCGACAAGGTCGCCGGGTACGAGAAGCTCCCGTTCAGCCTCAAGGTACTTCTCGAGAACCTGCTGCGAACCGAGGATGGCGCGAACGTCACCAAGGACCAGATCGAGGCGCTCGGTTCCTGGGTTCCCACCGCGGACCCCGACACGGAGATCCAGTTCACGCCGGCCCGCGTTGTCATGCAGGACTTCACGGGTGTTCCCTGCATCGTCGACCTCGCGACCATGCGTGAGGCCGTCGCGGCCCTGGGCGGAGACCCGACCAAGATCAACCCGCTCGCGCCCGCCGAGCTCGTCATCGACCACTCTGTCATCGCCGACCTGTTCGGCACCGAGAACGCGCTGGAGCGCAACGTCGAGATTGAGTACGAGCGCAATGGCGAGCGCTACCAGTTCCTGCGCTGGGGACAGACCGCGTTCGAGGACTTCAAGGTCGTCCCGCCGGGAACCGGCATCGTGCACCAGGTGAACATCGAGTACCTGGCTCGCGTCACGTACACCCGCACCGTCAACGGCGTGCTGCAGGCGTACCCCGACACCTGCGTCGGCACGGACTCGCACACGACGATGGTCAACGGGCTCGGTGTGCTCGGCTGGGGTGTTGGCGGAATCGAGGCGGAGGCGGCCATGCTCGGCCAGCCCGTCTCGATGCTCATCCCGAAGGTCGTCGGCTTCAAGCTCTCCGGCGCTATCCCGGCGGGTGTGACCGCGACCGACGTCGTTCTCACGATCACCCAGATGCTGCGTCGACACGGAGTGGTCGGCAAGTTCGTCGAGTTCTACGGGCAGGGCGTCGCACAGGTGCCCCTCGCGAACCGCGCCACCATCGGCAACATGAGCCCGGAGTTCGGTTCGACCGCGGCGATGTTCCCCATCGACGACGTGACGCTCGACTACCTGCGCCTCACCGGGCGCAGCGATGAGCAGGTGAAGCTCGTCGAGGAGTATGCCAAGCTGCAGACCCTGTGGCACGACGCGTCGATCGAGCCGGTGTACAGCGAGTACCTCGAGCTCGACCTCGCCACGGTAGTTCCGTCGATCGCCGGCCCGAAGCGCCCCCAGGACCGCGTCGAGCTGAGCAACGCGAAGCGCCAGTTCGAGATCGACCTCGGCGACTACGCCGACAGCGACCTGTCGAAGGTGGATGCCGCGGTCGAGGGTACGTTCCCGGCATCCGACCCGGTCGGGTTCACCGCGCAGGACGAAAACTCGGCACACGAGCTGTCCCACTCCCACTCCAGCCACGCGCCGTCCACCGCGTCCAAGCCGACTCCGGTGACGCTCGGTGATGGCAGCGGGTTCACTCTCGACCACGGCGCGGTTGCGATCGCAGCGATCACGTCGTGCACCAACACCTCGAATCCCTCGGTCATGCTCGCAGCCGGACTGCTCGCGCGCAACGCCAGCAAGAAGGGCCTCACATCGAAGCCATGGGTGAAGACCACGCTCGCGCCCGGGTCGAAGGTCGTGACCGACTACTACGAGAAGGCCGGCCTCACGGGCTACCTGGAAGACCTCGGCTTCTACACGGTCGGCTACGGATGCACGACCTGCATCGGCAACTCCGGCCCGTTGCTCGACGAAATCTCGGCAGCCGTCAACCAGAATGACCTCGCCGTCACGGCAGTGCTCTCCGGTAACCGCAACTTCGAGGGACGCATCAACCCCGACGTGAAGATGAACTATCTCGCATCGCCGCCGCTCGTGATCGCCTACGCGCTGGCAGGCTCGATGAACTTCGACTTCGAGAAGGATGCCCTCGGCCAGGACCCGGAGGGCAACGACGTGTACCTCGCCGACATCTGGCCGGACGCAGCGGAGGTGCAGTCGACGATCGACTCTTCCATCGACACCGAGATGTTCACGCACGAGTACGCCGGAGTCTTCGACGGCGACGAGCGCTGGCGCTCCCTCCCCACGCCAACCGGCGCGACGTTCGAGTGGGATGCGAACTCCACGTACGTGCGGAAGCCCCCATACTTCGACGGCATGACGATCGAGACCACGCCGGTTGCGAGCATCGCGAATGCCCGCGTGCTGGCCAAGCTCGGTGACTCGGTCACGACCGACCACATCAGCCCGGCGGGATCGATCAAGGCCGACAGCCCGGCCGGCCAATACCTGGATGCGCACGGCGTGGGCCGCAAGGACTACAACTCCTACGGATCGCGCCGTGGCAACCACGAGGTGATGATCCGCGGAACCTTCGCCAACATCCGCCTCAAGAACCAGCTTCTGGATGGGGTCGAGGGTGGCTACACCCGCGACTTCACCCAGCCGGATGGCCCGCAGGCGTTCATCTACGACGCCAGCCAGAACTACCAGGCCGCGGGCACCCCGCTCGTGATCCTGGGCGGCAAGGAGTATGGCTCCGGATCCTCGCGTGACTGGGCAGCGAAGGGAACCAGCCTTCTCGGCGTCAAGGCGGTCATTTCGGAGAGCTTCGAGCGCATCCACCGGTCCAACCTCATCGGCATGGGCGTTCTCCCGCTGCAGTTTCCGGCGGGGGAGTCCTGGGCATCCCTGGGGCTCGACGGTACGGAGGTCATCTCGATCTCCGGTGTCGAGGAGCTCAACGAGGGTCGCACGCCGAAGACGCTGCACGTCGTGGCCGAACCAAGCGAGAACTCACCGGCGGGCAAGTCGACGGTCGAGTTCGATGCGGTGCTTCGCATCGACACCCCCGGCGAGGCGGACTACTACCGCAACGGCGGCATCCTGCAGTACGTGCTGCGCAGCCTGGTGTAGTTCGGGGCCGTGGTTCACAGGCACCGCGGAGTTCGCGGCTAGAGTCGAAGCATGGGATTGCTCGAGAACATCCACGGTCCTCGTGACCTGGACAAGCTCAGTGAACCCGAGCTTGTTCAACTCGCGGAAGAGGTTCGCACGTTCCTGGTGACCGAGGTCTCCAAGACCGGCGGGCACCTCGGCCCGAACCTCGGGGTCGTCGAACTGACGATCGCAATCCACTCGGTGTTCGATTCACCGAGCGACGCGATCGTGTTCGACACGGGCCACCAGTCCTACGTTCACAAGTTGCTCACGGGCCGCCAGGATTTCAGCCACCTGCGCCAGAAGGGTGGCCTCGCGGGCTACCCGCAGCGCAGTGAGTCGCCGCACGACATCGTCGAGAGTTCGCACGCGTCGTCGTCGCTGTCGTGGGCAGACGGTATTTCGCGCGCCTTCACCATGACCGGTCAGACCGACCGTCACGTGGTCGCGGTCGTTGGCGACGGCGCGCTCACCGGCGGCATGACGTGGGAAGCGCTGAACAACATCAGCGATGACAACGCGCGGCGCCTGGTCATCGTCGTCAACGACAACGGGCGCTCCTACGCTCCCACCATCGGCGGGATGGCGCGGTTTCTCAACACGGTACGCACGCGCCGCTCCTATCGCCGCCTGCACAGTTCCAGCCGGCGGCTGTTCGACGCGTTCGGCGCTCCCGGGCGCGCGGTCTATCGCGGTGTGCGTGGAGCCGTCCACGGGTTCCTCGCGCGGTTCTCGAACAACGAGGCGCTGTACTCGAACCTCGACATCAAGTACCTGGGGCCGATTCACGGCCACGACATCCACGCCCTGCGTGAGGCGCTCGAGCAGGCCAGGAACTATGGCGCGCCGGTAATCGTTCACACGATCACGGAGAAGGGCCGCGGTTACGAGCCGGCCCTTCATGACGCCGCCGACCAGTTCCACGCGGTTGGGCAGATCGACCCGGAGACCGGTGAGCCGATCGAGGTCGCGAGCCGGCCATCCTGGACCGCCGTTTTCGCGGACGAGATGGTGGATATCGCCGATTCCAATCCGCGGATAGTGGGCATCACGGCCGCGATGCTGCGCCCGACCGGGCTGCACAAGTTTGCCGAGAAGTATCCGAGCCGCGTGTTCGATGTGGGGATCGCCGAGCAGCACGCCGTCACCTCGGCCGCGGGCTTGGCGTTCGGCGGGCTGCATCCTGTAGTCGCCATGTACGCAACGTTTATCAACCGCGCGTTCGACCAGGTGCTGATGGATGTCGCCCTGCACAAGGCTGGCGTCACGTTCGTGCTCGACCGCGCGGGTGTGACCGGGCCCGACGGACCGAGCCATCACGGCATGTGGGACCTGTCGATCCTGCAGGTCGTGCCGGGCATCCGGCTCGCCGCTCCCCGAGATGCGACACGGTTGCGCGAGGAGCTCCGCGAGGCCGTGCTGATCGACGACGGGCCGACCGTGCTGCGCTTCTCCAAGGGCAGCGTCGGCAACGAATACGAGGCGACGAGGCGCACCGCGGACGGCGTCGATGTGCTGCGGGAGGCCGCCCACAAGGATGTGCTGCTCGTCACGGTCGGACCGATGGCGGCGCTCGGCATCCAGGTCGCCGATCGCCTTGCCGCGCAGGGCATCGGCGCGACCGTCATCGACCCGCGCTGGGTGGTTCCGGTTCCCGCGAGTGTCATTGACATGTCGCGCGACCACCGCATCGTTGTCACCATCGAAGACGGAACCCGTGTCGGCGGTATCGGAACCCGAATCCGCCAGGACCTCCGCCACGCGGGAGTCGACACCGCGGTCACCGAGCTCGGCCTGCCGGATGAGTTCCTGCCACACGGAACTCGCGAGGAGATCCTCGAGGACGCCGACCTCACGCCGCAAAAGATCGCTCGCGACCTCGTCGGCCAGGTGCTCGGCAGCCGCATCCCTGTCGCCCGCCCGTTGCCGAGCGAAGAGTCGGCTGATCGCATCAATGCGAACATCGACGAACAGTAGCGCAGCATCCTGCGGTCGTTAGCGACTCGCTAAACCGCGCCCCGAGCGCGTCGGCGATCTAGGAAGACCGAGGCACTCCAGATCGTCGCCCAGGACCCCGCCGAACTCAGGGCGGTGATGGCGACCAGGAACCACGCGATCGGGTTGTTGAAGGTGCCCCAGTTCAGCCCGCCGTTGCCCGCAAGAAACAAGGCAATGAAAATGGATGCCGTCAGCCCTCCGACGAAAAGGTGAGCCATGAAATGGACGGGCCACGCCCGCACCCTCCGCAGCAGCGTGGCGACTCCGAGGTCGAGCGGAAGTCCGATCAGCACGGCGACGATCGCGGCAATGACGGCGGCAATGAGGAGCAACAGGAACACAAACAGGGCTGAGGAGAAAACGCCACCCAGCACCGTGACGGGTGCTGCCGTTGGCCCGTCGATCGCGGGCCCCGCGTCGTATCGGCCATCGAAAACGACGGTGGTCAGAATGAATCCGAGGAATGGCAGGACAACGGCTGTAAGCAACGCGGTGAAGTAGACGACGGTAAGACCGACACCGGCGAGGAATTGCACGGGACCAAAGCCCATCGGCGCACGCTGCGGCGGGCGGTGCGGTGCTACCGATGCCGCGCTCATATCCGCGCCTCCTGGGCGATCGCGAGAAACTCGTTCAGTGGTCCGCGCACAAACGGCAGCCGGGTCAGCGGCAACACCATCCCGAACAGCTTGACCGCGCGCTTCGTCAACCGTCGCGTCTTCTCCTGCTCGGGCGAGGTGTCGTACACCCAGTAAAGCGCGAGAGCCATGTACGCGAGCCAGAGCAGTTCCGGCAGCTGGCTCTTGAGGGCGGAGGGCATGGGGTTCGTCGAGCCCTCGACGACTTCATCGAAGAGTCCAACCGCCAGTTGCCGCGGCTCGGCCGAATCCGGCCCGAATGGACTCACAGCAGACGTCGGTGCAATCGCGGCAGAGAGAAAGCCAGGCGCGGAGTCGTGGTACGGGCGGAGGGCATCCAGCCCGGTCATGAGCACCGTCTCGAGCCGCGTCGGCAGGTCAGTGATGCCGACGAGAAGTGGCTCCGCCATCATCCGATGTTCCTGTTGAACCCGGACGTACAGTTCCTGCACGAGATGGTTCTTGGTGGGAAAGTAGTAGTACGCGTTGCCGACGGAAAGCCCGGCCTCCGTCGCGATCAGCCGGAGCGTGGTCTGGTCGTAGCCACGCTCGCGAAACGATGCGAGTGCGGTCTCGGTGATCTTGAGGCGGGTGTCGTCGCTTTTGCTCATGTGCTTATTATTGAACATGTTCGAAAAAGGCACAAGGGACAATTCCTGCGAGCCTTCTGGGCAACGGAATGGTGTGGCATCGCACCGCGTTCACTTTCATGATCGCGATGCACAACGGAAAGGATCTACGGATCATGAAGCATGTAACTCTCGGAACCGGTCTCGACGTTTCCCGCCTCGGCCTCGGCTGCATGGGAATGTCGGCGTTCTATACCGGTGCTGGACAGGATGACGCCGGCGCCACCGCGGTCATCCACCGCGCCATAGACCTTGGCGTCACTTTCTTCGACACGGCCGAGATCTACGGGCCGTACACGAATGAGGTTCTGCTTGGCCAGGCGGTGAAGGGCAGGCGCGACCAGGTGGTGATTGCCACGAAGTTCGGCACGCTGCTGCACCGTAGCGACGACTCCCGCGGGCTCGATGGCAGCGCCGAGAACGTCCGCCTCGCGGTGGAGGGGTCGCTGAAGCGGCTCGATACCGACTACATCGACCTTTACTACCAGCACCGCATGGACCCTGGGACCCCGATCGAAGAGACGGTTGGCGCGCTCAAGCAGCTCATCGACGAGGGCAAGATCCGGCACTACGGGCTCTCGGAGGCGGCGCCCGCGACAATCCGGCGCGCACACGCGGTGCATCCGGTGACGGCCGTGCAAACCGAGTACTCGCTCTGGTCCCGCGACCCCGAGTCGGAAATCCTGCCGCTGCTGCGCGAACTCGGGATCGGCTTTGTGCCGTACTCCCCGCTCGGCCGCGGATTCCTCACCGGCACCATCCGTTCCCTCGACCAGCTGGATGAGGCGGACTTCCGCCGCAACAACCCGCGATTCGAGGGCGAGAACCTGCAGGCAAACATCCGGATCGTCGAAGAGGTGGATGCCGTCGCTTCCGAAGTCGGCGCGACGCCCGGGCAGGTCGCGCTCGCGTGGCTGCTCGCGCAGGGCGACAACATCGCTCCGATCCCCGGCACGACGAAGGTCGCCAACCTGGAGCAGAACGTGGCCGCGGATGCCCTGGTGCTCTCCCCGGAGCAGCTGGCCGCTCTCGCCGCCGTCGCCGCGCCGGCCGGGGACCGCTACGCGGACATGTCCCCGCTCAACAGGTAGCCGTTCGCGGCAGGCGCCCGGGCCCCTCCCGTGCTGGCCCCTTTGCAAATTCAGGAGATCGCGGCGACGGGGCGGCGTGTTGGACATGACACGCCGACACTCGATCGCGATCTCCTGAATTTGCAATCCTGGACGCGCCGCGGCGGGCCACCCGGAGAGCCCCTCCCGTGCTGGCCCCCTTTGCAAATTCAGGAGATTGCGGCGACGGGCCGGCGTGTTGAGCATGACACGCCGACACTCGATTGCGATCTCCTGAATTTGCGATTCCGGATGCGCGCGACTGGCCACCCTCGGGGGCTCCTCCCGTGCGGGCCCTTTGGCAAACTCAGGAGATTGCGGCGACGGGCCGGCGTGTTGAACATGACACGCCGACACTCGATCGCAATCTCCTGAATTTGCAATCCCGGGGCCGGCCGCGACGCAACCCGAGGCCGACCGCGGCGCAACCCGAGGCTCCGCGGCTAGTTGACCCCGCGAATGACGGGATGGTGGAACGTGTCGCCGAAGACTCGCTCCGACGCGCCCACGCGATCGAGGTAGGGCGTGACGCCTCCCATCTGGAACGGGTATCCCGCCCCAAGAATCAGGCAGAGATCGATGTCTTCGGCAGCCTCGACGACCTGGTCGTCGAGCATCCGGTGCACCTCGTCGGCCAGGCCGTCCTCGATGCGGCGCAGCAACTGCTCGTCGGTCATCGGGGAGCTGCCGCCCGAGACAATTTTCACCGCCTGCTTGTCGTAGCCCTTGATCTTGCCCTTGGCGTCGCGCTCGAAGATGTGCCCGAGTTCCGCCAGCCGGTGCAGGTTCTTGCTCTCGAAGAAGCGCTCCGGGAATGCGGCGTGATGCGTATCGAGCACGTGCGCGCCGACCTTGAGGCCAACCAGTTCGAGTAGCTCGAACGGCGTCATCGGCAGCCCGAACGGCGCGATCGACCTGTCCACGACCTCGAAGGGCGTCCCGGTGTCGACGGCGTGCATCGCCTCCCCGAGCAGCTTCGCCAGGATGCGGTTGACCACGAACCCAGGGGTGTCCCGTGTGATCACCGCGTTCTTACGCAGCGCTGCGGCGGTCACCATTGCCGTCGAGAGAGCCTCGTCGTTCGTGCGCGGCGTCTTCACGACCTCGATCAGCGGCATGACCGCGACCGGGTTGAAGAAGTGGAACCCGACAACTCGCTCAGGATGCTTCAGCTTCGAGCCGATCGCCTCGACCGACAGCGACGAGGTGTTCGTCGCGAGAATCGCCTCGGGGGAGATGTACTGTTCCACGTCGGCGAAGACGTCCTGCTTCACGCCGAGTTCCTCGAACACGGCCTCGATGACCCAGTCGCAGTCGGCGAAATCGGCCTTGTTGGTCGTTCCGGTGACGAGCGCCTGCAGCCGGTTGGCCTCATCCGCGGAGATTCGCCCCTTCGACGTGAGAGCGTCGATCTCGTCATGGATGTACTTCACACCCTTGTCGACCCGCTCCTGGTCGAGGTCGGTGATGACCACGGGCACCTGCAGCCGGCGAACGAACAGCAGCGCGAACTGGCTGGCCATGAGTCCGGCCCCGATCACCCCCACCTTTGTGAGCTTGCGGGCAAGCGCTTTGTCCGGGGCACCGGCCGGTCGCTTCGCTCGCTTCTGCACAAGGTTGAACGCGTAGATGGATGCCCGGAACTGGTCGCCGGAGATGAGGTCGGCGAGCGCCTCATCCTCCGCCGCGAAACCGGTCTTCCTGTCGGTGTTTTTGGCGGCCTTCACGAGCTCGAGGGCGCGGTACGGCGAAAGGGCGACCGTTCCGATGCGGCTCTCGAGCATCTTGCGGGCGATCCCGATGGCGACGTCCCACTTGACGGCGCGCTCCAGCTTGCCCGGCTGGTTGGGTCGCTTGACCGTCGTCGCACCCGAGATGACGCCGTCGGCCCACCGGATCGAGTCTTCGAGAAAGGATGCCGGACCGAAGATCGCATCTGCGATTCCCAGATCGAACGCTTCCTGGCCCTTGAGCGTGCGGTTGTTCTTGAGCGGGTTCTCGATGATCACCTTGAGGGCGTTCTCGATGCCGATGAGGTTGGGCAGCAGCCACGCTCCTCCCCAGCCGGGAATGATGCCGAGGAACACCTCGGGCAGCGCGAGCGCCGGAATCGAGCTGTCGATCGTGCGGTAGTCGGCGTTCAGCCCGATCTCCACCCCGCCGCCGAGCGCGAGACCGTTGATGAAGACGAAGGATGGCACACCCAGCTCACTGAGGCGACCGAGCGCCGCATGGCCCAACTGCGCCATCTGCTTTCCGATCTCGCGGGTCGGAATCTCGCTGACCCTGGACAGGTCGGCGCCCGCGGCGAGAATGTACGGCTTGCCGGTGACCGCGACCGCCTTGATCTCGCCCTTGGCCGCGCGCGCTTTCTGCGCATCCAGGACCTCCGCGAATTCGAGGAGCGTGGCCGGTCCGAGTGTGGACGGTCGGGTGTGGTCGCGACCGTTGTCCAGCGTGACGAGGGCGAGGGCGCCGCCCGATGGCAGCGGCACGTCGCGCACATAGGAATGCGTCACGACCTCGTCGCTGGTCAGCGACCGCAGTTCGGCGAAATCGGTCGATGCCATTACTTGGCTCCCTTGTAGTTCGGGTTCTCCCAGATGACCGAGCCGCCCTGGCCGAGCCCCACGCACATTGCGGTCAGTCCGTAGCGCACCTCGGGGTGCTCCTGGAACTGCGCGGCCAGCTGGATCATCAGGCGAACACCCGACGAGGCAAGCGGATGCCCGAACGCGATTGCGCCGCCCCACTGGTTGACCCGCGGGTCTTCGTCGTCGATCCCGAAGTGATCGAGCAGCGACAGCACCTGTACGGCGAATGCCTCATTCAGTTCGAAGAGGCCGATGTCGTCGATCGTGAGTCCCGCCTTGCGGAGCGCCTTCTCGCTGGAAGGCACCGGGCCGATACCCATGATCTCGGGCTCGACGCCGGCGAAAGCGAAGCTGACCATGCGCATCTTGACGGGCAGGCCGAACTCCTGTGCGGCATCCGCGCTGGCGATGATGCTCGCGGTGGCCCCGTCGTTCAGTCCGGAGGAGTTGCCCGCGGTGACGCGGCCGTGGGGACGGAAGGGCGTCTTGAGCGCCGCAAGACCCTCCATGGTGGTCTCAGGGCGGAGCGCCTCGTCGCGGGTGGCCAGGCCCCAGCCGTCGTCGTTGCGGGTCGCCACGGAGATCAGGTCTGGCTGCAGCTTGCCGTTCTCGTAGGCCGCCGCCGCCTTCTGCTGGCTGCGCATTGCGTAGCGGTCGGAGCGCTCCTTGGTGAGTTGCGGGAATCGATCGTGGATTCGCTCGGCCGTGTTGCCCATGTTGAGCGCCTCGCCGCTCACAAGCTTCTCGGCGAGGAACCGCGGGTTCGGATCCGCCCCGAACCCCATCGGGTGGCGTCCCATGTGCTCGACGCCGCCGGCGATGCCAATGTCGTACGCGCCGAAGGCGATGCCTCCGGCGATATTCGTCACGGCCGTCATCGCACCGGCGCACATCCGGTCGATCGCGTAGCCCGGGACGGACTTGGGAAGCCCGGCAAGGAGGGCAGCGGTACGACCGAGGGTGAGGCCCTGGTCGCCGGTCTGCGTCGTTGCCGCGATGGCGACATCGTCGATGCGGTCCTTGGGAAGGCCCGGGTTTCGCTCCAGCAGCCCGATCATCGCTTTGACGACGAGGTCGTCCGCGCGGGTGTTCCAGTACATTCCCTTTTCGCCTGCTCGACCGAATGGGGTTCGAACCCCATCGACGAAGACGACTTCGGCTTTCTCGGCCACTTTGCCTCCAACACTCAGTTCGCTGTCTCCAGCGTGCGTTGAATCCAGACTATGCGCGCAAAAAGTGGGGGCTAATCCTTTGACTGTTCCTACGACTCAGGCTCGGATGCCTCGTCGGGCGTTTGGCTCGCCTCTACAAAGGCCTGGTGGATTGCCTGTGCGGTTGCGTCAATCTGCCACTCGCGTGCACCCATCTCGCGAAGCGCGGCTTCGATGGAATCGGGCTCAAGCGGATCCGGTGGTGACCAGGCGACACGGCGCAGGAGCTCAGGGGTGAGGAGGTTCTCGATCGGTATCGACAGTTCGGTTGAAATGTCGGTCACCGCCGAGCGGGCCGCCTTCAGCCGCCGGTCGGCCTCGGGATTCTTGTCCGGCCACGCGCGCGGAGGCGGAACCGTCTCGCCACTCGGTCGCAGCACGGGCGGGTCGGTGGAGGCGAGCCCTGCCTGGATCGCATCCCACCAGCGGTCAATCTGCGATCGGCTCGCCCGGCCGGTGAAGTCCTTCATGGCGGCAAGGTCGCGTTTCGTCGCCGGGAGCGCACGTGCGGCATTGACCAGCGAACTGTCGGGCATGAGGCGGCCGGGGGCGGTATCGATCTCGCGGGCGTAGTCATCGCGCGTCTGCCAGAGCTCGCGGGCGACCGCCAGGCTCTTCGCTCCGCGGAGCGAGTGGACGCCGCTCAGACGGCGCCACGGTTGCTCGCGCACCGGGCGGAAGTCGCGCCCGAGCACGGAATCGAACTCTTCCTGGGCAATCTCGGTCTTGCCCGCGGCATCGAGCAGCTCGCCCATCGCATCCCGCAGGTCGGGCAGCAGCTCCACGTCGAGTGCGGCGTACACGAGCCAGGACTGGGGCAGTGGACGCGTCGACCAGTCGGCGGCCGAGTGCTCCTTAGCCAGGTGAATTCCGAGCAATTCCTCGACCACTGTTCCGAGCCCGACGCGGGGAAGTCCGGCCAGGCGCGCCCCCAGCTCCGTGTCGAACAGCCGGGCGGGATCCAGGCCCACCTCTCGAAGGCAGGTCAGGTCCTGGCTGGCCGCGTGCAGGATCCACTCTTCGTCCTTGATGACGGCCTGCAGTTCGGCGAAGTCGCCGATGGCCGGTGGATCGAAGAGAAATGTGCCGGATCCCCGGCGGTAAATCTGGATGAGGTAGGCGCGCTGCGAGTACCGGAACCCGGATGCACGCTCGGCGTCGACCGCGACCGGTCCGTGGCCGGCAGCGATGGCGTCGACGGCGGCGAGGTAGGCCTCCCGCGTCTCGATGACGTCGACGGAGGCGTGCGGAGCCTGCTGGGCGCCCGCAACCGTGCCTTCGTCGGGACTACTCACGTCCCACTCGACGAGCTGACAACTGGCTGACTCCTTCAACGGCTGGCGGCAAGCCAGCGAGCATGCACAACAATTCGCTCCAGCCTTCCACATGAGCGGCGACCTCGTGGTCGCTGGGAGTCCAGGACGCGCGAAGTTCGATCTGCGCGCCGTCGCCCTGTTCGGCGAGTTCGCCGAAACCGGTCGACAGGATCTTGGTCGCCGTTCCTGAGGCCGCGGTGTAGTGCGCGCCACGGGCATCCAGTGCGTCGACGAGCCACGACCACGCAACCTCGGCGAGGAACGGGTCGACTCCGATCTCGGTTTCGAGCGGCGCCTGGGCGAAGCAGACCACCCGGAACGCGCCGCCCCAGGCATCCGGTTCCTCGGGGTCGTAGAGCAGGATGAACCGTCCCGTGCCCAGTATCGAGTCGATGCCGTGGCTGGACGGCCTCACGTCAGCGGCCAGCGCGATCGACCATGGTGCGAGGCTGCCCGGAGCGGGAATCTCGGAAATGGTCAGTTCCGGGCGGGTGTGAGCAGCCGAAACGGAGCTGAGGGCCGAAGTAAAAACGGCGGGCGCCTCAGCGGGTGCTTCGAGATCGACCACACGTGAAGGCTAGGCTTTTTTGCTATTTTCGGGGTAGAGGCTCGCCGTTTCGGTGCAGCAAACGAGGTGGAGCGGTGAGCGCGGAGCGGATGTCCAGGCGATCGGTTCTTTCGCGCGTGATCGCCGGCGCCGGCATCGGGACCGCCGGACTGGCCACCCTCGGCGTCCTTGCGGCAGCGGGGACTACCGCCTGGGTTGCGCGGGTTGTGGTCACTCCGCCCAAGCACCGCACCGAAGACATCCGCGTTCTGGGATATCGCGACCGCACGATCACGCTCTCTGCGACCGACGACACGCGACTGCCGGGCAGGTACAGCTTCTGGTTCAACGGCGCGCGCGGCCACCTGCGCCTCGGCGAGATCCTGTCGCAGACGCCCGGCATGGTCACGCGGGAGTTGCTCGGCGTCGACCTGGGAGACCTCGCCGATGCCGAGCGCGGCTACCTCGGCGGATGGATCTACCTCAGCCCGGACGACCTCGACGTGGAGTACGAGTCGGTCTCGATTCCCACTCCCGTCGGGCCTGCGCCTGCCTGGCTCATTCCCGCCGACGCGGCCTCGTCCCGGTGGGCGATCATCGTGCACGGCAGGGGAGTGCGGAGGGCGGAGGGGCTTCGAGCCGTCGAATCGTTCCGCGCTGCCGGGTATACAACGCTGCTCGTCTCGTATCGCAATGACGGTGACGCGCCGTCCAGTTCCGACGGCAGGTACGCGCTCGGCGACACGGAGTGGCAAGACGTGGATGCCGCGATCGTCTGGGCAATTGACCGCGGTGCATCCGACGTGGTGCTCATGGGCTGGTCCATGGGCGGTGCGACCGTGCTGCAGGCGGCTACCCGGTCATCGCACGCGGCCACGATCCGCGGACTGGTGCTCGAGTCGCCCGTGATCGACTGGGTGGCGACGCTCGACTATCAGGGCGGCGAACGTGGTCTTCCGGGTCCCATCCGCCGGGCGGTGTACCGGCTCCTCAGCGCCCGACTCGGCCACTGGGTCACCGGGCAGTCGCAACCGATCGACCTCAGCCGGCTCGACTTTGTTCGACGCGCGGATGAGCTGCAGCTGCCGATCCTGCTGCTGCACAGTGCGGATGACGGCTTCGTGCCCGTGACGGCGTCGCGCGCGCTCGCCGAGGCGCGACCCGACATTGTCACCTACGAGGAGTTCACGGTCGCTCGTCACACCAAGCTCTGGAACTACGACGCCGCTCGCTGGAACGGCGCAATCACTGCGTGGCTGAACCGGCTGCGAGAGCCCATCGCGCATACAGGCCGCTCTCGCCGTCGGTGAGCAACTGCCTGAGTTCGAGTCGCTGAGGTTCGCTCTCGCCGGTTCCGAAGAGCGGCACGACCGGGCCGCCGAGTTGGGGGCTGGTCGACAGGCAAACCTCGTCAACGAGTCCTGCGGCGAGCAGCTGTGCGGCGAGCCTGGGTCCGCCCTCACAGGCGATTGAAGCGAACTCCCGTGCGTGCAGGGCAGCGACGATGTCGGCGGGGGAGAGGATTCCGTCGTGATCGCGGACAACCACGATTTCGACAGGCAGGTCCGCGGTCGAGGCGAGCACGGCATCCGTCGCAGAGGCCGGGCACAGCACCAGTAGGGCTCCACGCTTGCCGGTGACCGTGATGCGCTGGTCACCGAGATTGCCGCTGGTGGTCACGATCGCAAGAGCGGACGTCCGCGGCACGAAGTACCCCTCGGCGCGAACGCTCGCGGCACCAACCAACACGACGTCGGCGATCGACCTGATGGTCCGCAGGATGGCGCGGTCAACGGGGTTCGTCAGCGACTCGCTGGTGCTGTCCGCTCCGACGGCACTGCCGCCAACACTCGTGACGAGGTTAAGTCGCAGCCAGTCCGAGCGCGGGGGCGCGTACAGCGCTGCAAGCTGTTCGGATGCGTCGGGCGCGTCGAGATCGACGACCGTTCCGGCATCCGGAAGCAACTCGCGCAGGATCACGCGGCGGTTTTCTCGCGAATCTGGCGCTTCGTCCGCCCGAGCAGCGCGGTCATTCCTCGGATTCTCAGCGGACTGACCGCCTCAGTGAGACCGAGGTCCTGCGGAAAATCGTCGGGAATGTCGAGAACCTGGTCGACGGTGAGTCCCGCGAGTCCCTGAACGAGAATCGAGGCGAACCCGCGGGTCGTCGGAGCCTCCCGGGGCGCCGTTGCGTGCAGGTGCACCACCTTCTCGTCGCCGATCTCGACAAAAATGAAGACCGGCGACTGGCACTCGACGACGCGCTCGAGGAGGTCGGGATGATCCGCGTACCGCGACGGCAATTCCGGCAACTCGTTCGAGAATTCCAGAAGCAGTTGCAGGCGGTCCCGAAGCTCAAGGGCGTGGAAGTCGTCCTTGATCTGCTCAAGCGCCTCGGGCAGCACCTCGTTCATGCGGTGCCCCCGAAACGACTATCGAGCCGGAACGGCGCCCGGCTCCGCGCCCTTGACGATGGGGACGCGAACCGCGCTGCCCCACTCGGTCCATGACCCGTCATAGTTGCGAACTCCTTCAAAGCCCAGCAGGTGGGTGAGAACGAACCAGGTGTGGCTCGAACGCTCACCGATGCGGCAATACGCAATGACGTTATCACCGTCATTGAGGCCCGCGCCGTCCCGATAAATCGCGTTCAGCTCATCCACAGGCTTGAACGAACCGTTCTCCGCCACGGCCCGTGCCCACGGCACGCTCTGGGCGCTCGGGATGTGACCGGCACGCAGGGCGCCTTCCTCCGGGTACGCGGGCGCCGTGGTGCGATCGCCGGTGTACTCCTCGGGTGAACGCACGTCGATCAGCGGGTTCCCCAGGTGCGCGAGCACGTCATCCTTGAACGCACGGATGGCGGCATCGTCGCGTTCGACCACGGGGTAATCGACCGCGACGGCCGATTCGCGTTCAGTCGTGTACTCCCGGCCCTCGGCCTCCCACTTTGCGCGACCGCCGTCGAGCAGGCGCACGTCTTCGTGGCCGAACAGCGTAAAGACCCACAGTGCGTACGCGGCCCACCAGTTGTTCTTGTCGCCGTAGATCACGACGGTGGTGTCGCGGCTGATGCCCTTGGAACCGAGGAGTTTCGCGAATGCCGCACCATCGATGTAGTCCCGCTCCACAGGGTCGTTGAGGTCGGTGTGCCAGTCGACCTTGACCGCTCCGGCAATGTGGCCGGTTTCGTACAGCAGCACGTCTTCGTCGGATTCAACGACGACGAGGCCGGGTTCGCCGAGGTGATCGGCAAGCCATTCGGTTGACACCAGGCGCTCGGGGTGAGCGAAGCTGGAGAACTGAGACGAGGGATCGGTCTCGATGGGCATGGGAACCTCCAGTGATTCATGAATGCGGCGCGGCCAGCTGCCTGCCCGGCGCGGTCTAGTCTTGAACCAGACCAACACCCAACGAATCTACGTGAGTACTCCCGCTGACGCTGGGAAACCGTAAGAGTTCGACACAATCACAAGGCCTGTCATGAGCCCCGAAACTCGCCCGCCCGTGGCGTCCCTTGCCGATCGCAGCCCGAGTATTTCGGCCGCCGAGATCGTGGCCCACCTCGTTCCGCCGCGGCAGTTCGAGACGGCGACGCTCGACTCCTACCGTCCCGACCGCGACTACCCGTCGCAGGGTGCTGCGCTCGCCGCCATCCGCAATTTCATCGCGGGCTGGGCGGCGCCCAAGGGGGGACTGTTCTCGCGCAAACGGGCGCCTGCCTCTCTTCCCGGCCTCTACCTCGACGGCGGTTTCGGCGTCGGCAAGACCCACCTTCTCGCGGCCCTATGGCATGCGGCACCCGGTCGCAAGTACTTCGGCACGTTTATCGAGTACACCGCCCTCGTGGGTGCGCTCGGCTACGCGGCAACTCTGCAGCAGCTGAAGGGTGCGACGATCGTCTGCATCGATGAATTCGAGCTGGATGACCCCGGAGACACGCGACTGATGTCCCGCCTGCTGTCGGAGCTCGTCGCATCCGGCTCGCGCATCGCGGCGACATCGAACACGCCGCCGAACGCCCTCGGTGAAGGCCGTTTTGCCGCGCAGGACTTCCTGCGCGAGATCGATGCGCTCGCCGCCCGGTTCACCACCGTACGTATCGATGGCCTCGACTATCGTCGCCGTGACGTCGAGGGTCACGCCGTTGCCGTCGATGATTCCGAGTTCGACCGCCTCATCGGGATGGCCAATGGCGAAGCGACGGTGGACGACTTCGGTCTCGTGCTGAAGCACCTGGCGAGCGTGCATCCGTCGCGCTACGTTCGCATGATCGAGGGCGTCGACACCGTCGGACTTCGCGACGTTCACCCGCTGGTGAACCAGACCGATGCCCTGCGCCTCGTCGCATTCGTCGATCGCCTCTACGACGCCCAGGTGCGGATCGTCGCGACAGGGCTTCCGCTGAACCAGGTCTTTCCCGAGGAGATGCTCGCCGGTGGCTACCGCAAGAAATACCTCCGCGCGGTATCCCGCATGATCGCGTTGACGAGCTAGCGGCGATACGCCCGGGACCGGAGAGCGGCAAGCGTTCCTCCGATGAGTGCAGCGACCACGGATGCCGCGAGCACCGCGAGCGTGCCTTCTGTGGTCAGCCCCGCCTCGCCCTTCCATGCCAGCTCATTCATGAGCAGTGAAACCGTGAAGCCGACACCGCCCAGCCCGGCAATTGCGACCAGGTCGCCGAGACGAATGGGATTGGGCGTCCTGCCGATCCTCTGAGCGAGTGCTGCACCGATGGTGATGCCGATGAGCTTGCCGACCGGAAGCGCGAGCAGGATGCCCCAAAACAGCGGACCGAGGGCACCCTCACCGCTCGGCAGCACGACGAGAGCCGCGACGAATGCGAAGATCGGCAGGATTATGCCGTTCGAGAATGGCTCCAGCGCGTGGCGTACGCGGCGCGAAACGGGCCCCGCCATGGCGAGGCCAAGAGCGACGCCCGCGATTGTGGGGTGGATGCCCGACAGCGCCACGAGGATCCACGCACCAATCGCAAGCACGGCAAGCGCGATCCCGCCGGCCACCCCAAGCCGGGCGCGCCTGCTTAGCCACCCGAACGCCACAACGACAGGGAGGGCAAGCAGGAGGGGAAGCGGCGCGACGCCCTGGGTGAAGAAGAAGGCGATGATGAGGATCGCGATGAGGTCGTCAATGACGGCGAGGGCAAGCAGCATCGCGCGAACCCTGGTCGGCAGATGTCGGCCGACGAGAGCGAGGACGCCGAGTGCGAAGGCGATGTCCGTCGCGGTCGGGATCGGCCACCCGCCGGCAAGTCCACCCTCGTGCGCGACGGCGAGGTAGACGAGTGCGGGCACGACGACGCCGCCGACTGCGGCCACAGCCGGCACGAGCGCCGATCGCAGGGAGCTGAGCTCACCGGAGACCAACTCCTGTTTCAGCTCGACGGCGGCGAGAAAAAAGAAGATGGCGAGTAACCCATCGGTGACCCAGTGTCCAGCCGAGAGGTCCAGGATCGCCCAACCCGGGTGTGCGGTCTTCGCCTTAAGAAGTGCTGGTCCCACGGGCGTATTGGCGAGCAGCAGACCCACCGCGGCGGCGCCCAGCAAGAGGAGAGCGGCCACGCGCTCGGATCGCAGAAAGTTCATTTGGCTCCCGCATCATCCTAGGAGCCTGCCGACTGCTCACAGATTGCGGCCCGGTCAAGCGCGGGACTTCGACTGGCAGCAAACCGTGGGTGCCCCGAAACACGATGTTTACATCGGGACGGGTCGCGTAACCAAACCGAAACACGGTAACGCACGTGTCGAAACGTCAGCGCCTCAAACTTGCCTCGTACCCGATGTGACGTGAACCCCCTGGGCGCTGAATGCTCGGTCGTCGGTGCATCCTTTGCAAGTTAGAGAGAGGTAACCCATCACTATGGTCGAGCTATCGGCTACTACGGACGCCATCACCACCAACGTCAACGCGTTGTGGTTGCTGGTCGCCGCTGCACTTGTTCTTCTCATGACCCCCGGCGTGGCTTTCTTCTACGGCGGAATGGTCAAGGCCAAGAGCGTCATCAGCATGATGATGATGAGCTTTGGTGCCATCGGCGTCGTCGGCGTGCTCTGGGTCCTTTACGGATACGGCTTGTCGTTCGGCAAGGCATCGATTCCCCACTTCCTCGGAACGCCGGACTTCGGGCTGGCGAGCCTTCTCGGTAAGGACGGCGTCACCCCGGACCTGTATGGACTCGCCTTCGCTGGCTTCCAGGCCACCTTCGCCATCATCACGGTCGCACTGATCTCGGGCGCCATCGCGGACCGCGCCAAGTTCGGATCCTGGCTGATCTTCGCTGGCGTGTGGGCAACACTGGTGTACTTCCCGGTTGCGTACTGGGTCTTCAACCTGGGTGACGGCTGGGCTCCTTCGGTCCTCCACGTCAACGACTTCGCTGGCGGCACCGCGGTGCACATCAACGCGGGTGCAGCGGGTCTTGCTCTTGCGCTCGTCCTCGGCAAGCGCGTCGGATTCGCCAAGGGAATGGCCAAGCCCCACAACGTGCCGCTGACCCTTCTCGGCGCGGCGCTGCTGTGGTTCGGCTGGTTCGGCTTCAACGCCGGCTCAGAAGCTGCCGTCGACGGCGTCGCCGCTATCGCCTGGATCAACACGCTGGCCGCTCCGGCCGCGGGTATCCTCGGCTGGCTGATCGTAGAGAAGATCAAGGATGGCAAGCCCACCTCGATCGGTGCCGCGTCCGGTGCCGTGGCCGGTCTGGTAGCGATCACGCCTGCGTGTAACGCTCTCACGCCGTTCTGGGCCATCGTCCTCGGCGTCGTGGTCGGCGCTGTCTGTGCTCTCGCGATCGAGCTGAAGTTCAAGCTCGGCTTTGACGACTCGCTCGATGTTGTCGGCATCCACCTCGTCGGTGGTCTGATCGGAACGCTGTACATCGGCTTCTTCGGTCTCACTCACATCGACGGCGACGCTTCGAAGGGCTTCTCCAGCCTGCTCTACGGAGGAAGCTTCGTTCAGCTCGGAGCACAGGCTGTCGGTGCGTTCGGCGTGATGATTTACTCCTTCGTTCTCGCCTACGCCATCGGCTGGGTCATCCAGAAGACGATCGGGTTCCGGATCAACAATGAGGATGAGGTCGCAGGCGTCGACACCGTGGTTCACGGTGAAGAGGGCTACGCGCTCGCCGAGTAGGTTCCTGCAGCACAGCACTGCATGATCGCCTGGAACGGGGCGTCACTCCTTGCGAGTGACGCCCCGTTCTGCACTCCGGGAGGGCCGATCCGGTGGAGAACTGACATTCGCTCGGTCTGCAGTAGGGTTACGACTGGCCGCCGTCGCATGGGCCCGCAACCAGGGAGAAGATGTCGATGAAGCGCCGTGCAATCGTGGGAATTCTCCTCGGGTCGCTTGTCCTTGCCACCCTCCCGGCCATGTCTGCCGCCGCCGCGCCGACGATCACACCATCGCTCGGCGGGTACGTCGCCGCGAATCACACGGCACCGTTTGCCTTCGCTGTGTCGGGGGCCTCCTGGGATTCGGCCGTGGTGACGATCGAACTCCCTCAGGGCAGCATGAGCGTCGACACCTCGGGCCTGGCACTTACCCTGCAGCCGGGATCTGCCAGCTTCACCAATGTCAGCACGGTGTCATTCAGCGGGTCCCTCGCCGACGTGAAAACGGCACTCGCCCATCGGCTGACCTGGCGGGCGCCTGTTACTCCCGCCAAGTCGTACCTGCGTCTCTCGATGAGTATCGCCCAGTACATCGAGGGCCTGGCGTCCGATGCCGCCAATGGGCACTATTACCTGCGGTCTCCTGGTGCGCTCACCTGGGCAGGCGCGCGGGATGCCGCGGCCGCCCTGAACTACAGGGGTCTCACCGGCTACCTCACCACCATCACCGATGACCCCGAGAACACCTTCGTCACCGGGATGTCGGGCGGCACGACCGCCTGGATCGCCGCGACCGATGAAGTTACGTACGTCAATCCGCTTCTCCCACCGGCAGGCCAGTACGCGGACAACGGCGCCATCCAGGGCAACTTTCACTGGGGTTCCGGGCCAGAAGCGGGCACTGCGCTGCAGTACTCCGCATGGTTCCCGGGGGAGCCGAACAATCTGGCCTCCGAACGATGCACTGTGACCAACTGGAACGGTCCGACGGGCCTATGGAACAACATCGGGTGTACCGATTCGCAATTCGGTTCCATCATCGAATTTGGTGGCATCGGCACTGAACAAGCCCCCTTCAGCTACAACAATCTCGCTTCCAGCGGTCCCGCTGTGCCTGCAACACCGGACCCCGCGCTCGCGGCCACCGGTTCAGACACGCTGCCGCTCGGCGGAGCCATTGCCGCGGCATTGCTGATCCTGGGGTTGGCGCTGCGACTGCCTTTCACGCGGCGCGCACGCAAGAGCTCTTCGAACGCCTCTTCCCTCACATAGGCCGCGTTGGCAGAATCAACGACGTAACCCGCGCCCGAACGGCCAGTAAGAGCGCGATTCCACTGCCATAGCCCAGCCATGCGCCGCTTTCGGTGCAGCCCCCCTTACGGTGGTAACGGAGGAGCAATGTCCCTGGTCGACACTTTGATGCCGCTGGTGAGTGCGCTGGCGATCCTTGCCGTTATTCCTGCGCTGGCGGTGCTCTACCGGGAGTTCGTGGATGCAACGCGGCCCGTCGCATCCGGACTGGAAACGCTGCTGATCTGTGCGGTCGCCGCAGGGATCTGGCTCGGCCTGAGTGCCCTGTTCCCGACCGTCGCAGGGTCGCGCCTTCAGTTGCCCACGACCTCGCTCGCTGCGCTGGCAGCGTTCCTGTGCAGCCTTCCGGTGCGGGATGCCACCCGCCGCGTCCTGCCAGCGCTCATCTTCTCGTCGGTGTGGGTCATCGTCGTGTTCACGCCGATCGCCATCGTGGACTTCTTTCCCACCGCGGTCGGCCTGTCACCGACTGCTGGGCCGCTGGACGTCGGGGGAGCGCTGCCCGTGCACGTCGCGGTTGGCAGCGCCGCACTGGTGGTCCTCCTGTACGGGCGCAACCTGGGAAGCGTCAGCCGGGCGCACCACCGTCCCCGATCGTGGACGCTCGTGCTCGTCACGCTCATTCTCTGGGCGGGATGGGCGATCGGCCTTGTGGGGCTCGAACTCGCCGCCGATGACGCGGCCGCCCGCATCCTCATCAACGCGATAGTTGGCCCGCTCGTCGGCGCGGCCGGCTGGCTCGTCGTGGAGCGAATCCGCCAGCGAGCCACCACGGTGCACGGCGCGGCCGCGGGCCTCCTCTGCGGACTGGTTGCGATCACTGCCGGGAGCGCGTACCTGACTCCGCTCTGGGCCGGAATCATCAGCGCCTTTGCCGCGATCGGCGCCGCCCAGTTCACGATCACCCAAACCGAGGTGACGCGCCGCAACGCCTGGATTTTCGTGGGCGCGCACCTGATCGCCGGGGGCCTGGGCCTCATCCTTCTCGGGATGTTCGCCAGCGACTTCGGCTTCATCTTTGTGGGGCAGCTCACCACGCTCGTCGTGGAGATCGTCAGCGTACTGGTCGTCGCGGCGTGGGCCGGTGGCGTCTCGCTGGCGCTGTGGCCACTCATCGACCGGTTGACCCGGCGAGCTCGATTGGCAGAGCCGTGAGCGCCGCCGAGCCGATCTCCGTCCGCGCGCCGGCGCTGGTCGGTCGATCGGTAGCCAGCCAGCGCTGGTCGCACCTGGCCCTCTTGCACTGGCGCGTGCCCGCGGCGGAGGTTGCGCCGCTGTTGCCTCCGGGACTCGTTCCCGACGAATTCGACGGCAGCAGCTGGGTCGGGCTGATCCCGTTCGTGCTCGACCGGGGGAGCGTCTTCGGTAGCCCGCCGGTGCCCTATTTCGGTACCTTCGTCGAGGTCAACGTGCGGCTGTATGCCGTCGACCGCTACGGCAGACGCGGCGTCGTTTTCCTCTCCCTGGAGGCCTCCCGTCTCGCGGCGGTCATCGCCGCACGGGCGGCATTCCACCTGCCGTACATGTGGTCGCGCACGCGCCTCGAGCGGGCGGATTATCGGTTTCTCTTCACGACCTCACGGCACTTCGCCCCTCGGCTGCGTGCGCTTGTAGAGATCGACGCGAGCAAGGATGCGGTGAGCGGGGACCCGCTGGCCGACTTCCTGACCGCTCGGTGGGCGCTGTTCACGGTCGTTGGCGGCCGTGTCCGTTACCTGCGCAACACCCACGAGCCGTGGGAGCTGCGGAAGGCCCGGCTGGTGCGGATCGAAGACACGCTGCTGGAGGCCGCGGGGTTTCCGGGTCTCGCCCAGCGGCATCCGGATTCCGTGCTGTACGCGCCCGGCGTGACGACCTGGTTCGGCTCGCCGATCGACTAGGCCCGGTTCCTCGCCTGGTTCGCCATCGCTTCACGAATGACCTGTCGCGCCACCCGCGCCTCGGGAATCGGCAGGAGCGGCCACACGTGGATCATTCCCGGGCCCTCGACGAAGTCCAGCCGGAGCCCCTCGTCGACTGCTCGCCTGACCAGGCGCTGGGCGTCGGCGTTCAGGATGTCACGGGTGCCGCTGAACATGAGCACCCGCCCGAGGCGCGAGAGGTCACCGTTGATCGGGCTGACCAGTGAATCGTCTTCCGGCAGTTCTCCGCGGTACAGGGCGCCCGCTGCGTGCGACCCGGGAACGGCCAGCCACGGGTCGGTCGGGTCGATCACCTGAAGTTGCGGGTCCGTGCCGCTGATGTCCAGCCAGGGCGAGATCAGCACCGTGAGGTGCGGCGCGGGAACCTGCCGGTCGCGAAGCAGCATGGCCACGGCCAGCGCCATCCCGCCGCCAGCGGAATCGCCGAGCAGGGTCACGTTCGGCGCGCCCACCTCGTCGATGAGCGCCTGTGCGAGATCAGTGGCAAGGGGCACAATCACGGACGCCGTCGTACCCGGGGCCAGCGGATAGATCGGAACGACAAAGGTAGTGTTCGTGGCGTTTGCGAGATCGGTCACGAGATGCCAGTGCTGCGGGGTGATCTCATACACGTATGCGCCGCCGTGCAGGTAGACCGCGCGACGGTCAGGGATGCCGGCAACCGGCGCCACCTGCCATACCCGCCAGCCGCTGAAAGTGGTCTCGGTGATCCTCGCGCGCTTGCGAAACTTCGCACCGGGCGCAGTCGAGCCCGGACGAGCGGTCTGCCTGGCAACGCTCTTGCGCGTGAGCTCGACCGAGCGGTAGCGGCGCTTGGCACCGCGAAGCAGCATCACCGCGGGCATCAGGCGACTCGCGAAAGACTGCATAGGGTGCACCCTACGCGACGGCTCGCGGGCAGCGGAGGGGTCGAGAGTCAGGATTGTGTGGGCGATACCGGACTTGAACCGATGACCTCTTCGGTGTGAGCGAAGCGCGCTACCAACTGCGCCAATCGCCCTGACGCCACAATCCTGCCACAGGTTTCGCAGAGGATTGCGACACAGCCGTAACGGATTGGCTCGTTCCGCCAGCATCGGATAGAGTCATCACCGCGCACAGAAATGTGGGCATGCGGATGTGGCGCAGTGGTAGCGCATCACCTTGCCAAGGTGAGGGTCGCGAGTTCGAATCTCGTCATCCGCTCGAGTGAAGTCTCACGACTCGATTTTTATACCGTGGGTACGGAACATGGTGGCGTGGCCGAGTGGTCAGGCACCGGCCTGCAAAGCCGTTTACACGGGTTCGAATCCCGTCGCCACCTCACTCATCAGAACACAGTTGAATACGCACGAGTAACAAGTACGGCCCGGGCGGTTGGCGCCGCGGTAGCGCGCTTCCCTGACACGGAAGAGGTCGCTGGTTCGATCCCAGTACCGCCCACCGAAGAAGAGACCCTGACACTGTCAGGGTCTCTTCTGTTTTGTGGGTCGAGCCGGCGACTGAAAGCCGCTGCGCGCCTTTCCTGGTTCGAGCCCAGTGAGCCCTTTTTGGGGTAGGCGGAGGAATCCTCGGAAGCATTAGCATCAACGCATGTCGGATCCCAACTTCCCTGCCCCGTCGGCGCCATACATCTCGTCGCAACCGCAGCAGATCTACGTGCAGGTGAACCGTCCTGCGTCGAACGGGCTTGCTATCGCCGGACTGGTATTGGGAATCGTTGGCGCCGCTTTGGCCTTGATTCCGCTGGTTGGCCTCTTCTTTTGTTGGTTGCCCGCGATGCTGGGAATCATTTTTGGCTGTGTGGGGCTGTCTACCGCGAATCGGCTAAACGGTCTCAACAAGGCCGCGGCGATCTGGGCGATAATTTTGGGCGCAAGTCCCATTCCCATCGTCATTCTGCAGGTCATCGTGGGAGCAGCCATCGGTTCTGCGACTCAGTAACGCTCTCGCGGCAGAGCCGTTTCGAATCCCAGCGCCGCCACCCGACAACGGGAAGAACGTCAGTCGTGCCGCCGGCCACGGCCCGAGGCGACCTCGCGTCCCGACTAAAGTTGCAGGGTGAGTAAGACCGGATTCGAACTGTTCACCGACCGCTCCGTTGTCGCCATGCGCGTCAACGGCGAACTGCGCGACCTGGCAGCGACGACGGAGGAGGCCGACACCGTCGAAGCGGTGACGATCGACTCACCAGACGGCCTCAACATCCTGCGCCATTCCGCTGCCCATGTCATGGCCCAGGCGGTTCAGTCGATCAATCCGGATGCGAAGCTCGGCATTGGTCCGCCCATTACTGACGGCTTCTACTACGACTTCGATGTCGCAGAGCCGTTCACGCCGGAAGACCTCAAGGCGATCGACAAGGCGATGGACCGCATCATCCGCCAGGGCCAGCGCTTCATCCGGCGAGTCGTCACCGAAGCCGAAGCGCGCGCCGAGATGGCCGACGAACCGTACAAGCTCGAACTCATCGGCCTGAAGGGCCACACCGACGACACCGCCGACGGCGAGAGCGTCGAGGTGGGCGGCGCCGAGCTGAGCATCTACGACAACGTCGACCCGAAGACGGGTGAGGTGCAGTGGAAGGACCTGTGCCGCGGCCCGCACCTTCCGAACACCCGCATGATCGGCAACGGGTACGCCCTCCTGCGCAATGCCGCGGCCTACTGGCGCGGCTCGGAGAAAAACAAGCAGCTGCAGCGCGTGTACGGAACCGCGTGGCCGACCAAGGATGAACTGCGCGCCTACCAGCTGCGCCAGGAGGAAGCCGCAAAGCGCGACCACCGCAAGCTGGGCGCCGAACTCGACCTCTTCTCCTTCCCAGAGGAGATCGGATCCGGGCTGGCGGTGTTCCACCCGAAGGGCGGCATCATCCGCGCGGAGATCGAGAACTACATGCGTGAGCGCCTGCTCGCGCACGGCTACGACCTCGTCAACACCCCGCACATCACCAAGGCGCACCTCTACGAGATCAGCCAGCACCTCACTTGGTACAAGGAAGGCATGTTCCCTCCGATGCACCTGGACCAGGAGGTGGATGCGGACGGCCACGTCACGAGGCAGGGGCAGGACTACTACCTGAAGCCCATGAACTGCCCGATGCACAACCTGATCTACCGGGCCCGCGGTCGCAGCTACCGTGAGCTTCCGTTGCGACTCGCGGAGTTCGGCACCGTCTACCGGTACGAAAAGAGCGGAACGCTGTCGGGTCTCACCCGCGTGCGCGGACTCACCCAGGACGACGCGCACATCTACGTGACAGACGACCAGGTGAAAGACGAGGTCGCCAGCCAGCTGGAGTTCGTCTTCGAGACCCTGCGCGGGTACGGCCTCACCGACTTCTACCTCGAGCTCTCCACGCGTGACCCGGAGAAGTCCGTTGGAACCGACGAGCAGTGGGATGCCGCAACCGAGACCCTGCGCCAGGTTGCGACAGAGTCCGGCCTCGAGCTCGTCGCCGACCCCGGCGGTGCCGCGTTCTATGGCCCGAAGATCTCCGTGCAGGCCCGCGACGCGATCGGCCGCACCTGGCAGCTCTCCACCGTGCAGCTCGACTTCAACCAGCCCAAGCTGTTCGAGCTGGAATACACCGCGGCCGATGGCTCACGTCAGCAGCCCGTGATGATCCATCGCGCCCTGCTCGGTTCGATCGAGCGATTCTTCGCGATCCTGCTCGAGCACTACGCGGGGGCGTTCCCGGTGTGGCTCTCTCCCGTGCAGGTGGTCGGGATCCCGGTCGCCGAGGCCTACGACGAGTACCTCGGCGGGGTCATCGCGCAATTGAAGGGGCTGGGGGTGCGAGCCGAGCTCGACGCATCCAGTGACCGGATGGCCAAGAAGATTCGCACGCACACGAAAGACAGGGTGCCCTTCCAGCTCATCGCCGGTGAGGAAGACCAGGCGAACGGCTCGGTCAGTTTCCGGTTCCGTGACGGGCACCAGGAAAACGGCATCCCCATCGCGCGGGCGATCGAGCGGATCCAGGTCGCCATCGCCACGAAGGAACAGGTCTGACGGTGAAGGACTACGACGGCGAGGAGCTCGGCGAGGGCGAACCGTCGTCCCAGTTTCCCGCGGTTCCGGATGCGTTCCAACGCCTCTGGACCCCCTACCGGCTTGCCTACATCCAGACGAATCACGCTGGTGCGGAGCCGGATGACGCCTGCCCGTTCTGCGTCGCTCCCTCGCTGTCGGACGAACAGGCGCTCATCGTGGCGCGGGGCAAGCACGCGTACGTGCTGCTGAATCTCTTCCCGTACAACAGCGGCCACATGCTGGTTTGCCCCTACCGGCATGTTGCGATGTATGACGACGCGACCGACGACGAGATTGCCGAACTGGCTAGCCTCACGCAGGTGGCGATGCGGGTCGCGAGAACGTCGTCCGGTGCGCACGGCTTCAACATCGGCATGAACCAAGGGTCGGTTGCTGGCGCCGGCGTGGCAAGTCACCTGCACCAGCACATTGTTCCCCGGTGGGCGAACGACTCGAATTTCTTCCCGATCATCGGCGGAACGAAGGCCATTCCGCGGCTGCTCGGCGAGGTGCGTTCCGCTTTCGCGGAAGCCTGGCCCGCATCCGAATCACCACAGTTTTCCGCCAAGTAGAATCAAGGATCATGAGCGACAACAGCACGTCAGACCAGTTAGGGACCAGCCGCGTCAAGCGCGGCCTGGCCGAAATGCTTAAGGGTGGCGTCATCATGGACGTCGTCAACGCCGAGCAGGCAAAGATCGCCGAGGATGCAGGGGCCGTCGCCGTCATGGCCCTCGAGCGTGTTCCTGCCGACATCCGCTCGCAGGGTGGCGTCGCGCGCATGAGCGACCCCGACCTGATCGATGGCATCATCTCCGCCGTGTCGATTCCGGTGATGGCGAAGGCCCGCATCGGCCACTTCGTCGAGGCGCAGGTGCTCGAAGCCCTGAACGTCGACTACATCGACGAGTCCGAGGTGCTGAGCCCGGCCGACTACGTGAACCACATCGACAAGTGGAACTTCACCGTTCCCTTCGTCTGTGGCGCGACGAACCTGGGTGAGGCGCTTCGACGCATCACCGAGGGTGCCGCCATGATCCGATCGAAGGGCGAGGCCGGCACCGGCGACGTCTCCGAGGCGACCAAGCACATCCGAACCATCCGGGGCGAAATTGCGGCACTTGCGGGCAAGTCGAAGGACGAGCTGTACGTTGCCGCGAAGGAGCTGCAGGCTCCCTATGACCTGGTCGTCGAGGTCGCCCGCGAGGGAAAGCTCCCCGTCGTGCTGTTCACGGCTGGCGGAGTGGCGACGCCGGCGGATGCCGCGTTGATGATGCAGCTCGGTGCGGATGGCGTTTTCGTCGGTTCCGGCATCTTCAAGTCGGGCAACCCGGCACAGCGTGCCGCCGCCATCGTCAAGGCGACCACGTTCTACGACGACGCGAAGGTCATCGCGGATGCCTCCCGCGGTCTGGGCGAGGCCATGGTCGGAATCAACGTGTCTGATCTCGCAGCGCCGCACCGCCTCGCCGAACGTGGCTGGTAAACCGCAGCGGGTCGGAGTTCTCGCCCTTCAGGGCGATTTCCGGGAACATCTTGCGGTTCTGAGCGGGCTGGGCGCGGACGGCGTGGCCGTCCGTCGCCCCGAGGAGTTGGCATCCGTCGACGGCCTGATCATTCCCGGTGGGGAATCGACGGTCATCGACAAATTGAGCCGCCTCTTCGGGCTCGCGGAGCCGCTGAAAGCCGCAATCGCCACAGGTTTGCCTGTCTACGGCACCTGCGCCGGACTGATCATGCTCGCTGACCGCGTGCGGGATGCCATTGACGGGCAACAGACGCTCGGCGGTTTCGACATCGAGGTCCGACGCAACGCTTTCGGCTCGCAGTTGGAATCGTTCGAGACCGACCTCGACATCCCGCAGCTGGGGGAGCCCGCGGTGCACGCCGTGTTCATTCGCGCACCGGTGGTCGAAGAGGTGGGCGACGGCGTCATCACTCTCGCATCCCTGCCCGACGGACGCGTGGTCGCGGTGGAGCAGGGCAACCTGCTGGGCACGTCCTTCCACCCCGAGATCACGGGCGACATCCGGTTCCACAGGTACTTCCTGAAGAAGATCGCCGCTCGTTCTTAACCCGAATTGCCCGGATTGGTCGCTATCGAGGCCGGAAAAGCGACACATCCGGGCAACTCGCGGATTGAATGGGGAGATGAAGATCTACTCAGACTTTCCGCTCGCCCGCCTCGGCCAGATCGCGGCCGACCTGGTCGCCGTCGCGTTGATCGCGCTGTTCGTCTTTCTGGGAGTCACGGTGCACGCGGCGATCCTCGTGCTCGCCGAAATCGGCAGGCAGGTCGAGCAGGCCGGCACCGGGTTCAGATCGACGATGACGGATGCCGCCAACACCCTGGGCGGCATCCCGCTGATCGGCGATCCGGCTCGCGCTCCTTTCGACAGCGCGAGCGTGGCGGGCAAAACGCTCGCGGATGCGGGGGCGAGCGAGCAGGTGATCGTCGCGCAGATCGCGGTGATTGTCGGCATCGTCGTTGCCGTCATCCCGATCTTCTTCGTCGGAAAGTACTGGCTGGTGCGTCGCCTGCGGTTCGCGCGCCGCGCGACCGCGGCCATGTCCCTCTCGAGGGCGACGGGCGGGGTCGACCTGCTCGCGTTGCGAGCGCTGGCCAGCCGCGACACGAAGTCGCTGCTCGAAATCGACGACGACCCGGTGTCAGCGTGGCGAATGGGTGAAAAGGAGACGATGCGGCGACTGGCGAGCCTTGAGTTGCGGGAGGCCGGCGTCCGCATCCGTTCCTCGGATCGCGCCCCAAAGATCGCCGCCGCCTAGAAGGCGGTTGGTTAGAATGAACGGACGCCGAAAGGCGATCGGTTTCTAGAGGAGATTCATGTCAGGCCACTCCAAATGGGCAACGACGAAGCACCAGAAGGCGATCAAGGACCAGCGCCGGGCGAAGTCGTTCGCCAAGCTCATCAAGAACATTGAGGTCGCGGCCAAGCTCGGCGGTGCCGACCTTTCCGGCAACCCGACGCTTGTCGACGCGATCCAGAAGGCAAAGAAGACTTCTGTTCCGAACTCCAATATCGACAACGCGGTCAAGCGCGGCTCCGGCCAGCTCGGTGAAGCGGTCGACTACCAGACGATCATGTACGAGGGATATGCCGCTGGCGGCGTTGCCCTGCTCATCGAGTGCCTGACCGACAACCGCAATCGGGCAGCGGCGGATGTTCGCACCATCATGACTCGCAACGGCGGCACGATGGGCGACCCGGGCAGCGTCGCGTACAACTTCAGTCGCAAGGGCGTCATCAGCGTCGAGAAGGTGGATGGCGTCCAGGAAGACGACATCCTCACGGCGGTGCTCGACGCCGGGGCCGAAGAGGTCAACGACCGCGGGCTCGGTTTCGAGATCATCACCGAGCCGCACGACCTTGTTCCGGCGCGCACGGCGCTTCAGGATGCCGGGATCGACTACGACTCAGCCGATGTCGAATTCGTGCCCGGCCTCACTGTCGAGGTGGATGTCGAGACGGCACGCAAGATATTCCGGCTCATCGACGCGCTCGAAGACAACGACGACGTGCAGAACGTGTACGGCAACTTCGCCATTCCTGCCGACGTGCAGGCTGCGCTCGACGACGAAGACTAGGTCTCGATGACCCTCCGGGTACTCGGGATCGACCCGGGCCTCACCCGGTGCGGCGTCGGGATCGTCGACGTGTCGCCGAATCGCTCGGCGTCGCTGGTGTTCGTCGGTGTGATTCGCACTCCGCCGGACATGCCGCTCGAACAGCGGCTGCTGGCGATCGGCACGGGCATCGCCGAGTTGCTCGACGAATACGCTCCCTCCGCGGTTGCGCTCGAGCGTGTCTTTGCCCAGCACAACCTGCGTACGGTCATGGGAACGGCACAGGCGAGCGGCGTCGCTATGCACCAGGCGGCCGCGCGCGGCCTGACCGTCGGCCTGCACACCCCGAGCGAGGTGAAGGCGGCGATCTCCGGGTATGGCGCCGCAGACAAGAAGCAGGTGGCGTCGATGGTGCAGCGGGTGCTCCGCCTGGATGCGCCGCCGACCCCGGCTGACGCGTCCGACGCGCTCGCCCTCGCGCTCTGCCACGCGTGGCGCGGCGGGGGAGGCGCGGTCGCGGCATCCGCGGAGCTGACCCCGGCGCAGCAGGCGTGGCGCGCGGCCGAGAAGTCGGTGACCGCTCGTAGGCTGGGGCAATGATTTCATCGGTGCGTGGCACGGTTCTGGCCATCACCGGTACGTCCGTGATTGTCGAGGTGGGCGGAGTCGGCCTCGGCGTCCAGGTGACACCGCAGCACGCGCTCGGCCTGCGGGTCGGTGGTGAGGCATTCCTTCGCACCGCTCTGATCGTGCGCGAGGACGACCTCAGCCTCTTCGGCTTTGCGGATGCCGATGAACTTGCTGTCTTCGACGCGCTGCGCGGGGTGACCGGGGTTGGTCCGAAGTCGGCGATGGGTGTTCTTGCGGCGATGGAGCCCGCGCAGGTAGCGCGCGCGGTGGCCAACGAGGATGACGCGGCTTTTCGGAAAGTCAGCGGCATCGGCCCGAAGACGGCCAAGCTCATCGTCGTGTCGTTGGCGGGCAAGCTCGCCGTGCTGGCGTCGACCCGCACGGCGGCGCCGGCTCGCGCATCGACCGTGGAAGAGAGCGTCATGGTCGCCCTGGTCGGACTGGGATGGAACGAGCGGGTCGCAACACAGGCGGTCGAGGATGCCATGGCCGCGGCATCCGAGTCGGATGCCGCAGCCGTTCCCGCGCTGTTGCGCATCGCCCTCACCAAGCTCGGCCCCGCCCAGTACGCCGGGAGCGGCCAGTGAGTGCGGACGACGCCGCGGACCTCTCCGTCCCGGCGATTCTCATGCCGACCCCCGAGTCGGATGCCGAACTCGCCTTCGAGGGCGCGCTTCGACCCCGCTCGCTCGCCGAGTTTGTCGGGCAGACCAAGGTGCGCGGCCAGTTGCAGCTGTTGCTGCAGGCCGCTGCGATGCAGCACCGGACGCCGGACCACATCCTGCTCGCCGGTCCGCCCGGGCTGGGCAAGACGACACTGGCCATGATCATCGCCCATGAGAGCAACCGCCCGCTTCGGATGTCGAGTGGTCCTGCGATCCAGCACGCCGGCGACCTCGCCGCGCTGCTGTCGTCGCTCACTCCGGGGGAGGTGCTGTTCATCGACGAGATCCATCGCATGGCGCGCTCGGCAGAGGAAATGCTCTACCTCGCGATGGAGGACTTTCGTATCGACATCATGGTCGGCAAGGGCGCGGGGGCGACATCCATCCCGCTCGATCTTGCGCCCTTCACCCTGGTCGGCGCGACGACGCGCTCCGGACTGCTGCCGAACCCGCTGCGCGACCGCTTCGGTTTCACCGCCCACCTCGAGTTTTATGACAAGCCGGAACTCGAGCAGGTTCTGCACCGTGCTGCCGCCCTGCTCGACCTGACCGTCGACGGACGGGCCCTGGCGGAGATCGCGGGCCGCTGCCGGGGCACTCCACGAATCGCAAACCGGCTGCTGCGGCGGGTACGGGACTACGCTCTCGTGCACCCTTCGACTGGGCACGGGAAACTGGCCACGGTTGCGGGCCTCGATGCGGTGCACGCCGCCCTCGACCTGTACGACGTCGACGCGCTCGGCCTCGATCGGCTGGACCGCGAGGTGATGCGCGTCATCCTCACCCGTTTCGATGGCGGGCCGGTCGGCCTCAACACGCTGGCGGTGTCGGTCGGGGAAGAGTCGGAGACGATCGAGTCGGTCGTCGAGCCGTTTCTCGTGCGCATCGGCCTCATCACCCGAACCCCACGCGGACGCGTCGCGACGAGGGATGCCTGGAAGCACTTCGGCCTGGCGCGTACCGCGCCCGAGAGCCTGTTCGGCGATGACCTATGATTTCAAGGGTGCCCCCCAGCCAGTCAAACTAGACTGACGCGGCCCCAACAGACTCCCGAAAGGTTTCGTCGTGGATACAACAGCGCTTTTCAATTATGCAATCCTGGCCGTTCTGGTCGTTTTGATCATTTTCATGTTCCGCAACAGCCGCAAGCGCAAGGCAGCCGCCGAGGAGCTGAAGTCTCAGATCCAGCCCGGCGTCGAGGTGATGACCAACTTTGGCCTCTTCGGTGTTCTCAAGTCCATCGATGAAGGCTCGAACGTCGCGGAGCTCGAGACGAGCCCGGGCACGATCGTGCGCGTCCACCGCCAGACCATCGCTCGTGTCGTTACCGACGCAGAGGCCAGCGGCGCGGGCACAGGCGCTCCCCGCTCGGTCGAAGAGGCAATGGCGATCGCCAACCGCGAAGCTGCGGAGCGCGAGGCCGAGCTGAATGTTGACCACGCGATCCCCGCCGCCGACCCCGAGTACGGTGAGCGCGTCGTTCCCGAGAAGAAGCCGCGCACCCGCGCTAAGAAGGCAGCCGAGTAGCCACTATCCTTGTGTGCGGCTCGCTTCGTGCGAGCCGCAATCCGTACCCGCGCAATTGTGGCGCGGGTACGCCTATAGAAAGCTGAGTTCGTAGAGTGGCAAGATCGACCCCGGCCAAGAAGGCCTGGCGCTCCCTCGCGTGGCTCGCCGCAATCATTGTCGCCCTCGTGCTGTTCAATGGCGCCGGAGTGCTGTTCGCGAACTGGACCTGGACTCCCAAGCTCGCTCTCGACCTCGAGGGCGGAACCGAGATCATCCTGCAGCCGCAGCTTCCCGCAGGCAAGCAGGTGTCGCAGGACCAGCTAAACCAGGCGATCGCCATCATGCGCGAACGCATCGACGCCAGCGGTGTGTCCGAGGCCGAGATCACGACGCAGGGCACCGACACCGCGCAGAACGTCGTCGTGTCGATCCCTGGACCTCTCGACGCAGCAACCAAGCAGCGCATCACCACCGCGTCGAAGCTCGACTTCCGCCCGGTTCTGATGACGGATGCCGCGGCGACGAGCTCGGTCGGCACAAACACGCCGACCCCGAGCCCGAGTGCTTCGGCCCCTGCCCTCAGCGACACGCCGACGTCGAAGCCGACGAACGGCAGCGACCTTGCCTACGTGACGCCCGCGCTGCAGCAGAAATTCACGGACTTCACGTGCAAGAGTGCCGGTGCCGCAACGGCCAACATCGCGCCGGCCGACCAGCCATTGGTTACCTGTGACAACAAGGGGCAGTTCAAGTACATTCTCGGCCCGGTCGAGGTGCCCGGTGATCTCATCTCGAATGCGACAAACGGCACCGTCACCAGCCAGGGCGTCAGTACCGGCGAGTGGGCGGTCAACCTTACGTTCACCACCAAAGGTGGTGACCTGTTCCAGCAGATCTCGAACAGGCTGATAGGTCTTACCAGCCCGCGCAACCAGTTCGCCGTCGTGCTCGATGGCCAAGTGATCACGGCACCGGTTGTGCAGGGAGTCACCTCCCAGCCGCAGATCACCGGGTCGTTTACCCAGGATTCGTCGAAGACGCTGGCCGACCAGTTGAAGTTCGGCGCGCTGCCGATCTCGTTCAAGGAGCAGTCGAGCGACGTCATCTCGGCAACGCTGGGAACGTCACAGCTGCTCAGCGGCCTGCTTGCCGGCCTCATCGGCCTGGTGCTCGTGGTCGTCTACTCGGTGGTTCAGTACCGTGCGCTCGCCTGGGTGACCATCACCTCGCTGATGGTTGCCGCGGTAATTACCTACCTCGTCGTTGTCTTCCTGTCCTGGCGACAGGGCTACCGATTGTCGCTCGCCGGTGTCGCCGGTTTGATCGTGGCCATCGGTATTACTGCCGACTCATTCATCGTGTACTTCGAACGCATCCGAGATGAGATCCGTGACGGGAGGGGTCTGGAGTCCGCAGTCGAAGCGGGCTGGAAGCGAGCGATTCGTACCGTGCTGGCATCCGACACGGTCAACTTCCTCGCGGCGGTCATCCTGTTCCTGCTCGCGATCGGCAATGTTCGCGGTTTCGCGCTCACCCTGGGACTCACCACCATCGTCGACATCATCGTCGTCTCGCTGTTCACGCATCCGGTATTGCGGCTGATCGCACGCACCGAGTTCTTCGGCGGAGGCCACCGCTTCAGCGGACTCGACCCGGACGGCTTGGGGGCCGTATATCGGGGCAGGGCGCAATTCAAGACACCCGCCGCGCTCACGGGAAAGTCAGCGGCCAGCGGTCGTGAAGCCGCCCGCCGCCAGACAATCGCGGAGCGCAAGGCGGCCGAGGCCGCCGAACGCGCCGAACGCCGCACCAAGGGGAAGGATTCCTGATGGCTAGCTTCTCGAAGTTTGGAAACGACCTCTACACCGGCGCCCGCTCGTTCAACATCGTCGGCCGCCGCCGCATCTGGTTCTCCATCGCGGCAGTGCTCGTGCTCATCGCGGTCATCGTTCCGCTCGTGCGTGGATTCCAGTTCGGGATCGAATTCCGGGGCGGATCCGAATTCACGGTCTCCGCTCTTGGCAACAACCCCGACCAGAGCAAGGCGACGGATGCGGTCAACGCGGTCGTTCCCGGGCAGGGCGATGTTGCGCGCGTCTCGGTCGTTGGCGGCAACGCCGTGCGGGTGCAGACCTCGCAACTGACGACGGCGCAGACCCAGAAGATCTCCGACGAGCTTGCCTCCATGTACAACGTCAAGCCCCGCGATATCACCTCGTCGTTCATCGGCCCGAGCTGGGGCGCGGACATCACCACGCAGGCGATCCGTGCGCTGGTCATCTTCGTGATCCTTGCCGGCGTCGTCATGGCGCTGTACTTCCGTACCTGGAAAATGTCGGTCGCCGCGATCATCGCACTCCTGCACGACCTGGTCATCACGGCCGGCGTCTACGCGGTGCTCGGCTTCGAGGTCACCCCCGCCGCGGTCATCGGGTTCCTCACGATCCTCGGCTACTCGCTCTACGACACGGTCGTGGTGTTCGACAAGATTCGCGAGACCACGGCGGAAGACGGCGATAGCTCGCGCCGAACGTTCGCAGATTCGGTGAACCTCGCGGTCAACCAGACACTGGTGCGATCGATCAACACCTCGGTTGTCGCGCTGCTGCCGGTTGGGTCGATCCTCTTCATCGGTGCCGTCGTACTCGGGGCCGGCACGCTGCGGGACATTTCCTTGGCCCTGTTCGTTGGAATTCTGGCCGGAACGTATTCGACCATCTTCATCGCGGCTCCGCTGTACTCGCTGCTTCGCGAGCGCGAGCCGGAGCAGCTCAAGTCCACAAAGAAGAAGGCCGCGACCACAGCGAGGGCGACGACCGGAGCGGTTCGCTAGGTCGTGCCCGAGGAGGACTTTCCCGAGATCGATGCCGCGACGGCGATCGCGCTCGTGAACTCCGGTGCGTGGCTTCTCGACGTTCGGGAGCAGGACGAGTGGGACGCCGGCCATGCCGAGGCGGCACACCTGATCCCGATGTCCGTCATCCAGGATCGAGTGGACGAGCTGCCCGACGACCAGCCGGTCTACGTCATCTGCCATAGCGGGGGCCGGTCGCGCCGCGTTACGGGGGCGCTGCTCGCCGCCGGATACGACGTCGTGAATGTCGCCCACGGAATGTTGGGCTGGCAGTCCGCTGGTGGCGTAGTCGTTTCCGACGGCCCGGACGCGCCCCGCGTTTAGAATTGATGCGGAGGTAGGTCATGACTGAAACAACAACGCCCTCCTCTGCCTCGCTCCGCACGCTCATCCCGCGCATTTTTTCACGTGCGCAGCCCGCTGGTGCCGTCGACCGGCTGATCAAGACGGTTCGCCTGCATCATCCCAAGTCAGACATTGCGCTCATTGAGCGGGCGTACGCGGCCGCGGAGAAGGCGCATTCCGGTCAGAAGCGTAAGAGCGGCGAGCCCTACATCACTCACCCGGTCGCGGTAGCGCAGATCCTCGCCGATCTTGGCATCGGTTCCAAGACGCTCGCGGCAGCCCTGCTGCACGACACGGTGGAAGACACCGATTACACGCTCGAGATGGTGCGTCACGATTTTGGCGACGAGGTGGCGATGCTCGTCGACGGCGTCACCAAGCTTGACAAGCTCAAGTACGGCGACAGCGCCCAGGCCGAGACCGTTCGCAAGATGGTTGTCGCCATGTCGAAGGACATCCGTGTGCTGGTGATCAAGCTCGCCGACCGGCTGCACAATGCACGCACCTGGGGATTCGTTCCCACCGCCAATGCCACCCGCAAGGCGCAGGAGACGCTCGAGATCTACGCACCGCTCGCGCATCGGCTCGGCATCCAGACCATCAAGTGGGAGCTCGAAGACCTCTCGTTTTCGGTGCTGTATCCAAAGCTGTACGTCGAGATCGAAAACCTGGTCAAGCAGCGCACGCCGCAGCGCGAGGAGTTCGTGCAGCAGGTGATCGACGCGGTAAATGATGACCTGAAGGCGTCAAAGATCAAGGGCTCGGTCGTCGGCCGGCCGAAGCAGTACTACTCGATCTACCAGAAGATGATCGTGCGCGGCCGGGATTTCGACGAGATCTACGACCTGGTCGGCATTCGGGTGCTGGTGAACTCGATTCGGGACTGCTACGCGGTTCTGGGATCGATCCACGCGCGCTGGAACCCGATCCCGGGCCGCTTCAAGGACTACATCGCGACGCCGAAGTTCAACCTGTACCAGTCGCTGCACACGACGGTGATCGGTCCGCAGGGTCGCGCGGTTGAGATCCAGATCCGCACGCCCGAAATGCACCAGCGCGCGGAGTTCGGCGTTGCCGCGCACTGGAAGTACAAGGAGCGCGTCAACTCTGGCAGGGGCGCCGAGGTGGTGACCCAGAAGGACGCCGACATGGCGTGGCTCGCACACATCTCCGACTGGCAGGCAGAGACCAGCGACGCGGGGGAGTTCCTGGACTCCCTGCGCTTCGAAATCGGCGCCAAAGAGGTCTACGTATTCACACCGCAGGGCAAGGTCATCGGCCTGCCGGCGGGCGCAACCCCGGTCGACTTCGCCTACGCCGTGCACACCGACGTCGGGCACCGCACCATGGGCGCGAAGGTCAACGGACGACTCGTGCCGCTCGAGAGTGAGCTGCAGAGCGGCGACTCGGTTGAGGTCTTCACCTCGAAGAACCCGGACGCCGGCCCCAGCCAGGACTGGCTCAACTTCGTCAAGAGCCCCCGGGCGCGCAATAAGATTCGCCAGTGGTTCAAGACCGAACGGCGCGAAGAAGCGATCGAGCAGGGCAAGGATGCGATCGCGCGGGCGATGCGAAAGCAGAATCTTCCGTTGCAGAAGCTCATGAGCCAGGACTCCTTCTCCGAGGTAGCCGCCCAGCTGCACTATGACGACGTTTCGGCGCTCTACGCGGCGGTCGGCGAGGGACACGTCTCCACCCAGTCGGTACTCGAGAAGGTCATAGCGTCGGTGCAATCCGAGGCAGAGACCGAGGATGCCGAGCTCACGTTCACGCCGAAGGGCCGCAGCCGGCAACTGCGGGACAGCGATTCCGGAGTGCTCGTGCGCGGAGCGCCCGACATCCTCGTCAAGCTCGCGAAATGCTGCACGCCCGTCCCGGGCGACCAGATCGTCGGTTTCGTCACGCGTGGCGCTGGCGTATCCGTGCACCGCGCCGACTGCAATAACGTGCAGAACCTGCTCACCGAGCCCGAGCGCATGATCGACGTCGAATGGGCACCCTCCTCGAAGAGCATCTTCCTGGTGCAGATCCAGGTGGAGGCGCTGGACCGGTCGGGGCTGCTGTCCGACGTCACGCGAGTTCTCAGCGAAAACCACGTCAACATCCTCTCGGCGACCGTGTCGACGTCGAGCCAGCGGCTGGCGCTCAGCCGGTTCGTCTTCGAGATGGGCGACACCACACACCTCGATCGAGTGCTGAACGCCGTTCGCCGCATCGACGCCGTCTACGACGTGTACCGGGTCAACTCTGGCTGAGGCCTACGAGCGCTCGCGCCAGCCGCCGCAGGGCGAGTTTTTTGTTCGGCAGGTTGCGACGACGATTCATGAGTTGCTCACAGTCATCCAGGGTGATCCCCGCGAGAAGTGCGAGGCTTCGGCAGGTGTCCGCGTCCTCTTCGAAACGGGTACTGAACCTCGCGAGATCGACGACGGTGCGCACCGGGTTGGTGAGGCGCAGTCCCGCAATTTCATCGACATCCGCGGGGTCCAGCACGACCTCCCGCAGGAGCAATCGCGGGTAGCCGACCGGGCGTGTGCGCGCCGCAATGTCGGCACAAACCTGGTGCTGGGTCGGGGGGAACAGGGTAGCTCCCCATACCCACGCCGCCGATCGCTGCTCGGCGACCAGCCGAGCGGGCAGGTAGACGCCCAGCGCCGCTGCCCTGGTGAGCGTAGAGCAAATCTCGTCGATCGGGCTGACGCAGTCGTCGATGTCGTACACCTCGCCATCGAGGCGCAGGGCGCAGAGCTCAGCGCGCGGCAGGTCCGCGGTGGAGAGCACGGCGGGCAGGCGCGAGGTCATTCCTACAGGGTTGCGGATGCCGCGCCGACAGATCGGGCGCACACCCAAGGTGTGGACGAAACAGCGCCTGTGGAAACGGCGCCGGCCTAGGAACCGAGCGCGTCGAGCCAGACCTTGCGTGCGTCGAGTGCTTCCTGGGCGGCGGCGACCTTCTTGGTATCGCCAGCCTTCCTGGCCTCGGCGAGTTCCTCTTCGAGGCGGGCAATCGCGTCGTGCAGTTGGCTCGCGAGCCCCTGGCTGCGGGCCTGCTTCTCGGGATTGCTCTTCTGCCAGTGGTCCTCGTCGAGCTTGCGAACGACGGCCTCGACCTTGCGGAGCCGATCCTCGATCGGCTTGACCTTCTCGCGCGGCACCTTGCCGATCGCATCCCAGCGCCGCTGGATACCCAGCAGCTTGTCTTTCGCTTTGACCCGGTCGGTCTCGGTGAGAAGGGGCTCCGCCTCGTCGAGCAGCGCCAGCTTGAGCGCGAGATTCGCCTCGAACTCGACATTGTCGCGAGCGTCGATCTCCGATTTCGCGGAGTACAGCGCATCCCCGGCCGCCTTGAACTTGGCCCAGAGAGCGTCATCGAACTTCTTACCGGCGCGGCCGGCGGCCTTCCAGTCGTCCAGCAGCGTGCGGTAGGTCGGGATGCCGTCGGCACCCTTTCCCACGAGAGCCTCTGCCTTTGCGACGAGTTCCTGCTTGCGTGTGCGGGCATCCTTGTGGGTGCTGTCCAGCTCGGCAAAAAAGGCCTTGCGATGCGTGTCGATGGTGGCGCGAGCCGCCCGGAATCGCTTCCACAGCTCATTGCCCTCGTTCTTCGGAAGGCGCGGCCCCTCCTGCTGGTGCTTCTGCCAGCGAGCGAAAATGTCGTCCATGGTCGCCGTGACCTGTTTCCACTGCGCCTTCGCGGGATCCTGAGCGGCCAAAGCCTCCGCCTCGACGACGAGAGCCTCGCGCTCGGCCAGGGCAGCGGCAACCGCAGCCTTGGTCTCTTCGCTCTGCTTCTCGGTCAGCTCGGTGACCGCGCCGCCCAGGGCCTCGAGCCGGGTCTGGAGCAGTGCGAGGTTGCCGACGGCGTTCGCGCCGGCAACGGTTTCGGTGAGGTGCTTGACGGTCTTGGCGATGTCCGCGGCCGGAGCGCCACGCTTCGCGCGCTGCTCGAGCAGGGTCACCTGACCCGCGAGTTCAGTGAACTTGCGCTCAAAATAGGCCAGCGCTTCCTCGGGCGATCCGTCGGGGTACTGGCCGACGGCGCGTTCGCCGGATGCTTCGCGCACGAAGACGGTACCCGTCTCGTCGACGCGCCCCCACGGAGCCTGCTCGTCTGTTGCCACGTTAGTTTTCACCTTGCTTGCTCGTGCGTGCTGCCGCCCGCTTGCCGCGCACAAGCCTATTGCAGTTGTGCGCGGGGGAGTCCGCTTCGTTACTTGATGGTGACGCCGGTAATCGTCGTGGCGACCTTGGGCGGTGCTCCGTTGCTCGTGTCGGTGGCGCTTGCGGCGTATCCCGCGTTGGTGATTTTGGTCTTCAGCTCGTCGAGTCCGCTGGTCACGTGACCGAGGATCGTGTAGCCGCCCGCGCTGTCGGCGGGCAGCGATGTGTCAGCGAAGACGATGAAGAACTGGTGTCCCTGGCTGTAGGCGTTGTCCGCGACGCGGGCGAGCGCGATCGTGCCCGCCTTGTAGACGCCGTCGGCGGGGGCGTTCTCGATCGGGCCGAAGCTGTAGTTGGTGTCTCCGGCGCCGGTGCCATCCACCGAACCGCACTGCAACAGTCCGACGTTGGTGCCCGTCACCAGGCGGTGGCAGGTCTTCTGGTCGAAGTACTTGTCTTTCACCTGCTGGACGAACGCGGCCACGGCCTGCGGTGCCGCCTTGCCGTCGAGCGAGATGCCAAGCGTGACGTCGGTGTTCAGCGTCATCGTGCCCGTAAAGGTGCGCTCGGTGGCGGCCGTCGGCTTCGGGATGTTGCCGACGTTCGCGTGTGCGGCCGGTGTCGCCGAGGCGCTCGGGGTCGGCGTTGACGAAGAAGAAGGCGACGCGGTCGGCTTGCCGGGACCCGAGGTGAAGTAGAAGATCTGGGTACCCGCGGCGAGCACGGCAACAACAACGAGGCCGACAATGGCGGCGATGTTGTCGCGGCGGCGGCGCGTGACCTGGTGCGTGTGCACGGCCTGACGGGCGTTGTAGCGGCGGAGGCGTTCGCGCGCCTCGCGTGCTTCGCGTGCCGAGTTCTTGCTCGATGCCACGTGGTCCTCCAGGAAAAAGGGCGGGATGCCCTCATGAACTTTACGGTGCAGATTTAGAGGCGACAAATGCGCTGTGCCCGCGCATCCGGATGGCGGGGGTTGTGGCGGGTGGTGGGGGGTTGTGGGGGTGTGGCGGGTGGTGGGGGGTCGCGGGGGCGTGGTGGCGGGAGTTATTGCGGGGGTCTGCTCCCGCCGCGCCAACCCGGCGGGAGAAACAGTCGCGCCTGGGATGGTATTGCGAGGATCTGCCCCTCTCTCGCGAGTGTGGCGGGAGTTACGTGCTGATGGCGGGAGCCCAGGCTCCCGCCATCAAAGCATTACTCCCGCCGGAGGGGATGTTTCTCCCGCCACGAGACGCGTTCTCCCGCCACATGAGCGCCGTGTCTCCCGCCACGTCACGGTGTCTCCCGCCGCCACACACTTTCTCCCGCCACCACCACCCTTCCGACCGCCACCACCACCTTTCGACCGCTGCCACACGCTTTCGACCCCCGCCAAACGCTTCGAACTCCCGCCACACGCTTCCAACTCCCGCCACCAGCCCACCCCCACCACCACGCGCGCTTCGCGGATGCCTGCCAGTGGCCGCGATTAGCATTGCGGTCATGGATACGCGCCCCGGATTGCGCAGTGGCGCGACGCCGCTGGCCGTGCGGATGCGCCCGACCTCCCTCGACGAGGTCGCCGGCCAGAAGCACCTGCTCACGCCCGGGTCGCCGCTGGTGAGCCTGGCATCCGACAAGTCGGGGGAGCAGGGTTCGGTCTCGGTCATCCTCTGGGGTCCTCCGGGCACGGGCAAAACCACGCTCGCCCAGGCGATCGCGCACAGCTCGGGCCGCAATTTCGTTGAACTCTCCGCGGTTAATGCCGGCGTCGCCGACGTGCGCAAGGTCATGGAGCAGGCACTGTCGAGCCGTGACCTCTATGGCGTCACGACCGTTCTGTTCCTGGACGAGATCCACCGCTTCAGCAAAGCGCAACAGGATGCCCTGTTGCCGGGAGTCGAGAACGGCTGGATCATCCTGATCGCCGCCACGACGGAGAATCCCTCGTTCTCGGTCATCTCGCCGCTGCTTTCCCGGTCGCTGCTGCTCACCCTCGAACAGCTGAGCGACGAAGACCTCGGCACCGTGATCGACCGTGCGGTGTCGGATCCGCGCGGACTCAACGACGCGGTCGTGCTCTCGCCCGACGCGCGCGCGGCGCTCATCCGGCTCGCTTCCGGCGATGCGCGGCGTGCCCTCACCGGACTGGAGGCTGCCGCGCTCTCCGCAACCGCCACCGCCGACGACGAGGTACCGGTCATTACCGACGACATCGTCGCCCTCGCCGTCGACCGCGCACTGCTTCGCTACGACCGCAACGGGGATGAGCACTATGACGTGATCAGCGCGTTCATCAAGTCGGTGCGCGGTTCGGACGTGGACGCGGCCCTGCACTACCTCGCGCGCATGATCGAGGCCGGTGAGGATCCGCGTTTCATTGCGCGCCGGGTCATGATCAGCGCGGCCGAAGACATCGGCATGGCCGACCCGCAAGCGCTCGTGATCGCGGTTGCCGCGGCGGACGCCGTGCAGTACGTGGGAATGCCGGAGGGCCGCATCCCACTGGCTGAGGCGGTGGTCTACCTCGCCACCGCACCGAAATCCAACGCCTCCTACATGGGGTTGGATGCCGCGATCGCCGACGTCCGCGCCGGCAATTTCGGTCGCGTGCCCAAGCACCTGCGCGACGCGCACTACCAGGGCGCGAAGAAGCTCGGCCATGGCAAGGGATACAAGTACTCGCACGATTCAGAGCTGGGCGTCGTCGAGCAGCAGTACCTGCCCGACGAGCTTGCCGGCGCGCAGTATTACCAGCCGACCGAACACGGCAATGAGCGCGACGTGTCCGCCCGCTGGGAGAAGCTGCGCCGCATCATTCGTGGGTCCCGCTGACGGAGTGGGGACGGGATCGAAACTCTCGCGATCTCGCCTTCGCCGGATGACCGGTGCGTCTGGTAACCTGAACGCTGCCTAACTTCGTTTTCGCGCGCACGGCTGCTGCAAGAAATCGAACAAGGAACTCCTGGTCTGTAGCCGATCGGGTTCCGCGGCATCATCCCTCTACTTTCACCGGAACCAATTCTGCGCGCTCATGCGTGGGTGCGAGAGCTCCGGTTATCCATTTGTTTACGTAGAGAAAGAGTGTGAATGTCTACCAAGGCACGTACCCGCAGCAAGACCCGCCTCTCCCGCGCGCTGGGCATTGCCCTGACGCCGAAGGCGGCAAAGTACCTCGAGAAGCGTCCGTATGCTCCCGGCGAGCACGGTCGCACGAAGCGCAAGCAGGACAGCGACTACGCCGTTCGCCTGCGTGAGAAGCAGCGTCTCCGCGCCCAGTACGGCATCCGCGAGGCACAGCTGAAGATCGCGTTCCAGGAGGCACGTCGTGCCGCCGGCCTGACCGGTGAGAACCTGGTTGAGCTGCTCGAGATGCGTCTCGACGCGCTCGTGGTTCGCGCTGGCATCGCCCGCACGACCGCCCAGGCCCGCCAGATGGTGGTTCACCGCCACATCCTCGTCGACGGACAGCTCGTTGACCGTCCGTCCTTCCGCGTGAAGCCGGGCCAGCTCATCCACGTCAAGGCGCGTTCCGAGGGTATGGAGCCGTTCCAGGTTGCAGCTGCCGGCGGTCACGTCGACGTTCTTCCGAAGGTTCCGGAGTACCTCGAGGTCGAGATCGACAAGCTGCAGGCTCGCCTCGTGCGTCGCCCGAAGCGCGCCGAGGTTCCCGTGACGTGTGAAGTACAGCTCGTCGTCGAGTACTACGCGGCCCGCTAGGTTCGAGTTCACTGGATGCGGCGTACCTTCGGGTGCGCCGCATCTTTCGTTGTCTCTCAGTAAGCTTGACGAAACCACCCCCAACTGTTTGAGGAGCGTCGCATGACGAAGATCCTGTGGCTGATCGCCGGTGTCGGTATCGGTTTTGTCGTTGCCCACCAGGTCGCCAAGACCCCTCAGGGCGAAGCGTTTTTCGCCGACGTCGACAGCAAGGCCCGCGAGTTCGGCTCCGCGGTCGTGGACGGCTACAAGGTGCGCGAGGCAGAACTGCGCGGGGCGATCGCCGACGCAGAAGACGTCATCGCGGACCTCAGCCGCCGCTCCCGCTAACCGCCTCATTTTTCCCGGGTTTCGGCCCTTACATCAGGACCACCATGCAGACCGCAGACATCCAGAATCGCTGGCTCACGTTCTTTGGTGACCGCGGGCACACAATCGTGCCGTCGGCTTCGCTGGTCAGCGACGACCCGTCGCTGCTCTTCACGGTCGCCGGCATGGTGCCGTTCGTTCCGTACCTCACCGGCCTCGTTCCGGCACCGTTCCCGCGCGCGACGAGCGTGCAGAAGTGCATCCGCACTCTCGACATCGAAGAGGTCGGCAAGACTCCGCGCCACGGCACCTTCTTCCAGATGAACGGCAACTTCTCGTTCGGCGATTACTTCAAAGAGGGCGCGATCAGCTACGCGTGGGAGCTGCTGACCACATCCGAGGCGGATGGCGGCTACGGCTTCGACGGTCGCGACCTGTGGGTGACGGTCTACGAAGAGGATGACGTGTCGTTCGACCTCTGGCGTCGAATCGCGGGACTTCCGGAAAACCGCATCCAGCGTCTCGGCAAGGAAGAGAACTACTGGTCGACCGGCCAGCCCGGACCCGCGGGACCCGACTCCGAGATCTTCTTCGACCGCGGCCCCGCGTACGGCGCCGACGGGGGACCGGCGACCGGCGACGACCGTTACGTCGAGATCTGGAACCTCGTCTTCATGCAGTACCTGCGCGGTGAGGGTTCCGGCTACGACTTTCCCATCCTCGGCGACCTGCCGAAGCAGAACATCGACACTGGCATGGGCCTCGAACGTGTTGCGTTCATCAAGCAGGGCGTCGAGAACATGTACGAGATCGACCAGGTTCGCCCTGTGCTCGACCGTGCCTCCGACCTGTCCGGCCGCAGGTACGGCGCGAACCAGGACGACGACGTGCGGATGCGCGTCGTGGCCGACCACGTGCGCTCCAGCCTGATGCTCATGTCGGATGGCGTCACCCCGAGCAACGAGGGCCGCGGCTACATCCTGCGCCGCCTTCTTCGCCGCAGCGTGCGGGCGATGCGGGTACTCGGATACGAGGACCCGTCGTTCACCGAGCTGTTCAGCGCCTCCCGCGACGCCATGAAGTCCGCGTATCCGGAGGTGCAGGAGAACTGGGACCGAATCTCCCGCCTGGCGATTGGCGAGGAAGAGGCGTTCCTGCGCACGCTGGCAGCGGGCACCACGATCCTGGACGTTGCGGTCACCAAAACGCAGGGCGCGGGCGCGAAGGAACTGCCGGGCGACACCGCGTTCCTTCTGCACGACACGTTCGGATTTCCGATCGACATGACGCTCGAGATCGCGGAGGAGTCGGGACTTACCGTCGACCGCGCGGCGTTCGACCGCCTGATGAGCGAGCAGCGGCTCATGGCGAAGACGGATGCCAAGGCCAAGAAGACCGCTCTCGCCGACCTGTCGGTGTACAGCAGGTTCCGCGGGCTGGGCGAGACGGTATTCACCGGCTACGAGCTGTTGCAGACGGAAAGCACGATCCTCGGGCTCATCGTCGGCGGGGAATCGGTCGACCGCGCCGTCGCGGGGGACATCGCGGAGGTGATTCTTGCCGAGACCTCCCTCTACGCGGAATCCGGCGGCCAGGAGGCCGACTCGGGTGCGATCGTCGGCGTCGGTTTCGACCTGGAGGTTCTCGACGTACAGAAGCCGGTCAAGGGACTGGTGAGCCATCGCGTGCAGGTGCGCAGCGGCGAAGTGGGCGTTGGGGATGCCGCGACGAGCGTTGTCGACCCCGTGTGGCGCCACGCAGCGGCCCAGGCGCACTCGGCGACCCACCTCATCCACGCGGCGCTTCGTGAGACGCTCGGCCCCGAGGCGCACCAGTCCGGGTCGTACAACAAGGCGGGCTACATGCGCCTGGACTTCAGCTGGAACCAGGCGCTCTCGGCAGCGACCCGCAGCGAGATCGAAGAGATCGCCAATAACGCGGTGCGTGACAACCTCGAGGTGTCGACCCGCATCCTGCCGATCGAGGTAGCGAAGGCCGAGGGCGCCATGGCGCTGTTCGGCGAGAAGTACGGCGACACCGTGCGCGTGCTGACCCTCGGCCGCGCGCTGACCGGGGAGGGCGACTATTCGGTCGAGCTCTGCGGCGGCACCCACGTGGCCCGGACCGGCGACATCGCGCTGTTCAAGATTGTCGCCGAACAGGGCGTCGCGGCGGGCGTGCGCCGCGTCG
>JAODMF010000004.1 GCA_025464095.1 Glaciihabitans sp.
CGCTCGCGTGCACGCCCGCGTGGCGGCCCGCGTGGCGGCCCGCGTGGCGGGAGATAAGTTGTGATGGCGGGAGCCTGGGCCCCCGCCGACACGGCTCAACTCCCGCCGGGTGTGCTGCCGGTCCCGCGGGGGTGTGCCGCTGCCCGCCGGGTGTGCAATATCTCCCGCGGGGTGTGCCGCTGCTCCTGCCGGGCACAACGCAACTCCCGCCGCAACCCCCGCCGGGCCTGCCGTAGCCCCCGCCGAGCCCTCCGCAACCCTCGCCGAGCCCACCGCAACCCCCGCCGGGCCCGCCCAACACCTGCCGGGTGTGCCGCACCCCTTGCCGCGAGCGCCGCAACCTGCGCCGGGAGCGCCGCAACCCCCGCCGGGCCCGCCCAACTCCCGCCGCGAGACAACTTAACTCCCGCCACCAGGGCACGTCGGTGCCCTCACGGCCACCCGTGGCGGGAGATAACTTGTGTTGGCGGGAGCCTGGGCCCCCGCCAACACAACTCAACTCCCGCCGGATGTGCCGCAACCCCCGCCACCACAACGCAACTCCCGCCGCCACCGCCGCAACTCCCGCGCAACCGCGCAGCAGCTCGTCGCAACCCCCCGCCGCAAACCGCGCAGCCAACCCGCACCCCGCCACAACCCCCGCCGCGCAACAACTTCTCCCGCCACCACACAACGAGGTGCGAGCAGCGGACCACGCGCATGGTAGGGATCCCACAATGTATTCGGGCGATTGCAGATCGTTGCAGACAATCGAGGTATGGCTACCGTCGACCGCACCGTGCATCCCAGCTTCACCAAATCTCTGTTCCGGGGCAGCATCCAGAGCGAGCTCGTGATGCCATACCCGCTCATGTCGGAGTCGGAACGCGCCAAGGTCGACGCGGCTGTCGCATCCGCCCGCACGTTCCTGGCCGACGAATACGACCCGTGGAAAGCGGAGCGCGAGGGCTGGGTCGGCGACGACACGATTCGCGAGTTGGGCGACCGCAAGCTGACCGGGCTGTTCGTCGACGAGCAGTATGGCGGTCTCGGCCTCAGCCAGAGCGGCTACTGCCGCGTAATGGAAGAGTTCGGCCGCGTCGACGGCACGCTCAGCGTCGTCATGGGCGTGCACCAGTCGATCGGAACCAAGCCGCTGTTCCTGTACGGAACCGATGACCAGAAGGCCCGATGGCTGCCCGACCTGGCCTCCGGTCGCAAGCTTGCCGCATTCGTGCTCACCGAGCCGAACGCCGGGTCCGACGCGTACAACCTCGAGACCTGGGCGGAGCGCCAGGGCGACGGCTCGTGGCTGCTGAACGGCGAGAAGCGCTGGATTGGCAACGGCGACAAGGACATCCTCACCGTTTTCGCGCGCAGCGAGCTCGGGCACGTCGCGCTCATCGTCGAGAAGGGCATGGAGGGCCTGTCGACCGGCCCGCGGTTTGAGACGCTCGGCCTCAAGGCGAACCGGCTGCAGCGCGTGCACTTCAACAACGTGCGCGTGCCCGCGGAGAACCTGCTCGGCGAGCCCGGAGACGGCTTCCGCATCGCGATGAACACCCTGAACAACGGCCGGATGTCGATGGGCACGGCCATCACCGGTGGCATGAAACGCTTCCTCGAGCTTGCTCTCGAGCACACGACCAAGCGCCAGCAGTTCGGCCGCGCGCTCATCGATTTCGAGATGGTGCAGGACAAGATCGCATGGATGAACACCGCGATCTACGGGCTCGAATCATCCAGTTACCTGACGACGGGCCTCGTCGACCGCGGCGACGCCGACTTCTCGATGGAGTCTGCGATGACCAAGATCGAAGCGAGCGACACCGGCTGGTTCGCGCTCAACCGCGCGATCCAGCTGCACGGCGGCGAGGCCTACATGGCCGATCACCCGCTCGCGAAGGCGCTGCGCGACTTTCGCATCTTTCCGATCTTCGAGGGCGCAAATGACGTGATGCGAGCGTTCGTCGCGCTGAACGGGGTCAAGGCGCTCAGCGAGGATCTTCCGGATGTCGCGAACCTGAAACTCTCTAACCCGGGCAGGGCGCTCGGCGAGCTCGGCCCTTACGTGGCTGGCCGGGTGAACCGCCGGTTCCGCCCGGAGAAGCTGGTCGGAGCACACCCGTCGCTCGCGAAGCAGGTGGACTCGGTGGCAGAGCAGACCGTGCGCCTCCGCGGGGCGGCGGAGGCCGCGCTGCGCCGATACGGCTCGAAGGTGCAGGAGAAGCAGCTGGTGCAGAAGCGGCTCGCGGATGCGGCATCCGGCATCTACTCCCAGGTGGCCGTGATCAGCCGCGCGTCCGCGATCCTCGCTCGGGATGGCGTCACCGAGTCGCGTGACGAGAAGATCGTCGCGATCAATTTCCTGAAACGCTCGGAGCGCGAGGTGGCGCGCCAGTTCCGCTCGCTCGAGGTGAACGACGACAACCACACCGGCCAGATTGGCACGGCCGTGCGGAACGCGGGCGGGTACCAGTTCGGGATGTAGCGCTCCGGACAGGCACAGACGCTCACGCGTCAGGTCAGGTGGTCGTTCGCGCCGCTGACCCAGGCGATGTACCGATCGGCCGAACGCCGCAGGACACGCCGCGCATCCGAACGCACCGCATTGCCGAAGTTGCCGTACACGCGGTCGAACGGCCGAGTGAGCACCGAATTGGTCACGCGCTCGACGACGGCGGCAGACATGGGGAGGTAGTTCGGGTAGCTGCGCAGGAACGACACCCATTTCTCGTCCGGCAGCGGGAACATCGTGTCGCCCGACAGCAGGACGCCGCGCCCGTCCGCACCGGCAGACCAGTAGGCAACTGCACTTCCGGGAAAGTGGCCGCCGATCCGGCTCAGGAGGATCCCCGGCAGCACCTCGAAATCGTCGGTCCAGGTGCGGACGGCCGCGTCGTCGCGCTGCACCCACGCCCGGTCGCATTCCGCTACCCAGATGGTCGCGTCGAACGCCTGCGACCAGGAGACCTGCGAGCCGTACATGTGCGGGTGGCTGGCCACGATCGCGGTGATGCCGCCCAGTTCGCGAATGCGGTCGACGCCGGCGGGGTCGATGTAGCCGGGAGGGTCCCAGAGGAGGTTTCCGGCATCCGTCTGCACCAGGTGCGCTTTCTGGTTGATGCCGATGCGAGGCGTGGGGGAGATTCCCCAGAGCCCCGGCTCGGTCTCGGTGATCTCGAGGGAGTGGCCGGATGCCGCCAGGTCTTCGAGTGTGGTCCAGGCCTGGCCGGTCGGCGGCACGTATTGGCGCTCGTCCTCGCAAATGGGGCAGGCAGCGGGCGGGGAATCGCCCTCGGGGTACTCGACGGCGCAGGTCGTGCAGATCCAGTGCGACATGCTTCGACCGTACTACCGCGAGGCGCGGCTACCCTCGTAAGGTGACTTCGCCCCTCGACGACAAACTGAGCAACGTGCTCGGCGGGCGGACCGCATCCGCGTTCTCGAAGGGGCTCGGGCTGGCGACCGTCGGCGACCTGCTGAGCCACTATCCGCGGCGGTACGCGAAGCGCGGTGAGCTGACCGCGCTCAGCGAACTCGAGATCGACACCAATGTGACCATCGTCGCCGAGGTGTTGCAGGTCACCGAGCGCACGATGAAAGCCCGACACGGGTCGATCTTCGAGGCGCGGATCACCGACGGCAATGGCATCCTCACGCTGACATTCTTCAACCAGGCCTGGCGCAAGAACGACCTGAGGCCGGGCGTGCGCGGCATCTTTGCCGGCAAGGTGGGGGACTACCGCGGCACGCGCCAGCTCGCGCACCCCGACTACCAGCTGTTCGAGGATGCTGCCGCGGGCCCCGATACGATCGCCAACCGGTGGGTGACGGCGCCGATCCCGATCTACCCGGCGACATCGACGGTGGCGAGTTGGCAGATCGCGAAGGCGATCGAGGTGGTGCTGGACACCCTTCCACCGCTGCCCGATCCAGTTCCGCCGCCCGTGCGGGCCGAGCGGGGACTGCTCAGCTACGCGCGCGCCGTCGAGCTCATCCACCGTCCAGAAAAGGATGCCGACTGGGGCGCCGCGCGCAAGGCGCTGCGGTTCCAGGAGGCCTTCGTGTTGCAGGCGGCGCTGCTGCAGCAGCGCGCGGTGCTGCGTGCCACCGCCGCGACCCCACGGGTTGCCGGACCGATGGCCTCCGCGTTCGATGCCGCCATGCCGTTCACCCTCACGGGAGACCAGGTGCTCGTCGGCGAGGAGATCACGCGCGACCTGGCTTCTACCTCGCCGATGAACCGGCTGGTTCAGGGCGAGGTCGGGTCCGGCAAGACCCTCGTGGCGCTTCGGGCGATGCTCGCCGTCGCCGACTCGGGCGGGCAGTCCGCGCTTCTCGCGCCGACCGAGGTGCTCGCCGCCCAGCACCTGCGGTCGATCGTGGCGACGCTCGGGCCGGATGTCTCGGCCCGGCTGCGGCCGACGCTCATCACCGGGCAACTGCCGCTCGCCGAGCGGCGGAAGGCGCTGCTCGCGACCGTCTCCGGCAGCGCACAGATCGTCGTCGGAACCCACGCCCTGCTGGGGGATGCCGTCGGCTTTTTCGACCTGGGCCTCGTCGTCGTCGACGAACAGCACCGATTCGGGGTCGACCAGCGCGAGGCGCTGCGATTGAAAGGCGCCACCCCGCCGCACGTGCTGGTGCTCACGGCAACGCCGATCCCGCGCACGGTCGCGATGACCGTGTTCGGCGACCTCGACATCTCGACGATCGCCGAGCTGCCAGCCGGCCGCGTGCCGATCGAGAGCTTTGTCGTGCCGCTGGCCCAGCATCCGCAGTGGGTCGGCCGCGTCTGGGAGCGTGTTTCCGAGGAGCTCGCCCAGGGACGGCAGGTATTCGTCGTCTGCCCCGCCATCGAGGCGTCGCAATCGGAAGAACCGGTGATCGAGCCGATCGACCAGCGCGTTGCGGCGGCCAACGTCACCGACGTCACTGCAGCCCTCCTCGCCAACCCGCAACTCGCGGGAGCGCGCATCGCCTCCCTGCACGGCCGCATGCCCGGCGAGCAGAAGGATGCCGTGATGCGCGCCTTCGCGGCTGGGGAGATCGACGTCCTGGTCGCCACGACCGTCATCGAGGTCGGCGTCGACGTTCCGAACGCATCCATGATGGTCGTGCTGGATGCCGACCGCTTCGGGGTCTCCCAGCTGCACCAGCTGCGTGGCCGGGTCGGTCGCGGCGGAATCCCCGGCCTGTGCCTGTTCGTGACGAGCGCGGAACTCGACAGCCTGGGCCGCGAGCGGGTCGAGGCCGTCGCATCCACTCTCGATGGTTTCGAACTCGCGCAGAAAGACCTTGAGCTGCGGCAGGAGGGGGACGTGCTCGGCAGCATCCAGTCCGGGGGCCGGTCCAGCCTGCGGTTGCTGCGGGTCGCAAAGGACGGCGACCTCATCGGGGACGCCCGACAGGTCGCCGCAGGCATACTCGAGGCGGACCCACAGCTTGCGGATCACGAGCCGCTGCGCGAGGCGCTGGCTCGGCGACTGGACGAGGAGGAGGCCGCGTTCCTCGCGAAGAACTAGTCGGGCCGCGTGGAGGTTACAAACCGGTAACAAGCACCTATAGGGTGAATCCATGAGCAGGATCGCCGTCGTTCCTGGGTCGTTCGACCCGGTCACTCTTGGCCACATCGACGTGATCGGCCGGGCCGCGGGGATATTCGACGAGCTGCACGTCCTGGTTGTGCACAATCCCGCGAAGGCCGCCCTGCTGCCGATTGCGCAGCGCGTCTCGCTCATCGAACAGTCGGTGAAGGATGCCGGCCTGCCGGCCAACATCCTCGTGACCAGCTGGAGCGTTGGGCTTCTTGTCGACTACTGCACGGATGTCGGCGCGAGCGTTCTTGTGAAGGGCATCCGCTCCCAGGTGGATGTTGCGTACGAGACCCCGATGGCGATCGTCAATCGTGACCTTGCCGGAGTCGAGACGGTGTTCCTCCTGCCGGACCCGGCCAACGCTTACGTGTCGAGTTCGCTGGTGCGGCAGGTTGCATCTCTCGGCGGGGACGTCTCGCCGTATGTCCCCGCGGCCGTTGCGCGGTTCCTGCAAAACGACTGACACTGCCGCGATTGGGACGCGCACGCCCATCCCTGTCGCGAATTGGCCTCGGGAGAGGACAATGGCGTGAACGACGCCGCGGATGTGCCGCGTTCGACCGAGGAGATCACCGTGGCCAAGAAGTCCGGCAAGAAGTCCAGCAAGAAGTCCAGCGGTAAGAAAGCGAAACCGTCCAAAAAGGACCTTCGCAAAGCCGCGAAGGCGGAAGTGAAAAAGCAGCAGAAGCTGGCCAAGGCCGCGCTGCAGAAGAAGGCGGACCAGGCAAAGAAGGCAGCGAAGAAGGCGAAGCAGGCGGCAAAGCAGGCAAAGAAAGACGCTGCCAGGGCGATTCACGTGGTGAAGGACGCGCTGATCGTTCCCGCTGATGAAGTGCCCGCGACGAAGCCAGCCCCGGCTGCCCCGCGGCCGGCGCGAACCCCAGCCACTACCCCGAAACTCGCCGGGCTCACTGTCACGCAGCTGCGCGCCAGGGCTCGCACCGCCGGCCTCGTCGGGTACTCACGCATGACGAAGGCCGACCTGTTGGAGCGCCTCGATACCAAGTAGCCGCCGCCTCCGGTGGGAGGATGGAACCATGGCAGACCTCAAACTCGGTTACAAGGCATCCGCTGAGCAATTCGACCCGCGTGAACTCGTGGAGATTGCGGTTGCGGCCGAGGCGCACGGCATGGAAAGCGTCGCGGTCAGCGACCATTTCCAGCCGTGGCGGCACAGGGGAGGGCACGCACCGTTCTCGCTCGCCTGGATGGCGGCGGTGGGCGAGCGCACCTCGACCGTCCAGATCGGCACGTCGGTCATGACACCGACCTTTCGCTACAACCCCGCCGTGATCGCGCAGGCGTTTGCGACGATGGGATGCCTGTACCCCGGCCGGATCATGCTCGGCGTGGGCACCGGTGAGGCGCTCAACGAGATCGCCACCGGCTTTCGCGGGCCCGGGGAACAGGACTGGCCGGAGTTCAAAGAGCGGTTCGCTCGGCTGCGCGAGTCCATCCAGCTCATGCGCGAGCTCTGGACGGGCGAGCGAGTGGACTTCCAGGGCGAGTACTACTCGACCCACGGAGCATCCGTCTATGACCGCCCCGAGACGCCGATCCCGGTCTATATCGCGGCGGGCGGCCCGGTGGTCGCCCGGTACGCCGGACGTGCTGGAGACGGGTTCATTTGCACCTCTGGCAAGGGCATGGAGCTCTACACCGAGCAGCTCATCCCCGCCGTGCTCGAAGGAGCCGAGAAGGTCGGGCGTGACCCAGCGGGCATCGACCGGATGATCGAGATCAAGCTCTCCTACGACACGTCGTACGAGGCCGCCCTCGAGAACACGCGGTTCTGGTCACCGCTGTCGCTGAGCAAGGAAGAGAAGCACGACATCACCGACCCGCTCGAGATGGAGAAGGCGGCTGACGCGCTTCCCATTGAGAAGATCGCGTCACGCTGGATCGTCGGTGCCGACCCCGACGAGGTCGTGGCATCCATCAAGCGGTACGTGGATGCCGGACTCAACCACCTCGTGTTCCACGGACCCGGCCAGGACCAGCGCCGCTTCCTCGAACTGTTCGAGCGGGACCTCGCTCCGCGCCTGCGGGCACTCTGACGCTTCCGCCGCCGTCCGGCGACGACCGTCGCCGGGCGAACCCGGCGACGGCCGTGCGTGCAGTTCCTCGTCAGCAAGCGTCAACGCAGCGGCGCCGTGAGTATCCAGCGGCGTTCGGTCTCGGACTCGCGGGCCGCGCGTGCGAGCGATTGCTCGATGCGGCTGGCCCGGCGCTCGCGTGACTCCATGCTGAGCGGGCGACGGCCCCACTTGATGAGTGCGACGCCCAGGTGCAGGGCGAGACGATCAACAGCGCCGACCCGGCGGGCAGCGAGCAGTGGTGGATTCGGTTGGGGAGGGTGGTCCTGGCGACCGGGAGCGGTCGACACTAGGGATTTCATGCGGGTATTCCTTCGAACGTGGATGAAAGCGGCAGCGCGAATGACCGCGAATTGCGAGCGGCGATGCCGATGGGCGCCGTGGCGAGAATCGCGGGCGGCGAGGAGGCGGCGTCGGCAGGGTGCCGGGCCGTGGCAGGGGCGGTTGACCCGAGGATGCACGAAACTGTCGTGCGGGTCTGGCTTCGAGAGCGTCACCACCGTCTGGACGGGTGGCGAACTGCGCTACCCGGTCAGTCGGTGACGATGCGCCCGAAGCCGGCGGTTCGACGGAATTTTTCCGTCCGTACTGCAATTGCTGCAGTCGTTGCTGGTGTGTTCACGCTCGGCTCCTTTCGTCTGATTGGCGTTCCACCACGGTAGTGGTGGCACGGCGACCCGTGCAACCATTGCCGGGCATCCTGCCACCACCGTTGGCGAACCGTTACTTTCGCAGAGCGAGAGAATGGACACATGCCCTCCACCCAGCCGCACATCGGCTATGCAGCCATGTTGGAGCGGTTCCACCCTCTCGAGGCCATGGAACTCGCGGCCCTCGCGGAGAAGCACGGGTTTCGCGGAGTGATGGCCGCCGACCACTTCCAGCCGTGGGTGCCCGCGCAGGGCCAGGCATCCTTCGTTTGGAACGTCCTGAGCGCTCTCGGGCAGACGACCGTCGGTGACCTCGGAACCGGGGTGACGGCACCCACCTTTCGGTGGCATCCGGCGATGGTGGCGCAGGCGTCCGCGACGCTCGCCGCGATGTACCCGGGCAGGCACTGGCTCGGGCTCGGCAGCGGCGAGGCACTCAACGAGCATGTGGTCGGGGGGTACTGGCCCGAGGCGCCCGAGCGCATCAACCGAATGTTCGAGGCCGTCGAGATAATCAAGAAGCTGTTTGCCTCCGGCCTCGCCGGCAAAGACGTGCGCCACTCGGGGCAGTTCTACCGGCTGGAGTCGACGCGCTTGTGGACCATGCCGGAGCAGGCGCCGGAGATCCTGGTTGCGACCGCGGGACCGGTCGCCGCGAAGCGAGCGGGGCGAACCGTCGACGGACTCATCACCGAGGGCGCAGCATTCGAGAAGGTGGCCCTGCTGCTCGACCGATTCGCCGAGGGCGCCCGCGAGATTGGGCGTGACCCGTCAACGATGGCGAAAGTTTTGCGGCTCCACCTCAGCTGGGCCGCAACCGATGAGCTGGCGATGAGCAACGCCATCACCGAATGGCCGAACGGCGCCCTGCGGTTCTCGAAGAGCGACATCCGGTCCCCCTACGAACTGGAGCAGATGGCGCGCATGGTGACCCCCGCCGATTTCGACGGCCGGATGCCGGTCAGCGCCGATCCGGACGTGCACCGCCGCCACATCCAGCGCTACCTGGATCTCGGCTTCGACCGCATCTACCTCCACAACGTCGGCCGCAACCAGCGGGAGTGGATCGAAGTGTTCGGGCGAGATGTCCTGCCGAAGCTGGTGCGCTGATGCTGACGGTGTTTCCGCTCCAGGGGATCCCCGAAATCGTTCCGGGCGACGACCTGGCTGAGATTGTCGGGGTGGCGGCGGATGGACTGCTTGAGGATGGCGACATCCTCGCGGTCACGTCGAAGATCGTCTCGAAGGCGGAGGGCCGCATCATCCAGGCCTCCGATCGCGAGCAGGCCATCACCGACGAGACCGTCCGCGTGGTCGCGTCGCGCGTGCATCCGGGTGGCGTGACGCGCATCGTGGAGAACCGGCTCGGCATTGTCGCCGCGGCTGCCGGCGTGGACGCATCTAACACCCCCGAGGGCACCGTGTTGTTGCTGCCCGTTGACCCGGATGCCTCGGCGGCGGCCCTGCGTGCGGCGCTCTCCGCGCGGTTCGGCCTCACCCTCGGCGTGATCATCACCGACACGCTTGGTCGGCCGTGGCGCGAAGGGCAGACGGATGTCGCGATCGGCGGGAGCGGTGTGCGGCTGCTCGAAGACCTCAGGGGAACGACCGACGCCCATGGCCGAACACTCGACGTGACGGCCCCGGCGGTGGGAGATGAGATCGCTGCAGCGGCGGACCTCGTGAAGCGCAAGAGCGCGGCGCTGCCCGTTGCCGTGGTGCGCGGGTTGGCGCACCTGCTCGCCGAGGATGCTCCGGGTGCCCGCGTGCTCATCCGTACCGGCCCGTCCGACATGTTCCGGCTGGGGACGGATGAGGCATACGCGGAGGGGCGAGCGGCGGGGCGCGCGGAGGCCGCGGATGTCAGCTGACTGGACGATCGTGATCCCGGTCAAGGGAACCCGGTCGGCCAAGTCACGGCTCGGTGCCTCACCGGAGCTGGCCCTGGCGATCGCCCTCGACACTGTCGCTGCGGCGCTCGCGGCAGTCGCGGCGCTCGCGGCAGTGCGTCACGCCGCGGTGCCCGACCGCGTCGACGGGCGGGAGGTGATCGTGGTCACGTCCTCGTCTGCCGCCCCGGCGTTCGCGGCTCTCGGAGCGCGGGTGATTCCCGAGCACGGCGCGGGTCTCGCCGGGGCGATCGCCCTGGGCATCGCTTCGGCGGGCGCGGTTCCCGTTGCCGTGCTCCTCGGTGATTTGCCCGCGCTGCAACCCGACGAACTCGCGGTCGCGCTCGACTCGGCGGCCCAGCATCCACTGGCCATGGTTGCCGACGCCGACGCCTCGGGCACTGTGCTCATCACCGCCCTGGATGCCGCCGCGCACCTGCCCGCTTTCGGCGCTGGCTCGCGTGCTTCGCATCTCGCGAACGGCTACTTCGAGCTCAACATCCCGGCCGACTCCGGGCTGCGTCGCGATGTCGACACCGCCGAACAGCTCGCCGCGCTCGCGGGCCGCCTCGGACCGCGCACGCGAGCGGCTCTCGGTGAGGACCGCGCCGCATCCGGTTCGCCGCTGCGGACGGCTTAGTCAGCGTTCTGGTGCCTCAGCGGGCAAGGAGCGCTGCCGGGACCGCCGTGGCGAGGCCTCCCAGGATGAGCGCGATCGCGATGCCGCGGAGGAGCCACGGGCGAGGAGTCCATCCGCCTTCGCCGGCCGCTCGGCGGCGGCGACGCTCGGTCGGGTTGGAGCCGGCGGCGTCATAGGAGGCCTCGAACACGCGCGCCGCGCGGGTCGGGAACGCCAGCATGACCGCCCCGTACCCGGCGAGCACGAGCCCGATGGCGAGCGCTCCGATGAGCGAGGGAGACATGCGCACACCCTATCCCGCGGGTGGGTGGTGTGGGTGGGTGTGGGTGGGCGTGGGCGTGGTGTGGTGGCGGGGGTTGTGTGCGTGGTGGGCGTGGTGGCGGGAGTTATGTGCATTCTGGGGCGTCGTGGCGGGAGTTGCGTGCATCCTGAGGCGTGGTGGCGGGGGTTGCGCGCATCCTGAGGCGTGGTGGCGGGAGTTATGTGCGCGCCGAGGACCCGTGGCGGCGGTTGCGTGCGTTGTGGGGCGTTGTGTGGGTGGTGGGGTGCCGCCTTCGCGCATTCTGGGGGCGTGTTGGCGGGAGTTGTGTGGTGACGGCGGGAGTCGGGTGCACTGTCCACCCGGGTGCGGGAGCTGTGTGCACGGCTTCAGATCGAACGGCGGGAGAATTTGTGAGTTGGCGGGAGCCTGCGCTCCCGCCAACTCACAAATTCACCCTCCGTGAGTGCACGTTTCTCCCGCCGTCCCGCAACAACTCCCGCCACCTGACTGTTTTTCCCGCCACCACGACATCGCGAGCAGCACCAGCACCATCGCACAACCAGCGCCGGCAGCAGCAGTGCCAGCACTGGAGCACGAGCGCGGGCAGCAGGAGCAGTGCCGCACCACCACGCCTCACACCTCAGTGCCCGCCCGCAACCTCCAGCGGCAGCAGCTTGAGCGACTTTCCGGTCGACGCGTAGCCGGTGGATGCGTGCGCCCGCGCGACGGCGAGCCGCTCATCCGTCGGTCGGCCGTAGGTGGTGGTCCGCTGGTAGGCGGTGCGGCCGATCGCGGTCGCGAGGGCCTCGAGTTCGTCGACGGTCTTCTCCGATCCGTTGTCGGCCCCGGCCATCCGGCTGATTGTTTCCTCCATCAGGGTGCCGCCCACGTCATCCGCGCCGCCCTGCAGCATCAGCTGCGTGCCCTCGGTGCCGAGCTTCACCCATGACGTCTGGATGTGGTCGATGCGGCCATGAAGCATCAGCCGTGCCACCGCGTGCACGGCCCTGTTCTCCTGTGCCGTCGGGCCTGGCCGGGCCACTCCGGCGAGGTACACGGGCGAATTGGCGTGCACGAACGGCAGCAGCACGAACTCGGTGAAGCCGCCCGTCTCATCCTGGATGCGCGCGAGCGTCCGCAGGTGACCGACCCAGTGACCGGGGTTGTCGACGTGGCCGTACATCATCGTGGAAGAGGAACGGATGCCGAGGCTGTGCGCCGTCGACACGATCTCGATCCACTCGGATGCCGGCAGCTTGCCCTTCGTAAGCACCCAGCGCACCTCGTCGTCGAGAATCTCGGCTGCGGTTCCGGGAATGGTGTCGAGGCCGGCCTCCTGGGCCGAGATGAGGAAGTCGCGGTAGGAGAGCCCGGTGCGGGCGGCCCCGTTCACAATCTCCATAGGGCTGAACGCGTGCAGGTGAATGTCCGGCTGGCGCGCCTTCACCTCGCGCGCCAGGTCGAAGTAGGCGGTGCCGGGGAGGTCGGGATGGATTCCGCCCTGCATGCAGATCTCGGTCGCCCCGATGTTCCAGGCCTCGTCGACGCGGTCGCCCACCTGCTTCATTGACAGGGTGAAGGCATCCGCGTCGGTGCGCCGCTGGGCGAACGCGCAGAAGCGGCACCCGGTGTAACACACGTTGGTGAAGTTGATGTTGCGGTTGACGACGAAGCCGATGCCGTCCCCGTTCACCTCCTGGCGGACGCGGTCGGCGAGGCCGGCGAGTGCATCGAGATCGCGGCCCTCTGCGCCGAGCAGGGCAAGGTATTCGGCATCCGTGAGTCCCGCCGGGTCCGTCTCGGCGTGCAGCAGCGCAGCGATTATCGGCCCCCGCTGAGCGGTCGGCCGGGGCGCGGAGAGACGTGGATGCTGCCCGGTGGGTGAGGCGCCGACCTTCTCGCGCAGCTCGCTCCAGTCGCCGTAGACGTCCTCAAAGTCGCTCCGTCGGTCGGTCGTGCGGCCGATCGTGTCGATCTCGGTGTGCAGGTTGACGCGGCCGGAGCCGAGCCACTCCGGATCGGGCTCCTGCCAGGGCAGGCCGACGGGTATGCGCCCTTCGACCGCGAGCCCCTGGTCGTCGGCCAGTGCGCGCACGTGCGGCAGAAGGCGCGGGTCGAGCCACGGCTCCTCGGCGCGAACGAAATGCGGATGCACCGTCAGGCGTTCGCGAAGCGTGTAGCCCGCAGCAGCGGTCAGCCGCGACAGCTCGTCGATGTTCGGCCACGGACGCTCGGGATTCACGTGGTCGGGCGTGAGCGGCGAGACCCCGCCCCAGTCGTCGATGCCCGCGCGGACGAGCATGGCCAGCTCCGCCTCATCCGTGAGGTTGGGGGGAACCTGCAGTCGTGCGCCCGGGCCGAGAACGATGCGCGAGACAGCCACGGCCGCGATGTACTCCTCCAGCGGCAGGTCGTCGCGTCGCATCATTGCTGTCGACATCTTCGACCGGAAGTTCTGGATGATGATCTCCTGGATGTGCCCGTGCCGACGGGATGCCGCCCGCAGCTCGAACAGGCCGTCGACGCGATCCGCGTAGGTCTCGCCGATCCCGAGCAGGAGGCCGGTCGTGAACGGGACGTTGCTGCGCCCGGCATCCTCGATCACCCGCAGTCGCACGGCCGGATCCTTGTCGGGGGAGCCGTAGTGTGCCTGCCCCTTCTCCGTGAACAGGCGCGTCGAGGTGGTCTCGAGCATCATCCCCATCGACGGCGATACCGGCTTGAGCCGCTGGATCTCTTCCCAGGTCATCACCCCCGGGTTCATGTGCACGAGCAGGCCGGTCTCCTCCATGATGCGGATCGCCATCGCGCGCAGGTAGGCAAGGGTCGAGTCGTACCCGTTCGCATCCAGCCACTCGCGCGCTTCGGGCCAGCGCTCCTCGGGCCGGTCGCCGAGCGTGAAGAGCACCTCCTTGCAGCCGAGCGCGGCCCCGTTGCGGGCGACCTCGAGAATCTCGTCGGGCGACATGAACATCTCTTTGCCCTGCCGTGCCAGCTGGGCCGGAGTCTTGACGAACGCGCAGTAGTGGCAGCGGTCCTGACAGAGGTGGGTGACCGGGATGAAGACCTTGCGCGAGTACGTGATGACGCCCGGGCGCCCGGCCTTCGCGAGTCCGGCGTCGCGCACCCGACCGGCCGCGACCAGCAGGCGGTCGAGCTGCTCGCCGCGTGCGTGCATGAGTGTTTCGGCCTCGGTCGCGTCGACGGTCACGCCCGTCTCGGCGCGCTTCAGCGCCCGGGAGATGGCGGATGCGGTGGGAACGAAGGATCCGACGGTTTCGGTCATGAAGGCAGACTTCTCGTTAGGAGGAATCGCCAATAGTCAGGCGCGGAACCGGATGCACCCAGCCTAACCCCGGGATGTTTCGCGTCGATTACCGCTCGCAGTGCTCGCGGCCAGCGCGAGGGCGTCGGCGGCAAGCTGCTGGGAGGTCGGCAGGTCGTGCATCCAGAGCGGTGCGGCCGCGGCACGAATGCCGAGCGCCGCGATGCCGGGGAGCAGCGCCGCATCCGACTCGTCGACGAGCCAGGCGTCGATCACTCCGCCGGACGATCGCGCGCCGTAGTGCGCGGCGACAGCATCGGCCGACGTTTCGACCCCGATCGCGGTGAGGCAGGCATCCGCCATACCCCGGACGGCTGCCCCCGCGATGATCGGCGAGATCCCGACAACGGGAGCGGATGCCGCGGCCAGCGCATCCCGAATCCCCGGGATGCCCAACACGGTTCCGATCGACACCACCGGATTCGACGGTGCGAGCACGATCACGTCCGCGGTCGCGAGGGCATCCAGCACCCCGGGTGCGGGGGACGCCGAAGCGACGCCCCGCTGCACGAACTCACGGGCGGGCAGGGCCGCGCGGTGCTTCGTCCACCACTCCTGGAAGTGCATGTCCTGGAATTGCATCGACGTGCCGTCCTCCACGACGACATGCGTCTCGACCTCGTCGTCGGTTGCCGGCAGCAGCCGCACACCGAGGTCCCAGCGGGACGCGAGGCGATCGGTGACAGCGCTGAGCGGCATACCCTCGCCGAGCAGCGACGTGCGGGTGAGGTGCGTGCCGATGTCGAGGTCCCCCAGTGTGAACCATGGCCATCCGACGCCGTAGGCCCGAAGTTCGGCGCTGACGCGCTCACTTTCGCCGACTCGGCCCCAGCCGCGAACCTCGTCATTCTCACCGGCGAGGGTGTACATGATCGAATCGAGGTCGGGCGCAATGCGCAGTCCGGTAAGCCACATGTCGTCGCCGGTATTGACGATCGCGGTGATCGTCGAGGTCGGGTCGGTCGCGCGAACGTGGCCGCGGAGGCCGCGGAGAAAGCGGGCTCCGCCCACGCCGCCGGAAAGTACGGTGATTTTCATGAGATGCCCACGCTAACCCGAATGCAGCTCCGCGGATTCGCAGCGCCTGCCCATACGTCTGAATGGAGACTCTGGCAGACTGGGGGAGTGAACTCCTTCCCGGCAAAGTTCGAGCCGGGGCACGCTGACGTGTCCCTGGCAGCCTCAGATGCGATGCCGCTTGACGAGTTCCTGATCGCCAGCAACAGCATCCTGAGCGCCATTGAGACCGTGATCGATGGCAAGCGGGACGCCGTCGAACTCGCACTGATGGTACTTCTGGCCGAGGGCCACCTGCTCATCGAAGACGTACCGGGCGTCGGCAAGACCATGCTGGCCCGCGCGCTTGCCCGCAGCGTCGACTGCTCGGTGTCGCGAATCCAGTTCACGCCCGACCTGCTGCCGGCGGACATCACCGGTGTTTCCGTCTTCAACCAGAGCGACCGAGAGTTCGAATTCAAGCCGGGACCGGTGTTCGCGAACATCGTCATCGGCGATGAAATCAACCGTGCGAGCCCCAAGACGCAGTCCGCCCTGCTGGAGAGCATGGAGGAGCGCCAGGTCACGGTCGATGGAAAGACCTACACGCTCGCGACGCCCTTCACCGTCGTCGCAACGCAAAATCCGATCGAGATGGAGGGCACCTACGCCCTCCCCGAAGCGCAGCGCGACCGCTTCATGGCCCGCATCTCCATGGGGTATCCGGATTCGTCGGCTGAGCTGTCGATGCTGCGCACGCGCGCGACATCCAGCCCGCTGGATGCGATCACCCCGGTTGTCGGCACCGCCCAGCTCCGCGCGATGATCGCCACCACCCGCAACGTGTTCGCCAGCGGTGCGGTTGAGCAGTACGCCGTTGGCCTGGCCCAGCGCACGCGCCGCGATCCCGACCTGCGCCTCGGAGCGAGCCCGCGCGCGACGCTGCAGCTGGTCCGGGCATCCAAGGCACGCGCTGCGCTCGACGGTCGCGACTTCGTGCTGCCGGACGACATCAACGCGCTCGCCATTCCCGTGCTCGCGCACCGCCTCATCCCGGCTGGCCGGGTCGGCGTCACCATGGGCGGATACTCGGGCGCATCCATCGAAGAAATCATCAGCCGCATCGTCGCTGACACGCCGGTACCGCTCGGCGCCCGCGGCCGCGCCTGACCTCACCCGCCATGCGAGTCGGTCCGGCGGGTGGTTCGAGGTTCAACGGCGGAGCCACGCGCCTGACGCTGCGTGGCTGGTGCTTTCTCGCTGCGGCCGTAATGATCGCCGTCTTCGCGTACAGCGCCGGGCTGAGCGAATTGCTTTACGCGGCCTGCTTTCTCGCCGTCCTGCCCGTCGTCGCCCTGCTCCTCGCTCGACTGCGGCGCATGCGACTGACGGTCGTGCGCACCTTTACTCCTCGAGTGGTCTCGGCCGGCTCACCCGCGGTGGTCGACATCGAGGTAACCAACCAGTCGCGCACGGCCAGCCCGGCGGGCACGTGGGCAGATCGCATCCCCTGGGCGCCGGGTACTGCCGGTCCGGGGATACTCCCGTCGCTGTCCGCGATGGTTCCGCACTACGCAACGGAGGGTGCAGCCACGCGGCTCAGCTACACCCTGCGCCCGCCCGCGCGCGGCGTTTACGACATTGGCCCGCTCGAGGTCGAATCGATCGACCCGTTCTCGCTCGGGCGCGGTCACGCCTCCCTCGGCGGCGTGCAACAGCTGTTCGTCATTCCGACGGTGGTGCCGTTTGGTGAGGGCGGCCCGATGATCGTCGCGGGCGACGGCAACGCTCGGCTGGTTCAACGGCACGTCAGTGGCAACGATGACGACCTGATGACCCGCGAGTACCGCAGTGGCGATGCGCTGCGACGCGTGCACTGGCGCGCATCGGCCCGGCACGGCGAGCTCATGGTGCGGCAGGAGGAACAGCGCACCTACCCTGAAGCGCGCCTGCTCATCGACACCGTGCGCAGCGGTTATGACGACGCGTTGACGGACGCTGGCTTCACGGCGGCCGATTCGTACGCTTTCGAGTGGGCGGTGAAAATGCTGGCATCACTCGGAATCCACCTGCACCGCGCCGGATTCCGGGTGCAGGTGATCGAGACGGGCGCCGGGCAGGTCTCCGCGCTCGGCGATGCCAACTCGGGCGGCGGACAGGACCACGAGTTTCTCCTCAGCCTGGCGTCGCTGAGACTGACCGACGCCATTCCGACCGAACAGCGCGCCGAACGAACGGATGCCCCCGGCCCCATCTTCGCAATCCTCGCCGACCCGGACCCGCGCACCGCTGACTGGATCGCCGGCCAGCGGCATGGCAGTGAGATCGGCATCGCATTTATCGTCGGTGGGCGGTTCGAGGAGGCACACCAACGACTGTCCGACTGGGGGTGGATCTGCGTTCCGGTGCGCGACGACGAGGATCCGGCGCTGGCGTGGGCGAGCGTCTCCCGCTTCGCATCCCTGACGGGGTTCCATGGCCGAGGCTGAGGTGCGAGGGGCGGCGCGGGCAGGCGTGCAGGTGCCGCGCCCGGAGTTGCGCACGAGCATCCTGCTGTTCCTCGGTCTTGCCATCGCCTTCGGGGGGTTGCACAGCGTGCTCGCGGATGCGGACTGGTGGTGGGCCGGAACCGGGATCATCTTCCTCGTCTTCGGTACTGCGCTTGCCGTGCGCACAGTCCTGCGTTCGCGCTCGGCCGGCACGATTGCGGCGGCACTTGTCGCGATCGCGGCGATCACCCTCGGCTTCGGCGGCCAGACGGCATTCCTCGGCGTCATCCCCACCGTGGATACCTGGTCGCGGTTCGGCCAGATCTGGACGCACGGGCAGGAATCCATCTCCCAGCAGTCCATTCCTGCTACAGCGGGCGAAGGCATCACGCTCATTCTCTGCGTGACGATCGCCTCGATAGCGGTGGCGATGGATGCCATGGCGCTGTGGCTGCGCGCGCCGGCACTCGCGGGCATCCCGCTCCTGCTCGTGCTGATCGTCCCCAACGTGGTCGACCCGTCCCTGGCTGATGCGACCTTCTTCGTGCCCGTGGCGATCATCTTCCTGCTGCTGATTCGTCCACGCATCCGGCGATCCCAGGCGACCGCCGCGTTCGGGTTCGGGGCTGTCGCCGTGCTCGGCGCACTGCTGCTTCCCCTCGCCCTGCCGAGCGTCGTGACGACCAACAACACGCAGGCGCTGGGCGGATTCCTCACCAACGGCATCAATCCGATGATCGACCTTGGCAGGAACCTTCGGCAGAGCACGGCGATGACGGCGCTGACCTACACCTCCACCAATTTCAACGGGGAGTACCTGCGGCTCACCACTCTGGACACCTTCGTCGGCACCGAGTGGAGGCCGGACACGGTGCGGCCGATCACGGGCAACGACATCGCGAAGATCGGTGCGGCCCCTGGCCTGGGCGCCAGGGTGGCGACCGCGAAAGTCACCTCACGGGTCACTGTCGCAAACTCGGTCGGACAGTGGCTGCCCGTTCCGTACCCCGCGACGAGTGTCACGGGGGAGTCCGGCGACTGGTTCTGGGAACCCGACGCACTCTCGGTGCGGTCGACGTCGGCCGACATGCGCGGCCAGAAGTACACGGTGAAGAGCCTGGTGGTGGCGCCAACGTCGAACCAGCTCAAGGATGCGCCGTCCTCATCGGGCTCGCCCCTCGCGCAGGTTCCGGCTGGCCTGGATCCCGTGGTCGCCGCCACCGCGGAGGCCGTGACCGCAAACGCGAAAACCGATTATGCGCGAGCGGTCGCCCTGCAGGACTGGTTCCGAGGCGGTGATTTCACCTACTCGGAGAAGGCTCCTGTCGCCCAGGGCTACGACGGGTCGGGACTGGACGTCATCCCCACCTTCCTCAGCACGAAGGCGGGGTACTGCGTGCACTTCGCTTCCACCATGGCCCTGATGGCACGCACGCTGGGGATCCCGTCCCGAATCGTCGTCGGTTTTCTCCCGGGCACGCCGTCGACGATCACTGGTCGTCCGGATATCGAGCTGTTCACGGTTTCGTCGCACGACCTGCACGCCTGGCCGGAGCTGTACTTCGCCGGGGTGGGGTGGGTGCGCTTCGAGCCGACTCCCGGGCGCGGTATCGTCCCCAACTTCCCCGCCGCCCCCGTAGATGACCCCTCCACCCCCAATGTGGATGAGTCGACCGCCGTGCCAACCCCGGCAACAACGACGGCGCCGCCGACAACGGCCGTTCCGGGCGACGCGAACAATGACCCACAGTCAACCGCGGGCTCGTCGAAATCCGGCTCGACGGCGCCGCTGGGGCTGCTCGCCCTGAGCCTCGTGCTGCTGGTTCTCCTGGTTCCGGCCGCCACGCGCGAGGTCATCAGGCGCCGGCGCTTCGGCGCGATCCGTCGCGGTGAGCGCCCGGCGACCCAGGCCTGGACGGAGATCGCGGAGACCGCACGAGATCTCGGATACGCGGTCAGCGTGGCGAGCACTCCCCGCGATCTCGCCGAGGAACTCGAGTACGCGGCTGCACTCACGGGACCGGCTCGCGACGCCATCCTCCTGCTTCGGGCGGGCGTCGAGGGCGAGTCTTTTTCGCGGGCCGAGTCGGGGGAGGCCACGGTTGACTCAGTACAGCTGGTGCTTCATGCCCTGCGCGCGAGGTCGAGTGGCAGCCAGCGCGTTCGTGCGGCGCTGCTGCCCGTCACCATTGTCGACCGGGCGCTCGCGGGTCGGCTGCGAACGAGCTAGCGGGCTCGTGGTTAGCGCTCAGGCAGTCGTCGCCGCCGCGAGCAGCGCGCCGACTGACTCGAACTCGGCGCGCACCTGGCCGGCAGTGACGCGGATGAACTGCTCGCCGGGCGAGGCGAGGAAGGGCGTCCCCGCAGCGACCCGGATTCCGGCGGCCGCGAGCTGCACGACCGCGTTGCGCTCATCATCGACGCGCATCCACAGGTTGATGCCGTCCGGTATCGGCATCACGACTCCGTGGCTCGCGAGCGCGGCGTTGAGGTCGCGCTGGCGGCCGTGGTAGGTGCGCCTGGCATCGCTCACCTGGGCAACGCTCGTGGCATCGGTCAGAAGGTCGTACAGGATGGTCTGCAGCATCCGGGACGTCCAGGCGGGACCGAGGATGCGGCGCGCCACAATGCGGTCGACGAGCTGGGCCGGGCCGCCGATCGCTGCGATCCGCAGGTCGGGTCCGTGCGATTTGGAGAAACTGCGGATGTGCAGCACCCGGTCGGGCAGGAACTCCCCGAGGCTCACATCCGAGCTGGTACTGATCTCTCCGGAGTGGTCGTCTTCGATGATGATCGTGTCGGTCGCCGTGCGGCTGGAGGAGATCACCTTCGCGAGCTCCCGCGCGCGGTCCGTAGTCATGGACACCCCGGCGGGGTTCTGGGTTCGGGGCTGCAGCACGATCGCCGCGGGGGAGTGTTTGAGTGCCTCGGCAAGCGCCTCCGGTCGCATGCCCTGTTCATCGAGTCCGACAGGGAGTCGTTCGATGCCGTAGTGCTCGAGCAGGTCGAAGATCGGGGGGAAGCCCGGATTCTCGATGGCAACCCGGTCGCCGAAGCGAAGGACGAGATCGAGCGTGCGGCTGATCGCATCCATCGCCCCGTCGACGATCGTCATGGCGCCCGGAACGAACGGCCAGTTGCCGCGCAGCAGCAACTCGAGTTCCGGCAGGACGGGCGAGTCGAAGTAGCTCGTGGTGCCGGCGCGGCTGGACACCCGCGAGAGCGCCGGCCCGAGATTCGGCAGCAGCTCGGGGTCGGGCGTGCCGGTCGAAAGGTCGAGGCTGGCAATCGGAAGCTCGGTGAGGTGGCGGGACCGGGGCGGCAGCCACGTGGTGCGCTCGGCCCGCACGAACGATCCGCTCCGACCGCGGGAGACGATCAGGCCGACTCCGGAAAGCGCCTGCCAGGCGTGGCTCACCGTCGCGGGGCTGACGCCGAGGTCGGCCGCCAGCTCGCGAACGGTCGGCAGCCGGTCGCCGGGCGCGAGTTCCCCTGAACTGATCAGGCGCGCGATGGCGCCCGCGATGCCGCTGGGTGTGGGCTCCTCGACGGAGAGGGCTATCGGCTTCACTCGAACCCCCGTAGGTTTTACGCCAACGTCATAAACAGAAACGAAAGAGAAATGTTTACGGCGAATAATAACAAAACGTAGTCCCCGTCGGAGGTTTCTCATGACCGTAGTTCGTGCCGCTATCACCCAGACCACATGGACGGGTGACAAAGAATCCATGATCGTGAAGCACGAGCAATTCGCTCGGGATGCTGCCGCCGCCGGCGCGCAGGTCATCTGCTTCCAGGAGTTGTTCTACGGCCCGTATTTCGGAATCACCGAAGACAAGAAGTACTACGCCTACGCCGAGGCGGCCGACGGGCCGATCGTGCAGCGCTTCGCCGCCCTCGCCAAAGAACTCAACCTGGTGATGGTGCTGCCCATTTACGAAGAAGACATGCCGGGTGTGTACTACAACACCGCGGTCGTCGTCGATTCCGACGGCACGATCCTCGGCAAGTACCGCAAGCACCACATCCCGCACCTCGATCGCTTCTGGGAGAAGTTCTACTTCCGCCCCGGAAACCTGGGCTACCCGGTGTTCCAGACCGCGGTCGGGCCGATCGGCGTCTACATCTGCTACGACCGGCACTTTCCCGAGGGATGGCGCGAGCTGGGCCTCAACGGTGCCCAGATCGTGTTCAACCCCAATGCAACCAAGCCCGGCCTCTCGAATCGCCTGTGGGAGATCGAGCAGCCGGCCGCGGCGGGCGCCAACGGATACTTCGTCGCCGCGGCCAACCGCGTCGGCAAGGAAGACAACGAGTATGGCGAACTCGCGGTCACCTTCTACGGGAACAGCCAGTTCGTCGACCCGCAGGGCAACGTCATCGGCGGCTACGGCAGCGGCGAGGTCGAAGAGGTCGTCATTCGCGATCTCGACATGGACATGATCCGCCAGGTTCGCGACGACTGGCAGTTCTACCGCGATCGTCGCCCGGAGTCGTACACGAGCATCCCCAAGCCGTAGCGCGCCGAGAGAGCCTGCAACCTCGGTTGAAAGGAACAGAAATGAAGACACTCATCAAGAACGGCACGGTGGTCAACTCCACCGGCAGGGGCGCCGCCGACGTGCTCATCGATGGCGAGACCATCGCCGCGGTGCTCGCGCCCGGATCGACGCTGCTCGGCTTCGACATCGAGTCGAACGTGGACAGCGTGATCGACGCGGCGGGCAAATACGTTATCCCCGGCGGGATCGACGCCCACACGCACATGGAGATGCCCTTCGGCGGCACCTTCGCGAGCGACACGTTCGAAACCGGAACGCGAGCGGCGGCCTGGGGCGGCACGACATCCATCGTTGACTTCGTCGTGCAGTACCCCGACCAGAACATCCTCGAGCAACACAACCTGTGGCAGGAGAAGGCCGCGGGCAACTGCGCGATCGACTACGGGTTCCACCAGATCCTGTCGGACGTTCAGGATGCCTCGCTGACCGCAATGGACGAACTCATCGCCGAGGGCGTCACGAGCTTCAAACTCTTCATGGCCTACAAGGGCGTATTCCTGTCTGACGATGGGCAGATCCTGCGGGCGTTCCAGAAGGGTGCGGACAACGGAGCGCTCATGATGATGCACGCCGAGAACGGCGCGATGATCGACGTGCTCGTGAAGCAGGCCATCGATGCCGGACACACCTCGCCGCTGTATCACGGGCTTACGCGCCCGTGGCAGGCGGAGGAAGAGGCGACCCACCGCGCCATCATGATCGCCGACCTCACCGGTGCGCCGCTCTACGTCGTGCACGTCTCCGCCAAGCAGGCGGTCGAGCAGATCGCCGCAGCACGCGACCGCGGCCAGAACGTGTTCGGCGAGACCTGCCCGCAGTACCTGTACCTGTCGCTCGAGGAGCAGCTCGGTGCACCCGGGTTCGAGGGCGCCAAGTGGGTCTGTTCAACGCCGCTGCGATCGAAGCAGGAGGGCCACCAGCACCACATGTGGCAGTCGCTTCGCACCAACGACATCCAAATGGTTTCGACCGACCACTGCCCCTTCTGCATGAAGGGCCAGAAAGACATGGGAATCGGCGACTTCTCGAAGATCCCCAACGGAATCGGATCCGTCGAGCACCGCATGGATCTCATGTACCAGGGCGTCGTCAACGGCAACATTTCGCTCGAGCGCTGGGTCGAGGTCACCTCGACCACCCCGGCGCGCATGTTCGGCATGTATGGCAGGAAGGGCGTCATCCAGCCCGGAGCCGACGGCGACGTGGTCGTGTACGACCCGAACGGCCACACGTCCATCGGGCTGGGCAAGACCCACCACATGAACATGGACTACTCGGCGTGGGAGGGCTACGAGATCGACGGGCACGTGGACACCGTGATCTCGCGCGGCAAGGTCGTCGTCGACGACAACCAGTACGTCGGCACCAAGGGTGACGGCAAGTACTTCAAGCGCGGCCTCAGCCAGTACCTGATCTGAACGACGAGGAACGGAACCATGGATTTCGGAGCAGTACTGCAGACCAACCCGCCCGCGTCGCGCACGGTGTACCTCGCCAAGCTCGCCGAGCAGCACGGCTTCAGCCACGTGTGGACGTTTGACTCCCACCTGCTCTGGCAGGAGCCCTACGTCATCTACAGCCAGATCCTCGCTGAGACGAAGCGCGTGATCGTCGGCCCGATGGTGACCAACCCGGCGACGCGCGACTGGACGGTCACGGCATCCACCTACGCCACCCTCAATGAGATGTATGGCAACCGCACGATCTGCGGCATCGGTCGTGGCGACTCCGCCGTGCGCGTGACGAATGGTGCGCCGACGACGCTGAAGACACTGCGCGAGTCGATCCACGTCATCCGCGAGCTCGCCAACTCGCGATCGGTGGAGTACAACGGAGCCACGCTGCAGTTTCCGTGGAGCAAGGGTTCGACGCTCGACATCTGGGTCGCCGCGTACGGCCCGCTCGCGCTGAAGCTCACGGGCGAGGTCGGCGATGGCTTCATCCTGCAGATGGCCGACCTGGATGTCGCAGAGTGGATGATCACCACCGTTCGGAATGCAGCCGAGAAGGTCGGCCGTGACCCGATGTCGATCAAGTTCTGCGTTGCGGCACCCGCCTACATCGGCGACGACTGGACCCACATGCGCAACCAGAACCGCTGGTTCGGCGGCATGGTGGGCAACCACGTGGCCGACATCGTGGCGAAGTATGGCGAGTCGTCGACGGTTCCGAAAGCGCTGACCGACTACATCAAGGGCCGTGAGGGATACGACTACAACGAACACGGGCGCGCGGGCAACACGCACGCCGAGTTCGTTCCTGACGAGATCGTCGACCGCTTCTGCCTGCTCGGCACCGCCGACCAGCACATCGAAAAGCTGAAGGCTCTGAAGGAGATTGGCGTCGACCATTTCGCCGCGTACCTGCAGCACGACAACAAGGAAGAGACGCTGCGCCAGTATGGCGAGACAGTCATCCCCGCACTCAGTGAGCATGTGACGGCCAAGGCATGACGCGTCGTCGCGGGGTGCGCCCGGTGCTGTTCGGCATCGCGGGCATCATGCTGCTCGGCGTCGTCTGGGAGGTGTACAAGGCGCTCGGTCCCGTCAAGGGCGTCGTGATCAACGGCCTCACGGTGCTTCCCCGAACCGACGACCAGTCGATGCCCCACCTGCTCACCATGGTCACTCGGCTGGGCGAACCCGTGCTCGCGGAGCCGGGATCGCTTCCGCTCTGGCAGGTGGTCGCGACATCCGCTGGCTTCACCCTTGGACTCGCCGCGATCAGCTGGCTTATCGGCGTGGTCGTCGGGATGCTCCTGGCCGTTCTCATGCAGCGGTTCCGTACCGCAGAATCGGCGTTGCTCCCGTGGGTGATCCTCAGCCAGACGGTGCCGATCATCGCCCTCGCCCCGCTGGTCAGCGGAGTCGGGTCGCAGGTTCGCTTCGGCGACGCTGTCTGGCAGGACTGGATGTCCGTGGTTGTCATTGCGTCGTACCTCGCATTCTTCCCGGTCTCGATTGGCGCGCTGAGGGGCCTCGAGGCACCGGAGCGAGCCGCGGTCGAACTGATGCACACCTACGCGGTCGGCTGGTGGACGACGCTCCTGCGCCTGCGGCTACCGGCAGCCGTTCCCTATCTCATTCCGGCGCTGCGCCTCGGCGCGGCCAGCGCAGTCATCGGCACCGTCGTCGCCGAGGTCTCCATCGGACTGGAGGGCGGGGTGGGCCGCATGATGATCGAATTCGCGAGTGGCTCCAGCGGTGACCCCGGCAAGCCGTGGGCACCTATCTTCGGCGCCATCCTCATCGGCCTCATCGCCGCAGGCATCGTCGCGCTGCTGGGCACCGCACTGAAGAAGTACCGACGCGGGGAGATTGCAGCATGACCACACCAGCGGTGACCGCCTCGAGCGTGTCCAAATCCTTCGCAGTGAAGGGCGGCAGCGTGAGCGCGCTGGAGGGCATTGATCTCGAGGTGGCCGCAGGCGAGTTCGTCTCCCTGATCGGCCCGAGCGGCTGCGGCAAGAGCACGCTCCTGCGGCTGATCGCGGACCTGGACCAGCCCACCTCCGGAACCGTCACCGTGTTCGGCAAGACCGCGCGCCAGGCGCGGATCGACCAGAACTACGGCATCGCGTTCCAGCAGGCCGGCCTGCTGGCCTGGCGAACGGTCGGCCAGAACATCGAGCTGCCCCTTGAGTTGCACAGGGTCGCCAAGCCCACCCGTCGCGCGAGAGTTGCGGAGCTGCTCGACCTGGTCGGGCTCACCGACTTCGCCGACCGGTACCCGGAACAGCTCTCCGGAGGCATGCAGCAGCGCGTGGCTATTGCGCGATCGCTTGCCGAGAGTCCCGAGCTCCTGCTCATGGACGAACCCTTCGGCGCCCTCGACGAGATGACCCGCGAGCGGATGCAGAACGAACTGGTGCGCATCAAGCACGAGACCGGCGCCGCCGTTGTCTTCGTGACGCACTCCATCCCCGAAGCCGTCTTCCTCTCCGACCGCGTCGTCGTGATGTCGCCGCGACCCGGACGCATCCAGGAGGTCGTGCCGGTGCGCCTGGGCGCGACGGGCGAACGCGACGAGAACCTCCGGGAGGCGACAAACTTCTTCTCGACCGTGCGGGCCGTGCGCGAGGCACTCCACGGTGTGCCGGTCGCCGAGTCCGCCGCACGTGGAGTGGATATCCGATGAGATCCCTGCGCGCACGTGCGATAGTGGCGCCCGCCGCGTTCGGCATCGCCGTGCTCGTACTGTGGCAGCTCGCCGTTGTCGTGTTCAACATCCAGCCGTTCGTGTTGCCGAGCCCGGTCAACATCGGCGTGCAGTTCGCGCAGGACCTGCCGATCGTCTGGGACGGCATGATCATCACCGGGACGAACGCGCTGATCGGATTCGTTCTCGGCGCGCTCGCCGCAGTCGTTGCGGCCGCGCTGGCGGCGTCACTCCGCTTCTTCGACCAGTTGACCCAGCCAATCGTCACCGTTGCGGGCGTGATTCCGATCATCGCGCTCGCGCCCGTGTTGTACACGATGTTCGGGGCCGGGGCGGAGACGAGCCGGCAGGTGGTCGCCGCGATCGCGGTGTTCGTGCCGGTCTACCTCAACACCCTGCGGGGGCTGCGCCAGGTGAAGCCGGTGCACCGCGACCTCATGCGCGCCTACGCGGCGTCCCGCTGGCAGGCGACCCGCACGGTCACGCTGCCGGGCGCGCTTCCCTTCGTGTTCACCGGCTTGCGCATCGCGTCCTCACTCGCGGTGATCTCTGCCCTCATCTCGGAGGATTTCGGCGGCCCGATCGACGGGCTGGCGCCATCCATCTCGTCCGCGGCCGCCTACAGCAACTACACGCTCGCCTACGCGTTCGTGCTGGGAGCGATCCTGCTCGGACTCACGTTTTACATCGTCACACTGGCCCTGGAGAAGCTTGCAACGAGGCACTCACCTCTCCCGAATGAGCGTCCGGTTGTTCGAACATAGCCGGCGAAAAACCGCACCATCGGAGCGCCAAGTCCCCATAAGAGCACAAGGAGGAGCACCAATGAGACACAGCAAAAAGATCATGCTCGGTATCGGCGCAGTGGCAGCAGCCACGGCCCTGTTCCTGAGTGGATGCAGCAGCACGAGTACGACGACGAGCGGCGGAACCACGCTCAAGAAGGTGACCCTGCAGCTGCAGTGGTTGCCGCAGGCGCAGTTCGCTGGCTACTACGCGGCCGCCGCGCAGGGCTTCTACAAGAAGGAGGGGCTCGATGTCACGATCAAGCCCGCCGGAACGACAACGGTGCCGATCCAGTCGGTAGCGAAGGGTCAGGCCGACTACGCGATCTCCTGGGTGCCCAAGGTGCTGGGCTCGATCGAACAGGGCGTGAAGGTCACCGACGTCGCCCAGATCTTCGAGCGCAGTGGTACGACGCAGATCTCCTTCAAGAACAAGGGCATCACCGACCCGGCGGCCCTCGCGGGCAAGAAGGTGGGCAGCTGGGGCTACGGCAACCAGTGGGAGCTGTTCGCGGGAATGCAGAAGGCCGGGGTGGACACCACCAAGGGCATCAAGCTCGTGCAGCAGGCCTTCGATATGAAGGGATTCCTCGCCGGCGATATCGATGCTGCACAGGCAATGACCTACAACGAGTACGCACAGGTGCTCGAGACGACGAACCCGGCGACGGGCAAGCTGTACACGGCCGATGACCTCAACGTCATCAACTGGAACGACCAGGGAACCGCGATGCTCCAGGACGCGATCTGGGCCGACTCCACCAAGCTGAACGACAAGGCCTACGCCGACCAGACGGTCAAGTTCATCAAGGCGTCCATCGAAGGATGGATCTACGCCCGGGACAACCCCCAGAAGGCCGCTGCCATCGTCACGGCAGCCGGTTCGACGCTCGGCACGAGCCACCAGCTCTGGATGACCAATGAGATCAACAAGCTCATCTGGCCGTCGACCGAGGGCATCGGCGTCGTTCGGCAGTCGCTCTGGGACCAGACGGTTTCCATCGCGAAGGCAACGAAGGACGAGACGGGCAAGACCATCATCTCGTCTGACCCGCCAGCATCCGCGTACTCGAACAAGTACGTTGATCAGGCGCTCAAGGAACTGAAGGCCGCCGGCGTCGACGTCATGGGAGCAGGCTTCACGCCCCAGACGGTGACGCTGAACGCTGGCGGTAAGTAACTCCATTACCCGGTGCGGGGTCGGCTTCGGTCGGCCCCGCACCAACCAAAGGATCAACCATGAACGACATCCACCCCGCACTGCTGAACAGTCACGCGAACATGGAGGGCCCGACGGCGCCCAGCGCGGCCGACGGCCAGCGCGCGTACGACCTTGACCGGGCGCACGTGTTCCATTCCTGGAGCGCGCAGGGCGCGCTCAACCCTCTCGTGCTCGCAGGCGGATCGGGCAGCGTCGTCTGGGACTTCGACGGCAACCGCTACCTCGACTTCTCCAGCCAGTTGGTGAACACGAACATCGGCCACCAGCATCCGGCGGTCATCGCGGCGATCCACGCGCAGGCCGACATCCTCGCAACCGTCGCCCCCTCAACGGCCAACCTCACGCGCGGCGAGGCGGCGCGGCGCATCCTGGGCCACGCGGGCCCCAGCTTCGACAAGATCTTCTTCACCAACGGCGGTGCGGATGCGAACGAAAACGCGATCCGGATGGCGCGACTGGTCACCGGCCGAGACAAGGTTCTGAGCACCTACCGCTCCTACCACGGCAACACGGGTGCAGCCGTGGTCGCCACCGGCGACTGGAGGCGCGTGCCGAACGAGTACGCGCGCGGCCATGTGCACTTCTTCGGACCGTTCCCCTACCGCTCCGAGTTCTGGTCGACGTCACCCGAGCAGGAGAGCGAACGCGCCCTGCACCATCTGGAGCGAATCATCCTGTCGGAGGGCGCGTCATCCATTGCGGCGATCCTGCTGGAGACCGTGCCCGGAACGGCCGGCGTGCTCGTGCCACCGCCAGGCTACCTGCGGGGCGTGCGCGAACTCGCGGACAAGTACGGCATCATCCTGATCTTCGACGAGGTCATGTGTGGCTTCGGGCGCACCGGCGAATGGTTCGCCTGGCAGGGATTCTCGGATGACCACGGCGACGTCGTACCCGACCTCATCACCTTCGCCAAGGGGGTCAACTCGGGCTACGTGCCGGCGGGCGGCGTCGTGATCTCGCAGTCGATCGCATCCGCCTTCGAGACGCAGGTGTTCCCGGGCGGGCTGACCTACTCCGGGCATCCGCTGGCGATGAGCGCGATCGTCGGCGCCCTGGATGCGATGGAGGCCGATGGCATCGTCGACAACGCGAAACGAATCGGCACGGATGTTCTGGCCCCCGGTCTCGCGGAGCTGCAGTCGAAGCATCCGATGATCGGCGAGGTTCGGGGCATGGGCGTCTTCTGGGCACTCGACCTCGTGCACGACGCGCAGACGCGGGAGCCGGTCTCCGGTGGAACCGTGCTGGAGCTCAAGAAGGAGCTCATGAAGCGCGGGCTGCTGCCGTTCACCAGCGATAACCGCATCCATGTCGTGCCGCCCTGCATCGTCACCGACGATGAGGTGGCCCAGGCGCTCGCGATCTACGACGAGGCCTTCACCGCCGTCGAGGGCTGACGGCGGGGGTTGTGGCGGGTGCCTGCGGGTTGGTGGGGCCCTGCGGGGTGGCTGTTGGCTGGCGGGGCGTGGCGGGTGTGAGTGGCTCGCGCCTCTAGTGGGCGGCTCGCGCCTGCCGGGGTGGGTGCCTCGCCCCTGCTCGCGTGGCGGCTCCCCATTGCCGAGGTGGCGGGAGTTGTGCCCCGCTCCGGCGGGAGAAACGCTCTGGTGGCGGGGGTTGTGGCGGATGTGGCGGGGGATAGTGCGAGTTGGCGGGAGCCTGGGCTCCCGCCAACTGGTAACAACTCCCGCCACCTCGCGAACTTCGCGACGGGCGAGAGCGCGGACCCTGCTTGCGCGCCGCTGCCGTGGGCTGGCTCCCAATTGCCGTGCTGAAGTCGCCCCGGCAAGATACGAGCTCGCCCCCGCCGGTGGCAGCTCGCCCCTGCCGTCGTGGCGGGAGTTGTGGCCCGTGGTGGCGGGAGAAACGCTCTGGTGGCGGGGGTTGTGGCGGATGTGGCGGGGGATAGTGCGAGTTGGCGGGAGCCTGGGCTCCCGCCAACTTGTAACAACTCCCGCCGCTTCCGCCCACGTACCCCCGACCCCTCTACCCGTGCCTCCCCCCGCCCACTCCCGCCACCACCCAACCCCCGCCACCTCGCATTAACTCCCGCCACCTCGCATTAACCCCCGCCACCCCGCAATAACCCCCGCCACCCCAGGCGCAAGAGTGCAAGCGCGGGGGCGGCCCAGCGCGAGCGCGGGTCCGCAGCGTAGAATCTCCGGGTTGTGTCTAATTTCACTGTGAGCCCCTACACCGTTCCGGTGTTCGACCTTGTGCATCGCCCGGGCGAGATGCGTGAGCGTGAGCTCGACATCGTCGTACCCGAAGGATTTGGCAACGCGGTTGTGGGCCTCAAGGCCGGCAGTACGGTGCACGCGGATGCGCGGCTCGAGTCGTTGCACGACGGCATCCTGGTCTCCGGAGAGGTCGAAGCGGTGGCCGACGGTGAGTGCGTGCGCTGCCTGATCGACATCCGCGTACCGGTCGAAGTCGAATTTCAGGAGCTTTTCGCGTATTCTTTCGACGAAGCTTTTGATTACCAGGTTCACGAGGAGCACATCGACCTTGAACCGGTGATCAGGGATGCGGTGGTTTTGTCACTACCGTTCCAACCGGTCTGTCAGGAAGATTGCCTCGGCCTGTGCCCGCAGTGTGGGGTGCGGCTTCTGGACAATCCGGGTCACGAGCACGAAGCAGCCATCGATCCTCGGTGGGCAGGCCTTGCCGGTCTGGATGCGTTCAGTGCCGTGTCAGACGACGATGTAACGGACGCAGGGGCTGCGTCTGAAGAAGAAGAGAGATAACCATGGCTGTTCCCAAGCGCAAAATGTCACGCGCCAGCACTCGCATGCGCCGCGCGCAGTGGAAGGCCACCCCGCCTACCCTCGTCAAGTCCATCGAGAATGGCAAGACCGTCTACAGCCTTCCGCACCACGCGAAGGTCGTTGAGGATTCCGCCGGCACGCCCCTGTACATGGAGTACAAGGGCCGCAAGGTCGCCGACGTCTAACAACTCGACGTCTAACAACCCGACGCCGACAACTCGACGTCCGACAAACCGACGTCTGACAACCCGACGTCCAACAGTTCCTTCCAGGGGATTCCAATGACTGGTGATGACGCCAGCCGCGCCTCTTTGGCGACCTCTCTCGGCGTTACTGTCAGCCCCGAACTGCTCGAACTGGCGATGACGCACCGCTCCTTCGCCTACGAGCACGGTGGACTCCCGCACAACGAACGTCTCGAGTTTCTTGGCGATTCGATCCTCGGGCAGGCCGTAACGGTCATGCTCTACCGCGAGAACCCGACGCTGGACGAGGGCGAACTCGCCAAGCGCCGGGCAAGCCTCGTTTCGAGTGTCGCTCTTGCCGAGGTGGCTCGTTCCATCGGGCTCGGCGAGCACATCCGCCTCGGTCGCGGCGAAGTGCTCACCGGTGGCAGCGACAAGTCGTCGATTCTCGCGGATACGGTCGAGGCGCTGATCGGCGCGGTCTACCTCGACCGTGGCCCGGAGGTGGCAACCGATTTCGTGCTGAGCCTCATCCGACCGTTGCTCCTGAGCCCCGAGCGATTCGGCGCGGCGATGGATCCGAAGACCAGCCTGCAGGAGATGGCCGCACGCCTCGGGCGCGGCCTCCCCACCTACGCGGTCACCGACAGCGGCCCCGATCATTCCAAGCGCTTCCACGCCGTCGTCTCGCTGGGTGGGGTTCCCGCCGCCGAGGGCGATGGTTCGAGCAAGAAGCAGGCCGAGATGGCCGCAGCTCTCGAGGCCTGGAGTGCGCTGCAGTCATCGACACCGGCCTGAGGATGCCGCGTGCCTGAACTTCCCGAGGTCGAGGTTGTGCGCGCCGGCCTTGAGCCCGCGGTCGTCGGTGCGGTGGTCACCTCGGTGGCGGTGCTGGACGAGCGGTCGCTCAAGCGCCACGATGGCCCGGCAGAGGACTTCATCGCACGCCTGACCGGTCGAACGTTTCTCGCCCCGCGGCGGCGCGGGAAGTTCCTGTGGATTCCGCTCGCGCCGGCAGGGGGTGAGGCGCTGGTCGTACACCTCGGAATGAGCGGCCAGGTGCTGCTGCGGGCGCCGGACGCCGCGGCCGACCCGCTCACCCGCATCCGCATCGAGATCGCGCACCCCGACCATGGGCTCCTGCGCGTCGCTTTTGTTGACCAGCGCATTTTCGGCTCCATGGCTATCGACCAACTCGTCGAGACACCCGACGTTGCCGGCGACACGGTGCCGACACAGGTCGCGCATATCGCTCGCGACCCACTAGACCCAGCGTTCGACGACCGGCGGTTTCTGGCATCCCTTGCCCGCCGCAACACCGGCATCAAGCGGGCGCTCCTCGATCAGACGCTCATCAGCGGCGTGGGCAACATCTACGCCGACGAGTCGCTCTGGGCAGCGCGCGTGCACTACGACCAGCCGACCTCGACGCTGAGTCGCGCACGCGCAACGACGCTGCTCGCCGAGGTGCGCCTCGTGCTTGGCCGCGCGCTCGCCGAGGGCGGCACGAGCTTCGACGCGCAGTACGTCAACGTCAACGGGGCATCGGGGTACTTCTCGCACTCGCTGAACGCCTACGGGCAACAGGGACGGGGATGCCCGCGCTGCGGCCGCACCATCGTGCGCGAGCGCTTCATGAACCGCGGATCGCACCTCTGCACCTTCTGCCAGCGCATCCGGTAGTTGCGTTCGGTTCGACGCGGCCCGCTCGGCTTCGCCGGTTGCGATCTCAACCAGCAAGAATGGGTATAACACCCACGCACCACCGACCAATGGAGTTCACATGCTCGAGCGCTCGCGCCTCGACGGCCGCGTCGCGGTCGTCACCGGGTCCACCCGCGGACTGGGCCGCACCTTCGCCCTTGCCCTCGCCGAGGCCGGAGCCGACATCGTGATTGTCGGACGGGATGCCGCGGCCGCCGAGTCGGTCAAGGCCGAGATCGAGGCGTTCGGAACCCGCGCACTCGTCGCGCTCGGAGACGTGACGAAGCGGGCGGATATCGAGGGGATCCTGGCCGCGACCCTGTCGGAGTTCGGCCGCGTCGACGTGCTCGTGAATAACGCGGGCACGTGCATCCATCGCCCGGCGCTCGAAGTGACCGACGACGAGTGGCGCGAGGTGATGAGCGTAAACGTCGACGGCGTGTGGTTCTGCTCGCAGGTCTTCGGCAAGCAGTTCGTGGAGCAGGGATCCGGCTCCATCGTCAACATCGGTTCGATGTCGGGCGACATCGTGAATCGCCCGCAGTTCCAGCCCGCCTACAACGCGTCCAAGGCGGCGGTACACCACCTCACCCGCAGCCTCGCAGCGGAGTGGGGACCGCTCGGCGTCCGGGTGAATGCGCTTGCGCCCGGCTACATGCGCACGGATATGTCGCCTGTGGACGACCCGCAGTTCCGTCGCTTCTGGATCGAGGATGCCCCGCTCCAGCGCGTGGGCGAACCCTACGAGCTCGGGCCGGCCATTGTCTTCCTGGCCAGCGACGCATCCTCGTTCATGACTGGTTCGGTACTGACCATCGACGGCGGCTACACCGCCTACTGACCTGTCAGTGCCGGCGGATGCGGCGCCAGCAGGGCGAGTCCGACCAGCACCGCGCACACCGCGGCCACTATCGCGATTGCGACAAGTTCCCCCGCCATCCCGCGAGCCTACGCGCGGTCCTGTCACGGCTCACGCGGCAGCGCCTTGTTCCACGCACCCTCGTAGCCGAACGGAACGAAGCCGACCGCCTCGTTAACTGACAGCATGAAGCGGTTCTCCTCGGCGTTGAAGGTGTAAATCGACGGATGCCCGGGCCGCACCCGCTGCAGGTGGTCGAAGTTCGCGACCTTCAGCAGCATCCCGAGCCGGTGGCCGCGGTGCTCCCGAAGCACGAGCGTGGACTCCTGGCCGACCGACCGGTCGAGCTCCGCCGGCACGGTCAGTTCAGAGAATCCAACCAGCTGGCCGCTGGGCAGGTGCTCGGCCGCAACCGTGAGCCGGGTACGAGGGCTTGAATCCTCGCGCGCTTCCGCCTCGAGAAGTCGCTCAACCGTCCAGGGGTCTTCGGGTTCCTGCAGCGCGCCCTTTGGCTCGTCCGTGCTCATGCGCGTGAGCAACACCGCGATGTCTTCGCGCCAGCGCTCCGGGGTGTGGTCTGTCCACGTGTGCACGGCGAAGTCGGGCCCGGATGCGGCGCGAGCGGCCGCAAGCCGTTCCGCAAGTCCCGGCACGGGAAGCGCTATGCGGCTGCCGCGCTCCACCTGCGCCAGTTCGTACCCACGTGCGAGCAAAAAGCGAACCTCGTCGTTGTCGCGCGGCACCGACCCGAATCCTGTGGGCGATTGCAGTCGGGGGCCGGGGCCATCCTTCGACACGGTGTAGACGACGAGGTTCGCCATGCCGGCGTCGCGGCCAAGCTGCTCGGCAGCATCCGCCAGCGCTGTGCCGATGCCGCGGCGACGGAAGGCGGGCAGCACCTGCGCGGTGACCCACGCCGTGTGGAAGCCGTCTGCTCTCGTGGTTTCATAGACCGCGATACCGACGATGGTCCGCTCGACGCGGGCAACCAGCATCCGTTTCGTCACGAACTCGTTCGGTTGAAACGACGGGAGTTCCTCGGCGGGCAGCGAGGCGAGCTCGTCGCTGCCGTAGCCGAGTGCCTCCACCAGGTTGCCGACCTCGATCGCGCGTTCGAAGTCGGGGCCACCAGCCGCGTCCAGCGTTGCTGGAATGGCCAATTCCTCGATGCTGACGTCCGCCATGGCTCACCTCCTGTCGGGTACCGTAGTCCCAGACCTAGAGCGGCAACAGACGAGATTCAGAAAGGCCCGGCGTGTACCTGAAGAGCCTGACCCTCAAGGGGTTCAAGTCCTTCGCACAGCCGACCACGTTCGCTTTTGAGCGCGGTGTGACCTGCGTCGTCGGACCCAACGGTTCGGGCAAGAGCAACGTCGTCGACGCGCTGGCCTGGGTGATGGGCGAGCAGGGAGCGAAAACCCTGCGCGGCGGCAAGATGGAAGACGTCATCTTCGCGGGCACTTCCACTCGCGGTCCCCTCGGCCGCGCGGAAGTCCTGCTGACGATCGACAACGCGGATGGCGCCCTGCCGATCGAATACTCCGAGGTCACGATCAGCCGCACGCTGTTCCGCAATGGCGGCAGCGAGTACGCGATCAACGGGTCGAGCGTCCGCCTGCTCGACGTGCAGGAACTGCTCAGTGACTCCGGACTCGGGCGCGAGATGCATGTCATCGTCGGCCAGGGCCAGTTGGACGCCGTGCTGCACGCCAGCCCGGAGGAGCGGCGCGGCTTCATCGAAGAGGCCGCCGGCATCCTGAAGCACCGTCGCCGCAAGGAGAAAACGCTCCGCAAGCTCGAGGCGATGCAGGCCAACCTGACGCGCCTGTCCGACCTCGCGGGAGAGATCCGCCGCCAGTTGAAGCCGCTCGGCCACCAGGCGGAAATCGCCCGTGAGGCGCAGTCGATTGCCGCGATCGTCCGGGATGCCCGCGCTCGCCTGCTGGCCGACGAAGTTGTTGAGCTTCGGGCGGGCCTGACCGAGTACAGCAGGAGCGAGAACGAGCGCCGCAGCGAGCGGATCGTCCTGCAGGAACAACTCGACCAGGCGAGGCTGCGCATCGGACGCATCGAGCAGGCGATGGTCGGGGATGCTGTCGACCTCGCTCGCCAGACGGCGTTTGGGCTCGAGCAGGTGCAGGATCGCCTTCGCGGCCTCTACACGCTAGCCAACCAGAAGCTCGCGCTGCTCGGCCAGCAGTCGGACCAGCCCGGCCGTGGCGTTACCGTCTCGCCGTCCGCGGTGCAGGACGCCAGGGACGAAGCGAACAGGCTGCGTGGCGAAGTCACACTCGCCGAGGAGGCCGTTGGGGCTGCCGCGGCAGGCACGGCGACCGCAAAGGCTTCGCTCGACTCGCTCGACGAGGAGATCAGCGCGCAGAGCGCACTTGTCTCCCGCCACGACCTCGAGGTCGCCCGACTGGCCGGACAGATCGAGGTCGCCAAGTCACGCCTGGCGGCGACTCGCGGCGAGGTTCTGCGCCAGCAAAACGCTCTCGAGCAGGCGGAGCAGCGCCGTGACACCACGCGCTCCGAGTTCGTGTCACTCGAAGCGGCGGCAGCGACCAGCGATGAGGGCGACGGCAGGCTGGATGCCGCGTACGAGCGGGCCGAGGCCGAGGTCGCCGCCGCGCAGGTCGAGATCGAGCGGCTGCGCGACGAGCTCCATGCCTCCGAGCGGGAGCGGGACGCGCTCGCCGCCCGCAACTCGGCGCTGTCGATGGCCGTGGACCAGAAGGATGGCTCCGCCTCGATCGTCGGAACCTCCGGCATCCGCGGCCTGGTCGCCGAACACGTGCAGGTCACCCCCGGATACGAGGCCGCGATCGCCGCTGCGCTCGGAAGCCTCGCCGATGCCGTGCTGGCCGAGACGCACGACGCGGCGCTGACGGCACTCGACTCGGCGCGGGCATCCGATGCCGGACGCGTCGAGATTGTCGTGGCCGAGGCGCAGGCCGCCGCGGGTCTCGGTTCGCTCCCCGCCGGCGTGACGCCGGCCTCCGATTTCGTGAACGCTCCCGCCGGCATCCTCGGCATCCTGGCCAGGGTCGTCGTCGTGCACGACCTGGATGCGGCCCGCAGTGCATGGCCCGCCCTGCGCAAGCTCGACGACGTGACAGTGATCACGCGCGCCGGCGACGTGTTGACCGAGTACGTGCTGCGCGGTGGGGCCGGCGGCAAACGTTCCCGGCTGGAGCTGGTGGCCGAGCGGGATGTCGCTGCCGAGAAGCTCGCCACCGTGAGCACCACGATCGAACGCACGCGTTTCGCGCTCGCCGAAAAGCGTGGGCACCTCGAGACGGCAACCTCGGAATCGGCAGCAGCGCTGGCACGGCTGCGCGAGTTCGACGCCGCTCTCGCCGCGCACAGCGAAAAGCTCGGGCGCCTGCGCGTTCAACTCGAAGCCGCCCAGGCCGAATGCGAGCGATTGTCTGCAGCTGTGCAGGTTGCGAACGAGGCGGCGCGCGTCGCCGAGGAGGACGTCGAGCGAGCCACCGCCGAGCGCGACGAGTATGCGTCGACGCCGCGCCCCATCCTCGACGTGTCTGCCCGCGATGGAATGGTGATCGAGCTGGAGGCCGCTCGCGCCGCAGAGCTGCAGCAGCGCATCCAGCTGGAAACCGTTCGAGAGCGGGTGCGCGCCGAGGATGCCAGGGCCGAGAGCCTCGCGCGCCAGCTCATCGAGGAGCGTGCGGCCGCGGACGAGCAGGCACGGCTGGTTGTACTGCGTCAGCGGCAGGTGGCATCGGCGAATTCCGTGGTCACGGCTCTGCCCGCGGTACTGGATGCCGTTGACCGTTCCGTCTCCGAGGCCCGCGTCGCGCTGGCCGCACGCGAGGCCGAGCGCTCCCACCAGAACGAAGAACTCGCCCAGCTGCGCGGCTCGGAGAACTCGCTGCGGGAGCGCCTGACCAGCGTGGGCGACACGGTGCACGGGATCGAAATGCAGATCTACGAGAAGAAGCTGCACCTCTCGGCTCTGCTGGAGCGGGCGGGGGAGGAGCTCGGGCTCGTCGAAGACGTGCTGGTCGCCGAGTACGGGCCGCACCTGCCGGTTCCGGACGATGCTGAGACGGAGGGCTCCGGCGAAGAGGCACCCGCGAAGAAGTTCGTCCGCGCCGAGCAGGAGGCCCGCCTTGCCCGGGCCGACCGCAAGCTCACCCAGCTGGGACGGGTGAACCCGCTCGCGCTCGAAGAGTTCGCGGCACTGGAGCAGCGCCATCGATTCCTCACCGAGCAACTCACCGACCTCACCGACACTCGCAAAGACCTCCTCACGATCATCGAGGAGATCGACGAGAAGATGCAGGACATCTTCGCGAGCGCATTCGAAGACACCAAGGCGGCCTTCAACCAGGTGTTCCCGGTTCTCTTCCCGGGTGGTACCGGCAGCATCCATCTCACCGACCCGGAGAACATGCTCACGACGGGCATCGAGGTCAGCGTGAAGCCGGCGGGCAAGAAGATCGAGCGGCTGTCCCTGCTCTCGGGCGGTGAGCGTTCCCTGGCCGCGGTCGCGCTGCTGATCGCGATCTTCAAGGCGCGGCCCAGCCCGTTCTACATCATGGACGAGGTTGAGGCGGCGCTCGACGACGCCAATCTGGGGCGACTGCTGACGATCTTCGAAGACCTGCGGCGGTCATCCCAGCTGATCGTTATCACGCACCAGAAGCGCACGATGGAGATCGCGGATGCCCTGTACGGCGTCTCGATGCGCGCAGACGGGATCAGCGCCGTTGTCGGCCAGCGCGTCGCGACGGAGTCCGCTGCCATATAGCGGGGGGCCGCTCATTAAGCATTCCTACCCCAGCCGCTTGTCGCCCGGGTCGAGCACGCGGAGCCACCGGCACCCGTAGCCGTCGAGGAGCAGTTGCACCGCGCCGCGAGGCCCGACCGCCACGGTTCCTTCGACCAACAGGTCGACGAGAATGGTGCCATCCACCGTGTCGCGCAGTTCCAGGTCAACGGTGGCGGGGTTCGATCCGAAGTTGTGCAGGGCGATCATCCGCCCCTCTGCCCCCGACACGGCGTGCGCGAGTACCGCGGGAACCGGATGCTCGAGAATTTCGAGGTCGCCCCACCCGATCTCCACCGACGCGCGGTTGCGCTCGATCAGCTTGCGCACGAAATGCAGCAGGGAGTCCGGATCATGCCGCTGCTCCGACGCGTTGATGTGCTCGGGGGAGTAGCCATCGTCGGGGATGGGCGCGACGAGCCGGGACGCGGGAGCGTTGGAGAATCCGCCATTCCTGGTCGGGGCCCATTGCATGGGAGTGCGCACAGACATCCGTCCGCCAATGTTGAGGTTCTCGCCCATGCCGAGTTCTTCGCCGTAGAACAGAACGGGCGTGCCCGGAAGAGAGAACAACAGGCTGTAGACCATTCGTATTCGCCGCGGGTCGCCGCCGAGCATCGTCGGAAGCCGGCGAACGATGCCGCGGTTGTAGGCCCGCATGTTCTCCTCGGGGCCGAACGCGTCGAAGACCTCCTGGCGTTCCGACTCGCTCAACTTGTCGAGCGTGAGTTCATCGTGGTTGCGTACGAAGTTCGCCCACTGCGCCTCCACCGGCAGCGGGGGACGAGCCTTCAGCGCCCGCGCGAGCGGCCGGGCATCCGAGCGAGCCAGGGACAGGTACATGTTCTCCATGGCGATGAAGTCGAACTGCATCGTCAGTCCGTCGGCATCGTCCCCGCCGAAGTAGCGCAGCTGGTCCTTGTGCGGCAGGTTCACCTCGCCCAGCAACATCCCCTCGCCCGATCGGCGCCCGAGGAACTCGCGCAGTGACCGCAGGAAGTCGAGTGGATGATCCAGCACCCCCTCCTCGGGCAGGACGCCCTCGGTGTCGAGGATGAAAGGAACGGCGTCGACCCGAAAGCCGCTGATGCCCAGTTCCAGCCAGAACCCCATGATCTTGACCATTTCATCGCGCACCTTCGGGTTCACGACATTGAGATCGGGCTGTTCCTTGTAGAAAGAGTGGAGGTAGTACTGGTTCGTCTTCTTGTCCAGTTGCCAAACGCTCGTCTCCTCGCCGGGAAACGACACCGGTTCCGAGTGCTTCGGCGGGGAATCCCGCCAGACATAGAAGTCGCGGTACTTGTTGGTCTTGCTTGAGCGCGATGCAACGAACCACGGATGCTTCACCGACGTGTGGTTGACGACGAGATCGATGATGACCCGCATGCCGCGATCCCGCGCGGTTCGGATGACCTCCACCGCGTCGCCCAGGTCGCCAAGGCGCGGGTCGACGGAGTAGAAGTCGCTGATGTCGTAGCCGTCATCGCGGTTCGGCGACGGGTAGAACGGCATCAGCCACAGGCAGGTCACGCCGAGTTCGTGCAGGTAGTCCATCCGGTGGGCGAGACCCTCAAAGTCCCCGACCCCGTCGTCATTCCAGTCCAGGAATGTCTTGATGTCGACGCAGTAGATGACGGCACTCTTCCACCACAGGTCACTGGTATCGGTGATTCTCACCCTTCGACTGTTCCGTACCGGTGCAGACAAGACCAGCCCCTTGCGCCCACAACGCCGCCGCCCCGTGCAACCTGGTTTCGTTCCCGCAGGCGGTTTCGTTCCCGCAGGCGCCCGCGACACGGCGGGCTGGCCGGCTACTTTGCCGTTGGCGTTGGCGTTGGCGTCGGCGCCGGCGTTGCCGTGCTCGAGAAATAGTCCTCGCTGAAGTCGATGATCACGATGTACGGCGCCTTCGACGCGCGGGTTGTCTCGATCCGGGTTGCCGTACTGTCGCCGCTCGAGGTGAGGATGGTGCCCCCGTGCCTCGGGAGCGACGACAACCGCAACGCCAGCAGATCCTCCGGCATCCCCGCGGGCATGAACTGGGCCCGCACTGCGATTCCGGATACCTCGGTGACTACGGAAGCGATGACCTTCTGGCCCGCGGAGATCTGCGCCAGCTCGGGGGAGCCGACCAGCGTCGTCGGGGACGCGAAACCGCTCGAGTCGAAGAGGGTGTCGACAACCCCGGCGTTCGCCGTGGCATCCCCGGGTACCTCGACCGAATACACGTCTGCACGCGCAATCTGGCAGTGGGTCGGGCCGTCCGCACCGCTTCCGACTGTGATGCTGCCACACGAGTCGACCACGCTGGAGGAGAGGAGCTTCATCCCGGCCGGAACGGTGAGCGTCGTAACCAGGTTCAGGTGCGTCGTCGTGCCCGCACGGAGCAACTTCATGTGCTGCGAATTGGGGTCTATCCCGATGCTCGTGCACGCCGTGATCGAGACGAGTAGCGCGGCAACGACAGCGCCGGTGAGCACGCGTCGAGCGTGCGGCGAGATTCCCACGTGCAGTGCCCCCATTCCATGCGAGTGGTATGACGCTAGCGCATTCCCATTGCGGTGCGCACGCGCCGGGCGGACAGTCGAAGACGCTAGCCTGAGTTCATGGCTGAGCGCACGAACTCATGGTCGCTCGGGACCGCACTCCGGGGCATGTTCGCGCGCAAGACAATCGACGAGCAGACCTGGACGGATCTCGAAGACGCCCTGCTCTCCGCCGATTTCGGCCCCGACATTGCCGACGCCGTGGTGACAGACCTCCGGGCCAAAGTCGACCGGTACCGTACAACCGATCCGACCGACCTGCAGCGGATGCTCCGCGAGACTCTCGAGGAACGTTTCACCAGGCTCGACTCGACGCTCCATCTCAGCAACCGTCCGGCGGTTGTGCTCGTTGTGGGCGTGAACGGCGTGGGAAAGACGACCACGATCGGCAAGTTCGCCAAGTTCCTCACCAACTACGGACGCACGGTCGTTGTCGGGGCGGCTGACACGTTCCGGGCCGCTGCCGTGGAGCAGCTGGCGACGTGGGCGGAGCGGGGCGGCGCATCCATCGTTCGTCCGCAGCAGCAGGGACAGGACCCGGCATCCGTCGCCTTCCAGACCGTGGAGCGCGCGCAGCGGGACGGCATCGAGATCGTGCTGATCGACACCGCCGGTCGCCTGCAAACCAAGAGCGGGCTCATGGACGAGCTTGGCAAGATTCGCCGTGTCATCGAGAAGCAGGAACCTATCGCCGAGGTGCTGCTCGTTCTCGACGCGACGACCGGGCAGAACGGGCTGGCGCAGGCGGAAGCGTTCATCCAGCATGCGGGTGTGACCGGGCTGGTACTCACCAAACTGGACGGAAGTGCAAAGGGCGGATTCGTTCTTGCCGTGCAGGAGAAGACGGGCATCCCCATCAAGCTCGTCGGGCAGGGCGAAGGAATCGGGGACCTCACCGGATTCACCCCGCACGTCTTCGTGCAAAATTTGGTCGGCTGACATGGCCGACGACCTCGAGGATGTTCCGCTCCGGGGGATTCCGCGGGTCGCCGCGCAGGGTGGGTTGGTGCTGGCAATCTTTGCCGGAACGATCTTCCTGATAATCGTCGTGCTCGGCGCCGGCGGATCCCAGCACCTCGCGCCCGTGTTCGGGCCGGTCGCGATCGGCGCAACGGCCCTCGGCCTCGTCGCGGCGATCGTGGCCGTCGCCCAGCCGCGCTCGCGGACTCTCGGCATCACGACCCTGATCATCCTGCTGCCGTGCACGGTGCTGTCCTTCCTGACTGTTGTCGCCATCGTGAACCGATGAGTACCCGGCCGACGAACCGACCGCGGCGAACGCTTCCGGTGCGCCAGCGTGCGCTGCCGCTGGTTGGGATCGCGTCCGCAGTGCTCGGAGCGACCGCGATGGGCTGGGGGTTCTTCTCGGCGATCCTCACGGCGCTCGACGGCCAGCGCGGGACCGGATTCCTGGTCGTGTTCTTTGTGGGCGTAGCGCTCATCGTTGCGGCAATCGCGATAGCAATCGCCGAGATCGTGCGGCCGGGACCGAACGCCCTCGCGATCCTGACGCTCGGGGTCGCCGCCCTGCCGCTGCTCGGCCTGATCGTGGTGATCGCGGTGGCGCGGGGCGCGAGCTAGCCCCGGAGAATGGATGCATGGTCGAGAACCTGCTCAACACGCTGAGGGCTGACTGCGCCAATTGCTTCGGCCTGTGCTGCGTTGCGCTGCCTTTCACGAAATCCGCGGACTTCCCGATCACCAAGGCGGCGGGGGATGCGTGCGTCAACCTGGGCGCGGACTTCCGGTGCGGCATCCACGATCGTCTCCGCCCCGAGGGTTTCAAGGGCTCGGCCGTGTTCGACTGCCAGGGCGCGGGCCAGCAGGTGGCGCAGGTCACGTTCGGGGGAGTCAGCTGGCTGGCGGCTCCGGAGACGGCATCCGCAATGTTTGCCTCCCTCATCGTGATGCGCCAGCTGCACGAAATGCTCTGGTATCTCGCGCAGGCGCTGTCGTACCCGGCGGCCATCATGGTCGCGGGTGAGGTGCGGTCGAATCTCGATCGCATCAACCGACTGACGCTCAGCGCGCCCGACGACCTTCTGCGCATCGATGTGGCCGCACACCGTGGGGACGTGGCCGCGGTCCTCCGGCGCGCCAGCGAACGAGTGCGATCGGGAGTCAAGCGCGTGCCAGGCGGCCAGCGGCCACCGAAGGGGTTGCGAGAGGGAGGCGACCTCATCGGCGTGGACCTTGCCGGAGTCGACCTCAGCGGGCTCGACCTGCGTGGCGCGTACCTGATTGCGTCGGATCTCTCCGCCGCGCGCCTCGATCGCACGGACCTGATTGGAGCCGACCTGCGCGACGCCAACGTCGCCGGCGCGGATCTCTCGACGACTCTGTTTCTCACGCAGATGCAGGCCAACTCGGCGCGGGGTGATGCGGCGACGCGGTTACCGGCATCCATCCTGCGCCCATCGCACTGGGGCTAGTGCGAGCGGCTATCCGCGCTGGAGCTGGGCGTGCGCCCGTGCGATTCCGCGGTAGTTCTCGGCGTTGCGACGAACCTTCACTCGCTCCTCGTCGGTGAGCGCCCTGCGTACCTTCGCCGGAACTCCCGCCACCAGCGAGCCTGGCGGGATGACGGTGTCTTCGAGCACAACGGAGCCTGCGGCGACCAGCGACCCGGCGCCGATCACGGCCCGGTTCAACACCGTTGCGTTCATGCCGATGAGGCAGTCATCCTCAATCGTGCAGCCGTGGATGACCGCGCCGTGGCCGACGCTGACATTCTCGCCGATGAGCACTGGCGCGCCCGGATCGCAGTGGACGGCGACGAGGTCCTGGATGTTGCTGCCGACGCCGAGCGTGATCGAGTCGCGGTCGCCGCGCAGCACCGCCCCGTAGAACACGCTGGACTCCGCAGCGAGCGAAACTCGACCGATCAGCGTCGCGTTTGGCGCGACCCAGGCGGTCGCGTCGACGGCCGGAAAATCGTCAGCGAAACCGAGGATAAGACCCATGCAGCAAGCGTAGACCGCGCCTCTCGGCCGCCCCGAACGGGGGGTGCGTGCTGGTCCGGAGCTGCATGTTGCGCCAGTAATCTGAGCACCACGATTACGAAAGGCCACCCCGATGAGCCCGTCCGATCCCCGCCGCCCCGAGGGAACGACAAGAGGCTTTGTCGCCGACGGCGCAAGCGAGTTGCGACGCCTGCTGACGGGTCGCTCGGGAGTGATCGTGCTGGTAGTCATGATCGTGCTGCTTGCCGCCGAGGCGCTCCTCGCGGGCGTAATCCTGCCGCTACAGAATCCAACCGCCGAGTCCAACGGCTACCACTTCGGTCCGAACACGGGCGCGGAGGTGGCGCACTCAGATGGATTCTCGATGCCCAGCATCGAGGACGATGCGCTCGACCAATCTCCGGACGGCCGTTTTGTGTACGCGATCACCGCCCAGCCCGACGGTATCCGGTCGTTCGATTCGACGACCCTGTCATCGATCAGCAGTGCAACGATAGATTCCGCTGACTCCACGAATGCCCCTCGCTCCATCCAGGTTCTGAGTGACGGCCGAATCTTCGTGCTCTCCGGCGACGCACTCGTCACCGAATTCCTTGCCGACGCGTCTGGCAAGCTCAGCAAGAAGCACAGCGTGACCCTCTCCATTCCAACGTTTGCCAGCCAGATCGTGGTGGCACCCAACGGAAAACGGCTGTACGCAATCAACGAGTCGGGCGTCGAAGTGGTCGATGCTTCGAGCGGCCGCGTGATCGCGACCCTGCCATTCGGTGGCGCGCGGGTGCTTGCGATTGGCGTCGCGAGCAAGGCGGGCACCCTGTTCGCGACAATTCAGCACGAGATCTTCGCCGTCTCGCCGACGTCGCTCAAGGTGATCGGGCACTACGCGAAGCCGAGCGACAGCGACGCCAACATCGACGGCTTCTATCACCTGACCGTCTCAGCATCCGGGGATCGAATCTATTTCCTCGATTCCGGGGAGATCCTTCGCTTCGACGCGTCTGGTTTCACGCCAAACGGCGAATACTTGGGCGGAAACGAGACTCTGTCTCCCACCGGCGCCATCCTGGCAAACAACTCGCACTCAGACCTGTTGACGATCTCCAGCGCGTCGACCGGCGCCGACCTGTTCGAGATCCCGACCTCGAATGTGTGGGCTTCACCGCTGGCGCTTGTCGACCCGGCGAAAGGCTTTGTGGTCGCGCCCAACGCGTCGGGCGGGGAGTTCGACAGTGTGCATCTGGCCCGCTACGCCGCCGACGCTCCACGCATCACCATTGCGGGAATGTTGGCGCTCTTTGCGATCGTTGATGTCGCATTGCTGCTTCTGGCACTTGTTGTCGTCTTGTTCATTCCGGTTGCGCGCCGATACCGGGAAGAAGCTCCGCAGCGCGATGCACTCGCCAATGAGCGCCTTCGCGAGCAGAGCGCCGTGGCCGCTGCCAAGGCGGATGCCGACGCAGCTGCTGCGGCCTCTGCTGACCACGAGGCGCGCGTACAGCAGATCACCCTGTGGGAGGCCGCGTATGCCGATGCGCATCCGGGGCAGCCGATCCCTGCGATGCCGCTCCCGCCCGCAGCTCCGGTTGGAAGTGTGGCCGCTCCGTATTACTCGCAGCACACAAACACAATGGCGATACTCGCGCTGATCTTCGGACTCGGCGGCGGGCTTCTCGGAATCATCTTCGGCCATGTCGCGCGCTCACAGATTCGTCGGACAGGAGAGCGCGGCGCCGGCCTCGCAACCGCCGGTTTGGTCTTCGGCTATCTCGGCCTGGTGGCGACCATCGTCATCGTTATTGTGTACGTCGCTGCCCTGGCAAGCCTGCGAGGTTAGGAATTTCGCCGAAGCTGTAGGGTACCTCTCGCCGCGAACCGGCATCCGCTCCTGTTAAACTGGATGCCAAATGGCCAGCTTTGGAAACCTCTCCGATCGCCTCTCAGCGACCTTCAAAAATCTCCGCGGCAAGGGCAAGCTCACGCCCGCGGATGTGGACGGCACCGTTCGCGAGATTCGTCGCGCCCTGCTCGATGCCGACGTGGCCCTCGAGGTCGTGAAGGACTTCACCGCACGCGTGCGCGACCGAGCCCTCGGCGACGAGGTCTCGAAGGCGCTCAACCCCGCCCAGCAGGTCGTGCAGATCGTCAACGACGAGCTCGTCACGATCCTCGGTGGTGAGCAGCGTCGTCTCCAGTTCGCGAAGACCGGTCCGACCGTCATCATGCTCGCGGGTCTCCAGGGCGCCGGTAAGACGACCCTCGCCGGCAAGCTCGCAAAGTGGCTCGCCAAAGACAATCACACCCCGCTGCTCGTCGCCGCCGACCTCCAGCGTCCGAACGCGGTCACCCAGCTGCAGGTGGTCGGCGAACAGGCGGGCGTGCCTGTTTACGCGCCCGAGCCGGGCAACGGCAAGGGAAACCCGGTCAAGGTCGCCAAAGACGCGATGAAGTTCGCGAGGGACAAGCAGTACGACATCGTCATCGTTGACACGGCCGGTCGGCTGGGCGTTGACGCGGAGCTGATGAAGCAGGCGTCCGACATCCGCAGGGCCATCGATCCCGATGAGGTGTTGTTCGTCATCGACGCGATGATCGGCCAGGATGCCGTGCAGACCGCGAAGGCATTCCAGGACGGCGTCGACTTCACCGCCGTTGTGCTCTCCAAGCTCGACGGCGACGCGCGCGGTGGTGCAGCGCTGTCCGTGGCATCCGTCACCGGTCGTCCGATCATCTTCGCCTCAACGGGTGAGGGACTCGATGATTTCGAGCCGTTCTATCCGGACCGCATGGCCAGCCGCATCCTGGACCTGGGTGACATCCTCACCCTGATCGAGCAGGCGCAACAGAACTTCGACGAAGACGAGGCCGCCAAGGTCGCGCAGAAGTTCGCGACCGACACGTTCACGCTCGAAGATTTTCTCGCGCAGATGCAGCAGCTCAAGAACATGGGCTCGATCAAGGGAATGCTCGGGATGCTTCCCGGCGCCCGCGGCATGCGCGAGCAGTTGGACAATTTCGATGAGCGCGAAATCACCCGCACCGAGGCGATCATCCAGTCGATGACCCCGCAGGAGCGCCGCGTTCCCAAGGTGCTCAACGGATCGCGTCGCCTGCGAATTGCCCGGGGCGCGGGCACGACCGTGACCGAGGTCAACGGCCTCGTGAACCGCTTCGAGCAGGCCGCCAAGATGATGAAGACGGTCGCGAAGGGTGGAATGCCGCAGGTGCAGGGCATGGGGCCCATCCCGGGCGGCAGCTTCGGTGGCGGGCGACCCAAGGTGCAAGCCAAGAAGAAGTCGAAATCGGGCAATCCTGCGAAGCGGGCCGCGGAGAACGCGGCGCTGGCGGCCGGCACGCCGGCCAAGCCCGCGGCATCCGGTTCCGCATTCGGGGCGGCAGGCAAGAAGTCTGCACCGTCTGAGGAAGAGCTCGCGAGCCTGCAGAAGTTCCTCGGCCGCTAGCGAGGCCTGCATATCTGGCGCTGTCGGGCGTCTGTTTGGCGCCCTGCGTCCCGTCCAGGTCCGGCGTTCGTCCGGCCCGACCGTCCGTTCCGTTGCCCGTTGCCCGTTGTTCGCTGCCCGGCCATCGCCCGGCGGTTGCCGGGTCTGCCCGCTGTGGTGGCGGGAGTTACGGCCGGCTGGCGGGAGTCGTCGCGACTTTGGTCGGGAGTGGTCGGCGGTTGGGCCCCGGTGGCGGGAGTTGTGGCCCGCTCCGGCGGGAGACATAGCGCCGCCCGCGAGGCATTCCGCGCACGTGGCGGGAGTCAAGTTGTGATGGCGGGAGCCTGCGCTCCCGCCACTTCGACTTATCTCCCGCCGCGAAGGATGTATCTCCCGCCACCTCGGCCCATCTCCCGCCACGCCGGCCTAACTCCCGCCACCACACACCAGGGCAACCCGAACGCCGTTTGCCCAACCTCCCGGGCGCCGCTCGCCCATCCCACAACTCCCGCCGCCACAACCCCCGCCACCACAACTCCCGCCGCCACAACCTCACGCCACCACGACTCCCGCCGCCGCAAGACCCCACACCCCACCCCCCACACCCCGCGCGCAACCCACCCCCACCCGCGCCTTAGGCTGGTTTCATGACTACTGATCGTCCCGTCCGCATCGGTGTGCAGGTCGCACCGCAGCACGCCCTCTACCCGAAAATCCGCGAAACGGTCGGAGCGCTGGAGGACATCGGCGTTGACGTCATCTTCAACTGGGACCACTTTTACCCGCTCAACGGCGACCCGGATGGCCTGCACTTCGAGTCGTGGACGATGCTGGCGGCAATCGCCGAGCAGACGAGCCGCGTCGAATTCGGCGCGCTGGTGAACTGCAATAGCTACCGCAACGCCGACCTGCAGGCCGACATGGCGCGCACCATCGACCACATCAGCGCGGGTTCGACCGGTGTTGGCCGCTTCATCTTCGGCACCGGCTCGGGCTGGTTCGAGAAGGACTACGACAACTACGGCTACGAATTCGGCACGGTCGGCGGCCGACTGGATGCGCTGGCCGAGAACCTGCCCCGTATCGAGGCGCGCTGGGGCGTTTTGAATCCGCCGCCCACGCGCCACATCCCGGTGCTGATCGGCGGCGGTGGCGAGAAGAAGACGCTGCGAATCGTGGCGCAGCATGCGGATATCTGGCACAGCTTCTCGGATCCGGAGACGCTCAAGCGCAAGCTGGGCATCCTCGCGGAGCACGGGAAAGCGGTCGGCCGCGACACCTCCGAGATCGAAATCTCGACCGAGCTTCGCGGCAGCACTGAGGCGGACGCGGCCCAGCTGCACGAGCTGGGAACAAGCCTCTTTACAGTCGGTCTCTCCGGTCCGGACTACGACCTCGAGCCAGTGAAGAAATGGATCGCCTGGCGCGACTCCGTCAACGGATAGCGCGGTAATTTCCGAGAGCTTCTCACTGCTAGAGTCTGGCTCGTGACTACGCAGCGCAGGGCTCGCCGGTTCATCGCCGGCCTGGTGGCATTCGCGTTTGTCGCGGCATCCGTTCTTCTCGGATCCGCGCCAGCGACAGCCGTCACCACTATCACCGTCTCGGGCGTAATCCCAGCGGCCGCCCGCGCCGACATGACAGTGGACGCCTACGTTTCGACTGGTAGCTCGTGGGCGCCCTCCGGGTCCGCGCACTCGGTCAACCCCACAACGGGCGCCTTCTCCTTCACGCTCACGAAGAGCACCAAGCACTACACGCTTGCATTTATGGCCGGGCGGGTTCCGTTCCTCGACACGGTACTCGGAGGGCTGGATGACCTGCCCACGAGCAGCGCGCTCGGCAGCTCGGTCTTCTCCGCCGCCGCCGACGCTGACGTCGGAACCGTCGACCTGCTTTCAGCCGGGGTAATCGAGGGCACGATCACGTCGTCGACCGATGGATCGGCCATCGGCGACGCCGACGTTTTCGCCCAGACGACGGCCGGCTCTCCCGGCGGCGCCGGTGAATACGTGACGGACGACTACACGTTGTCCGACGGCTCCTACTACCTCAAGCTCGCCGCTGGCCAGGGCTACGCGATCGGAGTCGATGCGGACGGCTACAACAGCGCCAACTATGCGACGACCGTGACCCCGTCGAGTGCGAACAATGATCACGTGGCAGGTATCGACCTTGTGATGGATCCAACGGGACCGTCCATTCACGGGGCGTTCTTCGACGACAACTCCGGCGGCGGGGGCAATCCACCCGCCGGCGCTCCCCAGTACGAGGCGTACCTCTACGCCGTCGATGGATCCGGCAATGCCACCTCCTCGATTCCTGTGCAGGGGAGTGGCTCCGCCAGCAGCATTTTTGACTTCGGTCCGATCGATCCGGGCAATTACGGCATCGCCTTCCGCGATCCCTCCACGGGAGCCTGGCTGCCGTGGCTCTCCTATGCGGGCTCCCAGGGCACGCCCGGTCAGTCCGGGAGCCAGACGTCGTGCCTGCTTCCGCTCACGGCCACCCTCAACAACGACATCGACTTCGGCAAGGTGACGCTCGGCGCAACACCGTGCGCCGCGCCGTTCCCCGCTGCTGCGCCCTTCTCAGGCCATGTCACGAACTACGACGGTCACTCGTCGGTCATGGCGACCCTGTACTTCGTTGACCCGAACTACCTGCCCGAGTTCGACTATTACGACCTCGGCCCGCTGCATCCCGTCAACAAGGCGCTGGTGGACCCCAACGGTGACTACTCGATCCCTGGTGTGTCAACTGCGGGCAAGTACGTCGTGTACTTCACAGCATCCGATACATCCCCGTTCATGGACACCTGGCTGGGCGGATTCAACAGCGCCTCGAGTGCGGGGCTGGATTCTGCCGTCGCTGCTGCGCCCGTGATTGCTGACTCGGCGGCATCGTCGGGCAACGACGTCGCGCTCATCGAGTCGGCCACGATCTCCGGTACCGTCCGCATCGGCGGCACGGCGACCCGGAACGCCGAGGTTGGTGCATTCAGCGGTAGCTCTGCCGACGACACGGCTCCCCAGTACGGACCGGTTCTGACGAACTCAGCCGGTCACTACACGCTGAAGGTCGCGGCCGGCACGACCTACACCGTCGACGCATACAAGTCGTCCTACCTCGTGCAGTACTACGACCGTGCCGCAACACCGGATGCGGCAACTCCCGTTCTCGCGAGTGCCGGCAGCGTTGCGAGCGGAATCGACTTCGCCCTCTTCCAGCCGCCGGCGGCGATCATCGGGATCGTGTTTGACATGAACAGCCCGTCGGCCGATCCCATTCCGGGACTGCGAGCGAGCCTCTACAAGAAGACAACCGGGTACTGGAAGAAGACCGAAGCTGAGGACATCACTCCGCTGTCCGGCCTCGGCAATGTGTTCGTTTTTCCAAACACGCAGCGCACCGACCCGACGTCCAATTCCTCCCTCAAGCCCGGCAGCTACCGCGTTCGAATCTCGCTCAACGGGCATTGGGTGCCGCTGGCCACGTACATCCTTGTCGACGTCCTGAACGGCGATGCCCACATCGTCAACGGACCCGTCTGCTACGCCCAGATCGACGACGTCAAGGCTCACCAGACGCAGCTCGTCGAGGCGGCGCTCACGTTCGACAGCGCTCACACCTGTGCCGGCGAGCCGCAGCATGCGGCCGCTGTTCCTGCGGTGTACAGCGTTCCCCGGGCGACCTTCCCGTCCGATGGCGGTTCGAGGGACGCCTCGGAGCAACCGACCGATGTTCCGACCGCCCTGCCCACGACGCCCACCGACGCACGGACGACCGCTCCCGTGCCAACGAGCGACCCGACAACGGCGCCTGTCACCGCCGCGCCGACGAGTTTTCTCGGCGGCGTCGGCTGGGTGATCTGGGTGGCGATCGGCGTGCTGCTGCTGATAGTCGCCGCCGGCATCGTGCTCTTTCGCCGACGCGCCTAGCGCGCACGGTTAGGAGAGGCCGTCCCGCAATTCCGTGACCAGGGATGCGACTACGGCCTTGAGGCTCCCATTGTGCTCGGCAGCAACGCGCAGCTGCCGCTGGTAGCTTGCGCCACGTCTGACGATGTCGTGCACGGAGGCGAGTTCGTCCGAGCATCCCAGCCGGTCGGCAATGGGTTCGAGTCAGTCGAGCAGCACCGCCAGGTCGTCGGTGACCAGCGCCTCGTCGCCGTGCGAATTGCGGATGATGACGGCTTCCATGCCGTACCGGGCGGCGCGCCACTTGTTCTCACGAACAAACCACGGCTGGAGCACCCCAATCGGTTCATCCCGGTCGAGGCGGGTGGAGAGGTCTTCGACGAGGCATTGGGCGAGCGCGCCGAGAGCGCCGACTTCCTCGATCGACGGAACGCCGTCACAGACGCGCAGCTCAACCGTTCCCCACTTCGGCGACGGGCGAACGTCCCAGCGCAGCTCGGAGTGGTCATCGATCACGCCCACGTGGGTGAGATCGTCGACGACCTCCTCGTAGTTCGCCCAGGCGCCGAGCTGGGGTGGCAGTCCCGCCGTGGGCAGCTGCTGGAACATCATGGCCCGGTTCGACGCGTATCCGGTGTCTTCGCCGGCCCAGAACGGGCTGGATGCCGACAACGCCTGGAAATGCGGGTAGTAGGTGAGCAGGCCGTTGATGATCGGCAGCACCTTGTCGCGGTCGTCGATGCCCACGTGCATGTGCACGCCCCAGATCATGAGCTGGCGCCCCCACCACTGCGTGCGGTCGACAAGTGTCGCGTAGCGCTCGTGCCCCGGCGTCACTCGCTGTTGAAACCACTGGCTGAACGGATGCGTGCCCGCGCACATGAGGTCGACCCCGAGAGGATCGGTGACCGCGCGCACACGGCGCACCATTCCGTCGAGCTCAGCCACCGCATCCTGTACCCGGTCGTGCGGGCCGCTAACGACCTCGACGGTGTTAGTGAGAAACTCGGCGGTCACCTGCGGGAACTCGCCCTCCGTCCCCTCGCCCAGTGCGGCGAATACTTCGGGCGCGGCGGGCGACAGTTCGCCGCTGGCGTGGTCGACGCAGGCCAGCTCCCACTCGAGCCCCACGGTAGAGCGACGAGACGAGCTGAATGGGATGGACATGCCCTGATTCTCGCTGAGAACGGGCCGAAGCGACCCGACTCGGCCAATAATCGACGGACTGCTGCCAGGTCCGTTTTTCGCCGGGCGAGGTCGGCGTCGACCAGTAGCGTGAGGGAATGACCACGACAGCTGCCCCCGCCATCACGACGCGACCCTCCCTGTCGCCGCTCGTGCTCATCGCCATCGTGATCACCGTGCTGGCCTGGGCGAGTGCCTTCCTCGTGATTCGGGGCACGGCGCCGCACTTCAGCGGGGGAGCGCTGGCACTCGGCCGTCTGGTCGTGGGAACCGTCGTGCTCAGCGTGATGGTCATCGGGCGGCGGTGGGTGAAGCCGACCCGGCGTGAGTGGCTGCTCATCCTCGGATTCGGCGTGCTGTGGTTCGGCGGCTACAACATCGCCCTCAACATCGCCGAGCAGACGCTGGATGCGGGAACGACCGCAATGGTCGTGAACATCGGGCCCATCCTCATCGCGCTCGGGGCGGGCGTGTTCCTGCGCGAAGGCATCCCGAAGTGGCTTGCGATCGGTGCCGGTGTGGCCTTCCTCGGGGCGGTACTGATCGGTGTGGCAACCGCCGGCTCGGTGGGGCTGACGAACGGCGCCGGCATCCTGTGGTGCTTCGCCGCCGCGGTGGCCTACGCGGCGGGCGTGCTCCTGCAGAAGCCGGCGCTCAGGAGACTGCCCGCCGCCCAGGTGACCTGGATGGGCTGTGCCATCGGCATGATCGCCTGCCTTCCCTTCAGCGGTGACCTTGTTGCGGGACTGGCCGTCGCGCCCCTCCCGGCGATTCTCGGCGTGGTCTACCTCGGCGCGATCCCGACCGCGCTCGCGTTCAGCACCTGGGCTTACGCGCTTTCCCGGATGCCCGCGGGGCAGCTGGGCGTCACGACCTACGTGGTGCCGGCCCTTGTTGTGCTGTTCGGGCTCGCCGTATTCCACGAGGTGCCGGTCCCGCTGGCCATCGCGGGAGGCCTCCTCTGTCTCGCCGGGGTGGCGCTCAGCCGAAGAAAGAGCCGAGCAATAGTCGCGCAGGAATAGGATGCGGACGTGACCGACTCCACTGCGACGCATCCTGCAACACCGCCCGCGCGCAATCCGGGAGCGGTTTGGCTCATTGCCACCGGTTCCGCGGCGCTGATCGGTCTCGGGCTGCAGCTGCTCTCCGGGGTGGGTGGTCTTCCCGGGATGGTTGGCGGGATAAGCACGCTGCTGCGGCTCCTGCTGACCTACCTGCTGGGGCCGATTGGCTTTCTCATCGGGATGGTGCTGCTCGCGGGCATCCGCAATGCGGGGTTCGCAAGCATCATCGGAACGTCGCGCGCCCGCCAGATGCTGCTCGGCGCATTCGGTGCGGGACTCTGGCTTGCACAGGCCGCGTACCTCTTCTCCCTTTTCGACACGCCCGCGACCCGCGGGGTCGGCGAAGTGGTGCGACTCGTCATCACCGCGATCGTTTTTGTGCTGGGGATCGTGTGCGCCTGGCTGATCGACCAGGCCGGAGTCGCGACCGGCTTCGCCCGGCGCAGCCTCCTCGTCGCTCTTGCCCTGTGGCTCGTGACGCTCATTCTCTTCGCTGGCCCGGTCGGCGCATCAGTGCTCTGGGACCTGCCGCGGATCCTCGGAGTGCTCATTCTTGGCGTGTCCTGGATGCACGTGGGACAGACGAGATCAACCTCGGTTCCCGCATCCGCCAAAGTTCTGGCAGAATAGCCAGTTGAGTCCATCGGCAGCCGACCCTCTAATCAGCAGCCGACAGACACCATCAGAGCTTTTGCGCCGTTTGTGCCCCCACGCCTCCGGCTAGCAGTTCGCCACCCACACATGTAATTCAGGAGAATTGTGGCTGTAAAGATTCGTTTGAAGCGCCTCGGCAAGATCCGGGCACCGTACTACCGCATTGTCGTCGCCGACTCGCGCACCAAGCGTGACGGTCGCGTCATCGAGGAGATCGGCAAGTACCACCCGACCGAGGAGCCCTCGTTCATCGAGGTCAAGTCGGACCGGGCCCAGTACTGGCTGGGCGTCGGCGCGCAGCCGAGCCCGCAGGTCGAGGCGATCCTCAAGCTCACGGGCGACTGGGGCATCTTCAAGGGCGACAAGAACGCCGTCAGCACGGTGAAGACCAAGGAAGCCAAGGTCGAGTTCCAGGCTGACGAGAAGAAGAAGCCGGTTCTCAAGCCCAAGGCTGAGAAGGCGCCCGAGCCCGTCGCCGCTCCGGCGGAGGTCGTCGAGGAGCCTGTTGCCGAGTCGGCTGTCGAGGCTGACGCCGCTGTCGAGGCACCGGAAGCCGCGCCCGCCGCTGCGGAAGCTGCGCCTGCCGCCGACGAGGCCGCACCCGCCGCTGACGAGGCGCCCGCCGCCGAGACGCCGGCCGAGGCCTAAGTCTTGCTCGCTCAGGCTCTCGAGCACCTCGTCAAGGGGATCGTTGATCACCCCGCCGAAGTGCAGGTCGTAGCAAAGAACTCTCCACGTGGCGAGGTCCTCGAGGTGCGCGTGCACCCCGAGGACCTCGGTCGCGTCATCGGTCGCGCGGGTCGCACCGCGAAGGCTCTCCGCACGCTCATCACGGCTCTCGCCGATGGCAAGCGTGTGCGCGTCGACGTGGTCGACACCGACTTCTAGCCGTGGCCTCCGCCAAGGCGGCCGGTTCGAACCGCACGCAGCTGCGCGTCGGTCGCCTGACGAAAGCCCACGGCCTCAAGGGCGCACTCAAGGTCGAGCTCTACACGGATGACCCGGACCGCCGGTTCACCCCGGGAGCGACGTTCACCCTGCAGGTGCCGACGAGCTCGCCGTGGCACGGCAAGACGCTCGAGCTCATCGAGCTCAAGTGGTACAACAGCCATGCCGTGGGGTTCTTCAAGGACGTCCCCGACCGCACGGCCGCTGAGACCCTCGTCAAGGCGATCCTCTGGGTGGAGCAGGATGCGGCCGAGCTCCCCGACGAGGACGATGCCTGGTACGACCACCAGCTGGTCGGTCTCGGGGTGGTGCGCGACGGCATCCGGATCGGAACGGTGTCGCAGATCGATCACCTGCCCGCACAGGACCTGCTGACGATTAAGACGGATGCCGGCGACGTGCTCGTGCCCTTCGTCAAGGCCATCGTGCCCACCGTCGACATCAAGGCGGGGACGCTGACCGTGACGCCGCCGCCCGGGCTCTTTGAGCCGCTGCCCGACGGCGCCATCGAGGATGCCCCCGAGGGACCGTCCACCGCCGACTGACCACCCCCACCGCGGAGGATGACACGCCGCGCGCGCCCGCGATACCGCGCCGGTTGCGGCGTGTCGTCCTCCGCAATGGGGGTGCGGGTCAGTGCGCGAGGCCAGCGCGGCGGTGACCCCGGGTCCACAGGTGCTCGCCGCGTCCCACCATCGCGACGATTGCCAACTCGACCGCCGCCCACTCGAACATGACCTGCGCGTAGGTAAGTCGGATCACGTGGTAGCCGCGGTGCATGAGCGCGAGATCGCGCGCCCGGTCGCGGGCGAATGTCTCGGCGTCCGCGTGCCACATCGCGCCGTCCGTCTCGACCACGATTCGGTCGCCGACCACGAGGTCGACCCGGCCAACACCCGCGATGGCGACCTGCGTGCGCACGCGGAGATTCAGCGCCCTCAACCTGAGTCGGGCGAGCGTTTCGAGCCCCGACTCCGAACCGCCGTCAATATCCGACAGTGCACGCGACCCGAGAGAACTCGTCGCGTCGACAATCCCGGTGAATTCGGTCAGCGACAATTGCCTCCGATTCAGTGCCGAATCGATGGAGGCGACCGCATCCTCGTATTCGGCGCACTGCAGAAGCTGGCGTGCGACCTCGACAGGTCGCTCGATCGGCGCCCGCCACCGGTAGAACGGCTCCGCCTCCCAGTGCACGACGACCTCATCCGTAGTCCGTCCGGTCGCGCGACCGGAGTGCCTGGGCAGGCTGACGTGGAGGCGGGTCGCTTCACTGGCTGACCACCAGCCCAGCAGTCGCGCGGCGCTTTCGCATCCGACACGACCGCCGAGTTCGACCGCGCGTACCACCAGCGGGTCGGCGTCAAGCAGGCAGACCCACCCCGTGCGAATGCGGTGAATGCTGCGCCGCTCGACTGCGCCGCGAATTACGTCGCGCGACACACCAAGGCGTAGGAGTGATGTAACGGATGCGACGCCGCCGGCCTGGCGGAGTGCGGATTCAAGCGATCTCACGGCGAAATCCTGAGCGGCCGCCCCTGCCCCGGTGGCTGCATCCGCGGGTTTGGGGAAAGTGCGCTCCTCACCGTGCCGGTGGAGGGCAGGCGCGCATCCCCATTCCGGAGGACGACGCGCCGCATCCCGGCGCAGATCGCGGCCCGCTGCGGCGCGCCGTCCTCCGCAATGGGGGTGGATGGGATGATGGCCGAGTGCGCATCGACATCGTCACGATCTTTCCGGAGTTCTTCTCCGTGCTCGACGTGTCGCTGCTCGGGAAGGCGCGCGAACGCGGGCTCATCGATCTCGGCGTGCACGACCTGCGCGACTTCGCCCACGACCGGCACCGGACCGTGGATGACACTCCCTACGGTGGCGGGGCCGGGATGGTCATGAAGCCGGAGCCGTGGGGCGAGGCGCTGGACGGCATCCTGACGCCCGAAACGACGGTCATCTTTCCCTCCCCAGCGGGCGAGCGATTCACCCAGTCCACCGCGCGCGAGCTGGCACTCCAGCCGCACCTGGTCTTCGGATGCGGCCGCTACGAGGGCATCGACCAGCGCGTCATCGAGCACACCGCTTCACGCGCGTCGGTTCGGGAGATCAGCCTCGGCGACTACGTGCTCAACGGCGGCGAGGTCGCCGCGATGGCGATGATCGAGGCCATCGGGCGTCTCGTCCCCGGCGTCGTTGGCAACCCGGAGAGTCTCACCGAGGAGAGCCACGAGGATGGCCTGCTCGAGTATCCGAGCTACACCAAGCCGGGCCAGTGGCGCGGCCTGGATGTGCCGCCGGTGCTGTTGAGCGGCAATCATGGCGCCATCGCTGCCTGGCGCCGCGAGCAGCAACTGGAGCGAACGCGTCGCGTGCGACCGGACCTGCTGCCCGACTGAGCCGCGCCGGCTATGAGCGCGCGGTGAGCACCAGCGGGCCGTCCGGCGTGATCGCGATGGTGTGCTCGACGTGGGCAGCGCGAGAGCCGTCCTGGCTGCGGAGTGTCCAGCCGTCGATATCGGTGTAGATGCGGTCGGTGCCGAGCATGAACCAGGGCTCAATCGCGAACACGAGGCCCGATCTCAGCGGCCACCCACGGTGCGCGCGGCCGTCGTTCGGCACGTGCGGATCGCCGTGCATCGTACGCCCGACGCCGTGCCCGCCGAATTCGAGATTGACCGTGAGGCCGTCCGCGCGCGCGACGGATCCGATGGCCGCGGAAACGTCGCCCATCCTGCTGCCGGAGTGCGCGGCTTCGATCCCGGCCTCGAGCGCACGCTCCGCGGTGTCGATCAGCCGCAGGTCTTCCTCACGCGGGGTTCCGACAATGAGCGTGAGGGCCGAGTCGGCCACCCAGCCATCGACGGATGCCGCGAAGTCGAGGCTGAGCATGTCGCCGTCGCGCAGCACGTAATCGTGCGGCAGCCCGTGCAGCGCCGCGTCGTTCACCGACGTGCAGATGTAGTGCCCGAAGGGCGACCCTCCGAAGGACGGGTGGTAGTCGACGTAGGTGCTGAGAGCGCCCGCCGATTTGGTGAGGTCCCGGGCGATCTTGTCGATCGTCAGCAGGTTGACCCCCACCGCGGATGCTGCCGCAGTCTCCTGGAGTACACGCGCGACGAATTTTCCTGCGGCCCGCATCTCGTCGATCTCGGCCGGTGTGTGGAGTTCGATCACGACTCACTCGGCAGGTCGGTGTGGTCGCGCAGGTAGTCCCTGCCGATGCTCCTCGCGGCGTTGATGAAACGCTCGTCGCCCTGGCGGTCGGCGTGGAATGCGCGCTTGAGCAGCGCATCCGTGATTTCGACGACCACTTCGAGCTCGAAGATGAACTGCTCGGAGGGCTCGAACTCATACTTCTCGCCGAGCAGCCCGGCCAGCGAGCGCGCGAGCACCGCGTTGTTGCTCAGGTCGGGCGAAAGAAAGCGGTCGGCGATGACGTCGCCGAAGCGCAGCGCGCGAAACCCCGGACGGGTGCGCGCCAGGTCCACGAAGGCATCGACGGCCACGTCAAAGGAGTTGCGCCACTCACCGGCGTCCCCCTTGAGGGAGGAGAAGATGCGGTCGGCATAGTCCGACATGAAGCTCGCGGCGAGCGCCCGAAGCAGGGACTGGATGTTCGGGAAGTACCGGTAGACGACCCCGATGGATGAGCCCGACCGCGTCGCGACGTCGCTGGTCGTGAGGCCGTCGATGCCGTTTTCGTCGATCAGTTCGGCAGCGGCTTCCAACAGGAGCGCGATCCGCTGGGCGCTGCGCTGCTGCACGGGCTCCGTGCGAACGGATGCCAGGACGGAGGAGAGATCCGGCTGGTCGATCACTGGTGTGCCTTTCCAAAGAGGGTCTACCCTCGAAGGTACCCCCGCCTGCCGCGAGTGTGCTGCGCGAGGCCGTGTTCGCCTAACCGCGCACTTTGTGGCAGAATTGCCCCTCGTGCCATGTTTCGGCTCTGCCACAGGGGAGCCCATCAACACGAAGGCACAATTCACCTTCATTCTTATCTAAACCGTGATCGACCTGTGGCGGTTACAGGAAGCGAAACGCCATGTCTCATCTCCTCGCGAATGTCGATGCAGCATCACTGCGCACCGACGTCCCGGACTTCCGCGCCGGTGACACCGTCAAGGTGCACGTAAACATCATCGAAGGCACGCGCTCGCGTATCCAGGTGTTCCAGGGCGTCGTGATCGGTCGCCAGGGCGACAGCGTGCGCGAGACCTTCACGGTGCGCAAGGTCAGCTTCCAGGTCGGTGTCGAGCGTACGTTCCCCGTGCACTCCCCGGTCATCGACCACATCGAGATCGTCACGCGCGGTGATGTGCGTCGCGCCAAGCTGTACTACCTCCGCAACCTGCGCGGCAAGAAGGCCAAGATCAAGGAAAAGCGCGACGCGTAGTACACGGTTTTCGCGCCGGACTGATTAGAAACGTACCTGAGCTCCCTGCCTTTACACTTGGCAGGGAGCTCAGGGGTTTAATGACAAGCGAGATTGACCAGTCGCCATCCGGCAGTGTGGACACGGATGGCGTTTCTACTGTTCAGAAGCCGTCGCGTTCGCGCGGCCTGAAGCTGTTCCTGCGGGATGTCCTGCTGATTCTGCTGGCCGCGCTGCTCATTTCGTTCCTCATCAAGACCTTCCTCTTCCGGTCGTTCTACATCCCCTCGGAATCGATGGAAGACACGCTCCTGGTCAACGACCGGATCATCGTGAACCAGCTGGAGCCGAAGTTCATGCCCGTCCACCGCGGCGATATTGTCGTGTTCAAAGACCCCGGCGGGTGGCTTTCCGAACAGCCCGCCACCCCGCAGCCCGGTGGGGTGACCGGGGCGGTGGATGCCGTGCTCGGCTTCGTCGGACTGAGCGCGCCCGACAGCAACGACCACCTCATCAAGCGCGTGATCGGCCTTCCCGGCGACCACGTTGTCTGCTGCAACGATTTCGGGCAGATCACGGTCAACGGGGTCCCGCTCGACGAGCCGTACACGAAGCTGCCGCCGGGTACGACGAAGGCGACGGCATCGGATTTCGACATCACGGTGCCCAAGGATTCGCTGTGGGTCATGGGGGATAACCGGTACTCGTCCGCGGACTCCGCCTTCCATTTTTCCCAGCACTCGGCTCACGTCTACGTTCCCTACAGCGATGTGGTCGGCAGGGCGGTCGTGATCAGCTGGCCGATCAATCGCTGGACGGTTCTGGATGACTACCCGATCGTGTTCCAGGGAACGGACCCGAAAACCAAGTGATGGTTCCAGTCGCTGATCCGACGCTCGCAACCGAGCTGGCGCTGCACGCCGAGGGTGTGCGGTACGTGATCGGCTGCGACGAGGTGGGGCGTGGCGCGATCGCGGGCCCGGTCGCCGTGGGATTCTGCGTGATCGACCTGTCTGTGGGGGCGCATCCGGTCGGGCTGCGCGACTCGAAGCTGCTCAGCGAGAAGCGGCGGGAAGAACTCGCTCCGCTGGCCCGCCAGTGGGCGCTGCACTCCGCGGTCGGCCTGGCAACCGCCGACGAGGTGGATGAGATCGGCATCATCCGTTCGCTGGGCCTCGCGGCCAGCCGGGCACTCGAATCGCTGGCCGGCTTCCTGGATGACTGCGTCGTGCTCCTCGACGGATCGCACAACTGGCTGACCCCCGCGCTCGCGTCGCCGCTCGACGTTCGAACCCGCGTCAAGGCCGACCGGGACTGCGCGTCGGTGTCGGCGGCATCCGTTGTGGCCAAGGTGCACCGCGACCGTCTCATGATCGATGCGGATGCGCGGATCCCCGGCTACGGCTGGACCGGAAACAAGGGCTACGGCTCGTCGGACCACTACGCGGCGCTCGACGCGCTGGGCCCGTCGGAGCTGCACCGTTTGACCTGGCTCCACAAGGCCGTGGACCCGGCCGAGCTTCGCGAATCGGCCTAGACTGCTGGGAGCATGGAAGAAGACGAATTCGAAGACTACGACCGCGAGGTCGAGCTCGCGCTGTACCGCGAGTACCGCGACGTCGTGGGCCAGTTCCGCTACGTCGTGGAGACCGAGCGCCGGTTTTACCTGGCCAATGAGGTCGCCCTCGAGCGTCGCGACACGGAGCACGATTTCTACTTCGAACTGAACATGACCGATGTCTGGGTGTGGGATGTCTACCGTTCCGACCGTTTCGTGAAGTCGGTGCGCGTGCTCACGTTCAAGGACGTCAACGTGGAAGAACTGTCGTCGAAGGAACTCGAGCTTCCCAAGGAACTCGCGCTCGACGAGTAGTTCTTCTCCTCAGGCCCCGGACGGTTTGGGCGCCTCTCCACCGAGCCCGACAGTGCGGTCTTTTCGACCCGCCGGGCCGGGCATCCTCGTCCTGTGGCAGCGAAGGATGACCTGGGCAGGCGCGGCGAGGCGATAGCCGCTCGCCATCTGGTCGACAGCGGTCTCACCGTCATCGATCGCAACTGGCGCTGCAGGCTCGGGGAGATCGACCTGGTCGCCCGCGCGGGCGACGAGACCGTCTTCGTTGAAGTGAAGACGCGCACGAGCGTCGCGTTCGGGCATCCGCTCGCGGCAATCACCGTGCAGAAGCTGGCACGCCTCCGCAGGCTGGCGGCGGCATGGTGCGAGGCGCATCCGGAGGTGCGGGGGCGCATCCGCATCGACGCGATCGGGATCATCGCGCCCACCCACGGTCTCATCGAGATCGAGCACCTGGCGGGGGTGTTCTGATGCCGCTCGCTCGAACCCATGCCGTGTCCCTGCTCGGCCTCCGTGGCGCAATGGTCGAGATCGAAGCGGATCTCTCGGCCAATCTCCCCGGGTGGCTTCTCATCGGGCTCCCGGATGCGTCCCTGAATGAGGCAAAGGACCGCGTTCGAGCCGCCGCGACGAACGCGGGGGTGGAACTGCCGAACCGTCGCTTCACTATCAACCTGTCTCCGGCCTCGCTTCCCAAACACGGCTCGAGCTTCGACCTGGGGATAGCGATGGCCGCACTCGGAGCCGCGGGCGAGGTCGAGCCGGCGTCGGTCGAGCGCGTTGTGCATCTTGGTGAGCTCGCGCTCGACGGAAGATTGCGCCCGACACCGGGGGTTCTCCCGTCAGTGCTTGCGGCAGCGAGGGCGGGCTTCACGATCGTCATGGTGCCCGCGGGCAACGCGGAGGAAGCGGAGCTGGTGCCCGGCATCCGGGTGATCGCCGTCGCCTCACTGCGGGATGCCGCCATCTGGCACGGGGGAAAATACGAGCCCGAGGTCGTCGAGCCCATCCTCGTGCCGGCGCCGTCCGTTCCGCCCGACGAGGCGCTCGACCTCGCGGACGTCATCGGCAACGAGGATGCGATCGACGCCATGCTCGTCGCGGCGGCGGGTGGTCACCACGTCTTCCTGCTGGGTCCGCCGGGAGCGGGCAAGACCATGCTGGCGTCGCGGCTGCCCGGCCTCCTGCCCGACCTGGAACCGGAGGCGGCGCTCGAGGTGAGTTCAATCCGGTCGCTCTCGGGGCTTCCGGTGGGGCGGAGCCTGGCCACGCGTCCGCCACTCGAAAGCCCGCACCACACCGCGACCGCGGCCGCGCTCGTGGGCGGAGGCAGCTCGGTGATCCGTCCCGGCGCGGCCGCCCGGGCATCGCACGGTGTGCTCTTTCTTGACGAGGCGCCGGAGTTTAGTTCCGCGGTACTCGACGCGCTGCGTCAGCCCCTCGAATCGGGAGTCATCAGCATCCATCGCGCCAATGCGGTCGCGCACTTTCCCGGGCGGTTCCAGCTGGTGATGGCAGCGAATCCCTGCCCGTGCGGACAGTATGGCGCCAGGGACTCCGACTGCACCTGCGCGCCATTTGCCCGGCGGCGCTACCTCGCGCGAATCTCGGGACCGCTTCTGGATCGGATCGACATCCAGTTGCGTGTGCCGCGCATCACCGCGACCCAGCTGCGACTCGCGGCGGGCAGCCACCGCATGACGACTCTCGAGGCGCGGGCGAAAGTCGAGGATGCCCGGGCGGCCGCGCGTGAGCGCCTGGCCCTCACTCCGTGGACCCAGAATTCGCAGGTGCCCGGGGCGTGGCTGCGCGGCCCGCAGGCGCGCCTTGGCTCGGAGACGACGGCATCCATCGACCGCGCCCTCGAGCGCGGCGGGATCACCATGCGCGGCTACGACCGCGTTCTGCGGGTCGGCTGGACGCTCGCCGACCTGGATGGCGCATCCACCCCGACTCCCGAACACATCGGGCGCGCTCTGTACTTTCGAAAGGCGATGGCATCATGACCATGTTCGGGCTGAAAGAGGCGGAAGTCGCCACCCTGACGCGAGCCGTCGCCGGGGACAACCTCGACCGCGACGGGATCCGTGAAGCGTTCGCCCGCGCCACCTGGACCGGACTGGCGGAGCCAGGTGATCGCCTGGCCGTTTTTCTGGTGCAGGCTCTCGGCGCGGCACGCGCGCTCGACGTTGTGGTCGACCGCACCCCCGTCTCCGAAGTGCTCGAGCAGCTGAGGCAGCTGGGCGCGGAGGAGATCCCCGCGGGTGAGCTCCAACTGGCACTCGACCGATGGATGCCTCGCCTCGTCGCGGCGACCGCGCTTCTCGCGATGCGGCAGGCCGCGCGCCACGGGGCCGGGCTGCTGACCCCGGATGCCGAAGGCTGGCCGCAGGGAGTGAACGACCTCGGTCCCCACGCCCCGATCGCGCTCTGGTGCCGCGGAACCGGTGCCGCGCTCGCGGCGCTGCCCGCATCCATCGCCCTCGTGGGCGCTCGTGCCGCGACCGGGTATGGCGAGCACGTGGCGATGGAAGCCTCGGCCGGACTCGTCGACCGTGGGTTCGCCATCGTGTCCGGAGCCGCGTACGGAATCGACGGGATGGCACATCGGGCAGCGCTGGCCAGCAACGGCATGACGGTCGCCTTCCTGGCCGGGGGAGTCGACCGGTTCTATCCCAGCGGCCACGATGCACTGCTGGCCCGCATCGTTGAAGTGGGGGCAGTGATTTCCGAGCTGCCATGCGGCCAGCCGCCAACGAAATGGCGATTCCTGCAGCGCAACAGGCTGATCGCCGCGGCGAGCCAGGCGACGGTCGTGCTGGAGGCGGGTTGGCGATCGGGGTCGCTCAATACCGCCGGTCATGCCGGCCAGATGGGCAGGCCGGTCGGCGCGGTGCCGGGCCCGGTGACCTCGGCGGCTTCGGCCGGGTGCCACCGCCTCATCCGCAGCTTCGCCGCGACCCTCGTGACGAACGCCGAGGAGATGGCCGAGCTGGTCGCACCCTTCTCGGCCGGAGTCGGAACCGACGCCCCTATGCCGAGTGCCGGCCGCGCAAGCGGGCCACGCACCGAAGTCTCGCCGAATCGCGCCGAGCGCCCGCGGACGTCCGATGAAACGCGCATCCTCGATGCCCTCAGCGTGAGGTCCCCGCGAACGTCCACCGACATCGCGGCGCGTTCGGGGCTCTCGGTCGCGACCGCGCAGTCGGTGCTCGCGACACTCGAACTCGAAGGTGTCACGGTCGAACGCGAGCGAGGCTGGATGAGGCGGACGGGAGGGGACGGATAGCGCTGCTCCTCACTACCGATGCCGTCCAACGGGCAGCGCCAGGAACTGCCCTGCCGGACCAGCGCACCTTCTCTGTAGCATGCGAAGTATGCCAATTCGATTGGAAAACGTGGGGATCGCCGTACGCGACATCGACGCGACGATTGCGTTCTTCACCGACCTGGGCCTCGAAGTCGTCGGCCGCGACACGATCAGCGGCGACTGGGCCGACACCGCCGTCGGCCTCGACGGCAACCACGCCAAGATCGCGGTGCTCAAAACGCCGGATGGTCAGGGTCAGCTCGAGCTCTTCGAGTACCTTCACCCCGAGGCGATCGAGACGCAGCCCACCCTTCCCAACGAGATCGGCATGCACCGAGTCGCGTTCTCCGTCGACGACATCGACGCAGCGCTCGAGACAGCTGCGCGGCACGGCTGCTATCCACTTCGCGGCGTGGCGACATACGGGGACGTCTACAAGCTCACGTACCTGCGCGGCCCGAGCGGCATCCTCGTGATGCTTGCCGAGGATCTGAAGAAAGATTGACGGCCGTTCGCCGACAGCCTCGGCAGGCGGATCGTTACCGTTGAGACATGGAGGCTGACTGGATCGAACACCGACGCCCAGACGACCGGGAGCGAGTGGGGTGGATTAAGCCCGTCAGCGAGGGATTCGTCGCAATCGACCTGTTGGGGCGTCGGCGGACAGACGTGGTGGACTGGATGCTCGCAGAGGAGACTCTCGACGCACTTGGACTGGGCTACCTTGCCGACCCGCATGAGTTGCGGCTGGATGACGGTTCCTGGCTCCGTGTGCGGGTCGCCGAGGTGTCATCCGTCTCCATCAAAGTGAAGAAGGACGACTGGGGCGATATGAACGCGACCCAGATCTACTACACGGTGGCATTCCCGGTGACCGAGGAACAGCTCCGTCCGGCTGGATGAGGCGGACGGTCGGGACCGATAGCGGAACGCAGCCCTGCCGTTGCCCTCCCGGATCGCTCGAGTCCTAGTCTGAATGCGTGACCCAACTCGGCCAGTACGCCCCCGCGAAGCACGTCTTCGCCCACATCAGCGATACCCACTTTCTCGCGGGAGGCGCGCCGCTGTTCGGCGCCGTCCAGACGGAGACAAACCTCCGGCGGGTGCTCTCGCAGCTCGAGAACTCCGGGATCCGCCCCGAGGCACTCGTATTCACCGGCGATCTTGCCGACCTGGGCGAACCGGATGCCTACCGCCGCCTGCGCTCTATCGTCGAGCCGGTCGCCGCGAACCTGGGCGCGGAAGTCATCTGGGTCATAGGCAACCACGACGAGCGGCTGCAGTACTCACACGAACTGTTCGACATCGACGGCAGCGAGGCGCCGCAAGACCGCGTGTACGACCTGGGTGGGCTTCGCATCATCTCGCTCGACACGACGGTGCCCGGATACCACCACGGTGCCCTGCGCGAGGAGCAGCTGGACTGGCTGGCCAACGTGCTGGCCACCCCCGCGCCCGACGGCACCTTCATCGCCGTGCACCACCCGCCCATCCCCACGCCGCTGCTCTGGGCGATGGAGATGCTCGAACTCCACGGCCAGGATGCGCTTGCCAAGGTCGTGCGGGGAACGGATGTGCGGGGCATCCTGGGCGGACACCTGCACTACTCGACGCACAGCACGTTCGCCGGCATCCCGGTGTCGGTCGCAGCAGCCACCTGCTACACGATGAACCTCACGGCGAAGGACCGCCTGCTCTCCGGGGTGGACGGGGGACAGGGGCTCACCATGGTGCACGTGTATGACGAGCAGGTCGTGCACTCGATCGTGCCGCTCACGGATGCGCCGGAGGTTACCGGCTTCGGCGCCGAGGCGCGCGCCCAGATCGAAGCGATGTCGTTCGACCAGCGACTGGAAGTGTTCTCGAAAAAGAACTCCCCATTCAACCTGGGCGAGATCCCCGCCGAGTAACCCGCCGGGCTCGAATCACATCCCGCCCTCGATGCTGACACCGCTCGCCCGCAGGCGCTGGCGCTCACCCGCCAGCGACTCAAGAAGCCGCGCGCGGCCGCCGCGGAGGTGCTCGAGGATCGCGAGTTCGGCGGCATCGGCATCCCGGGCAATCAGGGCCCGCGCCAGCTTCTCGTGCTCGACATGGGTGCGGGCGCGCGACTCGGGCGTCGTGACCTCGAGCCACCGCGTGCGATAGAGGCGGGTCAGCACGCCGTCGAGCGCGGTCACCAGAAACAGGTTGCCCGACAGCTTGGCGAGTTCGAGATGGAAGCTCGTTCCCATGCCGATGCTCTCCTCCGGGGTCTCGCGTGGCCGCGGTGCACGCGCGAGTTCCGCCGCCGCCTCGAGGTCCGCGCTGCTGGCGCGCTCGCAGGAGAGCCGCACGCCGGCGACCTCGAGCACCTCCCGGAACTCGCTGATGGTGGCAATCTCATCCAGGTCGAGCGGGGTGACGATCCATCCCTTTGCGTCTCGTCGAACGAGACCCTCCGATTCGAGCCGCATGAGCGCCGCCCGAATCGGCGTACGAGACGCGCCGAACTCGGGTTCGAGGCCCCGTTCGCTCAGGCGCTGCCCCGGTGCGAGATCGAGGGAAAGGATCGCCTGGCGGAGGCGTTCGTGCAGTGTTGGCTCGGTCATCCCGGGCTCCCATCATCTGGTATACCAGTATGGTATCCCAATCGGGGGCTGCAACGAGTGGAATATGGGAGGGCAGGATGCCGACACCAGTAGAAGGGCGGATTCCGCCTCGCGCGTGGGTCGCTCTCGCCCTCGGCGTGCTGACACAGGCCGCGGGCACCGTCCTGCTCAGCACTCCCGCCTTCCTGATCCCCCTGCTCCACACGCGGCAGGGGGTTCCGCTCGCCAGCGCCGGGCTGTTCGCCGCCGCTCCCAGCCTCGGCATGGTGGTGACGCTGGTGGCGTGGGGAGCGCTCGCCGACCGAATCGGTGAGCGGTGGGTGATTGCGGGCGGGATCGGCCTGGCCGGGATCGCAATTGGGCTGGGCGCGCTATTTTCGGCTGGCGTTGTCGTGCTCGGCATCCTCTTCTTCGTCGGCGGAATGGCGGCAGCCAGCTGCAACGCGGCCAGCGGGCGGCTGGTGGTCGGGTGGTTTCCGACCGAACGCCGTGGCCTTGCCATGGGCATCCGGCAGATGTCACAACCGCTCGGAGTTGCGATCGCGGCGGTGACCGTGCCGGGAATCGCGTCGGGATCAGGGGTCTCGGCGGCCGCCGGCTTCGCCGCGGTGCTGTGCCTGGCGATGTGCCTGCTCGACGTGCTGTTCCTGCGCGACCCGGCGCGGCATCCGTCGACCGGGTACCACGCGGATGCCGTCGGCAACCCGTATCGGCGCAGCGGAGTGCTCGCACGCATCCATGCCGTTTCCCTGTTGCTCGTGATTCCGCAGTACACGCTGGCCACGTTCGGGCTGGTCTGGCTCATCACCGACCAGAGCCTTGCGGCGGGCGCCGCGGGCGCGATCGTCGGAGGTTCCCAGTTCCTGGGGGCGATCGGGCGCATCGGATCCGGCGTTCTGAGCGACGGCGTGCGAAGCCGGATGCGACCGCTGCGGTGGGTTGCGTTCGCCGCCGTCGGCGCGATGGGACTACTCGCCGCGCTCGATGCTGCTCACTCCGTTGCCGCGATCGCGCTGTTTGTTCTTGCGACGACGATCTCGGTCGCCGACAACGGGCTCGCCTTCACTGCTGTCGCCGAGTACGCCGGGCCACGGTGGTCGGGTCGCGCCCTCGGCGTGCAGAACACCGGGCAGTATCTTGCCGCATTCGTGGTCGGGCCGGCCGCCGGTGCTTTGATCGCCCTGGTCGGGTATCCGCTGACATTCGTGGCATCCGGCCTGACAGCGCTCGTTGCTGTGCCTCTCGTGCCGGTCGACAGCGAGCGGCGGGCGGCGGCGCTGCACGGCCAACGGTGAAACGGCACTCACCCGAGCGCTGCGCCGCGGCAACCGGCCGAGGCCCGTCATGGACGCGCGCCCTGGACGCCTTGGCGGCCGCCTGGCCGCATTCGGTCCAGTACAAGACCGGGGCGTGGCAACGAGCAAAACGTCTAACACGGCACGCAGCATCCCGCTGACTCCGACGACGTGGGCGACCATAGAACCGTGCAACTCGAACGTGTCGTCGACGAGTTCGCGGTCTATCTGACCGCGGAGCGTGGCTTCAGCCCGCACACCGTTCGCGCGTACGCATCCGACCTGCGTGACCTCGTCGCATTCGCAGGCGAGTCTGGGGTGTCCACGGCCGACGAACTCGAGCTGGAGATCCTGCGCGACTGGCTGTGGCACGGCTCAAACGCCGGTCTCGCCAAGTCGACTCTCGCCCGTCGTTCCGCCGCGGCGCGCAGCCTCTCTCTCTGGCTCGCCCGCACTGGCGTGGTCGGCACGGATGCCGGCGCACGACTGCGCGCGCCGAAAGCCGACAAGCACCTGCCCCGGGTGCTGACGCGCGGCCAGATCGACGAAATCCTCGCGAGCCTCATAGCTCGAGCCGATACCGGCGACGCGATTGCCACGCGAGATCTCGCGATCGTTGAACTGCTCTATGCGTCAGCGCTCCGGGTAAGCGAGGTGACCTCCCTCGACACCTCCTCCCTCGACGTCAGCAGGATGACCGTACGGGTGGTCGGCAAGGGCTCGAAGGAGCGCGTGGTTCCGTTCGGCATCCCTGCCCGACGGGCCATCGAGAACTGGCTGCTTCGGCGGCCCACGCTCACGGTCGATGACACGGGCGCCCTGTTCGTCGGCGCCCGGGGCGCGCGCGTTGGGACTCGCACCGTTTACCAGTTGATCGCCGGCCTCCTGGCCGAACTGCCTGGATCCGGACCATCCGGTCCGCACACGCTGCGCCACACGGCGGCCACCCACCTGCTCGATGGGGGAGCCGACCTGCGCTCGGTGCAGGAGATGCTCGGCCACGCGAGCCTCGGCACCACCCAGCTGTATACCCACGTTTCGGCCGAGCGGCTGAAGGAGAGCTACCGCACCGCCCACCCTCGCGCCTAACCCGACGGAGCCGAAAGAGCGTGTCGGCAGCAACACCGGCCAGGGGACCCCGCCGAGAAAAAGCAGTGGGTTCGCGTACTCACCGTCGATCCGAACGCCGAAATGCAGGCAGACTTCGTCGCAGTGGCCGGGCTCGACGGTGCCGATGGCCTCTCCCCGCCGCACCGCGTCGCCGACGTGCAGCGAACTCGCGACCGGCTCGAAACTGGTGAGGTAACCCCCCGACTGCATGATCGACAGCACCCCGCGGTCCACCACCGTTCCGGAAAAATGGACCACGCCATCCGCTGGTGAAAGCAGGCGACCTCCGGACCGCAGGTCGACCCCGCGGTGCCCGGCAGAGTACGGCGTCGCCGGGGCGACGAACGGGCGCAGCACCGTCTGCGGGCCATCCGTCGGCCACGCCCACCGCGGGTACGCGCCGCTCGGGGAAGGCGTGAGCAGCGGCACGATGAGAAGGACCGAGACGAGGGCGGGCAGCATCCGACCAGCCTGACGGCCGGTGCTGGCCGAGGTGCCAACTCAGCACGAACGGGGGAATCCGCCGACGGGAGACGCCGGGTGGGGGAGCAGTGCTATTCTTTTCGGAGCACCGCGTGTACTCGCGGTGACTACGCGTGCCCGAAGCGGTTCAGAAACCAAGTTTCTGGAACGCGGCATCGCATCCATTCAGTCCCGAGGCGAAAGCCACCGGGCGGATGCGTGCCGGGCACCAGGTATCGCACCAACCGGTTGCGATAAAAACTGAGAAGGCGTTCGACGCGGCCGTTTGGTTTGCGCGCGCCAGTTAAGGAGTACGGCCATGGCCGTCGTCACCATTCGCCAGCTGCTCGACAGCGGCGTCCACTTCGGACACCAGACCCGCCGTTGGAACCCGAAGATGAAGCGATTCATCCTGACCGAGCGTTCGGGCAGCCACATCATCGACCTGCAGCAGTCGCTTGCGCATATCGACAAGACTTTTGATTACGTCAAGGAGACCGTCGCGCACGGCGGCACCATCCTTTTCGTCGGAACCAAGAAGCAGGCGCAGGGTTCCATCGCCGAGCAGGCGACCCGCGTCGGCCAGCCGTTCGTCAACCAGCGCTGGCTCGGCGGACTGCTCACCAACTTCCAGACCGTCTCCAAGCGCCTCGCTCGCATGAAGGAGCTCGAGGAGGTCGACTTCGACGACACCACGCGTGGTTTCACGAAGAAGGAACTCCTCATCCAGAAGCGCGAGCTCATCAAGCTGCAGAAGAGCCTCGGCGGAATTCGCAACCTGACGAAGACGCCCAGCGCCATCTGGGTGGTCGACACCAAGAAGGAGCACCTCGCCATCGACGAGGCGCACAAGCTGGGCATCCCGGTCATCGCGATCCTGGACACCAACTGCGACCCCGACGAGGTGCAGTACCCGATCCCGGGTAACGATGACGCCATCCGCTCCGTCGGACTGCTCACCCGCATCATTGCGGATGCCGCGGCCGAGGGACTCATCCAGCGTCACCAGAAGCCCGAAGAGGGTGGCGAGGTTGAGCCGCTGGCAGCATGGGAGGCCGAGTTGCTCGCATCATCCGAGACGCCCGCCAGCGCGGCCGAGAAGGTCGAGGCCGTTGACGGACTCGTCGAGTCGACCGACGCCGACACCGCTGCCGTTGCAGAGGTCGTCGCCGCGGAGGAGCCGACCGAGGAGAACGACGCGGATGCCGTCGTCGCCGAGCACGCCGCCGCCGCCGATGACACGCTCGTCGTCGAGCACCACGTCGAGTCTGACGAGGACGCCGAGGCGAAGCTCGAGGCCGAGGCAACCCCGGAGGAGAAGAAGCCGGCCGCCGCAAAGCGCCGTGCCGAGCCCGCCGAGGGAAAGCCCGCGCCGAAGCCCGCTGCCGAAAAGGCCGAGGAAGCACCAGCTGCGGCTGAGGCCTCTGCTGAGGCCGCGCCTGCCGAGGCTGCGCCCGCAGAGTAGGCCCCGCCGGTCACTCGGCACACGAACCGTTAGCTACGAACTAGTAAGGAACCCCCTGCCATGGCAGATTTCAAGCTGGACGACCTCAAGGCCCTGCGCGAGCAGCTCGGCACCGGCATGGTCGAGACCAAGAACGCCCTCGTCGAGGCGGGCGGTGACCTCGAGAAGGCCACCGAGCTGCTGCGGCTGCGCGGCGCGAAGAACAACGCGAAGCGTTCGGACCGCTCCACGAGCGAAGGCCTGATCGCCGCGAAGGAGAACGGCTCGACCGTGACCCTGATCGAGCTCGCCTGCGAGACCGACTTCGTCGCGAAGAGCGACAAGTTCATCGCGCTCGGTAACAAGGTTCTGGATGCCGTTGCGGCATCCGGCGCGTCGACAATCGACGCGGCGCTGGCCGCCCCCGTGGGTAGCCAGACCGTTGGCGAACTGATCGGCGACGAGGCAGCGATCCTCGGCGAGAAGATCGAACTGCGTCGTCTCGAACTGCTGTCCGGCGAGAACTTCTCCGTGTACCTGCACCGCACCAGCCAGGACCTGCCACCGCAGGTCGGCGTCGTGGTTGCGTACACCGGGTCTGATGCGGAAACCGCTCGCGGTATCGCGCAGCACATCTCGTTCGCTGCGCCGGAGTTCCTCACGCGTGAGGACGTTCCGGCCGCAACGGTCGAGAACGAGCGTCGCATCGTCGAGGAGATCAGCCGCAACGAGGGCAAGCCCGAGGCCGCGCTCCCGAAGATCATCGAGGGCCGCCTCGGCGCGTTCTACAAGCAGGTAGCCCTGCTCGAGCAGGACTACGCCCGCGACAACAAGCTCACCATCGCGAAGGTTGCGGCTGATGCCGGGATCACCGTGACGAGCTTCGCGCGGTTCAAGGTCGGCGCATAACAGCATCCTTCAGGAAGGGCCCGGGCGGGAACGCCCGGGCCTTTTTTGTGGGTGGGGTGGCGGTGGCTGGGTCTGACTCTGCGTGGCGGGAGTCTGCGGCGGGAGCGTCTCCCGGGGGAGTGCCTGCCCTGGTGAGTGCCTGCCCTGGTGAGTTTCCCGGTGGTGGGAGCCTGCCGCGGGGGTGCCTCTCGTGGTGGCGGGGGATAATGCGAGTTGGCGGGAGCCTAGGCTCCCGCCAGCTCGCATTATCCCCGTCCGCAACCGCCGGTTCCCCCGCCGTCACACACTTGCTCCCGCCGTCCCAGCACACAACTCCCGCCACCTCTGCACGCAACTCCCGCCACCACGGCTCGTAACTCCCGCCACCACGAGCGGGTACCCTAGAACGGGCGCAACGAGAGGCAACCATGACGGAAAACCGCAAACGACGAGTGCTGTTGAAACTGTCGGGTGAGTCCTTCGGTGGCGGATCCCTCGGCGTCAACCCCGACGTGGTGAGCTCAATCGCCAAGGAGATCGCGAAGGCCTCCCAAGAGGTCGAAATCGCGATCGTGGTCGGTGGCGGAAACTTCTTCCGCGGCGCAGAGTTGCAGCAGCGCGGCATGGACCGTGGCCGCGCCGACTACATGGGCATGCTCGGAACTGTCATGAACGCGCTGGCCCTGCAGGACTTCCTCGAACAGGCCGGAGCGGCGACCCGCGTGCAGTCGGCCATCTCCATGACCCAGGTCGCCGAGCCTTACATTCCTCGCCGGGCGGAGCGGCACCTTGAGAAGGGCCGCGTCGTCATCTTCGGTGCGGGCGCCGGCCTGCCGTACTTCTCCACCGACACGGTCGCTGCCCAGCGCGCCCTCGAAATCGACGCCGATGTTGTGCTCGTCGCCAAGAACGGTGTGGATGGCGTCTACTCCGCAGACCCGAAGAAAGACAGCGCCGCCGAGAAGATCGAGGAGATCACCTACCAGGAGGCGCTGGTGCAGGGTCTCAAGGTTGTCGACTCCACCGCCTTCAGCCTGTGCATGGACAACCGGATGCCCATGGTCGTCTTCGGAATGCACCCCGAGGGCAACCTCACAGCGGCAATCAGCGGCCAGCGGATCGGCACGCTCGTCAGCGCCTAGCGGTGATCGCCGCACGAGGCGCCCCGAAGCTCGCACGCGTGACCTGCAATCTGATCATCCGGCGCGGTGGCACCAGCGGGTGTCATCGTCCCCCGGATCACCTGACGGAGCCGCATCCGGCCCAGCGCGTTCCGGGCGCCGACGGCGCGTTGTGCGGCGTCGTCCGGCGTTGCGCTGTGGGCGCTGGGCTAACAACCCGCGCTCGCCAACTAAACTCATACCGACACGAAGGAGTAGCCGTGATTAGCGACGTACTGACCGAAGCCAGGACGAAAATGGACAAGGCCGTGGATGTGGCCAAAGACGACTTCGGCACCGTGCGCACCGGTCGCGCCAACCCCGCCCTGTTCCAGAGGGTGCTCGTCGACTACTACGGAACGCCGACGCCCCTCGCGCAGCTTGCCTCCCTGCAGAACCCGGAAGCACGCACGCTCCTCGTGACGCCCTACGACAAGAGCGCCCTGAAGGACATCGAGAAGGCCATCGTCACCATGCCGAACCTCGGCGCCAACGTCGGCAACGACGGCGAGATCGTGCGGGTCACACTTCCGGAGATGACTGAGGATCGCCGCAGGGACTTCATCAAGATCGTGCGCGGCAAGGGCGAGGAGTCCAAGGTCGCGCTGCGCAACATCCGTCGCAAGGCGAAAGACGACCTGGACGCACTCAAGGCGGAAGTCGGTGAGGACGAGCTTGGCCGGGCCGAGAAAGAACTCGAGGCGATCACCAAGACCCACGTCGACGCAATCGACGACGCGCTGAAGCGCAAAGAAACCGAACTGCTCGAGGTCTGATGGTCGACGATCCCCCCGCCGAGACCTCCAGGAACAGGCGCGAGCAGGCGCGCGCGGACTTTGAGCACGCCCGCGCCGACATCGAAGCGCAGGTGCGCGCAACGAACGCGCGCATCGAGGAGCGAGCCGGGCGCAACCTGATGGCGGCAATCGGCCTCGGCCTCGCGCTCGGCGGTGGCCTTCTGGTCAGCCTGATTCTGTTCAAGTGGCTGTTCATGATTTTCGGCGCCGCGCTGCTCGTGTTCACGAGCTACGAGCTGACGACGGCGTTGCGCAGCGCGGGCCGCGACGTTCCACGCATCCCGATCTTCGTTTCGGCGATCGGCATCGTTCCGTTCGCATTCTTCTTCCACGCGGAGGGCCTCTGGCTCGCGACACTTGGCGCAATCGCCTTCGTGAGCCTCTGGCGCCTGGGTGAGATGGCGCTGCCGAGCCGCAAGGCATCGGGCGCTGACGTTTTCAAGGATGTTCTCGCCGGGGTCATGGTGGTCGTCTACGTCATGTTCCTTGGCGGCTTCACCCTCGTGCTCACGGGGTCGGACAACCCGGACGGCCGCTGGTGGACACTCGGCTTCCTGATCGTCGTCATCTCGACGGACACCGGCGCGTACGCATCCGGGCTCCTCTTCGGCAAGCACCCGATGGCACCGAAGATCAGCCCGAAGAAGACCTGGGAGGGATTCACCGGGTCCGTGTTGTTCGCGGTCCTCGCGGGAACCCTCGTCGCAATCTTCATGCTCAATGAGCCCTGGCCGGTCGGCGTGCTGCTCGGAGCAACCATGGCACTCACCGCGACGATGGGCGACCTCATCGAATCGCTCATCAAACGAGACCTCGGAATCAAGGACATCTCGAGCTTCCTGCCGGGTCACGGCGGGTTCCTCGATCGTTTGGATTCGACGCTCCCGTCGGCCGCGGTGGCCTATGCCCTCTACCTGATCTTCACGTAGAGGAAGGTAGGGCAAGATAGTCCGGTGAGCACAACTTTCCCTCGTACCCGCAACTCCAAGCAGGGGTACGACATTGATCAGGTCGAGGACTTCCTCGAGGAAGCTCGTCGTGCGTACGGTGCACAGCCGGGTGAGCCGGTAATCGTCACGGCAGACAGCATCCGTCGAACCGCCTTTGCCATGCAGAAGGGCGGATACTCGCCCACGCACGTGGATGCAGCGCTCGAGCGCCTCGAAGACGCCTTCGCCGTTCGCGAGCGCGAGCGCGCTTTCGCCGAGGTGGGGGATGCAGCATGGTACGGCCGCGCGCGTCAGACCGCCCAGGCCGTGCTCGACCGCATCGACCGGCCGCTGCGCCACCGCTTCAAGCGCGTCAACATCTTCAGCCTCGGCTATCACCCGAAGGATGTGGACGTGTTCGCCGATCGCCTCACGCTCTACTTCCAGGATGGCAAGCCGATGAGCGTGGACGAGGTGCGCAAGGTGGCCTTCCGCACCAAGCGCGGCGGGTACCACGAGCCGCAGGTCGACCTGCTTCTGGATGCCGTCGTCGACGTAATGCTGGCTGTCCGCTGAGATTTTCCGGAGCTTCCCAGCCCCATGGGCTAAAATTTTCAAACTGTGGGTAAGCATTCGAGCGACGCGTCCCTCCAGGTTCGGCAAACCGCCGCTTCGGGGGTTGCTCGCCGACCTCAGACTCGTCGCCGGTTCCGGCTGCCGCTGCTGTCGATCGCGGCGACCTTCGGCATCGTTTTGGTCTCCGTCGTCGATCCCTACTCGGGCACGTACGCGAACGCCGCCGTCGCACCGAGCCAGTGGGGCGGACACTCTATCCAGCAGGTCGACGTGGCCGGCGGCTACCGGCTCAAGGCGTCGCGCGATTTCTACGGCGTCACCGTTCCGGTGAAGCGCATCTCGGTATCCGCCGCGGCGGCTCCGTTCGCAGGAACCCCCGATCCCGGTTCCGCGAAGGCAATTGCGAAGGCGCTCCTCACCAGCAAGGGCTGGGGTGCGTCCGAGTACAACTGCCTCGTTTCGCTCTGGGACCGCGAGTCGGGCTGGAACGTCTACGCGGCCAATCCCAGCGGCGCATATGGGATCCCGCAGGCGCTGCCCGGCAACAAGATGGCCTCCGCCGGGCCGAACTGGCAGTCGAACGCCCGCACGCAGATCGTCTGGGGCCTCGGATACATCCAGGGCAGGTACAAGACGCCGTGTGGCGCGTGGGCGCAGTCCCAGGCAGCCGGCTGGTACTAGAACCGGCGCACTAACTGCCCGATTGGGCGCACGCCCCTCCGCCTACAGTTGAACCATGGAACTGGCACTATTCGGTGTTGTGGGCGTTGTCCTCATCGTCGGGGCCGGTGTGTTCGGGAGCAAGCTCGGAGTCGCGGCGCCGCTCCTCCTCATGGTCGTCGGGGTCGGGGCCAGTTTTCTCCCCGGCGCTCCGACGCACATCCCGCACGAGATCATCCTCCTCGGGCTGTTGCCACCGATCCTGTACTCCGCGGCGATCAACGTGCCGGTGATCGACGTCCGGCGCAACTTCTCCACCATTTCGGCCTTGAGCGTTGTCCTCGTTCTGGTCACCGCATTCATCACCGGCTTCCTGCTCTATGCGCTGTTCCCGAAGCTGACCCTCGCGGGCGGCGTAGCGATCGGCGCGGTCATCAGTCCAACGGATGCCGTGGCCGCCATCGCCCTCGGCAAGAAACTGGGCCTTCCACCCCGGCTGGTCACGATCCTCGAGGGGGAGGGGCTCGTCAACGACGCGACCGCCCTGGTGCTGCTGCGCTCGGCGGTTGCCGCCAGCGCCCTTGCCGTCGGTGAGATCAACGTCGGCGGAATCGTGTGGGACTTCGGCTTCTCCGTCGTCGTCGCCATCCTGATCGGCCTCGCCGTCGGGGTGCTCACCGTATTCGTCCGTTCCAAGCTGCACGACCCTGTGCTGGACACCGCCATCTCGCTCGCGGTTCCGTTTATCGCCTTCATCCCTGCCGAGTTCATCCACGCGAGCGGTGTGCTGTCGGTCGTCATCGCGGGGCTCTATTCCGGCCACCACAGTGCCAAGCGATTCAGTCCACAGGCGCGAATCTCCGAGCGGCTCAACTGGCGCACCGTGCAGTTCGTGCTCGAAAACGGCGTGTTCCTACTGATGGGACTGCAGATTTCCGCCATCGTGCGGGATGTCCAGGAGAAGTCCCTGAGCATCGAGCAGTCGATCCTGTTCGGGCTGTTGCTGACGGCCGTTCTCATCGTCATCCGCTTCGCCTTCGTCGCCCCGCTGCTGCTGGTGTTAAGAAGCCAGCCGGGCCGCGCAGAACTGTCCCAGAGCCGCTTCCGGGCGACGATCGACCGCATCCGCCGGCGTACGTCCGGGCACCAGCAAACGCCGGGCGTCGAGCGCCGCTTCGAGCGCGCCGAGCGCGTGTACAGCCGCAGGGCCAATGACATCGAGCAGCTCGCCGCCGAGGGCCACGGATGGCGCGGTGGCGTCGTGCTTGGCTGGTCGGGAATGCGCGGCGTCGTCACGCTCGCCGCCGCCCAGTCGCTGCCGGATAACTTCGAGTACCGCGCCCAGATGGTGCTCATTGCCTTCACGGTTGCGATTGTCACCCTGCTTGTGCAGGGCGGCACGCTGCCGCTCGTCGTGCGCCTCACCGGAATTCGGGGCACCGATCGCGTGGCCGATCGGCGGGAGCTAGCGACGCTGCTCGATGAAATGGGCGAGGCCGGCGTAGCCGTTCTGGAGAGCCCCGGCCTTGAGCTGCCGGACGGCGAGCAGATCGACCCCGCCGTGATCGACCGCGTACGGGCCGACACCCTGATCAGCGCGGAATCCGCCTGGGAACGTGCCGAACACGGTGCCGGGGTCGATGGGCTGGTGCACTCGCCCCTGCGCCAGTACCGGGCCCTGCGGCGCGAAGTGCTGGCGGCCGAACGCGAGGCATTACTGGAGGCACGATCCAGCGGCAATTACCCGTCGCGCATCCTCGTTCGCGCGCAGTCGATGCTCGACCTGGAGGAGACGCGGCTCGAGCAGATCGACAACCCCAGCGGCTCCTGACGCTCGACCGTAAACTTGGGGGGTGCCTCGTTCAAATCGTCCCCGCGGAAAGCGCGCGGGCGGCGGTGACGACGAGCCAGACCTGAGTCGCGTGCTGTTCGGAAGGCTGACAACCGAGCGCAAGCGGAGCGGCCTGTGGAACGTGCAGCCGCTCGCCCCGGCATCCGCGACGAAGCACTATGTCTGCCCCAACTGCGGCCTCGACATTCCGCCGGGCACCGCACACGTCGTCGCCTGGCGCGCCGACGGACTTTTCGGCGAGGAGCAAGACCTCGCCGCCCGCCGACACTGGCACACTCACTGTTGGAGAATCGCACCGTGACCATCGAAATCCGCGGCGGCGTCGAGCTGCCCGCCCACCGTGAAGACATCGAACTGCAGACGGAGGACGGCCTCACGCTCGTCGGCGAACTCGCTACCCCGGTCTCCGGTACGCCGGTCGCGACGATCATTTTTCTGCACCCGCTGCCCACCGGCGGCGGGTTCATGGACTCCCACATAATTCGCAAGGCGGCCGCGCGGCTTCCGGCGCTGGCCGATATTGCGGTGCTCCGGTTCAACTTCCGCAGCGCCCGCTCACCGCGCGGGATATCAGAGGGCGAGTTCGGCCATGGCATTGCGGAGGGAGCTGACCTCGCAGCGGCAGTCGCCTTCGTCGCCGCACGCGGACTGCCGGTGCCGTGGCTGATCGGGTGGTCATTCGGAACGGAAGTGCTCCTCAAGCATGGGCTGCAGCATCCGATCGCCGGGGCTATCCTGCTTTCGCCGCCGCTGCGAAGGACCTCGGATGCCGAACTCGCCGCGTGGTCGACGGCATCCGTGCCGCTGGTCGCCATCGTGCCCGAGTTTGACGACTACCTGCGACCACCCGAGGCGCGCGAGCGCTTTGCGCTGGTGCCGAAGGTTCAGCTCGTCGCCGTCGAGGGCGGAAAGCACCTCTGGGTGGGCGAGGCGCAGACGTCGCGCGTTCTCAACGAAATCGTCGCCCGCGTAAATCCCTCCGCGGCGCCGCTGCCCACCACCTGGGACTGATGCTGCGGTCGACGGCCCGCTAGAGGGCGTTTTGGCGCGGGATGACGACCTGTTTGACGATGAGCAGGATCGATGCGGCCACGGGGATGGCGACGAGAGCGCCGAGCACCCCGAGCAGGGTTCCGCCGGCGAGGGCCGCGATCACGACGACGACACCGGGCACCGCGACGGCCTGTTTCATGATCCGGGGGCTCACGATGTATGCCTCGACCTGCATGTAGATGGCGTAGTAAACGAGAACCCAGACGACGACAGGGCCACCACCGTTGAGGAAGGCGTTGTCGCCGGTGAACATGGAGCGTCCGCCCTCGAACAGCAGCACGCTGAGCGTGATGACCACGGAGGAGGTCAGCGTCCCGACCAGCGGGATCAGCGAGCCGATCAACGCGATGAAGGCCAGCAGGGCCGAGTACTGCACGCGAAAGACAAAGGTCAGGAACAGGAATGACAGGATGCCGTTGGCGAGCCCCAGCGCCCCCTGGCCCATGACGTACCGGCCGACGGCCTTGCTGATCTGCTCTGCGATGTCGACGAACGTCTCCCGCTTGGATGCCGGCACGAGCTGGTACAGGCCGCGCTTGGTGCTGGAGAGGGAGGCTACGAAGTACAGGGTGAGGATGACGACGATGATGGCCCCGAAGACGCCGTTGGCGATCGTGATGCCGGCCTGCAGCACGCCACCGCCGATCTTCGTGTAATCGAGGGTCGCAACCCAGTCGGTCAGCTGCTGGCTGATGGCCGAGACATCCAGCCACGGCAGCGCATGCTGTACATCTTTCGGCAGCGACCCGTCAATGATGGAGGGCACAAGCGTCTGGATCTGCTTGACCAGGTTGCTGATCTGCCCGCTGATGAGGGGGATGATCGCGAAAACGAGCCCGGTGAGCACTCCAAGAACGCCGATGAGAACGGCAAGGATGGCCAGCCAGCGCGGCCAGGTTCGCTTCTCGAGAAAGGAGACGATGGGGTCGAGTCCCAGCGCGAGAAACAGTGCTGCGCCGACGTAGGTGAGGATCGTGGCGAGGCTGCCGACTGCGGCACCGATGCCGAGCGCGACGATGACGCCGAGCCCACCGAACAGTCCTAGTCGAAACGAATTCTGGATTTTCAACACGGGCCTCTCGATGAGGAGCTAGTCCTGGCTGCTTACCTTCTCTGCTTGCGACAATACCCCGCGCAGGCCCTCGAGGTATCCCGCCACGGCCTCGCGCTCGGAACGAATCTGCGCGAGCCGCTCCTCCGCCTGGCGGGTGAGGAGGGTGGAGGTCTTCTCTGCCTCCTCGACCATCGCCTTGGCGCGGGCTTCGGCGTTGGCGAGCACCTGCGCGGCAGTCTCGTTCGCGCTCTCGCGGGTGGTGCGAGCGAACTCCCGGGACGAGGTCTCGAGAGCCGTCGCCTCGGCGCGCTTGGCATCCGCGTTCTTGATCGCGTCGGCGAGCTGCAGCTGAGCTTCGTCGAGGTACTGCTTGGTCTGCGTCGCTGCGGCCTGGTGCTTCGCGAGGAAGTCCTTCTCCATCTCGTCGCGCCGTGCCGACATCTCCGCGTCAAGATCCAGGCGCGCCTGCTCGCCGTCCCGGGCGATCTGCAGGCGCAACTCGTCGGTCTCGTGCGCGAGCTCGGCCCGGGTCGTCTCCGCCTCATTGGCGAGCTCGGCCCGCTGCCGGGCGATGTCGCGGGCGAGGTCTTTGGTCTGCTTCTCGACGTCGTGCGCGAGTGCGTCACGTGCCTGGCTGATTTCGACGGCGAGCGCCGCACGCCCCTCGCTGGTTTCGGCCTCGAGCGCCGCCCGTGCGTGGGCGATCTCGGCGTCGAGTTCCGCGTGGGCGTCGGCGGTGTCTTTGTCGAGTTGCGCCCGGGCCTCGGCGGTCTCGGCCTCCAGTCGAGCCCGCTCCGTCTTGATCTCGGTTTCGAGGGCAGCGCGCTCTGCGCTGGTCTCCTTCTCCGTCGTGGTGCGAAGAGCGTTGGTCTCGGCCTCGGTCGTGGTGCGAAGGGCATTGGTCTCGGCCTCGGCGGCCGCGTGTGCCGCCGCGATTTCGGACTCGAGCTTGTTCTGGGCCGCCGTTGTCTCCTTGAGAAGGCGGGCGCGGGTGGTCTTGGTCTCGCTCGCGAGTGCCGCGCGACCATTGCGCAGTTCGGTCTCGAGCGCGCTGCGCTGGGCAGCGACGTAGTTGTCGGTCTCCTCACGGAGCGCCTTGACATCGGTATCGATGGCGGTGCGCTCGGCGAGAACGTAGTTGTCGATCTCCTCCTTGCGCGCGGCGACCTCGTTGTCGAGCTCCTGCGTGCGAGAGGCGATTTCGCCCTCGAGTTCGGCTCGACGGGTAATGAGCTCGTTGTCGAGTTCCTGGCGCGCGGCAGTGATCTCGTTGTCAGCGGCCTGTCGGCGCGAGTTCACCTCGTTGTCGAGTTCCTGGCGCCGCGCGGTGATCTCAATTTCCAACTCGCGGGTGCGGGTGCTGATTTCGTTGTCGAGTTCGGCGCGACGGGCGGCCGACTCGTTGGCGAGAGCGGTGCGGGCTGTCTCTGTGTCGTTCTGCAACTGGGCTCGGGATGCCGCGGCCTCGTTCTCGAACTCGACGCGCGCCTTGTCGGCCTCAGCCGCGATCCTGGCCCGTGACTTCTTCATCTCCTTGGCGAATTCGGCGCGACCGGTGGTAATTTCGCGCTCAAGGTCGGTGCGGCCCTGCTCGATGTCACGCTCCAGGTCGCCCCGCAGTTTGGCGTTCTCCGCGTCGAACTCGGCCCGTGCCTTCTCGGTGTCCCGTGCGAGCACGTCGGCCGCGGCACGCGCTTCGGCGACCTCCCGGGCCACGATCGCCTTCTGCTCGGCGATCTCGCGCTCGCCGGCCGCGCGCGCTGACGCCGCCTCGCGCTTGATGCTTGTGCGGGCCTCAGCAGCCTCGGCGGACACGGCTCCGCGAACGGCGGCTGCCTCCCGCAACGCATCGGACCTGGTCGCCTCGGCTTCTGAGGTGGCGCTCGCAATCATCGCCGCGGCATCCTCGCTCGCGGAGCGGGTGATTGCGTCGGCGCTGGCCTGGGCATCGGCCACAAGTTTCTGGGCCGTTGCCGCGGACTCCTGGGTGAGCTTGATGACCTCGGCTTCGACCTCGCTGCGCAGCTTCTCCGCATCGATGTCGGCCTGGCTGATCAGCCGGGTGGACTGCTCTTCGGCGATGCGCAGCGTGTTCTCGAGGCGGGTGCCGAGGCCGGCATAGGTGGGCGTGCCGGTTTCATCGAGTTCGGCCTGCAGGTCTTCGGCGACCGCAGCGAGGCGCCTGGCTTCCTTGGCGGCCTCCGCGCGATCGGCGTTGGATTTGATCAGTTCGCGCCGGAGCTCCTGGATGGCGCGATCTACCTCTTCCTTCTTGTAGCCGCGCATCTCGGTACCGAACTCGGTTTCATCACTAGCCACTTCAGGCTCCTTAGTCGGGCGAACCCTCCGAGTTTAGCGACGCACGCCAACGGCCGAAACAACTGCTGTCCAGTGGATTCCCAGTCCCCGGTTAGGCGGACACCAGCGTGCTCCGCTAATCTTGGATGTCTTTGTTGTTGCCATTCTCGGAGCCTGGGCTGCCGGGAACCCCTCCTCTCGCCCCTAATGCGAGCAGTCGCGCTAGCGGCGGAGGGGAACGAAACACCGCTGGTGCTGGGCAGCACGAAAGGAGTAATCCGTGCGATTTGTTCTCGCCATCGTCACCTTCGTCATCGCTGCCCTGGCCATCGGCCTCGGCACGGCCGAACGCACCTTCCTCGCGGGTCCCGACTCGGTCACCAAGTCGGTGTCGACCGGCACGACGGCCCCCGTGCTGGTCATCGACGGCAGCGCCCTGCACGCGTTCAAGCACACCCAGAACGTCCAGCTGACCGGCTCGGGCGCTCTCACCGCCGCCTACGGTCGCACGTCGGACATCGTCGCCTGGATCGGCAACGCCAGCTACACCCGCGTCACGTGGAATGCGAAGGTCGGCAAGCTCGTCTACAGGACCATCGTCGGCACGGAGAACACCGTGCCGAGCCCTGCCGGCTCGGACCTCTGGATCGGGGAGTACTCGGCCACCAACGTCGTGCACTTCTCCACCGCGCTCCCGCCGCATTTCTCCGTCATCGCCACCGCGGATGGCACCACCCCTGCGCCCGGACAGGTCAGCCTGACCTGGCCGCTGGACAATTCGAAGCCATGGGCGACCCCGCTGGTCATCGGCGGAGCGGTCCTGCTGCTGGTCGGCCTCATACTCCTGCTCTGGGCGCTGACGCACATGCGCCGCACCCGCGGACCACGGCGTAACCAGCCCAAGATGCCGCGCCTGCCGCGCCAGCAGCGCTATCGCCTGAGCAAGCCCAAGGCGATCGCCGCGCAGAAGGGCCGCCGCGCGATCAGCCGCTTCGTCGCAACGGTGCCCATCGTTGCCGTCGGTGCGCTGGTACTCGCCGGATGCACCGCCGTCAGTCCTTCTGCCAGCCTCGCCCCGTCGAAGCGCCCCGTCCCGACCGCCACGGTTCGCCTGCCCTCGCCCGCGGTAACCGAGGTGCAGGTGAGCCGCATCATCAAGCGCATCGCGGATGTCACCGCCAAGGCCGACACGGAGCTGGACCCGACCCTCGCTGCCACCCGACTCGCCGGCCCCGCGCTCGAACTGCGGGCCGCCAACTACGTCGTTCGAAAGAAGAGTCCGAAGCTGCCCGCCATCGCGCCGATCCCGAGCGGGCCCGTGGTGTTGACGCTGCCGCAACAGACCGACACCTGGCCGCGCACGGTAATCGCCGTCGTGCAGAACAAGGCCGATAAGACGGTCGCTCCGCTGGCGCTCGCACTGGTGCAGGATGACCCGCGTTCGAACTACAAGGTGAATTACGCCATCACGCTGCTGCCGAAGCTCGCGTTCCCGCACGTGGCGGCGGAGACCGTTGGCGCGCCACGACTCTCGCCTGACATCGGGGTGCTGTCGCTGCAGCCCGGCCTCGTCGCGGCGGCGTATGGCGACATCCTTCTCAAGGATTCGGCCAGCCCGTCGTACGGACTCTTCGAAGCCACGGGCGACAGCCTGCGCGCGCAGGTCGGTCTCGCCGCAAAGAAGGCGGAGATCAAGAAGCTGCCCACGACGGCACGGCTCACTTTTGGTGCCTCCCCTGGGCCCGGACAGGTGATCGCGCTGGCGACCAACGACTCGGGGGCCATCGTCGCCGTTGACCTCAACGAGACGAAGACGGTTCGGCCGGTGAAGGCCGGAGCAGTCGTCAATTCGAAGGGGGCCATTGCGACCCTTTCGGGCAAGTCGACAAGCTCGAAGGGACTGGTCGCGACCTACGGTGACCAGCTGCTGTTCTACGTGCCGTCGGCGACCGACAAGTCAAAGAAGATCGTGCTTCTCGGATTCAGCCAGGGCCTGATCGCTGCCAAGGAGTTCAAGAAGTGACCAACGTTCCGATCTCGCCAGCCAGCCTGCGCGGAGCCGTCGACCTGTCATCCCTCGTCAATCCCGCTCCCGCCCGCGCCGCCGCTGCGCCCGGTGCGCCGGCATCCGCAATCGTGTCGACGGCGACGGATGCCACGTTCACCGCCGTGCTCGAACTCTCGAACACCGTCCCGGTCGTCGTCGAGTTCTACGGCCAGGGCGTCGAGCCCGGGCTCGGCTCCCTGGTCGAAAGCTACGGCGGGCGCATCGCCCTCGTCACGGTCGAGGCACCACTCAACCCGCAGCTGACGCAGGCGTTCCAGGTGACGCAGGTTCCCACTGTCGCCGCAGTCGTCGCCGGTCGCCCGGTGCAGCTCTACGTAGGCGAATACCCGGACGAAGAAGTGCGCGGCGTGCTCGACCAGGTGCTGGTGCTCGCGGAGCAGAACAACGTGACCGGGGTACTTCCGGCCTCAGGTGACCCGACGGTGCCCGCGGAGCCGGTCGAAGAGCCCCTGCCGCCGCACCATCAGGAGGCCTACGACGCTATCGCCGCGGGCGACTACGACCTGGCGATCGCCGAATACAAGACCGCCATCGCCCAGAATCCCCGGGACGCGCTCGCGGTCGCCGGACTCGCGCAGGTGTCGCTGCTCCAGCGCGTGGACGGCATCACCCCCGACGAGGTTCGCGCGGCTGCAGCCTCTGCCCCGGACGACGTGGATGCCCAGCTCGCGGTCGCGGACCTCGATGTCAGCACGGGCCACGTCGATGACGCGTTCGACCGCCTGCTCGACCTGTTCCCGATGCTGGATGCGGCCGGTAAGAACACGGTCCGCACTCGCATCCTGCAGTACTTCGAGATCGTTGGCACGGACGACCCGCGCGTGATTGCCGCCCGCCGACGGCTCACCGGGCTGCTGTACTAGTGGCGCCTGCCGGGGCGAACGACATCCCCGACCACCGTGGGCGCACCGGACTCGCCCTGACGGGCCGCGATCTCACCGGCAATCCCGGCGTGCGCGTGACCGAGGTGGAGGTTCTTGCCGCGGCCTGGCACGTGCTGCGCAAGACCACCTTTGAATTTCAGCATGCCGACGGCCACTGGTCCACCGAGCAGCGCGAGACCTATGATCGCGGCAACGGCGCGACGATCCTGCTGTATGACCTCGAGCGCGGGACAGTGCTGCTGTCCCGGCAGTTTCGGTTTCCCGCGTACGTCAACGGGCATGCCACGGGCCTGCTCATTGAGACAGCGGCCGGGCTCCTCGATGATGAAGACGCCGAAACCGCGATTCGCCGCGAAGCCTCCGAGGAGCTGGGTGTCACTCTCGGCGAAATCGCGCATGTCTTCGACGCCTACATGAGCCCCGGCTCGGTGACTGAACGACTGCACTTCTTCGCCGCCCCGTACAGTGCGTCGTCGAGGACCTCGGTGGGTGGTGGACTTGCCGAGGAGGGCGAAGACATCGAAGTGGTCGAGCTACCGGTCACGCTCGCGCTCGACATGATCGATGACGGTCGCATTGCGGACGCCAAGACCATTCTGCTGTTGCAGTGGTCCGTCTTGCGCGGTCCATTCCGGGGTGCGCTGTGACGCGCGACCCCGCGCTGCTGGCTGGCGCGACCGCGCGCCAATGGCAGCGGCGGGGGCGGTGGGCGACGGTTGCGGCCGCTGTTCCCTTCGTGGGGATGGTGCTCACGGCCGGGATTCTTCATTCGCCGATCCCCGTGGTGATCGGGTTCATCGCGCTCGCGATCGTCGTTCTGGTAGCGGGGCGCCTGTGCGCGGGAATCGCGGTTCGCAAAATGCAGCTTGAGGCGGCATCCGGGTACAACACGATGCTCGACCTGAACGGGTACGACCTGCGTGACGGCGTGACCGGCGAGTTGCTGCGCTCCCATAGGCAGCCACCGCCGGCGCAGGGCGCCTGGGCGTCCGCCTTCGGGCCGTCGCGCGCGCAGCTCGACGCGTACCGCGCGGCTCGTTCGCGCTAGCGCCCGCCCCGCGCGGGCGCACAACCGGCGCGCGCCCTACCTCCGCAGCTTGAGCCAGATCCCTGCAAGCGGGGGCAGCGTCACCTCGGCGGATGCCGGCCGCCCGCCCCACGGTTCGGCAACGGCGACCACGGACCCCAGGTTTCCCACGCCCGAACCGCCGTACTCGACGGCATCCGTGTTGAGAATCTCGTCCCAGTCGCCGGCGACGGGAAGCCCGGTTCGATAGGGCCCGACCGGGTTGCCACTGAAGTTCATCAGCACCGCGATGGGTTGCCCGTCGTCGTCCCACCGCAGGAAGGAGACGACGTTGTTGGCGGCATCCCCGCCTTCGAGCCATTCGAAGCCGGCGGACGCACTGTCCAACTGCCAGAGCGCCTGCTCGGAACGGTAGACGCGGTTCAGCTGGCCGACCAGTTTCAGCAGGCCCTGGTGCATCGGCTGGTCGAGAATCCACCAGTCGAGTCCGCGCTCCTCGCTCCACTCGGACGGCTGGCCGAACTCGCTGCCCATGAACAGCAGCTGCTTGCCGGGGTGCGCCCACATGAAGGCCAGGTAGGCGCGCACGTTGGCCAGCTTCTGCCACTGGTCGCCGGGCATCTTGTTGAGCAGCGATCCCTTGCCATGCACGACCTCGTCGTGGCTGATCGGCAACAGAAAGTTCTCGCTGAACGCGTAGAGAAAACTGAAGGTGATGTCGTTGTGGTGGTGCGACCGGTACATCGGGTCGAACGCCATGTACTGCAGCGTGTCGTGCATCCAGCCCATGTTCCACTTCAGGCCGAATCCGAGGCCGCCCGTGTTTGTGGGCCGGGTGACTCCCGCCCACGAGGTCGACTCCTCGGCAATCATCATGATGCCGGGGTTGCGCTTATATGCGGTCGCGTTGACCTCCTGCAGGAAGCTGATCGCCTCGAGGTTCTCTCGTCCGCCGAACTTGTTCGGCAGCCAGTTGTCGCCCTCCCGGGAGTAGTCGAGGTAGAGCATGGATGCGACGGCATCCACCCGCAGTCCGTCGATGTGAAACTCCTCGAGCCAGTACGACGCGTTGGCGACGAGGAAGTTGCGCACCTGCGAGTCGCCGAAATTGAAGATCAGCGTGCCCCAGTCGAGCTGCTCGCCGCGCCGGGGGTCGGAATGCTCGTAGAGCGCCTCGCCGTCGAACTTGGCGAGCGCCCACTCATCCTTCGGAAAGTGGCCGGGCACCCAGTCCATAATCACGCCGATCGAGGCCTGGTGCAGCCGGTCAATCAGGTACTTCAGGTCGTCCGGATGCCCGAACCGGCTGGTCGGGGCGTAGTAGCCGGTCACCTGGTAGCCCCATGACCCGCCGAACGGATGCTCGGCGAGCGGCATGAACTCGACGTGGGTGAAGCCGGTCTCGTGGATGTACTCGATCAGCTGGTCGGCCAGCTCGCGGTACCCGAGCCCCGGGCGCCACGACCCGACGTGCAGTTCGTACACGCTCATGGCGCTGTTGTGCGGGTCGTGCGCTGCGCGCTGTGCGAGCCAGGACGAGTCGGCCCAGACATACTGCGTCTGGCCGACGACGGATGCCGTTGCCGGCGGAATCTCCGTGTACCGCGCCATCGGGTCCGCACGGGTGACCCAGTCGCCGTTCGCGGTCTGCAGCTCGAACTTGTAGGCCGTCCCCGGGGTCAGTCCCGGAACGAACAACTCCCACACGCCGTTGTCGTCCAGACGGCGCATTGCGTAGAGAACGCCGTTCCAGCCGTTGAAGTCGCCGAGCACGCGCGCGGCCCGTGCGTGCGGCGCCCAGACGCTAAACGAGGTGCCTTCGACGCCCTCGTGTGGGCGAAAGTGCGATCCGAGTACGTCCCACAGCTGCTCGTGCCGACCCTCGGCCCAGAGGTAGAGGTCGATCTCTCCAACCGAGGGCACAAAGCGGTACGGGTCATCGGTGACCCACGGCGCGCCGTTGTCGTAGGTGGTCTCCAGCAGGTACGACTGGCCGGGTCCGGGGGCGTAGCCCTGCCAGAGGCCGTCGGCGAGGTGATTCAGCTTGATTCGCGTGCCATCTGCTCGCACCGCGGTGACCGTCCAGGCGAGCGGGCGGACGGCCCGGATCACCCACCCCTCTCCGACCTCGTGCTGGCCGAGCGTCGCGTGCGGCTGCGGGTGGTGGCCGCCGACGAGCGCGGCGACCAACCCCGGGTGAAGCTCGGGCAGAGCGGGCTGCGTGGTCGCCTGGGCCATTAGGTTCCCTTCGGATAGTCGACGGTGAGGATGTGGACCGGCTGGTTGAACGCATCCAGTCGCACGTAGTTGTCGGCACCCCAGGTGAAGCGCTGGCCGGTGAGCAGGTCAGCGACGTCGAACTGGCTGCCGGGCTCGATGCCGAACCGGCTGGGGTCGAGGTGGATGGTCGTCTCGCGCACCGAATGCGGGTCGACATTTGCGACGACGATGATGCCGTCCGCGCGCCCCGTGCCCGTGAAGGATGCGTCGAGGTATTTGGAGTAGACGAGGATCGACTCATCGTCGCTCCAGTGAATGGTGAGGTTGCGGAGCTGCTGGAGCGCCGGATGCGCGCGCCGGATCGCATTCAACTGCGTGATGTACGGGGCGAGGGATGCCCCGACTTTCTCCGCTCTCGCGTAGTCACGCGGCTTGAACTCGTACTTCTCGTTGTCGATGTTCTCTTCGCTGCCGGCCCGGGCGACATCCTCGAAAAGTTCATACCCGGAGTACATGCCCCAGCTGGGCGCGCCCGTCGTGGCCAGCGCCGCACGGATCTTGTAGGCGGCTGGCCCGCCGAACTGCAGGTACTCGGTGAGGATGTCCGGGGTGTTGACGAACAGGTTCGGCCGGTAGGAGTGGCTCCACTCGTCGCTGATTTGCACGAAGAACTCCTCGAGCTCACGCTTCGTGTTGCGCCAGGTGAAGTACGAGTACGACTGCTGGAAACCGGCGCCGGCGAGCGCCTGCATCATCGGCGGGCGGGTGAATGCCTCCGCGAGAAACACGATGTCGCCGTGCCTGGCCTCGACCTCTGCGATCAGCCACTCCCAGAACATGAGCGGCTTGGTGTGCGGGTTGTCGACGCGGAAGATGCGGATGCCGAGCGCGATCCAGTGTTCGACGATGCGGAGAATCTCCTGCCTGAGTCCCTCCGGGTCATTGTCGAAATTGATCGGATAGATGTCCTGGTACTTCTTCGGCGGGTTCTCGGCGTATGCGATCGAGCCGTCGGGCAGGGTCGTGAACCACTCCGGATGCTCCCTCACCCAGGGATGATCGGGCGAGCACTGGAGGGCGAGGTCGAGGGCGACCTCCATGCCGTTCGCGGCGGCTGTGCGCACGAAGAACTTGAAGTCGGTGACGGTGCCGAGTTCCGGGTGGATCGCGTCGTGCCCGCCGTCCTCGTTGCCGATCGCCCACGGCGAACCCGGGTCGTTCGGCCCGGCGTGCAGGGTGTTGTTGGGTCCCTTTCGGAACGCTTCGCCGATCGGATGGATCGGCGGCAGGTAGACCACGTCGAAGCCCATGTCGGCGATCGAGGGGAGGCGCTTCGCGGCGGTGCGGAATGTGCCCGACTTCCAGGAACCATCCGGGTTCTGCTGTGCGCCCTCGCTGCGCGGGAACAGCTCGTACCAGCTGCCTACCCCCGCGCGGGTGCGCTCGACGGTGAGGGTGAGCTCTTCGCTGTCGGTCGCGAGGCTGGCGATGGGCCTGGCCGCGATCAGGGCCGCGAGCTTCGGGTCGGTTGCCGCTGCGAGTCGGGTTTCCTCCGGCCGCGTGGAGTCCTGGAGTGCCGTGATCGCATCCTTGACGACCCTGGATGTTCCGGCCCGTTTCAAAAGCTCAGCACCCATCGAGAACATGAGTTCGACATCCTGGCCGGCCGGAATCTTGATCTCGGCATTGTGCAGCCAGGTCGCCCAGTCGTCACTCCAGGCCCGGATGTGCCACGTCCAGCGCCCGACGACGGTCAACTGCGCGAGAACTCGCCAGCGATCGGTGCCCGCCGATTCGAGGTGCATGCGGTGGCGGCTGACGGTGCCGGCCGGATTGGCGAGCACGAGTTCCGCTCCGAGCAGGTCGTGCCCCTCGCGGAAGATGGTCGCCTCAAACGGAACCACCTCACCGGCGAACGCCTTAGCCGGCCAGCGATCCTCCGGCTGCTGCGGTGAGAGGTCTCGGATCGGGATGCGTCCGATGTGCGGGGAAAAACCGTCGCTCATGGTGCCGCTCGCGGAAGCGGCCACGGTGCCGTACTCGGAAATAGCCACAATTCGACCGTACCGCGAAAGGTTGCAGCACCGCGCGGGATACCGGCACACGGATTCGGGTCGCACGAACTCCTCCCGTAGGGTTGGACGGTGAAGGCAATTCGACGATTTACCGTGCGTACCGTTCTTCCGGAAGCGCTTGCATCCCTCGAGGATCTGGCAACCAACCTTCGGTGGTCGTGGCATCACCCCACCCGCCAACTCTTCCAATCGATCGCCCCCGATGTCTGGGAGTCGATCGGCCATGACCCGGTCGGGCTCCTCGGCGCGGTCGAGCCGACACGCCTGGACGAGCTCGCCGCCGACCAGCAGTTCGTCGATCGCGCCAACGCGCTGCGGGCCGACCTGCAGTCGTACCTGACCGAGCCGCGCTGGTACCAGACGCTGGAAAATGCGCCGTCATCCATCGCCTACTTCTCGCCGGAGTTCGGTATCGCGGCAGCGCTTCCGCAGTATTCGGGCGGCCTGGGCATCTTGGCCGGAGACCACCTGAAGAGCGCGTCCGATCTCGGCGTGCCGATCATCGCCGCTGGCCTGTTTTACCGTGCCGGCTACTTTCGCCAGTCGATCTCCCGTGACGGCTGGCAGCAGGAGAGTTACCCGGTTATCGACCCCGACGGTCTTCCGCTTCGTGTGCTGCGTCGACCCGACGGCACGGCAGCCCAGGTCACGCTCGCCCTTCCCGAGGGCCGTGCGCTGTCCGCCCGCATCTGGCAGGTCGCGGTGGGCCGCATCACGCTGCTGCTGCTCGACACCGATATCCCGGAGAACGACGAGTCGCTGCGTACCGTGACCGACCGCCTCTACGGCGGTGGTGGCGAACACCGCCTGCTGCAGGAACTGCTGCTTGGCATCGGCGGCGTTCGCGCGATCAAGGTCTACAACGAGCTGAACGGGCTGGCGGCGCCCGAGGTGTTCCACACCAATGAGGGTCACGCCGGGTTCCTCGGTCTCGAGCGCATCAACGACCTCATCGCGGGCGGCCTGACCTTCTCCGAAGCGCTGCAGGTGGTTCGCGCGGGAACCGTGTTCACCACCCACACGCCGGTGCCCGCGGGCATCGACCGCTTCGAAGACGCGCTCATTACCGAGTACTTCTCCACAGACCTGTTGCCGGGCGTCGACGCCACCGATGTTCTCGCGCTTGGCTCAGAAGACTACGAGGGCGGCACCGCGGGCACCTTCAACATGGCGGTCATGGGCCTGCGCCTCGGCCAGCGCGCCAACGGCGTCTCGCAGTTGCACGGGGATGTCTCGCGCGGCATGTTCGGCCCGCTCTGGCCCGGTTTCGACCAGGATGACGTTCCGATCACCTCGGTTACCAACGGGGTGCACGCCCCGACCTGGACGGATCCCCGCCTCATCGATCTCGCGAGCGAGAAGCTGGGCACTCACGAGACGACGACCGCCAACTGGAACTCGGACGCGATCTCTGACGCCGATCTCTGGGGCGTTCGCGGCGAAATGAAGGTGCAGCTCGTCGAAGACGCTCGCAGGCGACTCACCGCAGCCTGGCAGGAGGAGAATCCCGGGTCGGGCGTTCCCGCCTGGTTCTCGGGCATCCTCGACCCCAGGGTGCTGACGATCGGGTTCGCGCGTCGCGTTCCCACCTACAAGCGGCTCACGCTGATGCTTCACGACCCGGACCGGCTGCGCGCTTTGCTGACGCATCCGACGCATCCGATCCAGATCCTCATCGCCGGCAAGTCGCATCCGGCCGACGACGAGGGCAAGCGCCTCATCCAGAAGCTCGTCGAATTCGCGGCGGGCGCGGATGTTCGCCACCGCATGGTCTTCCTGCCGAACTACGACATCGCGATGGCGCAGACGCTGTACCCGGGTACGGATGTCTGGCTCAATAACCCACTGCGCCCGCTCGAAGCGTGCGGCACTAGTGGCATGAAGGCGGCGCTCAACGGCTCGCTCAACCTGTCGATTCTTGACGGATGGTGGGCCGAGTTCTTCGACGACGAGAACGGGTGGGCCATCCCGACCGCCGATTCCGCCGGTGACTCGGCGGAGCGCGACAAGCTCGAGGCGGACGCGATGTACGACCTGATCGAGCACCAGATCGCTCCACGTTTTTATGACCGGGGCGCGGATGGCGTTCCCACGCGCTGGGTGCAGTCGATCCGGCACACGCTGTCGACGCTGTCGCCCGCGCTCTCGGCCGACCGGATGGTCAAGGAGTACGTCAACCGCCTCTACACCCCGGCCGCCGAAGCGGAGCGGGCGATCTCGAAGCAGTCCTACGCGCCCGCCCGCGAGCTGGCAGCGTGGAAGGCAAAGGTCACGGCCGCATGGCCGAAGGTCAGTGTCGCCCACGTTGAATCCGGTGGAGTGGATGCGGTTCCGCAGCTCGGCGACACCCTGCAGGTTCGCGCCCTGGTGGAGATCGACGGGCTGGAACCATCCGACCTCAAGGTCGAGGTGGTTTATGGGCGCGCGAGGGATGGTGACCGGCTCGCGAACATCCGGCGCAAGCGGCTCGATTTCGTCTCGCGTGAGCCTGGCCAGCCCGCGACATTCACCGGTGAGGTCGTGCTCACGAGCCCCGGCAGCTTCGGCTACAACGTGCGCGTCGTGCCATCACATCCGCTGCTGGCCAACCCGGCCGAGCTCGGCTTGATCGCGGTCGCGCACTAGCGCGGCCGTCGAGCGGGGCCGAGATCGCGACTGCTCCGATCCCGACTCCGCTCGACGACAGTGCCTACGGCAGGTAGTACGTCGGGTTAGGCAGCTTGACCGTTCGGTCGGCCGACCCGCCGATCAGGTCGCTGAACTGGTCGCCGAAATTCGCGACGATCTCGTAGTTGCCGCCCGCCGGGGACTCGACATGGGCTCGCGTCTGCGACTTGTACTCGATGGTCGTGCACTTCGCGGTCGCGCAGGAAATGTACGACGGCTGGGTCGAGGTGCCGACGCCCGTCCACTTCGTGTAGTAGTTCTCCGGCGTGAAGCCGGTGTACCCGACCTTCACCAGGTTCGCGATGGTGGCGGCCTTCTGATCGTCGTTGCGTCCGGTCAGCCCGATGATGGTGCATCCGGCTTTCTGCACGGTCTTCTGCAGATCGACCATCGACGGTGTCGCGGGGAATCTCTGCTCCTGTACATACGTGTTCTGCAGGGTCGGATCGAAGGTGAAGTGCATTGCCGCGACCTCCATGTCGTACGTCCACAGGGTGGTGTCGTCGGCATCCAGCACTACGGCCGGGTTCCTGTTCAGCTTCTTTCCCACGAAGCACGCGGCCGCAACCTTCGCGCCCTGCTTCTTCACCAGTGCGCGCATCTCCCGGATGTACGGCGAATCGGTCTTGTTCGCGATGCCCGTGCCAGGATCGCCGTAATACGCCGCGATCGTGAGCTTCACCGAGTCGATGTTCGGGACCCCCTCGCCGCCCTGGGTCGCACCACTGGAGCCATCGGCCTTCATGGTGAATCGGGTGCGCGGGCTGAGCCTCGGCTCGTTCACACCCGGCAGGTTGACGGAGGGCAGGTAGTAGGTCGGGTTCGGCAGCTTGAGGATGCGCTCGGCGTAGCCGCCCTGCAGATCGGACCACTGGTCGCCGACATTGAGCTCGATCGTGTAACCGAGAGTCTCAATGTGCTTCCGCGTCTGCGCCTTGTATTCGACGGTCGTGCACTTGTTCACGACGACGCAGGTGACATAGCCGGGCTGGACGGATGTGCCGGTGCCTGTCCACTTCGTGTAGAAGTTGGCGGACGTGAAGTCGTCGTAGCCGACCTTGGCGAGGTTCGCGAGGGTCGCGGTCTTCTGGTTGTCGTTGCGTCCGGTCAGCCCGAAGATCGTGAATCCCTGGGCGGCCGCCGCGTCCACGAAGCTCACCATGCTCGGCGTCGCCGGGAACCGTTCGCCCTGCACGTACTCGTTCTGCAGCGTGGGGTTGAAGGTGAAGTGCATGCCCGCGACTTCCATGTCGTAGGTCCACAGGGTGGTGTCGTCCGTGTCGAACACGATTGCGGGCTTGTCGCCCCTCGCGATTGCGCGCGTGTACTCGCTCTTCAACAGCGCCTTCTGCTTCGCTACGATCTTCGCCATCTCACTGATGTACGGCGACGAATCCTTGTTCGCAATTCCGGTGCCGGGGTCGCCGTAGTAGGTGGCGATGGTCTTCTTCACGATGTCGATGTTCGGGATGCGCTCGCCGCCGACTTTCGTGCCGCTCGAGCCATCCGGCTTCATCGTGAAATGGGTGTTCGGAGTGAGTTTCGATTGGGACGAGCCGTGGTCGAAACCGTGGCCGTCGGCGCGTCCATGCGCCTCGGCCGGTGCGGCCCCGACGAGCAGGGATCCGATAGCGAGCGCAAGCGCGGCCGCGATTGCGGCGGGTTTGCGGGTGGAGCGGATGTCAGGAGTCAATGGTGCCCCTCATTGTCTGTACCCCCGTTTGGGGGGTCTTCACCACCATAGCCGCGGGGCCGATTTGTCGAAACCCGCGCAGCCCGGGGCTACTCGCGGGCGATCGCCGCGATCGTCGCGCCGGTGACCGTGACGAGGTCGCTCGGCGCCAGCTCGATGTCGAAGCCTCGCTTGCCCCCCGAGACGAAAAGCGTGTCGTACAGTTCGGCCGTCTCGTCGAGCACAGTCGGCAGCTGCGTCTTCTGGCCGATGGGGCTGATCCCGCCGACCACGTAACCGGTCTTGCGCTCCGCGAGCCTGGGGTCGGCCATGACAGCGCGCTTGCCCCGCACGGCCGCAGCCAGGGCGCCGAGGTCGAGGGAACCCGTGACGGGCACGATGGCGACGACGAGACGGCCGTCGACATCCGCCAGCAGGGTCTTGAAGACCTGGCCGGGATCGATCCCGAGCGCGCTTGCCGCCTCGGTTCCGAAGCTGCGGTTCGCCGGGTCGTGCTCGTAGGCGTGCTGAATGAACGGGATGCCGGCCGCCGTCAGTGCTGCGGTTGCGGGTGTACCGAAGGCCATTGTTCGATTCTGTCCGAACCGCTCAGTGAGCGCGAAAGAGTTGCATGGAGGCGCCAGCGACGGCCAACTCGCTGCCGGGGCCGTGTTCGCGTGGCACGCCGCTGAGGTCATCCTGTGCCGAGTCCCATAGCAGCGAGTAGCTCGTGACGCCGGCGTGCTCGGGCAGCGTCACCGTCACCTCCTCTTCGAGGCCATGCACGATCAACAGGATGCGGTTGAATTCCTCGAACTCGGGCGTCGAAGCCGCGAGGTACTGCAGCGTTCGCGCGGTGGGGGAGTTCCAGTCACGGTCGTTCATGGAAAGGCCGTCGGTGTTGTACCAGTCCATCTGGCTCGCCGACGGAACCGTTTCGCCGAACCGGGCGAACCGAACCGGCCGCACCGCGGGATTTTCGCGGCGCAGTTTCAGCAGCAGTTTCGAGACCTCCCACAGGTCTATTTGCCACTGGTCGCGCCCCTCCCAGGGCAGCCACGTCAGCTCGCTGTCATGGCAGTAGGCGTTGTTGTTCCCCCGCTGGCTTCGCCCGAACTCGTCTCCGGCCGTGATCATCGGCACTCCGCCCGACAGCAGCAGGGTGCCGAGCAGGTTGCGCATGGCCTTGCACCGAGCGGCGAGAACCGATGCGTTCTCGGTCGGCCCCTCGACCCCGTGGTTGAACGAGTGGTTGTTGTCAGTGCCGTCGTGGTTGTTCTCGCCGTTGCCGAGATTGTGTTTCTGGTTGTAGCCGGTGAGGTCGGCCATCGTGAAGCCATCATGGGCGGTGATGAAATTGACGGATGCGAGCGGCCCGCGCTTTTCCGAGAACACGTGTGCCGAGCCCGCCAGCCGCCTGGCAAAGCCGCCGATGCCCTGCGCGGCGACCCCGGTATGGCGAGCAGCGGCGATATCGGTGAGCCAGAAGTCGCGGGCACGGTCGCGATATCCGTCGTTCCACTCCTGGTACCCGTCCGGAAAGTTTCCGACCTGCCAGCCGCCCATTCCGACATCCCACGGCTCGGCGATCATCTTGACCCCCTGCAGCTGTGGGTCGTCGAGGATGGCCGTGAGCAGCGGATGCTCCGGGTCGAAGTCGACGTTCTCGTCGCGTCCGAGCGTGGCCATCAGGTCGAAGCGGAAGCCGTCCACCTGCACCTCGTTCGCCCAGTAGCGCAGCGAATCGAGGACCAGCCGTTGCGCGGCGGGGCGGGCGAAATTGACGGTGTTTCCGCATCCGGTGACGTCGATGTAGCCCCCGTCGGCCATCTGCCGGTAGTAGTTTGCGTTGTCCAGGCCGCGCAGGGAGGTGGTCGGACCGCCGGGACCTTCCTCGGAGGTGTGGTTGTAGACGACGTCGAGCACGACCTCGAGCCCGGCCTCGTGCAGCAGCTTCACCATGCCCTTGAATTCGCGAAGCACGGCGCCGGTGCCACCGAACTGCGCATCCCGCGAGGCGTATCCGGCATGCGGCGTGAAGAAATTGACGGTGTTGTAACCCCAGTAGTTAACGAGCCCCTGCTTGATCAGCCGCTGCTCGCTCACGTGCTGGTGTACCGGCAGCAACTCGATCGTCGTGACACCGAGGTCTTTCAGGTACGCGATGGTGCTCGGATGCGCGAGGCCGGCGTACGTTCCGCGCAGGTGCTCCGGCACTGCGGAGTTGAGCTTGGTCAGGCCCCGCACATGCGCCTCGTACATCACGGTGTGATCGAGCGGAATCCGCGGCTTCTCCGACGAGCCCCAGTCGAATGCATCATCCTGCACGTACGAGCGCCACTCGCCGCCCGCCGTGCGGGCGAGACCGCGAGCGTACGGGTCGATGAGATTTCTGTTCGGGTCGAACGAGTGCGTTTTGCCTTTGGGCCCGCTCGCGCGGATCGCGTACCGGGTTCCGGCGACAAGGGACTTGCTGCGGGCGAGCCAGACGCCCGCGGCATCCTTCGTCATGGGCAGGGTCTTGACCACCCAGGCCGGATCGCGTTCGTCGAAGATGCAGAGCTCCATGGCGGTTGCGCTGGCCGACCAGACGCGCGCCTCACCTCCGCGGGAGGTGACGCGTACGCCGAGATTGCGCAGCGGATCCGCAGGAGACATGCGATCTAGAGTAGTTAGCGTTCAATTCGGAGATGTTACGGCGGATAACTCTTGGCTATCTATCTGGACCACGCGGCGACCTCGCCGATGACCCCTGAGGTGCTCTCTGCCTACACCTCGGCGCTGTCGGTGGTCGGAAATCCTGCCTCCATTCACAGCGCCGGGCAGAACGCGAAGCGGATGCTCGAGGAAGCCCGTGAGCAGGTTGCCGCCTCGCTGGGCGCCGATTCGGTCGAGGTGACGTTCACCTCCGGGGGCACCGAAGCCGTGAACCTTGCCCTGAAGGGGCTGTTCTGGGCGCGGAACAGGCCAGCGACCCAGCGCGAGCAGCTCGACCACCGGCAGCTCCCGCGGCCACGGATCCTCTCCGCCACCGCGGAACACCACGCCGCGATGGATGCTCTCGAGTGGCTGGCCCGCGCCGAGGGCGCCGTCGTCGAGTGGATCCCCGTCGACTCCCTGGGCCGCATCGACCTCGACGCGCTCGCAGCTGCGCTGGGGCCCGACGTCGCGCTCGTCAACGTGCTGTGGGCCAACAACGAGGTCGGAACCGTGCAACCGATTGCCGAGGTCGTCGCGCTCGCGGCGGCCCACGGCATCCCGGTTCACTCCGACGCGGTGTCGGCGTACGGCTACCTGCCGATCGATTTTCACGGGTCGGGGGTTGCTGCGCTTTCCGTTTCTGCGCACAAGCTGGGCGGCCCGGTCGGAATGGGCGCGCTCCTGATCGCCCGCAGTGCGACGGTCGAGCCGCTGCTGCACGGTGGTAACCAGCAGCGGGCACGCTCCGGAACACAGGATGCCGCCGGCGCCGTCGCATTCGGCGTGGCGGCGCGCAACGCGGTCGCCGACCTCGAAGCCCGCTCGTCTCGACTGCGCGAGCTGCGCGACCGGCTCGTGTCGGGCATCCGTTCGTCGGTTCCCGCGGCGATCCTGCGGGGGGACCCGGTCAACCGTCTCCCGGGCAACGCGCACTTCACCTTCCCCGGCTGCGAGGGCGATTCGCTGCTCTTCCTGCTCGATGTGGCCGGATTCTCGGTATCGACGGGCTCGGCCTGCCAGGCCGGTGTACCGGAGGCGTCCCACGTGCTGCTCGCCATGGGGTTGTCTCACGACGATGCCCGCGGAGCGCTGCGCATCACCCTCGGACACGACACGACCGAGGCAGAAGTGGACGCATTCGTCGCGGCACTGCCCGCCGCGGTCGACCAGGCGAGACGGGCAGGCATGGCCGCGCGCGAGGTGGCGTTCGGCCGCTAGGGCCGGTACCCACTATCATTTCGTCAACCGCATCCGAGTCGCCCGATTCCTCCTGCAGCGGCGAATGTGATCCGGAGTTGGCCATGAAACGCATCCCGCGCCTGCTCGCCGTTGCGTTGGCCGTGGCTGGCCTGCTTGCCGTGTCCACGGCGAACGCTGCCGTTGCGGCGCCCGGTCATCCCGGCAAGCCGTCCGCGGGCCACACGTTTTTCACTGAAGACTTCTCGAACACGCCGTCGGGTACCCCCGTCAACCTGGCCGCCTACACCGGAAAGTCGGGTATCAGCTACACCGCGGACCCGGAGTGGCTGGGATGGTGCAACGGCTCTGTCTACGCGGCCAACAGCCCGGACGGCGACTGGACGTTCGCAAACGGATGCGACGAACAAACGTACTCATTGACGCGCGAGATGGACTGGGCGCTCGGCGTGCATGCCGGCGCGGCACTCCCGTTCTCGAACAAGGCGCTGGGGGAATTCACCGGCAATGACCCGGGGGGTCATGTGCAGCTGGAGTCGACGACCTCGATTGCGCTGCCCGCCGCGAACCGGTTTATCGCCGGGTATTTCGATGCCGCCGCGGAATTTTGCTTCGCGCAGCATCCGACCCTGCAGCTGGCACTGATCGACGGCCCGACGACCCTGCCGCTGGGCAGCGCCGTAGACACCTGCACCGACCCGCGCGGCACCACGATCACCGCCGCCGACCTGGACAATGCGACGGGTACCGACATTCGCGTCGGTACCTACTCGTCCGGCACCGCCGTGATCGTGCCATCCGCCGCGGTGGGGATCCAGCTCAACAACCTCCAGTCAAGTGGGAGCGGCAACGACGGCGCGACCGACAACATCCGGCTGGTTGACGTGACGCCGCAGCTGGACCAGTCCTTCGTCCCGGCCGTGGTCGGCCCGGGCGCGACCTCGACCCTCACGCTGACCGTGACGAACACGAAAGAGAAGTTCGCCAAGGCAGGATTCAGCGGACAGGCTCACCTTCCGGCCGGCGTTTCGATCACCAACAACTCGGTGTATCACTCGACCTGTGCGAATGCGCAGCTGGCGGCGTCCCCCGCATCGCCGAACATCGTGATTGCCGGTGACCTGTCGGCCGGCGCCGCAGCGTGCACCTTCACCTTCTCCGTCACCGCCGCCGGAACCGGCGAATTCCGGATGGCGGGCTCGACGGCATCAAACCTGATCGGCCTCCGCGCGCCAGGCACCGCGGTGCTGCGGGTGGAGCTGCCGGCAACCGGCGTCGACATTGTGCGGCCGCTGCTCATCGCGGGCGTCGCGGTCGTGCTCGGGATTGGGCTGCTGGTTCTGGCGTACCGGAGGCGTCCTCGGCACTGAGGTTGCTCGTGGTGCGGGTGGGGTGGTGTTGATCGCGCGCCGGTGATCGCGCGTCCGTGATCGCGCATCCGTCGCCAACGGCGGCGCCGCTTCGCGACACGCGGCCCTGGCCGGGCGCCGCGCCGCCTGTCGGGCGGTGGTGCCGTCGTTGGCGACATCCATCGCCCGGCGACGGAGTGGCCGTGCACGGGCGCCGCGCCGCGGATCGCGCGGTGGTGCCGTCGTTAGCGACATCCATCGCCTGGCCGCGGAGCGGGTGGGAACGGCCAGCTCACACCGCGGCGCCGCGCTGGGTGTACGGGCATCCTGCGCATCCTGGTGTTCGCGCATCCGTCGCCAATGACGGCGCCGCCTCGCGACACGCCGCCCTGCGCAGGCGCCGCGCCGCCGACCGCGCGGTGGTGCCGTCGTTGGCGACATCCATTGCCCGGCGACGGGGCGGTGCGGCCGGCTCCGCGGCGCACCCCCCTCGAGCGGCGGTTACCCTTAACCCATGCGAGTTTTGGCAGCAATGAGTGGCGGCGTCGATTCGGCCGTCGCGGCCGCGCGCGCGGTCGATGCCGGACACGACGTCGTCGGCGTGCACCTGGCGCTCAGCAGGATGCCGGGAACTCTTCGCACCGGATCCCGCGGATGCTGCACGATCGAAGACTCGATGGACGCCCAGCGTGCGGCCAACCTGATCGGAATTCCGTACTACGTGTGGGACTTTTCCGAGCGTTTCAAGGCGGACGTCGTCGACGACTTCATCGCCGAGTACTCGGCCGGTCGCACCCCCAACCCCTGCATGCGCTGCAACGAGCGCATCAAGTTCGCCGCGCTTCTCGAGAAGGCGCTCGCCCTCGGCTTCGACGCCGTCGTGACGGGGCACTACGCATCCATCGTCACCGATGCGGACGGCAACCACGAGCTGCACCGGGCGGCCGCGTGGGCAAAGGACCAGTCATACGTGCTCGGCGTGCTCACCGCGGAGCAGCTTGCGCACGCGATGTTCCCGCTCGGCGCGACACCCAGTAAGGCCGAGGTGCGTGCCGAGGCAGCAGCTCGGGGGTTCACCGTCGCATCCAAGCCCGACAGCCACGACATCTGCTTCATCCCGGACGGCGACACCCGCGGCTGGCTTGCCGACCGCGTCGGTGCCGAGCGCGGTGACATCCTCGACCGGTCGGGTGCCGCAATCGGCAAGCACGAGGGCGCGCTCGCGTTCACCATCGGGCAGCGCAAGGGACTGAACGTCGGGTTCCCGACGGACGACGGGCAGCCGCGGTTCGTTCTCGAGATCCGCCCCAAAGACAACACCGTCGTCGTCGGGCCGCGCGAGGCGCTCGACATCGCCGAGATCGCGGGTTCGAAGTTCAGCTGGGCTGGCGTTCCGCCCGTGGATGCGTCGGAGCCATTCGAGTGCGAGGTCCAGATCCGCGCGCACGCGGACCCCGTTCCTGCGGTGTGCGTGCTGCGTGACGGCGAGCTTGTGATCACGCCGCGCGAGCCGCTCAACGGAGTCTCGCCGGGGCAGACCGCCGTGGTCTACGTGGGAACCCGCGTTCTGGGCCAGTGCACGATCGACCGGACGTTATCCGCGGTTCCCGTGTAGTCGCTGGGGTGCGGGTGTGGTGCTGTGGCGGCGGGGGTTGTTGCGGCGGGGGTGTTGTGGCGCCCGGGGCGTGGTGGCGGTAATTGCTGGCGCCGGGGGTTCTTGCGCCCGGGGGCGAGGCGGCGGGAATGAGTTGTGGCGGCGGGAGACACTCTCTCGCGGCGGGAGTTGTTGGCGCCCCGGGTTGTGGTGGCGGGAGAAAAGTTGAGTTGGCGGGAGCCTAGGCTCCCGCCGTCTGCACTCAGCTCCCGCCACATCCGCAGGTTCTCCCGCCACGACCACACAACTCCCGCCACCAGGCAACAACTCCGACGCCACAACCCCCGCCATCTCGCCGCAACTCCCGCCACCACACCACAACTCCCGCCAAGACCCCAGCGCCTGCCACAACTACGCCACAACCCCCGCCACCACACCCCAACCCCGGCAACCCGGCCCCACCCCCCCCGCGACGACGGAGGTCCGCCGTAAAGTGAGTGTGTGGCCGAGACCTACACGATCGCCGAATTGGATGCCGCCAAAGCCGAGGCCGAGGCACTGACGACCCGCATTCTCGAGCTTCGAGACGCGTATTACGAGCGGGATGAGGTGCTCGAGAGCGACGAGCAGTACGACCTGCTGCTGCGGCGGCTCGAAGAGCTCGAGCGGATGTTCCCCGAGCTGCAGAGCCAGGACAGCCCCACCCAGACGGTCGGTGGCCGCGCGCAGACCACTCTCTTCGACCCGGTGCAGCACGCCGAACGGATGCTGAGCCTCGACAACGTGTTCTCGCTCGACGAATTCGTCGCCTGGGCGACGAAGGTGGAGCGCGACTCCGGACGCCGGGTCGACTATCTCTGCGAACTCAAGATCGACGGCCTCGCCATCAATCTCCGCTACGAGAACGGCGTGCTGGTGAGTGCGGCGACGCGCGGGGATGGCGTGGTCGGCGAAGACGTGACCGAGAACATCCACGAGGTGCCCGGCATCCCTACGCGGCTCGCCGGCACGGGGCATCCGCCGCTCGTCGAGGTTCGGGGCGAGGTGTACTTCGAGGTCGAGACGTTCCGCCGACTGAACGCCGAGCAGGTCGAGGCGGGCGAGCGGGTCTTCGCGAACCCGCGGAACGCGGCATCCGGCTCGCTCCGCCAGGTGAAGGAGAACAAAAATCCGGCGGCGCTCCAGCGCATGTACAAGCGGCTCAACCGGCTGAGCATGCTCGTGCACGGCATCGGCGCGTGGCGCAACCCGCCGGTGAGCTCGCAGAGTGAGATTTACGCCCTGCTGAAGCAGTGGGGGCTCCCCACCAGCACGCACTTCCGGGTCGAGAAGACCAGCGAGGGCGCGGCGGAGTTCATCCGATACTTCGGTGAGCACCGCGACAGCGTCGAGCACGAAATCGACGGAATCGTCGTCAAGGTCGATGAACTGGCACTCCACGAAGAACTCGGCGCCACCAGTCGGGCACCGCGCTGGGCCATCGCGTTTAAATACCCTCCCGAGGAGGTCAACACCACGTTGCTCAACATCGTGGTCAGTGTCGGTCGTACCGGTCGCGCGACGCCGTTCGCCGTCATGGAACCGGTGCGCGTCTCCGGTTCGACGGTTCGCCAGGCGACTCTTCACAACCAGGACGTCGTGAAGGCGAAGGGCGTGCTGATCGGCGACACCGTCGTGCTGCGCAAGGCCGGCGACGTGATTCCCGAGGTACTCGGCCCCGTCGTCGAGCTGCGCGACGGCTCCGAGCGCGAGTTCGTGATGCCCGCCAATTGCCCCGAGTGCGGAACGCCGCTCGCTCCTGCCAGGGAGGCGGATGTCGACCTCCGCTGCCCAAACGCCTTCAGCTGCCCCGCGCAGGTTCGAGGCCGCGTGGAACATGTGGGCAGTCGCGGCGCCCTCGACATCGAGGATCTCGGCGAGGTCGGGGCAGTGGCGCTCACCCAGCCCCGGGTTCCGTCGGTGCCCCCGATCAGCAACGAGGCGGGACTGTTCGAACTCACCGTTCGAGACCTCTTCCCCATCGAACTCGTCGTGCGGGATGCCGAAACCGGGCTCGAGAAGGTCGACGAGAAGACCGGCGCACTGAAAGTGGAGCGGCCGTTCAAGCGACTTCGCAGGAAGACCGGCAAAGACGCTGATCCCCCCTACAACCCGGACGCGGCCGAATTCGACGGCGACGAGAACTACGTTCCTTCCCGGCGAGCCATCAACCTCATCGCCAATCTCGAGAAGGCCAAGTCGAGCCCGCTGTGGCGAATCCTGGTCGCGCTGAGCATCCGGCACGTGGGTCCGGTCGCGGCACGGTCCCTGGCCAACTATTTCGGCTCGCTGGATGCGATTCGCGCCGCTACGCGCGACGAACTCGCCGCGGTAGACGGCGTCGGCGGCATCATCGCCGACGCGCTCATCGAATGGTTCTCGGTCGACTGGCACGTCGACATCCTCGACCGCTGGGCTGCGGCGGGCGTGCAATTCTCAACGGCCGGACATCCCGGCCCCGGCGCGGCCGGGGGAGTGGATGGCCCACTCGCCGGCCTCACGGTCGTCGCGACCGGCAGTCTCGAGGGGTACACCCGCGAGGGTGCGCTCGAGGCGATTATCGCCGCGGGCGGCAAGGCGGCATCCAGCGTCAGCAAGAAGACGGACTACGTTGCCGCAGGGCCCGGGGCGGGCTCAAAGCTCACCAAAGCGGAGGAACTGGGGCTGCGAATCATCACCGCGGACGAGTTTCGGAGGCTGCTGGAGGGCGGTCCGCAGGCAATTGCGGTGGACCCGCCAGAAAAACCAGCCGCCACGGTTTAACGCACTGTTAATCTTCACCCCCCGTTTGAGGCAGTAGAACGGTTATTATAGGGGCGCACGGCAACGCAATCTGGGCGAAAGCCGACCCGTGCAGGCAAGGGGCACACCCGAATTGCTGCTGGACGTCGCGGCTCTTCTTTTCACCTCAGCACTTCTGGGAAGTCATGCTGAGGTCTCGAGCGCGCCCGCGCAGTCTGTCACCGCACCGGCCCCAGCGGTGCCGGGTACCCAGGCGCAGAACATTTCGGATGCGCCCAGCCCCCTGCTCCTCGGCGCCGCATCTGACCCGATCGCCCTTCCCCGGCTGTTCCTGAGCAACAGTTACGCGCGCGCGGCTCCGCTCTCCGAGGTCGCGTCGATGGCCGGAACCGACCTGCTGCACCAGCTCGCGATCATGCCGCAGACCACACTCTCGTCCTTTATTCGCGATAACCCCAGCACCGTGCAGAACCTGCTCACGTCTCCTCCGAAGGCCGCCAACGTCACCAGCTGGTGGGGGACACTCAATGCAACCGAGCAGCAGTCGCTCGTCTCAACTGCACCGGAAGTCGTCGGCAACCTCGATGGCATCCCCACGGCGCTCCGCGACACCGCCAACCGAGCCTGGATCGCCCAGAAGATCCAGACGCTCAACGCAACCGTCGCCACCGATGCGGGACGCGCCTCCGCAGACACCGCGGAGCACCGCGCCCACATGCTCGCCGAGGTGCGCGCGGCGCTCGTGACGACGCCGTCGCAGCCGGAGCGCCAGTTGCTCTCGGTGAACCCCGACGGCTCAGGCCGCGCCGCGATCGTGCTCGGCGACATCGCCACGGCCGACTACGTCACCTACCTCGTACCGGGCATGTTTTTCCAGGTCGACGGCCAGATCAACGACTGGACGGATGTTGCGGCCCGCTACTACGACGAGCAGGTCGCCTGGCTGAAGACGATCCAGGCGGTGCAGCCGGATGCCGCCCACAAGACGGTCGCCGTGGTCTCGTGGATGGGATACCAGACACCCGATCTCACCAACATCGGTTCGCTCGACCTGGCCTATGAGGGCAGGGATGCGATCGCCCACGCCATCCAGGGACTCCAGGCGGAGCGCGCCGGCAACGAACCGTATGTCACTGTCGTCGCCCACTCCTACGGCTCCACCGCAGTGCTCATGGCGCTGACCCAGTACGACTTCTCGATCGACGCGCTCGCCGTCGTCGGTTCGCCGGGCAGCGCCGCTCAGTCGGTTCACGACCTGCATGTGCGCGGCGGCAACGTCTACGTCGGCGAGGCAGCGTGGGACCCGGTACCGAACAGCTCGTGGTTCGGCAGTGACCCGGGGTCGGCCGCGTATGGCGCGAAGCCGATGGATGTCAAGGGAACGATTGACCCGATCCTCGGAACGCCGCTGCTCGGCTCCGTCGGCCACAACGACTATTTCGCGCCGGGGTCGGAGTCGTTCCGCAACATGGCGCTCGTCGGTCTCGGCGAGGGGCAGCTCGTGACAACCGGCTCGACGTCGGACGCCGCGAAGACGCTCGCGATGGCTCGCTAAGCGTCTCGCCTCTACCAGTCGGCGCCCGACCCGAGGGTGTTCAGGTTCTCACTGTGTGGGTTCGGGCGATACGCGAGGGTCAGCCCCGCCCGCTGGTTGCGAACCACCAGGAACCCGCTGTCGTAGGTCACGGTGAAGGGGTTGGAGAGTACGCGCAGTACGTCCGCATCCTGGTCGCCGCCGTCGCGATCGCAGTCGAGCAGTACGCGGGAGCTGTTGGTGGGAATGACCTCGCCGGCGTCCGTCTCGTACAGGGCATTGAAGTGGCGGCAGGGCGTGATTGCGCGCAACCGGCCGCCCGAGTAGAGCATGAGCGTCGACGTTTTGAGCGACTCGTCCGTGCGGAACTGGTGCGAGGCGCGACCGTAGATGGCCGCAAGGAGCCAGCTGCGGTCAAGCAGGTGCGCGAGCGACACCCGGGCCGCCCGCGAGAAATCGAGGATGATGTGCGGCGCGGTGAGGGTGAGGTTGTTGGCGGTGACCCGCACGTACTGCACGTGTTCGAGCGCGGCGATGTAGCGGGCCTCGAGGTCCTGCAGCGGGGTGGTCTCGCACAGGCGCGCCTTCGTGAACGTCACGTGCGGAAAGACCAACGATTCCGTCCCGCTGAAGTTGACGCCGTAATCGTTGCACGGCGTGCGTCCGGCGTTGCGGCCACCGAGAGTCATCGTGATCAGGGTCGACCCGAGGTCGAGTTTGCCGCTGCCATCGGATCCGGAGACGAGCCACCATTCGCCGGCCAGGCGCGGGTTCGGCGCCATATCCACGTGCGGGCCGCCGGATGCGCAGCCGGTGAGCGCGAGCAGCAGCACGGCAACGACGGCGAGAGCTCTGCGCATCCGATCCTCCTTTGGACCTGAGGCTCATTCTCCGCTTTCTGTGCTGCGAATGCAGCTATCCGAGCTAGTCGGCAGAGCTGTAGGTCAACGTCACACCCTTGCCGCTCAACACGAGAGTGTGCCCCTTGAGGTCGGCGTAATCCACCTTGTCGATCGCTGCGAGGTACCGGTTCTCGACGTCCATGAGGTTCTGCTCCGCGCACGCCATCATGGTGTGCGGACCGGGGGTCAGCACGACGGGTCCGGTCGCCGTGCGATCGAGCTCGAAGCCGTATCCGTTGCAGGGCGCGCGGCCTTCACCGCGCTTGTTGCTGATTGACAGCGTGATGGCCTGGTCGGCCAGGTCGAGCTCGCCCGTTGCATCCGTTTGGGTGCTCAGCTTCCACGTGCCGCTGATGGATTGTGGCGTGCCCGGTCCCGCTGGCGTGCCGGATGCGCACCCCGCCAGGGCGGCGACCAGAACAGCTGACGCGAACAGTGGGATCTTCTTCATCGTGTGCCTCCACTGACCAAGACGAACCCGGCCACCATTTCGTTGGGGGGCCAGTCAACCGACGAGCTGGGAGCCGAATGTGACCGCTGGTCGATGCTCTGAACGAAGAGCTGGTCATTGCCTCTCACCGACTCGTCGTTGCGTCGCAGGCTCAGCTGGAATGTGCCCTGCAGCAGCACGCGGGTGAGGGCGGCGTCGAAGGTGCGGGCGGCCGCGGAACAGCGCGAGAACAGTGAGTTGCCCGTTCGTCGCGTCAGGGTCGTGCCTCGGTGCGAGAGCGTCGCATGCGTGTAGGCACACTCGGTCTGCACCAGGTACTCGACGGACGAGGTGAACTGGAGGCGGGCCGCTCCCAGCTTCACATCCAGCGCCCGGCCGGTGATCATGCTCCCCAGGCTCACGAGTCGCCACTCTTTTCCGACGATGAAATCCAGGGGGTTGGCAATGTGCCGCTCGAAGCCGAGAGTTACCTTCTCGGCGCTCAGGGTCAGCGTGCCCGCATCCACCTTCGCCCTGTCTACGCGATCGAGCGCTCGCAGGATGCGGCGATCGACCACCGTCTGCGCCGCCTGGCCGCACTCGGCTGGCACTACATCCCGCATCGACACGTACACGGCGCCGGCCGTACCACGCACGCTTGCCGGGATGTCGTCGCACGGAGTGTGCACGGCAGTGTGGTCCGCGTCGCCGATCGTGAACGTGACGAAGGTGGGGCTGAGATCGAGTGTGCCCGTCGCATCCGATGCGCTGGTGAGTTCCCACTGGCCGCGCAACCGCGGGTCGGGCGCGGATGACGTGGCTGGCCCCGACGCGCACCCGGCCAGCGTGAGTACCGCCGCGATCCCGACGGAAATGCTGCCCACAACTCCCCACGCGCTCATTACGAGATCTCGTTCGGATCGTGGAAGGTCAGCCGGCCCTGGTCGCTGTCGATCTGAAGCACGGCCACGTTCACCCGGTGCACCGAGAACTCCCCGTGCAGGATGATTTTCGTCACAGCGACGTCTTCGGTGCGCTCGTCGTTGTTGCACGGCCGGCTCCGTGCGTTGACGAGCACCCAGTCGGTCGTGGCCGCGTTCTCCAGCGAGAAGCCGTTGGTCGTGCGGCGAATCTTCGCATTAGTGAGCCCGCAGGCGGTCGACAGGCGGAACGACTCCTGCGAGGTGAACATGATCGACGAGTACCTGGCCGAAATCGGAATGTCGAAAATCGTGCCGATCGGTGTGAACGAGGTGAGGATGAGCGTCTTGTCGATGTAGTTGCTGACCGGCGACGGCAGGAGGGGTTCGAACTCGAGCTCGGTGCCGGGGGCACGCATCGTCAGCCCCTGCCGGGTTACGGCCACCTCGGTCGACCTCGCCAGCGCCTGCACGAACCGCACGTCGAGCTGCGCGATCGTCGTGTCGAGCCCGGCGCACCCCTTGCTCGTGTGCGGTGCGACGGTGATCCAGATGGCACCGGCCGAGCCCCGCACGCTCGCGCCGAACGATCCGCACGGTGTCGCACCATGCGTCTCCCGGGCCGATCCGACCGAGAGCGTCATGAGGGTCTGGTCCATTTGGAAGTCGCCGAGGCGGTCCGACCCGGACACCAGCTGCCAGCTACCGCGCAGCCGCGGGTCGGGCGCGGCATCCTTCGCGCTGTCGGCCGCTGCGCAGCCAGCGAGAACCAACGCGGTGGCGGCGGCGAGGCATGCGAGCGCTGAGCGCTTAGCCGTTCGCATCTCGCAAGGTCTCTTTCACGAATTCGAGCTGCAGCCCGGCGCGCACGTTGGAGAGGCGAAGTTCCTGCGGGCCGACCTCCACGAAGAATGCGCTGCCGAGCACGCGGGTGACTATGGACTCCTGCGCGCGGTTCGACGCGGTACATGAGGCGGGGTCTGACCTGAGCGCGAAGTTGGAGACCACCACCTCGCCGGCATCCTGGGTCCAGGTGCCGCGCGCAACGCCGCATCCGGTCGTCGTGATCAGCTCCGTGTCAGAAAACCGCAACCGCGCGGGGCTCGAATCGTCGGCCGGGACCAGGTCGTGCGGCCCGATCTCACGCTCGCCGACGAGCACCCACGGCTGGTCGGTCATGGCGGCGAGGTCGATGTGCTGCGCCCTGGTGAAGCGCAGCGATATTTTCCGCCCGGTGAGGGTCAGCGAATCCTGGCGAATGGATGCCCGGTGCACGTTGTCGAGAGCCGCGAGGTAGCGGCTTTCCAGGTCGAGCAGTGTCTGGTTGGAGCAGGTGCTCGTTTCGTGTCCGACAACGGTGAGGTAGATCACCCCGAGCGAGCCGGTGATGTGCGCCCGGTAGGGATTGCAGCTCGCACGCCCGCCGGTGTGGGCGGTGTCGGAGACGGTCAGCGTGATCGCCGTCGACCACAGGTTCAGCGGACCGTAGGCATCCTGTGCCGCGCTGAGCTCCCACTCGCCGCGAAGGCGCGGGTCGGGCGAGGAGTCGGCGGCGCGGGGAGCGGACGTGCAGCCGACCAGCGCGAAGACGATAGCGCTGGCGACCAACAGCGGTCGCACCACCCTCTGCCTCGACGTGTGCATCATTGCCTCCCGTCCCCTTCCAGTCTGAACCTCCCGGCGGTTATTCGGGGCGGTCAAGCCTTGTGCGCCCCGAAGACCGCGGTGAGGTAGGTGTACTGGCTGAGCACCACGAGAACTTCGCCCTTGCGCGCAACCACCAACCCGGCGCTGAGCATGTTCTGTAGTCGCTTGGTCAGTGCGAGGACCCGCTCGGCACATGCGGGCGCCTTCGGGTAGGAGCCGCCATCGACAGTATCGATGCGCAGGATGCCGCTCTTGACGTAGTAGGTGTACTCGTACTGCCCGCAGGGTGTGGACAGGTTGAATGTGTTCACGCCGTCGAACCGCAGCGTGATCGGGGTCTGGGCATTGTTGACCTGGTCGATGACCTTCGAGAACGAGGGCATCTCCTGGAGCACCCACGTCGTTCCGATAGCGGTATACAGCGCGGGCCGGCCGGTGCGCAGGAAGCTGAGTGTCGCCCCCGGCGAAGTCAGCGTGAGGGAATCCGCAGTGACGTTCGCGAAGCGCGCTCCGCGCAGGGCCGCGAGGTAGCGGGCGTCGAAGTTGCGGAGCAAACCACTCGGGCAGTAGAAGTGGGCTTCCGGCCGCACCGTGATGAATACCGCGCCCGGGGTTCCCGCGACGTTTGCCGAGTAGGTGGCGCAGGGGGAGTGGCCGCCGGAGCCGTTCTTCTCGCTGATGGTGAGATCGATGTAGGTCGTTCCGAACAGCAGGTAGCCGCCAGCATCCTTCGCATCGGCGAGTTGCCACGTTCCGACGAGTCGAGGGTCCGCCGCGGATGGTGAACGCGGGGTGAGCGCGCACCCGGTGAGCAGCAACGCGGCGGCGATCGCGGCGCTGAGCATCCGCTCGATTCTGCGCATCGCTGCCTCCCGTCATTGGGTGGCTTCCAGTGTGGACCCTCAGGTAGTCCGTGTGAAGTTCAGAATGAGCGAATGTGACGAGTTTGCAATGACCATGTGGCCAGCGTCCGCCGTGATGACGAATCGGTCGGTGTAGAGCACGCGCGTAAGGATGTCTTCCAGCTTCTGAGCGGCCCCGGGGCAGGACTGGCCCACGCCGTCGGCCCCCCGCACCTCCAGCAGGCCGTTGACCGGGCGAAACGTCTCGAACGTGTGGCTGCAGAGCGTGTCGATGGTGAGTGACTGGCGCGACGTGACCCGCAGGTCCGCGTAGCCCTCGAAGGAAACTGCCCGCTGCTCGGAACCGAGAGCGCTGTACACGCTCACGAGCGACCAGTCGCGGTTCAACGCCGCGTCGAGCGGGCTCGGTCGGGCCAGCTGGAACTCCAGGCGAGCGGTAGAGGACGCGAGAACGAGCGACCCGTTCACGACGGTTGCCACGCGCGTGCGATTCAGCGCTCGCAGAAAGCGAGAGTCGAGCTGCCGCTGGCGCGTGTCGGCGCACCCGGAGTTGGCAGTCCTCGGCGCCGTCACCCAGATCGCACCCACGCTGCCCCGCACGCTCACCGGCTCCGTGCTGCAGGGACTCGTGGCCAGCGTGTGCGCCGCGTCGCCGATCGTGAGTGCAATGAACGTGTTGCTGAGGTCCATCGTGCCGGTCGAGTCGGTTCCCGCGCGCAGTTCCCATTCGCCGCGCAGGATCGGCTCCGCCGCCGCCGCGGCGGGCGGATGGGTCGACGACGGCGCGCACCCCGAGAGGGCCAGGACCACCCCGAGAGCGCTCGCTGCGAGGACGAGCAGCCGCGGCATCCGGAGGGTCACGGTTCCAGTCTCGCGGTCGGCAGTCGCTCGAAGGAGAGGACGGCTGTGCGCGCCGCCGTCTCGAGCACCATCCGGTCCAGGTGGATCGTGATCGTGAACGGCGATCCGTAGATCACTTCGGCGAGCGCCGAATCAACGGAGACTGCGCTCGCAGCGCAGGGGCGCGGGCTGCTCGTGCCGTCCCGCACCGAGTACAGCGCCCCATTCGTGTCGAAGCTCCCGCTCGAGACGTAACATGCCGTGGCCACGGTGAACCGGCTGTGGGAGGAGAGCGTCACGATGGCATCGCCGTCCAGCGGAACGTTGCGTTGCTGCGGGCCGAGCGTTCGCTCGATGTCGGTGAGCTTCCACTGGCTGCCCTGCTCCGCCTCAAGGTCGATCGACTGCGCGCGAACGAACTCGAGCTGCACCTTCGGTGCGCTGAGAACCAGCGAGTCCGCGATGAAGGACGCCACCCGCGCCCTGCCGAGTGCGCCGAAAAAGCGTTCGTCGAAGCCGACCTGGTCCGGCACCGCGCACTCCGCACCGCTCGTAGCCCGCGAGGTGCTCACGAAGATCGCGCCGAGCCCGCCGCGCACGCTCACGCGCTTCACGCCACACGGGGTCTGCACCTCGGTATGCGAACTGTCGGCGATCGTGAGCGTAACGAACAATCCGGTGAGGTCGATTCGGCCGGATGAGTCCCTCGCCGAGCTCAGTTGCCAGCGTGCGCGCAGAATCGGCGCCGCAGCCGTGGCTCCGCTCGGGGCGGGTTCCGGCGTGCAGGCGGTGAGCATGAGTACCAGCGCCGCGAGAGCGACCGAGAGCAGCAGCGGGGCGCGCGCCGACCGCGTGCGGCGGTGCGGCATCCGGGGTCCCATACTCCAGTGTCGCGCACGCGGCCGCAGCGGGCCCGAGTTTTTGCTGCCTCTAGAATTGAGCCATGTCTACTGAGCCTGACGCAGGCGTAACGCCCGATGTGGTTCGCCACCTCGCCGGACTCGCGCGAATCGCGCTGACCGAGCACGAAATCACGAAACTCACGGGCGAGCTGATGGTCATCCTCGACAATGTTGCGAAGGTCAATGAGGTCGCTGGGCCGGACGTGCCGGCCACGAGCCACCCGATCCCCCTGTCAAACGTGTACCGCGACGACGTTCCCGGGGTCACCCTCACGACGGAGCAGGCGCTCGCCGGCGCTCCCGACCACGACGGCAGCCGCTTTCGCGTGACCGCGATCCTGGGGGAGGAGCAGTGAGCCTCTTCACGCGCACCGCGTCGTCCCTGGGCGAGATGCTCGCCGCGGGCGAGGTTTCCTCCGTCGAGGTCACGCAGGCGCACCTCGATCGAATTGCTGCCGTCGATGCCGACGTGCACGCTTTCCTCCACGTCAACGCCGGCGCGCTGGATGCCGCTGCCGCGGTGGACAAGCGGCGTTCCGCCGGCGAGGTCCTTGGCCCGCTGGCCGGTGTTCCGATCGCGATCAAAGACGTCCTCTGCACGCTGGGGATGCCCTCGACCGCGGGTTCGCGCATCCTCGAGGGCTGGATTCCTCCGTACGACGCGACCGTCGTCGCGCGCCTGCGCTCCGCTGGCCTCGTGCCGCTCGGCAAGACCAACATGGACGAGTTCGCGATGGGCTCCTCCACGGAGCATTCCGCCTACGGTGCTTCGCACAACCCGTGGGACCTGGAACGCATCCCCGGTGGGTCGGGCGGTGGCTCGGCTGCGGCGGTTGCCGCGTTCGAGGCGCCGATCGCGCTCGGTTCCGACACGGGCGGATCGATCCGCCAGCCGGCTGCGGTTACCGGTTCGGTCGGGGTCAAGCCCACCTATGGCGGGGTCTCGCGGTACGGCGCGATCGCGCTCGCGTCCTCCCTCGACCAGGTCGGACCGGTGTCGCGCAACGTTCTCGACTCCGCGCTCGTGCACGACATCATCGGTGGCCACGATCCGCGCGATTCGACGTCGTTGACAGACCAGTGGCCGTCGTTCGCGGCGGCTGCGCGCGAGGGCGCCGCGGCCGAGTCGCTCAAGGGCGTGCGCATCGGCGTGGTGAAAGAGCTCGACTCGCCCGGCTTTCAGGCCGGCGTGCACCAGCGCTTCCACGAGGCGCTCGACCTGCTCGCCGCAAACGGTGCCGAGATCGTCGAGGTCAGCGCACCGCATTTCGAGTACGCGGTTGCCGCGTATTACCTGATTTTGCCGGCGGAGGCGTCGAGCAACCTGGCCAAGTTCGACTCCGTGCGCTTCGGCATGCGGGTGAACCCACCCGGCGGCGGAACGGTCGAGGATGTCATGGCGGCCACCCGCGAAGCCGGTTTCGGCGACGAGGTGAAGCGCCGCATCATCCTTGGCACCTATGCGCTGTCGGCGGGCTATTACGACGCCTACTACGGCAGCGCGCAGAAAGTTCGCACGCTGATCCAGCGCGACTTCGCCTCCGCGTTCGAACAGGCGGACGTGCTGGTCTCCCCGGCCGCGCCGACGACGGCGTTCAAGCTGGGCGAAAAAATCAACGACCCGCTGGCGATGTACCTCAACGATGTGACGACCATTCCGGCGAACCTGGCCGGAATTCCCGGCATGGGGCTTCCGGCAGGACTGGCACCGGAGGACGGCCTGCCGGTCGGCATCCAGATCATGGCTCCGGCGCGAGAGGATGCCCGGCTCTACAAGCTCGGAGCGACCCTCGAGCGCCTGCTGGAAGACAAGTGGGGGCACACGCTGCTCTCGCAGGCACCGTCGCTCGCTCCGGGTGAGATGTTCGCCGCGGAGTCCGGGGCGGTCTAACCGCTGCTCGGATCGCGCGGCCCTGCGGGGCGGTCGACCAGTGGCAATTCAGTCATACAACCCCACCTCCACCGGCGCGAGCAATCGGGGTAATCCCCGCGCCCCGTAGAATTGCGGGGTGGCTAAAGCTGAACTGATGGACTACGACAAGGCCCTCGAACTCTTTGAGCCGGTGCTCGGATTTGAGGTGCACGTCGAACTGAACACGAAGACCAAGATGTTCAGCGATGCCCCCAACTACTTCGGCGGCGAGCCCAACACGAACATCACGCCCGTCGACCTCGGACTGCCGGGATCCCTGCCGGTCGTCAACGAGCAGGCCGTGAAGTACTCGATCTCCCTGGGGCTGGCGCTGGGCTGCTCGATCGCCGCGTCATCCAGGTTCGCCCGCAAGAACTATTTCTACCCCGACCTCGCGAAGAACTACCAGATCAGCCAGTTCGACGAGCCGATCGCGTACGAGGGCAGCGTCGAGGTGGAGCTGGCGAACGGCCGCGTGTTCCAGATCCCGATCGAGCGCGCGCACATGGAGGAGGATGCCGGCAAGCTGACCCATGTGGGCGGCGCCACCGGACGCATCCAGGGTGCCGAGTACTCGCTGGTCGACTACAACCGTGCGGGCGTGCCGCTCGTGGAGATCGTCACACACATGATCGTCGGCGCCGAGCACGATGCGCCCGAGCTCGCGAAGGCGTACGTGTCGACGATCCGGGACATCGTGGTGTCGCTCGGTATCAGCGACGCGAAGATGGAGCGCGGCAACCTGCGGTGTGACGCCAACATCTCGCTGCGTTCGCGGGCATCCGTTGCTGCCGCGGTCGCCGCGGGAGAGCCGCTGCCGCTGGGCACGCGCACCGAAACGAAGAATGTGAACAGCCTGCGCAGCGTCGAGCGGGCGATCCGCTACGAGATCCAGCGCCAGGCGGCGATCCTGGATGCCGGTGGCACGATCACCCAGGAGACCCGCCACTGGCACGAGGACACCGGGCAGACCTCCGCTGGGCGCCCGAAGAGCGACGCGGATGACTACCGCTACTTTCCAGAGCCCGACCTGCTGCCCGTTGAGCCCTCCGCGGAGCTCATCGAGTCCCTTCGGCTGGCGCTGCCCGAGGCGCCCGCGGTTCGCCGCAAGCGACTGAAGAGCGACTGGGGTTTCAGCGATCTCGAATTCCAGGACGTGCAGAACTCTGGCCTGCTGGTCGAGATCGAGGAGACGGTGTCGTTCGGTGCGTCAGCGCACCAGGCCCGCAAGTGGTGGACGGGCGAGATCGCCCGCGTCGCCAACGAGCGTGGGGTGGATGCCGCCACTCTGATTTCCCCGAAGGATGTCTCGGAGCTGGTCGCCCTCATCGAAAATGGGGACCTCACCGACCGCCTCGCCCGGCAGGTGCTCGAGGGCGTGATCGCCGGCGAGGGAACCCCCACGGCAGTGGTCGAGGCCCGCGGGCTGAAGGTGGTGTCGGATGATGGTCCACTCATCGCTGCGATCGACGAGGCCCTTGCGGCACAGCCCGACGTGCTCGAGAAGATCCGCGATGGCAAGGTGCAGGCCGCCGGTGCCGTGATCGGCGCAGTGATGAAGGCCATGAAGGGCACGGCGGACGCCGCGCGCGTGCGCGAACTAGTGCTGGAGCGCGCCCAGCAGTAGCGTCCCGGTCGAGAAGCCGGTGCGGCGGCTACCGACCGCCTTCGATCTTTCGCCCGCGCTGATCCGCACCCGCCACCCCGTACGGGTAGTCATCCACCCTCGGGGCGCTCGCGTCCGAGAGCGACGTGAGTTCGGCATCCGTCAACGCGAGATCGGCCGACGCCATGTTGTCGTTGAGCTGCTCGACGGTGCGCGCGCCGAGGATCACCGAGGTCACCGCCGGCTGTGCCGACAGCCACGCGAGGGCGACCTGCGACGAAGAGACGCCATGCGCCTTCGCAACGGCTGCCACGGCATCCACCACCTGCCAGGTGCGGTCGTCGGCGTTGCGGGCGTCCCAGGCCTCCATGCCGCGCTTCGGGTTCTCGCCCAGGCGGGTCGCGCCGGTCGGATCCACGTTGCGCCGGTACTTGCCACTCAGCCAGCCCCCCGCGAGGGGCGACCAGGGCAGGAGGCCGATGCCGGCATCCTGGGCCGCGGGCACAATCTCGAGTTCGATGCCGCGCACCAGCAGGTTGTACTGGGGCTGCAGGGTGACCGGAGCCGCCCATCCATTCGCCTTCGCGACCGCGGCAGCCTTCGTCAGTTGCCAGCCGAGGTAGTTCGAGAAGCCGTAGTAGCCGATCTTGCCCGCCGAGACGGCGTCGTCCAGAAAGCGCAGCGTCTCCTCGATCGGGGTGTGGGCGTCCCACGCGTGCATCTGATAGAGGTCGATGTGCTCGACGCCCAGCCGGGTGAGTGACGCGTCGAGCGCGGTGCGCAGGTGCCGGCGGCTGAGTCCCAGGTCGTTGGGGCCGTCGCCCATCGGGAATCGCCCCTTCGTCGCGATCACCAGCTGCGCGGCCTCGGTCGGGTTCGCGGCGAGCCAGCGTCCGATGATCTGCTCGGATGCCCCGGCGCTGTACACGTCGGCGGTATCGATGAAGGTTCCGCCGCCCTCCACGTACGCGGCGAGGATTTCGCCCGACGTCTGCTTGTCGGCCTCCGCCCCGAAGGTCATCGTTCCGAGTGCGAGGCTGGAAACTGCCGCACCGCTGTTGCCGAGGGTCGAGTACTTCATGGGGGCTCCTTTGCGTTCCTGGCACCAATAGTATCTGACTGTTTACAGACCCCGAACGCCGAACAACCTCAGCGCCAGTGCGCCCTGCCGCCCATACGATGGCGCTATGACGATTCCCGCCACCCTCGACCTGACCGGTCACACCGCTTTGATCACCGGCGCCGGCAGCACCGCCGGCATCGGGTTCGCCTCCGCGCAGGCGCTCGGCGAACTCGGGGCCCGGGTTGCGATCACGGGCACCACGGCGCGCATCCACGAGCGGGCGGAGGAGCTGCGCGCCAGCGGTATCGACGCGACAGGGTTCATCGCGCGATTGGAAACCGCGGCGCTCGTCGAGGCATTCGGCGCAGCGCTGGCGGCAGCATCCATCGAACCGCGAATCCTCGTCAACAACGCCGGCATGGTTGCGGTCAGCGACGGCGACCTGGTGTCCGGTGACGGCCTGATGAGCGCCGCCGACTGGGACCGCAGCATCGCCATGAACCTGACCAGCGCGTTCCTGGTCACCAAACTGGTGCTGCCAGGGATGCGGGCCGCAGGATGGGGACGGATCATCACCGTGTCCAGCGTCACGGGCCCGGTCATGGCATCCCGCGGCGATGTCGCGTACGCCGCGTCGAAGGCTGGCCTCGTCGGGTTGACCCGCGCGCTCGCGGTGGACGAGGGCGGCGCTGCGATTACCGCGAATGCGGTCGCACCCGGCTGGATCGCAACGGCATCCCAGCTGCCATCCGAAGCGCTCGAAGGTCCGCGCGTGCCCGCCGGGCGCAGCGGCACGGCGGCGGAGGTCGCGTCGGCGATTGCCTGGCTCGCGACGCCCGGGGCGTCGTACGTCACCGGGCAGGTCATCGTCGTCGACGGCGGCAACGCCGTCGCAGAGGAACGCTTGTAGCTCCCGCCATGGCGCGGATGCGCGTGAGTTCCCCTCGTAACCCCTACGCTGAATCCATTCCGCCAAAGACGAGGACCCCATGAAGCGCGCATCGATAGTTCTACTCAGTCTGCTCTCGGTTGCACTGATCGCTGTGGTCATCGCCTGCTTCCAGCCTGGCCTGGCGGGATCGGTGGGCGCGGCGGGACCGGCAGGAGCGGCCGGGCCGGCCGGCGCGACCGGTGCTCACGGCGCCCAGGGGCCCGCGGGACCGCGTGGGGCAACCGGATCCGCAGGCAGTTCAGGCAGCTCATCGGGCGCGGTAGGCGCAACCGGGTCGGCTGGAGCGCGCGGGGCAACCGGCGCAAGAGGGCCGGCCGGCGCAACCGGACCGGCCGGCGCAACCGGGCCCGCCGGCGTGGCAGGTCCTCCCGGACCCGTCGGTGCTGCCGCATCGAGCGAATCGGCGCTCTTCTTCGCACTCATGCCGCCGGACAATGCCGCATCAGTGCCGATCGGCGCGGACGTGGCCTTCCCTGAGGATGGCCCGTCGACCACCCCGGGAATCATTCGTACCTCGTTGTCGACGTTCGCGCTGACGACACCCGGGGTGTACCGCGTGAGCTTCCAGGTTCCCGTGAACGAGCCTGGTCAACTCGAACTGACCGTCAACGACCTGCCCGTGCCGTACACGGTGACGGGACGAGCAACGGGCACGTCGCCCATCGCGCTGACGACTCTCATTGATGTCACCACCAACTCGGTGATCACGGTGCGGAACCCCGCGACTTCCCTGAACCCGCTGACGATCACGGCGTTCGCCGGTGGGTACACGCCCAACTCTGCCAGCCTGCTCATCGAGCTCGTGAAGGCAGGCTAGTCCGACTCGTGCCCGACTTCGAGGGCCGACGCTAGGGCAGTTGCACGGGGTCCTCGGACTTCGTCGCCTCGGGAAGCACTTCGCGAACCTCCTGCGGTTCAAAATCATGTCCCGCGTCGTCCTTCACCTCGGCCTCGTCGGCCGTGAGGTCGGCATCCGGAACCGTGCCACTGGTTATGTTCTCATCGTCGGTGTGTCGTTCGTCGCTCATGCCTCCGACCGTAGGCGTGTGCCGGTCCGGCCCTCAAGGGGTTGTTGTGCGAGAGACTCGCGCGCTCAATCCATCGCTCGGCGAACGGCGTCGATCGCCATCGCGACATCGTCAGCATCCGTCGACCAATTGCTGACCGAGATGCGCAGGATGTCGCGCCCCCGCCACCGGGACCCGGACATCCACACGGTGCCGTCTTCGATCAACCGGCTCGTGACCGCGCGCGTGCGCTCGTCGCTGCCGAAGCTGAGGCTCACCTGGGTGAACACGACCTCGTTGAGCACCTCGACGCCGGGCAGGGCGGCGAGACCGGTAGCGAGTTCGCGGGCGTGCAATGCCAGCCTGTCGACGAGGTCGATCACGCCCGAGCGCCCCAGTTGCCGCAGCGCCGCCCACACCGGCACGCCGCGAGCGCGACGCGAGAAGTCGGGAACCAGCTCATGCGGGTCTGGCGTGCCCGCGGCATCCGAAATCAGGTAGGTGGTCTGCACTCCGAGGGCGGCCTTGGCGACTCCCGGCCTGGCAACGATCGCGATTCCGCAGTCGTAGGGCACGTTGAGCGTCTTGTGCGCATCCGTCGCCCAGGAGTCGGCGGTCTCGATACCGTCGAGGTGGTCCCTGAACGCCGGGCTGACCGCAGCCCAGAGGCCGAACGCGCCATCCACGTGCACCCAGGCGCCGTGCTCGTGCGCGATCGCGATCGACTCGCGCATCGGGTCGAACGCCCCCGAGTGCAGGTTGCCCGCCTGCAGCACGACGATCACCGGGCCGTTCACGGTGGCGAGCGCTTCGGCCAGCGCGCTGGGGAGAATTCGGCCTTCGGCATCCGCATCGACGATCGTCGGCAGGCCGAGGCCGGCGTAGCGCAGTGCGAGGTCGACGGATGCGTGCCGCTCCGCCCCGGCGATCACGGCGATGCGGGGGCCGCCGGCGAGTCCGTTTACGTTGACGTCCCACCCGGCCCGGTCGAGCACCCAGCCGCGGCCCGCAGCCAGACCGCTGAAGTTGGCCATGGTGGCGCCGGTGGTGAAGCCGACAGTCGAGTCGGACGGAAGGCCGAGCAGTTCGAGCAGCCAGGCTCCAGCGGATTCCTCGATCGCGGCGGTGGCCGGAGTTGCGTAGCGCATGCCCGCGTTCTGGTCCCAGGCGCTCACGAGCCAGTCGGCACCCATCGCGGCCGGGAGAGTTCCGCCAATCACCCAGCCGAAGAACCTGCCCGACGCCATCCCCATCAGCCCGGGCTCGGCGAGCGTCGCGAGTTCGTCGATCACCTCGACCGGATCGCACGGATGCTCGGGCAGCACCCCTCCGAAGCTCCGCCTCAGTTCGTCTGCGGTAGCACTCGGCGCCACCCGCCTCGTCGGGAGGGAGTCGATCCACTGCTGCGAGCGCTCGCGAGCCCGGTCGAGCGCTGCGCTGTACTCGCGGGGATCGAGCTTCATTGCGTCAGGGTACTCGCGCTCGTGGCGGGGGAACTAGCCCTTCGCGCGCGCTTCTTCGGCTCCTTCGCGGGCGCACTTTCGAGAGCGGTGGCGGGCTCGACCGGCTGGCGCAGGCGGATCTTGCGGTTGGTGGTCCCGTCATCCAGCTCGACCAGCTCGGGGAGCGACCGCGCGAAGTCCGTAAACGAGCGAAAGCCCAGCGCGCGCTCCTGGAAGGTGGGGTCGAGACGCAGGATCTGCTTCTTGATCTCGGAGTTGGACTGCCACTCGTCGTCATCCTTCGCCTGGGCCAGCTGGAGGGCGCGCACGAGCACGTCGGCCGCGGCATCCTGCGCCGACGTGGGCGTCGTGGTCTCCTTGGGCCGACGGCGTGCGGGCACCTTCTCTGCCTCGCGCCGCGGGGGAGCGGTGACGCCGGGGAGGGCGTCGTAGTCCTTGAACTCGTTGCAGGACAGCGCAAACGCGGGACTGACGGACCCGGTCACACCGATGCCGACGACGTACCGGCCGAGCTGCTTGCAGCGCTGCGCGAGCGCGATGTAGTCCGAATCACCGGCGACAATCACCACGTGGGTGAGGTGCGGAAAGCGAAACAGGTCGTCCGCGACATCCAGAGCGAGCCGGATGTCGGCGCCGTTCTTGCCCGCCTTGGTTGCAGGGAACAGCTGGATGAGGTCGACCGCGCGGTCGATGAGCTGGTCGCTATAGGCGGAGTTGACCGGAACGGACCAGTCCGCGTACGCCCGGCTGACCGCGACGGTGCCGAAGGACGACGCGAAGTCGAGCACCGCGCCGAGGTCGACTTCGGCGTCATCCAGCAGTTTTGCGGTGTCGGGGTCGGTGAGGTCGAAGTCCTTCATCTTCTGCTGACGGCTGATGCGCCCGTTGACCTGGCTGAATCGCGAGATCACGATGTTGTCGAAGTCGATGTAGACCGCAACGCGGGTGTCGGTTGGCTCGGCCATGGTGGCTCCCTCTGTTGGCCCCTCCAGTCTTGCGCACCAAGCCCCTCCTCGCGCTCAACCCCCATTGCGGAGGACGACACGCCGCATGCCGCCGCCGACGCGGTGCCGGGCCGGCGCGTCGTCCTCCGAAATGGGGGGGTGGAGCTGGTCAGGCGGCCGCGAACCGCTTCGCCGAGCGCTCCTTCGCCTTGGCGGCCTCGACCTCGCGATCCTTCGGCGGCGCGGAGGCGACGAGGTCTTCGAGCAGGTGCTGCGTGATGTGGGCGATCTCGTGCACCGCGCGCTCGAACGCATCTGCGTTCGCCTTGGAGGGCTTCGTCGACCCGCTGATCTTGCGCACGTACTGCAGCGCTGCGGCGTGAATCTCCTCGTCGTTGGCGGCGGGCTCGAAATTATGCAAGGTGTGGATGTTTCTGCACATGCTGACAGGTTAAGCCCGGGTTGCCACGCTGCGGGAGGGGCAGTTCACCTTTCGGCAACCTGTCTCACAGTCAACTCATGGCTGGCGTTTGCCCCACTGACGGATGCGGGGTGCATCCTGAAATCACAGCACGCAGGACACATGAATTGCCCGGCCGCCACGGAATACCGAGGCGGCTGGATGTGTTTCCGGGCTAGGCCGCTCGTCCCGTCAACCGCAGCGGAACCATCTCGTCGAACGACACGTTCAGGCTCGATTCGAGCTCAACCGTGTTCTCGCCGAAGGTGAGCTTCAGGGTCTCCGTCCACGGACCGGTGAACAGGCAGCTCCGAATCACGAGGGTGTCGGGAGCGGTCCACGCCCCCGCCGCGGCAACCGGTCCCGCGGGCGAGGTCTCCCAGTCGTCCTCGCCGAAGGGCAGCGATTGCGTGAGGCCGTTGCGAGTCGACGTGATCGTGTTTCCGCTCAGCGTCAGGTCGCTCAGCTCGGCCGAATCGAAGACGAACCGGATGCCGTCGACGCGAGCAGCGGCCGGCGAGGTCGAGGCGCCCTGCGGCGTCCAGATCTCCAGCCGGCGCAGCGTCATCTTCAGTGTGGCGGCGTCCGCGGGATTGGCGGGCAGCGCCTGCTCTCCCAGCGCGGGCAGGAGATGTTCCCAAACGAGATCGAGGGCGGGCTGAGCATCCGGAAGGCTGGATGTCAGAACGACCACGGCATCCAGCTCGGGCAGCACGATCGCGAAGTTGCCGAATGCCCCGTCCGCCCGGAAGCCGCCGACGCTGTTCCGCCAATACTGGTAGGCATATCCGGCGACCCAGTCGGTATTCACCTGGGTCGGTGTCGTGTCGATCTGCAGCGCGGTCGCCTCGTCGATCCAGGCGGCTGGCACGAGCTGGCGGCCGTTCCATTCGCCGCGCTGCAGCAGGAGCTGGCCGAACAGGGCCAGGTCTTCGGTGGTGATGTTCAGCCCCCAGCCGCCGGCGTCGACGCCCTCGGGGCTCTGCTCCCAGGTCGCGTTCCGAATGCCCAGCGGCTCGAGCAGCCGCGGCGTCAGGTAGTCGAGCAGTCGCTCCCCGGTCAGCCGGGTCAGGATCGCGGCCAGCAGGTGCGTCGCGCCACTGTTGTAGACGAAGCGCGTGCCCGGCTCGAATTCGAGCGGAGTGGCGAGGATGCTGCGCACCCAGCCGGCATCCGGCAGCCCGCCCGTGCCGAGGGTTGCGGTGTCGACGGCGTGGCCCGAGGACATCGTGAGCAGGTGCCGCACCGTGAGCCTGCGCAACCGTTCGCTGGGATCGGGAGGCAGGTCATCCGTGAGCAGGTCGACAACATGGTCGTCGAGCGTGAGCAGCCCGTCTTCGATGGCGAGCCCGACGGCGGTGCTGGTGAAGCTCTTACTCACCGAGAACATCATGTGCGGGTGCTCCGCGGCGTACGGATGCCACCACCCCTCGGCCACCACGAAACCGTGCCGCAGGAGCATAAAGCTGTTGAGGCTGTCGAGCGTGGTGTCTGCGGCGGTAATGAAGCCGGTGATCGCGGAGCTGGGGATGCCCTGCTCCTCGGGCGTGCTTCGGGGAAGAGGAACGGATGCGGTCACGGAAACTCCAGGCGTCGGGGCTGTCGAATCGAGCCTATGACCTTCCGCGGCCGCTGCGACGCGCTATCGTGTGCCGAGCAATAGTCGACAATTGGCGGGTGGCGGGCGAACGTGAAGCACAGTAAGCGACGGGTAGCGACAAGCATCGCGGGGGTGCTCCTGATCGGCTTTCTGGCATCTGGATGCTCAGCGCTCAACCAGGCGGTGCACCGGGCACTTGCCGGTTCTGTCCCCAGGGTCGGCTCGTGCTGGGATGCAACCGCGCAGGAGGAAGACTATGCGAGCTGGGTCGGCCGCGCGCCGGTGCGGTGCACCGCACGGCACACGGCGTACACGTACGCGACCCCGTCGCTCAGCGGCAACCTGCCCAGGAAACTGCTTGACGCCGACGACTACGTGAGCCAGGACATCTTCGCCGCGGGCTACGACGCGTGTGACTCGGCCTTCGCGACATTCGCACCGCTTGCGACGCTCGATGAAGTGCGGGTTTACCGGCCATTTCTCTTTCCCAACTCTGTTCAGTGGGCGGCAGGGGCGCGCTGGGTTCGCTGTGACGTTGGCGAGATCGAACCGGGCAGCTTGGTGAGCGAGCCGAAACTGGCCGTGCTTCCGGCCGCTATCGGCGACTTTGTGGAGGAGTTCAGCACGAACATTCCCCGGTATCTGTTCTGCGTGAACCTTCCCAACGCGGCAGGTCAGCCGCCGCTCAGCCCCCATGCGGTGTACAGCGACTGTCTCGGATCGCTGCGCCCCGCCTGGGCGCTCAAAAAGACGTTCGACCTGTCGGCGCAGGCGGCTTATCCGTCGGCGGCGTACTTTGAGAAGGCGATCAAGAAACTGTGCGCCGATCCCTACGGGCTGCACGGCATCCTTACCTACGCCTACTACTCGAACGAGGACCAGTGGCGCGCAGGAAGCCGATACCTGGACTGCTGGGCGGGTACGGGAGCCGACGTATCCCAGTGAGTGCCGCGAAGGTGGCGGTTACGACGTGGCTGCCGCGCGAAGGAGCGCGGCCCTGGTAGCGGTGTCGGTCGTCAGGGAGATCGCCTTTTCGTAAGCCGCACGGGCCTCATCGCGCCTGCCGAGTCGCCCGAGCAGGTGGGCCCGCGTCGCCCAGGCCGGCTGGAACCGATCCGCCCCCTCGATGGCATCGAGCGCCCGCAGGGCTGCATCGGCCCCGTCCGTTTCGCCCATCGTTGCGGCCAGCGAGACGCGCGCGCCGAGCGTCGGTGCGATCTGCACCAGCGCCTCATAGAGGCGCTTCAGCGCAGCCCAGTCCGTCGCACCCGAGGCGGAGCGGTCGCAGTGCACCGACTGGATGGCCGCCTCGAGCTGGAAGCGCCCCACGCGATTGAACGTGGATGCGCGCCGCAGCCGTGCCTCTCCTGCGTCGATGAGGGTGGCATCCCAGAGGTCCGTGTCCTGTTCGTCGAGCGGAACGACCTGACCGGTGGGCGAAACGCGGGCGGCAGTACGCGAGAAGGAGAGCGCAATGAGAGCGGCGAGACCGTGGGCTTCCGGCTCGGTGGCGAGAAGATCGGCGAGGGTGGTTGCGAGGTACAGGGCCTCACCAGCGAGTGATTCGCGGGCGGTCGCCCCGGAGACGCCCTGCCAGTCGATCGCGTACGCTCCGTAAATCGCCTCGAGTACGGCGGGCAGTCGTGCCGGCATGTCAGCGAGAGTGGGAACCCGGAACGGGATGCGCGCGTCGCGGATCCGGCGTTTGGCGCGCACCAGCCGCTGGGCCATGGCGGGCTCCGGTACCTGGAACGCCGAAGCGATCTGAAGCGAATCGAAGCCGAGCACCGTCTGCAGCATGAGCGGGGTGCGGATACTTTCATCGACCGCCGGATGCGCACAGACGAACATGAGGGCGAGCCGCCTGTCCGGAATCGATTCGAGGTCGAACTCGGCCGCGGCCGATTGGTCGTCAAAGTCGAGGTCGCCAAGCGGTGTCGACGTGCGATACGCGGACGACTTGTACAGGTCCCTGAGTCGGTTGCGGGCGACAGTCAGCAGCCAGCCCTCGGGGTTGACCGGGATGCCCGCGCCCGGCCAGGTGGCCAGAGCCTGCACGAATGCGTCGGCCAGGGCGTCCTCCGCGGTGGGGATGTCGCCGGTGCGAGCTGCCAGAATGGCCAGCAACCGACCGTACGACTCGCGCGCGACCGCCTCAGCGCGCTGCGCCGCTGCTGGCTGCGTCATCCTCGTCCCTGCGAATGTGGCCCCGGGCGCAGACGAAGGGCGTGCCCGCTTGATCGGGCCCGACCTTCGTCCGCTGCCGGGCTCAGGCGACGGTGTGCCACTCGTGCTCGGAGAACAGGATGGCCGACGGCCGGATTTCGACAGCGCCGTACATCGCGCCGGGGCATTGTTCGGCCCAGGCGATTGCGGCATCCAGGTCGGGAACGTCGACGACGAACGTGCCGTTGAGGCGCTCCTTCGTGTCGGCAAACGGGCCATCCTGAACCTTCAGCGCGCCGTCCCGAACCGACACGGTTGTGGATGCCGCCACCGGCTGCAGGATGTCTGCAGACACCAGCACCCCAGCCGCGTCGAGCGACTTCGCGTACGCGTCGAACGCCGCTCGGCCCCACTCCATCTGCTCATCGGTGATCTTGGCGTCGTCTGCCTCCTGGGCGAGGACGAGAAGTGAGTACCGCATGTGTTTCCCTTCGATTGGTCGATCCTGACACCTGCATGACGAGCCAGTCGAGCCCCGATCGACACGGAACTCAAAATGCGACATGAGATGGACCAAAGGGCAGAGGGCACGCTCGATTCCGACAGGGTGGGGTGGGGCTCACCGAAGGACGCCCTGTGGGGCAGAAGCCGGCCACCGAGCGCGTTCGTGGGGCCGGCGCCGTGGCTAGTTCGAGGTCGGCGACGAGGCGCTCGGCCAGACAACGACGTTGCTGATGCGACAGGTGTCTGGCACGTAGGTGCCCAGCTGTGCCGTCGTGTGCCATGCGATGGCCTTGCCCGTCGGCACCTCGCCAAGCACGACAGCCGAGCTTCCGGCGGGTGCTTCTTTCGCGTTGGACGCCGCACCGAATGCCACGGTGAACTCAACATGCAGACCACGATCTGCCGGGTTCTTGACGGTGCCGGATGCCGTGCCGGTCGATCCGGCGGGCACGCAGGTTGAGGACGTGATGCTCTTCGCTATCGCCAACCTGGTCGCGACGATGTTGTCAACGGCCCAGGCGGAGTCCGGGCAGGTGGTGTTCATGCCCGCCTTGATCTCGGCGACGTCGACTTTCTTGCTCAGGCTGTCGATCGCCCCGGCGATCTTGGCGCGGTTCGCAAAACCGATCTCAGTGCACGCCGCGGTGACCTGTGCCTTGACGGTCGCGGCGTGCGCCGCTGCGGCGGCCTTCTTCTGCACGATCGAATCGATCGAACCCTGCAACGATGCGGCCTGCGACTGAAGCGTGGTCAATTGCGTGTACTGGAACGCCGCGGCTGCGGCGCCGGCGAGGATCACGATGATGGCCAGCACCTGCGGCAGGCGGCTGCGCCCGTTAGACATTGCGACCAGCCCCCAAGTGCTCGGAGAGACCCTGGTTCTCCACGGTGGTCAGTTGCTGCTGCAGGTTGTTCACGGCCTCCTGCTGGGATGTCACGAGGTAGAACACGAAGGCGGCCGCAGCGATGGCCGCGACGGCGAGCACCCACAGGATAACGGTGAGAAGTCGGGATGGGGTCGGCCGGTCATCCTGTACCGGAACGATCGTTGTCGGCGATTGGGGCGGTATCGCGCCCATGATCGGCACCGCGACGGCGATCGGCCCGGAGAAGAGGTCAGCCGAGTGCATGTCGGGCATGGGCACGGACATGGCCTCGGGATCACGCGCCGAGATCGAGCGCTGCGAGTCCGGGACGTCGCGCGCGACGGCCGTTTTCGCCGCCGTCGGTTCCGGGATGATCGGCTGCAGGGATGCGGGCGATGCGGGCGATGCGGACGGCTGCACGACGTAGATCTGGTCGGGGGCCGTGACGTTGAAGCCGTCGGGAGCAGAATCCACCGGATTTGAGAACGGCACCTGTGCCTGCAGCGCGTTCGGGTCGGGCTTTACCGTCGGCGCAATCGGTCCGACCTCGTGCACTCCCGGGGGAAGCACGCGCGGAACATCGCCGGGAGACAGGAAGGGATCGACCGGCTCCGGCGCTGGTTCCGGCTCGGGATCGGGAATCGCAACGGGGGGCTCGGGAACGGACTGGAACCACTCCGACCAGCGCTCGCCGTCCCAGTAACGTTCGCCGCTTCCGAGGATCGGGTCCGGGTACCACCCTGGTGGGGGAAGCGACATCAGGTCGTCCTCGTGAGGCGTTGGGCGTGCATCCGTTGCTGGTCCATGACTTTTCGATCGTAGCCGCCGACCCCGCCTCGCACCGGCGATGGCGCGGCGTTTCGACCGTCGGGGGTGCACGGCATACTGGGCGAATGGCGACGAGAGCGAGCGCGGCGGACATTCTTCGCATGCGGCTCTCCGCACAGCGCATCGATGCGGTCGCCGCCCCGGGCCGCACGATCAGCGAGACGGCCCGGCACTTGCTGGCTACACAGGCTCAGGATTTCGCCCAGTCGCTCTGGGCCCTGGGCGCGCGCACGCCGGGTGCCGTGCGCAGCGACGTGATCGCCGCGCTAGCCGACGGTTCGGTGGTGCGTTCGCTTCCGATCCGCGGCACCCTGCACCTGGTTGCGGCGGCCGACCTGAACTGGATGCTGGCGCTGACCGCCCAGCGCACGCTGCAGGGTGCGACCACCCGGCATGCCGCCCTCGGCCTCGACCAGCAGACGTTGGAGCGCGCGGCGACCGTGGTCGCGGAAGCGCTCGAAGGGGGCAACTCGCTGACGCGCGCCGAGTTCATGGAACTGCTCGAGCGCAAGGGCGTCTCCGCGGAGGGCCAGCGCGGCTACCACATCATCTTCTACCTGTCACAGATCGGCCTGGTTTGCTGGGGGCCGCCGCGGGGAACGCAGCAGGCGCTCGTGCTGGTGGAGGAGTGGATACCGAGGCCGCGGCTCCTGGACCGCGACGAGTCGCTGCGTGAGTTCGCCCTCCGCTACTTCACTGGCCACGGACCGGCAACCGAGCGAGACTTCGCCTGGTGGACGAAACTCACACTGAAGGACGTCCGCGCGGGAATCGCCGCGGCAGCCAGCGAGCTCACCGAACTGGTGCTCGGCGAGACGACCTACCTCGTCGCGACGTGCGCGGCAGACACGGCCACCGCATCCGGTTCTCCGGCCGGGGTTTACGCCCTGCCCGGATTCGACGAGTACCTGCTCGGCTACCAGGACCGCGGGCTGCCGCTGGCTGCCGAACACTCCGCACGGATCGTTCCCGGGTTGAACGGCATCTTCCTGCCGATCATTGTGTCCAAGGGTCGCGTGGCTGGCACCTGGCGGCGTGTGCCCAAGTCAACCGCCATCGAGCCCGAGCATTTCGCTCCGGCGTCAGGGGTCGTCGAGAAGGGCTTCGCCCGAGCCGCGCGGGCCTACGCGAGATTCCTCGACGACTGAGGCCTACGAAGCGGAGGAGCTGCCGTGCACCGTCGGCAGGTCGGTCGGCTTGAGGAACACCGATTCGATTTTGGCGACGATCTCGCCGTCAACGACGGACGCTGCTTTCGCCTCGATCCAGACCGGGTCTGCCTGGAAGTCGGCCCAATTCTTCTTCGGGTTGCCGGTGTGACGCAGCACGTAGATCAGGACATCCTTGTTGTCGGCGGATGCCCAGAAGTCGATCGTTTCCATGCCGTGCGCGGCGAACCGATCGAGCGTGTAGTCGCGAAAGCGCGCGAGCAGGGCGTCCCGCTTGCCATGCGTGGCGGTGTAGGTGCGGAGTTCGTAGGTCATTCTTCTATCTTCCTCACAAGAGCGTCCAGGGCCGAAAGCTGGCCCTTCACCAGTTTGATGCGCGCCGCGTCGAGCGGCACCCATCGGGCGTCGTCGACTTCTGGGAACTCCTGCATGCGCCCCGACCGCGGCGGCCATTCCAGGGGGAAGGTATTGCTGACCACGGTGTCTACCTCGAGGTCCGACTCGGCGGCGAAGACAGTGACGACCTTGCCGGATGCCTGCCGAAAATCACCGAGCCGCACGTATTCGGTGTCCGGCGCGGAGACGCCGATTTCCTCGAGAAACTCGCGATGTGCGACAGCGAAGACGTCCTCCGTATCGTCGTACTCGCCTTTCGGGATCGACCAGGCATGGTCGTCTTTTCGGCTCCAGAATGGTCCGCCCATGTGGGCGATGAAGACCTCGAGCGCGTCGGCGCCCCGCTTGTCACCGGCGAATCGGTAGAGCAGGATGCCGGAACTGCGCACGTTCGCCATTCTTTGATCCTCGCATGCTGCGGCCGCGCATCCGGGGTTCTCGGGCGGGCCGTAGGCTGGATGCATGGTCCGACGCATCGATTCCCGGCAGGTGACCCGGGCGGTCGTTCTCGACATCGCGCTCGTGATCGTGTTCGTTCTGATCGGGCGGGCGAGCCACGGCGAGGCGATCGATGTCGCCGGCGTCGCGACGACGGCGTGGCCGTTCCTCGTCGGCCTCTTGGTCGGCTGGATCGCGATGCGCGCCTGGCGTTCGCCGTCGCGAGTGGTGTGGACCGCCGTCGGAATCTACGCCTCGACGCTGGTGATCGGGATGCTGCTGCGCCTGGCCAGCGCGCAGGGTGTTCAGCTCGCCTTCGTCATCGTCGCGGCGATCTCGCTCGCGGTCTTCCTGCTCGGGTGGCGGCTCCTCGCTCGCTACCTCGCCGGCCGTCGCCGCTAGCCATCTACACGAGTTGCCTTCTTTGGTCGCTATTCGAGCGCGCATAGCGACCAAACCAGGCAACTCGTGTGATGGCTAGGGGGCTATCACGAGCCAGAGCAGCACGATCGCGACCGGTTGCAGCGCGATGCTCGCCGCAAGCAGACCCCGCCTGAGCGCGGGGGAGCGCGCAATCGCGGGATCCCCGAGCAGCGGCGACAGCGGCAGAAGCACACGGAAAAGGCTCTGCTGCGGAAGAAAGACGGCAACGAGGTACGCCCCGTACGCGCCGAGCGTCGTGAGTACGCCTGTGCCGAAGGCGCGCATTCTCGGCCGGGTGAGCCACCAGAGAAAAGCGACGACGAGACCGACGACGAGCATCACGCCCGCCCATCCCAGGTACCGCGACGCCAGCAGGAACCACGGCGTCATGGGAACGAAATGGATGCGACCGACGTAGCCGGTCCACCACGCCAGCTCGGTATCGAAGTAGGCGCTGCGGTAGCCGGTGACCAGCGCGGCGATGACCGGCCAGGAGAATCCGGCCAGCAGGATCGCGCCGCCCGACACGATCATGGCAAGGCGGGTGCGCGCAATCACCGGGTCGCGCCGAACCAGCCCGACGATGAGCTGGATGCCGACCGCCGCCGCCAGCGCGAGTGCCCCCGGGCGAGTGAACGCTGCCAGCAGGCCGAATGGGAGCACCAACCAATAGTGCTGCTGCGCCAGCATCCACACACTCACCAGGAACAGGAAGAGGAACAGGCTCTCGGCGTACCCGGTCTGCAGCACGAACGAGAGCGGCGCGAAACAGAAGAGGCGGGCGGCCCAGAGCGCGGAGTGCGAGCCGACCCGGGGTTCGAGCATCCAGTACAGGACGACTGCCGAGCCGGCGCCGAACAGGAGGGAAAGCGCGGGCCCAGCGATCGAGAAATCGAGCCCGGTGACCATGAGCCCGCGAACGAGCAGCGGGTAGACCGGCAGGAACGCCCAGGGGTTCTCGGTGACGTTGCCGGCCGCGTCGAGCGGGAGTCGGGCGGGGTAGCCGGAGACGGCAATCTCGCGATAGAAGCGCGAGTCCCACATGGTGAGGAAGTCCGGGAACGCTGGCGTGCCGATCGAGTCTCCGACCTGGCCGTGCGCGGCCGTGACCACGAGGTAGGTGATGGCGAGCAGTGCAGTTGTGAACAGTCGCGACGCCGCATAGATGCCGATCACCCGAGCCCAGGTGGGCTGGGACGAGATCCATTCCGCTACTCGTGGTCTCGTTCCGCCCGGCGCGGGGGCGAGGACGGGCGACCGCTCGACGCGTGTCACAGCGCTCGCTTTTCGTCGCGCAGAGTCGGGTTGATTGCCAGCACACTCGATTCTGGGCAAGAAATCGCGGCGAGCGCGACCCCTTGTCCCGCGCGGAGCCTCGGCTATCCTTCCGATTCCGCTACGACGTCAGGACGCGCGGCGAGAGTCGATGAGCCGGATTCCCATCTTCTCGACGAGACGGTCGGCCAGTGCGCGGGCGGCGGCCATGCTCGTTCCCGGCGCCAGCGGAATCAGCAGCTCGAGGATGCCGCCGGCGCGGAACACGTACACGCGCACCACGGCAATGAACTCGCGTTTGCCGCGCACCTGCACGCGTGTGGCAATGGATGTCGCATCGGTGCCGACGATCTCGGACCGGCGCAGTGCGACCAGGCGCTGGAGCTTCATCCGGCCGCTCCAGATCACGAGTTCCGATTTCGTGGCGCGCACGCTGAGCAGGGGTGAAGTCCCGGCAGGCGGTTCGGCGAACGCGTCGAGCCCACGCAGCGCGTTGACTCCGGCGAGCAACTCGGGCAGCGGAAGCGTGGCAAATGACAGGGCATCCGGGTAGAGCTGTTCGATCTCGCGCCAGCGCGCGGTCGCTCGCACGGGCCCCCGCCCCAGAAACTGCCGGAATCCTCGCACAACGCCCCCACGCCGGTCTGCAATCCGACAATGTTCGCACGGCGCTTCTCCGCGCGAACTCCCCAGATCGGGTGCCGTGCCGTCGTGTCAGGATGTGAGGATCGGCGAAGCGCCCCCAGTTCGGGGTTTTCACTCACGCGGTCCGTCGTCGCTCCGAATAGCGAGCAACGAATGCGAAGGACTCACCACCATGACCCGAGGCAGCACAGCGATCGTCGACGGCGTGGCGAAGGCCAATCCCCAGCAGGCGTGGAATCTCACACACACCATCGACCCGACAAAGGTCTACCCGAAGTTCGGCCCGTTGCCAGCGGTCCTCGAGGTGCGCAACCAAACCGGGTCCTGGGACGTTGTCGGCCGGACGCGGCAGCTTCTGCTCTCCGATGGCGGGAGCGTCGTGGAGCACATCATCCGTGCAGACGAGCCCGAGGTCCTCGCCTACCGGTTGTCGGATTTTCAGAAACTGTTCGGCAAGCTCGTTTCCGGGGCGAACGCCGAGTGGGCGTTCACCCCGGTTGCGGGAGGAACCCGCATCCGCTGGAGCTACACGTTCCATCCGCTGCCGCGACGCGGGATCATCGTCGGCGTCATCGTGCGGCTGTTCTGGGGGCCGTACATGAAGCGGGTTCTCCCCACGATCATCGCCGAGGTGAACCGCCTCGCCTGATTCCTCTAGTGACCGGCGGGAGCGCCCTGTGCGGCGCCCTCGAACTCTGCGCCGTCGAACTCTGCGCCCTCGAACTGCGAGCTCGGCTGCTTGCGGATGAAGACAGCGGCAACGATCGCGAGCACCGAAATGATCGCTCCCACGAGGATCGCATTGTGGAAGCCGCCAGCGATCGCGATCTCGTTGCTGGCACCCTGGCCAGCGAGTGCCGCCTGTCGCGCGGTGAAGATGGTGACGAACAGCGCAATTCCCGCGGCGCCCGCGACCTGCTGGATGGTGCCGACCACGGCACTGCCGTGCGAGTAGAGCTCCGGCTTCAGCGACGCCAGGCTCGCGGTGAACAGCGGCGTGAAAATCAGCGCCAGGCCGACGCTCAACGCCACGTGCGCCGCGAGCACCCACCAGAACGAGCTTGTCGCCGTCAGCAGCGTCATTCCCCACAGGTCCGCGCTCACAATGATCGAACCGACGACGAGGAGTGCGGTCGGGCCGATGCGGTCGTAGATGCGGCCGACGATCGGGGCCAGCAGGCCCATCAGCAGCCCGCCCGGCAACAGGAGCAGACCGGTGTTCACCGGGCTGATGTGGATGACGTTCTGCATGTAGATCGGCAGCAGCACGATCGTGCCGAACATCGACATCATGGCGATGCCGAACATGATGATCGAGAAGGTGAAGTTGCGGGACGTGAACGTCCGCAGGTCGAGCAGTGCGGCATCCCGTCGCTGCAGTGAGAACTGGCGCAGGATGAACGCGACCAGCGCGATCCCACCGACGACAAGCGGCAGCAGGGTGGCGTAAGCGCTCGCGCCAGGGGTGCCGAGGTTGCTCAGGCCGTAGACCAGGCCGCCGAAGCCCAGTGCGGAGAGGATGACGGACAGCACGTCGATTCGGGTCTTGCGGGGCGTCGTGATGTTCTTCATCAGGATGCCGCCGACGATGAGCGCGGCGACGGAGATGGGCAGCACGACGACGAACATGAAGCGCCAGCTGAGCGAGCTGAGAATGATGCCCGAGATGATCGGACCGATGGCGGGCGCAACCGAGATGACGATCGAGATGTTGCCCATCACGCGTCCGCGCGTTTTCTCCGGCACCAGGGTGATCGCGCTCGTGATCAGCAGCGGGAACATGATCGCCGTGCCGCTGGCCTGGATCACCCGCGCAAGGAGCAGCACGGTGAAGCCGGGAGCGATGGCCGCAACGAGCGTTCCGACGCTGAACAGCGACATGGCGGCGATGAACATCGGGCGGGTGTTGAAGCGCTGCAGCAGGAAGCCCGTGATCGGGATGACGACGGCCATCGTGAGCATGAATGCGGCCGTGAGCCATTGCCCCGCGCTTGCGGAAATCGAGAGGTCGACCATCAGGCTGGGAAGCGCGACGCCCATGATCGTCTCATTGAGGATGACCACGAAGGTGGAGATCAACAGGAGCGTGAGCACGGAGCGGTCGCGCGCGTTCATCCGGTCGTCGGATGCGGCATGGGCAGAGGGCGGAGCGGTGGTGAGCGTGGTGTCGGTCATCGGGGTCCTGTCGTGAGTGCGGCATCCGACGGTCGCGAAACCATCGGAGAGTTTATGGGGCGGCTGTGCCCGAACATGAGCGGGAATTGCAACTCCGCTGGGAGAAGCGTATGAGCAGTCTGTTGTATTCCACTGACATCGCTAACGGATCATCGGTCCAATGTATACGGTGTCCACATCCGTTGTAAAGAGTTCCTCGCGAGCGATGCGGGGGTTAGCCCTCTGGCGCGAAATCCGGGAGTGGCCAGACTGGGTACATGAGCACACTCGTTCGCCCTCGTACGGGCATTGTCATCGCTGGAGTCTGCGCGGCCATCGCGAACCGTTTCGGCTGGAACGTCACACTCGTGCGGCTCCTGACCATCCTGTCCGTTTTCATCCCCGGACCACAGGTGATCTTCTACATCATCGCGTGGGTCTTGATCCCGAAAGAGGGCACGGCCCGCGCCTGACTCGCGGCAGGTTCTTGACGGGTGGCGGAAGGCGTCCTAATCTGAGATAATCAACAATCCAGTTGATAAAGAGATAGGTTGATTATGGATGCCACGCCGGGGCCGAAGAATGACCGCCTCGACCGCGCCTTCGTCGCTCTCGGCGACCCGGTGCGTCGGGCGATCATTGCGCGGCTCTCGCGAGGTGAGGCGACGGTGAACGAGCTCGCCGAGCCGTTCGCCATCACCAAGCAGGCGATCTCCCGGCACATTTCCGTGCTGGAAGCGGCGGGCCTCATCACGCGATCGCGTGACGGCCAGCGGCGCCCGTGTCACCTCGACCCGCGAGCCCTCGAAGAGCTGACCGCGTGGATCGACACCTATCGACTCGAAGCAGAGCGCCGTTTCCGCACGCTGGATGCTGTGCTCGCCGCACAGATGGAGCAAGTGAAATGACTAACCCAACCACGATCACCACACCAGACGGCCTGCCGTTCGTCGACATCATCCGTGACTTCGACGCGCCGCGGGAGCTCGTCTTCCGCGCTTACGTGGATCCGGATCTCGTGCGCCAGTGGCAGGGCCCGCGGCGGTACGTGACGGCCATCGGCGAGTGGGATGCCCGCACCGGCGGAGCATGGTCATACGTGTCAACGGATCCGGACGACGGGGCAGAATATGGCTTCCGCGGGGTCTTCCACGCGGTCGACGAACCCACCTCCATCACGCAGACCTTCGAGTACGCCGGCGTTCCCGGGCACGTCAACCTCGACCGGGTAGTGTTCGAAGACCTGGGCGACGGGCGAACGCGAGTGACCAGCCGCACGGCATTCCAGTCTCTCGAGGACCGAGACGGCATGGTGGCCTCCGGCATGTCGTATGGCGTCACCGAAGGCAACGAACGCCTCGACGAACTGCTCGCTTCGCTCGCCTGACAGCCGTCTGCGGGACTAGCGCTCGTAGTAGCCGGTGAGGCGCCCGCGGCCGACGACATGGCCATCCATTGCCTGGATGATCGCGTCGGGGGAGGCGTCAACCGGAAGCGCGAGGCTCGAGTCGAGTGCGAACAACTGGAAGACGTAGGCGTGCGGGCCGTGCCCGGGAATCGGTCGCGGTCCCGCGTAGCCTTCCCGGCCGAACGATCCGCGGCCGGTTCCAAAAGGGGACGCACCCTTGTTGAGCGCGCCCTCCGCAAACTCGACTTCCACCGGAGGGATGCCGGCAAGCGCCAGGTGGGCGATCGGCCGACGGAACGGCACATCCGGATCTTCGATCAACAGCACGAGCTCCTGGGTGTCGTCGGGCGCTCCGCTCCATGCCAGGTGAGGCGAGACATTCGGGCCCACTGGTCGGGCCGCGAATCGCTGCGGAATGGCACCATCGTCGTGGAACGAGGCACTGCGCAGGATGATCGTCTCCGGCGCCGACAGGCCCGGCCGGTGCCAGGCCAGAGTGATGTCGCCCGCTCGGCGGTTCTTGAGCAGCCTGCCGATCATTCCTGCCATTTGGAGCCTTTCGCTGACTTGTCCCCGCGCTAGTTTGACACTGTGACGCCGGTGAGCTTTTCCGACTCCGCCCAGAGGCGCACCGCATCCCGCTCGTTGCGCGCCCGGGGCGGCACCTTCGCGAGAGCCGCAGGACCGGTGAGCTCCTGGAAGCCGCCGGGGCCGTAGTACGCGCCGCCCACGGCATCGGGGCTGACTGCGGCGTAGAGGGCGGGCAGGATTCCCTGTGGCACCTGCTGCCACAGCCAGGCCCACCGCTGGGTCAGCGAGCTGACGCGCTGCACCGCGCTCGCCTTTCCGGACCCGTTCAGGCCGGGCCCGCTCACCTGCAGGTTTGTTACCGTCGAGCCCGGATGCGCCGCATTCGACCGAAGGCCCCACCCGTTCGCGACGCTGCGGCGCTGCAACTCCCGCGCGAACATGAGCATGGCGAGCTTGGACCTGGCGTAGGCCCGGGTCGGCGAGTAGTTGGTGCTCTGCAGTTCATCCCAGTCGAGCCTGCCGACTCGCGCGATGAGACTGCTCAGGCTCACGACGTGTGCATTCCCGGCGCGCAGCAGCGGCAACAGTTGCGCGGTCAGGGCGAAGTGGCCGAGGTAGTTACTGCCGAACTGCAGCTCGAACCCGTCTTCCGTCGTCTCGCGCCGAGGCGGCATCATCACGCCCGCGTTGTTCAGCAGGAAGTCCACGGGCCGCCCGTCGGAGTTCAGGGATGCGGCGAACGCCGCAACGCTCGCGAGCGATGACAGGTCGAGCGATCGGATGCTCAAACTCGCCTGCGGAACCCGTTGGAGTATCCGCGCCATGGCATCCTCTCCCCTCTGCTGGTTACGCACGGCGAGAATCACCTCGGCTCCCGCCCTCGCAAACCGCTCGGTCAGCCCGAAACCGAGTCCGCTGTTCGCGCCGGTGACGACCGCGAGTTTGCCGGCGAGATCGGGAACGGCGACGTCAGCGGCGCGTGGGTCGGTAGCGGGAGAGGCCATGCATCAAAACTAGCTGGACGGGGCGCGACGCAGGCACGTTCAACCGCTGCCGTGCCTATGCTGAGATCAACCCAAAGGGGGACCTCGTGCGCGTATTACTGACCGGTGCGACCGGATTCGTTGGATCGGCCGTTCTGCGGCGACTGCTCGAGGCGGGACACGAGGTCACCGCGATCGTTCGCAGCCAGGCCTCGGCCGATGCCGTAGCGGCAGCGGGCGGCTCTGCCGTAGTCGGTGACCTGTTCGACACCGAATTCCTGACGTCGCAGCTGGCCAGCGTGGACGCCGCGATCCACACCGCGGCACCGGATGACGGCACCGACGCCCAGATGGACGACGCCGTCATCGATGCGGTCCAAGTCGCTTTCGCCGGGTCAGCCCGGCCCTTCATCTACACCGGCGGTATCTGGACCTGGGGGAGCGGGGTCATCGACGAGACGATGCCCCAGAACGCGCCCCCCATCACGTCCTGGCGGCTTGCCCGCCAGGAGCGCGTGCTTGCCGGCGGGATCAACGGAACCGTGCTCGTGCCGGGCATTGTGTATGGGCACGGCCTGGGCATCCCGAACGTCGTTGCGCGCGCGCCGCACTCGGAGTCCGGTGCCGTCTATCTGGTTGGCGATGGCAGCCAGCACTGGACGACCGTTCACGTGGATGACCTCGCCGACCTCTACGTCGCCGCGGTCGAGCAGGGGAAAGGCGGCATCTTCCATGGCGTGTCGGGCGTCAACCCGACGGTGCAGGAGCTCGGGCTCGCGGTCGCGCCCAGCACGGAGCCGCAGTCGCCGGAGGCGACCCGTGATCGACTCGGGGCAGGCTTTGCCGACGCTCTGATGCTCGACCAGCAGGCATCCGGGAAAAGGGCTCGGGAGACGTTCGGCTGGCGGCCACGCCGCGCCACGCTCGCAGACGAGCTGCGCGAGGGCTACCTCACCGACAGCGAGATGAATGCGGCGACCGCTCTCGACTAGACCTGTCGAAATCGCGTCGTGCTCGTTCGTCGTGTTTCAGACAAGTTCTTGAAGGAGGACGCATGCAGTTTCTGATGTTCGTAATGACCGACCCCACCGGTGAAGACAATAATGACGACGTCGAGGTGTGGGTGAACGAGATGGATGCCAGCGGCGCGCGCATCCTGGGCGACCGCCTCGCCCCTGTCTCGCAGGCCAAGCAGGTGCGCGTGCGTGGAGGTGAGCTGGTGCTGACCGACGGGCCGTTCGCGGAGACGCGCGAGATCATCGCCGGATTCGACCTGCTCGAGGCCCCCGACATGGATGCCGCGATCGAGATCGCCCGCAAGCATCCGATGGCACAGGCCGGCGCCCTGCTGCTGCGCGCGCTCGATCCGTGGATGGGGTAGCGCCCGCAATCGGACTCCAGCGCGGAACTCGGTCGCTGGCGAGCCCGGGTGGCGTACGCTCGACCCCATGACTCGCGCCGCGCGCCTCGCAATCGCCGGGCTCTTCGCCGTCGCGACTGCGTCGCTGCTCGTGTTGGCTGTGGCGCAGTCGGGATCGTCCGCTGCGATCTTTGCCGGGGTCGCAACTGTCGCCGTGGTCGCTGTAATCAGTGCTCGGTACGTGGCGGTCAGCATCCGTTCGCGCCAGCTGACAGTGGGCGCGCGCGCGTTCCGACACCGCGAGTCATTGAGTTCTACGCCTGAGCCGTCGCACCCCGACACCGCTGGACGTACGCGCTCTCGCGCACCCTCGCAGCCCCTCGCGGCTGCGTAGCTCGTTCCCGCCTGGGCGATAAGCCCCGAGGTGGATGCTGCGTGGCCATACGGCCACCCACATCCGTTTCGACCGCAAGGGAACTCTCATGAACTTTTACACCTTTGGCCCCGTGGCCGCCGTGCTGGACGCCGCCTACAGCGGCGTTACTGCGCTCGCCGCACTGTTCTCCCCGTTCGCCGGGGCCGCAAGTGCGGCCATCGCGATCGTCGTCCTCACCCTCGTCGTGCGCTCGGCCCTCATACCGGTCGGGATCTCGCAGGTGCGCGCGGAATTCACCCGACGGCGTCTCGCACCCAGGATCGCTGAACTGCAGAAGCGCCACAAGAAGAATCCGCAGCTACTCGCCGAGAAAATGAGCGAGCTGTACCGGGTCGAGAAGGCATCGCCGTTCGCCGGGATGCTGCCGACGCTGCTCCAGGCGCCCGTGCTCTCGATCGTCTATGGCCTGTTCATTCAGGCCTCGATCGGTGGACAGGCGAATGCGCTATTGAGTGAGCACCTGTTTGGCGTGCCACTCGGAACCTCTCTTATGACGCTTCTCGGCTCCGGTGCGGCCTGGCCCGGCGTGCTCGTCTACGTGGTGCTGCTCGGCGTGATCGCGTGCGTTGCGGTGCTGTCGCGACGGGCAGCCGTGCGGATTGCGGCATCCGGTGTCGCCGTGCCGATGAGCCCGGGAATGGAGGCTGCTAACCGCATCCTCAGTTGGCTGCCTCTCATCACGGTCGTGTTCGCGGCGTTCGTGCCGCTCGCGGCGACGCTCTACCTCACGGTAACCACGTCGTGGACGCTGGTTGAGCGACATGTATTGCGTGCTCGCCTCGCCTCCGCGCGCGCGGTAGCGCCCCCGCGGCCCGCCCGCGCCTAGCTTCTGTGCCCGTTCGGGCAACCGCGCCCGCGCGACCGGGCGCACGTGCCGAACGGGCGCGGATGCGGGCGACCGCCCGCCTAGTTGCCGAAGAATTCCCTCAGAACCGGTTCCAGCGCCTGCTCGGAAACCTGGTGCGATTGACCCTCGAGTTCGCGGAATTGCGCGCCCGGAATGGCGGCCGCGACCTCCCGCACCGCCTTCTTCATCGCCGCGTCGCCCTTGCTGCCGCCCAGGATGAGGGTCGGCACCTGGATTCGCGCGAGGCGGTGCGTGGGAACGACGAACCCGTCCATCACGAGCGCGTCGTAGGGCAGGGTGACTCCGGTCTTCTTCAGCTGGTTCCAGACCTTCGGCATCAGGCGCATCATGAATGGCACGAAGAACGGCGCGCCTACCATCTTCACCATGAAGTGGGCAACAGCTTTGCCGGGATGCCCCTCAGCCAGGTATTTCCTCAGCGTTGCCACATCGTCCACGCCGCTGCGATTGCCCACATACGGTGACTCGAACACGGCGAGCTTCGCCACTCGCACTCCGGACGCGACGACCTCCATCGCCAGTGCTCCACCGGACGACTGCCCCATGAGGAACGCATCCGGCCCGGCCGCGGCGATGACCGCCGCGAGGTCGTCAATCTCCTTCTGGGCCGAGTAGGGCTGGATGTCGCCACTCTCGCCGCGCCCGCGGCGGTCGTAGAAGTACACCGTGTAGTGGGGAGCGAGGATTCCGGCCAGCGCTTTCGCGGGTCCGAAGTCTCGAAAACAGAGCGCGCCGTCGACCAGAACGAGAGCTGGCCCCGTGCCGACACGCGAGTAGGCGATCGGGGTGCCGTCTGCGGACGTGACGAACTCGGTTGTCAGTTGGGCGGCATCCGTGCTCATGCGTCGTGCTCCTCGTTCTGGTCAAGCACGGTGTCCAGCTTGACGAAAGAGAGTTCCCAACCCTGCACCGTCAGGTCGCGCTGCACCTCGTCGAACGGGCCCTGGTGCAGGGTGATTCGCGTCTTATCGCCATGGTCGTGAAACTGGATGCGCAGGACCACGTTGTCGACGTCGCCGACACCGGTCTGCGCCGACAGGGTGATCTCGAGATACTCCGGCTCATCGCACGCGGTGATGATTCCCTGAATCGGAAAGCGCTCGCCGGTTACGTCGTCAGCCATGGCGAGGTTCCATACGCCACCGACGCGAAGGTCGATCTCGACGGTGTCCAGGGGCACGGAGAAGGCGGTCGGCCCGAACCACTGGGCGATCAGCTCGGGTTGCGTCCAGAACTTCCAGACGACGTCCCGAGGGGCATCGAACGCGCGGGTGATGAACACGTCCCGCTCGGTCGTGGTGGGTAGTTCTCTAGTCATCGGTTGACTCCTTTGCGTCTGTGCTGTTGTCGGTCTCGAGGTACGCGGCAAGTGCCGCATCCAGCTTGGTGAACGTGCTGTTCCAGAAGCGTCGATATTTCTCCATGTAGTCGGTCGCCTCCTTCAGCGGTTCGGCTTCGAGATGGCTGAACCGCGCGGTCGCGACCCGGCTGCGGGAGATCAGGCCAGCGTTCTCGAGCACCTTGAGGTGCTTGGAAACCGCCGGCTGGCTCATCGCGAACGGCTCGGCAAGCTCGGCGACGCTGGCGTCGCCATCCGTGAGTCGTTGGAGGATCGCGCGCCGCGTAGGGTCAGCGAGTGCCGCGAATACCGCGGTGAGCTGGTCGGACATTCATAACCTTCTAGTTCTAAAAGCAATTGGTTACAGACTACTCGCCGGTTCCGGAATGTCAACACGCAACGTCAAGAGGGGCAACATGACGACCCGTGACCCTCGGTTACGCAATATTCCGACGCTTCGATCCGAGGCTCTGTACCGTCGCGGCATGACACTTCTCGATGCCCCCTCCGTTCCGTCCATCTCCGACGTCGATCGCGCCGCGCGGCTCACCGAGGCGGGTGCTTCGTGGGGCGCCCGCATCGCGGCCGACACGGCGAACGCCCAGTTGACCTACCGCGTTGGCGCCTCCTCCGAGGGTTCCGTGGCCAGCCGGATCACCGCGGGAAAGCACACCTTCGTCGTCGATGAGCCCGGAGCCCTGGCGGGCGACGACCTCGGCGCGAGCCCGGTTGAGTTTGCCCTCGGCGCCCTGATCTCCTGCCAAGTGGTCGTTTACCGCCTCTACGCGCAGGCACTCGGCATCCAGGTCGATGAAATCGATATCCAGGCGGAAGGCGACCTGGATGTGCGCCGCCTGTTCGCCATCGATGAGTCGGTTCGCGCCGGATTCAGCGAGATTCGTCTCGCGATTTCGATCACCGGTCCCGAGACCGACGAGCGCTACCAGGAACTGCGCGCCGCGGTCGACGCGCACTGCCCCGTTCTCGACCTGTTCGCCAACCCCACACCCATCTCGATCGCGGTCCGCAAGGCCTGACGCACGGCACGAACCGCGTCGTCCTGAGCCAAATGGCCCTTCGCCGAACGGCGACGGGCCATTTGCGCTACGTCGAGCTGTCCGGATGGATCATTCCGTGCTCGCAATGGGAGAGAATGGGGGGAGCACACTGCCAGCCCGCACAGACAGGAATCCCATGAACCTCGTCGCATTCGTCGTCGCCTTCGTTTTGTTCGTTGGCGGCATCGTGCTGTTCGGGTTCGCCTTCGACGTCAAGGGGCTCGAGGCGCCGATCTTCCTGGCTGGTATCGCCGCGATCAGCGTGTCACTCGCGATCCCGTTCCACCTGCTCAAGCGCACCGATCGCTAGCCCCCTACCTTCGCCTCTGTCGATCCACGTTCCGCGCTCAGGGGCGTAGCGATCTCCTCGAGAGATTTGCGTTCCGCGGCGACTCCGAAGAACACCTCGACAGGCCGGCGCGATCCTATGCTGCTGGCTTCAGCACCTCTGCGGTGAACGAGTTCAGGCGGGTCAGCAGTCCCGCGGCGCGGCTGGCGACGACATCGGAAGGGCTCGGCTGCATGTCCGACGGCGGCGGCAGGATGCGGATGATGGTGGAGCATCCGAGGTCTGAACAGATGTAAGTACCGACGGTGTTGCCGTCCCGCCCGGCTTTCCCGGCCTTCGGAACGGTGAAGAGGCTCACCTGGTTTGCGGGCTGCTGCGTGCGGCACAGCGAGCACATTGCGGAGATCGCTCTCGACTGCTGCGTGGATGCCGCACGCACGACCATGCCGATCGGGGCGTCATCGCGCCAGAAGACGATGTATCCGCGCTGAGGCGATTGGGGGTCGCGCCAGCCGAGGTACTCGCGCGAGTCCCAGACTGTCTCGTGCAGGCCCGGCATCGGCAGGCGCTCCACGTCCTCAGCGGGAGCATTCACGATCGATGCCCGGATGTCGTCCGCGGTCAGTGGCCTCATTGCTCGACTAGAACCCCTCAGGCGCGTGCGGCTGGTAGTGCTCCTCGAGGCGCTTCAACTCCTCGGCACTGAGCGCGATGTCGACGGCGGCGACCGCATCCACGAGGTGGTGCGGTTTGGTCGCGCCGACGATCGGCGCGTCCACGACCTCCTGCTGGGCCACCCAGGCGAGGGCGACCTGCGCCATGGGGACGCCACGTTCCGCGGCGATCGCAGACACGGCATCCACGATTTGGCGGTCCGAGCCCTCGGTCTGCTTGTAGAGCATCGCCGTGACGTTGTCCGTCTCCCCGCGCGTGGTCGTCTCGTCCCAGGCGCGGGCGAGGCGGCCGCGAGCCAGCGGGCTCCACGGGATCGCGCCGACGCCCGTGTCGAGGCAGTACGGGTGCATCTCGCGCTCTTCCTCGCGGCTGAGGAGGTTGTACTGGTCTTGCATGGAGATGAAATTGGTCCAGCCGTTCCTCTCGGCTGCAGACTGCAGCTTCGCGAACTGCCAGGCGAACATCGAGGATGCGCCGATGTAGCGCGCCTTGCCCGACCGCACGATGTCGTGCAGCGTCTCCATCGTCTCCTCGACCGGCACTGTCGGGTCGAAGCGGTGGATCTGGTAGAGGTCCACATAGTCAGTGTTCAGCCGGCGAAGGCTGGCGTCGATCTCGTGCAGGATCGCCCCGCGGGAGAGGCCCGCGCCATGGGGGCCGGGGCGCATTCGGCCATGCACCTTGGTCGCGATGACGACATCCTCGCGCTTGGCCAGCTGCCCCAGCAGCTTACCGGTGATCTCCTCGCTCGTGCCTATCGAGTAGACGTTTGCCGTGTCAAACGTCGTAATGCCGAGCTCGAGCGCCTGCTCAAAGAAGGGCCGACTCTCTTCGAGGCCGACGCTCCACGAATGGTTGCCGAGCTGCGGGTCGCCATACGACATGCAGCCCAGAATTACTGACGAAATTTCGAGGCCACTGGACCCCAGTCTCACTTGCTTGACGGTCATGCTTTAAGCCTAGACGCGTGAATCGACCCCAGCGTCCGTGGGATTGAATGGGGTCGTGACGATCTCCCAATTGCGTGCCGACCTGCATGCCGCTGACTTCACCGTGGCAGCACTCGATGCACTCTGGGGCGCGGATGCCGCGGCAGCCCTCGCGCGCGGCCACCGGGTGCCGGCGTTGCGGGCACTGGCGTCCGAGCGGGACGCGCTCGCGTCACCCCTCATCACCCTTGCACGGGTGTTCGTCCTGGGCGTGCCCGTTTCTGCGGGACAGCTCGCGGCCGCGCTTCCGACCCTGGGGTTGGCGGGCACGCGCGACCTCGGCCTGGTCGGGAACAACCCGCGCCGAACTGCTGCGTCCCCGGCCGAGGACTCGGTCTACGGCAAGGTCGACCTTCGGCCGTACTCGTTCACCGACCGGCTCGGGACTGAAAACTGGTGGATCGCGAGTGACCCCGGGGAGCTCGCAACCGGTCGCGCTCTCGACGAGGATCACGTTCTCGGCATCGGCGGCGCATCCCTCACGCTCTCGGGCCTGATGATGCACGAAAACGTCGACCGTGTGCTGGATCTCGGCACCGGATGCGGCATCCAGGCCATGCACGCGTCTCGGTTCGCGAACCACGTCATCGCTACCGATATCTCGACGCGTGCCCTAGAATTCGCGCGGCTCAATGCCGAGTTGAACGACATTCGAAACATCGAGTTTCGGCTGGGCAGCCTGTTCGAGCCGGTCGTGGGGGAGCGGTTCGACCTGCTGGTCTCCAACCCGCCGTTCGTGATTACCCCGCGCGTTGAGGGTGTGCCGGCCTATGAGTACCGCGATGGTGGGCGCGTTGGCGACGGCCTGGTCGAAGAGGTGCTTGCGGGATCAGCGGATCATCTCCTGCCCGGCGGCGTCGCGCAGATGCTCGGCAACTGGGAGTACCGCGATGGTCGCGACGGCTTTGCCCGCGTCGGCGCTTGGGTCGACCGGAGCGGACTGGACGCGTGGGTCATCGAGCGCGAGGTGCAGGATCCGGCGCTGTATGCCGAGACGTGGATTCGGGACGGCGGCACACGCTCCGGCGATGAGTTCGACCGCCTGAGCGAACTGTGGCTCGAGGATTTCGCGCGCCGCGGTGTCACGCGAATCGGATTCGGCTACATCACCCTGCGCAAGCCGGTGGCCGGCACGCGAACCCTTCGGCGCCTCGAGCGCCTCGACGGGCCGGTCGGTTCCGGACTCGGCAGCCACATCGCCGCAGCGCTCGCTGCCCACGACTGGCAGGCATCCTTCGATGACGAGACGCTGGGACGAACCATGCTGACGGTCGCCTCGGATGTCACCGAGGAGCGGCACTACTGGCCGGGCGATGAACATCCGGCCGTGATGAACCTGAAACAGGGCGGCGGTTTTGCGCGGAGGTTTCCGCTCGACACGGCGCTCGCAGCATTCGTTGGCGCCTGCGACGGCGAGCTCAGCGTCGCCGCGATCTGCGCCGCGCTCGCGCAGCTGTTGGAGGTCGACGAGGGTGCGCTGCGGGCGGAACTGTTGCCGAACATTCGCGAGCTCGTCGAGACCGGCTTCCTCCTCCCCTAATCACACGAGTTGCCTACTTTGGTCGCTATATCGCGTGCGATAGCGACCAAAGTGGGCAACTCGTGTGAGGAGGTAGAGGGAGGGGAGGGGAGGGGGTCAGGTGGCGCGGGGGTTGCGCACTACCGAGACGATTGGGTCGCTGCGCCGCAGGCTGACGCGAACGGTCAGCTGGTGCCGCCGGGCGAGATGGATGCCGATGAGCAGTGCCGCGACGAGCGGCACAATTCCCGAGACGGCCATGCCGACATGCGGCCCAAAGTTTTCCACGATCCACCCCATGAGTGGTCCGCCGATGGCCTGGCCGCCGAGCAGCACCAGTACGTACAGCGACATCACGCGCCCACGCACGCCCATGTTCGACGACATCTGCACGAGGGAGTTCGCGGCAGTGATGAACAGCAGGTTGCCGACGCCAAGGGCCACGAGGAAGATGCCGAAGGCAAACTCATTGGGCATGAAGCCAGCCGTTGCCTGCAGCGCGCCCCACACGGAGGCCCAGATGATCACCGTGCGCAGCCGAATGCCGGTCCTGCGGGTAGAGATGATCGCGCCGGTGAAGGCGCCGGCGGCCACGAGCGTGTTGAACAGGCCGTACCCGGGGGCGCCGACCCGGTAGACGTTGTTCGCGAACGCCGCCAGAATCACCGGCGTGGTGAGCGCGAAGACCGACAGCACCGCAACCATGACGATGGACCAGAAGATCGGCGGCTTCCGCAGCACGTACGCCACCCCCTGGCGAAGCTGCCCTTTGCCTCGCGGCATGGGCGGCGTGCGTACGAGCAAGGAGGTTCGAAGCGCGGCGAGGGTCAGCACCGTGATCACGCAGGTCGCCGCGTTGATGGCGAACGCGACACCTGCGCCCACGGTGACGAGCAGCCCACCGGCGATCGCGGGCCCGATGAGGCCGCCCAGCTGGAACACCGATGAGTTGATGCTGATCGCATTCCGCAGGTTGCGCGGGCCGACGAGCTCGTTGACAAAGGTCTGGCGCGTGGGGTTGTCGACGACGGTGACGAGTCCGACCAGGAACGCGATTACCCACACCTGCCAGGCCTGCACGACGTGGGTGATGGCAAGTACGGCGAGAACGGTGGCGAGAACGGCGAACACCGCCTGGGTCGCCATCAACAGCATCCGCTTGGAGTAGCGGTCGACGATGACCCCTCCCCACAGTCCGAACACGAGCATGGGGGTGAACTGCATCGCTACGGTCACGCCGACGGCCGCGACGCTCCCGGTCAGCTGCAGTACGAGCCAGTCCTGGGCGATCCGCTGCATCCATGAGCCGGACATGGCGAGGATGTTCGAGGTCGTGAACAGGCGGAAGTTGTGCACGCGGAGCGCGGACAGCGACTCGCTCCACGGGGCCCTGCCATTCGGTATCGAAATGGGTTCGGTAGGCGGAAAGGCGTGGGCGGTGCTGGCTGTCACGAAGGAGATCCTGAAAGTATGGTGGCTGGTTACGTATGGTCAGTGTCGACGTTACGCCCGCTTCCTGACATTCTCCGAGTAAATTGAAGCTATATCTATCATTACAAAACGTTATGAGGGGGTGCCGCCGATGTATGACCCGGTCCTGCTCAAGACCTTTCTGGCCGTCGCCGAGACGCAGAGCTTCACCAACGCGGGAGTGCAACTCGGACTGAGCCAGCCGACCGTGAGCCAACACGTTCGCAAGCTCGAGGAGTCGGCCGGGCGCATCCTGGTCTCGCGCGATACCCGTGAGGTGCACCTGACCGACAACGGGGATGCGATGGCGGGCTTCGCGCGCACCATCCTGTCCGCGCACGCCGCGGCCGTCAATTACTTCAGCGGGTCGGCCATGAAGGGCCGGCTGCGATTCGGCGCCGCCGATGACCTCGCCATCACCCAGCTGCCGCGCATCCTGAGGCATTTCCGTCAGCTCTACCCACAGATCAACCTCGAGCTCACGGTGAACCAGAGCGGCCCGCTGTATCGAAGACTGAAGGCGGGCCAGCTGGACCTGATCTTCATCAAGGCCAATCCGAGCGAGACTCCCGAAGGCGTACGCGTGAGCCGGGACAACATGGTCTGGGTCGGGCACGACAAGACGGTGATCGACCCGGGTCAGCCGGTGCCCCTCATCGCCTATACCGCGCCGAGCGTCAGCCGCCAGATCGCCATCGACGCGCTCGAAGCGGCCGGTCGCACCTGGCGCATAACCTGCAACACGCGCGAGGTCAGTGGGCTGCTTGCGGCCGTGCGCGCCGGCATCGGCGTCGCGGTGTTCCCGCACACGCTCATCCCGTCGGATCTCGTCAAGGTGACCAATCGTTTCGGGCTCCCGACCCTCGGCGACGTTGAGTTCACGCTGCTCGCGAACCCGGCGGCGCCGAAAGACGCGACGGATGCGCTGATCTCAGCGATCATGGGCCCCGGACTGGTGCGGCCGGCCTGACCGGCGGCGCGCCTCAGCTCTCCACTCGCTCCAGCACCGCGGCATCCATGCGTTCGTCGTAGGAATCCCGGCTGGCCAGCACTTCGTCCCTGTGCGTCACTACCCAGGTGACCATCGCGTGCATCGGGTCGATGAGCGTGCGCCCGAGCGCCGTCACCTCATACTCGACGCGCGGCGGTATCTCCGGCCACGCGGTGCGGGTGACCAGGCCTTCGCGCTCCAGTTGCCGCAGGGTGTGCGTGAGCATCCGCTGCGAGATGCCGGGGATAGCGCGGTGGATCTCTCCGAAGCGCCGGCGCCGGTTGTCGAGGATGCCCATCACGAGCAGGCTCCACTTGTCACTCACGCGCGCGAGGATGTCGCGGATCATCCGCACGTCGCCGAACTGGCCTGCGCACACCTTGTCGACATCGGCACTGCCGTCTTCGCTCACGATTCATCCTTCCCGCCGACAGGCACAGTGCTGTTCGTGGTGCCCAGCGTCTACTACTTACTTATAGTAACTGACGCACGAAAGGGAATCTCATTGAATATCGCCGTCTGGGTCGTCTCCGGCCTGCTCGCCCTCAGCTTTCTTGCCGCGGGCGGATCGAAGGCCTTTCCGTCGAAGCCTGTTCTCGAGGCCCGATTCTTCTGGGCGCGAGCGATCGGCATTCCGGCGACCCGCAGCATCGGTGTCGCTGAACTCGTGGGGGCGCTGGGGCTAATCCTGCCCACGGCCACGGGCATCCTGCCGATCCTGGCGCCGATCGCCGCCGCCTGCCTGCTCGTGATCATGGTCGGCGCCGTTGTCACCCACGCGCGTGAACGCGAATGGGGGCCCGCCGGGCTCAACGTCGCCCTGGTTGCGTTGCTCGCCTTCGTCGCGATCGCGCGGTTCTCGGGCGTCTGACCGCACTAGCCGGCGACCACGGCGCGGCTCGCCCTCCCGGTGCGCGCCCGCGGTTAGCCTCGACCGGTGACGGATGACCGGTACGGCAGCGACGTTCTTGCGAACTTCCACCGGCGTGCTCCGAAAATCGAGCCGCGCATCGTGGCGGCCGAGAACGGGCTGGTGGTCGAAGAGGTGGCCTCCGGGTACGTCGGTGCCGTCGTGCGGCTGGAGGCACGCATCCTGCATCTCGAGGATCGTCACGGGCGCGTTCGGGTGTTTCCTCTGGGCCCGGGCTTTCTCATCGACGGCGAACCGGTTGCGCTCAAGGCGCCGACCGCGCAGAAGGTCTTCGGACGCACCGCATCCGGCTCAATCGCCGTAGAGCAGCACCGGGCCCGAATCGCGCGCGCCAGCCGCATCTTCGTCGAAGGTCGCCACGATGCGGAACTTGTCGAAAAGGTGTGGGGCGCCGACTTGCGGGTCGAGGGCGTCGTCGTCGAGTTCATCGCTGGAGTCGACAATCTCGCCGAGATACTCGCGGAGTTCCGTCCCGCGCCCGACCGGCGCGTCGGCGTGCTGGTCGACCACCTCGTGGCCGGCTCGAAGGAGAGCAGAATCGCGGATGCCGTGGCCGCCGGGCCGCACGGGGACCACGTACTGATCGTCGGGCATCCGTTCATCGACATCTGGCAGGCGGTGAAACCGCAGCGAGTCGGGCTCGAGGCATGGCCGAGCATCCCGCGTTCGATCGAGTGGAAGCACGGCATTTGCGATGCGCTCGACCTGCCATCGGAGACGCAGGCGGATATTGCCCAGGCCTGGCAGCACATCCTCGGTCGGGTGCGCAGCTATGCCGATCTCGAACCCGTGCTGCTCGGACGGGTGGAACAGCTCATCGACTTCGTCACCGGGTAGAAGGCGGCAGACTGGGGTCATGAGCAATGATTTCGGCATCGGTGCACAGGTCTTCGTCTCGGATGCCTCGGACGTCGACCGGTCGCCATGGCCCAGCGAGCCGAGCGGCATCATCTCGCGTGCCGGAGGGTCAGCAGTGGCTCGGGTGTGGGGCAAAGCAGCGATCGGTGGCCGGCTGTGGTGGATAGAGTTCGACGAGCCGCAGGTCAACGCCGACGGTGAGGGACCGTTCTCGAGCGCTCAGGTGCTCGAAAAGTATCTCGAGCTCGCACCGCCTATCGACTGAGTCGCCGGGTGCCTCGGCCTTGCAAGGCGAAGGCTTAGGAAGGCGAACTGGCTCGCAGCTTTTCGAGCAGCGGCTCTGCGGCCTCAGCGAGGAAGCGATCCTGGCCCTCATCACCGACCTGCACGAGTGCGATGTCGGTGAATCCGGCCTCCCAGTACGCGCTCACGGCCTGCACGATCGCATCGAGGTCCGGTCCGCACGGGATCGACTTCGCGACATCCTCGCGCCGGACGAACCGCGTTGCCGCGGCAAAGCTGGCCGGAGTCGGCAGCTCGGCGTTCACCGGCCAGCCGCCGGCGAACCAGCGGAACTGGTCATAGGCACGGTCGATCGCGGCGTCCTCATCCGGATCCCAGCAGATTGGAATCTGGCCAATCGCGCGCGAGGGGGTGAGATCACCGCCCCGGGCAGCGTTCCATCCGCTGACGAGGTCGGGGATCGGTTCGACCGCGATCAGGTGGTCGCCCAGCGGCGCGAATCGGTTCACCGACTTGCCACCCGAAGCGGCGATACCGAGAGGGACCGGCGTGTCCGGTACGTCCCAGATACGCGCGGAGTCGACCCGGAAGTGCGCGCCCTCCCACGTGGTCAGCTCGCCCGAGTGCAACGCACGGATGATGTGGATGGCTTCTTCGAGCATGTCCTGACGCGAGTCGACGGCCGGCCACCCCGAGCCCACGACGTGCTCGTTCAGGTTCTCGCCGCTGCCGAGGCCGAGCAGGAAACGGCCATCGGAGAGCAATTGCATCGTTGCGGCCTTCTGCGCCACGACGGCCGGGTGGTAGCGCATGCTCGGGCAGGTGACGTAGGTTGCCAGCTCCACGCTGGATGTCGCCTGCGCGACAGCGCCCAGCACGCTCCAGGCGTACGGCGCGTGGCCCTGGGATGCCAGCCAGGGCGAGAAGTGGTCACTGGAGACCTCGAACTCGAACCCGGCTCGTTCAGCAGCGACCGCGTAGCGAACCAGGTCTTTCGGGCCGCTCTGTTCCGTCATCAGGGTGTAACCGAATCGCGTCATCCTCCGACGGTGGCACCGTTCGACTGTCGCGACAAAGGGCTTGACGCGTGAGGAGCAAACTGACCGCCGAACCACTTCGCGAGCTTGTGCGATGGCTTCTCGACGAAGCGGAAGAAGAGCCATGAGACGGTCAGCGACAGGGGAATTCCGATCGCGATCACCAGCGGCCACCACTGGTCACCGATGAGGAAGGCGAGCGTGGTGAGAATCGGCACGTGCACCAGGTAGAGGCTGAACGACACCTTGCCGAGCCAGCGCGGCACCCGCGCCCTAAGGAACCGGCGCATCGCCGGCGAGCCGATCCCCGCAACGATCAGCCCGACAGCGCCAGCGGCCGCCAGACCCCAGATCACCGTGCCGGCAAAGCTGCCGAACGGTGCAATTCCCCGGGTGAGGTAGCTCAGGATGATCAGGGTCAGCGACCCGCAGATCTCCAGTGTCCAAAACATCCGGCTCCGACGCGCGGCCCACTCGCTGAGCGCGCCCAGGTTGGCCGCGAGGATGGTGCCGAGGAAGAAGATCGGGAGGTAGACGAGCGGCGTGATGCTCAGCATCCGCCCGGTGATGTGGGCGATGAGGGCAAGCGGGGCGACGATAAACCACCAGCGACGGGTGGCAGCGGCCGCGATCACGAAGACCGGAAGCGAGACCGAGAATGCCATCTCCCAGCGCAGCGACCAGAGCACGTTATCTATGTCGTAGGTGTGGCGCCCCAGGCTCGCCTCGGCCAGGAACTGGGAGGGAGTGACAGAGCTGGCGTTGGTGTCGGCCAGCCAGGAGCTGGCGCTCGCCATCGACGGATCGCGGTGCACGGCGAAGATCAGCAGCGTGCCGAGAAGCAGGGCGCCCCACACTGGCACGTACAGCCGCAGCACCCGGGCGGGGTAGTACGTGCGCCACGCGAACCCGGGGCGAAGAGCGGGCAGTGCCACGACCAGACCGCTGAGTACGAAGAAGACCAGCACCGATTCCATGCCCGCCGTGGCGAGCTTGAGGGGTGTGGAGTCGATCCACCACCACGCGTCGCCGACGCGGTTGGTCTCGAGGAAGGAACGCGCGATGAGCGAGCTGTGGTAAATCACCACGACGAGGGCTGCGACGCCACGCATTCCGTCGAGAGCGACCAACCTGCGCGGGGCGGCGGAGGTTGACGGTGCCGTCGAAACTGGAAGTAGCGCTGTCATCTCCTTCTACCCTAAGCGGGGCAGCATTGGAGTCTCCTGACCATCCGCAGGGGTGGCCTGAAAGAATCGGCAGGCGTATAGTGCCGCGGAATTAGAGCCAGCCGCGCCGTTTGAACGCGATATACAGTGCGACCCCGCCGGCCGCCATCAGCCCAACCGCGAGCGGATAGCCGTAGGTCCAGTGCAGTTCCGGCATGTTGCGAAAGTTCATTCCGTAGATCGTGCCGACCAGCGTGGGCGCGAAGAGGATGGCCGCCCAGGACGAGATTCGCTTGACCTGCTCGCCCTGGTCGAGGCTGGTCTGCGTGAGGCTCTTGACGTCGTCGTTCTGGCGCTGCGCCACCAGTGTGGAATGCACCACGAGTGCATTCTGCAGCAGGGCGCGGAAGGAGTCCGCACGCTCAACGACCTTGAGGACGTGGTCTTGCACATCGCGAAAATCGCGGCGCAGTTCGATCAGTTCTTCGGTCTCGTTCTCGCGCAGTCCGTCGATGATGGCGGCGAGCATCCCGACCAACGGCTGGGTCGCACGCTGGAAGATGATTACCTCGCGAAACAGCTCGTAGATCCTGCGCGTGACGTCGGGATCTTCGGCGAACAGCTGGTCTTCGATCTCATCGATGTCGTTCTCGAGGCCCCTGACGACGGGCTCGTACTCGTCGACCACCTGGTCGAGCACGGCGTACATGATCGCGCGCGTTCCGATTTTCAGCAGCTCGGTGTCGTGCTCGAGCCTCTTGCGCACGCGACCGAGATCCGGTGACTCGGCATGCCGGATAGTGATCGCAAAGTCCGGTCCGATGAAGATGTGCACTTCGCCGAACTCGACCTCCTCCGGAGCGTCAAGGTAACGCGCCGGCTGAAGCACGATGAAGAGGATGTCGCCGTAGCGCTCGATCTTGGGGCGCTGGTGGCCAGCCAGGGCATCCTCGACGGCCAGGGGATGCAGGTTGAACTCGGACGCGACCGCGCTGATTTCCTCATGGCTCGGGCGGTACATCCCAATCCAGGCGATGCCCTTCCGTTCGCGGAGAACGTCAAACGTCTCGTCAAGACTGTTCGGATTGGTCGTGCGTACGCCATTCACGTACACGGCATTGTCAACGATCGGCATGGCGTCAGTCTCGCAGTCGCGCGGTCGCCGGGGATTGGATGACACACTTGAGACGTGAACGAGCGCTCAACCCCGCTGCCGCGGGATATCCGCCGCTGGCGCCAGTACCTGGCTGATGAACGAGCGGAGGCGTCGGTTTACCGTGACCTCGCCAGTCGCAGGGAGGGCGAAGAGCGCGAGATCCTGCTCGCGCTCGCCGATGCGGAGGGCCGCCACGAGGCGCACTGGATCGACCTGCTGGGGGATGAGGTCGGCAGGCCCCGTAAGGGAGACGTGCGCACGCGCATCCTCGGCTTTCTCGCCCGGCGCTTTGGTTCGGTGTTCGTGCTCGCCCTCGCACAGCGCGCCGAGGGCCGCTCGCCGTACGAGTCGGACGCGGACGCCACTGATGCGATGGCTGCCGACGAGCGCATCCACGAGGAGGTCGTGCGCGGTCTGGCCGCCCGCGGACGCAACCGGCTCAGCGGCACCTTTCGCGCTGCGGTATTCGGGGCCAACGACGGACTGGTGAGCAATCTCTCGCTGGTGCTGGGCGTCGGTGCCGCCGGCGTCGACCAGCACGTCATCCTCCTCACCGGTGTCGCTGGTCTGCTTGCCGGCGCCCTCTCGATGGGCGCGGGGGAGTACGTGTCGGTGCGCTCACAACGAGAACTGCTGGAGGCATCCTCCCCGAGCCCCGACGCGGATGGCGCGCTCGCCCACCTCGACGTGGACGCCAACGAGTTGACGCTCGTGTACCGTGCCCGTGGGATGGCGGCGGGGGATGCGGAACAGCACGCGCGCGAGGTGCTGTCATCTGTCGGAAGCAGCGACCAGCGGTCGCTTGGCTCCACGACGCTCGACGCGCACGAAGCAATCGGTACGGGCATGGGCGCGGCCCTCTCGAGCTTCTGCTTCTTTGCCAGCGGAGCGGTCATCCCGATTCTCCCGTACATCTTCGGCCTGTCGGGGGCCGCGGCCGTCATCGCCGCGACCGGTCTCGTCGGCATCGTGCTGCTCGGCACCGGGTCTATCGTGGGGCTGCTCTCCGGCGCTTCGCCCATCAGGCGGGCGCTGCGGCAGTTGCTGATCGGGTTCGGTGCCGCGGGCGCCACGTATCTTCTCGGGCTGCTCTTCGGCGTAGCTGCGGGCTGACCGCGATGCGCTCGTGAGCGAGTTCGACGCTGTCGTGGTTGGCAGCGGTCCGAACGGGCTCGCGGCCGCCGTCGTGCTCGCCCGTGCCGGCCTGAGCGTGGCCGTGTACGAGAAGTCCGCGACGATCGGCGGGGGAGCGCGAACCGCCGAACTCACGCTGCCCGGTTTCGCGCATGACGTGTGCTCGGCCGTGCATCCGATGGCGTTCGCTTCTCCCTTCTTCCGCGCGTTCGGCATCCGTGACCGCGTCGATTTCGTGGTGCCCGAATTGTCGTATGGGCAGCCGCTGGACGGTGGACGAGCCGCTCTCGCCTGGCATGACCTCGAGCGAACGGCGACCGATCTCGGCCGCGACGGGGGCGCATGGCGGCGCCTGTTCGCACCACTGGTGGAGCACGCGACGGAACTAGCGCAGGTGACCGGCACGAGCCTCGCTCGCTGGCCGGATCATCCGGCGACCCTCGCGCGCTTCGGCACGCGAGTGCTCGAGCAGGGATCGTTCGGCTGGAATGCCCGTTTTCGGGATGCTGCCGCCCCCGCCCTTCTGACCGGTGTCATGGCGCACAGCATCCAGCCCATGCCGGGTCTCGCGCCCGCCGCAGCCGGCCTTGTGCTCGCGACGCACGCGCACGCGGGAGGCTGGCCGATACCGGCGGGCGGAAGCCAGGCGATCGTCGACGCGATGGCGGCGGATGTGCTCGCTCACGGCGGATCGATCACGACCGGTGCCGAGATCCGTTCGCTCGCGGAGCTGCCATCCTCAGGGGCGGTGCTGCTCGACACCACGCCGCGGGCGCTGCTCGCCCTTGCGGGAGACCGGGTGCCTCGCGGATACGCCCGCTCGCTCCGCCGCTTTCGCTATGGCAACGCCGTCGCGAAGGTGGATTTCGCCCTCTCCGGCCCCGTGCCGTGGGCCAACGGGGAGCTGCGCGGGGCGGGCACACTGCACCTCGGCGGAACCCGGGCGGAGGTCGCGGCATCCGAGAGCGAGGTAGCCGCCGGCAGGATGCCCGCTTCGCCCTACGTGCTTGTGTCACAGCCGAGTGGCTTCGACGCGAGCCGTGCCCCTGCGGGCAAGCACGTGCTGTGGGCCTACACGCACGTTCCAGCGGCTTCGACAGCGGATGCGACGGAGTCCATCACCGCGCAGATCGAGCGGTTCGCCCCCGGTTTCCGCGATCTCATCCTGGCCAGCGCGAGCAAAAGCGCGGTCGAGTACGAGTCGTACAACCCGAACTACGTCGGCGGCGATATCTCCGGGGGAGCGCCCTCCCTGGCGCAACTGCTTCGGAGGCCGACCCTGTTCGAACCGTGGCGCACCCCGATGCGCGGCGTCTACCTCGCTTCGTCATCCACGCCGCCCGGTCCCGGCGTGCACGGGCTCGGCGGCCTGAATGCGGCGACCTCCGTGCTCCGGCATGAGTTCGGCATCGGCTCGCTGCCCCACCTCGGCCCCTAGTCGCAGGCGGCGGGAGTTATTGCCGGGGCGTGGCGACTCGTGGCGGGGGTTACGGGACTTGCGGCGAGTGGTGGCGGGGGTTACGGCGTGGTGGCGGGAGTTGTGGCCGGGTGTGGGAGAAGTTGCGGCCTGCTGGCGGAACTTATTGCCCGCGGTGGCGGGGGTTATGGCGTGGTGGCGGGAGTTGTGGCGAGGATGCCGAAGCTGCGGCCCGGGACGGCGTGACTTGCGGGGGTGACGGCGGGAGTTGCGGCGAATACGGCGGGAGCTGCTGCAAATACGGCGGGAGCTGTGGCCCGTGACGGCGGGAGTTAGGGCGTGGCGGCGGGAGCTGCGGCGAGCACGGCGGGAGCACTGTTGAGATGGCGGGAGCCTAGGCTCCCGCCATCTCGCCTTAACTCCCGCCACCACGACAGGGATGACCACGACACGGATGACCACGACGCGGATGACCACGAACGGATGACCGCGACGGGGATGAGGCGCCGCGACCGACACCGGCACCCACACCGACGCACACACAACGCCCGCGACCCCACGAGCGCCCGCGAGCAGGCCCGCGCGCCCAACCGCAAGCGCAGCGACCCGCTCGCTACTTGCCCTTCGGCGCCTCAGTAGGCGACGCGGCAGCGTTGTGCGGCTCGTCCATGAACTGCATTCCCTGCGCGGAGTTCGCCGACAGAGTGAGCAACTCGAGCCATTCGCGGTTGATCGTCGGCTGCTTGCTGCCGTAGTACTTGAAGTAGAGGGGAATCGCCGCATCGATCCAGATGCTGCTGCGCCCGTCGCCGACGCTCGGATCGTCGCGCCAGGAGAAGAAGAAGCTTTCGTTCCGGCGAAGCTTTGCGCCGATCACGAGCTGCAAATGCGCCATGTCCCGATCGTCGAAAACGATCTCGACACCGGAGTCTCCATAGAGAATCTTTCCCACGTGGCCCTCCAACCGTAGTGCTGCCCAGTATGTTGCGGTTCGCGTCTTGTACGCAGAGTAATCCCCCGGCACCAAGAGAACAATTCTCGACGCCGGGGGATTGCATTTTTGGTTTGTTACTTCACATCTCCGCGCCACGAGCCCGTGGGCTGCTTTGAGTCTTCGATGAACTTCTTGAAGGATACGAGGTCGTGCTTGATGGCACGCCCGTCGACACCGACTATCGACGCAGCTTTCTCCGCGAAGCCTTCCGGATCCCAGTCGATCTGTACGGTGACGCGAGTCGACGTGTCGGACAGGCGGTGGAATGTCACCACCCCCGCGTGGTTGGTGTCGCCTCCGACGCTGTTCCACGCGACCCGTTCGTCGGGATGCTGTTCCGTGATCTCAGCATCGAACTGGCGCTCCACGCCACCGATTTTCACCTTCCAGTGCGTGTGTGTGGCGTCCGTCTGCGTGATCGACTCAACGAAGTCGAGGAACATGGGGAACGATTCGAACTGCGTCCACTGGTTGTAGGCAACCGACACCGGAACATCCACGTCGATCGTTTTGATTATCTGGGCCATAGCGGTCCTTCCTCTCTCATTGGCGGGCATGGTTTAGCGGTGGGAGCCCGTGGTCGACCCGGGCACTGTTCTCAGTGCCCGGGTCTCGTGCGGGGCAGGTGGCAGCGCGTCATCGTTGCCGCGTTCCCGGATGGCACGTGGCGCTAGGCGCTACGCACCATCTGCACGGCTCGATCCCAGGAGAGGGACTGGCCCACCTCCACGGCATGGCTGAGAACGTCACCGGAGAGGGCGACATAGACGTGGCCGACCTGGTGGATGTACCCCAGGGTGGTGTGCTCGGTCATGACGCTGTAGACGTCTTCCGAGACGAGGGAGATGACAGGTTCGCGTCGAGATTCACGGGCCTGCGGGGACAAGAGAACCATCGTTGAGTCCTTCCCAAACAGGTTGATGACCCCCGCGTTCAGGGGGCATTTCTGATTACAACACTGCGCCCGTTTTCTTAGCAATGGTCAACGGGGGACTTGACATTCTCGGCGGCATGCGCATCCCGACGCCGCCCGTTCGACCTCAGCCGACGCGGAGGATCGCGGCCGAATCGGCCGGCAGAACGACCGTGGTTTCCTCGACTCTGGTGCCATCCCCAGTCGCCAGCAATATCGCGGAATTCCGGCCCACCGGCAGGCTCGCGGCGGCCGATCCGAAGTTGGCCACCACGCTGATCCGACCTCGCTGGAGCTGGAAGATCTGCCGCTCGTCATCGAAGCTGGCTACCAACTGTGAAAACGCCGGGTTGGTCAGTTCCGGCACCGACTTGCGCAGCGCGGCCAGGTCCCGATAAAGGCCCGCGAGGCGGGCGTGGTCGCCCTGGGAGCTCTCGTCCCAGTTCAGTTTGGACGCTGCGAACGTCGCGGGGTCCTGGGGGTCGGGCACCACGGACGGGTCCCACCCCATCCGCTCGAATTCGGCGATGCGGCCTTTCGCTGTGGCTTCTCCCAATTCGGGCTCCGGATGCGCGGTGAAGAACTGCCACGGCGTGGACGCGCCCCACTCCTCGCCCATGAACAGCATCGGCGTGAACGGGCCGGCCATGGTCAACACGGCCGCCACGGCCAGTCGCTCATAGCCGAGGGTCGCGCCCAGTCGGTCGCCGGTCGCCCGGTTTCCGATCTGGTCGTGATCCTGCGCGAAGACGACGAGCCGCCAGGTCGGCACCTGGTCGTTGATGGGATGCCCGTGCGTGCGACCGCGGAACGACGAGTACGTTCCGTCGTGAAAGAACCCCTTCGTCGCGGTTTTCGCGAGCGCGCCGAGGGAGGCGAAGTCTGCGTAGTAGCCGTCGGTTTCTCCGGTCAGCGCGACGTGCAGCGAGTGGTGATAGTCGTCACTCCACTGGGCGGCCAGTCCGTAGCCGCCGGCCTCCCGGGGCAGGATCAGCCTGGGATCGTTGAGATCGGACTCGGCGATCAGGGTCAGCGGGCGTCCGAGGAAGGCGCTCTGCGCATCCGTCTGCTCCGCAAGTTCGCGCAGGATGTGTCTCTCGGGATCATCGACGAGCGCGTGCACGGCGTCCAGCCGCAGGCCGTCGACGTGGAAGTCGCTGAACCACGCCGCCGCGTTGTCGAGGATGTAGCTGCGCACCTCGGGTTCGGCGAGGTTTACCGTGCTGCCCCAGGTGTTCGCGCTCGCATCATCGAGGTACGGCCCGAACCGCGGGAGATAGTTTCCGGATGGTCCCAGATGGTTGTAGACGACGTCCTGGATCACCGCGAGGCCGCGGGAGTGGCAGGCATCCACGAACCGCTGGTAGGCCTCCGGGCCGCCATACACCTCGTCGACCGCGTACCAGAGCACCCCGTCGTATCCCCAGTTGTGGTCGCCGTTGAACGCGTTCACGGGAAGCAACTCGACGAAGTCGATGCCGATCTCGAGCAGGTGGTCGAGTCGGTCGATCGCTGAATCGAGCGTTCCGGCCGGCGTGAACGTGCCGAGGTGCAGCTCGTAGATGACGCCGCCCGCAAGCTGGCGGCCGGTCCAAGATGCGTCGGACCACGCGTGCACGCCGAAATCGACCGTGCGGGACAGTCCGTGCACCCCAATGGGCTGGCGCCGCGAGCGCGGGTCGGGCAACGCAACAGTGTCGTCGTCGAGCAGGAAGCCGTAGTCCGTGTCGGGCGGCAGTGACGCTTCGGATGTCCACCAGCCGTCGCCGCGAGCGGTCATCGACTGGTCGTGGTCGGCGAGGCGCAGCCGCACGCGATTCGCGCGCGGGGCCCAGACCGACAGTCGCTTGTCAGTCATTCGCCCGTGCCAACAGTGCGACTGGATAGCGCGTGAGCAGGTCGGCGAGCGGCAACGGCCCGCCGTCGAAGCGCCGTCCCGTCAATTCATCGACGACGGGGCGCCCGGGCAGCACGACCGCTGTGTCGCCCCACCCGCCGCGCGCGGCGAGCCCGATCGGCAGACGCGTTCCAATGGTGACGGCACCGCCCCGGTCGAATGCGATGGCATGTCGGGCCGCCTCCCCGACGGCGGGCAGCGGCGCGTAGCGGGTGAAGAGCTCCGGCCGGTCGCGTCGCAGCCGGAGCGCGCGGGAGACGACGAGCAGCTTGGCCGCCCCCGTCTCATCGACCGGCGGATGCGCGCCAGCGTCGATGGCCGCGAGATACAGGCGCCGGATGTCGAAGTCGATCGGCCTGCGATTGTCCGGGTCGACGAGGCTCGTCTCCCACAGCTCGCTGCCCTGGTACACGTCGGGAACACCCGGCGCCGTCAGCTGCAGCAGCTTGGCCGTCAGCGAGTTGGACCAGCCCGCACCGGACACCCGGTCGACGAAGGCCGTGAGGGCATCGGCGACCTCGGGATTGTCGAACGCGGAGTCGATGAGCGCGTGCATCCGCTGTTCAAAGTCGCTGTTGGGCTCAGCCCAGCCGGTCGAGCTGCCGGCCTCGCGCGACGCCTTTTCCGCATAATTGTGCAGGCGTTCGCGACTGGCGGGCCATGCGCCGACGATCGACTCCCACAGCAGGTTCTCCAGCGGACCGTCGCCGAGTGGCGCCAGTTCGCGCAGGCGGTTGACCAGCGTCTCCCACTCGTCCGGGATCTCGGCCAGCGTGTGAATGCGCGCACGCGTGTCTTCACCGCGCTTGGTGTCGTGCGTGGACAGGGTGGTGAGGGAGGCCGGATAGCTCGCCTGACGGATCAGCTGGCGATTGTGGAACTCGGTGACGCCGATCGAGAACTCGGCCGGGTCCGCGCCGACCTCGGTGAGGGACGACAGACGCGTGTAGCGGTAGAACGCGGTGTCTTCGACGCCTTTCGCCATGACCATTCCCGAGGTCTGCTGAAAGCGGATCGCCGCCGGCTGCGCGGGGTCCGAGAGCCAGGGCAGGATCAGGTCTATCGATTCCGCGAGTTCGGGCCGGTGCGTCCTGGCGAGCGAGGCCGCGGCACGCAGGTGTTCGAGACCGACGGGCAGGTACGAGCGGTACACCGGAAAGCAGGCCAGGAGTTCGGCAATCGCGTCCGCAGCCTCGGGCACCCGGGTCGGCAGCTCCCGCTCCAGCCGAAGTACCTCCGACCTGAGGATGCCGTCGGCAATTCCGCGCTTTGTCCCGTGGATGAGCGTGGGCCAGTCGATCGCCTGCTCGCCGGACTGCAGGCGCTTGTCCAGGGCATCCAGTGCGGTGCGCCCGGCAGGGTCGACGAGCACCCGGTCGAGGTCGGCCAGGGCGTCATAGCCCGTCGTTCCTGCTGCGGCCCAGAACGAGGGCAGCTGTTCGTCGCCCTCGAGGATCTTCTCGACCCACACCTCGGTTCCGCCGGTCGCGACGGCGAGTCGATCGAGGTAGCCGCCCGGGTCGGCCAGGCCGTCCGGGTGGTCAACGCGCAGGCCGTCCGCGATTCCGTCGCGCACCCAGCGAACGATCTCGACGTGGCTGTCATCGAAGACGTCGGGCAGTTCGACCCGGATGCCGGCCAGGCTGTTCACAGCGAAGAACCTGCGGTAGTTGAGTTCGGCGTCGGCTCGCTTCCAGTTCACGAGCTCGTAGTGCTGGCGGTCGTGCACGACGTCTGCCGGGGCGCCGCCCTCGGCGGTGCCCGGCGCGAGCGGAAAGCGCGTGTCGAAATACCGGAGCTCGCCGGACTCGATCCTGAGGTCGCCGGCGGCGACGGCATCCTGCAGCGATCCCCCGAGGATAGGGATGCGTAGCTTGCCGCGACCGAATTCCCAGTCGATGTCGAAGGCGTGGGCGTGCGTCGAGCCCTCGCCGTTCTGCAGGACGTCCCACCACCACCCGTTCTCCGCCGGGGTGCCGACGCCAACGTGGTTGGGAACGATGTCGATCAGGATGCCGAGACCCAGCCCGTGGGCGATCTCCGACAGTCGATCGAGGGCTTCGTTCCCACCGCGCACCGGGTCCACCCGCGAATGGTCGACCACGTCATAGCCGTGGTCTGACCCGGCCGAGGCGACGAGCAGGGGGGAGAGGTAGAGCCAGTCAACCCCGAGATCGCAGAGGTAGTCGGCCAGGTCGGCGGCGGCATCCAGCGTAAATTCCGCCCGGACCTGCAGCCGGTAGGTGGAGGCGGGAACGGTCACGGTCGGACCTCGGACGGCGTCGCGGTCGAGTCATCCGGCGTGGAGGCGACGAGGGACGATAGCGACGCGGCGATCGCGTGGTCGGTGTCGACCTCCGGCGCGACGAAGGCGCGCAACACGATCAGCGTCTTCGGCTTTGCAGCCACCGTCGAGCCGGGTGCACGGGGGGCGGTATCCGCGATCTCGCCCGCGGTGTCGACGACGACCTCCCACTCCGGTGAGTACTCCTCCGGCGGCAGGGTGAAATCGACGGTGTCGTCGCCCGCGTTGAAGAGGATGAGAAAGTTGCGATCGGTGATCGGCTCACCACGGGAATCGCGCCCGCGGATGCCCGCACCGTTCAGGTACATGCCGATCGCGCGACCGAATCCGGAGTCCCAGTCGCCCGCGCTCATCTCGTTGCCATCCGGCTGTAGCCAGACGATGTCGTTCAGCGGGTCACCCTCGCCGCGCGTGCCAGGGCGGCCATCGAAGAACCGGCTGCGCCGGAACGTCGGGTGCTCCTTGCGCAGGCGCGTCACCGCCGCAGTGAATTCGATGAGCGCCTGGTCGGCTTCGTCCCAGTGGACCCAGGACAGCTCGTTGTCCTGGGCGTAGGTGTTGTTGTTTCCCTGCTGGGTGCGGCCGAGCTCGTCACCGTGCAGGATCATCGGAACGCCCTGCGAGATCAGCATGGTCGCGAGAAAGTTCCGCTGCTGCCGTCCGCGCAGCTCGTTGATCCCCGGGTCGTTCGTGGGTCCCTCGACCCCGAAGTTGTAGGACCCGTTGTTGGACTCGCCATCCTTGCCGTCTTCGCCGTTCGCCTCGTTGTGCTTCTCGTTGTAGGAGACGAGGTCGCGCAGCGTGAAGCCATCGTGCGCGGTAACGAAGTTGATGGATGCGACCGGCCGTCGGCCCTCATGCTCGTACAGGTCGGATGAGCCGGTGATGCGCGAGGCGAACTCGCCGAGCGTCGACGGCTCGCCGCGCCAGAAGTCGCGCACGGTGTCGCGGTATTTGCCGTTCCACTCCGTCCACTGCGGCGGAAAATTGCCGACCTGGTAGCCGCCGGGACCCACGTCCCAGGGCTCGGCGATCAGCTTGACCTGCGAGACGATCGGATCCTGCTGCACCAGCTCGAAGAACGTCGACAGCCGATCGACGTCGTAGAACTCCCGGGCGAGTGCGGCGGCCAGGTCGAATCGAAAGCCGTCGACGTGCATCTCGGTGACCCAGTACCGCAGGCTGTCCATGATGAGCTGCAGAGAATGCGGCTGACGCACGTTGAAGCTGTTGCCTGTGCCGGTGTAGTCCATGTAGTACTCCGGCGTGCCGTCAACCAGACGGTAGTAGGTGGCGTTGTCGATGCCCTTGAACGAGAGCGTCGGGCCGAGGTGATTGCCCTCTGCGGTGTGGTTGTAGACGACGTCGAGAATCACCTCGATACCGGCCAGGTGCAGCGTGCGCACCATGTTCTTGAACTCCTGGACCTGTTGGCCGAGCTCGCCGCTCGACGAGTAGGTGTTCTGCGGGGCGAAAAACGCGAGAGTGTTGTAGCCCCAGTAGTTCGAGAGGCCCTTCTCCTGCAGGGTGCTGTCATTGACGAACTGGTGCACCGGCATCAGCTCGATGGCCGTTATCCCGAGCTTCTGCAGGTGCTCGATGATCGCCGGGTGGGCGATCGCGCTGTAGGTGCCGCGGATCTCCTCCGGGATGCCCGGATGCAGGTGGGTGAGTCCCTTGACGTGCGCCTCGTAGATCACGCTCGATGCGTACGGCGTGCGCGGCGACCGGTCTCCCGCCCAGTCGAAGTAGGGGTTGATGACGACCCCGAGCATCATGTGCCGTGCCGAATCATCGTTGTTCTGCGAGTCGGGGTCGCCGAAGTTGTAGCCGAACAGCGACTGGTCCCAGTCGATGGAGCCGCAGGTCGCTTTCGCGTACGGGTCGAGCAACAGCTTCGCGGCATTCATCCGTTTGCCGCTCTTCGGGTCGTATTCGCCGTGCACGCGGTATCCGTAACGCTGTCCCGGCTGCACCTGGGGCAGGTAGGCGTGCCAGACATACGCGTCGACTTCGGTCAGTTCGATGCGGGTCTCGGTTCCCTCCTGATCGAACAGGCAGAGCTCAACTCGATCTGCGGGTTCGCTGAAGATTGCGAAGTTGGTGCCATTTCCGTCGAAGGTTGCGCCGAGGGGGTAAGCGGTTCCGGGCCAGGTGTTCACGAGGTCCTTCCATTGGTCGTCTCTTCCACCGTAGCTTGGTGTTCAGAGGTCGACGGGTGGTTACCCGGCGCCCGGATGACTGGTAAGGAATCCCGTGACTCGCTACGTCGCACTGCTCCACGGCATCAACGTCGGGCCCTCGAGTCAGATCGCAATGAAAGACCTGGCCGCCGTTTTCGAGGGGTGCGGGTGCACCTCGGTGAAGACGGTGCTGCGCAGTGGCAACGTGGTGTTCGACGCCCCGACCGCACCGGATGCCGCGGGCCTGGAGGCAGCGATCGCCACCGGCACCGGGGTGAAGGCGCGCGTTCTCGTGGTCACTGCCAAGCGGTTTCGGGACGCGGTCGAAGCCTGGCCGTTTGGCGAGATCGCAGACGACCCGGCGAAATCGCTGGTGACCTTCGTGGAGAAGATGCCGGCGGCATCCACTGTGTCGCGGCTGTCGGAGAAGGAGCTGGCCCCGGAAGTGCTGGAGCTCGGCAAGCACGCCCTGTACCAGTGGCTGCCCGACGGAGTTCTGGCAACCAAACTGCCAGCCAAATTCGTGCGGCAGTTCGGCGAGCGGGCGACCGGGCGCAACCTGCGTACCTGCGAGAAGGTGCTGGCGCTGCTTTCTGACACGCGCACGGCCAGCTGAGTACGCCCCGGCGTCGCCGCCTGCGAAGGAGGATCTCGGTCGACACCTCCCTGCGAAGGATGCTGCCGGCGCGTCGCCGGAGAAGTTCCTTCGCTGGGCGCGGATGTCCGCCGCCGGGACTCGCTAGGCTGGTGGTGAACACGGGAGTCCGGTATGCCGGGCTGAGAGGAAGCTTCTCCAAGCTTCGACCGTCAAACCTGATCTGGATCATGCCAGCGCAGGGAGGCAAACACTCTTGAAACCCGTGCCGTTTCGCAATCGGAAGGCACGCAATGACAACCACAATCTCCGCACCGACCCGTCGCCGGATCAACCCGCGCTGGAGGGTCGTCGACATCATCATCGCCAGCGTCCTTGGCGTGGCATCCGGTGTCATCTTCGCCGGCTGGGACCTCGTTTACGAGCCCGCCACGAAACCGTTCGAACTGTTGCTGCCGGGATCCGGCGCCCTGCTCTACGCGATCTGGCTCTTTCCCGGAGTGCTCGGCGCGCTCGTGATCCGCAAGCCCGGAGCGGCTATCTTCACGGAGCTGCTCGCCGCGGTCGTCGAGTCGCTGCTCGGCGGCCCGTTCGGCGGCTGGCAAACGATTCTCACCGGCGTCATCCAGGGCATCGGTGCCGAGCTGGTGTTTCTCGCGGTGCTCTACGGGATCTGGCGGCTCTGGGTGGCGGTCCTGGCGGGCGCGGCATCCGGTGTGGCCATGGCGGTGAACGACACTCTCAACTCCTACGCGGCCGCGGGACTGCCGTTCAAGGTCTCCTATTTCGTCTGTTCGATCGTCTCCGGCGCCGTAATTGCGGGCATCGGATCGTGGTACCTCGTTCGCGCGCTCGCGAAGACCGGGGCGCTCAGTCGATTCGCATCGGGCCGCACCGCCACCACGTGACCGGTATCGTGAGCGGCCACCCTCCGGCCCGGGTGGATGCCCGCGGCTGGGGCTGGCGGCACGCCACGCGCGCCGACTGGGCGGTGCGCGGGCTGGATCTCAGGGTGGAGCCGGGCGAGCGGGTGCTCCTGCTGGGCGCATCCGGCGCGGGCAAGTCGACGCTGATCGCGGCTCTTGCCGGCGTGCTCGGCGGGCAGGACGAGGGCGACGAAGAGGGCGAGTTGCTCATCGCCGGGCGCAAGGCGAGCGCGGTCCGTGGCACGGCGGGGCTCGTTCTGCAGGACCCGGACTCGCAGGTTGTGCTGGCGCGCGTCGGCGACGATGTGGCGTTCGGATGCGAGAACCTCGGCGTTGCGCGCAGCGAGATCTGGCCGCGGGTGCGGTCAGCGCTCGCTGCGGTCGGTCTCACCCTGCCGCTCGACCATCCCACGAGCGAACTCTCCGGAGGCCAGAAGCAGCGTCTCGCGCTCGCGGGCGTGCTTGCCATGCGTCCGGGCCTGCTGCTGCTCGACGAGCCGACAGCGAACCTCGATCCTGAGGGCGTCACCGAGGTTCGGGATGCTGTGGCGCGCGTGCTGGAAGCCACGGCATCCACGCTGGTCGTTATTGAGCACAGGGTGTCCGTTTGGGCAGACCTCGTGGATCGCGTCGTCGTTCTCGAGGCGGGTGGCGGTGTTGTCGCGGACGGACCGCCGGCCGACGTGCTGCGGCGCGAGGGTGCAGCGCTCGCCGCGCGCGGGGTGTGGGTGCCCGGGCATCCGCCGCAGCATCCGGTTCGCCGCACGGCGCCGACGGAAGAAGTGCTGCTGGCGGCCGAGAACCTGTCGATCGGTCGCGGGAGCGTGCTGCGCTCCGAGATCGATCTGGCCGTCACCGCGGGGTCGGCGATCGCCATCACCGGCGCGAACGGCTCGGGCAAGACGACCCTCGGTCTTACTCTGGGCGGTTTGCTGCCGCCCCTCGCCGGGGAGGTGAACGCACGGGCTCTGGCCGGTGACCTGAAGCCGTCGCCGATCAGCTGGAAGTCACGGGAGCTCGTCACCCGCATCGGGTCGGTCTTCCAGGACCCGGAACACCAGTTTCTTGCGGCGACCGTGCGCGACGAGCTCGCTGTGGGACCGCGCGTGATCGGCCTCGGGGCCAGCCAGACTTCTGCGCGCGTGACCGAACTTGCAGAACGACTCCGGCTCGTCCACCTGCTCGACGCGAACCCGTTTACGCTGTCGGGCGGCGAAAAGCGCCGGCTGTCGGTCGCGACCGCACTGGTCACGCGACCGCCGCTCCTGGTACTGGACGAACCAACGTTCGGGCAGGATTCCCGCACCTGGCGCGAGCTGACCGCCCTGCTCGCGGAGTTGCTCGACACCGGCAGTGCGGTCGTCGCGGTCACCCACGACGAGGAATTCGTGGATGCCGTCGCGACATCCCGCCTTCGCCTCGGGTCGGTCGGGGTGGCGCGGTGAGCATCCTGACGCCGGTCGCCGGCACGCAGGCGATCTATCGGGTGAATCCGGTCGCGAAGTTCGCTACCGCGATGGTGATCAGTGTGGGGCTGTTGCTGTCTGTGGACTGGGTCTCTGCATCCGTCGCGCTCGCGTTCGAAGCGGTGCTGTTCTTTTGGGCCGGCATAGGCCCGCGGCGCTTCGTCGCCAGAACGTGGCCGATTTTCATCGCTGCGGCGTTCGCGGGCGTCACTATCGCGCTCTACGCAACGGCATCCGGCCAGACGTATGCGCAATTCCTTTTCGCGCACGTCACCGAGGGTTCGGTGAATCTTGCGATCGCGACAGCCCTCCGCGTGCTCGCCATCGCGCTGCCCGCTGTCGTTTTGTTTCTGACCATCGACCCGACGGATCTTGCGGATGGGCTTGGGCAGGTAGTGCGCCTGCCCTCGCGGTTTGTGATCGGAGCGCTCGGAGCGCTGCGACTGATCGGGCTGTTCGCGCAGGACTGGCGGGCGCTGGAACACGCCCGCCGTGCTCGCGGCGTCGCAGACCGTGGCCGAGTACGGCGGTTCGCCGGGCAGGCCTTCGCCCTGCTCGTGCTGTCCATTCGCCGCGGCAGCAAGCTGGCCACAGCGATGGAGGCGCGTGGCTTCGGCGGAACGACGAAGCGCACCTGGGCCCGCGCGTCGGTGATCGGTGCACCCGAAGTCGCTCTGGTCCTGATCGGCGTCGCCGTGACGGGCATCGCAATTGCCACCTCCGTTCTCACCGGGCATTGGAACTTTCTTGCAACCCGATAGGCGGCGACTGCTCGTCGACGGCCGCTCCGGCTCCGGCAAGACCGAACTCGCGCAGGCGATAGCCGCGGGTTGGCCCGGCGCAGAAGCGCAACTGTTGCGCCTCGACGATTTCTATCCGGGATGGGGTGGGCTGGCCGAGGCGTCCCGACTGGTGCCGCAAATCCTGCGCACCGGTCGCTGGCAGTCGTGGGACTGGGCGGCTTCACGCGCGGGGAGCTGGCACGAGATCGACGCCGACCGCCCGCTCGTAGTCGAAGGCGTGGGAGGGTTGACCCGGGAATCCCTGCCGCTCGCTGACTTTTCCATCTGGGTCGACCTGGGCGATGATGACCGCAAGCGCCGCGCGCTGGCTCGCGACGGCCAGAGCTACGCCCGCCATTGGGATGAATGGGCCGCGCAGGAGCAAGCGTTCCTTCAGCGAGAGGACCCGCGCTCGCTCGCGGGAGCGATCGTCGACGGATCCGACACCGCGATTGCGGCCGAACGGTGGCTAACAGCGCTCGCGGCTGGGACCATGGAGGTGTGACCTCCCCTTTCATCACCGTTGCCGAACTCGCCGACGCGCTCGCCACCCGCACCCCGCCCGCGATCCTCGACGCGAGCCGCGTGCTGCACACCGCGGCGTTCGACGGCGATTACCGGTCTGATAACGGGCGTTCCCGCTGGCTCGAGGGCCACATCCCCGGATCGGTGCACGTGGACATCTCCACGGATTTCAGTGACCCGGATGCGCCGCTGCACTACACACACCCGGAGCCGCAGGCGCTGGCCGACACCCTGGCGCGGCTGGGCATCGCGCAGGGCGAGGCCGTTGTCGTCTACGACTCGACGGGCACGCAGTTCGCCGCGCGGCTGTGGTACCTGCTGCGCTGGATCGGCGTGCCGGTGCGGGTGCTGGATGGCGGCTACGCCGCGTGGGTCGAAGCCGGACACCGCGTATCCACCGGCGATTCATCCGCCCCCAAACCGGTCGACCGTTGGCGCGCGGAGACACGCCGCAATTTCTGGGTCAGCAAGCAGGAACTGGTGGAGCGCACGGCATCCGATGGCCGCCCGCTCGTCTGCGGCCTGCCGGCCACCAACTTCGAGGGCACCGTGCCCACCCGCTACGCCCGTCGCGGCCACATCCCCGGCAGCGTCAGTGTGTCGAGTCGCGACCTGTTCGACCAGGACGGCACCATCAAGAGCCGGATGGAACTGATGCTGGCCTACGAGAACGCTGGCGTCGACGTCGGCAAGGATGCTCCCGAGATCCTGCTCTACTGCGGTGGCGGAATCTCGGCCGCGGGCAGCGCGCTCACTCTCGCGGAGATCGGGATGTCCGCCGTGCGGGTCTACGACGGCTCACTCGAGGAGTGGTCGGCTGACCCGTCGCTGCCGCTGGAGCTTGGAGCCTAAGCCCAGCCCAACTCGTGCAGCTGGTCATCGTCGATGCCGTAGTAGTGGCCGATCTCGTGCACGAGCGTCACGTGGATTTGCTCGCGGAGCTCATCCAGGTCGGCGGAGATGTCGAGCAGGGGTTCGCGGTACAGGATGATGCGGTCGGGCAGCTCCCCGAATCCGTAGCGGTCGCGCTCAGTCAGCGCGATGCCGTCGTACAGGCCCAGCAGGTCGAGGGAGCCATCCTCGGGTCGATCCTCGGTGACAAACGCGACGTTCTCGATTCCGTCGACCATGTCATCCGGCAGGGCGTCGAGCTCGTCGATCACGAGCTTTTCGAACTCGTCCGCACTCATCTCCCGCATGCGCCAAGCCTCGCACGTTGTGCAGGTTACAACTCCTCGAGAATTCCAGCCTGCAGTTCCGCGAGCCAGGAGAATGCGGCGAAGGAGAAACTGTTCGCGACCTCTCGAGACGGTTCCCAGTTGTCACCGTCGATGCCCAGGCGTGCACCGATGAAGACGCGCACGTCGGCCAGCATGCGCAGCCACGCCTGCACGCTCTCTTCATCGAGCGTCATGTAGACGATGCCACGCAGGCTGTGCACCGAGAGGTCGTCCAGCACGAGAGTGGCGTTGCGCCCCTTCGCCTCGACGATGTCGGACTCGACCAGGCGGCGGAACTCGGCGGCGTCCTCGGTGCTACCGCGGTACGCATCCGGAAGCAGCCTCCTGATGGCCGGATCATCGGAGAAGGCGGCGCGCTGTTCCAGGATGTCGATGGTCTGCTCGACCAGGTCAGAGAGCATGTCCGCCTCCGGGTTCGTCATCGAGACGACGATGCCCTCCGGCGTGGCATGCACCTCCATCAGCTGTCCGCCGGTTCTAGCGAGGACTGCAGCCCGTACCCGTGCATCGCCTGCACGTGGCGCTCCATCTCTTCGCGCGCGCCGGTCGCAACAACGGCACGTCCGTTCTCGTGCACCTGCAGCATGAGTCGTCGCGCCTTGGCGGGGGAGAAGCCGAAGTAGGTCTCGAACACCCACGTGACGTACTGCTGCAGGTTGACCGGATCGTTCCAGACAATGGTGATCCAGGGCTGACCGAGCTGGAGACCAACGCGAAGATCGGTCTCTTCGAGCGTGCCCGTGTCTTCGACGCCGCGGTTGGTCACCGCAGCACTCGCACCCGAAACCTCAACCATGGGGTGGACGACGGGGCTTGAACCCGCGACCTCCGGCACCACAAGCCAGCGCTCTACCAACTGAGCTACGCCCACCATGCGTTGCCTAGGCAACTCGAAGATTCTAGTACAGACAGGGCCGTCGTTTTACAGCCGCGGCGCCCACTGTGCAATAACCTCTGCCGAAACGGTTTGCGCCTGCTCGGATGTCGGCCCCGGGTCGGCGACGAAAGCGGCTCCCCGGTAGTAGGCCAGTTCGCGGATCGACTCAAGGATGTCGGCCAGCGCCCGGTGCCCGCCGTTCTTTGCGGGGGCGTTGAAATACACGCGCGGAAACCAGTGGCGCGACAATTCCTTGATCGATGAGACGTCGATGCTTCGGTAGTGCAGGTGAGCATCCACCCTGGGCATGAACTTCGCGATGAAGGCGCGGTCGGTTCCGATCGTGTTGCCGGCCAGGGGGGCGCTTTGCGCGTTCGGCACATGCTTGAGGATGTACTCGAGAACCTCGTACTCCGCCTCGGCGACGGTGACGCCGTTCGGAACCTCGTCGATGAGCCCGCTCGCGGTGTGCATGTCGCGCACAAAATCTCCCATATGCTCCCAGGCGGATGCGTCGGGCTTGATCACGATCGTGAACCCCGCCGCAACGGGCTCCAGCTCGTAGTCGGTGATCACCACGGCGACTTCTACGAGTTCGTCGACCGAAAGGTCGAGTCCGGTCATTTCACAGTCGATCCAGACCAGTCGATCTTCCGAAGCAGGCATTCCCAAAGTCTAGCCGGGGCGCACGACCCCACTTGGGGCTCGGTCTGGGAGGATGAACGTATGACAGACGCAACCCCGACCCTCAAGCACGGCGACACCTACACGGTGATCTTCTCTGGCGGTCCGAGCGACGGACAGACCGATACCCGCATTGCGACGGAGGCGGGCTGGGACGAAGAGATCATCGTCAACGGCCTCGAAGAGACCTCCGCAGCGGAGTTCGCCTACACCGCGACCAGCGCGAGAGAAATCGGCGGCTCCGTTCAGGTCACCTACGCCTGGGACCCGAAGCAGGCGGATGACCTGGACGCGCCCGAAGAACGCTACGACTCCTAGGGGAATCCCTGCCACCTCCTTGCGGTTGGGGTTGACGTGAACGTCGATTTCTTCTCCTCCAGCTTCTGCGAGCCCTGCATGCTCACCCGGTCGGTGCTCGCGCAGGCGTCCTCTCTGGTGAGCGGCATGAACCTGGTCGAGCACGACGTGGTTCGGGACGAGAGCGAGGCGCAAGCGCTCGGCATCCGCACGACGCCGACGGTCGTCGTGCGGTCGGATGATGGCACCGAGGTCTTTCGCGCCGAGGGCGTGCCGAGCCTCAACCAGGTTCTGGTCGCGCTCGCGAAGGCCGTGTGAGTGTCTCTGCTCATTTGCTGCGCCGAAGGTTGCTGAGCGAAGCGCGTGTGCGCGACGGAATGCCGGTGTTGCTGACGATCCCTATATATCGAGCGGGTCCTCGGTCGCACTCGCGGCAAGTACTCGCTTCCCCGCGATCGCCTCGATACGCCGGCGCGAGAAGATGATCGAGCGCTCGCCGACGCGCTGGCCGGGCAGCTCGCCGGCGGTGAACTTCTGGCCGACGGCGGCCGCGCTAATGCCGAGGATGCCGGCGGCTTCGGCAGCGTTGATGAGTTCGGGCATGGGATCGAATCCATTGATGCGGTCGAAGTCCTCGGTCCGCAGAACGTCGAGAGCGACGATCCGTGCTTCGAAGGCGCTCGCGAGGCGGTAGCCGACCACGGCGGCCTGGCCGACATCTTCGGCCAGGATGCTGAAAACCACCTCGAGGCGGCCGAGCTGGCTGCGGCTGGGGGCGGGGTCGAACGACTCGAGCGCGGTTATTGCCGCGACTGCGCTTGAGTCGTCCAGTGGTGCGTCGAATTCGATTCGGATGTTGTATTCCATGATCTTCTTTCTGTCTCCACGGGCGGGGACGTGGAATCGTAGATGACGGGCCGGACGAACGTCGCGAAGCCCGGAGCTTCCAGAGCATTGAGCAGCACCCTCACCTCGTTGTCGATTTCTATCACCTCCCTTTGTTTGTGTAAACCGAAAGTACGAAAGTGGCTTAGATAAGTAAAGGTGCGAAATAGCAGAAAAGACGGGGAAAGGGCACCAATATGTCGCGTGCTCGAACCAAACAAAGACCCCGGTCTGTTCCTCTCGCGACGTGCAGGCCGGGGTCTTCCGCTGTTGTTGTCAGGCGCGATGCCGACCGCGCGTTGTGCATTGACCTGCTTCACCTGGGCGCCCAGGGTGAAGAGGTCGATGAACCAGCCGACGGTGACGATTGCGCCTGTGAGGAATGGAAGTGCTTGGGGCGGTCCTCGCATACGCCCGATGGGTGCCCCCGGCAGGATTCGAACCTGCGACCAAGAGATTAGAAGGCTCCTGCTCTATCCCCTGAGCTACGGGGGCGCGACTCCACGGTACTACGCGGCCCGCCCGCGGTTCGAGCGCGTCGGCACTGACACTCGTGGAAGCCGATTGAACCTATACCGAATCTGCTCAGTACCAGCAATTGCCAGGCTGATCGGCGGGGCAAGCGAGGTAGTAGGTACCGCGTTCTAAGCGGCCGAGACCCGCGTATTTTGCAAGGCGTAAGTTGCTTTCGATTCCTACAGGGGCACATCTCGATCTGCTCTGGCATCCCTTTCTTTATGGTGCGATATGACCCCTTCCGCTCGCGTCAGACCGCGCCGTTTGTTCACAGGTCCTGTTCGGGCCGGGTTCGAGTGGTGCCTTGGGGGATAGCAGGATTCGAGAAGCGGGGTACGGCTCCCCTCCCTAATATTGGAGATAGCTCAAACGCAGGGAGGACACCCGTGGCCACCACATTCAGTAAAGAGGAAAGGGCCGCCATGAGGGCGGCCATCGCCGAGAAGAAGGCGATGCAGGAAGGTGCGGACGCCGAGGCCGCGTGCGATGCTGCGATCGCCGCCATGACCGGAACCGATAAGGAACTCGCCGAGGCCTTCCACCAACTGGTCAAGGAGAACACGTCGCTGGCTGCGAAGACCTGGTACGGGATGCCTGCGTATGCGAACGCCGATGGCAAGACCGTTGTCGCCTTCAAGCCGGGCGCCAAGTTCAAGATTCGCTATGCGACCCTTGAGTTCCAGCAGGAGGCGAAACTGGATGACGGCGAGCTCTGGCCGGTCGGTTTCGCGTTGACCGGTTTGGATGATGCGGGCAAGAAGCGAATCGCCGAGATCCTGAAAACCGCGGTCGGCAACTGATCCCACTCGCCCCGGCGACGACGTGCTAGTAGCGCGGCTCGTCGGTCGGGTTCGGCGGCGGCGCGATGCGGTCTCGCACCGTTCCCGCGGTGACCGGCGGGGCGTAGGGGTCGTGGGCGTCCGTGACGACTGCCGAGTCCGACTCCGAATCCTTTGGTGCGTCCACGGGTGATTCCGGCTGGTCAGAATCGGCAGGCGCGCCGCTCCGATCGATCGACGGCCCGGGCATTGCGGGAACCGTCGGGGCGGGCGCGTTTGCCAGCCGTTCCGAGGTCGAGGTGCCGACCGGCTCCGGACCCGTGGGAGGGGGCGGTGCGGACTCGATCGCGATAGGGGCGCCAGGGACAACCTTCTTCTCGACATGGCTGTTTGCCCACTCGCGCTGCCTGTCGACGAGGGTGCCGTCCACGGCATTGGCCGAGTCGTCGTCGTACTGCCACTGGGCCAGATCGACGGCAAACAGTTTGCGCGCCTGCTTCGGCTTGTTCTGCCAGTGCAGCAGGCGGTCACGATAATCGAGGAACGTCTGCTCGGCCTGGAAGCTGAAGCTCGCCGAGTTCTTCTTCATCGCGTTCAATTCGTGCGCCGACCAGTCGGCCGCAGCGTTGGCGCCGGCAAGGGGCAGCAGGCGCACGCGCAGCTCCGCTTCGCTTATCTGGTTATCCACGTGCTGCTTCTCGTCCGCCCCGAGCGAACTCCAGACGGTCGCCTTGCGGCCGGCACCGATGAGCGCCATGAGGGCGGCCGCCTTCACCTCGCGGTCCTGGTAACTCAGGATGCGACGGGACGACCCACGCCCGATCGCGGCGGCAACGATGCCCGCCACGACGATCGCGACGAAGGGGATGACCGCCGTCGAGATGATGCGCCATCCGGCGTCGGATTGGAGCCACGTCAGAAAATCGTTCCACCACTGCATGACCCGTACCCTACTTGGGGGTAGAAGCGGCGGGCCACTCCTAGCACGGAGAGTTGGGAACTGGTAGGTGAATGAACCTGGCGGATCGCTACTGGCGAAAGCACTCCACGGCGTCGTCGAAACGCCAGAACTCGCCGAGCGGCATGCTCGGCCGACGCGTGCCGAAGAATCGTTTCGCCCGAAAACGGAGGTCGCCGCTCTCATCGAACCCCTCGATGTAGCCGAGCACCTCGCCGGTCGGGCGAGTGACCCGCCACAGCTCATCGTGCAGGGGTACGAGGGCGACCCCACGGGTGGTGGGAACGGTGCCGACGAAGTCCAGTGTCGTCATGCCAATCTCCGATTCTGTCGAACGTATGTTCTAAGAAAACGGTAGGCGACGCCGCCGACATTTCAGGGACGGGGCGAGACGGGCAGGGCGAGGTCGGCATCCACCGATTTGTTGGAGCGTGCGGTCTGGGCGAGCACAATCCCAACGAGGACGATCACAGCCCCCACTATCTGAACAGTGTCGAGGCCCTCACGCAGCCAGAGGAACGCCACGAGGAAGGCGAACACAACCTCGGAAGATGCGATCACCCCTGCGGCTGTCGCCGTCATCCGTTGCAAGGCAAGGAAGGAGAGCAGGAAGGGCGCAAAAGACCCGAGCAGTACGTTCCAGGCGAGCGGTACCCACACCGGAACGACGAGCGCGGCGAGGTTTCCGCCGAGGGACACCGGATGCGCGAACAGCGCCGGATCGATCGTCCACCAGCTGCTGAAAAACGCCCAGAACAGCGCCGCGAATGACATCGTCCAGAAGGCAACGGCCATCGGGGATGTCGCCGTGACCTGCCGCTCGCCGACTACGAAGTAGATGGTGAGGCTCACCGCGGCGACGAATCCGAGCAGGATGCCGAGCGGGTTGAGTGAGCTATTCCACACCCGGGCGACGATTGCGAGACCGATCAGCACGCATCCGATGGCAATCCAGATGCGTGCCCTGACCTTCTCCCTGAGAAAGAAAAATGCGACCAGCGCGACCATCAGCACCGCGGTGTACTCGACCAGCAGCGCTATGCCGACCGGCAGCAACTGGATGGCGGCCGCGTAGCTCGCCTGCAGGAGCGCCACGCCGGTCACGCCGAGTACGGCCATGACCATCACCTGGCGCCGCGAGATCCGGAAAGCCTTGCGGTCGGTCGCGAGGAGCACCAGCCCGGCAATGATGGCCACCCCGAGAGTGCGGAACTGCGTCAACTGGGTCGGCGAAAGCCCGGCCTCGATGACGACCTTCGTCACACTTCCGTTCGCGCCGAAGAGCAGCGCTGCGAGCAGCGCGTAGAGATAGGCCATGAACTAGCTGAGGCTCGTTCCATCGATGGCGAACGGCTCGATCAACTGGATTTCTTCGTCGGTGAGCGGCTCCTTGGCGAGAGCACCAACGTTGTTCTCCAGCTGTTCCACGCTGCTGGCGCCGATCAGCGCCGAGGTGACCTGCGGATGACGCAGCACCCAGTGGAGCGCGAGCTGGGCGAGGCTCTCGCCTCGGCCGTTGGCGATCTTGTTCAACGACTTCACCCGGGCCAGGTAGTCCTCGGTGATGTCGGAGGAGTTGATCCATCGGCCCTCAGCGGCACGTGAGTCGGCAGGGATGCCGCCGAGGTAGCGGTCGGTGAGCATCCCCTGGGCGAGCGGGGAGAAAACGATGCTGCCTGCACCGATCTCGTCGAGCACCGGGAACAGCCCGTGCTCAATCCCACGGTCGAACATGTTGTATCGCGGCTGGTGGATCGTCAGCGGAATGTTGTGCTCCGCGAGCGCGGCGGCCGCCGCGACAGTCTGTTCCGGGGAGTAGTTCGAGACGCCCACATAGAGAGCCCTGCCAGAGGTGACGGCGGTCGCGAGCGCACCCATTGTCTCTTCGATCGGAGTCTCCGGATCCGGGCGGTGGGAGTAGAAGATGTCCACGTAGTCGAGCCCCATGCGGCTGAGGCTCTGGTCGAGGGAGGCGAGCATGTATTTGCGCGAACCCCACTCGCCGTACGGGCCTGGCCACATCTCGTAGCCGGCCTTTGTCGAAATAATTAGTTCGTCGCGGTACGGAGCGAAGTCTTCGGCGAAGATGCGCCCGAAGTTCGACTCGGCCGACCCGGCGGGCGGTCCGTAGTTGTTAGCGAGGTCGAAGTGGGTGATTCCGAGGTCGAAAGCGCGGCGAAGGATGGCGCGCTGGGTCTCCAGCGGGTGATCGTTGCCGAAGTTGTTCCAGAGGCCAAGGGAGACCTGCGGGAGCTTCAGTCCGCTCCTTCCGACCCGGTCGTACTGGATGGAGTCATAGCGGTCGGCGCTCGCGAGGTAGGGCATGCGTCAAGCCTATGGGGGAGCGGACACAGTGGAATGTCTCCGCGGGCTCGCGGGTTATCCACAACGGCACCACAAGTGCCTCCCCAACCATTCGAAAGTAGGGTTTCAGCATGGAAACGTTCGTTCTCGCAGGTGGTTGCTTTTGGTGTCTCGACGCGGTCTACCGGTCGCTGAAGGGCGTCTCGGACGTCATCTCCGGATACACCGGCGGCACGACCGTCGACCCCGACTACGAGGATGTGTGCACCGGTCGCACCGGACACGCTGAGGCAGTAGCGGTGACGTTCGATCCGACGGTCATCCCCGAATCGGTCATTCTGGACGTCTTTTTCTCCCTGCACGACCCGCGCCAACTGAACCGCCAGGGCAACGATGTCGGCACCCAGTATCGCTCGGCCATGTTCTACCAGGGCGACGAGCAGAAGGCGCTGTTCGAGGCAGCGCTGGCGCGCGCATCCGAATACTGGGATGGCGGGCTGGTCACCACGCTCGAGCCGCTCGGCGTCTATTACCGCGCCGAGGAGTACCACCAGGACTTCTTCGCGAAGAACCCCGGCCAGGGTTACTGCCTCGCTGTGGCGCTGCCGAAGGTACAGAAGATTCGCAAGTCGTACGCGGAGTATGTGCTGGCGTCGTAACGACCTCCGACGTACAGTCGGAAGTGAACAGAGCAAAGGAGCTCAATGATGAGCGAAACAACCCTGGTTCGCGGCACCTGGGTGGCCTCCGGGCCGTCAGGCGTCGTCGGATCACTCCACCGGGTTGACGGAGGTTTCACCTTCCGCCTACTGAAAGATGCGGACTCCCGTCCGGTCTATCCGACCTTCGAGGTAGCCAAGAGTGCGTTGCACGCGGCTCTCGGGCCTGGAGCGGACTGGCCGGAGTTCACCGAACATTAGGTCACGTCGGACACAACGCCGGTCGGCTCCCCGAGGGAGGCGGCCGGCGTTTTCCGTGGCCGCTAGTCCCAGTTGCGCCGACCCCATTTGACGATTTCGACGAATCCCTCGCCGCCGGCCGCGCATGACCAGGTTTCGTCCCCAAACGCGGTTCCGTCGATCTCGTACCCGGCGTGCACGCCGATCGCGCAGGCGTTGTCCTTGCCAAACCAGGCAAAGAGCGGCGATCCAGATGCGCCGGATGCTTCGTCGGCGTCGTTTTCGACCTGTGTCGTGTCGTAGGTGTTGCCATCGAGATTGATGTCGTCGCCGTCATCGTCGTCCCGAACATGGATTCCGGTCTGCACCGACATCCCGTACTGGCTGCGGTCGTACGGGAAGCCGGCCATGGTCCACCTGCCCTGGTCCTCCCAGTCGGAGTCGTACTCGCGGGCGCCGAAATAGCCCATGGCATCCCCGATCGGGTCGGCGAGGTGGCACAACTGCAGGTCGTTCCCCGAGTCCGAATGCCACCGCATCCGGCGCACGACCCAGGTCACGGCGCCCTCGCCAAAGACGGGTCGGTTTCCCCAGCACGCCGGGATCACCTTGATTGCATCGGCGGAGGTTGCCTTGGCAAAAGCATGGCCCGAGGTGAGGAGGGTCCTCCTGCCCACGAGAAATCCCGAGGCGTAGCTTCCCGTGCTGGCCCAATTCTTGGTTCGCGGGTCCATCGTCCAGTACTCGAGTTTGCATACCGCTGTGTAGGGGTAGTCGGTCGGGCGCAAGTAGTCCCGGGACTCGCCATCGAAAACTGTCGAATGCGCATCCCCATCCTGGGTGAGAGTGACGGAATCGGAGAGCCCCACGCGACCGCCACGCGCGGAAAGCCCGCGATGCACGCTGCCGAGTGCGCTGAAGGTTCGCGGCAGGTACGCCGCAGGCACGCCGCCCGGCCGAAACCCCTCCACGCCGACATACACTCGATCCGGTCGATCGCGCGAGAGTCTCGCTTCCCGCGCAACTCGGCGCTCGTCCAGACTCCGCACGACTGTCTGCTGCCGGGAGTCTTCCTCGTCGACCAGCCTGATGCCGCTGTAGATGGGGGAATCGCCGCGGAGCGTGTAGCTCCCGGCGGTGTCGCCCCGCCGGAGGGACAGCTCTCCGTCTGACCAGAACGCAAAGGCGTTTTCGTTGGCGAGCCCCCACGGGCGTTTGTCGACTTCGACGCAGTCCTGCTCGTCGAGTTCCAGGAGGACCGCCATCCCGAGCGGCCCCAATTTGTCTTCCCCAGTGTTGTCCATAGGAAACTCCCTGTTACCTGCAATGTACGCGCGACGGTGGGAGTAGACAAGGCCTTCTCCTGGTGCCCTTCGGGGGCACTAAGGGGTCGGAGATCCTCTCCTCCACTCGGCCCACAAGGGCGTGTGGATTCCCCGTCCCTGGCGTTCGGCTCTTTTCGCGCATCCGTTCATCGACACTGGTCGCAACGGATCCGGGGCGGCTATCCCGGCACGAGTGCCGCTCCGGATTCGTTGCCACCGATTCGACGGGAGAACCATGCCAGACATCATCACCCTCACCGGGCTCGTGGCCACGCAGCCGCGGGTACTGACCACAGGCGAGGGGCTCGCGATCACGAGCTTCCGCCTTGCCTCCACCCAGCGGCGCTTCGACCGGGCCAAGCAGAAGTGGGTCGACGGCGACACCAACTGGTACACGATCACCGCCTTTCGCCAGCTCGCGGCCAACGCCGGGGTCTCGGTGAAGAAAGGTGAGCGCGTGCTCGTCACTGGTCGACTGCACTTCCGCGAGTGGGAGAGCGGGGAGCGCAAGGGCACGACGATGGAGGTGGAGGCTGATGCCCTCGGCCACGATCTCAGCTGGGGGACGGCGTCGTTCTCCCGCAGCATCGCAGTGGCATCGGTCGAACCTGCCGACTTCCCGACCGAGGCCGAGCTCGGTGCGACGGCGACCGATCCGGCAGCCAGCGCGTCTTCCGGTGGCGAGCCAGCCGCCGGCGCACCCGAGCCGAGCCTGGTCGCATCGGGCGCGGCGATGGAGGTGCCGTTCTAGCCAGCCGGTCGACAGCCGTGCCGTGCTGACTGATTTCCGCCCGGGCGCGTTCTAGACTTCCGGAGTGCGGCAGCGTTCCTGTCGCGAGACAGGGGTGGCAATGGCGGGGGGTTCACGGATGCCGCGCGCGGCGCTTGTGCTCGCAACATCCGTCGCCGTAGCGATTGCCCTCACGGGCTGCGTGCCGCCGACGGCCCAGCCCGCGGTTCCGACCGTTTCGCCGAGCGGGTCGGCAACGCCCTCGCCCACGCCGACCGCGGTGCCCGAACTCATACCGGGTGGCACGGCAGCGCAGAACCTTGAGTACTTCAAGTACATCGTGCGTCCGCTCGTCCACAAGAACGCCAATGTCGGTGGCCGAACAGTGATTGACGCTTTGGTGAAGGCCGGATTCGCCAAGGCCGACCTGGAGGTCACGCCCGACAAGACATCCGTGGGGCTGGACGCCGACAACACCGAGTTCTCCGTCAAACTCGGGGCCACGTGCATCATCGGGCAGGCCGGCAACGTCGGGTTTCACGCCTTTGCGACCACGGTGCTCGCCAGCGGCCATTGCCTCGCCGGCAAGACCCGCACCATCAACTGGTAGGGATGGCCGAATTCAATCGGCCGGAGCTGCACCGAGTCCGCGTACGGAACAATCGTCCTCCACGGAATCGTGTGTGTAGCCTTACGCCAGAAGCGCCCTCCCGTCCCAGAGAAAGCAGCAGAAATGAACTACGTAGTACTCCAGGTCATCCTGAAGGAGAAGTTCTTCGGCACCGGCTCCGGTAACCTCACCGAGTTGGAGAACGTACTCAATGCGCAGGCTGCGAAGGGCTACCGCCTTCACACCATCACGTCTGCATCTTCCGGAAGCAAAGGCTTGGGCGGCGGCGATCGCATCCAGGCGACCCTCGTATTCGAGAAGCTGTCCTAGTCGCCGAATCTGACTACGCGCTGGTAGCAGTCGTCTCGTCGGGATTGCCGCTGGCCTCCGCCTCACCCTCGGCGTGGCCGCTGGGCGACCTGCTGTGTGAGCCGAGCTTCAACGCGTGACCCCCCGCTCGGTCGATCGGGCGTCCCAATGTCTCCGTACAATCGTCTTATGGCCGAATACATTTACTCGATGGTCCGCGCCCGAAAAGCGGTCGGTGACAAGCTGATCCTGGACGACGTGACGATGTCGTTTCTGCCCGGAGCAAAAATCGGTGTCGTCGGCCCCAACGGTGCAGGCAAGTCCACGATCCTGAAGATCATGGCCGGGCTCGACACGCCCAGCAACGGCGAGGCGCGACTTTCTCCCGGGTACTCGGTCGGCATCCTGATGCAGGAGCCAGAGCTCGACGAGTCGAAGACCGTTCTCGAGAACGTGCAGGAGGGCGTCGGCCCGATCAAGGCCAAGCTCGACCGCTTCAACGAGGTCTCCCTCGCGATGGCCGATCCGGATGCCGACTTCGACGCGCTGCTCGCCGAGATGGGCACCCTGCAGGAAGAGATCGACGCAGCAGACGCCTGGGACCTCGACTCCCAGCTCGAACAGGCGATGGATGCGCTGCGCACCCCGCCCGGAGACGCCACCATCTCCAACCTCTCCGGTGGTGAAAAGCGCCGCGTCGCTCTCACGAAGCTCCTGCTCCAGAAGCCCGACCTGCTGCTGCTCGACGAGCCGACCAACCACCTCGACGCCGAGAGCGTGCTCTGGCTGGAGCAGCACCTGGCCCAGTACCACGGTGCCGTCCTTGCCGTCACTCACGACCGGTACTTCCTCGACCACGTGGCCGAGTGGATCGCCGAGGTCGACCGCGGCCACCTGTATCCGTATGAGGGCAACTACTCGACCTACCTCGAGAAAAAGGGCGCCCGCCTCGAAGTGCAAGGCAAGAAGGATGCGAAGCTCGCCAAGCGACTCTCATCCGAACTCGACTGGGTGCGCAGCAACGCCAAGGGCCGCCAGGTCAAGTCGAAGGCGCGCCTCGCCCGTTACGACGAGATGGTGCTCGAAGCGGAGAAAACCCGCAAGCTCGACTTCGAAGAGTTGGTCATCCCGGTCGGTCCGCGCCTCGGTGCGCAGGTGATCGACGCGAAGAGCCTCCAGAAGGGATTCGACGGGCGCATCCTCATCAATGGGCTGACGTTCACGCTGCCGCGCAACGGCATCGTCGGCGTAATCGGCCCCAATGGTGTCGGCAAGACCACGCTGTTCAAGACGATCACCGGCATCGAGCCGCTGGATGCTGGCGACCTCAAGATCGGCGAAACCGTCGACATCTCCTACGTTGACCAGGATCGCGGCGGAATCGATCCCGCCAAGTCGCTCTGGGAGGTCGTCTCCGACGGCCAGGACTACATCCAGGTCGGCAAGACCGAGATTCCGTCGCGTGGCTACGTCTCGCAGTTCGGCTTCAAGGGTCCCGACCAGCAGAAGAAGGCCGGCGTGCTGTCCGGTGGTGAGCGCAACCGCCTGAACCTCGCGCTCACGCTCAAACAGGGCGGCAACCTCCTGCTGCTCGACGAGCCCACGAACGACCTGGACGTCGAGACCCTCGGCAGCCTCGAGAACGCGCTGCTTGAATTCCCCGGATGCGCTGTGGTCATCACCCACGACCGGTGGTTCCTCGACCGCATCGCGACGCACATCCTCGCGTACGAGGGCACCGATGAGAACCCGGGCAACTGGTACTGGTTCGAGGGCAACTTCGAGGCGTACGAGGAGAACAAGGTCGAGCGACTGGGAGCGGATGCTGCGAAGCCGCACCGTTCGACCTACCGCAAACTCACTCGGGACTAGTGACCGGGATCCACTGAGCCTGCGAGGGAGGATGATGGGGTGTGACCAGAATCCATCTCGAGATCCCACTGCGCGCGGTGGAGCTGGGGCAATCGCGCCAGCGATTGCGCGACCCCAGCGCCGACTGAGCTTGCGAGGGAGGATGATGGGGTGTGACCAGAATCCATCTCGAGATCCCACTGCGCTGGTCGGATTTCGACGCCTACGCCCACGTCAACAACGCCGAGATGCTGCGCCTGCTCGAGGAGGCCCGCATCCAGGCATTCTGGCGACCGGATGAGGGAACCGACGGTCTCGCATCCGCGGTTCTCGACTCGCGTCCGGGTGCCGAGAACATCGCGCTGATCGCGCGGCAGGAGGTCGAGTACCTCGCGCCGATCCCGTACATGCGTACGCCGATCGAGATCGAGATGTGGATCGGGCGCATCGGTGGTGCGAGCGCGGAGGTCTGCTACGAGATCTTCTCGCCCGTTGGCGTGACGCCGCGCATCCTGTACACCCGCGCTGCGACGACCCTGGTGATCGTTACTGCCGCGACGGGCAAGCCGGCCCGCATCCCTGACGAGCTGCGCGCGGCGTGGGAGCAGTACATCGAGGAGCCCGTCGCCTTCGCGAAGCGCGGCTAACTCCACCATTGCGGAGGATGACACGCCGCGAAACAGGGGTTTTCGGGCCCGCGCATGGCGTGTCGTCCTCCGCAATGGGGAACTAGCTGGGGGCGGGAACGCGGACCATGCCCTCCTGGGCGACACTGGCCAGCAGACGGCCGTCCCGCGAGTAGATGCGGCCCAGCGTCAGTCCGCGGCCGCCGATCGCGTTGGGCGATTCCTGCACGTAGAGCATCCATTCGTCCACCCGCCCGAACCGGTGCCACCACATTGCGTGGTCGAGGCTCGCGGCCTTCAGGCCCGGCGTCGCCCAGGCCACCCCGTGGCGACGCAGGATCGGCTCGAGAATCGTGTAGTCACTCGCGTAGGCGAGCGCGGCGCGGTGCAGGTTCGGGTCATCCGGCAGCGCTCCGATCGCCTTCAACCAGACCGCCTGGTGCGCGCTGCGCTGACCGTCGACGGTGAAATAGATGGATGACGGCACGTGCCGCATATCGAACGGCCGCTCGGTCGCCCAAAACTTCGCCACCGGGTGATCGATCTCGGCCAGCGACTCCGACATGCTCGGCAAGGATTCGGGATCGGGGATGTCCGCCGGCATCTCGATCTGGTGCTCGAGACCCTCGTCGGCATCCTGGAACGACGCGATCATCGACAGGATGGGCAGCCCGTTCTGGTACGCCTGCGTGCGCCGGGTCGCGAACGAGCGCCCATCGTGGATGCGGTCTACCGAGAAGGTGATCGGCAGGTTGATGTCGCCCGGCCGCAGGAAGTAGCCGTGCATCGAGTGCACGATGCGGTGCGACTCCACGGTGCGCATCGCCGCCACAAGCGACTGGGCGAGGACCTGCCCGCCGAAGACCCGCCCCTGCGGCTGCCACTGGCTCGGACCCGTGAATATGTCCTCTGCGGTACGTGCTCCCGTGTCGGTCAAATCGAGTGCCGCGAGAAGGCCAGACAGAGGGTCGCTCATGACCTGTAGTTTAGTTACGCGATGAGCCGCACATTCACCCTTCTCGATTCCCTCGCCCTGCGTGACCTTCAGGTTTTCCTTGGCCGCGCGGGGCGCGTTGAAGACGGTTCCGTGCGCCTGATTTCGGCCGGAAGCGTGCTGGCCGTGTACGTTGCGATTTTCTACCCGGTCGGCCTGCTGGATGAAGCGCCCACCGTTCTCGGACTGCGAACTTTCGCAGTCACCGACACGGAAGCGTTCGACGCGGTCGTTCCGGTGCGGTCGTTGATCGAACGCCTGAACCGGCTCGAAGAGAAGGTCACCGACCCCGCCGAGCCGGTCACGGTGCGCCTGCCGATCGAAGTGAACACGGTGACGTGGGCAGCAATCTCGCCGCCACGCGGGGGCTGGGTGGCTCTCTCAGGCACAAGCCCCGCCATGCTCGAACAGGTGGCGACCTCCGGCATCGACGAGGTCGCGGCGGCCATTCCCTCGGGCACGGGGGAGCAGATCGTGCACCGCGTGCGCTCGGAGGTCTGGGGTCGCCCGATTGAGGGCCTCGAGCATGTTCCGGCAGGAGGGGCGTTTGCTGCGCTCTCCCTGGGATTCCTTGGCGACGACGACAGCGTGCAGATCTTCGAGACCGGCCCCTGGACACGCTTGACCACCAAGCGCGGTCACGTTCTCATCAAGCGAAAAGCCTGGACGCTCGCCCGCTAGTTTTTCCGCGTCAGGGCGACGAGCGGGATGATCCGGTCGGTTTTGCCCTGGTAGGTGCCGAATCCCGGCGCTCGGGCGGCAATCCGGGCAAATAGGACATCGCGTTCGTCTCGCGGGAGCACCGAGGCGGTCGCGTCGTAGGCGACGATTCCGGATTCCGTCGACTGCTCAACGTGCACCTCGGGGTTCGCGACGAGGTTGTGATACCACGCCGGGTTCTCGGGCGCGCCACCCTTGGACGCCACCACGATCAGCCGATGGCCGTCCGGGAAGTACATCATCGGGGACACGCGCTGCTTGCCGGACTTGGCGCCGAGTGTCGTCAGGAGCAGAAGATGTGCGCCCTCGAAGGGTCCGCCGACCCTGCCGTCGTTCTGGCGGAATTCGGCGATGATGTTGTCGTTCCAGGCAGCCATGGTCCCTTTCTCCAGCCGCTCGTTCGTGGCGACCGTGCGGGACGAGACTAGTTCAGCGGGGGAGCGATGTCGGCGATGGTCTGCGACACGGCTATAACCAGTGCGAAGGTGAATACAACCGTCGCGAGGATAAGCGCCGCCTCCAGGCAGATCCAGACGACCATGGGCGCCAGCCCGCGACCCGCACGACGGCGCGCAACGACGGAGCGGCCGATGATGTACACGCCGTAGCCATTGAGAAACGACCAGGCCCAGTGGAAGGGGCGTACCATTCCGGCTCGCACCAGCGTCCTGGAGTCCAGGTAGGCGAACACGATGCCGAGCGCTGAGCAGAAAAAGCCGAACGCGGTGGCGACGAGGACGCCCGGGCTCATTCCGGCATTCGCCGCCGACGAAGAGAGCGGGTCGCCCGCCGCTGCGGTGACGTCGTCGAGGTATTGGGGCAACCAAACCGGGAGGGCTATCAGCGGCAGCCATTGGATCGCGATCGTCAGCCAGATCCAGATGTTGTAGACGGGAAGCGTCGGATCCATGGCCGGCAGCTGAGGGGACGCGACCGCCGAGGCGACGGCCTGGCTGGTGTGCTCCGTCCACCGAGTGCCATCCCACCAGCGAACAGTGCCGGGGTGATTCGGGTCTGGGTACCAGCCCGCCGGCGTCGTCGCGGTTCCAGAAAGGTCGGTGCTGCTCACGCGGTCTCCTTCGTCGGAACAGATTCTAAGGTGCGGCAAGCTCAGTTTTGTGCGGCGCCGCGTCCGGCTTCGCGCCCGCTAAAGATGCAGCCTCCGAGGAATGTGCCCTCGAGCGACCGGTAGCCGTGCATTCCGCCCCCGCCGAATCCGCTTGCCTCGCCCGCTGCGAACAGGCCGGGGATGGGCTCGCCATTGGCCCTGAGCGCTCGCCCGGAGAGGTCGGTCTCAATGCCGCCGAGGCTCTTGCGGGTGAGGATGTGCAGTTTGACGGCGATGAGCGGGGCGGCCTTCGGATCGAGGATGCGGTGCGGCGCCGCCACTCGGATGAGCTTGTCACCCCGGTAGTGGCGCGCCTGTCGCAGCGCATTGACCTGCGCGTCCTTGGCGAACGGGTTGAGAATCTCGCGGTCGCGCGCCTCCACCTCGACCCGCACGTTCTCAATGTCCAGTTCGACATCGGGCGAAAGGCGCTGCATGCCGGCCAGGAGCTCGTCGAGCGTGTCGGCGACGACGAAATCCTCGCCCTTCTGCTTGAACGCCTCCACCGGTGCGGGAGCGCCCGGACCGATTCGCTTCGCGAGCAGCCGGTAATCCCGATTGGTGAGGTCGGGGTTCTGCTCGCTCCCCGAGAGGGCGAACTCCTTCTCGATGATTTTCTGCGTCAGGATGAACCAGCTGTACTCGTGGCCGGTCGCCGCAATGTGCTCGAGGGTGCCGAGGGTGTCGAAGCCGGGGAAGAGCGGAATCGGCAGGCGCTTGCCGGTGGCATCCAGCCAGATGGATGACGGCCCCGGCAGGATGCGGATGCCATGCTTCGCCCACACCGGCGCGTAGTTCGTGATGCCCTCGACGTAGTGCCACATCCTGTCGCCGTTGACGACGCGCGCGCCCGCCTTCTCGGTGATGGCGAGCATGCGGCCGTCGACGGATGCTGGTACCCCGCTCAGCAGGCTAGCCGGTGCTGCTCCCATGCGCTTGGGCCAGTACTGCCGAACGAGATCGTGGTTGCCGCCGATCCCGCCGCTGGTCACGAGGGTGGCCGGTGCGTACGCCTCGAACTCGCCCACGACGTCGCGGTTGCTGGGGGCCCCGCGCTCGGCGGGGTCCGGAGCGAGCACGGCGCCCCGCACTCCGACGACCGCGCCGTTCTCGACCACGAGCTCATCGACCCGGTGGCGAAAACGCAACTCGACCTGGCCGGTCGCCACGGCATCCCGAACCCGCTTCTCGAATGGTGCGACGACCCCGGGTCCGGTACCCCAGGTGATGTGGAATCTCGGCACGGAGTTTCCGTGGCCGGTAGCGGTATAGCCGCCGCGTTCGGCCCAGCCGACCACGGGAAAGAACCGGATGCCTCGCTCGCGCAGCCAGGCGCGCTTCTCGCCCGCCGCGAATTGCAGGTACGCCTCTGCCCACTTCCGCGGCCAGGCATCCTCGTCACGATCGAAACCGGCTGAGCCAAGCCAATCCTGGCGGGCGAGCTCGAGGCTGTCTTTGACGCCGAGCCGGCGCTGCTCGGGGGAGTCGATGAGAAACAGGCCGCCGAACGACCACCAGGCCTGCCCGCCGAAGCTCGCCTCCGGTTCCTGGTCGAGAATCAGCACCCGCTTGCCCGCATCGATCAGCTCGCACGCCGCCACGAGGCCGGCCAGGCCAGCGCCGATGATGATTGCGTCGGTCGTGTCTCGCATCCGTAACTCCTTCGTTGCCGTGCGCCGGGTGGTCCCCGCTGCCAAGAATTGCACGTACGCGTGGTCAGATACATGTGCGAATGTTTTTCAGGCATGTTTAACCTTGATGACGACTAGCCCCAAGCTCCCAAGTTGCTGTTGAGCTCCCTATAAGATCGGTTCACCATTCGCAGAAGCCCGCCGCCCCTTGCGGCGAGGCTGCGTTACAGCATGGAAGGCAGAACTACATATATGAATTCCAAACGAATCGTCGCCGCCCTGGCGGGCGTCGCGGCCATCGGTCTGCTCGTCGCAGGTTGCGCGAACACCCCGTCGACCGGTGCGCCCACCAAGTCCTCGACGCTGGTTCACTTGCCCGCACTCACCTCGATCTCCACCCCGCCCAATGCGGTTCTTCCCGCTGGCGACGGTAAGGGCACCTGCCCGGCCACGACCACCATCGGATACGTCGGCGCGGAGACGGGTGCGAACGCATCCCTCGGCATCAACATCTACAACGGTGTGCAGCTGGCCATCGACCAGCACAACAAGGCCAACCCCGGCTGCCAGGTCAAGTTCCTCAAGTACGACACCGAGGGCGACCCGGCCAAGGCGACCGGTCCTGTGACGCAGGTCGTCAACACCAAGGCCATCGTCGGCGTCATCGGCCTCCCGTTCTCGGGTGAGTCAAAGGCGACCGGAAACATCTTCGAAGACAAGGGCCTGGTTCACATCACCCCGTCTGCGACGAACCCCGGACTGACGAAGAACGGCTGGACGACCTTCTTCCGCGCACTCGGAAACGACAGCGTGCAGGGCCCGGCGGCAGCGAAGTTCGCTGTCGACCAGCTGAAGGCCAGCAAGGTCTACCTCGTGCAGGATGACTCGGACTACGGCATCGGCCTCGGCGCGACCACGACCGCGGGTCTGGGCAAGGCACTCGTTGGCACCGACAAGGTGAACACGGGCCAGAAGGACTTCTCGACCGTCGTCTCGAAGATCATCTCCTCCAAGGCGGATGCTGTGTACTACTCGGGCTACTACGCCGAAGCGGCACCGTTCGACCAGCAGCTCGTCGCCAAGGGCTTCAAGGGCGCCTTCATCGCGCCGGACGGCGTGAAGGATGACCAGTTCATCAAGCAGGCGGGCGACGCTTCGTCGAACGCTTACTTCACCTGCCCCTGCATCCCGGGTGAGCTCATCCCGTCGTTCGAGAGCGCGTACAAGACCGCGTTCAAGGCCGAGCCGGGAACGTACTCCATCGAGGGCTACGACGCTGCAACTGTTCTGCTCTCGGGTATCGACAAGGGCAACAGCGACCGCGCCAAGCTGCTCGCGTTCGTCAAGTCATACGACGCCGACGGCCTGAGCAAGCACTACAAGTGGGACGCAACCGGTGAGCTCGCGACGCCGGATGTCTACGGCTACGAGGTCGACAACGGCAAGATCGTTCCGATCGGTGTCATCGGCAAGTAGTCTCTGCATCGCATGAGTGCCGCGGGGATGGCCCGAAATCCTGGCCGTCCCCGCGGCCTTTCTTTACCCTCTATCCACAACTGGCCCGATCCGATCGGTGACGGCCACACTTCTCCAAAGGGCGCCCCGTGATTCCCCTCCTTCTGCACCTCGCGGTTAGCCAACCGCATCTCGACGACAGCTGGATCACGTTCGACATCCCGTCGTTCCTGCAGAACTTCTGGCCGGCGACGTTCGACGGGCTCACGTTCGGCGCCATCTACGGCCTGATAGCACTGGGGTACACACTCGTTTACGGCGTGCTCAACCTCATCAACTTCGCGCACTCCGAGGTCTTCATCGTCGGGTGTTACGGGGTGGTATTCGTTCTCACGACCCTGGGCTTCGGCCCCAACCCGCCTACCATTTCGATAGCCGCGGTCATCGGCGACATGCTCCTCGCGATCCTGGTCGGCATGCTCGCCTCCGCCGTTACCGCGTTCCTTCTCGAGCGATTTGCGTACCGCCCGTTGCGGCACCGCAACGCGCCTCGCCTCGCGTTTCTCATCACGGCCATCGGTGCATCCTTCGCCATCCAGTACACGATCTTCCTAATTCGTGGGCCCAATCCCGAGCCGTCGGTCACCATGTTCGTTCCCGAACCCGTCTTCGAGGTTTTCGGCACGACGATCGACAGCCAGCAGATCACCATTGTGGTGGCGGCGCTCATCCTGATGATCGCGGCGGACACGTTCATCCGGCGCTCTCGGGTCGGGCGCGGCATCCGCGCCGTCGCACAGGATCCGGATACCGCGACCCTCATGGGAGTGAACCGCGAACGAATCATCGTGATTACGTTCGTTATCGGCGGGCTTCTTGCCGGCGCTGCGGCGCTCTTCTACGTCATGAAGATTCCGTCGGGCGTGCAATACAACGGCGGCTTCGTCCTTGGAATCAAGGCCTTCGCGGCCGCAGTGCTCGGTGGCATCGGCAATGTGCGCGGCGCGCTGCTCGGTGGCCTGCTTCTCGGTCTCATTGGCAACTATGGACAGCTCCTGCTCGGCGCATCCCAGTGGACCGACGTCATCGCCTTCGTCGTTCTTGTGCTCGTCTTGCTCGTTCGACCGACAGGCATTCTCGGCACGTCAATCGCAAGGAGCCGCGCATGAGCACCACGGATGGCCCCACGCTCATCCCCGATGCAGAATCGGCGAAGGACGCAATCGACCGCGAGACCTCTCGCGGACCCCGAAAGCTCGGCTGGTACAGCCGCGCGGGCGACTGGTGGGCCGAGCGAAGCCGTCCGCAACAGTGGGCGTTCCTCGTCATCGTCGTCGTGTTGGCCTACGCGCTGCCGGTGCTCAACCCACCGATCATCACGACGGAGCCGGGCAATGACTGGCCCATCGCGTGCTTCCAGATGGCGCTCTACGCGCTCGTTGCGGTCGGCCTGAACGTCGTCGTCGGCTATGCCGGCCTGCTCGACCTCGGGTATGTCGCATTTTTTGCCGTGGGTTCCTACACCGCGGCGATGTTGACGAGTCCCGACTCGCCATTCCTGCACATCCCGTACCTGTGGACGGTGCCCGTCGCGATGGCGGTCACGATGTTCTTCGGGGTGTTCCTGGGTGTGCCGACGCTGCGCCTGCGCGGCGACTACCTCGCGATCGTGACTCTTGGATTCGGCGAGATCGTTCGGATCCTCGCCACGATCATCCCGGCCTTCCACGGCCAGGTTGGTTTCCAAAACGTCGGTCACCCACCGGGGGTCGATGGCACCGGCAGGCCCATCTTCTCCAACTCCAACGGAACGCCGTGGTACTGGCTCGTTCTCACAGTGATCATTATCATCCTGCTGCTCGTGGGCAACCTGGAGCGCAGCCGCGTCGGCCGTGCCTGGGTGGCCATCCGCGAAGACGAAGACGCCGCCGAGATCATGGGCGTGCCGGTCTTCAAGTACAAGGTGTGGGCATTCGCGATCGGCGCTGGCATCGGTGGGCTCTCGGGAGCCCTCGCCGCCGGCCAGCTGGGGTTCGTCAACAACCAGAAGTTCGACGTCGTGACATCGATGCTGTTTCTTGCCGCCGTCGTTCTCGGCGGCGCGGGCAACAAAGTCGGTGCGCTGCTCGGCGGGGCGATCGTCGCCTACCTTCCGCTGCGCTTCACGGCTATCGCCCCGTACAAGTACCTGATCTTCGGGCTGGCACTCATCATCATCATGATTTTCCGTGCGAAGGGTTTGCTGGCGGCCCGCCAGAAGCTGCTCGCGTACGGCAAGTCGACCTATGCGCGAGTCATTGCTCGCTCGGAGCAACCGCGCACATCCGAGCCGACAGCTGACGGGGGCAAGAAGCAGTGACAGACGCAAGCAAGTCCGCCAGGGACCAGACCGGTGCGGTCGACGACATCAGCCGGAAGGATGCGCAGGCACTCGCCGCGCTAGACATCGACGAGTCCACTGCCGCCGGCGCCGCACCCGAACGCGAGATCGAGACCGCTGTCGGTCAGAACATCATGGATATCAGGAACCTCACCGTGAAATTCGGCGGCCTGGTGGCGCTCGATGACGTGAGTTTCACGATCAAGCGGGGCGAGATCCTCGGGCTCATTGGGCCGAACGGCGCGGGCAAGACGACCGCCTTCAACGCGATGACCGGCGTGTACAAGCCGTCAAGCGGCCAGGTGCTGCTCGAGGGCAAGTCAATCGGCGGCATGCTGCGCCACCGCATCACCCGCCTGGGCCTCGCGCGAACGTTCCAGAACATCCGCCTGTTTGGTGAGATGACGGCTCTCGAGAACGTCGTCGTCGGGCTGGATGCCCGGCACAAGACGAGCGTCATCGGCGCGCTGCTGCGCCTGCCGCGGCACCGCAGGGAAGAACGGACCGCGATTCCGCGGGCGATGGCCCTGCTCGAATTCGTTGGCATCGCCGATGGTGCAGCGACTCTCGCCCGCAACCTGTCCTACGGCAGCCAGCGCCGCCTCGAAATTGCGCGCGCGCTCGCCACCGACCCGAAGGTGTTGTGCCTTGATGAGCCGGCGGCCGGATTCAACCCGGCCGAAAAGGAAGACCTCATGGCGCTCATCCGTGCCATCCGCAGCGACGGCTACACCGTGCTGCTGATCGAACACGACATGAAACTCGTCATGGGCGTCACCGACCGTATCGTCGTGCTCGAGTTCGGTAAGAAGATTGCCGACGGACCGCCGGCAGACATCCGAAATGATCCGCGCGTGGTCGCCGCCTACCTGGGAGAGCCCGAAGATGACGCTGCTTGAGCTAAAGGGCGTCGATGTGCGCTACGGGCGCATCGAGGCGATTCGCGACATGTCGTTCACGGTCGACGAAGGAGAGATCGTCAGCCTGATCGGCGCGAACGGTGCCGGCAAGTCGACGACGATGAAGACGATCTCAGGGCTCCTGAACCCGTCGGCGGGATCGATCACGTTCGACGGTGAAGACATTACGAAGGTGAAGGCGCACATTCGCGTTGTCCGCGGGATCTCGCAGGCTCCCGAGGGCCGCGGCATTTTCCCGGGTATGACTGTCATGGAGAACCTGGACATGGGAACCTACGGCCGAAAGGACCGCCGGGGCGTGAAGGGCGATCTCGATCGCGTGTTCTCGCTCTTCCCGCGGCTCGCAGAGCGGCGCACGCAGGTCGGCGGAACCATGTCGGGCGGCGAGCAGCAGATGCTCGCCATCGGTCGCGCACTGATGTCGAATCCGCGGCTGCTGCTCTTGGATGAGCCGTCGATGGGGCTTGCCCCGCAGTTCATCAAGCAGATCTTTGCCATCATCACGCAGATCAACGAACAGGGAACCACGATCCTGCTGGTCGAGCAGAACGCGAACCAGGCCCTCGCGCGGGCGCACCGGGCGTTCGTGCTCGAGACCGGCTCGATCACGCATCGCGGGACCGGCAAGGAACTGCTCACGAACCCCGCGGTGAAGGCGGCCTACCTCGGCGTCGGTTAGTCGTTAGCACCCGCCGGTCGTTCCTCCTCCGGCGGGTGTGTTCGTGGTAGGTCGAGCGGGTACTACTCGTCGAACGTGTTGACCATCGCCATCGCGGCGCGCTCCAGATAGGCCCACAGCATCGCGTCATTGAGGGGCGAGAGATCGAGGCTGTCGACCGCGGTGCGCATGTGGCGCAGCCAGCGGTCGCGGGCATCCGGGTTCACCTTGAAGGGCTGGTGACGCATGCGCAGGCGCGGGTGTCCGCGCTGCTCGCTGTACGTGGCCGGGCCGCCCCAGTACTGCTCGAGGAATCCGGTGAGCCGCTGGATGGCGCCCTCCAGGTCCTCCTCCGGGTACATCGGCCGCAGAACCTCGTCGGTCGCGACGCCCTCGTAGAACCTGCGCACCAGCTTCTCGAACGTCTGCCGTCCGCCGACCTCGCGCCAGAAGTTGCCCTGCACGGCCTCGCCCTGCTCGCTCGTGCGGATCGTGACCGGACTGGGCGGCACGGGCTGGCCAGCGTCCCGGGGTGTGGGGTCAGTCATTTCTCGGCAGCCTCGTGCTCCGTGGGTCTCGTGTTGCCTTGCGCGTCGGCCGGGCATCTTCGGTCGTCACTACAGGATTCGGTTTCGTGCGTGGCGGACGCGCGCCCTTGATGCTCTCGGCTCCCTCAAAGCCGGTCAGGACCACGCTGTTGAGGTTCGGAAGGCGGATACCCATGCTGTCGAGGGCTGTCTTCAGCCGGGCGCGAAGCTCGCGCGCGACGTCATCCTTCGTTCCCGGCCGTGTCTTGATGACCAGCCGGATGACGATTGCCTCCGAGGAGATCGACTCTATTCCCCAGATTTCCGGCTGTTCGATGATGCGCCCGCGCCACTTCGGATCTGAGGCCATCTCCCTCGCGGTGGAAAGCATCTTCTCCTGCACCGCGTCGACATCCGCGTCGTAGGGCACGGCGAGGTCGATAATGACGCGCGACCAGCCCTGCGACATGTTGCCCACTCGCAGGATCTCTCCATTGCGGACGAACCAGACCGTGCCATTGACGTCACGAATCTGGGTGATGCGGATGCCGACCGCTTCAACGACACCGGTGGCCGGCCCGAGGTCGACGACGTCGCCCACGCCCAGCTGGTCTTCGACGACCATGAAGAGGCCGTTCAGTACGTCCTTGACGATGTTCTGGGCACCGAAGCCGAGACCGGCACCCAGGGCCGCGGTGATGAGGGCGAACGATCCGGTGATCGTGGGCGCGATGGTCGTGATGATCATCAGCACGCTGGTGATGACGATGACGGTCACCACGATGTTGTTGAGAACCAGTCCAAGGGTGCGTGTTCGTTGCACCGTTCGCACGGCGCTCAGCGGGGAGGCGAGAAGAGCCTGCGTGTCTTCGACATCGTGGCGGCGCTTCACGCCGTGCACGACACGGTCGACCACCCGGTTGATGACGAACCGCAGCACGATACGAAGGAGCACCGCGACGATGATGATCGCGAGGACGTTGATCGGCACCTGCCACGCCTTGTAGAAGGCGTCGACCATGGCGACTACCTGGGTCCATTCAGCCGATTTCATAGCCGTCCCAGTCTACGGAAGGCTTGCTGGCCGTCCCGTGAGCGGTTGCCCACCCACCCCACACGAGTTGCCCACTTCGGCCGGTATTCGGGGGTGAATAGCGACGAAAGTGGGCAACTCGGGTGAAGAGAGGGCGGGCTAGGCGTCTACGGCCTGCGCGCGCAGGGCACGCTCGACGCCGGCGAGGTTCTCCTGCACGAGCCGGCGCATCGCCGGGACGTCCGGGTTGGCATCCAGCCACGCCTTCGTCGCGTCGACAAGCTCCTGCGAGGCGAGCGGCGCCGGGTAGAACAGGGTGATGTAGTACTCGGCGATCTTGTAGGCGCGATTGTTCCAGATGTCGGTCAGCGCGGCGAAGTACGGCTCGACGAGCGACTCGAGCGATTCGGGCTCGTTCGTGTGCACGAAGCCCGTCGCGACGTTGCGCACGATCACGTTCGGCAGGGCGTCGGAGCTGACCACGGATTCGAGCGCCGTCCGCTTTGCCTCCGCCGTGGGGAAGGTCGCGCGAACGCGAGCGGCCGCCTGCTGGCCGTTCGAGGTGTTGTCGTTCGCGAGCGCGGCATCCACGTCGGCTTCGGTCGCCGCGTTGTTGAGCGCAAGGCCCTCGAGCAGCTCCCAGCGCAGGTCGGTGTCGATCTCCAGCCCGGACAGCGAGACGGTCCCATCGGAGAGGCCCCTGACGGCCGCGACGTGCGCGGGCGTCGACGCCAGGGCAGCGAAGTACTTCACGAACTGGAACTGGGCGTCCGATCCGGCCTCCGCGGCCTGGGCGAGTGTCCAGAGGGTGTCGCCGATGCGCGTGATCGTCGCCTTCCGCTTCGACGGCGCGACGTACAGGCGCGCGGCGGTGCCCAGCTGCGCGAGAGTCGTGCGGATGGTCGTCGACTCGGTCTCGGTGGCGATGTTGTTCAGGACCAGGTCGACGTAGGCGCTGGCCGGCGTCTCGGCGTCGCGCGCCGCATCCCATGCCGCTCCCCACACCAGCGCGCGGGCCAGCGGGTCTTCAATGCCGGACAGGTGCTCGACCGCGACCGCGAGCGATGCCTCGTCGAGACGGATCTTCGCGTAGGCGAGGTCGTCGTCGTTAAGCAGCACGAGGGCGGGCTTGGCCAGTCCGACCAGCTCGGGCACCTCGGTGCGCTCGCCGTCGACGTCCAGTTCGACCTGGTTCGACCGGACGAGTGTGTCGCCCTGCAGTTCGTAGAAGCCGATCGCGAGGCGGTGCGGTCGAATCGTCGGATAGTCGGATGCCGCCGTCTGCAGAACGGCGAAGGAGGTGATCGTGCCGTCAGCATCCACGTCGATCTCGGGGCGGAGCGTGTTGACGCCGGCGGTCTCGAGCCACTTCTTCGCCCAGTCGCCGAGGGAGCGGCCAGACGCGATTTCGAGCTCGGCGAGCAGGTCGGAGAGCTCGGTGTTGCCGTACTGGTGCTTCTGGAAGTAGGCGGCGACGCCGGTGAAGAACGCGTCGATGCCGACCCAGGCGACCAGCTGCTTGATTACCGAGCCGCCTTTCGCGTAGGTGATTCCGTCGAAATTGACCTGCACGTCCTCGAAGTCGTTGATGGTGGCGACGACCGGATGCGTGGACGGCAGCTGGTCCTGGCGGTAAGCCCAGCTCTTCTCCATGGCCTGGAAGGTGGTCCACGCCTCGGTCCACTCGGTTGCTTCGGCGGTGGCGATGGTGGATGCCCACTCGGCGAACGACTCGTTCAGCCAGAGGTCGTTCCACCACTTCATTGTGACGAGGTCGCCGAACCACATGTGCGCCAGTTCGTGCAGGATCGTGACGACCCGGCGCTCCTTGATGGCGTCGGTCACTTTCGAACGGAACACGTACGTCTCGGTGAACGTGATTGCGCCCGCGTTCTCCATCGCCCCGGCGTTGAATTCGGGAACGAAGAGTTGGTCGTACTTTTCGAACGGGTAGGCGTACGCGAAGTTCTTCTCGTAGTACGCGAAGCCCTGGCGGGTCTTCTCGAAGATGTAGTCAGAATCGAGAAATTCGAACAGCGACTTGCGGGCGAAGATACCGAGCGGGATGGCGCGGCCGTCGCTCGAGGTCAGCTCCGACCGCACGACCTCGTAAGGACCGGCGATCAGCGCGGTGACGTAGCTGGAGAGCACGGGCGTCGGCGCAAAGGTGAATGTCGCGGTGTCGCCGTCGATGACGGGCTCGGGGGTGGGGGAGTTGCTGACCACCTGCCAGGCGGCCGGCGCGGTGACGGTGAAGGTGAACACGGCCTTCAGGTCGGGCTGCTCGAAGACGGCGAACACGCGGCGGCTGTCGGGCACCTCGAACTGTGAGTACAGGTAGACCTCGCCGTCAACCGGGTCGACGAAGCGGTGCAGTCCCTCGCCAGTGTTCGTGTACGCGGCATCCGCGACGACGGTCAACACGTTCTGTTCGGCCAGGTTGTCCAGCGTGATGCGTACACCGTCGCTCACCGCGGCAGGGTCGAGCGCGGTGCCGTTGAGGGTGACGGAGTGCACCTTCTTCGTAATCGCATCGATGAAGGTGGATGCGCCCGCCGTCGCCGAGAAGGTGACGACGGTGGTGCTGGCGAACGTCTCGTCCCCGGTCGTGAGGTTGAGCGTGATGTCGTAGCTGGCGACATCCACGATGGCCTTGCGCTGCTGCGCCTCTGTACGGGTGAGGTTCTCTCCTGGCACGGCGTGCTCCTTCTGGTCGACGGATTGTGTCCGTCGGCCAGCCTATCGAGCGGTGACCTACGCGGAGATGAGCTGTGGCAGTGCCTCGTCTACCCGGGTCGGGCGGAGCATGCTGTCGACGTCCGCGATAGCGGTCTCGAGCAGCCCGACCAGACGGTCATCCGCATCCCGAACACAGGCGTCCGCGATTCCGAGCACCGCAACACGCAGGATGGTGTCGTCCGCGGGCAGCAGGCGACGCTGGCCTGGGGAAACGTAGGTCTCGGAGGCGAACTGGTGTGCCCATCGAGCTGCACCGGGAGCAGCGGCCATGGCCGTCGCGATGCGGTCGCGCGCCAGGTCGGCAGGTGCTCCGGAGACTCCCTCGAGTAGCGCCTCGCAGCGCAGCAGCCCGCTCGCGAGTGAGCGCTGCCGCGACTCGCTCGCAATGGGCAGCGCGCTCGACGCGGCGAGCACCGAGACGATGATCGGAACCAGTGGGTCATCGCCGTTCAGCCCGACGACGGAGGGGATGAGCACCGTGAGCCGGGTCCGCGCCGCGTGCGAGCTGACGTCGTTGACGAGTCGGGCAAGTGCGGCCACCGAGGGATGGGTACAGGTCGGTCGATCACTCCAGCGCTGCCCGGCGAGGTAGGACGCGAACTCCATGAAGCAGGCGCCCTGCCGCGGGTTTCTGTGCCGTCCCGGTGAAAGCACGGGCAGTAGCTGTTCGGTCGTGTATCCCTGCATGAGGGCCTCCAGAAGCGCGTGAGCGATGAAATCCAGTCTGCTCCTGACGGCGGACAGAATCCAGAGTTTTCGGTGCAGCCGTGGGCCATGACCATATGCTGGCGACATGTCGGCCACCGCCTTTGAAAGGTTCGTTCCGAGTCCACGCGTTGTGGGCGAATCCCTGCGATCAACCGTTCTCGGCTCATTCTGGCTGGACGGCGTCGGGGGCGCGAAGTTCCCGCGGTTCGCTGGGCGCGCATCCGCCGACCTGCTCGTGGTGGGCGCCGGGTACACGGGCCTGTGGACGGCGCTGCTCGCGAAGCAGCGCGACCCGGACGCGCGGGTCGTCGTGCTCGAAGCGAAGTCGGTCGGATGGGCGGCATCCGGCCGCAATGGCGGGTTCTGTGAGGCGACGCTGACCCACGGCGAAACCAACGGCAGGGCACGCTTCGCGGCCGAGTATGACCAGCTCGAGCGGCTCGGCCGCGAGAACCTCGACGAAATCGAGCGAACCGTCGCCGACCTCGGCCTGCGCTGCGACTTCGAGCGCACCGGCTCCCTCGCGGTTGCGACTGAGGGTTACCAGGTCGCCGAGCTGCGGGATGCCGCGAACGACGCACACACGATGTTCTTCGACGCCGCGGCCGTGCAGAGCGAGTTGGCGTCTCCGACCTATCGCGCAGCGCTGTGGAGTAAACGCGACAGCGCGCTGGTGCACCCCGGCAAGCTGGCCGCCGAACTCGCGCGAGCGTGCGCGGACGCGGGCATCCAGATTTTTGAGAATTCGCCCGCACGCTCGCTCACTGCCGCTCCGGGGCAGATCAGCGTCGCGACCGAGCGGGGAAGCGTGAGCGCCACCCGCGTCGCGCTCGCGACGAACGCCTTCCCGTCGCTGCTCAAGCGGTTCCGCCTGCATACCGTTCCGGTGTACGACTACGTGCTGATGACCGATCCCCTGACGGATGCCCAGCTCGCTTCCATCGGGTGGCAGCACCGGCAGGGGGTGGCCGACTCGGCCAACCAGTTCCACTACTACCGGCTCAGTGCCGACAACCGCATCCTGTGGGGAGGCTACGACGCGATTTACCACTACGGCGGACGCATCCGGCAGCAGTACGAGGATCGCCCGCAAACCTTCGCGAAGCTCGCCGCTCACTTCTTCACCACCTTTCCGCAGTTGGAGGGCGTGCGCTTTGGACACCGCTGGGCGGGGGTTATCGACACGAGCACGCGCTTCTCGGCGTTCTTCGGCCGGGCGCACGACGGGCGGGTTTCCCACGCCGCCGGATTCACCGGCCTGGGGGTCGCGGCAACGAGATTTGCGGCGAACGTCATGCTCGACCACTTGGCCGGCCTCGAAACCGAGCGCACCGCGCTCGAGATGGTGCGCAGCATCCCCGTCCCATTCCCGCCGGAGCCCGCCGCCTTCTTGGGCGTGCAGGCCACGCGGTGGGCGCTCGACCGCGCTGATCACCATGACGGCCAGCGCAACCTCCTGTTGCGAACGCTGGATGCCGTCGGCCTGGGCTTCGATTCCTGAAGCCCGTGCGGGCATGCCAGGTGCGCTGCCGGTGCGAACGTCAGCGGCCGGGCGTAGCGTGGCGATCATGAAGCAGAAATCACTTTTCCTTCTTGCGGACGCGTCTCTTCGCTCGGTGATCGACCGCATCCGACCCGACCAGTTCGACCTGCCCGCGCCGGGTGGCTGGCTGTCGACTCCCGACCCAACGGTGCGCGACGTCATCGCCGCGCACGCCAAAGACGAGGCATGGGTGCCCGACGTGCTCGCCGGACGCACGATGGACGAGGTCGGTACCAGGTGGGACGGTGATCTACTCGGCGACGACCCGATCGCCAGCTACGACGCGTTCAACGACACCGCGACGGCGGCCGTCACCGCATTCGAGAACCCGGATGCCGTTGCGCACCTGAGTTACGGGGACTACCCGGTCACCGTCTACTTCGAGCACACCGCGTTCTATCGCGGATTCCAGGCGCCCACCATCGCGAAGTTTCTGGGACTCGAGTATTCGATGCCCACAGAGTTGGTCGACGCGCTCTACGAGACCGTGACGACGCAGCTGGATTCGCTTCGAGCGATTGGCGTCTTTCCGCCCGAGGTGCCGGTTCCGGCCGGATCGGATCGGGAGACGCAGCTGCTCGGCCTGGTCGGTTTCTACTCCGAATGACCCGCTGGCCCGGCCGTCGGCGACTTCTAGACTGAAAGCATGCGCATCCACATCGCGACCGACCATGCCGGCCTCGAGTTCAGCAAAGACCTGCAGAAGCACCTGACGGATGCCGGGCACGAGGTCGTCGACCACGGCCCGACGTCCTACGATCCGCTCGATGACTACCCGAGCTTCTGCATCAATGCGGCCCGAGCGGTCGTCCGCGACCAGTCGGCCGGCATCCAGGCGCTCGGCATCGTGTTCGGCGGTTCCGGCAATGGCGAGCAGATTGCGGCGAACAAGGTAACGGGCGCCCGCGCCGCCCTGGTCTGGAACGTGTCGACCGCAGAGCTTGCCCGGCAGCACAACGACGCGAATCTCATCTCGATCGGCGCCCGCCAGCACACCGTCGACGAGGCCGTGCTGTTCATCGACACGTTTCTCGCGACGCCGTTCAGCGGCGAGGAACGCCACGCCCGCCGTATCGCGCAGCTGGCCGAGTACGAGAAGTCGGGTGCGATCGCCGGACACGAGATCGACTGATGCCCGAAGGCCATTCCGTTCACCGGATCGCGCGCCAGTTCGCGCTGCACTTCGTTGGCAAGCGCGTCGCCGTCAGTTCCCCGCAGGGCCGCTTCGCCGCCGATGCGAGGCAAATCGATGGGCAGGTGATGGTCAGCGCGAAAGCGGTCGGCAAGCAGATGTTCCTCGAGTTCGAGAACGGCCGCTGGCTGCGGGTGCACCTGGGGCTCTACGGGGCGTGGGACTTCGCGGGGGACTTCACCGCCGACGCGACCACGGCATCCGCGAACGGCCGGATGGGACAGACGAACCAGCGCGGCACCAGCATCGGGGCTCCGCGCGCGACCCGCCTGCGGATGTCCGAGCAGGAGAACCTGCAGCCGACGTCGGAACCGTTCCCGCCTGATCCCATCGGCGCGGTTCGCGTGAGGCTGCTGACAGAAGACACCGTTGCCGACCTGCGCGGCCCCACGGCGTGCGAGGTGCTGGATGCGAACCAGGTTCAGGATGCAATCGACCGGCTCGGCCCCGACCCGCTGGTCGATTCGGCGAAGAAGGGTGAGGAGCGCTTCGTCGCCGCGGTGCGCAAGAAGGCGACACCCATCGGCCTGCTGCTCATGGACCAGGGCGTAGTCAGCGGCATCGGCAACGTGTATCGGGCCGAACTGCTGTTTCGCGCGCGACTGAACCCGCGAACCCCGGGCAAGGATGTGCCGGAAGAATCCGTACGCGCGCTGTGGAAGGACTGGACGAAGTTGCTTCGCATCGGCGTTCAGACCGGCCAGATGCTGACGATGGACGGCCTCGGCAAGAAGGCATACATCGCGGCCCTCGCGAACCGTGACGACCGACACTGGGTCTATCACCGCACCGGAGAGCCCTGTCGCGTCTGCGGGACCCCCATCGTGATGGAAATCGCCGCGGGTCGAAAGCTGTATTACTGCCCCACGGACCAGGCCTGACATGCGACACACGCCGGCCTACGTGATCACCGACCCCGAGGAAGTCAAACGCCTCGTGCGCAACAACCCGTGGGCCACGATCGTGTCGAACACCGCGACCGGGCTCGTCGCATCGCATTACCCGGTGGTGCTGGAGGAGGGTGCCGACGGCATCAGCCTCGTCAGCCACGTCGGCCGCCCGGACGAGCGGCTGCTCGAGCTCGGCCAGCACGAGATTCTCGTGATTATTCAAGGTCCACATGGTTACGTGTCTCCGAGCTGGTACGACAACGGCGAGGTCATCCCCACCTGGAACCACGCGACCGCGCACCTGTACGGCGTGCCCGAGATACTGACGGAGGAAGAGAACTTTCGGGTACTCACCAGCCTGGTCGACCACTTCGAACACCACGTCGAACATCCGAGAAGCCTCCACGATGACGAGGATGCGTCCCGGCGTACGGCGAAAGGAACTGTCGGCATCCGCCTCGTGGTCACCCGTTTCGACGCGCGGCTGAAGCTCAGCCAGAACAAGCCGGCGGAGGTCGTCGACCGCATCGTCACTGCCCTGGAGGGCGGCGGCCCATTTGCCTCTGAGGCGCTGGCCGAGGAGATGCGGCGCACGCGGGGTGACACGGCTCCATAGCGCGCGGCTGCTACTCGCTCGGCGATCGGTTCACCCGGCGTAACCCGAAGTCGGCGCAACGGGGGATATCCCCACCCCGGATCGGTCGTTTGCTGCATGGCGGGGCGGCGCAACTCGCCGCGATGCTGGGTAGACCGACAGAATGAGGGCTGACCGCCATGACCACCACCACTGAAACCGCGACTCTCGGCCTCGAGCCGACCCGGCGCCCGCGCGCGCTCTACGGACGTCTGTGGGCCGCGGTGCCGCGTGAGCTCGGCTTTCTGATCCTGACCTTCCCGATCGCACTCGTTGGTTTTGTCGTCACTGTCGGCCTGTTCAGCTCCGGCTTCGGAACACTGGTCACCTTCTTCATCGGCCTCTTCCTGTTGATCGCCGCCATGTACGTCTCCCGGGGATTCGGCATGTTCGAACTCATCCGGCTGAAATGGGCAGGGCGCCCGGGCATCCCGGCGCCCGACTGGCAGGATGCGCGTGCCCGCACGGGGTTCTGGGGGTGGCTGCGCTCGATCCTCGGCAACGGCCACTACTGGCTCGCACTCCTGCACACGATGGTCGTCAACTTTGCCGTGTCGCTAATCTCCTGGATCATCACCGTGGTCTGGTTGACCGTCAGCCTCAGCGGCGTCTCCTATTTCGCCTGGCAGGGAGCGGTCAGTGATCGCCCGCCCCGCGCCTACCTCTCCCGGTGGCTGCTGGACGAGCTCGACGTGCACCCGCCCGTCGCCGCGTATCCCGCGCTGGAGGCGGTACTCCTCTTTCTAATCGGTCTCGCGTTGCTCTCCCTGCTCCCGTTCATCACCCGGGGTCTCGTGCTCGCCCACTACTGGGTCGCCCGTGGGCTGCTCGGCGCCTGGAAGTCGGATGCGCTGCGGCGCCAGGTCATCGACCTGAGCGAGTCGCGCGGGGCGGCGAGCACCGCGGAGGGGCAGTCGCTTCGCCGGCTGGAGCGGGACATCCATGACGGGCCTCAACAGCGGCTGGTGCGCATGCAGATGGACCTCGCGTCCGCCGATCGTCAGCTGGACCAGGATCCGGAGAAAGCCCGCGCTCTCATCGCGGAGGCCATGCAGCAGTCGAAGGATGCGCTGGAGGAGTTGCGAGCGCTCTCCCGCGGGTTCGCCCCGCCGATCCTCCTCGATCGTGGGCTGGTCGCAGCGTTGGAGTCCGCGGCGGTGCGCGGCACGATCCCCACCCACGTCGTGGATGAACTGCCGGAGCACGTCGAGCTGCCTCAGGAGATCGAACGCAACGCTTACTTCGTCGCCAGCGAGGCGCTCGCCAATGCCGCCAAGCACTCCGGTGCGACCGAGGCCGAGGTGCGGGTCGGGCTGCGGCGCCTGCCGGAAAGCGATGAAACCTGGCTGGACGTGGTCGTGACCGATAACGGCGTCGGCGGTGCAGCATCCGTTGCCGGGCACGGACTGGCCGGCCTCGATGACCGCATGCGCGGTATCGGCGGAACGCTCGAGGTCGCCAGTCCCGCAGGCGGCCCGACAGTCATCTCGGCGCACCTGCCCGTCACGACTGCGCTCGGCGCCAGTGTGTGAGCGGCACCGATCCGGCGTCACCCAGCCCTAGGGTGGACGCATGACCCGCCTGCGCGTAGCCGTTGCCGACGACTCCGTGCTGCTGCGCGAGGGGCTCATTCGCCTGCTGGACGAGGCCGGGGTGGAGGTCGTGGGCGCCTATGCCGACGCTGACGAACTCCTGGCGACACTCGGCGACGTGCATCCGGACCTGCTGGTCCTGGACGTGCGGATGCCGCCGACCTTTCGCGACGAGGGCGTTCGAGCGGCGATCCGCGCGCGGCAGCTGCAGCCGCGGGTCGGCATCCTGCTGCTCTCCCAGTACGTCGAGGTCGCCTATGCGCAGGAACTGTTGTCGTCGGGATCGGGCGGCGTCGGCTACCTGTTGAAAGACCGCGTCGCTTCGCTCGACGAGCTGAAGGATGCCATCGACCGAATTGCCGCCGGCGGCACGGTACTCGACCCGGAGGTCGTCGCGCAGCTCATCGGGCGGCGGCACGATCCGCTGTCCACACTGACCCCGCGCGAACGTGAAGTGTTGGCGCTGATGGGGGAGGGCCGCACGAATGCCGCTATCGCATCCGCGCTCGTCATCGGAACGGGCGCCGTGGAAAAGAACGTGACGTCCATCTTCCAAAAGCTCGGGCTCGACGATTCAGGCACGGATCACCGGCGCGTGCTCGCGGTGCTGGCCTGGCTGCAGCGCTGAGCCCGATGATGCCCTAGAAACGGAACGCGCGTCCGTAGCCGAGATCGCGGGTGGAGTATCCAGCCGCAATCTGCACTTCGGGGCGTACCTGCTCGAGGTGATCGGTCCAGGTGCGACCATTCCACCAACGGAGCATCGGGGTGCCGGCGGGGTCGGGGTACCAGCCGGAGGGAGCGAGTTCTGTTTCTACGGCAAGAGACATCGGGGGTCCTGTGCGCCCTGTCGCCTGGGCATTTCGGGGTGCGACGTTTGGCCACCGCATGGCCTGTTCGGGGGACGCGGTGTCCTCACTATAGAGGACAGAACGCCACGCATCTGGCACCCGTTCGGGGGTGATTTGCTCCATCCTGTGCCCCATTTGTGGGGGCTTTGTCAGCGCAGCGCGCGAACCCGCATAGCGATGGATTTCACGTTGTTGATGCGCTGCTCGTAGCGGGCCGCCAGAACGACCAGGATCACCCCGGCCACTCCCAGCCACAACCACCAGGGGAGCGATTCGTAGACGAGGCGGATTCCCTGCCAGTACTGGGTCACGAGATGAAACAGCAGCACAGCGACGCCGATGATGAACGGAGCCTGCAGTCGCCGCGCGGCGCCCACGACGACCAATGCGACGGCGACCACGCCGACCCCGACGATTCGCCAGACCGGATGGTCGGTGTACAGGGTGACCAGCGACGGCAGCAGGATGACGGCGAGACCCGGCCCGAACCACGCCCAGCTGCGTGCCTCGGGCACCCGTGCCAGGTAAATGCTGCCGCTGGCGAGCAAGGCGAGTCCCACTGGGAGGTACCCGATTTCAATCGGGTGGATGACGTCGGTCGCCCCGAGCACGATAGCGTTCGCGCCCGCCAGCGCGATCGCGACCCACGAGATCGCGGTGGTCAGCGGCGCCCGATCGATGACGAACGCGACGAGGTGAACAGCGCAGAGCACGAGCACGAGGCCGACCGCACGGATCGAGCCGATGGCCGTGTCGTCGGCGGCGCTTCCTTCGGCCAGCGCCAACCCAACCAGCGCGATGCCAACGAGCGCCTGGGCAACCTCGACGCGCTGGCGGTTTGCCGTCAGGCCATCGCGAGCGCGGACGAGTGCGAAGGCTGCGACAAAGAAGATGACGACGGCGGGGATTCCCCACGCCTCCAGTTCACCGGTCGGCGAGCCGCCTGAATCGATCAGCACGTGGATCGAACGGGCGGCGCCGACGACGAGCGTGCCGGCCAGTCCGACAGCGGTCGCGGCATCCAGGTAGGCGGTGGTTGCCGGCGTGCGCGGCCACAGCGATCCAACGAGTGCGAGCCCCGCGGCGACGCCTCCGGCCGCAAGCGGGCGAGTCAGGTCACCGTAGCCGCTGACCGCGGCGATGGGCAGCAGGCCGACGGCGAGACCGGCAAGCATGAGCAGCGGCGCCGACTTTGCTGCCCCACCCCGCCAGAGCAGCAGGGCGAGAACGAGCAGCGCTCCTGCCAGCGGCAGCACGTACGGCTCGACGGGCTGCACATCGAGCTGTCCGAGGCGAATCCAGAGCGCGCTTGTTGCGCAAGCGAGTGCCACCCAGCCGAGGTAGCGGCGTGGCGAAGTCGAGCCGATCAGGCCATCCCGACTGACCGCGGCGAGCAGGACGGCGGCCGCAGCGGCCAGCAAGAGGATCCATCCGGTGTCGTTCAGGCCGCGAGGAGCGATGAACAGGACGAAAGCCAGCAGTGCTGCTCCGGCCTCCAGGGGCAAGCGCACCATCGACGACGTCGAGAGGACCCCGACGACGAGCGCGATCGCCGTGACGAGAATGACCGCAGCCATCGGAATGAGGTCGGCCGCGATCGCCGGGCCGTGGGAGAGCACGACGACCGCGGGCAAAATGAAGCCGAGGAGCGGTGCGACGGCGATGGACGCGACCACCCGCTCCGGGATGAAGTCGGCCGAGCGCCGCGCGATCCACGGAACCAGTGCGACCAGCACGACCGTGCCGCCAATGATTGCGCCGAGCGGGCCGCGCAGCCCAGGCTCGAGGCGGCCGGCAACCAGCAGGAGCGGTACCGCGAAGAGGGATCCCAGCCCGCTGATCCAGAAGACCACGCGTCTCTCCACCGCCGAGACCGCGATGGTGGTGACGCTCGAGGCGGCGACCAGCAGGCCAGCAAGGAGCGCTACGGGCAGCATTGCCGAGATTGCGAAGCCGGTGGCGCCGATCCGGTCGCCGAGCGCGTACGCACCGTCAAGCGCGACGATCGTCGCGATCCCGACGAGCGGTGCGCGCAGGTAGAGCGTGTCGATCGTCCAGCGCGCCGCAACAAGCAAGGCAATCGTGGACACAATCGTGATCCACCAGGTGGAGGTTCCACCGAATCCGGCCCAATAGGAAATAAACGTCGCGGCGGCCGCAAGCCCGAAGAGCGGCAGCCGTGTGCGCAGGGGACGGGTGCGAAATGCGATCAACCCGGCAACCGCGATCGCAGCCAGCACGACGTAGGAGAGCTCGATGGCGAGGAGATTGCGCAGCAGCGGCACGGCAAGCACTACGACCACGGCCCCGAACCACAGCAGCAGGTGGGCGCGTTTGTGCAGCAGCCCGAGAATTGCCCACCCGACCGCGAGCAGCGCGACGGCGGCCGCCAGTCCGAGCACACCCTGCCACGCCGCGCTCTGCGGTGCGGCGACGGCGGCCGACGGGGGCAGCCCCCAGTGCGGGTCGTGCGCGCGCAGCACAGCCGCGATGCCCGGCGCGGCAGACGCGCTCGCGGCGATTGCGGCAATGGCGGCGCCGACTGCGGCAGTGACGGAGCCGACGAACATCGCCGGACGGCTGGCCTCGTGCGGAAGGCGACGCGCCCCTGCCTCCAGCAGCACCCACAGGATCACGGCAACCGCAACAGGAACGAGAGCCCCGGCGCTGCTGTTGCTGGAGCGCACGGCGATCGCCGGCGCGGCCAGCAGCGCGATGATCGTGCTCACTGCCGCGAAGCACGCGGCGCCCACGCGAGCGCTGGGAGCAAACGGTCGCAGCGTCGTCAGGGCGAACACGTGGGCGAAGCCCACGACCGCGGCGCCCGCAGAGGCCAGGGCCACCGGCCAGAAGGCATCCACGTTGATGAAGAACAGGAACACCCCAGCGCTGCCGAGCATCAGACCAGACAGCGCGACGAGGATGCTGCGCTCGAGCGTTCCGCCGATCGCCCTGCGGTCGCCGGTCGCGGGCCAGCTGACCAGCCGATGCGACAGCCCGGCAATGGTGGCCGCGATGGTCGCGATGAAGCCGGTCCATCCATTCGTGTCGACCGCGTCGAGCGCGCCGACCATGATGAAGAGCACCGAGGGAACGACGACGATGCTGGCAGCGAGGCTCGGCAGCCGCAGCCCGGAGAGTCGGTGCCAGAACACGAAACCGATGCCGGTGACCAACAGCGTCAGCCCGAGGTAGACAAAACCGTTCGCCTGCCCGGCGCCAAAGAAGTCGTTGACGCGAATTGCCCACGCATCCAGATAAACCAGTACGACCGACAACGCCGCGAGGCCCTCTGCCGTGGATCGGAGGCCTCGCCGATGCAGGAGCGAGGCGGCGACGAAGGAGGCCACTGTGACAAGGCCGATGATCGTCGAGCGAACCGCAATGCCGTAGTTGATGAACGCGTAGACCAGGCCGAAGATGGCGAAGACCGACAGCAGCGAGATGCCGACCACCACGAGGATGACCTGCACGCTCGACCGACGCGGACCGGTCGGAATTGGCCTGTCCGCACCGGGTGCGGGTGCGGGCGGGGCAGTAGCGGTTGTTTGGGCGGGTGCTGGTGCTGCTGCCGCCGTTGTCGCGGTCGCGGCAATGGCTGCCGCTGCTGCCTCGGCAGCCCTCGCCGTGTCGTAGCGGATTTCGCCGATAACGTCGGCGCGAGCATCCAGGGCATCCGCTGCCCGGTTCGAAACCAGGGCGAGCTGCGCGGCCAGGGGATGCGCCAGATCGAGGCCGCAAATATGGCACACCGTTGACTTCAGGGGAGTCAGGCACGCGGGGCACTGGGTTGTGCTGCGGAGGTCGCTCGGCGAGCGGGGAAAGACCAGTCGACCGACATACTGGGTGAACTTTTTCGCTGTGTCATCCATCGGGGCTCAGGCTATCGGTCACCCGCCCGGTGGACCAGAATTTCGGTCACCGTGTGGAGCAGGCGATGCGCGGAGTGCGCGCCGACGAACCGTATAGTTCCGATAGTGGCGAATCGACCTCGGAGACTGCTTGCGGAATTCATCGGCTGCATTCTCCTCGGCGCGGTAGTGATCGGATCCGGAATTGCCGCCCAGCAGCTGTCTCCCGGCAACGTCGGCCTTCAGCTTCTCGAGAACGTCGTCGCGATCGTCACCGCGTTATACGCCATCGTGGTGGTGCTGAGCCCGATCAGCGGGGCGCACCTCAATCCGCTCGTGTCGCTGCTCGATGCGCTCGACGGCCGCCGCAGCTGGGCGGATGCCGCCAGCTACATCCCGGCTCAGGTCGCCGGTTTCGCCGGTGGCGCGGTGCTCGCGAACGCGATGTTCGGGCTGCCGGCGGTGAATCTCAGCACCCAGGAGCGTGCCAGCTGGCCGCACCTGCTCGCCGAGGTAGTGGCAACCGCCGGGCTCATGCTGGTGATCTTTGCTCTCGCGCGTCAGGGTCGGGAACGCTTCGCTCCGGTCGCGGTCGCTGGCTACATCGCGGGCGCCTGCTTCTTTACGAGCTCCGCGTGCTTCGTGAACCCCGCTCTCACGCTCGCGCGATCGCTGTCGGATTCGCTCACCGGAATCGTTCCGGCGTCTGTTGGCCCATTCGTGCTGGCGCAGGTCGTGGGCGCTGCGCTTGGCTACTGCCTCGCGGTGCTGCTGATCCCCAAAAAAGTGGCCAGCGACGCGCGCACGTGACGGTGGCTCGTCGTACCGTCGTCGCGAGGAGGAGCGCGTGCCGGAGAGTGTCGAGTTGTGGTGGGCCAGGCGCCAGTGGTCGAAAGGCGTCGAGCAGCCGTATGCGATCGGAACGTATCGCGCCGACTGGGAACGGTACCGCGTGCTGGTGCGGCAGTATCATCCGGACCTCAACCACGGCATCTCTCTGACACAGGTTCCGCCTGCCGCCGACGTCTACCTGCTCTGGCAGTGCGACGTCGGTCACAAGTTTGTGGCGACGCCGGAGGAGCAGCGGATGCGACCGGGAGCCAGCCGGCGCAGGTCGACCTGGTGCCCGGAGTGCGCCGCGCTCGCGCAACCGAAACCGCTCCGACCGGCGGGGTGGGTGCCACCGGAAGCCCCTGTGCATTCGCCCGAATCGTACGCCTGCGGGCATCCGCGCGACCCGAACCGAATTGAGAGCGATCCCGACGACGACCGCTGCTACCTGTGCCGCCGCCTGGACGGCTCGGCGATCTCCCGCGAGCAGCTGCTCGCGATGGTGACTCCGAGCGCCCGGCAGTCGCTGAGCGTCGAGACCACGACCGTGCGCAACTACCGCTGGGTCTGCCCCGCCGGCCACGGCACCTACGAGGCGCGAATCGAGAAGGTGCTCGCTGGACGCCGCTGCCGCGTCTGCCGAAACGCGGCGGCGGCCGCTGATGCCGTTGCCGTCGGCGAGGCATTCGCGAGCCCATGGGCGCCTCGGCCAGCATCCGCAGCCGAGCCCGCCCTGCGCAGCGCGATCGCTGCCCGCCTCCCGGTCGACGAGGCGCTCAACGCGGTGAAGGTGGCGCGTCCGTTCTTTTTCCACGTGGAGGTGTGGCCGGACATCCTGTTGCCCGACCTCCGCGTTGCCATCGAGTACGACACCACCGGGCGCGAGGGTCTCGAACACGTCGGTCGCAACGAGGAGCGCGATCGCCGGAAGGATGCGCTGCTGCGGGCAGTCGGCTGGGAGATCGTGCGGGTGCGGTGCGGCAAACTGCGGCCCATCGGTCCCTACGACGTGATGGCATCCGGTGTCACCGGCACGCTCATTGACCGGCTCATCGACCAACTGCGGCTGGCTCGAGGCGACCTGATCGTCAATGCGTACCTCCTGTGAACCGTTGCCACCACCTCACCGACGCGCCTACGCTGGCGGGTACCCGAAGTGATGGGAGCTGATCGATGACCGAAGCATCCGAATCGAAATCCTGGCCCGGCGCCATCAGCGCCGTCACCCTGTTCGTCGAGGATCTCCCGGCGACCAGGCAGTTCTACCTCGACATCTTCGACCTGCCGATCCACTACGAAGACGACGACTCTGCCGTGTTCAAGCTCGGCGACATCCTCATCAACCTCCTGAAGATTCGCGAGGCGCCCGACCTGATAGCTCCCGCCGTTGTGGCACCCGCCGATTCCGGCGCGCGCTTCCAGTTCACAATCGAAGTGGATGATGTCGACGCAACCTGCGCGGAGCTCGTCGTGCGCGGGGTGGAGTTGCTGAACGGTCCGATGAATCGGCCGTGGGGCATCCGTACCGCCAGTTTCCAGGACCCGGCAGGGCACATCTGGGAGATCGCGAAGTAGTTCCCGCAGCGCAGGCGCGGAACCCAGTGTGAGGTGCCAGTTCCCGTGCTGCTCACTGTCGGCAGCGACGGAAACTGACACCTCACGGGGAGCCGTCGGGTGCGGCTACCAGGTGCTAGGTGCAGGCGGTGCTACCACGGGCGGCCGGTCGTCGCACGTGATCGTGTTCGGCACTTCCCAGCTCGCGAACCAGGGGCCGGTGGTGCCGCCACCGTCGTTGCCTCCCAGGTCGATAAGGGAGAACTCGGAACCGGTTGGGCCGAAGTGGAACGAGCCGCAGTTGTTTACGCCCACGGCGCCCACGTTGCGGGCATCCACGTTCTCGAGCGAGGCGGAACCGGCTGCCCGGGCGCTGACGACCGAGGTTCCCGTGCCATCCACCTTCACGTTCTTGAAGTGGACGTTGGTGATCGAGTACTTGTCTTTCACCGGGAAGTCCGCCACGAACATGATGGCGTTGTAGGTGTTGTCGAGGTAGTTATCGCCGACAACCTGGATGTCCGCGTCGATGTTGCCTTCGAGCGCGTAGAACCAGATGGCCCCCAGTCCGATCTTCCAGTTCAGTTCGAACGTTCCGGCACGCACCGTGGTGTTGTTGGTGATCCAGAGGTGTCCGGTGAAGGGCTGGGCGCCGAAGCGCGAGCCCACCTGGATGCCGCTGCCTTCACGGAGCGGGTCCGCGATCAGGTTGTTGGAGAGCGTGTTGTCAGTGCCTCCGTAGATCGCGATGCCATTGGCGAGTGTCGGCGTCTGCACCGTGTTGTGGTCGATCGTGTTGCGGGCATCCGCTGTCTTCTCCGACCAGAGCGCCAGGCCGTCGTCGCCGGTGTTGCGCACGAAGGTGTCCGCGATGACCGAGTCGGTAACGCCGGTGTGGAAATTGATTCCGTCGGCGATCTGGTCGACGATCACGTTGTTCGTGATGGTGAGGTTTGACATCGGGCCGTCGAACCACATTCCGACCTTGGTGTGGTGGATGTACAGGCCGTCGATCGACGAGTCGCTGAGTGCGCCTCCAATGCCGTTCACCTGGTCGGTGTCGATGCGCTCGCGCACGTCGCCCTCGATGGCGAAGCCAGACAGGTGGACGTTGTGGCTACCGCCGACCGAGGCATCCTTGCCATAGAACCCGACTCCGGTGTGAACGGAACCGTCCGGGGTGGGGGTACTGAGCGCGACCTCGGAGCCACGAATAATCGTGTACCAGCTGCCAGCGCCCTCGATCGTCACGTCGTCGACGATGATGTGACGGTTCACCTGGAAGGTTCCCGGCGGCACGTAGACCTTCAGGTTCTTCTTCTTGGCAAAGGCGATCGCGCGGTCGAATGCGGCGGCAGAGTCGCGGCGTCCGGTTGGGTCCGCGCCGAACAGCAGCACGTTCGCCGCCACCACACGCACGTGCGGGGGAGCGACCAGCTGGGAGTCGAGCACGTCGATGACGGTGGCAGAGGCGGCGCTTCCCGCCGGTGCGGTGAGGCGAACAGTGGCGCCGGCCGCGTACGCCTTGCCGAGGAGGAGTCGCTGCTCGTCGTAGAAGTGCATGGGGCGGAACGGCGTGTCGACGGTGGGCGTCGGGGTGGTGGCCGAGGGCACGCAGCCGCACTCGGTGATCCACCAGTCGGAGTGCAGCAGGCCCGCGTTCGGGTCATTGGAGAACGGGTACTGGTTGTACAGCCAGGAGTACTGCGACGTCAGAGTCATCTTCTTGCGATGGCCGCCATCAACCGTCACGTCGAGTGGCGCGGTGATGCCGCCACCGCCCGCCGAATCAGGGATGCTGTACCGCACCGTGATCGCGTTGGCCGCCGCCGGAAGTGTGAAGTCCACGTACTGGCCGGGGAGGAGCTTGACCGCCTTGCGTCCGGATGCCTCGGCGGCGAGGGTGTACGCCGACCGGTCGGGCCCGATCACGGTTCCGTTCGTTGCGGCGTTCTCTGCTTCCTGCTCGAGGAAGGAGACGCGCGCACCACGACCGGCGACCAGCGCGGGATCGAGTGCTGCGCGGGTGACCGCAGGTACTGCGGTGACGGCGGCTGAAGGGCGGCCCGCCTGGGCGGGAGCGCCGAGTGCGGGCGCCGCCGAGAGCGAAGCGAGGACGACGACAAGCGTCGCCGTGCAGGCGGCCCCCGTCAGCATCCGGCTCGCACGAGGGCGGGCGGGGGAGGGCAAAACTGACCGTGTCATCGTTGACTCGTTCCTCTGGGAGGGGTTAGGTGAGGCGACTGTACGACCGTGAGCCTCACGCGCGCAACCCGTTGCGAGCAAATATCAGGAAAGTGTCGCGTTCTTGCGCAAGATTACGCAAGTGCTGCAAATTCCGACGTTGCCGCTCACTAGCCCCGTCTAGCGAGTGCGCCTTCGTCGAGTGTCCGTCCCCATGCGCCCGGCGCGCTCGTCCGAGCGGGCGCAGAAGCTCTGAGGTGGACTGGGTAAAGGGGGGCCGCGGGCGGATTCTGAGACGCTCCGGCGTGACGTCAGCCTGAGGCTCAAAGCCCCGAGTTCGTAGCGGCTGCGTCAACCCATTGTCGGGTGGTGGTAATTGTCAGCGGGACTTTCCTCGTGAGCGCAAGGCGCCGTGCGTACACGCCTCGTTCGCAGGAACGGTGCAGACCCCGGTGGGCTACGCGGCGACGGTCTCGGCGTCAGCTCGCGCGGTCGCGATGACGATGCCGCGCGGTGACGCGGGGAAGTGCTGGAGCATGTCTTGAATTGTCGCGGCGTCGACATCCGCACCGAATAGCTCAGCGCCCGGTTCAAGGCGGACGCCCTTGGCGAGAGAGCCGGCGACTACTGGGTCGAAGCCGAGGGCGTCGACAAGGGACGCCACCGCCGACACATCGGCTGGATCATCTCCCGCGATTGCCAGCGCCTTACGTCCGGGAGTGCCTGCGGGCCGGGTCTCGTCCTCGAGGTCGTGATAACCCATGTGATTGAGGGCTTTCACCACCCGGGAGGCAGGCAAGAATGCCTGGACGGTCTCACTCGAGGAGGTGCGCGGGTTGGTGAGATCATCGCGGATACCGTCGACTTCCCACCAATAGTTCATCGCGTCTATCACGAGCTTGTTGCGCAACTCTGCCGCGGGGACCGTTCGGTACTTGCCGAGAGGAAGGGCGAGGATGACGATGTCGGCTGCCGCCGCAGCATCGGCCGCTGTGGTTGCTGCCGCGCCAGGGGCGAGTACTTCGACGGTGAGTGCGATTTTCGCGGGATCACCGGACCCCGCGACTAACACGCGGTGCCCGGCGGACAGCGCGAGCCGGGCGAGTACGGTACCGACTTTGCCGGCGCCGAGGATGCCTATCGTGAGGCGACTGTCCTTTGTCATGTCTCCTGCGCCCCGTTCTTATCCGACGGCTGGTCAGTGGTCCGGTGGGCGTCGCCGAGTCGCATCCCAAGCAATTCGCGGACTCGCGGCGCGACTTCGCGTCCGAATAGCTCGATTGTGCGTGCCCTGGCCTCGCGGGGCAGATGCATGATGTCGTACTTCAGATCGAAGCGACTGAGCTTGAGATCGCGTGCCGTTGCGGCAATCTTTTGCGCGACCGTTTCCGGGGATCCGACAAACAGGGCTCCCTCTTCGACTTCCATTTCGAAACGATCCCTTGTTGGCGCGTAGAAGCCCCGTTCCTCGGCGAGCTCCTTCACAACCGGCTGCCAATACCGCCACCAGCTCGCGCGCGCCTCCTCGTCGGTGTCGGCAATGAGCCCGAGTGAGTGCTCCCCGACCGGCTGGACGGGATTCCCGAACTCTTTGAGAGCGCGCATGTAGAGCTCAACGTGGCCGGCGAACCGCTGTGGACGGCCGCCGATGATGGCGAGCATGAGAGGCAGTCCATACCGAGCCGCGCGGATCACCGAGTTGGGGCTTCCGCCTACACCGATCCAAGTAGGGATGCCGCCCGGCCGCATCTGAGGGTGCAGCGTCTGGTTGATGAGGGGCGTGCGCACCGCGCCCTCCCAGCTGACGGGCTGTTCCTTCTGTAGTCGCATGAACAGTTCGAGCTTCTCCTCGAATAGTTGTTCGTAGTTGGCGAGGTCGTACCCGAAGAGTGGAAAGGACTCGGTTGCCGAGGCGCGCCCGAGAATGATACGGGCGCGACCGTTGGACACCGCGTCGACGGTCGAGAATTCGTGATAAAGGCGAACGGGGTCGTTGGTGCTGAGGACGGTCACCGAGGTTCCCAGCCCAATGCGCTCCGTTCCGGTTGCGATCGCGGCCAGCAGCACAGGCGAGGCAGAGTCGTTGTGGCCTTTGCGGTAGTGCTCTCCGACGCTGAATACGTCGAGGCCGACCGACTCGGCCAGCTGTGCTTCCTCGACAAGGAGACGTACCGTTTCGTGGTCGGTCAATACCCGCCCGGTGGAGTCTGTCGCTGTCTCTCCGAACGAGTTCAGCCCCAGTTCGAAACTATCGAGCATTGCATCCTCCAAGTAGTTGACGTACTACTGGTAAATGTGATTGACGTGTCAATTATTCCTACCCGATGAAGGAGCGTGGAATGTCCCACACCAATTCGATTCGACAGGGTTCCCGACGTTCTCCCACTGTGAATGAGTTGCGGACGTGGCGTGCCTTCGTCGAGACCGCGGACGAGCTCAGGTCTGCACTCGCGTCGCGTCTGCAGAGCGAGTCCGGGCTTTCCTCGGGTGACTACGCCGTGCTGCTGGCGCTCACGGAGGCCGTCAACACGAATATGCGCTCGTCCGAACTAGCCACACACATCGGTTGGGAGCGCAGCCGACTCTCCCACCATCTTCGCCGTATGGAAGACCGCGAGCTCATCCGGCGCAATGCGTGCCTGACCGACAACCGAGGTGCCGAGATCACGCTCACCCGCCTCGGAGCCGAAACCTTGCGCCGCGCAAGCGCGCCACACATGCACGCTGTCCGCGAGCTGTTCATCGACGCGCTCACTCCCGCCCAACTCGTTGCCGCGGGAGACATTGCGAACGCCCTCCATGCCCACCTGGCCGAAGCCCGCAGCTCCCAACCGCGACCGAGCTGATCGAGCAGCAGACAGCGCGGTGACGGCAGCTGAAGGGCGGCCCGGTTAAGTGAGGCGACTGTACGACCGTGAGCCTCACGCGCGCAACCCGTTGCGAGCAAATATCAGGAAAGTCTCGCGTTCTTGCGCAAGACGCAAGTGCTGCAAATTCTGACGTTGCCGCTTCGTGCAGGTGGACCCGTTTCAGCGCTCGATGAGCACGTTGCGGGTTGAGTCGCACCCGACGCCGATTCCGCTCAGTGCGTCTCGCACCGTCAGGGAGTAGGACCCCTCCGGGGTCGCGGTGTATTCGAGCGTCATGTCGATGGGCAGGGTCGAATAGGTGGCATTGCCGCCGGTGATGACACGGTCGGGCCCGACGGTCAACGAGGATGGCACGTCACCGAGCGTTCCCGGGTATTGCCGGGCGATTTGCTTGGACGCGCTGAGCCCGCCGCACAACAGGATCGCGACGTGGCGGAGGTTCGCGCGCAGCTGTTGCGTGGGTGCTGTGACATCCGCGCCTTGAATCGGAGCGACGACTCTTCCGCTCGCTGACGGGACTGCTGGGCCGATAACTCCGGGACGAGGTGACGTTCCGGCCTGGTCCTGGCCTGTCAGTGCTAACAGCCGCGGGGCTGTTGGGAAAGTGCTCGGAGAGTAAAAGGCGAGGATGCTCCACAAGCACAGGATGCTGCCGGCAACACCCAAGACCCCGCCGGTCACGGCCAGGATGCCAGCCGACTGGTTCCGGGCCCTCCGTGCTCGTGCGACCCAGATCGCCCATCCGACCGCCGTTATCCCGATCGATGTGGCTACCCAACAGCGATATCCGGAACCTTCCGCAGGCAACCCCAGCGGGAGGAAGCAGGAGGCGAGACCGAAAAGCACCGCGAGAAGTCCCTTCAGCCGTGAGTCTGACCTCTCGCGGGGGCCTGCAGTCTTGGTCGATCCAGCCACGCTGGCCGAAGGATGCTGCGGATCGTCCCAATAGCCAGGCGGGCTCCAATCGCGTGGTCCCTCGCCCATGTCCCCCCAGACTCTCTCAACCTTGTCTAGCCGCATCGGGAAGGCGCGGAACAGACCCCCTTTCGGGGAAACGTCACTTTTCGCGCGTGGTTGCGGATCAGGAACGCGGCGTCCGGCTCAAGGCTTGGCTTGCCGTTCCGAACGCCCGCGCTGCACGAGAGGAAGGGGAGCATCTCTCGGGATCGGTGCAACAATTTCGAGGGCGGGGTGAGTGTATGAGTTCATTCACACCCCGAGCTCGATCAGGTCCGTATTCATCGCGAATCGGAACGAAAGGAACCCACAATTGTCACTCGTTGACAGCAGCAACCTGCTCCCGGCGCAATCCAATGACCTCCTCTCGCGTGGAGGGAAGCTCGAAAGAGTGATGTTCTTCGCGATGTTCGTGACGTTTGCGGTTCCGCCGCTAGGAGTGTGGGCCGCTGTCCTCTATGGCGATCGGATGCCCTACGAAGACGGCGTCATCAACGTACCGCTGTTTGCCGCGGGGATGGTGAACTTCTCATTCATCTTCTTCGGCTCGTTGCTCATCAACACGATAATCATCGTCATCCGACTGCGGGGAGTTAGGCCTTTTGCGCTGCCACTTCCCGTCGCGGTTGGGGAACTGGTGCTATTCGTGCTGTCGTTCGCGTGGCTGATTGACGCTTTCCTCACGACGAGCGATACGCCATGGGAGAGCCCGTTGCTAGGCCTGGGCGTGGCGGCGTACTCCATTGTCGTTTTTGCCCTATCCCTCGCCACTCCTCGACCAGCACGCCTGGAGAGAGGACGACAGGCTCAATCTCAATAGCCTGTTGCTGCTAACGAACGTCCGCGACGGTGATGGCCCAAACGAGGTTGTCGTGTGCGGAAACCGTCACCGTGAAGTCCTTGACGTACCGCGCGTCGAACGTGTTCTTGATGCCTGGCGCGGAGCCGGATGCATCGCACTCATACGGAAAGCTGGCCACCCCGCTGATTACGACCTCCGCCGCACCTTCACCGACACACCTGAAGTACACCGCGATGCTCGACGTGCGCGGCTTGTACGGACCGAGGTCGTTCGTTCCGCTCTGGGATGACAGGCGTCCCCGAATCTTCTCGTTGGTTGGGGAGTCTGCTTCAAGGACCGAATTTGCAGGCGTCGCGGTTTGTCCGGGAGTTGGCGCGGCACGGGGTGGAGGGTCTGCGACGGCCGAAGGTGACGGAGAGGTCGAGGGTCCTGCTGGCGAAGTCGTGCATCCGGCGAGAACCAGCACGAGACCCACAGCGGCGGCGACGGCAGATAGTCGCGGGCGTGCTGGCTGCTGTTTATTCATGTCGACCACCCAACCGTGAGGGCCATAGACCGTTCTGGCCATGCTCAATGTAGTGGGTCTCGCCTGCTGCGTGGGCGGCACGTGCAAACTTGGGGAGTAACACCACCGGACGGGCGCGCATGGGTGTGCAGTGCACCGCCCGAGCCAGGCGCAACTGGCGTCATCAGTTTGGAAGACTCGTTCATCAAGGCTGGCGACAGTGCAGTCCAAATACACGGGGCCGCCCCATGAGGTCATCGTTTATGACTTCTGATTGCGCGTGTCGCCTGAGTCGACGTTGCGGTTGGCCCCGGTATGGCGCACGGGCACGAAATGGCGTCGAGAGAAGTGTTCCCGCGATCGCCACCCGGTCGGTCCATCAAGTTCTGTCCCACCATCGGTGTTCGTGGGAAGCAAATCGCGTTAGTTCAACAAAGCGCCAAGCCCGCATCAATAATTGGGCTTATATCGATCTTGAGTCCATCCACGTTCGGGTCGTCGGCCCAAATCGGTTGAATCGATGGAAACGTGGTGTGCGACTTGGCGGTCCCATTCACCGCATATGTCACTCCGTCCGGAGTTTCCAGCGTTACGACCTGTAGTGATCGACCTCCCGCGACGAGGCTCTTGCAGGAGACGACTGCAAACGGGACGCTGAGCGGCCACTTGTCGCCATAGTCGGTGCTCACGAGCAGTCCGGGCGCGTGTCGCAGAGCCTCCGGAATGTAGACCCGCGGGGCTTCTGTCGGGGTCGACGCGACATACTCCGCGCAGCTACCGTCTTGCGGCTCGCCGACAATCATCGTGGCGAACGCGACTACTACGTATCCCGCGTTGGTTCCTCCCTGGCCGTCGAGCCCTCCCTCGGGTCCATAGGTTCTGTCGACGCAAACCTCACTGGCGTTCACAACGACGCCCTTCGCAACCATGCCTTTCCAGACTGGCGCGTCGGGCAGGTCACCCAGCGCGAGCTTCTCCGCGGAATCAATGCGTTCGGCGTCCGTGAGTTCGATTCGTTGTGCCGCAGATGGCGTTTTCGAGGGCGTGTGCACTGACGAGGTCGACGGCGACGCGGCGCAGCCGGAAAGGATCAGCACAGCCGCGTAAAGTCCCACGGCGGTCAGCGACTTGTTGAGGAACATTCCGCGACAGTAGCACCGGCAGCCAGCGCGGTACGGGGATCTGACGGTGATCGCCGCCACAGGCGCTTGGCCAATCGGCCGGGGTGTGAGGCGGTTACTGGGAGGGGATGACCAGGATCGAACTGGCGTCATCAGTTTGGAAGACTGAGGCTCTACCATTGAGCTACATCCCCGCGCTTCCGGCCCGGGAGCCGTCTGTGCGGTAGTTAGCCTAACGCATCCTCTGTTCACCGAGGCTCACGCCCAGCGGAACTCGGCTAAGCTTGCAGAGGTCAATTTTCGGGTGACGTTTGTCCCCGCAACGCTGGCTGCACGACCGGAATCACGGGGCGTAGCTCAGCTTGGTAGAGCGCTCGGTTTGGGACCGAGAGGTCGCAGGTTCGAATCCTGTCGCCCCGACAACATCCCAACGCACGATCACCACCCGCACCACTGCAAACTTCAGAAGACAGAACACCAGGAGATACACCGTGAAGACCACTGTTGAGAAGCTGAGCCCCACCCGCGTCAAGCTCAACATCGCTGTAACGCCGGAAGAGCTGAAGCCCAGCATTGACCACGCGTACACGCACATCGCGGAGTCCGTGAACATCCCCGGATTCCGCAAGGGCAAGGTTCCGCCGCAGCTCATCGACCAGCGCGTGGGCCGAGAGGAAGTACTCAACCACGCCGTCAGCGACGGCATGGATGGCTTCTACCGCAAGGCCATCGAGGAGGAGAAGATCCGCACGCTGGGTCGTCCCGAGGCTGACATCAAGGAGTGGCCGAACCTCAAGGACTTCACCGGTGACCTGCAGCTGACCATCGAGGTGGATGTTCGCCCCGACTTCGAGCTGCCGAACTACGAGGGCCTCAAGCTCGAAGTCGACGACATTAAGGTGACCCCGGATGAGGTGGCCGACGAACTGGACGCCCTGCGCAGCCGCTTCGGCACCCTGGTCACGGTCGACCGTCCGGCGAAGGACGGCGACTTCGCCCAGCTTGACCTGCTCGCCACAATCAATGGCGAAGAGGTGGACACCGCGAACAACATCTCGTACGAGATCGGCTCCGGCGAGCTCATCGAGGGCATCGACGAGGCGCTCGACTCCCTCACCGCCGGCGAGACGACCAACTTCGAGTCCACTCTTCTCGGTGGTGACAACGAGGGCCAGGTCGCGCAGATCTCGGTCACGCTGCTCGCGGTCAAGGAGCGCGAGCTTCCCGAGGCCGACGACGACTTCGCGCAGATCGCCAGCCCGTACGACACGATCGGTGAGCTTCGCGCCGAACTGAAGAACCAGATCGAGAAGTCCAAGGCGTTCGGCCAGGGGGCCCAGGCCCGTGACCAGATCGTCGACAAGCTCACTGCCCTCGTGGACATCCCCGTGCCGCAGCAGCTGATCGACGACGAGGTGAAGCGCCACCTCGAGAGCGAGAACCGCCCCGACGACGCCGAGCACGGCAAGGAAGTTGCCGAGTCGAGCGAGAAGACCTTCCGCAGCCAGATCCTCCTCGACGCGATCGCGGAGAAGGAAGAGGTCAAGGTCAGCCAGGACGAGCTCACCCAGTACCTGATCCAGGGCGCGGCCCAGTACGGCATGGAGCCGGGCGAGTTCATCAAGGTGCTCGACGAGAACGGCCAGATCCCGTCGATGATCGGTGAGGTCGCTCGGGCGAAGGCGCTCGCCGTCGTGCTGGACAAGGCGAACGTCGTCGATTCCAAGGGTAAGAAGGTGGATGTCTCGGAGTTCACCGCATCCTTCGCCGAGCCGGAACAGGGCGAAGAGGGCGACTTCGACACCGCGGATGCCACCTCGCTTCTGCAGGCGGCCAACGGAGGGGACCCGCACGCGGGCCACAACCACGGCAACGCGAAGGACTCCCACGGTCGCAAGGCCTCCCACGAGCACTACGGTCACGACCACGCATAGTCGCTAACCTCACGAGTTGCCCACTTTCGTCGCTATCCGCACCGGAATAGCGACAAAAGTGGGCAACTCGCGTTAAGGGGAGTGGCCGTATCTGCCCACGGCGAACAGGCCGGTTCGCCAGCGCGCGCTCCGATAGATTCATTTCCAAGCGATAACTGAAATGGAGCGCAACAATGGCCCAACCGGCATTGGTCTCGAGCATCTTCGATCAACTCTTGAGCGATCGCATCATCTGGCTTGGCTCAGAGGTGCGCGATGAGAACGCCAACGAGATTTGCGCAAAGATCCTGCTGCTCGCAGCGGAGGACTCAAAGCGTGACATCTACCTCTACATCAACTCACCCGGCGGTTCGATCACCGCGGGTATGGCCATCTACGACACGATGAAATTCGTGCCGAACGACATCGTCACCGTCGGCATCGGCCTTGCAGCATCCATGGGGCAGTTCCTGCTCTCGTCGGGCACCAAGGGCAAGCGGTACATCACGCCGAACGCACGCGTCCTGTTGCACCAGCCGTCCGGCGGATTCGGTGGAACGGCCGCCGACATCCAGACCCAGGCCGGGGTAATCCTCGACATGAAGCAGCGGATGGCCGAGCTCACGGCAGAGCAGACCGGCAAGTCGATCGAGCAGATCCTCATCGACAACGACCGCGACAACTGGTTTAACGCCCAGCAGGCACTCGAGTACGGATTCGTGGATCACCTTCGCGAGTTCGCGTCCGATGTGGTCGGCGGGGGCGGCACCGACGAGTCGGTTTCGAACCTCGACGCAACAGGGAAAAAGGACTAATCATGGACAACTTCAACCTCGGCACCGGCATCGCCCGGCCCACGCCGAACGACCGCTACATTCTCCCGACGTTCGAGGAGCGCACGGCCTACGGCTACAAGCGCCAGGACCCGTACGCCAAGCTGTTCGAGGACCGCATCATCTTCCTCGGGGTGCAGATCGACGACGCGTCGGCGGATGACGTCATGGCGCAGTTGCTCGTCCTCGAAAGCCAGGACCCCGACCGCGACATCGTCATGTACATCAACTCGCCCGGTGGATCATTCACCGCGATGACGGCGATCTACGACACGATGCAGTACATCCGCCCGCAGATCCAGACGGTGTGCCTCGGCCAGGCGGCATCGGCCGCTGCCGTGCTGCTCAGTGCCGGCTCGCCCGGCAAGCGCCTGGCCCTGCCGAACGCGCGCATCCTCATCCACCAGCCGGCTGCCGGCTCGGACGGCTCCAGCCAGGCCTCGGACATCGAGATCCAGGCCAGGGAGATCCTCCGCATGCGCGTCTGGCTCGAGCAGACGCTGTCCCGGCACTCCAACCGCACGATCGAACAGGTCAACCGCGACATCGACCGCGACAACATCCTGGACGCCGCTGCCGCGCTCGAGTACGGACTCATCGACCAGGTGCTGACCAGCCGCAAGAACCTGCCGCAGCTCGTCAAGTAGCCCGCGCCCGGTGGTCGAGTGCACGCGCACTCGATCACCGGGACACGCTGCTACCCGGTCGTCCGCTTTCGCCGCCCGAGCACCAGCAGCGTCACCACCACCGCAATTCCGGTGCCGAGGATGCTGCCTCCGATCCAGAGCACGTCGCTGAGGTTCGCGTCGGCTGGCTTCGCGGGGGCGGCCCCCGGTTCGGCGGGTGCCTGGCCGCCAGCGGTGCCATTGCAGTCCGGCGGCGTTTTCGCACCCGGGCTCGGTGTGCTCGACGCATCGGTCGGCGCCCAGGTGAACGGCAGCTCTGCCGACACCGTGTGGCCGTCGGTGGACACGACCTGCCAGATGATCGTGTATTTGCCGGCGGGCCCGACGGCGGCAGTCTCCGAGATGGTCGATCCGCTGACCTTCACGCAGCCATCGCCGTAGAACCTGCCAGCGGCATCGCGGATCTCCAGGGCAAAACCGCGCCCTCCACTGAGATTGAGGAGCGGGCCGCTGGTCGTGATCTCGAATGCCTTCGGAAGCGTGGTCAGGGTCTGGCCGGCCTTCGGCGTGGATGACACGAGGTAGTTGTGTGCCTCCGCCGGCGCCGCGAGCCCCAGAACGGATGCCGCAACGATGAACGCCGCCGCGCCCGCGAATGCGAGCACTCTCGCCCCACGCATCATGCCTCCGAACCCCTGCGCCGGCCCGCAACCGCGATGACGAGGGCGACCGCACCGAGCAGCAGGCCGATTCCGCCGAGAACGCGCGCGACAACGTCGGGCGGCGCGGGCGCCTCGGGCACCAGGGGCGTCGATGGTCCCGAGCCGGCGGTGGCGCCGTGCCCGTGCTGGGTCGCGGGCGGCTGGGCGTTGACGAACAACTGGGGGGCCGGGTCATCGCCGGCCGCATCGAAGCTGTTCCACCTGGCCACCGTGCCGTCGGTGTAGTGCTGGGTCACCGAAATCGCGACCGTGGCCGTGTCGGGCACGCCCTCCACGCGGATCGCGAAGTCCTGCGCCTGCCCCTCGCCGAGTTCGTGACCGTGGTCGGCCGTGATCACGATCTGCGTGATCGCGTCCGTGATCTTCTCGCCGGGCAGGATCACCGGCTTCGCAAGCTTCGTGCTCACGAGCTTTGTCGTCCAACCGGGCGTCGGGATGTAGCTCACACCCGCAAACGGGGTGGCCTCTGGCAGGTTGATCTCGACCCGATCCGTCTTCGCCGTGGCCGACTCGTTGGGAACGGTGAACGTGAGCACGGCTGTTGAGCCCGCTGGAGCGGTGTTCGGCGTCACCGTGACGTGAGCGCTTGCCGCGAATGCGCCGGCGAGGGCGAGTGCCGTGCCGGCGGCCAGCGCCGTCGCGGCTTTGGCGAGTAGGGAAGCCTTCATGAGTGGTCCTTCGGGTCATCGTCGTGCACAGACGACGGAATGGGTGAAACAGGATGCCGCGACCGCGGCAGGGCGAGTGCCCGAAATTCAGAGGAAAGCGGCTGCGATCGGTGGACCGCGCCGAGGATCGCCAGCGAGCAGCACGGCCCGTGCGTGCGGCACCGTCGATCGCGACCAGTCGGGGGTCGCCAGCGGCAGCGAGGGAGCGTCGACCAGCGGGAGTCGGAACAGGATTCCGAGAGCGAGAACCGCGGAGCTGATGAGCCCGCGCAGCGCGAGTTCGCCGCGACGCAGGGCAGCGATGGTAGCGATCCCCGCGAGCGCGTGGGCGAGCGTCATCCACGACGAGTGGGCGACCGCGGGAGCGATGGGCGCCATGACCATCAGGAGGTGCTCGGTATGGCCGGGCATGGCATCCGTCACTACTGTGGCGCTGCCCGAGGACATCCCGCCGAACAGCCCGTGGAACGCGAACTGGCTTATGCCGACGGCAAGGCTCGTGCGCCAGAGGCTCAGCGTGCGACCGGCCAGAGCGATGCAGACCAGCAGGGCGAACGCGAGTGCGAGGACGAGCGCGGCAGGGGAGGGCAGCGCACCTCCACCCAAAATATGGGAGGTGAACGCCGCGAGGGTGGCGAAAACCGCGGCAGTGCTGCCGCGCGCCAGGCGCGTCGCCCTCGAAACCATGAGTCCGCTCCCTTCCTCAAGACATGCTGCCACAGCACGAGTTATTCGTCGGATCGCCTCCAGGAGATTGCCCCCGCGGGCCCCGCGGCGCGCCGTGACACATTTTCTCCACCGTGACCGCCTCCGTCACCGGCACGGGTTAGGCTCGGTTACACGTTGCACGACGGAAAGGGAGAGCGACCGTGGCACGCATTGGGGAAAGCGCCGACCTGCTCAAGTGTTCCTTCTGTGGAAAGAGCCAGAAGCAGGTCCAGCAACTCATCGCCGGACCGGGCGTGTACATCTGCGACGAGTGCGTGGAGCTGTGCAACGAGATCATCGAGGAGCGTCTCGCCGAAGCGGGCGAAGAAACCACCAGCGAATTCGACCTTCCGAAGCCGAAAGAGATCTACGCCTTTCTCGAGGAATATGTCATCGGCCAGGACGCCGCCAAGAAGGCCCTCTCCGTCGCGGTCTACAACCACTACAAACGTGTTCGCGCCCGTTCGACCATTACCTCGGCTGACGCGGTAATCGACGATGTCGAAATCGCGAAGTCCAACATCCTGCTTATCGGGCCGACCGGATGCGGCAAGACCTACCTCGCGCAGACTCTCGCCAAGCGGCTCAACGTGCCCTTCGCGGTCGCTGACGCCACCGCGCTGACCGAGGCCGGTTACGTGGGCGAGGACGTCGAGAACATCCTGCTCAAGCTGATCCAGGCAGCTGACTACGACGTCAAGCGTGCCGAAACCGGCATCATCTACATCGACGAGATCGACAAGATCGCGCGCAAGGCCGAGAACCCGTCCATCACCCGTGACGTCTCCGGTGAGGGCGTGCAACAGGCGCTGCTCAAGATCCTCGAGGGCACTGTCGCTTCCGTTCCTCCGCAGGGTGGTCGCAAGCATCCGCACCAGGAGTGCATCCGGGTCGACACGACCAACGTTCTCTTCATTGTGGCCGGTGCGTTCGCCGGCCTCGAGGAGATCATCTCGCAGCGCGCGGGGAAGAAGGGCATCGGCTTCGGCGCGCCCTTGCACAGCAAGGGCGACGACGTGAATCTCTTCGGCGAGGTTCTGCCCGAAGACCTGCACAAGTTCGGGCTCATTCCCGAGTTCATCGGTCGCCTGCCCGTCGTCACCACGGTCACGCAACTCGACCAGGTGGCCCTCATGGACATCCTCACCCAGCCGAAGAACGCACTCGTTCGCCAGTACCAGCGCATGTTCGAACTGGATGGCGTTGAGCTCGACTTCGAGCAGGACGCGCTTGAGTCCATCGCCGATCTCGCCGTGCTGCGCAAGACGGGCGCCCGCGGATTGCGCGCGATCATGGAAGAGGTTCTCGGCCCGATCATGTTCGAAGTGCCGTCCAGCAGCGATGTCGCACGTGTGATCGTGACCAGGCAGGCCGTGCTCGAGAACGCGGCGCCGACGATCGTGCCCCGCAAGATCGTTCGCCCCACAGAGAAGTCCGCATAACCATCCTGCAGCCCATTGTCGCCGGCCTCGTTGCGGCGATCACCGGTTTCGCGAGTTCGTTCGCGCTCGTAATTGCCGGCCTGCACGCGGTGGGAGCGTCGGATGCGCAGGCGTCATCCGGGCTTCTGACGCTTTGCCTGACCCAGGCCATGATCGCAATGGTGTTGGCCCTGCGATACCGGATGCCGCTGTCGTTCGCCTGGTCCACGCCCGGCGCCGCCCTCCTTGTCGCCACCCAGGCGAGCACGGGCAGCTTCTCGGCGGCGGTCGGCGCGTTTGCGGTGTGCGGAGGGCTGATCCTGATCACCGGCTTCTGGCCGTGGCTCACGCGCGCCATCACGCGCATTCCGAGGCCCATCGCCAGTGCCATGCTCGCGGGAGTGCTGTTTCCCATCTGTCTCGCGCCGATCCAGGCGTCGGTGCAGCTGCCCATGTTCGCGATCCCGATCGTCGCGGTGTGGTTGGTGCTCTACCGTTTGGCGCCGCGCTGGGCCGTGCCGGGCGCGCTCGTCGTCACCGTGGTTGCGATCGCTCTGAACGCGGGGACGGCCTGGCTCGGCCACGCGCACCTCGCGCCGGCGCTCCAGTTCGTGGTCCCGACGTTCGAACCGCTCGTGATCGTGAGCCTCGGCATCCCGCTGTATATCGTCACGATGGCGGGCCAGAACGTTCCGGGCTTCGCCGTGCTGCAGACGTTCGGGTACGAGAAGCCTCCCGCAGCGGCGATCCTCGTCGGCAGCGGCTTTCTCAGCGCCGGCGGCGCGCTGTTCGGCGGCCACGCCATCAACCTGGCGGCGTTGTCGGCCGCCATCATGGCGGGTCCGGATGCGCATCCCGACCCGGCCAGGCGGTGGATCGCATCCTTCACCGCCGGTGCGACCTACGTATTCCTGGGCCTGGGGGCGGGCGTTGCAACGGCGCTCGTGTCGGCGAGCCCGCCCATCCTCATCACCGCGGTAGCGGGACTCGCAATGATCGGCGCATTCATCGGGGGCATGAGCGGCGCGTTCGAAGAGCCGCAGCATCGGCTGGTCGCGGCGGTCACGTTTCTCGTGGTGGCATCCGGGGTCTCGATCGTCGGGATCGGCTCGCCATTTTGGGGACTCCTCGTCGGTGGAGCCGTCATGTTGTGGCTCGGGTGGGCCCGGCGGAAGAGAACGGGCGTCGCGGAGGTTGGCTAGAGCGTGACGACCATTCCACTCTCCGTTCTCGACCTCGCCTCCGTGTACGAGGGCTCCAGCCACGCGAACGCACTCGCTGACACGATCAGCGCCGCGCAGCAGGCCGAGTCGCTCGGCTACCGCCGCTTCTGGGTTGCGGAGCACCACGGCATGCCCGGGGTTGCAAGCTCCGCACCCGCCGTTCTCATCGGCGCTATCGCGGCCGCGACCTCGACGATCCGGGTCGGCTCCGGCGGGGTGATGCTGCCGAATCACTCGTCCATGGTCATCGCCGAGCAGTTCGGCACGCTTGTGGCACTGCACGGCGATCGCATCGACCTCGGCCTCGGTCGCGCGCCGGGCACGGACCAGCTGACGGCATCCATTCTTCGTCGCAACGTCGGCGCGGAGACAGTCGACGACTTTCCCAACCAGGTGCTCGAGCTGCTCGCGTTCTTCGGCACGATCCCCCCGCTGGAGAACGGGCTCGGATCCCGCGTCAGTGCGGTGCCGGGGCTCGGCGACTCACCCGAGCTGTGGTTGTTGGGCTCGAGCGACTTCAGCGCCCGGCTCGCCGGGATGCTGGGGCTCCCGTTCGCGTTTGCCCACCATTTCGCCGGTGGGGAGAACACGCCGGAGGCATTCCGCGTCTATCGCGAGCACTTCACCCCGTCCGTTGTGCTTCGGGAGCCGCAGTCGATGGTTGCTGTCGCTGCCATTGTCGCCGACGACGCGCACGAGGCCGCACGGCTTTCCCTTCCGCACGGGCTGTCGATGCTGCGGATGCGCACCGGCAAACTTCCGGCGCGCGTACCGACGCTCGCTGAGGCGGAGGCGTATCCGTGGACGGCCGAAGAGACCGCATGGATCACCCAGCGCAACGGGCTTCAGGCCGTCGGGGACCTCGCGCACGTCATCGCTCGTATCGAGGATCTCGTCGCAACGACCGGCGCGAACGAGGTAATCCTCGTGCCGCAGGGTCCGAACCTTGAGGCGAAGGTTCGGACCCTGCGGGAGGTCGCCGGTGCGTTCGCCTACTGAACGACCACCGTGTCACTGTGCCAGCCGCCGGTCGGATGACCCGGCCGGTATGCGCTCGCTGCGGCCCGAATGCCATACCCGACTTTGATGTTGTCGGCGTTCGTCGGCGTGTAGGTCGGTGAGTTGGCGCCGAGGATCATCGTCCAGCCGGACCCGTCGTTGTAGGACCACTGGTAAAAAACCGTCGCCGGCCAGTTCCACGGGTGGAGGATCGGCTTGATTTCGGTGTCGAGCTTCACTTCAGCCGGGAGGGTCGCGGGTACGGCGTCGATGAATTCGCCCTCAAAGACTGTCACCGCATCGCTGGACGCGACTCCGGACGGGAAGAACGGCCTGGTTGCGGTGACCCGAATCGAGATCTCCTTGAGCAGTTCGGTGGGGGCGAGGAGGTAGGTCGTGCGGGTGGCGCCGGGGATCGGCACGCCCATACGCATCCACTGGTAGTGAAACGTCAGTCCGGTCATCGACCAGGTGCCCGGGGTCGCGGTGAGCACTCGGTCCACCTCGTACGTGCCGCTGGTGCTGGGTTTCACCGTTGCGGTCGGCAGCACGTCGGAGTTGACGACCCCGGCGGCCACCGAGTACTTCGCCGCGGCGAAGCCGGTCGCCGAGGGCTTGAACTCCACCGTCAGCGCCTTCCCGACATCCGCCGTCACCGCCGTGTAGCTGCTGTTGGTGGCTCCCGCAATTGCCGTACCGGAGCGCTTCCACTGGTAGTCGAGCGCGAGGTTCGTCGTCGACCAGCCGTCGACGGGTGGCACGGCGGTCAGTAGCTGGCCGACCACGGGGTCACCCGTCACGGTCAGGGGGCTCAGCGGCACGACCTTGGGGCCTTTGTGAATGACAACGGTCACGGTGATGGAGTTGAAGTTGGGACGGTCCGGCGAGATGTCCACCTGGATCGCCTTGGCCCTGTCGGCGCTCGATGGCGTGAACGAACCCGTCGCGGACGACTGTTTCAGCTCGAACTGGTCGGTGGCCTGGTTGTAGACCTTCCAGTCGTAGTGCAGGCTCGTCGGCGTCACGTTCCAGCTGCTCGTGACCGTATACCGGCCCGACTTCACGGTCACCTTCGCTGGCTGTGTGGGCTGCAGGTTACCCATTCCGATGGCGCCGGGCTGAAGGATCGTCGTCACTCCCGGAAGGTAGCCGGGGATCGAGTCGGTGATGATCACGCGCAGGTGTTTGCCGAGCAGCGTCGTCGACACCCTGTAGGACGCGTGGGTGGCGCCCGCGATGGTGCTCCAATTCGTTGTGCCGTCAGCTGATACCTGCCATTCGTAGCTGAAAATCCCGCCCGACCGACTCCAGGTTCGAGGGTTGACGGTGAGTGTTCCGCTCAGGGTCGCGGGGCCGGAAATGATTGGCGTCTCCACGCCGGTGCCGGGCGTCGGCGCTGCGCCGGGAGCCAGCGCAGTCGTCGGCAGTGAGGTCGCTTTGCCCTGGCTGTATCCGGACGCCGTAGCCGTTTCAATCACCCGGAGTTGCCTGCCGGCATACTTTGGGCCCGGTGTGAAGGTCGCGGCGCTCTGTCCGGCGATGGTCGTGTAACTCGAGCCAGATTTGTACTGCCAGGTGTACGCGCGTTGCGGGGAGGTCAGGTTCGACCAGGTGACAGCGGGCGCGGTGAAGACAGAATCGACCGCGACGCTCGGCGCGGTGGGAGCCGCGGCCGCGCTCGGTGCCAGTGTTCCGGTTTGCGCTGCAATCGCCTGTGTTGACGTGTCGGAGGCGCCCGGGCCTTTCGCCGTGACCGACACGACTATCCGCCGACCGATGGCGCCGGCGGCGAACGGGTCAACGCTGGAGGTTGTCGAGATCGGCGCAAGCGCGCCATTGTCGGCGTACATGTACCACTGGTACGCGAAAGAGCTGGGTGTGGGTGACCACGTTCCGGTGGTGACGGAGAGCACCGTGCCACTTTTGGTCACCTTCGGAGCCGTGACCTGCCTGAACAGTCCGCCAACGACCTGGGCGACGTTCACCGTATGGGTGGCGGAGGCCCGACCCGGTGTCGCGGCTGTGATGTCGACGTACAGTTCCGCATTGAGGGCGGACTCCGGGACGGTGACCGCCGCCGCCGTGCCACCCGGCACCGGAGTGAATGCGACCCCGTCGGTGCTGGTCTTCCACTGGTAGCTGAACGTCGACGGAGTCGGAGTCCACACGCCGGGGCTCACCGAGACGGTTCGATTGATTCCGACCGTGCCGGTGATCATCGGCTGCTCGCCCCCGAGTCCGGACAATGCCGATGGCGCGCCGATCGCGACGGCCGTCGTGGGCTGAGCGGCCACAGTAGGCGTGGTCCAGCCAGCGGCGTACGGCTTGAGTTGGACGCGCAGCGCACGCCCGAGGTCGCCCGCCGCGGGAACATAGTTCGAGCTCGTCGCGCCGGCGATGTTCTTCCAGATGCCTGCTGATTGGTACTGCCACTGGTAGTTCGTGCCGTCGGCCGCGGGCAGCCAGGTCGGGCTGGGCGCGGTCAGCGTTCCGCCGACGGTGGCGCTGCCTCCAATGGGCAGCAGCTCCGTTGTTGCCAGCGGAGCGCCTGCCTGGACGAGTATTTCTGGTGCCGACAGCGGAGCGTAGCCACCCTTGGCGTGCGTGACGGACAAGACAATCTTCTTGCCTTCCGTGCCGGCGCGAGGCAGTGTCGTGCCGTAGGTCGTCGTTGTAGTGCCATCGGGATCAATGACTGTCCAGGTAAATCCGGACGTGCCGCTGGCGGGCAACCAGGTTCCGTCGTGCACTGTGTAGCTCGAGGTCGTCTGGGTCACGGAGGGGAGAGCCAGGATCGACTGGGTGCCCTGGATGGCGCTGCCGGCGACCACGTCTGCCGAGACCGACTGGTAGCCGAACCGTGCGCCGACCAGGCGCACTCGAAGGAGCGGCCCATTGAGGAGGTCCGTTGCACTGACGAGGTGCGTGGGCAGACTCTCATATGGAGGCGTGTCGGTCCAGACGTTTCCACCATCGCCGCTGAACTGCCACTGGTAAGTGAATGCCACCCCCGGCACGGACCAGGTGCCCGTGTTGGCGCTGAGGGTCTGTCCGACAACCAATCCGCCGGTGACAGTGGGAGCGGCACTCGGCTGGATGGTTCCCTTGCCGACCGGATCCGTCGTGGGCGTCGTGTACGAACCGCTTCCATACTCGAAGTCGTACAGGGTCACGCGCGCCGAGAGCACGTACTGGTAGTCGCCGGGAGCAACGGTGTACTGCTGGTCGGTCGCGTCCGCAATCGCCACGCCGTTGCGAAGCCACTGGTATCGGAAATGCGACGTCAAGTCACCGTTCCAGTTGCCCGGGTCTGCGGAGATAACTGATCCCACGACGAGAGGTCCCACGGTGACGACTACAGGCAGGGTGCCACTCGGGTGCAGGCCGAGCGGATCCTTCTTCGCCACTACGAGTTGCTCGACACGATCCTCGCCAGCGGCGAGGTCACCATTCGGCAGCGCCAGTACGGTGCGCTTCCAGGTGGTGTCCTCGTTCACGCCATCTGAGGGATCCGAGTCGGAGTTGCTGCCAATGGCCAGCGTGTAGGGGCCGGCTCCAAGTCCAACGAACGAAAAGTGCCCGACGTTGTCGGTCGTCGTCTGTGCTCCGGTGCGCGGCTCGTCGGCGGGGGACCCGGAATGTTCGATCGTGATGCGCAGGTGCGGAATCGGAGTGGTGGCCGCATCGGTAACTTCGCCCGAGACTGTGGCGCCGGGGACGAGCTGCACGTTCTTGCCGGTGACAACCGCCCCGGTCGTGACGGTGACCCAGGTGGACCCGATCGCGGTGTTCGTGCCGCCGAGAAAGCTGCGTCCGTAGAGGATCCCTGAAGCCGGCAGCGGCGCGGTCGCGCGCGGCCGGAACTCGAGTGCGTAGGAGCCGGGCGCAAGGCCTCCGAGCACATAGGCGCCCGCGGCGTTGGTGGTGACGGCCTTCGCCGAGGCAAGGGTCGCGTCCGTCCACGATCCAACCGGCCCACTGAGCAGGTAGGGGGTGACGACGACGCCTGCGAGGTTCTCGACGATCGTCGCATCGTGGATGCCCGTCACCGTGCCCTTGATGGTCGCCGACGTGGGAATACTGAAGTTGTAGGTCGTCTTCTTCGATGCGACGACACCGACGGTGGTGGCTGCGCTCGCCAGTGAGCCGCCACCGGAATAGATCGGCAGGTACGACGACGTGGCGGCCGTATCCACGGCCTCCAGCCGATATGCACCCGGCTCCAGGCCGGTGAGCGTGTACGTTCCGCTGATCGATGTCGTCGTCGAGGCCTTCAGCGTCCAGACCTTGTCATCGGTCTCGGCGAAGGCGCGGACCCTGAATGACTTCAGGCCCGTGCCCGACGGCTTCGCGACCTTTCCGGTGATGGTGCCGCCCGCTGCAAGCACGACGTTGACGAATGTCGTCGCGGGAGCCGGAGTTGTGTCCACTTCGGCGAGTGCGCTCGCCGCCTGGGACGACTCACCGCCGAGGTACTGCTCGAAGCTGGTTGCCGTCGCCGGGAAGTGCACCGAGTAAAGGCCGGTGGCCAGCCCGGTGAAGCTGAACCCGCCCGAAGACGAGGTCTTAACGGAGGCGACATCCGAGAAGTTGCCGGAGAGCTCCTTCGCGATGGTGACCGACAACCCCGCCGCAAGCGATCCCGACGGCAGCGAGACGGTTCCTGCGATGGTGAGTGGGTCCGCTCGCGCGGACATCGGCACCACGATCGACGCGGTGAGCGCCACGAGTGCGGCTAACCCGGCTGCGGCGAAGACGTTCCGCGAAGAGTAACGGCGGCGAGTTGTCGTGGACATCGTGCTCCCTCGGTAAAAAACAGGCGTGCGAACGCGGGACCGAGAATCCGATGCCCGAAGAACCGACGGCTGAGTGCACGGTTTCGGTTGACGTCCAGTCTGTTTTTCCTGGGAGAAGTGCGCCTGAGTAGGTGATACCTACTTTTCGACCGGCCTATTCGAGGCCACGGCGCTTGAGCAGCGGCTCGATGACGGCATCCCGGCCGCGGAAATCGCGAAAGGCCTCGAGCGCGTCCCTGGAGCCGCCGACCCCCAACAGGCGCTGCCGGAAACGGTCGCCATTGGCGCGAGTGAGCCCGCCGTTTTCCTTGAACCAGTCGACAGTGTCGGCATCCAGCACTTCGCTCCAGATATAGGAGTAGTAGCCGGCGTCGTATCCACCGGAAAACGTGTGGGCGAAGTAGGTGCTCGAGTACCGCGTCGGCACGACCGGGTTGTCGAGCCCCACGCGCGCGATGGCCGCGGCTTCGAAGCCGGCGACGTCGGTGACTACCTCGTCTTTCGAGATACGGTGCCAGGCCTGGTCCAGCAGGGCCGCCGTCAGGTATTCCGACGTGGCGAAACCCTCGTTGAATGCTTCGGAGGCGTGCAGCTTGTCGACGATTTCCTGCGGCATTGGCTCACCCGTCTCGAAGTGCACGGCATAGTTGGCCAGGATCTCCGGCCACAGCATCCACATCTCGTTGACCTGGCTGGGAAACTCGACGAAGTCACGGAACACGTTCGTCCCGGTGAACTTCGGGTAGGTCACGCGGGCGAACAGGCCGTGCAGGGCGTGGCCGAACTCGTGGAACAGGGTGTTGACCTCGTCGTAGGTGAGCAGTGTCGGCGACCCCGCTGCTGGCTTCGGCACGTTGAGGTTGTTGCAGACGACAACGGTCGCATCGACGAGTTCGGACTGCCCGATCAGCTCGTTCATCCAGGCGCCGCCCCGCTTCGAGTCGCGGGTGTAGAGGTCGAAGGAGTAGAGGCCGACCGGCGATCCATCCTCGTTCGTCACTTCGAACAGGCGCACGTCGGGGTGGTAGCCGACCAGATCTGGCCGCTCGGTGAACGTGATGCCGTACAGCCGCGTCGCCGCGAAGAAGACACCGTCTTTGAGCACCCGCTCCGCTTCGAAGTACGGGCGCATCTCGGAGGTGTCGACGTCATATTTGGCCTTGCGGACCTTCTCGGAGTAGAAGGCCCAGTCCCAGGAAGCGAGCTCTGTGCCATCGCCCGCCTCGAACTGCAGCTCCGCCTGTTCGGCACGCGCATTCCGCGCGGCCGGGGGAGCGAGGCGGGACAACATCGCGTCCACCGCTTCCGGCGTCCCCGCCGTCTGGTCCGCGGTGACCACGGCGGCGTGGTTTGGATAGCCGAGGAGCGCAGCGCGCTCGGCGCGCAGTCGGGTGATCTGCAGCACGAGGTCGCGGTTGTCGTACTCGCCGCCACGCTGTCCGCGGGAGATGGATGCCTCCATGATGCGCTGCCGCAGCCCCCGATTGGTGAGAGCCGACAGGTACGGATGCCCGGTGGGCAGCACAAGAGTGATGAGGTATTTGTCGTCCAGTCCGCGTTCCTTCGCAGCCTCCGCAGCCGCAGAGATCTCGCCCTCACCGAGGCCGTCGAGCTCCGCGACATCCTCGACGACGACTGCCAGCTCATTGGTGTCGGCGAGCAGGTTCTTCTCGAACTTCGTGGTGAGCACGGACAGCTGCTGGTTCAGGTCCATGAGCGTCGTCTTATCGGGATCGCTCAGTCCGGCGCCGGACTGGGTGAACTCGGTGAAATACCGCTCGATGAGATAGACGCCCTCCGCGTCAAGGCCGAGCGAGTGCCTGCGGTCGTGCAGCGCCGCGATGCGCGCGTACAGCGCGGCGTTCAGGCTGATGGAGTCGGAGTGGGCAGCAAGCAGGGGAGCCAGCTGCTCTTCGAGCTCGTCGCCGAAGTCGGAGCTGTCGGCCGACTGCTTGTTGAAGAAAACAAGGGAAACGCGGTGCAGGATCTGACCAGACTTCTCCAGCGAGATCATCGTGTTCTCGAACGTCGGTTGCTGCGGATTCGACGTGATGGCTTCGATTTCTTCGAGGTGATCCTCGAACCCCCTGTCGAACGCCGGACGGTAATGCTCGTCGCGAATCTGCGCGAAGGGAGGCAGTCCGTACGGCAGGGTGCTGGGGGAGAAGAACGGATTCGTCATGGTTCGAGCCTACGGCGCATCCCCGCTCGCAAAGCGATCTTTGCAAAATAGATATTGCAAAGGTATCTTTGCAATGCTACCTTTGCATCATGAACAAGCCAATCGAGCCCGTTGGGCAGGAATCCCGTGATCGCCAGCTCGACGTGGAAAGCCTGCGCGCGCTGGCCCACCCCCTGCGGGTGCAGATCATCGACGTGCTCTCGCTCTACGGTTCGTTCACCGCGAGTGGCTTGGCCGAGCGACTTGGCGAATCCAGTGGCGCCACCAGCTATCACCTGCGCCAACTGGAAAAGCACGGCTTCGTTCGCGAGGTCGTAGACAAGGGCACCGGCAGGGAGCGCTGGTGGGAGCGAGTTCCCGGCGGCATCTCCGTTGCGAGCCGGGAGACGGATGAGACGCCGGCCGGCAAGGCGGCGTCCCGCGTAATCCTGCGGCAGTGGAAAGTGAACCGCGAGAACCTGCTGGACGAGTTCATGGATCGCGGCTACGACGAACTGCCGCCGCGCTGGACGGAGTCGTCGGCAATCTCCACCATGAACACCCGCCTCACGAGCGACCAGCTGCACTCCCTGGTCGAAGAGGTCACCACACTGATCGACAGCTATCTCGACCGGTATCGCGGTTCGACCGAGCCCGGATCGCGGCCTATCCACATCGATTTCATGGCATTTCCGGTGATCGATGGCGAAGAAGTTCCCGGATGGACCGAGCCGGAACAGGCGGCACCGTGACAGCCGTCGTCGCCCGGAATTTCCGCCGTGCAATGTCGGCGGTCACCACTAATTTGAAGGAAGGAAAGAGGAGAAATGATGACTTCCGCCAGCTTTGCGCACCGTCGCCAGAGCGCCTCTGTCGTTGACCTCGCCGCCCAGCGTCTGGCACTCGCGGTGCTGAGATGGTCCCGCCGTCGCGTCGACCGCACCGCCTACACGCACGAGCAGATGTCGCGACTTCTCGAGACCGAGCGCGCGACGACGCGCCCCGAGATCATGTCGCCGCTCGAGCCGCGGTAGCGCGACTCCGTACGGAGACCGGTCAGCCCGCGTCGGTTGGTCGCCCTACTGTTCCCAGGTGGTGGTGACGTTTCCCGTGGAATCCGTCCGGATGACGGTCCCGTCGTCGAGTTCGACGACCGGTCGCCCCTCGAGCCAGGTGAGAGTCCAGCGCCACTGCGCGGTGTCGACCTCGGCCAGCTGCGCTTCGGCGTCCCGGATGGCGAGAACCACCGCGTCCGCGAGTCGTTCGGGCGGTTGGGCCCCCACGGCCCATCGCGTTCCGAGTTGCATCAGCCGAGCTCCTTCTCGTAGGTCACCCAGGTCGTTCGGCTCGCGAGCCTGTTGTAGACGCTCTGAGCCGTGTAGTTGTCTTCCGCGGTCTGCCAGCGCAGCACGGTCGCACCGCGGCTGCGCGCGTCGTCGCCGATCGCGTTGATCAGGGCGGTCGCGGCGCCCGTGCCCCGGGCGGCGGGATCGACGAACAGGTCGTCGAGGTAGAACGACGTGCCAGCGGTGAAGGTGTCGAGCACGCTGCGGAACAGCGCGAAACCGACCATGGTGTCGTTGCGCGTCGCGACCAACCCGCGCAGCTCGACGCGGTCATCCATCAGCCAGGCCCACACGCCGTCGAGAATCGCGGGAGTGAACGCCGTCTCGTAGAAGGCGCCGTACGCGGTGAAGAGCCGCTCCCAGTCGGGGCGGTCTGTCTCCTGCAGCGATCGGATCTCCGTCATGAAACCGGCTGCTCGCTCGATTGCTCGGCCAGCACAATGTCGGTCACGGCGACATCCGGCGCCTCGGCGAACTCCAGCGAGTGGATGCGCCCAACCGCCTTGAGGTCGGCAGAGGCGAGTTGCAGAAGCGCCGGCCCGGCCAGCCGTGCCGAGGTGACCTCGGTCTTCTGTGAGGCCTTCGCGTCGGTCTTTGCGCGACGGATGCTGATGAGCGCCTCGCTTACCAGCGGCAGCAGTCCCGTCGGGCCGTCCACCGCTGACGGGGTTGGCCACTCAGCGGTGTGGATCGACCCCTCGTGGGTCCAGCTCCACACTTCTTCCGTGGCAAACGGCAGGAACGGCGCAAACAACCGCAGCAAAACGTCGATCGCGGTGCGCAGGGTCGTGACCGCGCTGGCCTGACCCTCCGGCGTGCCCGCGCCGTACGCGCGCTCCTTCACGAGTTCGAGGTAGTCGTCGCAGAACGTCCAAAAGAACTGTTCCGCGGTCTCGAGCGCGCGTGCGTGATCGAAGTCTTCGAAGGCGAGCGTTGCGATAGAGACCACGCGGTTGAGTTCGGCCAGCAGGTCGATGTCGAGCGGCTCAGTCACCCGGGACGACTCGGTCTCCGGAGTCGGGAACGAGTACACGAACTTCGCGGCGTTCAGCACCTTGATCGCGAGCCGGCGCCCGATCTTGATCTGCTTCGGGTTCTGGGGATCGAAGGCCGCATCGGTTCCGAGGCGACTGGATGCAGCCCAGTAGCGAACCGCATCCGAGCCGTGCTCGTCGAGCATGCCCGCCGGCGTGACGACGTTGCCTTTCGACTTCGACATCTTCTTGCGGTCGGGGTCGACGATGAAACCGCTGATGCCGGCGTTCTTCCACGGGATGGTGCCGTGCTCCAGTTCCGAGCGAAGCACGGTCGAGAACAACCAGGTGCGGATAATGTCCTGGCCCTGGCTGCGCAGCGAATAGGGGAACACCAGCCGGAACAGTTCGGGATCATTCACCCAACCACCCGCAATCTGCGGGGTGAGGGATGACGTCGCCCAGGTGTCCATGATGTCGACCTCGCCAACAAAGCCGCCGGGCACGCCGCGATCGGCCTCGACGAAGCCGGGAGCGACATCCGAAGACGGGTCGATCGGGAGCGAATACTCGCTGGGTACGATCGGCGCACCCTTGTTGCCCTCGTCGTCCAACTCGTACCAGACCGGAATGGGCACGCCGAAGAAGCGCTGGCGCGAGATGAGCCAGTCCCCGGTGAGACCGCCGACCCAGTTCTCGAACCGCACACGCATGTGGTCGGGGGTGAACCGGATCTCCTTGCCGCGCTCGATCAGCGTGGCGCGGAGGGCTTCATCCCGGGCGCCGTTGTGGATGTACCACTGCCGAGTCGAGATGATCTCGAGCGGCCGGTCGCCCTTCTCGAAGAACTTCACCTGGTGCACGATCGGCTTCGGGTCACCGAGCAGGCGACCGCCCTCGCGCAGAAGTTCGACGACGCGCGCCTTCGCGCTGAAGACGGTCTTGCCCGCGAGCTCGGCGTAGGCCGCTTTCGCCTCGTCGGAGACGATCACGTCGGGCGCATCCGGGACGATGCGGCCGTCGGGGCCGATGATCGTGCGGTTCGGCAGGTTCAACTCCCGCCACCAGATCACGTCGGTGACATCACCGAACGTGCAAATCATGGCGATGCCGGATCCCTTGTCTTTCTGGGCGAGGTGGTGCGCGACGACCGGGACCTCGACGCCGAACAGCGGCGTCGTCACCGTCGTTCCGAAGAGGTGCTGGTAACGCTCGTCGTCGGGATGCGCGACCAGCGCAACGCAGGCCGGAAGCAGCTCCGGGCGCGTGGTCTCGATCACGACATCGGTGCCGTCCGGGCGGGCGAACGCGACGGCGTGGTACGCGGCCGGCTGCTCCTTGTCTTCCAGCTCCGCCTGCGCAACGGCCGTGCGGAATGTCACATCCCAGAGCGTCGGGGCGTCGGCCTGGTAGGCCTCTCCCCGGGCAAGGTTGCGCAGGAAGGCGAGCTGCGCCGCGGTCTGCGCTTCATCGCCGATGGTGCGGTAGGTCTGGTTCCAGTCCACCGAGAGGCCGAGTTTGCGCCAGAGCGCCTCGAACTGCTTTTCGTCTTCTGCTGTCAGGCGCTCGCACAGCTCGATGAAGTTGCGGCGGGAGATCGGAACCTGGTCCGCGGCCTTGGAGCTCGCGTTCTCACCGCCCTCGAGCGGAGGGGTGTACCCGTCGACGTACGGCAGCGAGGGATCGCAGCGCACCCCGTAGTAGTTCTGCACCCGGCGCTCGGTTGGCAGGCCGTTGTCATCCCAGCCCATGGGATAAAAGATCGTCTTGCCGCGCATCCGCTGGAATCGGGTGACGAGGTCCATGTGGGTGTAACTGAAAACGTGGCCGATGTGCAGGCTGCCCGACGCCGTCGGCGGGGGAGTGTCAACGGAGAAGATGTTCTCGCGAGTCGCCTTCGCGCGATCGAACCGGTACGTGCCGTCGGACTCCCAGCTCTCGCCCCACTTGGCTTCAAGGCCTTCGAGGGCGGGCTTTTCAGGAATAGCTGCAGGCATCTAACGCTCCGGTTCGATATATGCGGCACCGAGTCGGATGGGGAGGTGCCTGAGTGTGGGTTGCGCGTCGATTCTACCGGAGCCGCTCCGCACGCAAAGGTGCCCGTCCGGCGCATCCGCGCCCCGCAAAAGGCGTGGATGCCCCGAACGGGCACGGGAGATGGATGGTTAGGCGGGGACGGGCGCGCGCTCGGCCTCGGGCTCGGCGACAAGCTCATCGACCGGGCGCCGCCAGCGGGAGGCGACAATGGCAGCGACCAGCGTGACCAGCGACAGGATGCCGAGCACGATTCCCGGGTGCCACCACGCGCCGTTCGTTGCCGCCGAGAGCGCCGTGGTGATCAGGGGAATGAGTCCCGAAATCACGGCGGCCAGGCTGTAGGCGATCGACAGGGCGCTGTAGCGAATCGCTCCACCGAAGATGTCAGCCATCAGCCCACCGAGTCCCGCCCACGCGAGCGTCGGAAGAATGCCGCCGATGATCATCGTGGCGACCAGGATCGGGAACGTGGCGAACTGCAGCAGGAAGTACATCGGGAACGCGATGACAAGCGTTCCCGCGGCACCGATTGCCACGACCCGCGCCGAGCCGATCTTGTTGGCGAGCAGACCGAACAGCGGGATCGTCACGAGCTGCAGGAGGCTGCCGATCGTGGTCGCGACGAGCAGGTCCTGGTACGAGAATCCGAGGGTCACGACACCGTAGGTGATCGTGTAGGTGTTCATCAGCGAGTACGAGCCGATGCCAAGGAGAGCGGCGCCGACGGCTACCACAATGGCGACCGGGTGGCGGCGAATAGCGGCCAGCACCGGGATGCGCTCGCGCTTGTCCTTCACGACGAGCGCGGCGAAGACCGGCGTCTCGGTGATCGCGAGCCGCAGGTACAGCGACACCGCGAGCAGCGGGAACGCGAGCAGGAACGGCAGGCGCCATCCCCAGTTCGACAGGTCCGCGGGAGACAGCACGGCCGGCAGGATGAGGAAGAGCGCGGCGGTCAGGATGGTGCCGATCGGCGACCCCAGCTGCGGCAGCGCGGCGAAGAAGCCGCGCCGCTTCGGCTGCACCTGCTCGACGGCGACAAGGATTGAGCCTCCCCATTCACCACCGAGCGACAGGCCCTGCACGAGGCGCAACAGGGTGAGGATGAGCGGGGCCGCAAGCCCAATAGTCACGTACGTCGGCAACAGGCCGATCGCGCCGGTTGCGATTCCCATGATGGAGATCGTGATGAGCAGCGTCCTGCGACGGCCGATGCGGTCACCGAGGTTGCCGAAAATCGCGGCACCAATCGGGCGAACGACGTACGAAACGGCGAGGATCGAGAATGCGCCGATCGCCTGCGCGGTCGGGTCGAGTTCGGGGAAGAACAGCTTGCCGCTGAAGATGGCGCTGAAATAGGCGAACACGTAGAAGTCGTAGGACTCCAGTGAGGTTCCTACGAGCGATCCCCACACGGCCCTGCGGGCGGTGCGAGGCGAGGATGGATAAGTGGTTGGCGCTTTGCCACTCGGTGTATTGGTCACGGGAAGAGTCAAGCGCTCACGGGCGCGCCACATTCCCACACACGTGAGGAATCTCTCATCTGTCGCGACCGCGGAACGAGCGATCGTCATACTGGGGGCATGACTGCCGAGATCGACGGGGCGCGACGCCGACGCGGCTGGTCGGTGCGCTCGCGAATTCTCGCTTCCATCCTGGTCGTGGCTGCCCTGGGACTCGCTGGCGCCGGAGCGACGACGTTCCTGGTGCAGCGCGACCGCATCCTGCACCAGATCGATGACCGGCTGCGCGCGCACGTCGAGTCGGCGCGATCGGTGCTGCAGGGGCCGGGGTCGAAGTCGACGGGGTCGACCACGGTGCGCGCGGGTGCGGGCTCGGTGCCATTTACAACGACCGACGAGGCGCTGGAGGCGGTCATCGCGCGGGTGCTGCCCACCGGCGACGAAACTTCGCTCGGGCTGATCGATGGCCGGCCGGCGTATGTGCCCGCCGTCAATATCGATTGTCACATCGAGGATGACCCCGCACTCGTCGCGCGAATTGTCGCTGAAGTCTCCGACGGCAGCGTGCGCCTGGGAACGGTAATTTCACCGCTCGGCAACCTGCGCTACATCGCCGCACCGCTGACCGTGAAGGGCAGCGCGAACTCGGGGATCTACGTCGCCGCGGTCGATCTCGACGGCGAACTCGCGCAACTGACCGGTTCGTTCGTCACCTTCGCCGGAGTCGCGCTCGCGGCCCTCGCCGCGATCGGGCTCGTTGGGTGGTTCGTTGCCGGCAGGCTGCTCCGCCCGATTCGGCAACTCAGGATGACCACCTCACGCATCACCGCCAGCGAGCGGCACGAGCGCATCCCGGTTGCCGGCAGGGATGACGTCTCCGACCTCACCGCGACCATCAACGACATGCTCGACCGGCTCGACCTCGCGATGACGGGCCAGCGCCAGCTGCTGGACGACGTGCGCCACGAACTGAAAACCCCCATCACGATCGTGCGGGGGCACCTCGAGCTGCTCGACGACTCGAACCCCGCCGAGGTTCGCGCAACCCGCGCGCTCGCACTCGACGAACTTGACCGGATGGCCGGCCTCATCGACGACATCGAGTCGCTGGCCGAGACCTCCAGCGCGTCCGCCGCACGTCGCCCGACGGATGTCGCCGACCTCACCGCTGACGTCTTCGCCAAAGCGGCCGGCCTGCCCGATCACCAATGGATCCTCGCGGAATCCGCCCAGCGCACCCTGCCGCTCGACTCCACCCGCATCACGCAGGCGTGGCTGCAGCTTGTCGACAATGCCGCGAAGTACTCGCCCGCCGGTACGAAGATCGTCCTCGGCTCGACCGAGTCGCTCGAATCCACGGAGTTCTGGGTCGCCGACACCGGCCCTGGCATCCCTCCGGGATCGGAGGAGCGCATCTTCGAAAGGTTCGGCCGCGTCGATACCGGGCGCGGCATCCGCGGATCGGGGCTGGGGCTTCCGATTGTGAAGGCGATCGCGCTCGCGCATGGCGGGCGCGTGAGCCTGGTCTCGTCGCCCCTGGGCTCGCGCTTTGGCATCGTGATCCCGCACGTCGACACCGAGCCGACGGGGGAGGTTGACGCGCCGTGAGCAGCATCCTGGTTGTCGAAGACGAACAACGCATCTCGAGTTTCGTCGATAAGGGCCTGCGCGCATCCGGGTACTCGTCTACGGTCGTCGCCGACGGTCTCGAAGCGGTTGAGCACGCGCTGTCCGGCGGATACGACCTCGTGCTTCTCGACATCGGACTGCCGAGCATCGACGGGTTCGAGGTGCTGCGCAGGGTGCGCGCGAGAGAGCAGACGCTTCCGGTGATCATGCTGACTGCTCGCACCTCGGTCGAATCGACCGTGGCGGGACTCGACGGCGGGGCGAACGACTATCTCCCCAAGCCGTTCCGATTCGACGAGTTGCTGGCCCGCGTGCGCCTGCGGCTGCGGGATGCCGGCCAGGCGGCCATCACCACCTTCACCCATGGGTCGCTCGTGCTCGACCTGCGCACCCGCCGCGTCACCGTCGGCGATCGCGGCGTCGACCTGTCGGCGCGCGAGTTTGCGCTCGCCGTCGAGTTCCTGAGGCACCCGGACCAGGTCTTGAGCCGGGAGCAACTGTTGTCGCGCGTCTGGGGTTTCGACTTCGACCCGGGATCCAACGTCGTGGACGTCTACGTGCGCTACCTGCGCACGAAGCTCGGCGCCGATCGAATTGAAACGGTGCGTGGCATGGGGTACCGGCTCGCCTGAGCGCGGTCATCCGGTTGGATGCGCAGCCGAACCGGTTCCAGTGCGAACGAATGAAGCGCCCGGCACATCCCCTGGGGACATGCCGGGCGCTTCGGCGCGGGGGCTATCAGTCGTCCGAGCCGCCGTGACCGGAGTCGTCCGAGCCGCTGTCATCGCTGCCGGAGTCGTCTGAGCCACCACTGTGGCTGCTGCCTGAGTCGTCCGAGCCGCCACTGTGGCTGCTGCCGGAGCCCGAGCCACCGCTGTGGCTGCTGCCTGAGCCCGAGCCACCGCGGTGGTGGTGTACGGCCTCGCCAGCGCCACCGTTGTCATCGTTGACGTCATGGTTTGCCGGATCATCCGCGCCGTCGTGCTGGGAACCGTTGTCGTCGCCCGGCTCGGTGGTGGGGATCCCCGTCGGTGTTCCCGTCGGGATGCTCGTCGGAGTCGACGTCGGGTCATCCTCAGGATGATCGCGGCCGGAGTCGGTCGTCGTCGAGATCGTGGAGGGAAGCAGGCCGGCAACCGAAGCCGCGTTTGCCGCGGCCAGTCCGCCCCCGGCGAAGATGCATGCGCTGATAACCGCTGCCACGCCGATGATGCCGATGTTCTTCTTTGTCTGGCCGTTCATGGTGATCGTGTTCCTGTCCGCGACTTCCCCTGCGGAATCGCTGTTAGGTACAGCCTTCGGCGACCAGATGAGAGCAGAAGGAGCTCAGCGTGAGAGCACTCTCATGAGGTGCACTCAGCCGTCGCTGCCGGATCCGCTGTCGTCGCTGCCCGAACCGCCGCCAGAGCCGCTCCCGCCGCCGTGGTCGTCCCCGGCATCATGCGGGGCGACGGGAGTGACGACCGTGACGCCACCGGATGACCCGGTTCCGCTGCTCGATCGGGGCTTCGGACGATGGGTAGTCGGTTTCGGCTTCGGAGTCGGGGTCGGCGTGGGAGTGGAAGTGGTGACCGGAGCGACGTCGATTCCGGGAACGGTCTGTATCTCGCCCAGGCTGTCCGCCGGCATCAGCGCGGCGGCGACCGTCATCACACCGCCGGTAGCGGCGACGCACGCCACGACGATGGAGGCAGCGACGATGAGGGTTTTGCGCATGCTCTCATCCTCCCTCCTGGTTGGTCGCCCGCGACGAACGTGAGAGAGCTCTAACCTCGTCGTCGATTAGACATCGGGATTGTGCTAGTTCAAATAGAACAATAGGATGATGGCGTGCTCCTCCGAATCGACCCGCTTTCCCCGGTACCGCTGTTCGAGCAGCTCGCCGCATCCATTCGTGCCGACGCCGGCAGCGGCGCGCTCCGAGTTGGCGAGCGGCTTCCCGCCGCACGTGAGGTCGCCGCCGCCCTCGACATCAACGTCCACACGGTGCTGCGCGCGTACCAACTCCTGCGCGATGAGGGACTGGTCGACCTGCGCCGCGGGCGCGGGGCCGTCGTCACCGCGCGCGCCGGAGAGTATTCGTCGCTCGGCCTTGCCATCCCGCAGCTCGTCGAGGAAGCCAAACGGCTCGGCCTCTCCGCAGCCGCTCTCACTGCGCTCGTTACCAAGGAGTACCTGTCATGACCCGTTCCGCCCTGCTGTTTCGGCTTCTCACGGTTGCGGTGTTGCTTCCCCTTGCTATCGGGGCCATCGCGGTGGTCGTGATGGTCGGCTGGCTCCCGGGTGCGCCATCCGCGGTCATTGTTCACTGGGGTGTCGATGCCAACCAGACCGGTTCCCCCTCGCTGTATCCCACGCTGGTCGCGATCGTGGTTCCGGGGCTCGCCGTGATCTTCGGCATCCTGATCGGGCTGACCGTGCGGGCGGGCAAGCCGTCGCCCCACCAGAAACTGCTCGCCGCAGTCTCATTCTCGGAGTCGCTGTTGATCTCGGGTCTCAGCGTTGCGCTGCTCGGCATCCAGCGTCAGCCAGGCCCGAACCAGGTGATCGACAACCCGACCGGAGTGGTGGTCGCGGGCGTCGTCGTGGCAGCAGCACTGGGGGTCGGCGCCTGGTTCGCCCTGCCGCCGGCTTCGGCAGGCGTCCGTGCGGGCGCCGGCGTGCCCGCACGGCCCCTGCCGTTGGCAGGCGGAGAGCGCGCCGTGTGGATCCACCGCGCAACCACCCCGACGGCGCTCGTTGTGCTGCTGGTCGGGGTGTTGCTCGTGGTCGCGGCCGGCGCAGCTGTCGGCATCCTGATCGCGGGACCCGTCGCCTGGATTGTGGTCGTCCTGCCGGTGTTGATCATCGTGATGCTGGCCACGACGATCCACTGGAACGTGCGAGTCGATGACTCCGGCCTCACCGCGAGTGGCGCACTCGGGTTTCCGCGCTTTCACGTTCCGCTGGCCGACGTGCGCTCCGCCAGCGTCGTGAATGTAAATCCGCTCGTCGACTTCGGCGGCTGGGGAATTCGTCGTGGAATGAATCGCCGCTTCGGGCTTGTCACGAGATCGGGCGAGGCGCTCGAGGTGCTGCGTACCGACGGCCGCGCGTTCGTCGTGACAGTGGATGATGCGGCCGGCGCCGCGGCGCTGCTGGCCGCGCTCGTGGCGAGGGTCTAGCCCTCGAGCGAGGGTTCGCTCGCCGTCGAGAGCGTCAGCACCGCCTGTTCGATGTTGTCGCTGCGAGTGATGCGGTCTTCGAGGGCGCGGAGCGTGACCGCGACAGCCGATTCGGGTTCATCGCCAGCCAGGTCGATGGCGGCGACGAGGAAGACACGCTCGGGGCCGACGAATTCGAGGTGGACATAGGTGACGCGATCAATTTCGGCCTGCTCCAGGAGCGTGCGCACGGCTGCTCGATCCATGTCACTGTTCGCTTCCTGGCCGACGAGAAAGCGACGATTGCGCTCGATGAGCACGAGGGCCACGATCGCCAGGAGCACGCCGATGAGGATCGACCCAACCGCGTCGTAGACGGCCGACCCGGTCAACTGGTGGAGGAGCACCCCAAGGAAGGCGAGAACCAGACCGACGAGTGCCGCGGAGTCCTCGGCGAAGACGGCCCGGAGGGTCGAGTTGGAACTCTGGAGCACATGCTGCAGGGTGCCGCGCCCGCGCTGCTTCGCGCCGGCTCGCGCCTGCCGCAGCGCCTGCAGGAACGAGACGCTCTCGAAAATCGCCGAGACACCCAGCACGAGGTAGGCGATCCAGAACTCGGTGGACCGCTCCGGTTGTGACAGTTGCTGGATGCCGTGGACGATCGAGAACACGGCACCCGCGGTGAACAACCCGAAGGCCGCGATCGTCGACCAGAAGTAGGTCTCCCGCCCGAAGCCGAGCGGGTGGGCGGCATCCTGTTTGCGCGCGCCGCGCCGGTCAGCCACGAGAAGGAACACCTCGTTGCCGACATCCGCCCAGGAGTGCGCCGCCTCGGCGGTGATGGATGCGGAGGCCGTGAACAGCGCGACGATCGTCTTCGCGATAGCCACGGCCAGATTCGCGAGGAATGCCAGCAGGATGGTGAAGGAGACCTTCGGCGCTTCGGAGGGCATGCTTTCAGCGTACGGGGCGGTGGCTCTGGGACGGTTCTGCGAAGCGTCACCAAACTCCCATAGAATTACCTGCAAGACAGCGATCCGGCCATCACCGGGGAGTCGTCGGAAGAACGGCGTTGCTGGTGACTGTCCTGGACAGGATCGACACCGGCATCGCCCAGTAGAACCGACCGGGGAGCCCGACACAGCCACGAGAGCGGTCGCCCGAACCTGGACGGCAAGCGAGGTGGTACCGCGGCATCCGTCGTCCTCGTGCAGATTGATTGCACGACTGGAGACCAATGACCTACCCCCGCACCCCTTCGACAGCAGCGACAACGAGCCACCAGGGCGCGGCCTTCGGCGTGCCTGCGTCGCCGTCGTTCCCGGCGATCGAAGAGCGGATTCTCGAGTTTTGGAAGCAGGACGGCACCTTCCAGGCCTCCATCGACCAGCGCGAGGGTGCACCCGAGTGGGTGTTCTACGACGGCCCCCCTTTCGCGAACGGACTGCCGCACTACGGTCACCTGCTCACGGGCTACGCCAAAGACATCTTTCCGCGCTTCCAGACCATGCGCGGCAAGCAGGTGCACCGCCGTTTCGGCTGGGACACCCACGGCCTTCCCGCCGAACTCGAGGCCATGCGCCAGCTCGGCATCACCGAGAAGAGTGAGATCGAGGCGATGGGCATCGCCACTTTCAACGCGAAGGCACGCGAGTCGGTGCTGCACTACACGTCGGAGTGGCAGAACTATGTGACCCGCCAGGCGCGGTGGGTCGACTTCGACAACGACTACAAGACGCTCGATATCACCTTCATGGAAAGCGTCATCTGGGCCTTCAAGACGCTGCACGACAAGAATCTCGCGTACGAGGGCTTTCGCGTGCTGCCCTATTGCTGGCACGACGAGACGCCGCTGTCGAACCACGAACTGCGCATGGACGACGACGTCTACAAGATGCGGCAGGACCAATCCGTCACCGTGACGTTCCCGCTCGACGGTGCTAAAGCCGAGTCGCTCGGGCTCACCGGGGTCAAGGCGCTGGCATGGACGACGACGCCGTGGACCCTGCCGACGAACCTGGCGCTCGCCGCGGGACCCGACATCCGGTACTCGGTGGTCCCCAGCGGGCCGGCCGGTGCCAGCGATCTGGGCACGAGCACGACAACCGTCGGCGGACAGAGCGAATACCTGCTGGCAACGGATACCGTGGCCGCCTACGCGAAAGACCTCGGCTACGCCACGCCTGCAGACGCCATCGCGGCCACTCGCACCACGCTGCTCGGCTCTGAGCTGGAGGGCGTGAAGTACGCCCGGCTCTGGGACTACTACGCCGACGCCGACCAGTGGGGAACCCAGAACGCCTGGCAGATCCTCGTCGCCGACTACGTCGCGACCGGCGAGGGCACGGGCCTCGTTCACCAGGCCCCCGCGTACGGCGAAGACGACCAGGCGGTGTGTGCCGCCGCAGGCATCCCGCTCATCCTGTCGGTCGACGATGGGGCGCGGTTTCTTCCGATCATCGAGGATGTCGCGGGCCTGCAGGTCTTCGAAGCCAACAAGCCGCTCACGCAGAAGCTGCGCGCCGACGGCCGCCTGCTTCGCGTGGCGAGCTACGAGCACACCTACCCGCACTGCTGGCGCTGCCGCAATCCGCTCATCTACAAGGCGGTTTCCAGTTGGTTCGTGAGGGTTCCGGAGTTCCGCGACCGCATGAGCGAGCTGAACCAGCAGATCAACTGGGTGCCTGAGAACGTCAAGGACGGGCAGTTCGGCAAGTGGGTCGGTAACGCTCGCGACTGGTCGATCTCACGCAATCGATTCTGGGGATCGCCCATCCCGGTGTGGAAGAGCGACGACCCCGAATACCCCCGCGTCGACGTGTACGGGTCGCTCGAGGAGCTGGAGCGGGACTTCGGCCGACTGCCGCTCAACACCGACGGGCAGCCGGACCTGCACCGCCCGTTCATCGACGAGCTGACGCGACCCAACCCGGATGATCCAACCGGCCGATCCACCATGCGCCGGATCGAGGATGTTCTCGACGTGTGGTTCGACTCCGGGTCGATGCCCTTCGCACAGGTGCACTACCCGTTTGAGAACAGGGAGTGGTTCGACAGCCACAATCCCGCCGACTTCATCGTCGAGTACATCGGGCAGACCCGGGGCTGGTTCTACCTGATGCACGTGCTGTCGACGGCCCTCTTCGACCGCCCCGCGTTCAAGAACGTGATCAGCCACGGAGTGGTGCTCGGCAGCGACGGCCAGAAGATGTCAAAGAGCCTGCGCAACTATCCCGACGTGAGCGAGGTGTTTACGCGTGACGGCGCGGATGCGATGCGCTGGTTCCTCATGTCGTCGTCCGTCATCCGGGGCGGCAACCTGGTTGTCACCGAAGAGGGCATTCGCGAGGGCGTTCGGCAGTTCCTGCTGCCGCTGTGGAGCACGTACTACTTCTTCACGCTGTATGCCAACGCGTCGACCGGGCTCAGCGAGAGCGGTTCCGGCTATTCGGCGGTTTGGCGCACCGACTCGGCGAACGTGCTGGATCGCTACCTGCTCGCCAAGACCCGCCAGCTCGTGGTCGACACCACGACCCACCTGGAGAACCTCGACACCCCGCTGGCCGCGAACGCCCTGCGGGACTTCGGTGATGTGCTGACCAACTGGTACGTTCGGCGCTCGCGCGACCGGTTCTGGGCGGGCACCGATCCGGAAGCCTTCGACACGCTGTTCACCGTGCTTGAGACGGTGACCCGCGTCGCCGCGCCACTCCTCCCGCTCGTCGGCGAAGAAATCTGGCAGGGTCTCACGGGCGGCCGCAGTGTTCACCTCGAGGACTGGCCGGATGCCTCACTGTTCCCCGCCGACGACACCCTGGTCAGCGCGATGGACCGCGTTCGTGAGATCGCCAGCTCCGGGCTCGCCCTCCGCAAGGCGAAAGGGCTGCGCGTGCGACTGCCGCTCGCGAAGCTCACCGTGGTCAGCGAGAAGACGAGCGACCTCGCCGAGTTCGCCAGCATCCTCGAGGAAGAACTCAACGTGAAGGGCGTGGAATTCGTTGCGTTCCAGCCGAACAGCCTCGAGCAGTACGGCATCAGCCGGCGCTTGAGCGTGAACGCGCGTGCCCTCGGCCCGCGGCTGGGCAAGCAGGTACAGGCGGTCATCCAGGCGGCGCGCGCGGGGGACTGGCAGCAGGATGGCGACACCGTCGTCGTCGGCGGCATCCCGCTCGAGTCCGGCGAGTTCGAACTCGAGCTGCAGTCCGCCGACGAGAACAACGCGATCGCGTTTCTCGCCGACGGCGGCTTCGTGCTGCTCGACACCGAGCTCACGCCCGAGCTCGAAGCCGAGGGGCTCGCCCGCGACGTGATCCGGGTGATCCAGGATGCGCGCAAGTCGGCGAAATTCGACGTAAGCGACCGCATCCGGCTCGTGGTTCTCGGTGACCAGCCCGCGGACATCGCCGCCCTCACGACCCACTTCACGACAATCTCCGACGAGACGCTGTCGACCGAGGCGGAAGTCGCCCTCGCGGTCGACCCGGCAACGGAACTTGCGCTGCGTGGCGAGACGGGTGCATTCCGCACTACCGTCAAAGCGGGATCATTCGCGAACGTCGGCACACTCGTGGTCGACGTCGCACGGGTTGGAGCTTCAGTAGATGCCTAAGAACGACGACACGGACGACCGCGAGGCTGGCGACTTCGACGACGACCTGTATGAGCGCGATGCCAACCAGGTCTACGAGGAGCTCCTCGAACGGATCGGTGAACAGAGCCCGCAGCCGCGGCTCGACGCGACCCGGCGCGCGGTGGAGATGCTCGGCGACCCGCAGAAGGCATACCCGGTCATCCACGTCACCGGAACCAATGGCAAGACGTCGACGAGCCGGATGATCGAGTCCCTGCTGCGCGCGCACGACCTCCGCACCGGACTGCTCACCAGCCCGCATCTCGAGCGCGTCAACGAGCGGATCGTCATCGACGGCGAGCCCATCTCCAACCAGGCGCTCGCGAGCAACTGGCGCGACATCCAGCCGTTCCTCGAACTGGCAGACGCCGAACTCATCCAGAACGCCGAGCAGCCGCTGAGCTTCTTCGAGGCCCTCACCGTGCTCGCCTTCGCCGCGTTCGCCGACGCGCCCGTCGATGTCGTCGTGCTCGAGGTCGGCATGGGCGGCGAGTGGGACTCGACCAACGTCGCGGATGGCCAGGTCGCGGTCTTCGCGCCGATAGCCCTCGACCACGAAGCGCGGCTCGGAAACACCATCGCGCAGATCGCGCACACGAAGTCCGGCATCGTGAAGCGGCAGGCAGCCGTGGTCTCCGCCGCGCAGACGCGCGAGGCGAGTGCGGAGATCGAGAAGGCCGTCGCCGCCAACGATGCGACCCTCGCGGTCGAGGGCACAGCCTTTGCGCTCACCTCCCACACGCTGGCGGTCGGCGGCCAGGTCATCGACGTGAGGGGACTGGCCGCGAACTACCCCGAGCTCTTCCTGCCGCTGTTCGGGTCGTACCAGGCCTACAACGCCGCGCTTGCGATCGCGGCCGTCGAGTCGTTCATCGGCGGGGGAACCCAGCCGCTCAGCCCCGACGTCGTCGCGGAGGGTCTCGCGACAGCTACGTCGCCCGGCCGACTCCAGATCGTCGGAATCGAGCCGACGGTCCTCGTGGATGCCGCGCACAACCCGCACGGTGCTGCCGCCCTCGCTCAGGCACTTCCCGAATACTTCACGTTCGACGAGATCTGCGTCGTGCTCGGTGTGCTGCACGAAAAGGATGCCCGGGGCATCGTGTCCGCGCTGGCGCCGGTCGCCGAGCGGTTCCACGTGACGCAGTCGCAGTCCGAACGCGCGATCGCCGCCGAGGAACTGGCAGAAATAGTGCGGGAGGTCACCAATGGCGATGTGACCCACGAGTTCGATTCGTTCGACAGCGCGTTGCGCAGCGCGCGCGAGTGGGCGGATCAGGCGCCGCGGCGTGCCGTCGTCGTCACCGGTTCCATCACGCTGGTCGGTGAGGCGATCACGCTCGCCAGGTTCGAGGGCTGGAAGCCGTGAGCGAACCAGCCGTTGACCCGGCGCCCCGCGTTCGGCGAGAGCGGACCCTGACCGAGAAGCTCCTGTCCATCGTTTTGGGACTCGAGGCCATCCTCACCTTCTTCGTCGCCCTGGCGGCTTTCGGGCTCAGGGTGCTGCCGGTATCGACGGCGTTGATCGGCGGTGCGGTGCTGATCGCGGTGCTGCTGCTGGCATCCCGGTTCGTTCGCTACCCCTGGGGTGCCTGGCTGGGGTGGGTTCTGCAAGCCGTCATCCTCGCGACGGGCCTGCTGCTGCCAGCGATGTGGGTCGTTGGGGCCGCGTTCCTGGCGCTGTGGATCTACTGCTTCGTGCGTGCCCGCGCGGTCGACCGCGCGCATCCGATCGGCGCCCGCGCCGACCCTCCTTCGTCGTCCTAGTCGCTTTCGTTCACAACCAAAGGAACCCCATGTCTGTCGAAGAAACTCTCGTCCTGGTCAAGCCGGATGGCGTCGCCCGCAACCTGACCGGCGAGATATTGCGCCGCATCGAAGCGAAGGGATACCAGCTGGTCGACATCAAGCTGGTCGAGGCCGATCGCGACCTGCTCGCCGCGCACTACGCCGAGCACGAGGGCAAGCCGTTCTACGAACCGCTCGTTGAATTCATGGAGAGCGGCCCGATCGTCGCGATGCGGCTGGCAGGCAACCGCGTGATCGAGGGATTCCGCTCCCTGGCAGGCACGACGGACCCGACAACGGCCGCACCCGGCACCATCCGCGGCGACCTGGGGCGCGACTGGGGTGTGAAGGTGCAGCAGAACCTGGTGCACGGCAGCGACTCGCCGGAGTCGGCCGAGCGTGAACTGGCGCTCTGGTTCGCCTAGGCAGGCCCGCGCAACATCCGTCGCGCCCGGCGTCGTTCACTCCTGCAACGAGCGGCGCCGCCGGACTGTCCAGCCGAGTTAGCCGACCGGGCTCTTACTTTTGACGAACGCCTTGAATGCGGCCGCGTCCGTGATCGAACCCGGGTAGCTCTGCTTGTTCACGATGACGGTCGGCGTGCCCTTGAAGGTCGTGACGTCCGAGTTCGGGAAGTTGCCGAGCTGGGCTCGCGCGGTAGCCGCCGTGACCCACTTTGAGAACTGTTGGCTGCGCACGCAGGTGTCGATGTGCGAATCCGTTACCCCGGCACCCTTGAGAATCGACAACAGCTTGTCATCGGACATGCCAGCGGTACCCTCGGCCGGCTGGTTCGCGTAGAGCGCCTTGCTCATCGCGAGGAAGACATCCGGCTGGTAATTCGCAACGCACGCCGCGGCGTTCGCCGAGCGGGTGGAGTACTTGTTTGTCTGCGAACTGAGGTCGAGGATCGCTATCGGGTGAATCTCGACGGTCGCGGTGCCGGCGGCGACCCAGGACGCGATCTGGTCTTCATTGGTGGTCTCGAAATCCCCACAGTACGGGCACTGGAAGTCGATGTACTCGACGATGTTCGCCGTCTTCGGGAACTTGGCCTGGTCGGTCGCGACCGGGGTTTGGTTTGCCCTCAGCGCCGCCGTGGGGACGGCGGCCACCGCTCCGCCCGATCCCTGCAGCAGGATGCCGTCGCTGACCATGTTCTTGGGTCCCGCAGCGTTGGTCGACGCTGCCACGACCGCGTGCTGGTTGCTGACGAGCACGAGCGCCACGATCGCGATGATCGCGACAACGGCGAGGCCGATGCCGCCCTGGAGAAAGATGCGGTTGCGGCGCTGGCGCTTCTTCTGCTGCTCGCGCAGGATGCGGGCCTGCTCGCGAGCGTGCTCGCGACGCTCGTCGCGGGTGAGCGGGGTATCGGGGCCGCGGTTGGTCATTCGTCCTCTTCTGGATATCGGCAGCAGGGCGGGCAGAAACGCCCAAGCGGAACAGTATTGACCATTTCTGAATGTCGCCTATGACAGCGCCGGGCGAAGGCCGATCAGAGATACTTGACGACGTTCAGCTGCACCTGGGCGAGGACGGCGATCACGATGTAGCAGCCGAGTGTGATGAGGGGTACCCAGCCGTACGCAGCGGCGAAGAACGACCGGGCACGTTCTGGCGCCGGGATCGCGCCGGTTCGAAGGTTGTGCAGCGTCACGAGCAGGAACATGGGGATGGTCACCGACCACACGACCATGCACCACGGGCAGAGCGTGCCGAGAACGAAGATGCTCTGCCCAATCAGCCAAATGACGAAGGCGAGCGCGCCGGCGATCCCGATGTTGAAGGCGAACCAGAACCACCGCGCGTAACGGGCGCCGGCGAGAATGCCCACACCGACGGCGATCGGTGCGACGAACCCCGCCACACCGAGCAGCGGATTCGGGAACCCGAACGCTGCGCCCTGCGCCGAACTGAGGTTGCGGCCGCACTGCACGACGACACTGAAGTTGCAGCCGAGCACCGCATTCGGGTCGGCCAGCACCTGGAACTTGTCGAGCGTGAGCTGGAACGCGGAGAACCAGGCGACGGCCCCGCCGACGATCAAAAAGATGGCGAGCCCGAGGGGGCGCGGCGAGCGGTCCGTCGGAGTCACTCGAGGATTATCCCACGCGCCAATTCCGGACTATCCAGCGCAACATGCGATAATGACTGGTAAGCCAAACGAGCCGCGCTCGATTTGGCGCCAAAGAAGGCTTACCGGGCATGAAACCGGGCCACTGAACAACACAGGGTGTTGAGGTGTCGGATAGCGAGTTCCGATTTATCGTCCAGGCGTAAGACGCCCGGACGAATACAAGGATTAGCAGCGTACGCGCCCCGGCACGGAACGCTCGAGAGAGTACCGGTGGGCGGCGCGGTCGCCCAGCCGGCCAAGGAGTACACCAGCAATGGTGAATACAAACGAAAACACCCCGAGCCAGAACGATTCCACCCCGAAGGCCGACGCTCCGAAAAGGCGCAGTCGACTCTTCGGCGGACGCAAGGCTGCGGAGGCGCCGGTCGCTCCCGCGCCGGTTGCCGAGTCCGTGCCCGTTGCGGAATCCGCACCGGTGGATGCGGCCCCCTCCCGTCGCCGCACGCCGGCCAAGTCGGCCGTCGATCACGTGAACGCGAGCGAGGTCGGCGTTGCGGATGCTGCTGCCGCACCCTCCGAGCCTTCCGCCAAGGCGCCCGCCCGGCGTCGTACGCCGGCTAAATCGGCACAATCGGCGATAGTTGACACATCGGCGATGGACCTCGCAGGCACGTCCGAATCGCCGGCAGGCGAAACCCCCGCCGCGTCGACCGGTCGCCGCACGCCGCCGCGACCCACGACATCCCTCCTGTTCCAGGCGCCGGACCTCCCGCCGGTTGCCGAGCGCGCCGAACGTGCGGAGCGCGCGAGCACCGCACGCAACGGCGACAACGGATCGCGCGGGGACCAGCCCCTCGATGACGAGTCGCCCGCCGTGCGCCGCCGCTCGCGTCGTCGTCCGGGCGAGGAGCCCCGCGAGGGCGATGACGCACCCGGAACCGTGGTGCGCGTGCGCCAGCCGCGCGAGCAGCGTCCGGCGGCGGTCATCACCGAACCGCAGCGCGTCAAGGGCTCGACCCGTCTCGAGGCCAAGAAGCAGCGCCGCCGTGACGGTCGAGACGCCGGTCGTCGTCGACCGGTCATCACCGAGGCCGAGTTCCTGGCACGTCGCGAGAGCGTCGATCGCAACATGGTCGTTCGGTCGAAGAACAACCGCATCCAGATCGCTGTCCTCGAAGACAGCGTTCTCGTCGAGCACTACGTCGCGAAGGCGTCGGAGGCGAGCCTCATCGGCAACGTCTACCTCGGTCGCGTCCAGAACGTCCTGCCGAGCATGGAGGCGGCGTTCGTCGACATCGGGCGCGGTCGCAACGCCGTGTTGTACTCCGGTGAGGTCGACTGGGAGGCCGCAGCGGCCGACAGCGACTCCAAGAACCAGCCGCGCCGAATCGAACTTGCGCTCAAGCCCGGTGACCGCGTTCTCGTGCAGGTGACCAAGGACCCGGTCGGCCACAAGGGAGCGCGCCTCACCTCGCAGGTCTCGCTGCCGGGTCGTTACCTCGTGTACGTTCCGAACGGCTCGATGAACGGCATCAGCCGCAAGCTGCCCGACACTGAGCGCGCGCGCCTGAAGAAGATCCTCAAAGAGGTTCTGCCCGAGAACGTGGGCGTGATCGTGCGCACCGCCGCCGAGGGCGCAACCGAGGAACAGCTCACGCTCGACGTGCAGCGCCTGACCAGCCAGTGGGCCGAAATCAGCAGGCTGGTGGAGACGTCGCAGGCCCCGGTGCTCCTGCACAGCGAGCCCGACCTGCTCGTCAAGATCGTTCGGGATGTCTTCAATGAGGACTTCCAGAAGCTCGTCATCTCCGGTGACGACGCGCAGCAGACCATCGAGGCATACCTCCGCTCGGTCGCGCCCGACCTGCTCGACCGCGTCGAGACGTATCAGGGCACGGCCGACGCATTCGACGAGTACCGCATCTCCGAGCAGATCGAGAAGGCCCTCGACCGCAAGGTCTGGCTGCCGTCCGGTGGCTCGCTGGTGATCGACCGCACCGAGGCGATGACCGTCGTCGACGTGAACACGGGAAAGTTCGTCGGCTCCGGCGGAAACCTCGAAGAGACCGTCACCAAAAACAACCTCGAAGCTGCCGAGGAGATCGTTCGCCAGCTGCGCCTGCGCGACATCGGCGGCATCATCGTCGTCGACTTCATCGACATGGTGCTCGAGTCGAATCGCGATCTCGTGCTTCGCCGTCTGGTCGAATGCCTGAGCCGCGACCGAACCAAGCACCAGGTGGCCGAGGTCACCTCGCTGGGCCTCGTGCAGATGACGCGCAAGAAGCTGGGCCTCGGGCTCATCGAATCCTTCTCGGAGCCGTGCGAGCACTGCCTGGGCCGGGGCATCATCATCCACCACGACCCCGTGACGAAGCACCGCCAGACGCCGCAGACGCAGCCGGAGGGCACGGGCGGCGGACGCCGCGGACGCGGAAGCAAGGGTCCGTCGAACAACCAGCCCGCGGCATCCGCGCCACGCAACGGCACGAACGGCGCCACGCACGCGATCACCGAGGATGTTCGCCACGCGCTCGCCCAGATCGCCGCGAGCACCGTGCACACCGACACCGCCACGATTCCGGTTCAGGATGCTGCTGCTTCGGCACCTGCTGCTCCGGTCGAGCAGCCGACCACCGCGCAGCCGACGACCGCGCAACCGGAGTCTGCGCCGTCGCAGGCGGAGGAGGCGCCTGTCGCCGCATCCGAGGCGCCGGTCGCGATTCTCGACATCCCGGTGACCAAGTCGCAGCGCTCGCAGCGGCGCATCAGCTCACGCGACGCTGAGGTCATCCTCGACTCGGTGCTCGACGCACTGCCCGAGCCGAAGCAGCCCGGCCAGGGTCGTTCGCGCGTGTCGCGCCGCGCCTCCAGCTCGGGGCAGGGCATCGTGACCTCGGGACCGACCGAGTAGAGCCTCCGCCAGGTTCGCTTCGCCGGTTGAGTAGCACGGCGCCGTCTACGGCGTCGCGCGTATCGAAACCCGCGTTTCGCGGCGACTCTTGGGTTTCGATACGCGGCCTCCTTCGTCGGCTGCGTCCTCAACCCGCGATAGGTCGCGGTTTCGATACGCTGCCTCCTTCGTCGGCTGCTACTCAACCAGCAATGAGTCGGGAGGCCCTGGATCGTACGAGAGGTTCGCTGGTTGAGTAGCACGGCGCCGTCTGCGGCGTCGCGCGTATCGAAACCCGCGTTGGGGCGACTCCCTGGGTTTCGATACGCGGCCTCCTTCGTCGGCTGCGTCCTCAACCCGCGATGGGTCGCGGTTTCGATACGCGGCCTCCGGCGTCGGCTGCTCCTCAACCAACAGTGCGCGGCGGCACCGAAATCGCAACTCCCGCCACGTAGTATCCACACGTGGACACCCGCGTCGCCGAGCCCGAGCAGGCGCAGCACTCCGTTTCTGGGCATCCCGCGCCGGCCCGCCGCGTCGTCTGGCTGATCGTCGGGCTGGCGGGACTCGGCATCCTGCTGTCCGTGCGTGCGCTGACCGCCGGGCTCGACGCATCCGCGATCCCATCGCAGGCGCAGGACTTCCTCACGCTCAGCGCGAGCGTGATTATCGAGTCGCTGCCGTTCGTAATTCTCGGAATCGTGCTGTCGATCGCCGTACAGGTCTGGATTCCAGATCGTGTAATCATGCGCCTTTTGCCCAGAAACCCGATCCTGCGCCGGGTCGCGATCTCGTTTCTCGGCGTGCTTCTCCCCGTTTGTGAATGCGGAAACGTGCCGCTGGCGCGCGGCCTGATCGTCAAGGGCTTCACCGTCTCGGAGTCGATGACCTTTCTCCTGGCCGCCCCGATCGTCAACCCGATAACCATCCTCACCACCCAGCAGGCCTTCGGATGGAATGGCGGCATCCTGATTGCACGCCTCGCAGGCGGGTTTCTCATCGCCAATCTCGTCGGCTGGCTGTTTAGCCGCCACCCCGACCAGCAGTCGCTGCTCACCGACCGCTTCGCCGCCGAATGTCGGATGCCCGACCCGCACCAGCACGGAACCTCGCGCTGGCAAAAGAGCATCGACATTTTTGTCCACGAGGCGAGCGTGATCATGCCGGCGCTGTTCCTCGGCTCGGCCGCGGCGGGAATCGTGCAGGTTGCGGTACCGCGCTCCATCCTCGTGAGCCTCGGCGGCAACCCGGTCTGGTCGATCCTGGCGATGATGCTGCTCGCGTTCGTCATCTCGGTCTGCTCGAATGTCGACGCCTTCTTCATCCTGCCGTTCGCCAGCACCTTCCTGCCGGGGTCGATCGTCTCGTTCCTCATCTTTGGACCCATGATCGACATCAAAATGCTTGCCCTGATCCGCACCACCTTCCGCACGCGGGTGCTCGTGCAGCTGACGGTCGTGATCGCGCTCGCGAGCGCCCTGATCGGACTGGTAGTGAACCTTGTCTCCTAAAATCGCCAACCAGGCACTTCGCCGTCGCTGGAGCGGCATCGCACTAATCGCGGTCCCGGTCGTCGCGACGGTGTGGCTGGGGCTCACCGACCAGCTGATCCTCTACATCCACCCGCGGTACGTCGTCTTCACCCTGATCATGGGCCTGATCGCCCTCGTGCTGATCGTGTCGAGCTTTGTGCAGCGACCGGACGACGATCACGACCACCAGGAACCGCGCGGACGGCTGCGGGGCATCCTGGCGGGCACCGGGGGAGTCGTGGTCGTCGTTCTCGCCGTCGCGATGCTCGCGATTCCGCCCGCGACGCTCAGCAGCGCCACCGTTGCCCAGCGCGACATCAACGGCTCAGCACTCGGCAACAATCGCAAGTCGATCGCGCAGGCATCGTCGGCCAGCGCGAGCGCATCAGCGAAGTTCACCGTGCTTGACTGGTCGTCGCTGCTGCGGCAGACCAGCGATCCCGCGTTCTACGCGAACAAGCCGGCGGATGTCGTCGGGTTCATCAGCCCGGACCCGGATGACCCGGCCAACGTCTTCTACGTCTCCCGGTTCGTGATCACCTGTTGTGCGGTCGACGCCCAGCCAGTCGGCGTTCCGGTCTACCTTCCCAACTGGACGGGTACCTTCAAGAAGGACCAGTGGGTGCGTGTCACCGGAGCTTTCGCGACGAACCCCAGCAGCACGAGCAGGCAGCAACTGGCCCTCGGGGTGGATGCGATCGCCGCCGTACCGAAGCCGAAAGCGCCGTACCTCTACTGATGACCGACGCCGCATCCTTTCGCCGTTCGCTGACGGCGACCATCACGCTGCTCGCGATCGTCGTCGCCGGCCTTGCCGCAGTGAACTACCTGCAGGGGCCGCGCCTGTCCAGCGCACTGGTGGATGCCGCGGGCGTCGTGAAACAGGGCGGCCAGCAGTTGCGCCTGTTCCTCAACGAGCCGGTCGCTCGCGTGCGGGCCGCGCAGGTATCCGTTGTGCCCGCGGCGCGGTTCACCGTATCGACCAGCGGCGGGCTCGTCGCCGTGCAGTTCACCCGCGCGCTCAACTACGACACGGATTACCGGGTCAGCATCGCGGGGGTGACCAGCCTCTACCAGGATCGGCCGGCATCCGTTTCGTACCGGTTCCGCACTGCCTCCCCAGCGATTTACTACCTCAACCGCGGGCAGGGGACGGACGAGGTGGTGAAGACCGGAGTGCGGTCCACTGATCGCAGTGTGGTTTTCTCGGCGCCGCGCATCCAGTCATTCGCGGTATTCGATGCGCTGGTTGCTGTCGTGACGGCCGACCCGGCCGGCGTGAGTTCCCTGACGCTGGTGAGCTCGAATGGCCTCGCCGAGCACGTCGCATTGCCGGGCGACGGCACGGTCGACAACCTCGGAGCGAGCCCCGATACCGGGTACTTCGGCTTCACGTTCACGAGCAATGACGGCAAGTACGACAGCACGCTTTTCGGCGTCGACCTGGGGGCGACACGCCTCTTGAAGCCCGTCCCGGGCGTCGCAGGCAAGGCGATGCAGGTGCTCGATTGGTCGTTCCTGCCGCATAGCTCGCAGGCGGTGGTATTGACCGCCGACGACAGCCTCCTGCACCTCGACTTCGCCCGGCCGGCGACCGTGAGCCCGCTGGGCAGCTTCTCGTCCCTCGGCCACGTATCCTCGGACGGCTCCACCGTCACCGTCGGAACGGCGAGCGGCATGGGCGTGCCGGAGCAGAGCGTCGTCACGATCGCGACCGGAGCTGCGCGCGTGGTCACTCCGCCGCCGCTCGATGGCGTGAAACCGTTCGGAGCAGACCTGCAGTTACTGGCTGGCGGCGCGCGTGTGCAGGTCGTTTCCGTGTACTCCAGCGCACGTAACGGGTACGTGGATCGTCTCGTCCTCGACACGGGCGGCAGGTCGAAAGAGCTCTACCGAACGGTCAAGGATGCTGGCCGCATCGACGCGATGTCGGTGTCGCCGAACGACCAGTACGCCGCGATCGAGGTGACGCCGAACCTCGCCACCGCGACGCCGGATGGGTATCACGTCGACGGCCGTTCCACCTCCGAAACCACCTACATCGTCGATCTCGCGACGGGCGCCGTCGTGCGCGGGGTCACGGGCTTCCACCTGCAGTGGTGAGCCGCGCGTGGAACCTCCCGAGAGAGTGTTGCAAATTCAGGAGATCGCACGCTCGCGACGGCGTGTCTCGCGCGACACGCCGCGCCGCGATTGCAATCTCCTGAATTTGCAACAGGGCCGGGGCATTCGCGCGAAGGGCGTCAGAGCCCGCGACGCTCGCGCTGCGACACGCGCAGCCCGCTGGCGGCCAGCCGCGTGACGAGCTGCCTCGCGGTGACCGGCTCGGCGCCGAGCTCGACAAGCTCCTGCCAGCGGTGTTCCGGCACGTCGTAGTGATCGCGATCGAAGGCGCGGCGCTGGATGCCCGCCGCGGTCGCGAACGCATGCAGCTCATCCAGTGATTCGTCGCTGACCAGATGCGCCCATAGGGTGTTGTGAGCGGGCCAGATGGCCTGGTCGATCAACACGGTCATGAGCCGAGTCTAGGCAGGGGTGCGGATGGCGAGCACGGCCGCGAAGGTCATCCGCAAGCGCGGGGCACTCACCGCGTTGATCACGGCGCTGGGAGTGGGTGCGGCGCTGCTGGTCACCTGGGTGTTGCAGCTCGTATTCGGGCTCGTTGGCCGTGATCCGTTGCCACCGACCGGCCTGTTGGCAGGGATGCAGCAGAACCTCCTCAGTCACGTGCTGCCGGTGACGATCGGCGTGTTTCTCAGTCTGTGGATCATTGCCCCGGTCGCCGCCCAGTTGCGGCTCGGCCACGTCATCTCCCGGGCCATCCTCGCCGCCGGCATCGGGGGCACGCTGCTGTTCCTGGTCGGTGCCGTCGAGGCGACCCTCGCGGTGCTCTCCACCACGCCACCGGCGGCGCAACCCGGAACCTACAACGTGGATCTCGGAGGCATCGGCGGGGCCGTTCTCTCCTACCTGTCGACCGCGCTGGTGCAGTTCGTGGGCCTGCTACCGATCGTCGTTCTCGCCGGCATCCTCGAGTGGATCTGGCTCGAGCGGCATCCGCGCGACCACGTGGTCACCGGCCTCGTCGACGACGTTTGACCGGCTGCTCCCAAATCGGGTATTGTTGACCCTTGGTGTGCGCTGGGCAAAGCCCGCGTTCCATCACCAACGTCTTTCAAGAAGCTTCTCCAAGACATTTGTCTTCACTAACAAAGGGTTCCAAGTGGTTTACGCAGTTGTGCGCGCCGGTGGTCGGCAGGAAAAGGTAGAGGTCGGCACCATCGTCGTTCTCGACCGCATCAAGGCTGACGAGAACGGCAACATCGAGCTCGCGCCGGTGCTGTTCGTCGACGGCGACAAGATCACCCACGAGGCCAAGGCCCTCGCGAAGATCACTGTCACCGCTGAGGTCCTCTCCGACCTTCGTGGACCGAAGGTCGTTATCCAGAAGTTCAAGAACAAGACCGGTTACAAGAAGCGCCAGGGTTTCCGCGCCGACCTCACCCGCGTCAAGATCACAAGCATCAAGTAACTAGGGGCTGAACACTCATGGCACACAAAAAGGGCGCAAGCTCCACCCACAACGGTCGCGACTCGAACCCGCAGTACCTCGGCGTTAAGCGCTTCGGCGGCCAGGTCGTCAAGTCCGGCGAGATCATCGTTCGCCAGCGCGGCACACACTTCCACCCGGGGGCCAATGTTGGCCGCGGTGGTGACGACACCCTGTTCGCTCTCGCGGCGGGCGCCGTCGAGTTCGGCCAGAAGGGCGGCCGCAAGGTCGTCAACATCGTCGCCGAATAGTTTTCCTGCACCACCTTCAAGGGCGAGCTTCGGCTCGCCTTTGTTGTTTTTCCGAATCATTCCCAGAAGGAGCCAGTCCGATGGCAACGTTCGTTGACCAGGTGACCCTGCACCTTCGCGCCGGTCACGGTGGAAACGGCTGTGTCTCCGTTCGCCGCGAGAAGTTCAAGCCGCTCGCCGGCCCCGATGGCGGCAACGGCGGCAACGGCGGCGACATCGTCCTGTACAGCGACCCCAACGTCACGACGCTGCTCGGCTTCCATCGTGCGCCGCACCGTGCGTCCGACAACGGTGGTCCCGGAATGGGCGACAACCGCGCCGGGTTCAACGGCGAGGAGATGGTTCTGTCCGTGCCCGTTGGCACGGTGGTGAAGGATGCCGACGGCAACCAGCTGATCGACCTGGATGCCCCCGGCATCCGTTTCGTCGTCGCCCCGGCGGGCCAGGGCGGACTCGGTAACGCGGCCCTCGCCACGACCAAGCGCAAGGCTCCCGGATTCGCACTGCTCGGCACCCCCGGCTGGGAGGGCGACATCCGCCTCGAGCTGAAGACGGTCGCCGACATCGCGCTCGTCGGGTATCCGTCCGCGGGCAAGTCGAGCCTGATTGCCGCGATGTCCGCCGCCAAGCCGAAGATCGCCGACTACCCCTTCACGACCCTTCACCCGAACCTCGGCGTCGTGCAGGCGGGCGAGGTTCGTTACACGGTCGCGGATGTCCCCGGCCTTATCGAGGGAGCGAGCGAGGGCAAGGGCCTCGGCCTTGAGTTCCTGCGCCACGTCGAGCGATGCACCGCGCTGCTCCATGTGCTCGACTGCGCGACGCTTGAGCCGGGTCGCGACCCGCTCAGCGACCTCGACGTCATCCTGACCGAGCTCGCCGCGTATCCCGTCCCCGAGGGGCAGCTGCCGCTGCTCGAGCGACCGCAGTTGATCGCCCTCAACAAGGTGGACGTGCCGGAGGGCCGTGAGCTGGCTGATTTCGTGCGCGGCGACCTCGAGGAGCGCGGCTACCGTGTCTTCGAGATCTCCGCGGTGTCCCGCGAGGGTCTGCGCGAGTTGAGCTTCGCGCTGGCCGAGGTGGTCGAAGCCGACCGCGCTGTGAAGGCGCTGGAGCCGGCTGTCGCGCGCATCGTCATCCGCCCGCGCGCTGTCAACGAGAAGAATTTCCGCGTGAAGGTCGAGGGTGGCTCCTACGGTGACACCTACCGCATCATCGGTGAGAAGCCGGAGAAGTGGGTTGCCCAGACCGACTTCACGAATGAGGAGGCCGTCGGCTTCCTCGCCGACCGTCTCGCCAAGCTCGGCGTCGAAGACGAACTGTTCAAGGCGGGCGCCGTGGCCGGCTCGACCGTGATGATCGGCGCGGGCGGGGGAGTGGTTTTCGACTGGGAGCCGACCCTGACCTCCACCGCCGAACTCGTCACCGCCCCGCGCGGCACCGACCCGCGCCTCGCCGGCAACGGCCGTGCGACGCATGAGAAGCGACGCGAGTCGTACATGGAGCGCATGGATGCGAAGGCCGCGGCGCGCGCGGAACTCGACGCGGAGCGCCGGGCAGGCATCTGGAACGACGATGAGGGTTTCGCGGTGACCAAGCGCGCTGCGGGCTCCTCCGAAGCCGACGACGCTGGTCGAGCGGACAGCACGGAGGATTCGAACGACCGTGACTGACCTCATCGCCAGCCGAGCGGACATCCCGACCGCGAAGCGCATCGTCGTCAAGGTGGGTTCGTCGTCGATCAGTGGTGAGAACGTCGGCCAGATCGCGCCCCTCGTCGATGCCCTCGCCACCGTGTGGCAGCGCGGCGCGGAGGTGGTGCTGGTGTCGTCCGGTGCCATCGCGACCGGAATGCCGCACCTCAAGCTGGACGCACGCCCGACGGACCTCGCCACCCAGCAGGCGGCAGCGGCCGTCGGGCAGAACCTCCTGATCTTTCGCTACCAGGAGAGCCTCGACCGGTACGGCATTGTCGCCGGCCAGGTGCTCCTGACTGCGGGCGACCTCGAGAATCCGACGCACCGCAGTAACGCGCAGCGCGCGATGGAACGCCTCCTCGGCCTGCGCATCCTGCCGATCGTGAACGAGAACGACACGGTTGCGACCCACGAGATCCGGTTCGGCGACAATGACCGTCTCGCCGCCCTCGTTTCCCAGCTCGTCCATGCGGATCTGCTCGTGCTCCTCTCAGACGTGGATGCCCTCTACACCCGTCCTCCCCAGGAGCCGGGGGCCGTGCGCATCGACGATGTTCCCTTCGATGACGCCCTCGCGGGTGTGACGTTCGGCGACATCGGTTCGGCCGGGGTCGGAACTGGTGGCGCCGGAACGAAGGTCGCCGCCGCGAAGCTGGCTGCGGCATCCGGAACGCCCGTGCTGTTGACAGCCACGCATCTCGTTGCCGAGGCGCTGAACGGTGCCGCGATCGGCACCTGGTTCGCGCCCGCCCCCTCCTGAGACCGCGGGAGGCGCGGACGCGTCCCGCTCGCCATAAACTTGCCCCATGCCTGAATCAGCAGTGCTCACCGGCTCCCTCGTCGAGAAACTCGACGCCGCGCGGGCAGCGTCCCGCGTTCTCGCGAACACCACGGCCGACCGTAAGAATGCGGCCCTTCACGAGATAGCGGATGCCCTGCTCCGCAACGCGGCCCGCATCCTCCCCGCGAACGAGCTCGACCTCGCGAACGCCCGCGAGAATAACGTTCCCGCTTCGCTCCAGGACCGCCTGCGGCTTGATCCGCAGCGCCTGGAATCGTTGTCGGACGCCGTGCTGCAGATCGCGTCGCTGCGTGACCCGATCGGTGAAACCCTGCGCGGATCGACCCTCCCCAATGGACTGAACATCACCCAGGTGCGTGTGCCATTCGGGGTCGTCGGCGCCATCTACGAGGCCCGCCCGAACGTCACGGTCGACATCGCCGCGCTCGCGCTGAAGAGCGGCAATGCCGTCGTACTGCGCGGTGGTTCGGCCGCCGAGAACACCAATCGTGTCCTCGTGCAACTCCTGCAGGCCGCGCTGGAGACCGTCGGGCTCCCCGGTGGCGCAGTGCAGACCGTTGACGAGTTCGGCCGCGACGGCGCCAGGCAGCTCATGCAGGCGCGCGGGTACGTCGACGTGCTGATCCCGCGCGGCAGCGCCGACCTCATCAACACGGTGGTGCGCGAGTCCACTGTTCCGGTCATCGAGACCGGCGCGGGCGTCGTGCACGTGTACCTCGACGAATCCGCTGACGAAACACTCTCCGTCGATATCGTGCACAACGCCAAGGTGCAGCGCCCGAGCGTGTGCAACGCACTCGAGACACTGCTCGTGCATCGCGCAGCGGCCGACCGGTTGCTGCCGCCCGTGGCGGCAAGACTGCGCGAGGCGGGCGTGCGCATCCACGGCGACGAGGCGACACAGGCGATCATCACGGATGCCATACCCGCCACCGAGACCGACTGGTCAACCGAGTACATGTCTCTCGATCTCGCGGTGAAGGTGGTGGACGACCTTGACGACGCGATGGACCATATCCGCCGCTACTCGACCCACCACACCGAGTCGATCATCACCAACGACCTCGCGCGAGCGGAACGGTTTCTCGCGGAAGTGGACTCGGCGGTCGTGATGGTCAACGCATCCACTCGTTTCACCGACGGCGGCGAGTTCGGATTCGGCGCCGAGGTGGGCATCTCCACCCAGAAGCTGCACGCGCGGGGACCGATGGGACTTGCGGAGCTGACGAGCACGAAGTGGGTCGTGCGCGGCACGGGTCAGGTGCGCGGCTAGACTTTTACCAGTCTTGAACGGAGAAATCGCATGTCCCTGATCGCACCCCTTGCTGCTGAGGCGGCCACCTATCCGATGCTGATGCCCCCGATCGGATTTGCGCTCATCGCGTTCACCGTGTTCCTGTTCCTCGGCGTCGTCACCTGGACCTACCGCGACGTTGCCCACCGCCACTCGCAGAGGCTCACCAAGGCTGGCGCCACCGAACACCACAACGCGGGCCACTAGCTCGGCGTTCGCATGTCGGAGACCGCACAGCGCCGTGCCCGCGTCGGGGTGATGGGCGGAACCTTCGACCCGATTCACAACGGTCACCTCGTTGCCGCAAGCGAGGTGCAGCAGAAGTTCGACCTCGATGAGGTCCTGTTCGTCCCCACGGGCCAGCCGTGGATGAAGCCCCGTGTTACCGATGGGGAGCATCGCTACCTGATGACGGTGATCGCCACGGCGGCCAATCCGCGGTTCATGGTGAGCCGGGTCGACATCGACCGCGACGGGCCGACGTACACGATCGACACCCTCCGTGACATCCGAAAACAGCGTCCGAATGCCGACCTGTTCTTCATCTCGGGAGCCGATGCGATCACCCAGATTCTCGACTGGAAAGACGTCGACGAGCTCTGGTCGCTGGCCCATTTCGTAGCTGTGACTCGGCCGGGACATGACCTCGCCATTAGCGCATTGCCAGTGCAGGGCGTAAGCTCGCTTGAAGTCCCCGCGCTGTCGATCTCATCAACCGATTGTCGGGCCAGGGTGAGCCGGGGCTTCCCGGTGTGGTATTTGGTTCCCGATGGTGTCGTTCAGTACATCTCCAAGCACCACCTGTATCGGAGTATTTCATGACCACATTCCAAGATTTGCCGCCGCAGTCGCGGCGTGCAGTTCGACAGAGTGAGCGCGACGAAACCGCCGCGGACGCCACGGTCGGCACCCCGTCCGGCGACGCTCCGCAGCCGTCCTATTCGTTCGATCCGGGTGCTGAGGCGCCCGACGCCGTCGCGTCCTCGGATGCATCCGCCGAACCGACGCGCGGACGCCGCGCCCAGCCCGCCGCCGGACCGCGGGTCCAGGGCAGCCAGAACTTCCCGGGCGGGTACGAGCCGCTCGATTACGCGACTCAGGCTCGCCCCCAGGTGCCCAGCTATGACGGTCCGTCGTTCCGTAACCGGCCGATCGCGCCCGTTGACGGTGCGGTGGATGCCGCTCCCGCGGACCCGGCAGCGCCCGCATACAAGGTGCGCGATTTCAGTCCCGAGGGACGCCGCGCTGCGCTTTCGCGTGAGGCGGCCGCTGCTGCGCCCGCTCCCGCAGCGCTCGACTACAACACGCAGAACGCCGCACCGTTCATTCCGGCGGACGCTGTGGCGTCGACTCCCCAGGCCCCGTCGGCCCCGGTTGCGCCTCCAGCCACCAGCGAACACACGATGTCGCGTCGTGAACTCCGCGAGGCACGCGCGGCCGAGGAGCGGCCCGCGCTGGTCGAGCCCGGCCTCCCCGAGCCGATCAGCAACATCCTGAATTCCGGTCCGATCAACCTGCCCTACCTGGCAACGGCGTCGGTTCCGTCCCCGAACCTGAGCAATGCAATGGCGGAGTTCGACGCTCTGACCAGCGGTTCCCGCGGCCGGCGCTCCGCTCCTGCTGACGCCGCCGCTCAGGCTGCTGCCGCTCCTGCTGACGACGCCGCTCAGGCTGCTTCCGCTCCCGCTGCAGAGGCCGCTCCTGTCGAGGCGCAGCCCGTCGCCCCGCCCGTTGTGTCATCGGTCCCGCTTCCGGTGCAGCCGATTGCCCCGCCGGCAGCCAGTTGGACGAGCGCGCCGGCGCCCACCGTTGACTCGGTTCCGTCGTTTTCCTCGGAGCCGGTGAAGGCGTCTCCGGTGCTCCCCACCGACTACCCGCAGCGGGAGCCGCACGCCTCTGACCCGGTCATTCCCCCGGCATCGTCCGCGTCAGGATCCGCGTCCGCTTCCGCCTCCGTGAAGCCCAACCACTGGTCAGCACATCTCGACGACGACGAGGGTATCGACGACCTCGAGAACACCCTCTCCCGCACCGTTGGCGGTTCGGCCGCCGCGATCACGACGAGCGCGCTGGTGCTGCCGTCGATTCCGCAGGCGTCAGACATCACGAGCCCCTTCACCGCGACCGGCGAGATCCTCGTCACCGGGTCGATCCACCTCCCGCGCAGCCTCGGAGCGACCGGCGCCCACCCGCACCGCGTCGACAATTCCGACTTCGAAGATGACCCGATGGATAACGAGGTCATCTCCACCGACTCCGCTCCCGTGCGTGCAATCCGCGCCGTGAGCACACATACCGGCTCCCATGGTGTGATTGCGGCGAAAAAGCCGCAGGGCAACCGGGTTCTCACCGCCATGATCATCACCGCGAGCGTTCTCGCCGTCGGTGTGCTCGGCCTGCTCGTCGTTGCGGGCATTGCGTCGGGCATGTTCGGCAAATAGTAGCTGTGCCCTTCTTCCAACTCCCAAGGACCTCGTGACTGCATCCCCGCACGCCCTCGAACTGCTCGCCATCGCAGCGCTCGCTGCCGACTCGAAACAGGGGGATGACCTGGTCGCCCTCGACGTTTCCGGTCCGCTTCCGCTGACCGACATCTTCCTTCTCGTCACAGGACGCAACGAGCGCAACGTCGTCTCCATCGCCGGTGAGATCGAAGACAAGCTCATCGAGGCCGGCTCGAAGCCGCTGCGCCGTGAGGGTCGGCAGGAGGGCCGGTGGATCCTGCTCGACTTCGGCGATCTCGTCGTCCACGTCTTCCACGAGGAAGACCGCATGTACTACTCGCTCGAGCGGCTCTGGAAAGACTGCCCAGCCATCCCGATCAACCTGCCGGTTGGCAGGGTAGCGGAGTAGCCGCGCAGCACGGTTAGCGCATCAGCCAGGGCCGAAGCGCCCGGGTCACCAGCGGCAGCGCGAAGTAGGTCATGATCGGCGTCACGATGACGACGAGCAGCAGCACTCTCAGCCAGATCGGCAGGGTCGTCGCGAACGGCGAGAGCGCATAGTTCGCCCCGAGGCTCAGCGGGAAGAACACGACGAAGATCGACACCATCTGCTTCCATCGTGGCGGTGCCTTCACGCGCGCCGGCTGGATGACCTCGATCGTCGACGGCGGATCGAACCACCCCTCGATGCCCGTCAGCTTCTCGTAGTCGCCGTGCTCGACGAGGCCCTGGCCGGTTGAGACCCACCACGCGCGTTCCGGTGACTTCTCCCACCTGGCCAGGCTCGCGGCATCCGCGAACCGGAAGAGCATGTGCCAGTCGGGCGAACCCGGGTCGGGGCGAATCCAGCCGGAGCCGAGGTAGCCGGGGTAGGAGCTGATGAGGTCCTGCCCGGATCGCGCCCACGCGGCGGCCTCGCGCGCGCGGTCGGGAGAGACCGTGCGAGTGACGGCGATGGTGATGGGGGCGGGCGCAGGCGAAGCGGTGGTGTCGGACATCCAACCAGTCTGTAGTAATCTGTCGTAGTTGCCTTAATGGCGGCATACCGAGGGTCCATGGCGCAGCCCGGTAGCGCACCTGCATGGCATGCAGGGGGTCAGGGGTTCGAATCCCCTTGGATCCACAGTTCCATCACGATAGAAGCCCCGCCCGAGAAATCGCGCGGGGCTTTTGCGTGGGGTCGTGGTGTCGCGAACGACGGCATTTTTGCGGCTACGGCGGCGCGGCGGCAGGGTTGTTCGGCGTGGCGCCGAAGGCTGCCGTCATTGGCGCCAGCCCTGCATAGCCTGAACGATGGCTGCGACGGATTGTCGTGAGCCTGGTTCACCAGTAGTCTCGGAGCACCCCCCGTTTTAGGGATACCCGCTCGGCACGTTACCCGACTGCCGTTCCCCTGAATCGCTGACGTCGACCCGAAATGGACATCAGGCATGACTACGTTCGCTGGCTTTACCGATCCCTACACGACCACCTCGTTCGACAGTTCCCGGTTCGCGCCCCCCATCGCGCAGTTCCGTGCGAACGTGATCGACGAACTGGATGAGCAGGAGTTCGAACTTTTGCTGCGCACGGCCGAGCTGGTCGTGCAGGCACAGGCATTCTCGGGCGTTCGCCTCGGCCAGGCAATGCGCATCCCGAGCCACATGGTGAACCGGATGACCCGGGCGCTCGAAGAGGTCGGCGTTATCTCCGCGCCGGGGTTCGATGGTCGTCGCCAGGTCACGGCGGACATCCGGAGCCTCTCCAGCCTCCTCACCACCATCATGACAACGCGCGGCGACGGTGTGAGCGCCACTCGAGCCGTCGCCTAAGCGTTTTCGCTCCTGCGACCGGCACGGCAGCCGGTACCGCGCAGGTTGGTGCCGGGAATCCGCCCATCGCGAACAGCACCCCATCGCTGGTGACCGCGGAGCATCATCGATGCATGTCGGATGAAGAACTGCTCGACGCGTACTCCCGCACCGTCGTCGGGGTCGCCGAATCGGTGCTGCCCAGTGTGGCGAGCGTGCGGGTGCGGACGCGACGCGGCGATGGCACCGGCAGTGCCAGCGTGATCACCGCCGACGGAATCCTGCTGACCAGCGCGCACGTCGTCGAGGGCGCGGGCTCCGCCACGGCATCGTTCGCTGACGGAACAGAGGTGGATGCCGATGTCATCGGCCGGGACCCTCTCTCCGACCTCGCGGTGCTTCGCGCCCGTGCGGACGTTCCCCCTCCGATCGAGCTCGGCGATGCCGAGCACCTGCGCGTCGGCCAGCTCGTCGTAGCGCTCGGGAGTCCGCTGGGGCTCGCCGGCAGCGTCACCGCCGGCATTGTCTCTGCGCTGGGCCGCTCGCTGCCGACGCAGTCGGGTCGCGTGATCGACGAGGTGATCCAGACCGACGCGGCGCTGAATCCCGGCAACAGCGGCGGTGTGCTCTCCGACAGCCGTGGCCGCATGATCGGCGTTAACACCGCCGTGGCCGGTATCGGGCTCGGGCTCGCGGTGCCGATCAACGCGACCACGCGCGGAATCATCACGGCGCTCATGACCGACGGCCGCATCCGTCGCGCCTGGCTCGGTCTTGCAGCGGTCCAGGTGACGCTGGCGCCCGCACTCTCCGCCCGCATCGGCGCAAAGAAAGGGCTGCAGGTGGCGAGCGTCTCGGAGGGAAGCCCGGCGGCGAAGGCGGGGCTGCACGGGGGAGATGTCGTTGTCGAGATCGGCGGCGTTCCCGTGGTCACCACCACGGCCATCCAGAAGCTCATGGTGGCGGACGCCATCGACCGGCCGATCGAAATCACCGTGTGGCGCAATGGTGCGCTGGTCGACGTGATCGCGTTACCGGAGGAGCTCCGCGGCGCCTGAGTTTAGGCTCGAGTCATGAGATCCGTCGTCTACACCTCCACCGGCCCCTCGAGCGTGCTGCACCTCACCAAGCGGGAGGTACCGCCAGTCGGGCCGGGAGAAGTGCGGGTGAAGGTTGCGGTGTCGGGCGTGAATCCGACGGACTGGAAGGCCCGCGCGGGAACCGGCGACGGCGCGGAACTCGGGCGTGAGCTTGTCCCCAACCAGGATGGCGCGGGCATCGTCGACGCGATCGGCGAGGGCGTCATGGGCTTCGGCGTTGGCGACCGCGTGTGGGTGTGGGACGCGGCCTTCAATCGTGACAACGGAACAGCCCAGGAATGCGTCGTGTTGCCCTCGCGCCAGGTGCAACCGCTGCCCGACCACGCGAGCTTTGACGACGGTGCTTCGCTCGGCATCCCCGCCCTGACGGCGCACCGGGCGCTCACGGCATCTGAGTCCGGGCCCGCTCGGCTCGAGCCGGGCGCGCTGCGGGGTCACATCGTGCTCGTGCAGGGCGGTGCGGGAGCGGTGAGCCATGCGGCCATCCAGCTCGCGGCGTGGGCGGGCGCGACCGTCATCACCACGGTGAGTGGCGATGAGAAGGCGGTGTTGGCCAGGGCGGCCGGCGCCCACCACATCCTGAATTACAAGACCGAGGATGTCGCAGCGCGCGTCCGCGAGATAGCTCCGGGCGGGGCGAACGTGATCGTCGAGGTGAGCGCAGCCGCGAATCTCGCGACCGACCTTGACGTCGTGGCGGCGAACGGCACCATCGCGGTCTACACCTCCGAGGGAACGGCACCGCTGCAGGTGCCCGCCCGCGCGGCGATGACGAAGAACGTGAGACTGCAGTTCATCCTGACCTACACGACCCCGACGGACATCAAGGATGCCGCGGTCGCCGCGGTCTCGTCGGCACTCGCCGACGGCGCACTTCGCGTGGGCGACGAGTTCGGCCTGCCGATCACCCGATTCCCGCTCGAGCAGACCGCGGCGGCGCACGATTCCGTGGAGAAGAACGCGGTCGGCAAGGTGCTGGTCGACGTCGCGCGCTAGCCCTTTCCAGCGGGTTAGCGTCGATCGGTACCAGACGTGCCGATCAGGATTTGGGACCGCCAGCCACGTAGATGACCTGGCCGGAAACAAAACCGGCCTCCTGGGAGCAGAGGAACGAGGCGACCGCCGCGACATCCTCGGGTTGGCCGACGCGGCGCACCGGTATCTCCTTGACCGCTCCTTCGAGAAACTGCTCGAGGGTGATCCCCATGCGGTCGGCGGTCTGGCGCAGCATGTCGGTCGCGATGAAGCCCGGCGCGATCGCGTTGGCGGTGATGCCGAACGGGCCGAGCTCAATTGCGAGCGTCTTGGTGAAGCCCTGGATGCCGGCCTTCGCGGCCGAGTAGTTCGCCTGGCCCCGGTTGCCGAGGGCCGAGGTGCTCGAGAGGCTCACCACGCGGCCCCATCCGACCTTGACCTGGTGCCGCTGCACCTCCCGGCTCATCAGGAAAGCGCCCCGCAGGTGCACGTTCATCACGGAATCCCAGTCCGCCTCATCCATTTTGAACAGCAGGTTGTCGCGCAGGATGCCCGCGTTGTTGACGAGGACCGTGGGTGCGCCGAGCTCGTCAGCGACCCTCTGCACGGCGGCCCGCACCTCTTCGGCGTCGCCGACATCCGCGCCGACGCCGATTGCGCGACGGCCCTCGGCGGCAATCGCGTCGACGGTCGCGGCCGTGTCGGCTTCGCGGAGATCGATGACGGCGACGGCGTATCCGTCGCGTGACAGGCGGGCGGAGATGGCCGCGCCGATGCCGCGCGCGCCTCCCGTGACGATGGCAACTCGCTGGTCGGTCATGACTTCACGCTACTTCGTGAGGTCGCAGCCCGCTCGTCGCGTCTCTGATCCTGTGTGGTGTTGCAAATTCAGGAGATTGCGATGGCAACCCCGCGAGTCGCGCAGGAAACGCCGACACTTGTGCGCGGTCTCCTGAATTTCCGACTCTCATCCCGTGCGGTGTTGCAAATTCAGGAGATCGCGATGGCAACCCCGCGAGTCGCGACTCTCATGCCGTGCGGTGTTGCAAATTCAGGAGATTGCAATGGCATCCCGGCGAGTCGCGCACGACTCGCCGACACTCGCGCGCGATCTCCTGAATTTGCAAAAGGCAGCAGGGGCGAGGGGGTAGGGAGCGGCAGACTGGGTGGGCGGGGGTGACCCGCGGTTGACGGAAGCACTCGCACGGAGATTGGAGCGCCTCGCATGGCACAGCACGTGGAATTTGGTCTCGACACCTTTGGCGACGTCACCGCGGATGAGGCGGGCGAGCCCCTGCCCTACCCGCAAGTGATTCGCAACCTCGTCGACGAAGCGGTGCTCGCCGAATCCGTGGGCGTCGACTTCATCGGCATCGGGGAGCACCACCGGGAAGACTTCGCGGTGTCCTCGCCGGAGACGGTCCTCGCCGCGATTGCGGGGCGCACGTCCCGCATCCGCCTGGGCTCCGCGGTCACGGTACTGAGTTCGGACGACCCGGTGCGAGTGTTTCAGCGGTTTGCCACACTGGATGCCGTCTCCAGCGGGCGGGCAGAGATCATCCTTGGTCGCGGGTCGTTCACAGAATCGTTCCCCCTGTTCGGCTACGACCTGACGCAATACGAACTGCTGTTCGAGGAGAAGCTCGAGCTCTTCTCCGAACTGCTCACCGAGGCTCCGGTCACGTGGAGCGGTCAGACGCGCGCAGCGCTGGTCAACCAGCAGGTCTACCCGAAAACGAAAAGCGGGTCGATCAAGACCTGGATCGGCGTCGGCGGCAGCCCGGAGTCTGTCGTGCGGGCCGCGAAGTACGGGTTTCCGCTCATGCTCGCCATTATCGGCGGCGACGCGATGCGGTTCGCGCCGTACGTCGACCTCTATCACCGGGCGCTGAAGCAGTTCGGATTCGACCAGCGCCCGGTCGGGGTGCATTCGCCGGGGTACATCGCAGCCAGCGACGAGCAGGCACGAGACGAACTCTGGCCGCACCACGAGGCCATGTTCAGCCGGATCGGGCGCGAGCGGGGGTGGGGTCCGACTTCCCGCGGGCAATTCGAGTCGGAGGCCGCCTCCGGATCGCTGTACGTCGGTTCGCCGGAGACCGTCGCCCAGAAAGTGGCAGCGACGGTCCGCGGGCTGGGCATTTCCCGGTTCGACCTGAAGTACAGCACCGGCACCCTCGCCCACGAAAAGCTCATGGAGAGCATCCGGCTCTACGGCGAAATCGTCATCCCGCGAGTGAGGGAGCTGCTCGCCGAGGGCGGGCCTACTTCGTCATGACCTCACTGCCGTCGGGGGCGATTACGTGCCAGACGTTCTTCACGCCCTGGCCGTTCACGTCACCGGCCGCGTTGTCGCTCGCGAACGTGTAGATCGGGCGCCCGTTGATCGTGATCTGCTTGCCGCCGGCGGCGGTAGCGATCGTGCCAACGGTTCCCGTGACCCCCTTGACGACGGGCGTTGCGGCGGTCGTGGTGATCACGGGCCAGGCGGCCGCGCATGCGCCGACGCACGCGCTCTTGCCCGAGTTCGCTTTGTCGACGTCGAAGAAGTACGCGGTCATGCCCTTGCCGTCGACGACGACGGTTCCGAGGGAGGTGGATGCGGTGGCCAGGTCGTTCGAGGATGCCGCGGCGGAGGGGGAGGGCGTCGTCGGGTAGGAGTATCCGCCGGTCGATGCTCCTGCGCATCCGGTGAGGGCGGCGGCGGCGAGGGATGCCGCGGCGAGGGAAAGTACGAATTGTGATCTCATACTGGAAAGACGATGCGCCGGCCCGCGCGGTTCATTCTCACTGCCAGCGTTCAGGCTGCGGGAGAATTCGCTCGGCGGGTGAACCATTCGGCGCCGGAATACGTTTGTAGGGCAGGAGGTGACATGTCGAACACACAGGCCGAACTCCTCCGTGCGCTGAATGAGGCGCACGGGCAGGCACTCTTTCGGTATGTCGCCCGGCTCACCGGCGACTACAGCTTCGCGCAGGATGTGGTCCAGGAGGCGATGCTGCGGGCCTGGAAGCGTCCCGAAATCCTCGAGCAGGGCGACGAATCGGCTCGCGCCTGGCTGTTCACGGTCGCCCGCAACCTGGTCATCGATGACCGTCGCAGTGCACGGTACGGGCACGAGATCGTGACGGACGACATCCCGGAGCGCCGGTCCGACGACGCGACGGATGCGCTGCTCGACTCCTGGCTGCTCTCCGACGCGCTCGCGATGCTCTCCGTCGAGCACCGCACCGCAGTGGTCAGCGCCTACTACCTCGGACACTCGATCGCCGAAATCGCGCGCCGTGAAGATATCCCGGAGGGCACGGTCAAGTCCCGACTGCACTACGCCCTGCGCGCGCTCAAGCTTGCGCTGCAGGAGAGGGGGGTGACCCAGTGAACGACACCGTGGACGAATTCCGCGACTGGGATGCTGCCTACGTACTGGGCGCGCTCAGTCCGGACGATCGCCGCGCTTTCGAGCTTCATCTCGCGTCCTGCGACGCCTGCGCCACAGCGGTCGCCGAGCTCGCGGGCCTGCCCGGTATCCTCGGCAAGCTGGATGTTGACAGCGCCCTCGCCCTCGAGGGCGCACTGGAACTCGACGCGCCCAGTGCAGACCACCTGCGCGACCATGACCACGCGCCCGGCCTGGTGCAGCGTCTCGCCCGCACACAGATCCGCCGGCAGCGACGCGCCAGGATCGGATGGCTCGCTGGTGCGCTCGCCCTCGTCGTCGCCCTCGTCACCGGTGGAGTGACCATCGCCTCCCTCAACTCGTCGCCGCCGGTGGAGACGGTGGCGATGACCGCCGTTGCTCCGTACACGATGTCGGCAAAGCTGACGGTGACGTCCAAGGGCTGGGGCACGCGCCTCGACTGGAACTGCCAGTACGAGTCGGCCGGGGTCGCCGGCCGACCGAGCGGCGGCCGCAGCTACGACCTCGTGGTTCGGGATGCCGCGGGCCACGAGACCACCGTCGCGACCTGGACGGCGCTCGGCAGCAGGGCGGGGGACCTCGCTGCGTCGACGAGCATTGAGACGTCCGACATCCGTTCGGTGTTCATCCGTCCGACCGGCTCGTCGACGGTGCTGGCACAGGCGACGCTGTAATGAAAAAGCCCCCGCCCTCCAGAGGAGGACGGGGGCTTTTTGGTGAGACGAATTACAGGGGGCGGATGTTCTCAGCCTGGGGACCCTTGGGGCCCTGGGCGATGTCGAACTCTACCTTCTGGTTCTCATCCAGAGACTTGTACCCACTCGTGGCGATTGCCGAGTAGTGGGCGAACACGTCGGGGCTGCCGTCTTCGGGGGAAATGAATCCAAAACCCTTTTCGGCGTTAAACCACTTGACAGTTCCAGTTGCCATGTTGACTCCTTCTAATGCATTCGGTCGGTCCCGAATACCGGAGCCTCTCGATCACGGCGCAAAAGCACGCAGTGACTCACCTATAAGCCTAGCCCACAACTGCCGCTAACTCGTACCACGTTTTTGCTGCGCGTTTTCTGAGGGGGTCAGGCGATGCTGAGCTCCGCTCGAAGGCGGCCGATTCCAGCGTGGATGCGAGTCTTCACCGTACCAACCGGGATGTGTAACAACTCCGCCACTTCGCGGTGCGAATAGCCGTTCAGGTGAGCAAGCGTAACTGCCTCGCGCTGTGCCTGCGGAAGTACGGCAAGCGCGCGCACCACGCGTTCGCTCTCGATCCTTGTCTCCACGATGTCTTCGACGGCATCCTGGTGCTCGTTGAGGTCACGGATGCCGATGCGCGAGTCACGCTCGAAGCTCGACTGCGCCGACCGAACCCGGTCGATCGCCCGACTGTGGGCTTTGCGCAGCATCCACCCCGCGGCCGATCCCCGCTCGGGATCGAAACGACCGGCGAGCTGCCAGATCTCCAGCAGGACGTCCTGTGCAACCTCCTCCGACTGTGCGACGTCGCGGAGCACACGGATGACGATGCCCAGAACGCGGGGCATCATCCGGTCGTACAACTCGGCGAAAGCGGCGCGGTCGCCGGCTGCGACCCGCGCGAGCAGGTGCGCCTCGATCTCGGCGATCGTCGCGGTCGGCGGCTGAGCGGTCGGCGGTTGCGCCGTCGGCGGGTGGGTTATGGCGTTCATGGGTCTCAGGTCCCTTCGACACTGGCTGCCTAATCGAAGAGACGGTGAACCTGCCGAACTATGACGCCGAAATCGGATTCACTATTCGTAGCCGGCGCTGGATCGGTTCACCGGCTTGTGGATGTCGTCAACGACGGCATCCAGCCGGACACGCGGACGCGGCGGGTGGGAATCGCCGGGAGGCATCCTGCGGTGCCGTCGTTTGCGACGGCCGGGGCGAGACCGCCAAGCCGCGACGTCCAGGCCGCGACGGCAAGGCCGCGACGGCAAGACCGCGACGCCCGGGGCCAGGAAGCCCGGCGCTCGCTACCGGTCGGTGCGCGCTTCACCGGCTTATGAATGTCGTCAACGACGGCAACCAGCCGGACACACCGGAGCGACGGGTGGGAATCGCCGGGAGGCGCCCTGCAGTGCCGTCGTTTGCGACGGCGGCACCGAGACGCCCGCACCGCGACCGCGGGGCCGCGACGTCCGGGCCGTAGCGCCCGGGCCGCGACACCGGGGTCGCGGCGCCAGAACCCCAGCGCTCGCTACCGGTCGGTGCGCGCTTCACCGGCTTATGAATGTCGTCAACGACGGCAACCAGCCGGACACACCGGAGCGACGGGCGGGAATCGCCGGGAGGCACCCTGCGGTGCCGTCGTTTGCGACGGACGGACCGCGACGCCCAGGCCGCGACGGCAGGACCGCGACGGCAAGACCGCGACGCCCGGGGCCGCGTCAGGAACCCCAGCGCTCGCTACCAGTCGGCGCGCGTGTGTCCGGCTTGTGGATGTCGTCAACGACTGCAACCAGCCGGACACGCCGACGTGGCGGGCGGGAATCGCCGGGAGGCATCCAGCGGTGCCGTCGTTTGCGACGGCCGGGCCGCGGCGCCGGGGCGCGACACCCACACCGCGACACCCAGCCCGCGATGCCCGGGCCGCGACACGCGCACCGCCACACCCGGGCCGCAGCCCCACACCGCAGCCCTCGCTACCAGTCGGCGCGCGTGTAGTCCTTGAGAAACACACCGAACAGATCGATGCCCGCCTCGCCCTGAACGATGGGGTCGTAGACGCGGGCGGCGCCGTCCACCAGGTCCAGTGGCGCGTGGAAGCCCTCTTCGGCCAGGCGCACCTTGGTCGGATGCGGGCGCTCGTCGGTGATCCAGCCGGTGTCGACGCTGGTCATCAGGATGCCGTCGGTCTCCAGCATCTCGCCCGCACTCGTGCGCGTGAGCATGTTGAGCGCGGCCTTCGCCATATTGGTGTGCGGATGCCCCGGACCCTTGTACCGGCGCCCGAACTGGCCCTCCATGGCGGACACGTTCACCACGTATTTGCGGCGGGCCGGGGACGCGGCCATCGCGGGCCGCAGCCGGCTGATGAGCAGGAACGGCGCGGTCGTGTTGGCGAGTTGCACCTCGAGCATCTCGAGCGGGTCGACCTGCTGTACGTGCTGGGTCCAGCTGTTGACGTGGTGCTCGTCGGGCACCAGGCCGCCGGCGTCGATCGCGGTACCGGCGGCCAGACGCTCCAGGGATGACGAGCCCGCCGCCATCGCGGCTGCGGCGAGAGCCTCCGCGGTGCGCGCCTCGGCGTCCCCGGCCAGCGACAGCAGCGGATGCGCGGCGACCGAGGCCGCGAGAGCCTGCGGGTGCGCGTCGTTCGTGTGACCGAAGGTGAGCAGCTCGGGCAGGGGCCCGTCCGGAAGCGGGGCCAGCTCGGCCTCAGCAAGCGGGGCGTATGCGCCGGGGGACCGCCGCACGGTCTGGGCGGCGTTATTGATCAGGATGTCGAGAGGTCCCGCCGCGGCGACGGCATCCGCAAGGCCGATGACCTGTGCGGGGTCCCGCAGGTCGATGCCGACCACGCGAAGACGGTGCAGCCAGTCCGCGGAGTCGGGCAGCGACGAGAACCTGCGCACCGCATCCCGGGGAAAGCGCGTTGTGATCGTCGTGTGTGCGCCATCCCGCAACAGCCGGAGCGCAATGTACATGCCGATCTTCGCGCGTCCGCCGGTGAGCAGCGCGCGCTTGCCGGTGAGGTCGGTGCGCTGGTCGCGCTTTTCGTGGCTCATGGCCGCGCAGTCCGGACAGAGCTGGTGGTAGAACGCGTCGACCTGCGTGTAGTGGTTCTTGCAGATATAGCAGGCACGCGACTTCAGCAGAGTGCCGGCGACCGGCGCCTCCGCGCGCGTGGCGAGGGGGATGCCGCGGGTCTCGTCGTCGATGCGGTCGGGCGCTCCGGTCGCGGTCGCCTCGATCACGTCGCGGTCGGCGTCCGCGATTTCCGCCCGCTTCTCGAGTCGTCGTGTCTTCTTGACGGCCTTGAACATCCGCGCGGTCGCCCGTCGAACGGTGATGAAGTCCGGATGCTCCTCGTCGAGCTCGGCGGCGTCGGCGAGCACTCGAAGGGCAATTTCGAGCTCCGTCGGGTCAATCCCTGACGGGCCGTGTTCGGAGGGGATGCTGTCGCTCATGGGCACGGAAAGTCTACGGTGACTCGCGGAGCGCCGCGGATGTGGCACCGTTATGGCATGACCAGTGCCGCCCCCGTCCGAAAACTCCTGCTCGACTGCGACCCGGGTCTCGATGACGCCCTCGCGATCCTCCTCGCCGCCGGCGACCCCGACCTCGAGCTGGTCGGCATCACGACGGTGGGCGGCAACGTCGGGCTCGACGGAACCACGCGCAACGCGCTGCAGCTGCGTGAGTACTTCCAGATCGACGGCGTGCCGGTGGCCGCCGGCGCCGACCAGCCGCTGAGCCGTGCGGCGGAGACCGCCGAGCACGTGCACGGGGCATCAGGGCTCGGCGACGTCGTCCTGGCTGAGGCGACGCTGGCCATCGAGGCACGCTCGGCCATCGATTTTCTGATCGACACGATTCGGGATGCCCCGGGCCAGATCCACCTGGTTGCGACCGGTCCGCTCACCAACATTGCGCTCGCTCTGCGTCAGGAGCCTCGGTTGACCGAGTGGGTCGCATCCTTCACGATCATGGGCGGCTCCTACACGCGCGGCAACGCGACGCCCGCGGCCGAGTTCAACATCTTCGCCGACCCCGAGGCAGCCGCCGAGGTATTTGCGGCGGGCTGGACCGTGACGATGATCGGCCTCGACCTCACGCTGCAGGCGATCGTCACGGATGCGGTGGGCGAGCGCATGAAGGCTCTCGGACCGCTCGGCACCGACCTCGTCGAGCCGCTTGCGACCTTCTGGAAGAACCCGCTCGACGACCAGTGGGACGGGCAGGCCCTGCACGACGTGTGCGCCGTCGCCTTCGTTGCGCGGCCGGAGCTGTTCACGTCGAAGCCCGCGCGGGTGGAGATCGAACTGGCGGGCGAGTTCACCGCGGGAATGACGGTCGTCGATTTTCACTCGGATGCGCCGAACGCGCTGGTCCCGATGCGCCTCGATGTTGCCGGGTTCTGGGACTACGTGTTCGCCGCGTGGGGGAACGTGGAGCCGCGTGGCTGACCTGCTGTCGCTCGCGCCCCATCCATGGGACCCGGATGCCGCATACGACGCCTTCGCGACCTGGGCCGCCGACCGCGGAACCCCGCTCTACCCCGCGCAGGATGAAGCGATCATCGAGATCGTCTCCGGCAACCACCTGATCCTCTCCACGCCCACGGGCACGGGCAAATCGCTTGTGGCCGTTGGGGCGCATTTCACTGCCCTCGCGCAGGGGCAGCGAAGCTACTACACGGCGCCGATCAAGGCGCTCGTGTCCGAGAAGTTCTTCCAGCTGGTCGACGTCTTCGGCGCAGCAAACGTTGGCATGGTGACCGGCGACTCATCGGTGAATGCCGACGCGCCGATCATCTGCTGCACGGCCGAGATCCTCGCCAACCTCGCGCTGCGCGAGGGTGCGGATGCCGACGTTCAGCAGGTCGTGATGGACGAGTTCCACTTCTACTCCGATCCCGATCGCGGCTGGGCCTGGCAGGTGCCGCTGCTGCTGCTGCCCGGGGTGCAGTTTCTACTGATGTCAGCGACCCTCGGCGACGTGACCTGGATTCGCGAAGACCTGACGCGCCGCACCGGGCGCGAAGCGGCGAGCGTCACCGGCGTCGAACGCCCCGTGCCGCTGCATTACTACTACGAGACCACGCCGGTGCACGAGACGGTCGAGGAGTTGCTGTCGACCGGCCAGGCTCCGATCTATATCGTCCATTTCTCGCAGGCGGCCGCCCTCGAGCGCGCGCAGGCGCTCACGAGTGCGAAGATCGCGACCCGCGAGCAGCGTGACCAGATCGCCGAGGTGATCGGTGGCTTTCGCTTCACCACGAGTTTTGGCAAGACGCTGTCGCGGCTCATTCGCGCCGGTATCGGAGTTCACCACGCGGGGATGCTTCCCAAGTACCGCAGGCTCGTTGAACAGCTCGCCCAAACCGGGCTGCTTCGGGTGATCTGCGGAACCGACACGCTCGGCGTCGGCATCAACGTGCCGATCCGCACCGTGCTGCTGACCGCGCTTACCAAGTTCGACGGCACGAAGATGCGGCAGCTGAGCGCGCGCGAGTTCCACCAGATCGCCGGTCGCGCCGGCCGGGCGGGCTACGACACCGCCGGCACTGTCGTGGTGCAGGCACCCGAACACGAGACCGAGAACGCGCGACTGGTGGCGCGGGCGGGCGATGACCCGAAGAAGCTCAAGCGGGTGGTGCGCAAGAAAGCCCCGGACGGTTTCGTCTCCTGGGGTGAACCGAGCTTCCAGCGGCTCGTCAACGCCGAACCGGAACTGTTGACCTCGAGCATGCAGATCACCTCCGCGATGCTCATCAACGTGATCGGGCGGGGCGGCGACGCGTTCGAGAACGTGCGCTCGCTGGTTTTCGACAACCACGAACCCTGGCACCGGCAACTCGCACACGCCCGCCGCGCGCTCGGGATCTACCGCACCCTGCGCACGGCCGGTGTCGTGGAGCAGCGGGAGGTAGCCGCATCCGTGTCGCCCGACGGTGAGTATGAATCGTTCGATACCCGGATCGAAATCCGGCTGACCGTCGACCTCCAGCCGAATTTTGCGCTGAACCAGCCGCTGTCGCCGTTCGCGCTGGCCGTTTTCGAGCTGCTCGACCCCGACCCCTCGGTCAGCGCCGGCCCGGGTCCGTACGCGCTCGACATGATCTCTGTGCTCGAGGCGACGCTGGACGACCCGCGTCCGGTCACCTCCCAGCAGCAGTTCCTGGCACGCGGCGAGGCCGTTGCCGCGATGAAGGCGGAGGGGATCGAGTACGACCAGCGGATGGAGCTGCTCGAGAGCGTGACGCATCCGCAGCCGCTGAAGGAACTGCTGGATGAAGCATTCACGACCTACAGCGCCTCCCAGGCCTGGATTGCCGACTTCGAGGTCAGGCCGAAATCGGTCGTGCGAGACATGTACGAGCGGGCCATGACTTTCGGTGACTACGTGAACTACTACAAGCTGGCCCGCAGCGAGGGGTTGGTGCTGCGGTACCTCTCGGACGCTTTCCGAGCCGCGCGACAGACGATCCCGGACGAGGCCAAGACCGATGACCTGCTCGACATCATCGAGTGGCTGGGCGAACTCGTGCGGCAGGTCGACTCCAGCCTGCTCGACGAGTGGGAGGAGCTGGTCAACCCGGCCGCGGTCGTCGACGGCGTGCCGGTGCTGCCGCCGGCACCGCCCGGCGTCACCACGAACGCGCGGGCGTTCCGGGTGCTGGTGCGCAACGAACTGTTCCGGCGGGTGCAGCTGGCGGCACTGGAGAACTACGAAGAACTGGGCGAGCTGGATGCGGCATCCGGTTTCAACGCCGACGCCTGGGCCGACGCCCTCGACCCATACTTCGCCGACCACGACTCAATCGGTACTGATGCGGATGCTCGCAGCTCGGCGATGCTGATTCTCACGGAGTCGCCCCGCAACTGGACTGCGCGCCAGATCTTTGCCGATCCCGAGGGCGACCACGACTGGGGCATCAGCGCCACGATCGACCTCGCGGAGTCGGACGAGCAGGGTGTCGCGGTGGTGCGCGTGACGGCGGTCGGCAACTGACCTCGTTTCGGCACTTTGTTGGGGACTGATCCGCACGGTCCGCCGGTAGAATTGAAGCGTGAGAGGCTGGGCTCCGGTTGCGATCCTGCTGGCGTTCGCGCTGTCGGGATGTACTGGGGCGCCGCCGCTTGCCCCCGCGTCGCCCCCGCTCGCGCCGTCACCGGCACCTCCGGTCGCGCCATCGAGCGCACCGTCGATTTCGTCCCGGTGCGAATCGGCGATCGCGAGTACACCACCCATCGCGAAACAGCCCGGCCTGGAGGTTCTTGTCTCGACTGACCTGGCGCTGACCGTGGAGAGCTGCTCGACGATGGCGGAATGGGAGGCAGCGCTGCGCGCTCATCCCGAGGTTGTTTCGGCGAGCATCCTGTCGGCCGACGAGGCGCTCAGCTACCTGCTGAGCGCGTGCGGATTCGCTGGCTCGATCAATTCGTCGGACGCGCCAGCCCCGGTGTGTGCGGAGGCGACCGACGCGGGCCTCACGTTCTAGCCTGTCAACGCCTCGACTGGTCACACCCGGTCGGCGACCATGGAACCATGGCAGGCTCCGCGTACATCGGCATCTCCGGCTGGCGCTACAAGCCCTGGCGGGGTGACTTCTATCCGAAGGGGCTGCCTCAGCGCGCCGAACTGGAATACGCATCGTCCCGGCTCAACTCCATCGAGATCAACGGGTCGTTCTACTCGCTGCAGCGGCCGTCGAGCTGGCGCGCATGGCATGACACGACGCCCGACAACTTCGTCTTCTCTGTGAAGGGGCCGCGGTACGTGACGCACCTGAAGGCGCTGCGGGACGTGCGCGTCCCGCTGGCCAATTTCTTCGCATCCGGCGTTCTCGCGCTGGGTGCGAAGCTCGGGCCCATCCTGTGGCAGCTGCCGCCGCGGCACTTCTTTCGTCCGCCGCTTCTCACCGAGTTCCTCGAGCAGCTGCCGCGAACAACGGCGGCAGCCCGCGCGCTGGCCGTCGAGCATGACGCGCGCCTCGACGGCAAAACCTGGTTCGAACCCGCGCCGGATGCGCCGTTGCGGCACGCGCTGGAGGTGCGGCATCCCTCGTTCGAGACGCCGGAGGCGGTGGCGACGCTCAGGCAGCACAACGTGGCCTTGGTCGTCGCGGACACCGCCGGCAAGTGGCCGGCGATGCGGGAGCAGACCAGCGACTTCATGTACCTGCGACTGCACGGCGCAGACGAGTTGTACACAAGCGGGTACACCGACGAGGGGCTGGACCGCTGGGCGGCCGATATCCGCGGCTGGCTGAAGAACGGCGACGAGTTCTGCTACTTCGACAACGACGTGAAGGTGCGCGCGCCCTATGACGCCATGGGGTTGGCGCAGCGACTGTCCTGACCGCGGCTTACAGCCCGAGGGTCCGCTCCAGGTACGCGTTGCGGAAGAGGCCCTTCGGATCGCGCCGACGCGCCACCTCGAGAAACTCCTCGAAGCGGGGGTAGAGCGGTGCGATCTTGTCGACGCCGGCCCGGAAGACCTTGCCCCAGTGCGGCCGAGCACCGAGTGGCAGGAGGCGATCCTCGATCTGCGCCAGAACGGGGGCGACCTGGTCGGGCAGCTTCTTCCAGGTGAAATGGATGCCCAGCGCGTCCGTTTCATACGCTCCGCTGAGCCACAGCGAGTCGGCCGACATCGTGCGCAACTCGGTGATGTGCAGGATGGGCGCGATGGACTCGCCCAACTCCCGTACGGCCTCGACCGCTTCGAGCGCGCGCGCTCGCGGAACCAGAAACTCGCTCTGCAGCTCGTCACCGTTCGACGGCGTGAACTCGAGCTTGAAATGTGCGAGCCGATCGTTCCAGGGCCCGGGAAGCCCGCCCTGCGGCGTCGTGTTTGTCGGTTCCATCTCCGTGATCATGTGGCGGTCCTCCGCCAGGATCGTCGCCCCGTACAGCGCGGCCGGCGGCGCGGGCTGGTCCATGCGGCTCTTGAGCCACACGGAACCCACCGCGTCCCCGATCCAGCTGGTGAACACACTGACCGAGTAGGCGCTGGAGGTGATCGCGTCGAAGTTGGCGAGCAGCGCGTCCCACTGCAGGCCCGCATACGTGTCCTGCCGCACCGAGAAGGTGGGCTGGATGTCCAGGGTCATACGCGTGACGATGCCAAGCGCTCCGAGCGAAACGACTGCGGCATCGAACTCGGCGTCGCCGCGCCGGAGGCTCACGAGCTCGCCGGTCCCGTCAACGAATTCGAGCGCGGCGACGGCCGTTGCAAGGTTGCCGTTGCGATCACCGGAGCCGTGGGTGCCGGTCGCGACCGCGCCGGCGATCGAGATGTGGGGGAGCGAAGCGAGGTTGTGGATCGCCCAGCCCTTCGCCTGCAGCAGCGTTCCGAGGTCGCCATAGCGCAGGCCCGGTGCGAAGGATGCGGTGCGTGCATCCTCGTCGATCTCCAGCGCCGGGTCGAAGTCCTCGAGCGAGACCAAGTCGCCGCTCGTGTCGGCCAGGTCGCTGAACGAGTGGCGCGATCCGAGGGCGCGCACCCTGGTACCCCGCGCGATGATGTCCTGCACCTCTGCGGCGGTTTTCGGACGCAGCAGCGATGCTGCGCCGTAGGTGTGGTTGCCTGCCCAGTTCTGGCCGATTTGTTCCGTCATGCATACATTCTGGCGGTTGTGTCGCGCGTACAGTGACAGGGTGGCCCGAACCGGAAATGAATCGCAGAACCGGGATGAGTCCAGCTTTCCGACCGGCCGGTTCGGCGACCGCGAGTTCCACACCAGCCGACCGCTTTACTCGGGGCTCGCCGTCGTCATCAAGCGGTTTCCGGCCGACGCGGCGCTGCCAGCAGACGCCCGAAACTTTGTGCTGGTTCACGGCATCGGGGTGTCATCCCGGTACTTCCATCCGCTGGCAGCCGAACTCGCGAAGCTCGGCCAGGTCTGGTTGGTCGACCTGCCCGGCTACGGTTCCGCGCCGGACCCGCACCGCGACGTGACCATTGCCGACCACGCGGCGACGCTCGGGGCGTTTCTTGCCGACCGCGGCATCCCGAACCCTGTGCTCGTCGGCCACTCGATGGGCACCCAGGTGGTTTCGCGCCTCGCCGTTGACGCTCCCCAGACGACCGACAGGGTGGTGCTCATCGCGCCGACCATGGACCCGGAAGCCCGCACCTTCCCGCGTGCAGCTGGACGCCTGATCCGGGACTTCGCGGCAGAGAACCTGCGTGCGAACCTCGTGGTGTTCACCGACTACATGTTCCGCTGCGGCGTCCCGTACTTTTTTCGCCAGCTCCCGCACCTCTTCAACGACCACATGGAACACCGCCTTCCGGAGCTGGCCGCCAGGACACTCGTGCTGCGCGGCGACAAAGACGGCGTCAGCCCCGAGGCATGGACGAGTCGCGTCTCGTCGCTGATCCCCGACTCGACGCTGATCACGGTGAAAGGCCCGCACATCGTGATGTACACCGACCCGAAACTGGTCGCCGAGCGGATCGCGGTGCACGCGGCATGAACTGGTTCCAGCGCCAGGTGAGTTCGCGCTGGTTCGACTACGGCTGGGCTTATCGGCTGAGGGTGTCGATCCTGCGGGACAGGCACGATCCGCACAGCTACCTCGGCGGCGATCGTCGACCGGTGCTCGTGTTGCCCGGCGTATACGAGACCTGGCACTTTCTGGAACCGGTCGCCCGGCACCTGCACGAGCTGGGGCATCCGGTTCACGTCGTACCCACGTTCGGCCACAACCTGCTCCCCATCACGGAGATGACGGAACTCGCGCGGCGGTACATCGTCGAGCAGGACCTCACCCGGATTGCGATCGTCGGGCACAGCAAGGGTGGCCTCATCGGCAAGGCGCTGATGCTGACGGATGAGGGCGCGGCGCGGATAGACACCATGGTCGCCATCAACTCTCCCTTCGGCGGCTCGGCCTACGCCCACCTGCTGCGCGCCGTGCGGCCGCTAAGGGAGTTCGTGCCCACCCACGACACCATCGTGACCCTGGCGGAAAACGCCGAGATCAACTCCCGCATCACCTCCGTTTACAGCGCGTGGGACCCGATCATCCCGAATGGCAGCGCGTTGGATGGCGCAACCAACATCGAGCTGCCGGTCACCGGGCACTTCCGCATCCTCGACCGCGACGACCTGCTCGAGGTCGTGCGAGGAGCGATTTCTGCCGCCTGACGCCCGCTGGGTGTTTACTGGGCAGGTGGCAGAAAAAACGAAGGAAATCATCGCCCTGACACGAGACCAGCGCCTTGTGATCTGGATCGCGATCCTCGCTTCCTTCGTTTCGTTTCTCGACGGCAGCATCATCAACGTCGCGTTGCCAGCCATCGCGAAGGACCTCGGTGGCGGGCTGGTAACCCAGCAGTGGGTGGTCGACGCCTACCTCATCACGCTGGGGTCGCTCATACTTCTCGCCGGGTCACTGTCGGACGTGCTCGGGCGCATCGTGATCTTGCGGATTGGCCTGATCGGCTTTGGCGTCACATCGCTGCTCTGCGCGATCGCGCCCAACCCGGGAGTCCTTATCGTCGCGCGCGCGCTGCAGGGTGTTGCGGGCGCCCTGCTCGTTCCGAGTTCGCTGGCGCTGATCACCTCGACATTCAGTGGAATCGCCCGGGCGAAGGCGATCGGCCAGTGGACGGCAGGCACGACCATCGCCTTCCTCGCCGGACCCGTCCTCGGCGGCATGATCATCGATTCCATCGGCTGGCAGTGGGTCTTTGTGATCAACGTCTTTCCCATCGCCGCGACGCTGTACCTTCTCGTTCTCCTGCGCCACAGGGACGTTCGGGATCCGGGCGTGCGAATCGACTTCCTGGGCGCCGTTCTCTGTGTGGTCGGCCTCGGCGGAACGGTGTACGCGCTGATCGAGCAGTCGCACTTCGGCTGGGGCAGTCCGGTCATCCTGGTGCCCTTCATCGTCGGCATCGTGTGCTTCGCCGGTTTCCTGTGGCGGCAGAATGTAGCGAAGCATCCACTCATGCCCCTGAACCTGTTCGCGGTTCGCAACTTCGGCGTGGGGAATGTGGCCACGGCCTTCATCTACGCGGCGTTGTCGCTCGGCAGCTTCATCATCGTCGTGTTCCTGCAGCAGGTGGCGCACTGGTCGGCGACGTTCGCCGCGCTCTCAACACTGCCGCTCAGCCTGTTGATCATCGGGTTGTCATCGTGGTTTGGCACCCTGTCCGGCAAGTACGGTGCGCGCTGGTTCATGGGCTTTGGTCCGATCGCGGCGGGCGCAGGCTTCCTGCTCATGCTCGCGGCGACGCAGCGCATCGATCAGGTGTCGTACTGGTACATGCTCTTCCCCGGAGTAATCCTGTTCGGCCTCGGGCTCTCTGCCACGGTGGCGCCGCTCACTTCCGCCATTCTCGGTGCCATCTCGGAGCAGCAATCGGGCATCGGGTCGGCCATCAACAACGCGGTCGCCCGCGTCGCCGGGCTCATCGCAATCGCATTCATCGGGCTCATCATCGGCCAGACGCTGGACGTGGACGGCTTCTACCGCGTCATTCTCGTCACGGCAGCATTGCTGATCATTGGCGGCGTCGTATCTGCCATCGGCATCCAGAATCCCAAGGCGGCCGCCGCGGCTGCGGCCGCACGGCCCACGATCAAGCAGTAGCCGGTTCGCCCGGTGAAGGTCGTCACGTATCGAGTTGGCCCCTGGCCCGCTCAAGCGCAGCGGGGGAGGCTCCAGCGCTCTCCAGGGCCAGCAAGGCGGCCCCGAGAATAGGCGGAGCCAGGACGTGGTGCATGGTGGCGCCGGGCGCACGGGTGGCGAGGGTCGACTGGATTCCCGCGAGCATCCGCGGGTTGGGATCGCGCAGCACGCCGCCGCCGACGACTACCGGGACGGGCTTGCCCTCCAGCCCGAGGCGGAGAATGCAGGATGCGGCCATCACCGCGATCTCCTCCGCCTGCCGGTCGATGAGCCGCCCCGCGATCTCGTCGCCGGCGTCGGCCGCGGCGGACACAACCGGCGCCAGTCGCGCGAGCGACGCGTACTTCAGCGGGCCGAGATGGACGGCATGGATGACTTCCTCGATCGATGCGAATCCGAGCGCCTCCGGCACCAGCTGCGTGAGACTCGTGTGATCGCCGCGGCGGTCCCAGTCCCGCGCGGCAAACCACAGCGCCTGTTCCCCAATGCCTGCACCGCCGCCCCAGTCGCCGGAGATGTTGCCGAGCGCCGCGAATCGCGCAACCGCGCCGTCTGACCGGCGGCCGATAGCGTTCACCCCCGTCCCGCAGATCACGGCCACCGCGTCGGTTGCAGATGTCCCCGAGCGCAGTAACGCGAAGAGGTCGTTCTCAACGACGGTCGTCGCCGATGCCCATTCGACGCCCTGCAGGCGCTGGGCGAACGTGTCCACTTCGATCGGCAGGTCGAGCCCGGACAGGTATACGTTCGCCTGCACGACGCTGCGCCCTCCGGTGATTTCTCGAACCAGGTCGTCGATCACCGCAACCGCGGCCTCCACACCGACATAGTGCGGGCTCGAGGTCGACGCCGAGGCGCGGCCGACGATGAGCCCGCTGCGGTCCATGGCCACCGCATCCGTCTTTGAGCCGCCGCCGTCGACAGCGACAATCACGCCGCCGTCTACTTCGCCCACGCGAGGTGCTCCCGGTTGTGTGCGAGAAGCAGGTCGGTGAGTTTCTCTGCGCGCTCGAACTGCAGAACCAGCGGGTGGGCCTGCATCGCCCGAACGACACGATCGCGTCCACCATTGATGGCGGCGTCCAGGGCGAGGCGCTCGTAACCGGCGACAGCGCTGATCAGGCCACGCTGGTCCTCCGGCAGCGCCTCGATCGGCTCGGCGATGACGCCAGCCGAGGTCACCCGGGCGGGCACTTCAATCACGTGGTCATCCGGCAGAAACGGCAGGCTGCCGTTGTTGCGCAGGTTCACCACCTGGATGTCACCGCGATCGGCGGTGAGCGACGCGAGCAGGTCGACGGCCGCCTCGGAGTAGAACGCCCCGCCTCGCCTGGCGAGTTCCTCGGGCTTCTCCACCACGGACTCGTCCGCATACTTCACCAACAGCGCGCGCTCGAGGTCCTGCACCTCGTCGGCGCGAGTGGGGGAGCGCAACTGCCGCTCGAGCACGCGGTCGTGCGTGTAGTAGTACTCGAGGTAATAGGACGGCACGACGCGGAGGAGCGACAACAGCTGCTGGGGAAGATCCACTTCCTCGGCGAGCTCCGGCAGACGGGTCGCGAAGAGTTCGGGAAGCACATCCGTGCCATCCAGCAGCACGCTGTGCTCCCAGGTGAGATGGTTGAGGCCGACGTGTCCCAGCTGGATGCGGTTGTAGTCCACACCGAGCATGGTCGCGAAGCGACGCTGGAATCCGATCGCGACATTGCACAGGCCCACAGCACGGTGGCCGGCCTGCAGGAGTGCGCGGGTCACAATCCCGACCGGGTTGGTGAAGTCGACGATCCAGGCATCCGGTTTGGCGTGCCGACGCACGAGCTCACCGAGCTCGAGCACCACCGGGACGGTGCGCAGGGCCTTGGCGAATCCGCCGGGACCGGTGGTCTCCTGGCCGATACAGCCGACCTCGTGCGGCCAGGTCTCGTCCCCGCGGCGCGCATCCTGTCCGCCGATCCGCAGTTGGAACAGCACGACATCGGCGTCGGCCACGCCGGCGACGACATCCGTTGTCGCACAGACCCGCGCCGGGTGTCCCGCGTGGGAGAGCATCCGCCGAGAGATTCCTGCCACGAGGTCGAGTCGCTCCTGGTTCGGGTCGACGAGCCAGACCTCCTCGACCGGCAACAGGTCGCGCAGGCGCGCGAAGCCGTCAATGAGCTCCGGGGTGTAGGTGGATCCGCCCCCGATTATGGCGAGTTTCATGGCTAACCTTTGACTCCGGTCAGGGCAATGCCCTCGACGAATGTACGTTGCGCGAAGAAGAAGATAATCACCACGGGCACCATCACCAGCATCGTGATGGCCATGGTGATGCCCCAGTCACCGCCATGCGAACTTCGGAAACTCGCGAGGCCGATTGCGACGGGCCACCACTGTTCGTTCTCCGAGGTGTAGAGCAGCGGCCCGTAGTAGTCGTTCCACGAGTTGAAGAACATGAAGATTGCGGTTGCAGCGATGCCCGGCTTCGCCATCGGGATGATGACGCGCGCGAGAACGCCCCATTCGCCGTTTCCGTCAATGCGCGCCGCATCCGCGTACTCGCTCGGAATCGTCAGGAAGAACTGGCGCAACAGGAAGATGGAGAAGGCGTCGCCAAGCAGGTTCGGGAGGATGAGTGGCAACAGCGTGCCGGTCATCCCCAGCTTCGACCACATGACGTAGATCGGCACCGCCGTCACCTGCGGCGGCAACAACATGGCAATGATGATGGCCGTGAACAGGATGTTGGCCCCGCGAAACCTTATTCGCGCGAGCACGTACGCCGCCGGTATCGACGACGCCAGCATGAATGCCGTTGCGAGTACCGCGTAGGTTGCGGAGTTCGCGAACCACCGCACGAGCGGCACCTGGGTGAACGCGCGCACGTAGTTGTCCCAGGTCCATGGATCCGGCCAGATGGTGGCCGTCAGCGTTTGGTTGCTCGTCATCATCGACGTGAGGAAGACAAACACGACCGGCGCCAGGAACAGCACGGCCAGCCCGCTTAGCACCACGTGCTGGCCGATCCAGTTGAGCACCCGCCCGAAATGACGGGGCCGGGTTGAGCGCAGGGCGGACCGGGTCCCGACGGCGGTCATCTGGTGGCCTCATCCGGAGTGAACGCTGAGAAGCGGCGCAAGAGCAGGGTGAGGAACACCGCAGCGACCACGAACAACAGAACCGCGAGAGCGGATGCATAGCCCAGTTGGTAGTTGCTGAACCCGCGGATATAGAGCCACTGCGTGTAGGTGAGCAGCGAATTCTCCGGATAACCGAACCCGGCACCCGCGCCCTCGCCGATGCTCACTTTTCCCGACGCAACGCTCGACGCGACGGACGCCTCGGTAAAGAACTGCAAAGCCGCGATGATGCCGGTCACCAGCGAGAACAGCAACACGGGCACGATGGTCGGAAGGGTGATGTACCAGAGCTTCTGCACGCCATTCGCCCCGTCCAGCCCCGACGCCTCATACAGGTCCCTTGGCACGTCGAGCAGTCCGGCGAGGAAAATAATCATCACGTCGCCGGTCACCCAGATGCCGAGCAGCAGCAGCGAGGGCTTCGCCAGGGCAGGGTCGTTAAACCAGAGCGGGCCGTCAATGCCGAACGCCTTGAGGATGAGATTTACCGGCCCCGTCCCCGGGTTGAAGAGAAAGACGAACGTGACGACTGACGCGACGGGCGGCACGAGGGCCGGCAGGTAATACAGCGTGCGCCAAAGGCCGGTCGCGGTCTTTGCCCGCGTCAGCAGTCCCGCGATGGCGAAGGCGAACACGAGCTTGACCGGAACCATGACAGCTACGAACCACAGCGTATTGCCGGCCGCCTGCCAGACGTTCGGGTCGTCGGCGAAGAGGTACTGGTAGTTGCGCAGGCCGATCCATTGCGGATCGGAGACGAGGTTGTACCGCGTAAAGCTGTAGTAGATGGATGCCAACAGCGGGTACACGAAAAACAGGGCAAGACCGAGAACGGCCGGCGCCAGCATCCCGCCGATCACGAGCCGTCGACCCAGCTGGGCGCGCCGCCGGCCAGGGCGAGATGCGACCGCGGTCCGCCCTGGGCTGATGGATGCGGTGGTCACGGACCGTTGACCAGCGCGAGCGAGTCGTTGATCTGCTTGTCCACGCTCTTCAGGCCCGCGGCCAGGTCGCCTCCACTCTTCTGGTACTTGTCCCAGAACTGCTCAAACGTCTGCTGGTATCCAGCGCCGATCGGGCTCGGCGGAGTCGTGGCCGAGTGCGGGTTGCTCGCAACATCCACGAACGTCTTGTACTGGCTGCTGATCTCGAGCTTCGGTGACTTCAGGGCGTCAGCAGTCGAGGGCACGTTCTTGAGGCCGTTCGCCATCTTCACGAGCGCACCGGTGTCTGTCGTCAGGTACTTCAGCAGTGCCCAGGCCAGCTCCGGGTTCTGTGAGCCCTTGGAGATGCCAGCGATGTTGCCAGTGATGTAACCGGCACCGTACAGGTCCGTGTGGCTGTCGGCGGTGGGGAACGGCGCGGTCGCGTATTTCAGGCCGGGCGCCTGGTCGGCCAGGAAGGCCGTGCGGTACTCGCCGTCGAGGTTCATCGCGATTTTGCCTTTCTGGAAGGCGTTGTCCGCTTCGAACTCCTGGCCCAGCCCGGCGGAGAACTTCTGCAGCTTTGCGTAGCCGATCTTCTTCACGAAGTTCGTCTGCCAGGTGATGAGCTCCGGCCATCCGGAATCCGACCCGATGGCGGAGGAGCCGTCCGCGTTCAGCCACTTTGCACCCGCGGAGGGGCCGTAATGAGCTGCCGCGTTCTCGTAGAAGCCCATGAGCGGGTTGAAACCGAGGGTCTTGATCGAACCGTCGGGGTTGTAGGTGGTGAGTTTGAGTGCGTCGTCCTCCAGCTCGGTGAGCGTCTTCGGGGGAGAGTCGATGCCAGCGGCGGTGAGGAGGTCGGTGTTGTAGTAGAGCGCGTAGTCGTCGGTGAGAACCGGCATCGCGCAGCGCACTCCCTTGAACTCGGTGTAGCTCTTTACAATCGGCGTCAGGTTGGTGAGGTCCACGTTGTCGCGCTTGATAAATGGTGTGAGGTCACGGAATGCGCCGCTGGTGCAGAAGCTGCCCACGATGTCTGTCGAGTACGACATTCCGAGGTCGACCGTATTGCCGGCGGAGATCGCCTTCTGCAGCTTTTCATCGTCTTGACCGGGGTGCACATCGACCTTCACGCCGGGGTTGGCTTTCATAAAATCGTCGACCGTCGATTGGATGACGCCGGCCTCCCGACCGGAGAAGAAGTGCCAAAACGACACCTGGCCCTTCAGCGTCGAAGGTGCTCGTGAGGCAATGGGAACCTCCGCGGTGCCCGTACAGCCGCTGAGGAGAACAGCCGAGGTAGCTGCGAGGACGATGGCGCCCAATAGGTGGCGCCGGAGTGAGGCGTTTTTCACGGAAGCGGTCCTTTCGAGGGTTCAGGTGCGTTTCAGGATGCGAGGGTGGGAACGTCTGCGAGCAAGCGGGATCGGATCTCGTCGACAAGCAGCTGCCGCGCACCGGCGAGAACCGGATGCAGCGGCACTCCGGTTGCGACCACGGAGGGTCGGAATCGGGAGTGTGTGGAGATGTGGCTCTGTACCGCGCGAGCCAGTGCGTCGCCGCCCGCGGCTCCGGTAGGTCCACCGAGTACGACCCGCTCAGGGTCGAGTACCGCGAGCACGGGGATAACTCCGAGCGCAATGCGCGGGGCGAGCGCCTGGTGAAAGCCCGTGACGTCAGTCACCGAGGCGAGTTGCTCGTCCAGGCCACTACCCGTGCCGCCGAAGCGCTGAGCGAGCCCACTGACCGCGGGTCCGCCGATGAGGTCGGTGAGATCGACGGCATCCGGTGCCAAAAACTCGGCTTCTCGCGGAACGGGCAGGTAGCCGATCTCGCCTGCTCCGCCGGCGGCGCCGCGGTGGAGCGTGCCGCCGAGGTCGACAGAGAGACCGAGGCCGGCGCCCATCCACAACAGGGCGAAGCTGGAGACATCGGCCGTGGCGCCGACCGCCCGCTCGGCCATGGCGGCCAGGTTGACGTCGTTGTCGAGCACGACGTCGTAGCCGAGGGCTGCCTTCAGCGAGTTGCGCACGCCGGCCTCCGGCCAGCCGGGGAGGGTGTCGACGAACGACAGGCGGTCGTCGAGTTCGGAAATGGCAGCCTGCACGCCGACACAGACGATGCCGACGCTCGCTGGGTCGACGCCCGCGGCGGCCACGGCGGCATTCACGGCTCCGCCGACGTCGCTCGCGGGTGAGCGCCCGGCCAGGGGAAGGGGTTGTACGACTGTGGGGTTGACCGGCCCCGTCGCGTTGACGACTGTCGAGGTGATGCCGGTATCGCTGATATCCACGGCAACCGCACGCAGCCGATCGCCGCGCACTCCGTACATGGCGGCATTCGGGCCGCGCCCGCCGGATGCTTCTCCTACGACTTGGATGAGCCCGGCGTTTTCGAGTCGTGCCACCATTTGAGCTGCCGTTGGCTTCGATAGCCCCGACAACTCGCCGAGCCGATTTCGTGTTAGCGGACCATGCTCGAGCAGCAGAGTGAGGGCCACGCGGTCATTTCTGGCGCGGAGCCAGCCGGGGGTGCCTGGCTGCATCGTCGTTGACATCGATCGATTCCCGTGCGGTCGTCATTGCGCGGTTGGGGTTGCGAGCAATGTATCAGGAAACTTTCTTTATAGAAACCCTGTCGTTGTGGGAAGTGAGTTCAGCGCCACAGCAGGCGCTCCCCAGCGAAGGGCAGCAGCGCCACGTCAACGATGGCGGCCAGGATGATGAGCCGAAAATGCCAGCGCGTCGGGCGTGCGGCCAGGGTGATGCCGACGATGGCGATCAATCCATTCGCGACCAATGCAGACAGACCCAGCGGAAAGCGGATGCCGCCGACGCCGATGAACGCAACGACAGCCGCGGCCGCCAGCACGATATATGCGGCAACGGATGCGGCCCGCCGCCCCAACCTGTGGGGCAGCCCGCGCACGCCGGTAACCCGGTCGTCGTCGAGATCGGGCAGAACGTTAGCGAAGTGGGCGGCGATCCCGAGCGCGGCCCCTGTGGCCAGCGCCCACGGTGCCGCGAATGCCGGGGTCGACCGGCTGAGGGTGACGATGGCCGGCAGGATGCCGAAACTCACGATGTAGGGAGCGACCGAGAACCACGAGTTCTTCAGCCCCGCGTTGTAGGTCCAGGCCGACGCGATGAATATTGCATTCGCGCCCGCCGCGGCGATTCCGAGCGGCAGGGACACGGCGATCGACAGCCCGGCGGTCGTCCAGGCCGCCGTGCGCACGGCCGAGGCGGAGATCCAGCCGCGCGCGACCGGCTTGTCACTCCGCTGCACCGCGCGATCCCGATCCGCGTCGATCCAGTCGTTGGAAAGGCCTACGGACAGCTGGTTGAACAGCATCGCGGCTCCAAGCACCAGAAGGCGCCAGGGCTCGAGGCCGACACCGGCGCCGAGCACGACCGTGATTGCGGTAACGGCGACCGCGGGGCCGGGATGCGTCGATAGCGCGAGTGCAACGGGCTTGGAAGGCATGGTCCCATCCTGCCGGTGATCGAGCCACGTGGCCCTGATGAAGTTATCGGACGATCATGCAAGAAATTGCGCAATCTTGCGTAGAATTGCGCTCATGTCCAAACGACTCGCCGAAGTGGCTCGCAAAGTCGGTGTCAGTGAGGCCACTGTCAGCCGAGTATTGAACGAGAAGCCGGGGGTATCCCAGGCCACGCGCACCGCGGTTCTGACCGCGCTCGACGTGCTGGGATACGAACGACCGACGAAGTTGCGGGGTGAGCGGGCGCGCCTGGTGGGTCTCTTCCTGCCGGAGCTGCAGAATCCGATCTTCCCCGCCTTCGGGGAGCTCGTCGGTGCCGGTCTCGCGCAGAATGGCTACACGCCGGTGCTCTGCACCCAGACTGTTGGCGGCATCTCTGAGGCCGACTATGTCGAGCTGCTCCTGCAGCAGCAGGTGTCCGGTGTCGTCTTTGTCGGCGGCCAGTACACGCAGCGGGACGCCCCGCACGAGCACTACGCGCGCCTCGCTGAGCTCAACCTGCCGACCGTACTGGTTAACGCCCCGGTCGCGGAGCTCTCCTTCCCGACGGTCTCAACCGATGACGCGGTCGCCACGGAGCAGGCCTGGAAACACTTGAAACAACTGGGCCACACGCGCATTGGGCTGGTGCTCGGACCACGCGACCACGTGCCGTCGCAGCGCAAATACGCGGCAGCACGAGAGCTCGGAGGGGCGGATCTGCCCGACCGGTTCGTCGAGCACTCGCAGTACTCCCTCGAAGCGGGCCAGGCCGCTACCAGCCGCCTGCTGCAGCAGGGCGTGACCGCAGTCGTCTGCGCATCTGACCCGATCGCACTCGGCGCAATCCGCGCCGTGCGCAAGGCGGGCCTCCGCGTTCCGGAGGACGTGTCGATCATCGGCTTCGATGACTCGGCGCTGATGAACAGCATCGACCCCCCGCTGACGACCGTGCGCCAGCCGATCGAGCCGATGGGCCGGATGGTCATCGAGTTGCTCGTTCGCCAGATCACCGGAGCGGACGGCATGGTCGACGAGTACCTGTTCGAACCGGAACTTGTTGTGCGTGGATCGACCGGCCCGGTGAACGAGCGGTAACCCCCGCAAGTTCACGCAAGCCATTTACTATTTGCAAAGTTCTTGCGTTGTTCTGTAAAGAACGCTACATTTCGATCGCCCCCCGGCATATCGAGAAAGTAGCTCTTCGTGGACACAGCCGTCCTGACCGACAACGACGCCCAGCGTGCCGTTTCGGACACCACCCCTGTCGTCCCCTCGACGGCGGATCCCCTCTGGTGGCGGAGCGCGATCATCTACCAGATCTACATCCGCAGCTTCGCGGACGGTAACGGTGACGGCACCGGTGACCTCGCGGGAGTGCGGGCACACCTGGCGTATCTCGCCGACCTCGGTGTCGACGCGTTGTGGTTTACACCGTGGTACCCGTCGCCGCTGGCCGACGGCGGATACGACGTGTCCGACTACCGGGCCATTCATCCCGCTTTCGGTGACCTGGGACAGGCGGAGGTGCTGATCCGCGAGGCGCTGGCGCTCGGCATCCGCACCATCATCGACATCGTTCCCAACCACATCTCCGACCAGCACGAGTGGTTCCAGGCCGCTCTGGCGGCCGGTCCCGGTTCTCCGGAGCGCGAGCGGTTCTGGTTCCGGCCCGGACTCGGCGACAACGGCGATGAGATGCCCAATCACTGGGTCTCGAACTTCCAGGGCGACACGTGGACCCGCACCACGAATCCCGATGGCACGCCCGGCGAGTGGTACCTGCACCTGTTCACCCCGGAGCAGCCCGATCTCAACTGGAATCACCCGGATGTGCGCCGCGAGCACGAGGAGGTCCTGCGCTTCTGGTTCGACCGGGGCGTCGCCGGCGTCCGCATCGACTCCGCGGCACTGCTCATCAAGGACCCCACACTCCCCGAGGTGCCCGAGAATCCGCTGCCGGGGGAGCACCCGAACACCGACCGCGACGAGGTGCACGACGTGTACCGCGCCTGGCGGGCGATCGCCGACTCGTACCAGGGCGCCCGCGTTCTTGTCGGGGAGGTCTGGATGCCGGATGCCGCCCGCTTTGCCAACTACCTGCGGCCCGACGAAATGCACACCGCTTTCAACTTCGACTTCATGGCGCGCCCGTGGAATGCGGCCGAGCTTCGCGAGTCCGTCGACTCGATGCTCGCCGCCCACGCCCCCGTCGATGCCCCGAGCACCTGGGTGCTGTCGAATCACGACGTGACGCGCCCGGTAACGCGGTACGGGCGAGAGGACTCGTCGTTCGCATTCGCCACGAAGCGTTTCAACGTGCCCACCGATCTCGAACTCGGGGAGCGCCGCGCCCGTGCGGCGGCCCTGTTGACCGCTGCGCTGCCGGGCTCGCTCTACCTTTACCAGGGCGACGAACTGGGCCTGCCCGAGGTCGAGGACATTCCGCGCGACCTGCTGCAAGACCCCATGCACTTCCGCTCCGGCGGTGTCGACCCCGGGCGTGATGGATGCCGCGTGCCGCTTCCGTGGAGCGGCAGCACCACGCCGTTCGGTTTCAGCCCCGCGGGATCAACCGCGACGCCGTGGCTCCCGCAGCCCGCGTCGTGGGCTCATCTGACGGTCGAATCGCAACTGCTCGACCCGCACTCCATGCTGTCGCTCTACCGGGCGGCCCTCAGCATCCGGCGCAGCCATCCCGCGCTGGGTGACGGATCCCTCACCTGGATCGAAAGCGAGCCGAACGTGCTCGCCTTCGACCGCGGTATGGGTTTCGTCTGCGTCACCAACCTGTCGGACAGTGCCGTTGCGCTGCCGACTTTCACGAAGCTCCTGCTGGCCAGCTCGCCGCTGGCCGACGGGCTGCTTCTCCCTGACTCCACGGCGTGGCTACGGACACAGCACTAGCCGCCGGAGATGCACCCACCCTCACAACAAGAAAGGCAAGACAATGAAGTCACCACGAAAGGCCGTGATAGCAACCGTCGCCATCGGCGCGGTGCTTGCGGCCCTGACGGGCTGCTCGCCGGCTGCGGCCCCCGACGGCAAGATCACCATCACCGTCGCGAGCCTGATCCCGGGTAGCTCCAAGGATGCGTTCGCCGCGTTCTACGCGCGCGTGCAGCAGTTCGAGAAGGCCCACAAGAACATCACCCTCAAGCCGGTCGAGTACCAGTGGACCGGCCCGACGTTCGCCTCGCAGCTTGCGGGTGGCACCCTTCCTGACGTCTTCAACGTGCCGTTCACCGACAGCCAGTCATTGCTCCAGGCCGGCCAGCTCGCGGACATCACCGCCGACGTCAAGAAGCTGCCGTACGCAAGCAAGTTCAACCAGAACCTGCTGCAGGTAGCGTCGAAGGACGGAAAGATCTACGGAATCCCGTATGGCCCCTACGGCTACGGCATTTCGTACAACCGTGCGCTGTTCACCAAGGCGGGCCTCGACCCGAACAAGCCGCCGACGACGTGGGATGAGGTTCGCGCGGACGCGAAAATCATCTCCGACAAGCTGCACATCGCTGGCTTCATGCAGTTCACCTCGGGTAACACCGGTGGTTGGGCCCTGACCGCGGAGACCTACTCGCGCGGCGGCCGCATGGAGACGGTATCCGGTGGCAAGACGACGGTGACGACGGACAACCCGCAGACCATCGCCTCGCTGCAGTACCTGCACGACCTGCGCTGGGTCGACAACTCGGTCGGCAGCAACTTCCTGCTCGACTGGAGCGGCATGAACCAGTACTTCGGTGCAGGCCAGACGGCCATGTACCCGAGTGGTTCTGACGTGCTCACCTCGCTGGTGCAGCAGAACAACGTCGACCCGAAGGACTACGGCCTCACGGTGCTGCCGACCGAGGGCGCCGACTCCGGCATCCTCGCCGGTGGAAACGTCGCGACGGTCAATGTGAAGGCATCCGCTGAGGAGAAGGCCGCTGCAGTGCAGTGGATCGACTTCTACTACATGCAGAAGCTGACCAACCAGGCGCAGTCCGTTGCCGATGCCAAGATCCTTGTTGGCGCCAAGCAGCCGGTTGGCGTTCCGCAGCTGCCGATCTTCGACCAGAAGACGCTCGACACGTCGCTGGGCTGGATCGACCAGTACATCAACGTTCCGAAGGCCAATGTCGCACCGTTCCAGGACGGCGTCTTCAAGCTGACGATCGTTCCGGAGCCTGCGCGTCACACGCAGGAGCTGTACGCGGCACTCGACTCGGTGGTACAGGCTGTGCTCACCGACAAGAACGCTGACATTACGGCTCTTCTCCAGGGTGTCAACAAGAAGGTCCAGGCCCTCGTGGACGCGGATACCTACTAGGCACCAGCCGAGCTGGCGGGAGAGCCCGATCTCCCGCCAGCTCGTTCCACAGACCTTTTTCCCTCAGAGAAAGCACCGGCCATGAGTTCCACCGTTTCGAGTGCCACTCGCGCTCCCGTGCGCGATCGCCGCACGCCGCTGACCTGGCTCAAGGGCGGCGGTCTCACCAACCTGCTCTTCATGGTGCCGCTCCTGGTGATCTTCGGCGTCTTCTCATGGACGCCGATCGTGCAGGCGGTCGTCATGAGCGTCCAGCACACCAACCTCGTCACGACTCCCGAGTTCGTCGGGTTCGCCAATTTCGTGCACGTGTTCAATGACCCCACGTTCTACACGGCCGTTCAGAACACCGGCTACTTCGCACTTCTCGCGCTCGTGTTCGGGTTTCCCGCGCCGCTCATCGCTGCCGTGCTCATGAGCGAGGTTCGGCGGGCAAAGGGCCTGTTCAGTGCGCTCGCCTACCTGCCGGTTGTCGTTCCCCCCGTGGTCGCCGTGCTGCTCTGGAAGTTTTTCTACGACGCGAGCCCCCACGGCGTGTTCAACACCATCCTGAGCTGGGTGGGCATCCCGCCACAGCCGTGGATCCAGAGCGCGACGACCGCGATGCCGTCGCTGGTGCTCGAGGCCACCTGGGCTGCGGCCGGCGGCACGATCATCATCTACCTCGCGGCGTTGACCAGCGTGGCCCCCGAGCTGTACGACGCGGCAGAGGTGGATGGCGCGGGCATCTGGCGAAAGATCTGGCATGTCACCCTGCCCCAGCTGCGCCCGATCCTCCTGGTCACCCTGATCCTGCAGATCATCGGCACGTCGCAGGTGTTCCTCGAGCCCTTCCTCATTACGGGAGGTGGTCCGGCCAACTCGACGATCACCATCCTGCAACTTATTTACAGCTACGCGTTCCAGAACAGCCTGGGCGGCAACTACGGCGAGGCGACGGCGCTCAGCCTGCTGCTCGCCGCCTTCCTTGCGGTGCTCTCGTTCGTGTACTTCCGCGCAACCAAGGCCTGGAGCGACAATTGACCACCCAGACGACAACCGCTGTAGCCCCGGAAGTTCTCAGCGCCACCGGAAGCGCCGCAGCCCCCGCCAGGCAGCGCCGCCGCTTCCTCGCCAGGGGTCCTAAAGAGGCAGACGCGCCAGACCGCGGCATCGTCTCCGCGGCCGACTGGCACCGCCGCTCGGTGAAGGCCTCCCTTCGGCCCGCGCACATCCTGCTTCTGGTGCTGCTGGTCATCGCGGGGCTCGGCCCGCTGCTGTGGCTGATGAAGTCGGCGATCACCCCGACCCAGGACACCCTCACCAACCCGATGGCGTTGTTCCCCAACGGTGCCGACTGGAGCACGCTTTCGACGGCGTGGAACGACCCCTCCGTCGGCATCGGCCAGCAGTTTCTCAACACGCTGTGGGTCGCGACGGGTTCCTGGGGCGTGCAGCTGCTCGTCGCCACGACCGGTGGATACGCGCTCGCCATCCTGCGACCGAAGTACGGAAAGATCGTGAACGGCCTCGTTCTCGGCACGCTGTTCGTTCCCGCCGTCGTGCTGCTGGTTCCGCTCTACCTCGTTGTGCTGCATCCACCGCTGCTGCAGACCTCGCTGTTGAACACCTTCTGGGCGGTCTGGTTACCGGCGGGCGCGAACGCGTTCAACATCCTCCTGGTCACGCGCTTCTTCAACAGCCTGCCCCGGGAGATTTTTGAGGCGGCGAGAACCGATGGCGCGGGTCCCTTCCGGTTGTTCTGGTCGATCGTGCTGCCCATGTCGAAGCCCATTCTCGGTGTGGTCTCGGTATTCGCGATCATCAACGCGTGGAAGGACTACCTCTGGCCGTCGCTCGTGCTCCACGACCCCGTCGTGCAGCCGCTGTCGGTGCGGCTGCCGCTCATCCAGTCGCAGATCCAGCTCGACGTGTTCCTCGCGGCGCTGGCAATCTCGACGATCATCCCGATCCTGCTGTTCCTCGTCTTCCAGGGCATGTTCCTGCGAAGCGCGGGACTCGGCGGAGCAGTGAAGGGGTAGACCGAGGGTAGCGTGGACGAGTGCCTGTACTCGAAGACGTTGCCGTTCTCTCCGATCTCCTTCCCGGGGCTTGGCGGATCCGGGCGTCCAATCTGCCCGAGTGGCTGAACAATGGCAGGAAGTCGCCGACGCTCGTCTACGAGCTCGTCACGCCCGATCCCCTTGTTCTGACGGATGAGGCGACCTGGGTTTCTGACGAGGGGGAAGCCGCGCAGGTGACGGGCGTCGATCGCTGGGCGGGTCGGCACTTCGTGCGCCGCGGAACCGGGTGGCGTCGCTTCACGGCGGGCCGCTGGCGCATCGCCGGCGTCGACAACGAGCGTGAGATCGTCGTCGTCCGATACGGAAAGTCGACGGATGGCCACGACGGCATCGATATTCTCGTTCGAGACGGGGCCCAGGTGCCGAACCTGCGCAAGACGATTGCCGATGCCCACGACGAGTTCGGACTCGGCCTCGAAGATTTCGCGACCCTGAGCTGGCTCTGATGACATCGAGGTACGAGCGATGACCGCCTCACCCGTGCTCGCAGTCGCGGCGCTGGCGGCGCTCCTGCTCGCGGGTTGCACCGCGCAACCGGCTGCATCGCCCACCCACACTCCCGCGCCCACCTCGCCAACCACGCCTACCGCAACCCCGCAGGCCGACCCCGTCCAGGCGTTCGCCGACCAGCGGCTCGCCTCGATGACCCTCAAGCAAAAGGTCGCGAGCCTGTTCATGCTGCACTACCCGGGTACGGCAGCGGCGCCGATCCGGAGGTTCGTCGAGAAGTACCAGCCCGGCGGGCTGATCCTGATGGGCGACAACATCCCGCCGCTGATGAGCGCGCTGAAGAAACAGGTCGCCGCGATCAGCCCCGATCCCGAATTGCCACTGTTGACGGGCATCGACCAGGAGGGCGGCATCGTGCGGCGGATCCTCCTCGACTCCGGGCCGGCGGGAGCCGAGCTGCGCAATAAGCCCGCGAGCGTGGCCCGCAGCGCGTTTGCAACCCGGGCCGCCTACCTCCAGCGCGCCGGGATCGCGATCAATTTTGGAATCGTCGCGGACGAGACGGCAGACCCCGCCTCGTTCATCTTCCCCCGCGTGCTGGGCACGACCCCGCAGGCCGCCGCTGACCGCGTCGCGGCGGCGGTAAAGGGTGAGCGGGGCGAAGTGCTGTCGACGCTCAAGCACTTTCCCGGCCACGGCATCTCGGCAGCCGACTCGCATGCCTCGATTCCCTCCACCACCATGACGCTGTCCCGCTGGACCGCCACTCATGCGGTCCCGTTCCAGGCGGGGGTGGATGCCGGGGCCGAGGTCGTCATGTTCGGCCACCTGCAATTCAGCCGGGTCGACAACAAGCCGGCAACGCTGTCGAAGAAGTGGCACGACATCCTGCGCGACAAGCTCGGATTCCAGGGCATCACGATTACCGACGACATGCTCATGCTGCAACGATCCGGCAACACGAGCTACCGCTCTGCGACGCGAAACGCGATAACAGCCATCGCCGCGGGCAACACAATGCTGCTCTACGTGCTGCCGGCGCAGCCGAAGTCGGTCGGTTTCGAACCAGCGAAGGTGGTGGATGCCGTGGTCGCTGCGGTCCGTGACGGCCGCATCAGTGAAGCGACGATCGATGCCGACGCGCGCAAGCTGATCGTTGCGCGCAGAAGCCTCGTGCTGGGCTAGCTCCCGGGGGCGTAGCCCAGCTCACGGAGTACCGCGGCCGGCCGCTCAACCAGTGCGAAGTGTCCGCAGCCCGGAATGACGCTGCGGACGCTGTCCGGGAGGATCCGGCCGAGTCTCGCATGGTCGGCATCCGTTGTGAACACGTCCCGGTCGCCCTTCGCGGCGCGCACGGGACATTCGATGCGCGACCAGAGCGCGTCGGCGGGGTAACCGCGAGCGATCTCCCCGGCAAGCCCGAACGCGCGTGGGCGCACCTCCGCGGCAAGCGCGTCAATGACCGAAGCGGGAATCCGCGACGCGTGCCGGAATAGCGGCGACGTCGCCGCCCGCAGCAGGTGTGCCGCGTGCAACCCGCGAACCAGGGAGATTCCCGCCTCGCCCATAGCGGCGAGCATTCGCATGACGGCGCGCAGCGATACGAAACCGGGCAACACGGCGAACCGGCGGATCGGGTGCTCGAGGGTCTCGATGACCGACCAGCTCGTCGCGGAGAGGGCGCCGACGGACAGCACGCTCTGCGGCCAGATGGATGCCATGTGCAGCGCGATGAAGCCGCCCATGGAGTGGCCGACGATGTCCCACTGGGTGAAGCCGAGATCTTCGGCCGCATCCTTCACCAGCGAGCACACCGCGTCGATGGCGACGACCTCTCCGGCGTCGGTCAGCGTGCCGTCGCCCCAGCCTGGCAGGTCGAGCAGGATCGGGTTCGGAATCACGACGCCGAGCGATTCCGCCGTTCGCAGCAGGGGTGTCCAGGTCGTCCACGATCCGGCGGCACCGTGCAGAAAGATCGTTGCGCGACTCGAGCGGCTTGTTCGGCGTGAGTGGGCGACCGCCGATCCGAGCGGGCTGTGCACGGTGGTGACGGTCAGGCCGAGCGCGGCGGCATCCGTGTCCAGCCCGAGCGGGGCATAACCGGCTGCACTGTCGCTCGTCATCGGGGCCGAATTTACGTCTGCCGCCGGCGAGCGACAACGGCCCGACGGTTAATCGTCAAGTCCGAGTGTGGGCAGCTGCAGCCCATCCAGCGGCCGGATGTTGAGCGGCCCGCTGGACCCACGGGGAGGGTCAGAAACTCCAGCGGCCGCGGGAGGGGAGAACACGCCCGTCACGATCATCGCGGCCAGGACGAGGTCGACCGCGATCACGACGAGGCCAGCCGAGCGCTGCACGAGATGCCCTCGTGGGGTCAACGAAGCTCTGCGAGCGGCGCGGTTCGACGCGGAAAACATCGCTGGTGTTCCTTTCGGGTAGGAACCGCAACCGGCGGGGGCCGACTGCGTACGCCGGTGTCCTCGAAAGAGGGGACACGGGCCAGCAATCGCAAAGTTATCAGTGCGCGTCGGGCCGGTCAACATGACGGCCACCGGCGTGTAGCACGGGTTTTCGAATCGCGCCACCCGTATTGTCGACCGCTGCGGACCGCCACACTGAGACCACGACTCAGACGGGAGTCACCACAGCAATGGGACCCTCTATTAGCACCGCAACGCCCCTCAGCACCACGGAAGAGCTGCTCGCTTCGGTTGCGCGCGCCCTCGAGATGAAGCTCGTGAATTGGCGGGCAACCCGCGCAGAACCCACGTCGAACGGCGAGGTTCACGCCTACACCGTTGAACTTGCGGATGCCGCAGGCCTTCTCAGAACCGAGTCGGTGTTCGTTGAAACGAACCCTCGGGAGAACCCCAGGCCTGACGTTCTGCGGCTTCGCCGCGAGAGCGGTGAAGCCTTCGATGTCTGGCTCTACCCGGCCGATCCGGTTTTGCCGGTACTCAGCCGCGTCGTGTACCCCGACAGCGCCACCGCGCTTCTGGCCGAGCTCGGAGTGCGGCTGCACGTCGAAACGCTCGTCGTCGACTCGTATCGGCCCGGGCAGCGGGCGGTAATCCGGGCCACCGGTGCCGAGGGAACCGTCTTTCTCAAGATTGTGAAGCCCGCCAAGGCGGCCGTGCTCGCCGACAAGCACAAACTGTTCGAATCCAGTGGCCTCGTGGTGCCCTCGGTCCTCGGCTGGAGTCCCGACGGCGTCGTCGTGCTCTCCCAGCTGCCGGGCGTTGAGGCGCAGAATCGCATCATCCAGCTGGCGGACCAGGAAGAGGCGTTTCTCGATTCGATGCGCGACCTGTTCGCGCGTATCGGAAGCGTGCCCGCGATCTACACCGCAAGGGCGTCACTCGTTGACAGTGCCGATTGGTACATCGGGCGGCTGACACAGTCGCTGCCGGACGCGGCTGACGAGATTGCGCTCGTCGGGTCCCGCATCCTGGAACTCCGGGACGAGGGCCGTGCATTTCTTCCCTCGCCCGTCACGACGCACGGGGACCTGCATCTCGGCCAGATTTTCGTCGACCCCGACGAACCCACGCGCATCGTCGGACTGCTCGACATCGACACGGCGGGCGCGGGGGATGTCGCGGATGACGCCGCCGCGCTCTACGCGCACCTGCACGCCCTCGCCTGCAGTGCCGACTACACCGACCCGGTCTATGCCGCGGCCTGCCGCAGGCTGGCGGCAAACGCGGCCGCGCGCTGGCGATCCCAACGCAACTCCGGGTTCGCGGTGCGGGCGCGTGCCATTGCCGCAACGCACCTCCTTGGCCATGCGATGCGCTCGGTTTCCGGCGGGGCTCCCGTCGCCGGAACAAAACTCCTTGCCGCGGCCGGGGAGCTCGTGTACCTGGCGTAACCAGCTGCCACCACGGCTGCTATCGAACTCGCGCCCGGTCTATTGCATCGGCAGCCCGCACCAGCGAGAGGTGCGTGAGAGCCTGCGGGAGGTTGCCCACCTGGCGGTGCCCGGCGACGTCGTACTCCTCGCTCAGCAGGCCCAGGTCGTTCTGGAACCCGCACAGCCGGTCCATCAGGCGAGTCGCATCATCCATTCGTCCGCTGGCCGCGTACTGCTCGACCAGCCAGAACGAGCAGGCGAGAAAGGGATGTTCGGAGCCGGCTAGTCCATCGACGCCCGTCTCCGTGCGGTAGCGCAGGAGCAGCCCGTCGCGCAACAGCTGGGACTCCATGTAGGCGACCGTGCCGAGCATCCTCGGGTCGTCGGCGGCGACGTAGCCGATCTGGGGAAGCTGCAGGAGCGAGGCATCCACCGTTCCGCTCCCGAAGAACTGGGTGAAACTGTTGAGAGCCGGGTCGAACCCGTGGGTGTCGATTTCGGCGCGCAGTTGGGCGCGCAGGTCCCGCCACCGCTCCACCGGGCCCTGGAGCCCGAAATTCTCGACGGCGCTGATGCCGCAGTCGAAGGCGTACCAGAGCATCGCCCGCGAGTGCGTGAAGTGCCGCTTTGGCCCGCGGATTTCCCAGATGCCGTTGTCTGCACGCTTCCAGTTGTCTTCGACGAACTGCAGCAGGGCACGCTGGAGCGACCACGAGAGATCGGTCTCCTCGACTCCCTTTTCGCGGGCCGTGCGCAGCGCGCCGAGGACCTCCCCGAACATGTCGCCCTGGTACTGCGTGAATGCGCCATTGCCGACCCGCACCGGGGATGAGTCGTTGTACCCGGGAAGCGACGGCACCTCCCACTCCACCAGGCGTCGCTCACCGGAAAGTCCGTACATGATCTGCACGTCTGCCGGGTCGCCGGCGATCGCCCGCAGCAGCCAGCTGCGCCATTCGTTGGCCTCCTCGGCGAACCCGTGGTCGATGAGAACATCGAGGGTGAGCGATGCGTCGCGCAGCCAGACGTACCGGTAGTCCCAGTTGCGACTGCCGCCAAAGTCCTCGGGCAGGCTCGTCGTCGCGGCCGCGACGATGCCACCGGTGTCTTCGTGGGTCAGCGCACGCAGCACGAGGAGTGAGCGGTGCACGTCTTCGGTGTACCGCGGCGGTGCCTCGCAGCTGCTCGCCCAGGTGCGCCACCAGTCCGTCGTGTGAGCGAGTTGGGCCTCGGTATCTATTGCAGTCGGTGGTTGGCGATGAGCCGGGAACCAGGTCATCACGAGGTCGACGGCCTCGCCCTCGGAAACCGTGAAGTGCGAGGTGTGGGCGTGGTCTTCGGCCGTGAGTTTCTGGCCCCGGATCACGACGGCATCCGGGCCAGCTACGGCAACAAGAGCGTTCTCGCCGTATTGGGATGACTGGCGGATCCACGGCAGCGCGCTGGCGTAGTCGAACCGGATTCGCAGTTCCTGACCCATTGCGACGGTACCCCGCACGCCCCGGATCCGACGGACCACGTCCGCCCTGCGGTCACCGATCGGCATGAAGTCGAGCACCTCCACCTCGCCGCCCTGCGTCTGCCAGGTGGTCGAGAGGATGAACGTGTCTTCGAGATACCGGCGCGAGGTGGCGATGACCTTTTCGGTCGGGGCCACCAGCCAGCGACCGTGGTCGGGATCCCCGAGCAGCGCGCCGAACATCGACGGCGAATCGAACCGTGGCATGCAGAGCCAGTCCATCGATCCGTCGCGGCCGACCAGGGCAGCGGTGTGGCAGTCGCCGATGAGGGCGTAGTCCTCGATGTTCAGCGGCATCTCTCGATCATGGCAGCTAGTTTTGGAGAATGAGCCGTACGCAGCGCACCCTCGTCATTCTTGGAGCAAGTGGAGACCTGACGGCGAGGCTCCTGTTGCCCGGCCTCGGCCAGTTCCTCGCCTCGCGCACCGGGCTCGACCTGCAGCTGATCGGGGTCGGGGGAGAGGAGATGACGGATGCGGCCTGGCGCAGGCGGGTCACCGCCTCTTTCAAAGCCGGCGGCGTCGATCCCGCGAACCTGTCCGGCGTGGTGAAACAGAGCAACTACCTGCACGCGGATGCAACGGACCCCGAAGCACTGCAGAAGGTGCTCGACTCGGCCAAGTATCCGCCAGCGATCTACTTCGCCCTTCCGCCCGCGGTGACCGAGCTCGTCTGCGCCTCCCTGCAAAAGGTGAAGCTGCCCGCGGGCACGCTGCTGGCGCTGGAGAAGCCCTTCGGAACGGACCTGAAGAGCGCGGTCAAGCTCAACCGACTGCTGACGACCCTCGTGCCCGAGCGCCAGATCCATCGGATCGACCACTTCCTGGGCAAGTCGACAGTGCTGAACCTGCTCGGGCTTCGCTTCGCGAATCGCATCTTCGAGGAGAGCTGGAATGCGACCAACATCGAACGGGTCGATATCAGCTATGACGAAACACTCGGGCTCGAGGGCCGTGCCGGCTACTACGACCACGCGGGCGCCCTCGTCGACATGATCCAGAGCCACCTGTTGCAGGTGCTCGCCGTCGTCGCGATGGAACCACCCTCGACCGTCCACGCGGATGACCTGCGCGGTGCGATGGCGCAGGTGCTGCGTGCAACACACGTCTGGCAGAACAAGCCGAACGAGTGGAGCCGGCGTGCTCGCTACACGGCGGGAACCATCGACCGGCGTGCGTTGGGCGCCTATGCCAAAGAGCCGGGGGTCGATCCGGCGCGGCAGACGGAGACACTCGCAGAAATCACCTTCGCCGTCGATAACTGGCGCTGGGCGGGAGTGCCGTTCACCCTGCGGTCGGGCAAGGCCCTCGACGGGGTGAACAAGGGGATCGCGATCACCTTCAAGGCCGTGCCGCACCTACCGACCGGGCTCGTTGGCCCGCCTGAGCCCAGCCAGCTCCGGATCGCGCTCGACCCCGATCTTGTCGAACTCGACGTGAACATGAACGGTGCAGGCGACCCATTCGTTCTCGACACGGCGCGGCTCAGCTCATCCTTCGGCCCGGGAGCGCTCGGAGCGTACGGAGAAGTCATCGAGGGCATCATCGATTCCGACCCCACCCTGTCCGTGCGCGGCGATGTCGCCGAGGAGTGCTGGCGAATTGTCGGCCCGGTGCTGGCCGCGTGGCGCAAGGATGCGGTGCCCCTCGAGAACTACAGGGCGGGCTCCCACGGCCCGTCGTCCTGGAAGCAGCGTCCCTGACGCGGCGTACTGGGACCGCCGAAGCGTGGACCCGCGCTACGGGCGCGAGATGACCAGCCGCAGGCCGCCGTCGAACTCGGGCAGGGAGCGGAACTCGCCGTAGCGACGATCCCAGGCGCCGGAGAGCAGGTCGTGGCGCAGCGCGAACTCGAACCGGCGAATAACCGCGTCCGGTACGAAGCTCCACGCTGACATCGCGCGCCGAACGGCCGGATCGAGCAGCTTCTCCGGCCGGGCGAAGAAAGCCTGGCCGAAACCGTCGACGCTGTCGGACGGCACCATGACGGTGCGGATCTCCGTCTCGCCGCCGAGGGCCGCTGCGATGCGGTCGAGCTGCGGCATCCGTCGGCCCTCGACCTCGAAGAGCTCGGGCACGTAGTCCATCAGCCACCAGTGTTCCGGCGGCACCGGGTCGAAGGTCATGATGACCACCGGCCCGCGCGTCACGCGGCGCATCTCGCCCAGTCCCCGCTCGAGGTCGGGCCACTGGTGCACGGTGACACTCGCCATGCTGGCGTCGAAGCTGTCGTCATCGAAAGGCAGGTGCTCGCTGGTGGCATCGATTGCCCGCGCCAGGTGCTCGGGGCGCTGCTCGCGCATGGATGCCGATGGCTCGACAGCGGTGACGTCCCGGTCGACAGGTTCGTACGATCCGGTCCCGGCGCCCACGTTGAGCACCGTTTTTGCGTCGCCAAGGCCAGCGAGAATGGCCGCCGCGATCCGAGGATCCGGCTGGCGAACGAGCGCGTAGCCCCGGCCGATGTCGCCGTAGTCCGCGTCGCCCGCCGAACCGTCGCTGAACCTGTTCATCTCGTCCCGCTCACGCTTCCCAGCTTGCCGGAAACAGGCCGAGGTCGACCAGTTGTTCGGCAAGACCCGCGCCGTCCGGCGCGTACAGCCAGGGTGCAGTCCCCGAGCCATGCGCCTCGGCGTCGCTGCGCCCGCCGGCCAGCACGGCCTCACTCGTCGACAGTTGGCGGATGCAGACCGCCTTGACGCTCGTCGGGTTCAGCTCCGCGAAATCGCCGTACAGCTGCTCGTCGTGCTGTCCATCGTCGCCGACGAGCAGCCATTTGATGTCGGGAAACTCGTGTGCCAGTCGCTGGAGGTTGCTGCGCTTGTGTTCCGGGCCGCTGCGGAACCACCGGTCGTGTGTGGGTCCCCAGTCGGTGAGCAGCAACGCCCCCCGGGGGTAGAGGTTGCGGGAGAGGAATCTCGACAGCGTGGGCGCAACGTTCCACGCGCCGGTCGAGAGGTAGATGACCGGAGCGCCCGGGTTCGCGCGCACCAGCCGCTCGTAGAGAACAGCCATTCCGGCGACGGAGGTACGCGCGTGTTCGCTCAACACGAAGGTGTTCCATGCGGCGAGGAAGGGGCGAGGAAGGGCGGTCACCATTACGGTGTCATCGATATCGGAAATCACACCGAAGCGAGTCTTCGCGTCGACGACATAGACCGGGGCGGCAACCGTGGGGGAGTCATCCGTTCGCAGCTGGATGCGGTTCCAGCCGGGGGGAAGCGAGACCTCGATTTTCACGTCGAACACGCCACCGCGCTCCGCCTTCACGCGGTGCTCGACGCCGCCAGCCGTGATCGTGACTTCGACGTCATCCACGGTGACACTGGTGAAGCTGCGCCAGCCGCGGATGTTGCGGTAGCGGCTCACCTCGGGGTCGTCCTCTTTCGCCGGCCTGGCGAGGAGCACGCGGCCGAGCACGCGGATCCAGTCGGCTCCGCCGTACCCGGTGTACGGGATGACGACCGGTGTCAGGCCGCGCTTGCGCGCGCGCTTCTCACGAAACCGGTGGAATGCATCCTCGACCCGTGCTGCACGATGGAGGATCGGCTCGGCCGCGGTTACAGCTGCGCTCGCGGTCCTGGCCATGCGTCCAGTCTGTCACGCGGGGTTATGCGCTCACGATGCCGCGACAGGCGCAACGAGCTCGAGTGAGTTGTTCTGCACGGAGCCGACCGCGGCGCCCACCTCGTGGAACAGTGCTCGCTCAGCGACGCCCTCGGCCGCATCCACGACGAGTGCGAGAAGCTCCTCGGTGCCTTCGCTATGCGGGTCGAGCCACTCTTCGACGACGTCCTGGTCGAGGAAGACAGGCATCCGGTCGTGGATCGGCTGCAGCGGGCCAGCCGACGGCCGGGTCAGGATGCTCGTCGACAGCACCCACTGCTCGGGCGACCCCGGGGCCGCTGCCGGGTTCTTCCACCACTCGTAGATTCCGGCGAACAGCAGCAACTCGTCGCCCGGCAACGAGATGAAGGTCGGGATCTTGGCGTCGTCGACGACGCGCCATTCGTAATACCCGGATGCCGGCACTACCGCCCGCCGACGAACGACGGCAGAGGCGAACGCCGGCTTCTCGAAGATCGTCTCGCTGCGCGCGTTGAACAGCGGCGGGCCGGAGATCTCCTTCGCGAACCCGGGCACGAGCCCCCATCGCGCGGACTCCAGCCGTCGCACGGGTTCATCCAGGTCGCCCGAGCGGGGAATGGTGTCGATAATCACAGCGATCGGCTGCGTCGGGGCGATGTTCCACGATGGCTCCGGCAAGTTCGTGCCTTCGATGTCGACGTCGAAGAGCGTGAGCAGGTCGGTTGTCCTGCGATCGAGTACGAATCGTCCACACATGAGGCCAATTCTGCCAATTCCCCCAGACAATTCTCGAATAGGGGTGCAATGCGCCGCCCCCGTTGCGGGGGCGCGCTAGGATTTTGCCCACGACTAAGGAGGCGCAGTGGCGTTAACGAATCTCTCCGAGGGGCAACTTGCGGCTTCCGCGGGGCTTCGGAACGAGCCGGTGCAAGCTCGCAGCACGGCGCGGCTCACCGCGCTGCTCGATGCTGCCGCGGCCGTTGTTGACGAAATTGGCTACGAGCGCCTGACCACAGCCATGGTTGCCGAACGCGCGGGGGCATCCATCGGCACCGTCTACCGTTACTTTCCCGACCGCATCGCACTGCTGCAGTCCCTGGCGGCTCGCAACTACGAGCGCGTGATTCTCAGGGTGCGCGCTGCGCTGGATGATCCCAGCCACACCACGTGGACTGGCGCGCTCTCCTCCACCTTCGACGTCTTCGTTGATGCGTTCACCAGCGAGCCCGGCTTCTCCTCGCTGCGCACGGGCGACGTACTTGACCTCCGTCCGCCCGTGTTGCCGACCACGGCGAACTCGCTCGTGGCCGCACAGGTGATGGACGCGCTCGTCGCCCGCTTCGACCTGGCCGACACCCCCGAATCCCGCGTTGCCTTCGAGGCCGCGATCGAGGCGACCGATGCACTGGTTGCACGCGCCTTCGCACGCAACCCGAAGGGTGACCAGGCGTTCCTCGATCAGGGTCGCGCAGTCGTGAAGGCAATTCTCGCTCCCCACTTCGGCGGGTAATGCCCGCGGTCGCCCTTCCGCGCTGACCGCATTGCACTGGTAGCAGCACTCACGCTTGTGTTACGAAGCACTACCCGACCCATCCCGGATGACAGGGGTAGCGAATAGTGTTTTGATAAAGCCACTGGCAAGTGTCGACCCGTGCGATGCGTACGAGGACTCTGTTTCGTAAACAGAAGGGCCGCCCCCCGATGATCGAGTTTCGATCGGTAACGAAGCTGTACCCCGACGGTACCCGGGCGGTTGATGATTTCAGCCTCGTCATCCCCAGTCGCAAGACGACGGTGCTCGTTGGATCGTCAGGATGCGGCAAGACGACCCTGCTGCGCATGGTCAACCGGATGGTCGAACCCACCTCCGGCTCGATCGAGATCGACGGCGCCAATATCGCCGCCACCGAGCCGGTGCATCTGCGTCGGGGCATCGGCTACGTGATGCAGAACTCGGGGCTGCTCCCGCACCGTCGGGTGATCGACAATGTCGCGACAGTCCTCCTACTCAACCGCGTGCCGAAGCAGCAGGCATACGATCGCTCGCTCGAACTGCTCGATACCGTCGGCCTTGACCGGTCGCTCGCCCGGCGCTATCCCGGTGAACTTTCCGGCGGCCAGCAACAGCGCGTGGGAGTGGCACGCGGGCTCGCTGCCGATCCCAACATCCTGCTCATGGATGAGCCGTTCGGCGCGGTAGACCCCATCGTCCGCACCGATCTGCAGAGCGAAACCATGCGCCTGCAGCGGGAGCTCGACAAGACGATCGTCTTCGTCACGCACGACATCGACGAGGCGTTCCTGCTGGGCGACCAGGTCGTCATCCTCGAAAAAGGCGCGAAGATCGCCCAGAAGGGCACTCCGGAGGAGATCCTCGCAAACCCCGCGAGCGACTTCGTTGCGAATTTCATCGGCGCCGACCGGGGCAAGCGTCGCCTCACCGTCAACTCCGCCGTCACGCCGAACGGCGACGACCTGGTGCTCGTGGATGCCGGCGGCTACGCCGCAGGGGTCATCTCCGCGCCGCACGGCGTGCTTGCTTCGTCCAACCCGTCACCGAAGTCCCGCAGTATTTCAAACAAGACCGACCAGGCGGGCGACGCCTAATGCGTGCGCTGAGGATGCTCGCTGTGAGACCAGTGGCGGCGCTTCGATGACCTGGGTTATCAACAACCTGGGCTTGATTTGGAGCCGGTCGGTTGACCACGTGGCGATTGCCTTTCCGGCGGTTATCCTCAGCTTTCTCATCGCCCTCCCTATCGGCTGGCTGGCCACGCGGTTTGCCTGGAGTCGCGGCATCCTCCTCAGCCTCAGCAGCGTCCTGTATGCCATTCCGTCGCTGCCCCTGTTCATCGTGCTCCCCCTCCTCATCGGCACCGGCCTGCGTGATCCGATCAACCTTGTGGTCGCGCTCACTCTTTACGGGATCGCACTCATGGTTCGATCGACAGCGGACGGCCTGAGTTCGGTCGACGGGGACATAGTGCAATCGGCCACCGCTATCGGATACTCCGCGTGGTCGCGGTTTTGGCGAGTTGAGCTCCCACTGGCTGGACCGGTGCTCCTCGCCGGAATTCGCGTCGTCAGTGTTTCGACCGTAAGCCTGACCACTGTAGGAGCGGTGCTGGGGATCAGCGGAACGGGAGTGTTCTTCACCGACGGTGTGCAGCGCAACATTCCCGAGGAGATTCTTACCGGCGTGGTGGTCACGATTGTCATCGCGGTCGTTTTTGACCTCGTCATTGTCCAGGTTGGTCGCCTGTTGCTGCCGTGGACGCGCGCGGTGAAGACGGCCAGAGCTCGACAGCTCCGTGACCGTGAGGGGGTCGCGGCATGAACCTCTTCCTGCAGGGGATTCAATGGGTACTCGACCCCGCGCACTATGGCGGTGAGAATGGCATCGACACGCGCACGATCCAACACCTGCTCATCTCGCTCTGGGTGCTTGCCATCGCCGCGGTCATCGCCATCCCGGCCGGGTTCGCGATCGGTCACTCCCGACGCGAGCGGCAGCGGGGGCTTCCATTGGTCGTCACGGCATTCCTCGGCGAGAATGGCAGTGGCAGGGGGTTCGTCATCGGCTTGTCGGGTGGCGTGCGCGCCCTTCCCACGCTGGGACTGATCTCGATCATTGCTCTCAATTTCAACGTGGGCATCGGAATTGAAGCGCCGCTCATCGCCCTCGTGGTGTTGGCTGTCCCGTCCATCCTCGCGGGCGCGTATGCGGGCTTCGAAGCCGTCAATGCAGGCACGATCGATGCAGCACGTGCCGTTGGCATGACGGAGTGGCAGATCCTCCGCTCCATCGAAGTGCCGCTCGGCCTTCCGCTTCTCATCGGGGGGCTCCGGGCCGCCTCGCTACAGGTGATCGCGACGGCGACGCTCGCCGACTATATCGACGGCGGCGGCCTCGGTCACTTCATCTTCCTGGGCATCCAGACGCAGGACTACCCGCAGATGCTGGCGGGTTCGATCGTGGTCGTCATTCTCGCGCTGCTCTCGGAAGCGCTCTTCAGCGTTCTCCAGCGGCTTGTCGTTCCAGCCGGCGTCCGCGCCCGCGCAGTCCGTGTGGTCCCCACATCCGTCCGCACTCGGCCGACCCGGTCGAGCGCGGTTTAGGGCACATCGCCCCCTACAGGTAAGGAAACAGCATGTTCACAGCAGGAAGAGGCCGGCTCGTCGCACTGGGCGCAGTCGTGGTTGGGGCCGTAGTAGCCCTTTCAGGGTGCGCTTCGAGCAACCCGCTCTCCAACGGAGGCACGAGCGGGTCGACGGGGGCAGCCAAGGCGACGCTCATCGTCGGTTCGCAGGCGTACTACTCCAACGAAATCGTCGCGGAGATTTACTCCCAGGCTCTCGAGAACGGTGGCTACAAAGTCACCCGCCAGTTCCAGATCGGCCAGCGCGAGGTTTACCTCCCGCAGATCGAGGACGGCAAGATCGACGTATTCCCCGAGTACGACGGCAGCCTCCTCCAGGCGCTCGATAAGAACGCAAAGGGTGGAACCGCCGACGCGACATATGCGGAGCTGAAGGCGGCATTGCCGACCAACCTCCGCGTGCTCGACCCGGCGGGAGCGTCCGACCAGAACTCGTGGACGGTCACGCAGGCATTCGCCCAGAAGTACAACCTGACGGACCTCGCGTCCCTGAAGAATGTGACCGAGCCGATCACGGTTGGCGGCAACTCAGAGCTGCAGACCCGCCCGTATGGCCCCAAAGCGCTCGAGGCGAAGTACGGCATCAAGATCGCGGGCTTCAAGGCCGTCCAGGACAGCGCGGGGCCCCTCACCGTTAAGGCTCTCGTCGACGGCAAGATCCAGTTGGCAAATATCTACACCGCCGACCCGAACATCAAGTCGAACAACCTGGTCGCGCTCCAGGACCCGGACGGCCTTTTCTTCCCAGACAACGTCGTACCGGTCGTCTCGAAGAAGGTGGATGCCGGCGCTGCCGCCATCCTGAACAAGGTCAGTGCCGCGCTGACCGCCGCTGACCTGGTCAGCCTTAACTCGGAGAGCGTGAATGACAAGAAGTCCTCGGCCGATATTGCCAAGGGATTTCTCACGTCGAAGGGTCTCCTGAAGTAACGGATCACCATTGAGCGAGGCTCGGGACCCTAGGGCTCCCGGGCCTCGTTCGGCGTTTCTGCGTCGGCGACGCTCATGTGCCGCGCCTCTCGCCGTTCGAGCAGCTTCTTGCCGACCAGGGCGAGGACGGCGAAAACCACGACAATGCCAACAAAGATGAATCCCGCGAAACTGAGTTGCCCGGAGAGCTGGCGAAAGCTGCCGCCCGCGAACGTGCCGACCGAGACGTAGGCGAAAGCCCACAGCACGCACGCGGGGACCGTCCACGCCATGAACGTCCGGTAGCGCATCGGGCTGGTACCCACCGTCACGGGGACCACGGAGTGCAAAACCGGCAGGAAACGCGAGATAAAAACCGCGATGCCGCCCCGGCGGGCCAGGTAATTCTCGGCGCGATCCCAGTTCTTCTCGCCGATGCGCCGACCCAGGCGAGAATGCCGGATGCGCGGGCCAAAGTAGCGGCCGAGGGCGAAGCCGACCGACTCGCCGCCGAGCGATCCCACGATCACCGCCGCGACCAGCGCGAAGTACTGGAGCGGCCCCACCACCCCACTGCTTGCAACGAGCACGATGGTGTCCCCGGGGGCGATCACCCCCAGAAACAGTGACGTCTCGCAGAACATACCGACCATGGCGATCAGCGTGCGCAGCAGCGGGTCCACGGACTGCACCGTCGTGAGGATCCAGCTGAGAACGTCGTTCACGCCAGCGAGCCTACTCAGAGCGGCTTACGGAGCGCCTCAAGTCGTGCTCGCCACATCCCCAGCCGGCCGGGAAGTTCGCTGAGTTCGGGTCCGTCCACCCAGTGAGTGACGATGCGGATGCCGTGAAGCGCGTTGAGCGCCCAGAGTTCGACGCCATCCAGCTCGGATGGGGTGACCGCCTCCTCGAAAGTGTCGATGCCGAGCGCCCGGGCAAGCGCGAGCACGCTGCGCACGGTGACGCTGTCGATGCGGTCGAACTCCGCGGGAGGACCGCACAGGATGTCGCCCCGCCACCAGAGGAGGCAGGTTGTCGTCCCCTCCGCCACATATGCGTCATCGGCAAGGAGCACGCCCTCGCCCGCGCCGAGTGGCTGGACCGCGGAGCGCGCCCGCAGCATCCGTTCCAGGTCGGGTCCTTTCACGGTCGGCTCGGTGCGTGGATCCGGGCCTACGTGTGTCGCGACGACGACCGAGCGGTCGAGTCGAGGTGCGCTGCGAAGGCGGAACACGAGCAGCGGTGAACCTGTCACTCGGCGTTGGAGCTCGACCCGCGGAAACCACGACTCCTCCCCGGGGATGAGCGCAATCGCCGCCTCCCAGAAGGCGTCGAGCTCGACGCGCTCGACCACCGCGGACGCGGTCGCGAAGAACCGCTCGCGGTGCAACCCGATCGCACGCACCGCGCCATCCACGACCAGCCACGAGTCGGCGGCGACAATCGCCACATCCGTCATATCGCAGTAGTCGAGCGGCAACAGGGCGCCCTCGTGCCAGCGGTAAATGCTGCTCACACTCATAGGCTTAGGGTATGGCTCCCCGAGTGCTGCGGCACGCGCTCGACGAGTGGGTCGATCCGGCTGTGGCTCACGCGCTGTTGATCGGTGATCGCGAGGACTCGGTCTGGCTCGACAGCGGGCGTGGAGCGACCTCCGGTCGCAGCTACCTGGGACTTGCGAGCCGGGTGGTGACGACGGAGACGATCGATGGCTCAATGCTCGAGTTTCTCCGCGACGAGCTGCGGCACACGAGGGTCGCCGCGGGCGAGGGCTTTCAGCTGGGCTGGGTTGGCTGGCTCGGGTATGAACTGCGGTTCGAATTGCTCGGCCAGGTTCGAAACCGGCGGGCACGGCATCCGGATGCCGCGTTCCTCTACCTCGACCGCGTCGTCGAGTTCGACCACGCCAGCGCGACCGTCACCCTGCTGGCCCTTGGCGAGGAGTGGACGCCCGAACTGGCGGGATGGCGCGACGCCACGATCGCCCGACTGCGGGGCAGCGCCGCATTGCCCGTCGGCTTCGACGTTGATGCCCGGCCGACCTGGTCAGCCACCGATGGCGAGTATCTCGCGGAGGTCGAGTCGTGCATCCGTGCGATCACCGACGGCGACGCCTACCAGCTCTGCCTCACCAATGAGGTGACCGTCGCTGCCGCTGTAGACCCGGTCGCGACCTACCGCGCGCTGCGCGAGGCCAGCCCGAGCCACCACGGCGGCCTGCTGCGGATCGGGGGAGTGGCGCTGCTCAGCTCTTCACCCGAGGTGTTCCTCACGGTGTCGCCGACCGGAGAGATCGAGTCCCGCCCGATCAAGGGCACCCGTCGCCGCGGACAAAACGCGGACGAGGATGCGGCGCTGCGGCTCGAACTCGAGCTCAGCGACAAGGAGCGCGCCGAGAACCTGATGATCGTCGATCTGATGCGCAACGACATCGGGCGGGTCAGCGAGGTGGGCAGCGTCTCGGTGCCGTCACTGCTGGAGGTCGAAAGTTACGCGCAGGTGCACCAGCTGGTGAGCACGGTGCGTGGCCAACTCCTGCCGGGGCTGGTTGCGGTGGACGCCGTCGCATCCTGCTTTCCGGCCGGCTCGATGACCGGAGCGCCCAAGTACAGCGCAACGCGGCTGCTGGATGAGCTCGAGCAGCGCCCGCGCGGGCTGTACTCGGGCGCATTCGGCTACTTCGGGCTGGACGGACGCGTCGACCTGGCCGTCGTCATCCGAAGCATCGTCGTGGAGGCAGAGGGCGCGACAATCGGGTCGGGGGGCGGTATCACTGCCCTCAGCGATCCGGCGTTCGAACTCGACGAGGTGAAGCTGAAGGCTGCGGCGCTGCTCGCATCCCTGCGCGGTTAGCTGTCCCCGGGCGTGGCGGGCGCGGGTGTTGCGCAGGTCTCGCGGCGGGAGTTATGGCGCGGGTGGCGGGAGTTGTGGGGCCCTACGGGGCGTGCGGCGGGAGTTGTGGCGCGTGGCGACGGGAGTTGTGGGGCCTCACGGCGCGTGCGGCGGGAGTTGTGGCGCTGTTGGCAGGAGACACGGCGCGTGCGGCGGGGGTTGTGGCGGGAGCGGCGGGGGTTCCGGCGCTTGGCGGCGGGAGACACGTTTTGGTGGCGGGGGTTGTGGCGCTTGTGGCGGGAGCAATGTGCTGGTGGCGGGAGCCTAGGCTCCCGCCATCACAACATTTCCCCCGCCGCCTCGAACTGCCGCCATCTCGAGCCCCGGCCATCACAACATTTCCCCCGCGGCCTCGAACTGCGGTCATCTCGAGCCCCCGCCGTCACGACGTTTCCCCCGCCGCCTCGGAGTGCGGCTACCTCAACCGCCGCAACCTCGACCTGCGGCAGTCTCGAACCCGGCCACCCTCGAACCCGGCCACCCTCGAACCCGGCCACCCCCGACCGGCCACCCCCGAACCTCCGGCCACCTCGAACTGCGGCCACCCCCACCCAACCCCACCCAACCCCACACACCTCCATCACCACAGACACGGTTTAGTAGGCTTTTGCGCGGACAACTCCCGGCAATATTTGCGCGGCCGCTCGGGTTGATGTTGTCGTAACCCAAGAATGGATGTTCCGTGCCAGACGAGTACCCCCGCCAGAGCCCCGAGGTTTCCGAGTACGACCACGAGCGACTCCAGGCGAAATGGCTTCCGATCTGGGACAGGCTGGCACCGTTCCGCAGCGACGACCCGGCCGACAAGCGCCCGCGCAAGTACATCATGGACATGTTCTCTTACCCGTCCGGCGACCTGCACATGGGCCATGCCGAGGCGTACGCGCTGGCGGATGTCGTCGCCCGCTACTGGCGCCTGCAGGGCTTCAACGTCCTGCACCCGATCGGCTGGGACTCCTTCGGCCTGCCCGCTGAGAACGCAGCGATCAAGCGAGGGGTCGACCCGCGCGAGTGGACTTACTCAAACATCGCGCAGCAGTCCGCGTCGATGAAGCGGTACGCGACATCCGTCGACTGGACGCGGGAGATCGCGACCAGCGACCCCGAGTACTACAAGTGGAACCAGTGGCTGTTCCTGAAGCTGTACGAGAAGGGCCTCGCCTACCGCAAGGAGAGCTGGGTCAACTGGGACCCGGTGGACCAGACCGTTCTCGCCAATGAGCAGGTGCTTCCGGATGGCACGTCCGACCGGTCCGGCGCCGTGGTCGTCAAGAAGAAGCTCACGCAGTGGTATTTCAAGATCACCGACTACGCAGACCGCCTGCTCGATGACCTCAACCAGCTTGAGGGATCATGGCCGAGCAAGGTGCTGGCGATGCAGCGCAACTGGATCGGCCGCTCGGTTGGTGCCGATGTCGACTTCGTCATTGAGGGTCGCGACGAGAAAATCAGCGTCTTCACGACCCGACCCGACACCCTCTACGGCGCAACTTTCATGGTGGTTGCTCCGGACTCCGAACTCGCCGCCGAACTCGCGGCGGGGTCGACGCCCGAGGTGCAGTCCGCCTTCGCCGACTACCTGGTGCTCGCGCAGAAGAACACCGAGATCGAACGACAGGATGCAACGCGCGAGAAGACCGGCGTGCCGCTGGAGCGATTTGCGATCAACCCGGTCACCGGGGAGCGCATCCCGATCTGGGCTGCCGACTACGTGCTGGCCGACTACGGCCACGGCGCCGTCATGGCCGTGCCCGCACACGACCAGCGCGACCTCGACTTCGCCCGCAAGTTCGGCCTGCCAGTGAGGGTCGTCGTCGACACGAACGCGCCCGTCACGGGTGCAATCCCGGTGTTAGAGCTGGATGAGGACGGCCAGGCGATCCTGCCCGAAGACCTGCCGCCGCTCGACCCCGCACACACCGGCAAAGCGCTCGCGGGCCCCGGCCGGATGATCAACTCCGGTCCGCTTGACGGCCTCAACAAGCAGAACGCGATCACGAAAGTCATCGAGCAGCTGGAGGCCGCCGGCACCGGCCGCGCGTCCAAGACCTATCGCCTGCGTGACTGGCTTATCTCCCGCCAGCGCTACTGGGGAACGCCCATCCCGATCATTCACGGCTCGGATGGCGCGCTGCTTCCGGTTTCCGAGGACCAGCTGCCAATCCAGCTTCCGACGACCGAGGGGCTCGACCTGCAGCCGAAGGGCCAGTCTCCGCTGGGTGCGGCCGAGGACTGGGTGAACGTGCCTGACCCGCGCGACGGCAGCCCGGCCCTCCGCGACCCCGACACGATGGACACCTTCGTCGACAGCTCGTGGTACTTCCTGCGCTTCCTCAACCCGCACGACGACACCCGCGCATTCGACCCCGGCGAGGTCGACAAATGGGCACCCGTCGACCAGTACGTCGGCGGCGTCGAGCACGCCATCCTGCATTTGCTCTACGCGCGATTCATCACGAAGGTACTGTTCGATCTCGGTTATGTAAGCTTCACCGAGCCCTTCACGTCGCTGCTCAACCAGGGAATGGTGCTGTCGGGCGGCTCGAAGATGTCGAAGAGCAAGGGCGGAGTGAATCTCGGCGACGAGATCAACGCCCACGGAGTGGATGCGATCCGTCTCACCATGGTGTTTGCCGGACCGCCGGAGGACGACATCAACTGGGAGGATGTCTCCCCGGCTGGATCAGCAAAATTCCTGGCGCGTGCGTTGCGCATTGCAGCGGATGTCTCGAGCCTGCCGGAGGTCGAGTGGAAGTCCGGCGACGTCGCGCTTCGCCGCCAGACGCATCGCCTGCTCGCGGACGTGCCCGGCCTCGTGGAGTCGTTCAAGTTCAATGTCGTCGTGGCTCGCCTGATGGAGCTCGTGAATGTCACGCGCAAGACCATTGACTCCGGCGCGGGTCCTGCGGATGCCGCGGTGCGCGAGGCCGCGGAGGTGATCGCGGTTGCGCTCAGCATGTTTGCTCCGTACACGGCGGAGGAGATGTGGGAAAAACTGGGGTACCAGCCCACCGTGGCGCTTGCGAGCTGGCGAAAGGCCGATCCGACCCTGCTGGTCGAGGACTCGGTGACCGCAATCATCCAGATCGACGGAAAAGTGCGAGACCGCCTGACGGTCTCGCCGAAGATCGGTTCCGACGAACTGGAGAATCTGGCCCGGTCATCCGCCGCCATTGTCCGGTCGCTGGGGGACAAGGAGATCGCAACAGTGATCGTCCGCGCGCCCCGCCTGGTCAACATCGCGACGAAGTAGCACCTGCGGCCGCGGAGGTTCTCCTTCCCAGCCCCTGCCCCAGGCGACGGCGCCACAGGTTTGACCCGCCCCGCCCATGGCGAGTCTCGGCTGGATAGTTTCGCCATGTGACTCCACCGACCCTCCGCCCGGCACGCTCGACGCTGCGTGTCACGATCGGGGCGGGCATCGTGCTGGTGTTGCTCGGGCTTGCCGTGGCGGTACTGGTGGCGGCGCTGGCGCCGCACGGCTCGAGTGGTTCGGTGGTGCGGTCGACCGCGGCGCCCGCGAATACAGCGCCGCCGGCGGACACCATGCTCGTGATTCACGTGCTCGGAGAGGTGCGCAGGCCAGGCCTCTACCAATTGCACGCCGGCGACCGCGTCATTGACGCCGTCGCGCTCGCCGGCGGCTTCACCGGCCGCGCCGACCAGAACCAGCTCAATCTGGCCCGGCTGGTGAGCGACGGTGAGCAACTCGTGATCGAACGCCGGGGCGCCACGGCGACCGTTCCCGGCAAAACCGGGGCGGCATCCACCACCGGTGCCAGGGTCAGCATCAATACCGGTACCGCAGCCGAACTCGAGACCCTTCCTCGGGTCGGCCCTGCCCTGGCCCAGCGCATCATCGACTGGCGCACAGCGAACGGCAGGTTCTCGTCGATCGATGACCTGTTGAACGTCAGCGGAATCGGAGAGAAGACCCTGGCTGGCTTTCGCGCCCAGGTGACGCTGTGATCGACCTGCGGCTGGCCGTACCCGCGGCGGCCGCCTGGCTCGCGCTGGTGATCGGGCTACAGGCGCCGAGCGGGCTCGTGCCGATCGCGGTTGGTGCCTGGACTGCCGCCGCGGTCGCGCTCGTGCTCGCCGTATGGCTGCGGCGCAGCGTGATCGTGCTCACGGCCGTCGTGCTCGGGGCGGTCGCACTGGTGGCCACCTCAGCTGCGGTGCACGAGCCCGGGCGGCATCCCACCGTGCTGGCGCAGGCGGCACGGAGCCACCACGTCATCGCGGCCACGATTGTCACAACGGCGACGGCGATGCCCGGCGACAAGCCGTTCGGAGCGACACTGGTCTCGGCGGGCGGACGCTCGCTCGAGGTGCCGATCCTCGTATTCGACGCGCTGCGGCAGCGGCGGATCGGTATCGGCACCACGCTCGAGCTTTCCGGGTCGGTCCAGGCGACGGAGCCGGCTGATGAGCGGTCGTACCTGTTCTTCACGACCGACACCCCGCGCGTCACCTCCGCACCCGCGTGGTGGCTGGCCTGGCCAGACGGGCTTCGCCAGGGCTTCGCGCGCACCTCGTTGAGCCTGCCGGGCGACGGTGGCCGGCTTCTCCCTGGACTGTCAATCGGCGACACGGCCGCCGTCACGCCCGAGCTGGATGCCGCGATGAAGACAAGCGCGCTCAGTCACCTGACCGCCGTGTCGGGTGCGAACTGTGCGGTGGTGATCGGGCTTGTGCTCGCCGCCGCACGGGCACTCGGCGTGCGCCGCGGCGTGCGAATTGCCGCCGCGCTCGCGGTCCTCGTGGGTTTCGTGCTGCTGGTTACACCCGAGCCGAGCGTCCTGCGGGCGGCCGTGATGGCAGCGCTGGTGCTGGGCGCGCTGGCCAGCGGGCGACCGACCCAGGGCATCCCCATTCTGTCCGCAGCCGTGCTGGCGCTGCTGGTACAGGACCCCTGGCTCGCCGCCTCGTACGGATTCGCCCTCTCTGTGCTCGCCACCTGCGGATTGCTGGTGCTCGCGCGACCCCTGGCCGCATGGCTCTCCCGCTGGGTGCCGCTCGGTGTAGCCACGGCGGTGGCTATCCCGCTCGCTGCCCAGCTGGCCTGCCAACCCGTGCTGATCCTTCTCACTCCCACGCTGCCTCCGTACGGGGTGGTGGCGAACACGCTGGCGGAACCCGCGGCGCCACTCGCGACGATCCTCGGACTCCTCGCCTGCCTGGTGGTTCCCCTGGCACCGCCGCTCGGGCATCTGCTTGCGCAGGTGGCGTGGCTGCCATCCGCCTGGATTGCCGCGGTCGCCCGGTTCTTTGCAGGGCTGCCCGGCGCGCGCCTGCCGTGGATCGAGGGGCTTGCCGGATGCCTCGTACTCGCCGCCATCACGGTGCTCGCCCTCGCCGCCGTCCTGGCCACGGCACGGGTCGCCTTTCGGCGGTGGATGCTCATCTCCGCCGGCGCCCTGCTGGTCGGCGTCGTCGCGATCATCGGGGGAGTGCAGGTTGCCGGCACGCTCGGTCGACCCGCGAACTGGCAGATTGCCGACTGCGACATCGGCCAGGGCGATGCGATGCTGGTGCGCAGCGCCGGCAAAGTTGCCCTCGTGGATACCGGTCGCCACCCCGCGCTGTTGAACGCCTGCCTCAGCACGCTCGGCATCACTCGGGTCGACCTGTTGGTGCTGAGCCATTTCGACATCGATCACGTCGGCGGCACGAGCGCCGTGTTCGGGCGAGCGGACCAGGCCCTCGTCGGACCCAGTGACCGGCCCGAGGCGGACGCTCTCGCGAGGGATCTGGCCGCGAGCGGGGTGCCAGTGCAGCAGGTGAGCCAGGGCGCCTCTGGTGTGCTCGGCGACCTGCGGTGGCGGGTGGTGTGGCCCCTGGCGAAGCTGGGCGACGTCCCACCGGGCAACCCGGCGAGCGTGACCGTGCTGTTCGACGGTGTCGGCACCTGCGCAGACGGCTGCCTCAGCTCGCTTTTCACCGGCGACCTGGGCGAGGACGCGCAAAACCGGATGCTGCGGGCAAACCCGTGGCTCGGCCAGGTCGACGTCATCGAGGTCAGCCACCACGGTTCCGCCGACCAGAGCGCGGCCCTGTACCAGCGAGTGGACGCCTCCATCGGCTTGATCGGGGTTGGTCTCGGCAACAGCTACGGGCATCCGACCAGCCGGCTGCTCGACATTCTCGCCAGCGTCGGCACGGTCGCAGCGCGCACCGATCTGGATGGGCTCGTGCTCGTCGCGCCGGGGGAGAAGCCGGGCTCCTTTGTCGTGTGGAAGCAGAAGTCGGGCGTCGGTCGCGGCGGTTAGGCTGGTCGCAGAAAGGGGAACAGTGGCAGCCAAAGCTCCCGCAGCCCGGGCGTCCATTCCCCAGGTGCAGTGGAACGCAATCCGTCCGGCGCCGGTCATTCTGGTGTCCGGCACGGAGGGCTTTCTCGCCGATCGAGCAATTCGCCTGCTGCGCGAGATCCTGCGCGCCGAAGACCCGAGTCTCGAGGTCAGCGATCTGGAAGCCGACGGCTACGCGCCCGGCGAGCTGATCACCCTCGCGAGCCCGTCGCTGTTCGCGGAGCCGCGCCTCATCCGAGTTGTCAACGTCGAGAAGTGCACCGATGCGTTCCTGACCGAAACCCTCAGCTACCTGGAGAACCCGGCCGACGACACCTACGTCGTGCTTCGTCACGCGGGCGGGGTGCGCGGCAAGAAGCTGCTTGACGCGCTTCGAGGCGGCCTCGGCGGAGGCATCGAAGTGATGTGCACCGAACTCAAGAAAGACAGCGAAAAGCTCGACTTCGCGGCAGCCGAGTTCTCCGACAAGAAGCGCCGCATCACCGCTGGCGCCCTGCGCGCACTCGTCTCGGCGTTCTCGGATGACCTCGCGGAGCTGGCATCAGCCTGCCAGCAGCTGCTTGCGGACGCCAGCGAGGAAATCACGGAGACGACGGTTGAGAAGTACTACTCCGGCCGGGTCGAAACCAACGCCTTCAAGGTGGCGGATGCGGCGATCGCCGGGCGCCACGGGGAAGCCCTCGTGCTCCTGCGGCACGCGCTGTCATCCGGTGCCGATCCGGTGCCAATGGTGGCGGCGTTCGCTGCGAAGCTGCGCACCATGGCGAAGCTTTATGGCGCGCGGGGTGGCTCGAACCAGCTGGCCCAGCAGTTCGGGCTGGCGCCGTGGCAGGTCGACCGCGCCCGGCGCGACCTCCAGGGCTGGTCGGATGCCGGTCTCGGCGCGTCCATCGAGCTGCTCGCCGAGACGGATGCCCAGGTCAAGGGCGCCGGACGCGATCCGGTATTCGCACTCGAACGGATGATCGGCGTCATCAGCAACCGCGGCGAATAACCGCTGCAGCAACAGACAACGCCCGCCACTCCGAGGAGTGACGGGCGTTTGCCGTACTAAGAGTGCTGGGGCCTAGAGGGCCGCAACCTGCTTGGCAATGGCCGACTTGCGGTTCGCTGCCTGGTTCTCGTGAATGACGCCCTTGCTGACGGCCTTGTCGAGCTTCTTCGCAGCGACGGTGAGGGATGCGGCGGCCGCGGCCTTGTCACCGGAGAGGACGGCCTCGCGCGTTGCGCGCACAGCCGTCTTCAGCTCGCTCTTGACCGCCTTGTTGCGGTCCTGGGCCTTCTTGTTGGTGCCGATGCGCTTGATCTGCGACTTGATGTTTGCCACGTGGATTACCTTTTCGTTTACTGGAGTTCTGGGAGGGGCGGCCGACGATGGGAACCGATGGTTCCCGGCCGCGTATCGCGCAAAGCTCCGGGTCCGGATATTGCGCGCAAGCCAACAGGAAACATTACCAGCATCCCGCGGAATCCGACAATTGAACCGAAAAGCGCCTAGACTCATGGTCTTCAGGCACGCGGGCATGGAGTACGTAGGCTCTGTTCCGTCCTACTTGGGACGGGTAGTCATGACTCATGCCAGAACCCACATCTGACGCTACGCGAATCTTCGGCTCGCGCGTCCGAGAGAATCGCCAGCGGCTCGGCATCAGCCAGGAGACGCTCGCCGAGCTTTCCGGGGTGCACTGGACGTTCGTCGGCCAGGTCGAGCGCGGTACGCGCAACCTGAGTCTGCACAACATCATAAAGATCGCAGCGGGCCTCGACATCGATCCCTCCGTACTTGTGGAGGGGATCGGCGGGGACGCGATCCCGGCGGCGGTGCGGGAACCGTCTGACGCCGAGCGCATCCGCACCCAGCGCAAGGCCGCCCAGGGCCGCTGACCGGCCGCCGGCGCCGCGCGGCGAGCCAGTAGCGTAGACGCATGCCGTCGCTCGCTCCCCACATCTCCTCGGTGCCGGGTTCCGGCATCCGGCGCATCTACCTGCTCGCACAGGACGTCGACAACGTCATCTCGCTCGGCGTCGGTGAACCGGATGTTCCGATTGCTCCCCACATTGCAGCGGCAGCCAAGCAGGCGTGGGATGACGACCTCACGAACTACACGGCCAATGGTGGAATCCCGGAGCTGCGTGCCGCGATCGTCGAAAAACTCGGACGCGAGAACGGGATCGACGTTGGGGTCGAGCAGGTCTGGGTCACCGTTGGCGCGACCCAGGGCATCCATGCGGCAATGGGATTGACCATGTCGGCGAGCGACGAAGTGCTGATCCCCGATCCCGGGTACACCATTTTTCCGATGAACGCGCGGATGATGGATGTGACTCCGGTGCCGTACACGTTGCGCCCGGACCGCGGGTTCCTGCCCGATCTCGACGAACTCGAGACCCTGGTCACCGATCGCACGCGGGCGATCATCATCAATTCGCCGTCGAATCCGATCGGTGTTGTCTTTTCCGAGCAGGTGCTGCGGGACCTCCTCGCGTTCGCCCGCCGCCACGACCTGTGGATCATCAGCGACGAGGTCTACGAGTACTTCGCGTGGAACGAGCCCCACGTCAGCATCGCCTCACTCGATGAAGACGACAGGGTGTTCACGGCGTTCTCCCTGTCGAAGACGTACGCCATGACGGGCATTCGGATCGGGTACCTCGTTTCACCGCGCGGCATGGAAACCACCATGCGCAGCGTGCAGGAGGCATCAGTCAGCTGCGTGAATACGCCCGGCCAGTACGCGGCCGTCGCGGCGATCACCGGCGACCAGCAGCTGCTGGCAGACGCCCGGGAGCACTACCGCAAGAACATCGCCGTCGCGACGGGGCTGCTCGCGGAGCGCGGCATTCGGTTTCTGCAGCCGGGCGGCACCTTCTACCTGTGGGTCGACGTGAGCTATGACTCGGGCGGCGATGTTGCGGCCTGGGCGGAGTCGTTCCTGCTGCGGGAGCACGTGGCGATTGCGCCCGGTAGCGCGTTTGGCCGTTCGGGCGAGGGCTGGATCCGAGTCTGCCTGGCCGCCACCGAGGCCGACATCCGCGAGGGGCTCGGGCGGTTGCCCTCGCCCCCGCACCTCCCGAAGTCCGCGGCGAAACAAACCGGATCATGACCGGTCGCCGGGTGGTGATCGCTGGCGCCAGCGGTTTCATGGGCGCATATTTTGCTCGTCGCTTTCGCGCGGACGGCAACACGGTCGCCACCATTGGCCGCCGCGGCTCGGATGTCGCCTGGGGCGATGAGGCGGGCATCCTTTCGGCGCTCGAGGGATCCGACCTGCTGCTGAACCTGGCTGGCCGCAGCGTGAACTGCCGCTACAACAACAAAAACAGGGCCGAAATATTCGACTCGCGACTGCGGACCACGGCGGAACTCGGCCGCGCCGTTGAGGCCGCGGTGAAACCACCGAGCGTTTGGATGAACGCCAGCACGGCGACGATCTACCGGCATGCGGACGACCGCCCGATGACCGACGAGCAGGGTGAAGTCGGCTCGGGCTTCTCCGTCACCGTGGCGACCGCTTGGGAACGCGAGTTCTTCGGAGTCGAGCGGCAGGGCGTGCGACAGGTCGCGCTGCGCATGGCGATCGTGCTCGGCAACGGCTCCGCGCTGGCACCGCTGGTGAGACTCGCGCGGGTCGGCTTCGGCGGTCCGCAGATCGGTGGAAGGACGAAGGGCGGCCGCCAGCATTTCAGCTGGATCCACATCGATGACGTTTATCGCGCCATCCACTTCCTGTGGCAGAACGATGGCATCTCCGGGCCGGTCAACCTGTCGAGCCCGAACCCGGTCGAAAATCGAGAGTTGATGGCGACCCTGCGGCGGGTGCTGAATGTGCCGTTCGGCATCCCGCTGTACGAATGGATGCTGCGTCTCGGCGCCTGGGCGATCCGCACCGAGACAGAGCTGCTCTTGAAGAGCCGCTGGGTGGTTCCCACGCGGCTGCTCGCGGAAGGGTTCCAGTTCGAGCACCCCGACCTCGACGAGGCGCTGCGTGACATCCTCGTCCCGCCGCTGGTTGAGTAGCAGCCGACGGAGGACTTTTCGCTGGTTGAGTAGCAGCCGACGCAGGAGGCCGCGTATCGAAACCGCACTCCCGTCGCTGGTTGAGTAGCAGCCGACGGAGGAGGCCGCGTATCGAAACCGCACTCCCGCCGCTGGTTGAGTAGCAGCCGACCTAGGAGGCCGCGTATCGAAACCCAGGAGTCGCTCGAACGACCGGTTTCGATACGCGCGTCGCCGTAGACGGCGCCGTGCTACTCAACCAGCGAACCTCGCGACGGAGCGATCCCGAACGCAAACCCGGGGGTTAACCGCATACCCGCGCCGCCCCGCGCTTCCTACTCTGAACGCATGACATCAGCAGAAACCACCACCACTTCCACACCCGCCGCAGCGACTCGCACTCTCAGCATCCTGAGTTTCGTGCTCGGGCTCGCGTCCATCGTCGCGTCCCACGGCGGCCTCATTCCCATCGCCGCGATCATTGTCGGCATCTTCGCCTACCGCACCGAGCCCACCGGCCGCGCGCTCTCGGTCTGGGGCATCGTCATCAGCGCGCTCGTATTGGTCGGCTGGCTTGTCGTCGCGGTTCTTGGACTCGCATTCCTGCTTCCGTTCGGCCTGCTCCACGGCGACTTCTAACCCAATTGGCTCACGCGCAGCGGGTGCTCCCTGCGCGTGGGACAATTGCACAAATGTCACCACGAGCACTCACGGCCCTCGAGCCCGCGGCGACCGATCCCGCGTTCATTCGGAACTTCTGCATCATCGCGCACATCGATCACGGCAAATCGACGCTTGCCGACCGGATGCTGTCGATCACGGGCGTCGTCAGCGACCGTGACATGCGTGCCCAGTACCTCGACCGCATGGATATCGAGCGCGAGCGGGGCATCACGATCAAGAGCCAGGCGGTACGGATGCCCTGGTCCCTCGACACGGCGACAGGCTCTGTGCAAGCGGGCACCTATGCGCTCAACATGATCGACACCCCCGGCCACGTCGACTTCACCTACGAGGTCTCGCGCAGCCTAGCCGCCTGTGAGGGCGCAATTCTCCTGGTGGATGCCGCCCAGGGCATCGAGGCACAGACGCTCGCGAACCTGTACCTCGCCCTCGACAATGACCTCACGATCATCCCTGTGCTGAACAAGATCGACCTGCCGGCGGCCGACCCGGACAAGTACACGAAGGAGATCGTGGGCCTGCTCGGCTGCGACCCGGACGACATCCTGCGGGTTTCGGGCAAGACCGGGGTCGGGGTGCCGGAACTCCTCGATCGCGCGACCCAGCTCATCCCTGCGCCCGTCGGCGACCCGAACGCGGCCGCTCGCGCCATGATCTTCGACTCCGTCTACGACTCCTACCGCGGCGTCATCACCTACGTGCGAATGATCGACGGCGCGCTGAAGCCCCGCGAGAAGATCATGATGATGAGCACGAAGAGTGCTCACGAGGTTCTCGAGATCGGTGTGAGCTCGCCCGAGCCCACTCCGACGAAGGGACTCGGCGTCGGCGAAGTCGGCTACCTCATCACGGGAGTCAAGGATGTTCGCCTCAGCAAGGTCGGTGACACCGTCACCAGCTTCGCGAAGCCCGCGACCGTCGCGCTCAAGGGGTATTCCGAGCCGATGCCGATGGTGTTCTCCGGTCTTTACCCGATTGACGGTTCCGACTATCCGGTTCTGCGCGAGGCGCTCGACAAGCTGAAGCTGTCGGATGCCGCCCTCGTCTACGAGCCGGAGACATCCGTCGCCCTCGGATTCGGTTTCCGCTGCGGATTCCTCGGACTGCTGCACCTCGAGATCGTCACGGAGCGGCTGGAGCGCGAGTTCGGCCTCGACCTGATCGCGACTGCGCCATCCGTGATCTATGAGGTGACCACGGATGACAAGAAAACGGTCACCGTCACGAACCCGAGTGAGTTTCCCGGCGGCAAGATCGCGAGCGTCTCGGAGCCGGTCGTGAAGGCGTCGATTCTGACCCCCAAGGACTACGTCGGCACCGTGATGGAACTCTGCCAGGGTCGGCGCGGGACCATGCTCGGCATGGAATACGTCGGCGAGGACCGCGTCGAGCTGCACTACACGATGCCGCTCGGCGAGATCGTGTTCGACTTCTTCGACCAGCTGAAGGGCCGCACGGCTGGCTATGCGTCGCTCGACTACGAGCCGACCGGCGACCAGGAGGCCGACCTCGTGAAGGTCGACATCCTGTTGCAGGGCGAGGCGGTGGATGCCTTCAGCGCGATCGTGCACCGCGACAAGGCCTATGCGTACGGGCTACTGATGACCGAGCGGCTGAAGAAGCTGATCCCGCGCCAGCAGTTCGAGGTGCCAATCCAGGCCGCCATTGGCGCGCGGATCATCGCCCGTGAGTCGATCAGCGCGATGCGCAAAGACGTTCTCGCCAAGTGTTACGGCGGTGACATCACCCGCAAGCGCAAGCTCCTCGAGAAGCAGAAGGAGGGCAAAAAGCGCATGAAGATGGTGGGTCGCGTCGAGGTTCCGCAGGAGGCGTTCATCGCGGCGCTCTCCGGTGACGTGGAGACCAAGAAAGAGAAGAAGTAGTAGACGGCCTCCGCGCAGCCAGCGCGACCGCGCCGGTTTAGGACAAGCGCGCCCGCGCGCCCGGGCGCGAAAGTCCCAAACCGGCGCGCTTGCGGCTAGCGGGGTCGCGCGGAGCTGCGATCGGCTCATGTCCCGCACATCCTGGCTGCGTTCGGCATCGGATGTGGCTGGCCGCCCCGCTCGTGAGCGGGGGCGCTGCCGCGGCGCTCGTGTTCGCCGCATCCGCCGTGCTGCTCACTTCGGTGCGACTGGATAACGCGTAGCCCTGCGGGTACGTTGTCGAGTTGGCACTCCTACCTGCGCAGGATCCGGGTGGCGAGATCCCGCGCGCGGTTTACCTGCGGGACACGAATGGATGCGACGTCGCTGCGGCTCCGATAGTTCGCACCGGCGACATCCTTTTCTGGACCGGATTTGCCGCCGTGCTGCTGGCCATCGGCACCACCGTTGCTGCTCGAGTCACCCGCACGACGTAGCCGAATCCCGCGCCGCGCCCGACTACGCGCCGAATTGACCGGGCGTGGACCCTCGGCCAGTATGAGCGGCATGACGAACACCGCGGCCGCAGGCTGGTACCCCGACCCGAGCGACCCGACAATCGAACACTGGTGGGACGGCAGTGCGTACCACGGAACCCGCAGCGCCGCCGGATCCGCCGCCGTGCCTCCGGCTCCTCAGCCGGCGCAGCCGGCACCCGCGTACGCCGCAGCCCCATACACCGCGGCCGTCCCGCTCTACGTCGTCTCACCGAAGAGCCGCACCGTCGCGGTCCTGCTCGGATTCTTCCTCGGCGGCCTCGGTGTAGACCGGTTCTACCTCGGCAACATCGGGATGGGCGTCGCCAAGCTGCTGCTCGGCTGGGCGACGGCCGGTATCTGGCCCCTCATCGACTGGATCATCATCCTCGCTGGTGCGGCCCACGACGGCGACGGGCTGCCGGTCACCAATTGGAGCTAGCCTCTGGCCCGCGCGAATGTTCCCGCCCGACACGTATGTACCCGGGCGCCCAGGCCCACACGTATCGAACGGGAACAATCGCGGCGGGCTAGCGCAGGCGGCTCACCTTCACGTAGTCGAACGAGCTGCTGAAGCCCGCTCCGCCCATCGACACGAGTCCGATTCGGGAGTCGCTGCCGAGCGGATGCGTCCAGGTGTCACCCTTGTCCCAGTGCCTGCCGTCGATGCTCGTGAAGGCGGTGTACTGCTGCTGGCCGCCCTCGACGCGGTGCACGATGCGCAGCCAGGTTGAGTCGCCAACCGGGCCGACCACGCCGTTACCGTAGTGGGGGGCATCCGCTGGCACCGGCGTCACCTCGTTCCCGAATTCCGTCTGGCGCGTGTTCCAGATCGAGACGGATGCCAGTTTCACGTAGTTGCCGTCGTCCTTGTAGATGACGAGGCCGCCCTGCACGTAGTTCTGGCAGCATCCCTCGGCCGGAACGGTCGTGCTCACCCTCGTCTCCACGACGTAGTCGCCGCTCGGCGCCTTCTCGGCGAGCACGGATGCGAGGGGCGACCCGACCGACTCCGGATGCAGGTCAGCGGCCTGGGTCTGCCAGGTCAGCCTGCCGTTGGCGACGGAGAATTCGGATGCCGCGGGCTCGCGGATCCACGTCCACTGCGGTGAGAGGGTGGTGCCGGAGAAACTGTCGCTGAGGGCGGGGTACGCGAATCCGGGCTTCGGGTCGCGAACGAAACTCGGCCGGTAGGCGGTGCGCTGGCCGGGCTGGGCGGCGGGGCCGGGCATCCATTTGTCGGAGGGACCGCGGTCGCCACGCACGACCGGCCATCCGCCTCGCCAGTCCACCGGGTCGATGAGCGCCGGGCGCTTCGTGTAGGTGGTCGTGCCCGCGTAGTACGGGTCGGTGCGGTCAACGGCGTGGTAGATCATCCAGTCCTGGCCGGCGAAGTCGGTGAGCATGGTGTTGTGGCCGGCGCCGACCCAGCGGTTGCCGTTCTGGGTGAGCACCGGGGTGCCGCCGACGCGTCCGGCGAGAATCGAAACGCCATCCCTGTCGAGGAACGGACCCATCGGACTCTTCGACCGGGCCGCGAAGACCGAGTAGCCGGTCAGCGCGCCGTTGCAGCAGTTCGTGGCGGAACCCAGGAAGTACCACCAGCCGCCGTGGCGAACGATGTAGGTGCCCTCGTACCGGTTGTCGATCGCGATGCGCTGCTCAGTGGATGCCACGGACGATACCCCATCTGCAGAGAGTTGCCGCGCAAAGACGCCGCCGAAGTAGCTGCCGAAGTAGATGTAGTTCTGGCCGTCGGCGGTGATCACCTCGGGGTCGAAGCGCCACTGCCCACCGGGTGCTGGCTCGACGACGGGGTCGGCCGCGACCGTCCAGGGTCCGGTCGGTCCGTCGCTCGTCGCCACTCCGACGGCGGACCCGCCACCGGCGAGTGTCGTTTCGGATGCAGCGAAGTACATCAAATAGTGGCCGTTGAGGTAGACGACGTCGGGAGCCCAGAGGTTTCCGGATGCGGGGACCCAGCTCGGCCGGGTCGGCAGCGCGTCGTTCACATACGACCAGTGGGTCAGGTCGGTCGAGCGGAAGGTCGGGAGGTTGTGGATGACCGGGTTGCCGGAACTGTCGAGCTCGTTCGCGGTCAGAGCGTCCGAGGTGCAGTAGAGGTACCAGTGGTTGTCGGCCGGGTCATGAGCGCGGAGTACCGACGGATCGGCGCAACTCGCGGCCTGCGTGCCGTCGGGCAGCTTCAGGTCGAGCGGATTCTTGTAGGCCGGCGCCACAGGGTGCGAGGTGTGATCGCCCGTGCCGTGCGCCTGCGCAACGGCCGGAACGGCGAGGGAACTGATTGCCAGGAGCGCCACGGAAATGGCTGCGCTGCTTCGCTTCATTGCGAACTTCCTTTGGGAGGAGGACCCGCATCCGCGCGGGATCACTTTTCACCATACGGCGCGCTTTACAGCGCTGTAAACCCCTGAGCGGCATCCCGTGGACGGTTTGTGTGCCCTCTCGGTACAACTGAGCCCGCGCGCCCGGGCACATTCGTCCCGAGTGGGCACACAAGCCGCAGCCGAGCTCTCAGGTCGCCGCCGGTATCCTGTGTGCATGCTTCCCGGCCGGTTTCCCGCGTGTTCCTGCGCCTGCAGCCACCCCTCGGCGGTGCGTGGATGACGAAACTCGCCCTCTGGGAACGCCCGGTTACCTACGCCGCGGTTGGCGCCACGCTGGCAGACGACCTGCTGCGGTACCCGCCGCGCGGCTACCGTCCGATCGAGCGCCGGGTGCGCCTCGGGCACGGCGAGAACCGCTGGGACTACGCGTGGACGACCGCGTTCACCTGGGGCATCCAGCGCATGGCCGGCATGCGGGTCGAGAAAACTGAGACCCCGGCCGAAGTGTCCGAGCTGACCTACGTGCCTGTGGGATACGCGGCCGACGGCACGCCTGTCACCCCAGCGACCGTCAACTCGAACGGCGAGAGCCTCTTCGGACCCGATGGCACCCCGTTTCTCGCGCCGGGCGACACGGCGGTTCTGCACATCCGCGTGTTCGGCATTCCGTTCCGAGCGCCCGTTCGCGTCGTGTACGTGGTGGACGAGCCGTCGCGCAAAGGATTCGGCTACGGAACCTTGCCGGGGCATCCGGAATCCGGCGAGGAGTCGTGGATCGTCGAACGCTCGGACGACGGCTCGGTGTGGCTGAACGTGCGGGCGTTCTCCCGCCCAGCGAACAGCGGCTGGTGGATGCTGTACCCGGCCCTGCGCATCCTGCAGTCCGTGTACACCCGCCGGTACACGCAGGTATTGGCCGGCCGGATCGCCGCCTAGTGCGACGCCGGTCGCTCGCCTAGCGCGCGAAGCCGTCGATGAGGGCGAGGACCGCGGGCAGTCCTTCGTCCAGGTCGTCGACGACCAGCGCGGCGTCCGTCTCGGCGAGGTCTTCGACGGAGTAGACGCCGGTTGCGACCGCGATGAACGGGATGCCGGCGGCCTGCGCGGCGATGTCGTCGCCCGGGGTATCCCCGATGATGACGATCGCGTGTCTGAGCAGTTCCTCCTGGGCGCGGATCGTGAGCTCCGACCGCATCGGCGAGACGTCGCCGAAGTAGGAGTGCTTCCAGTCAAAGGCGTCGACGTCGAGGCCGGCGCCCGCGAGCTTGAAGCGGGCGCGCATCGCCGAGTTGCCGGTCAGCAGGGCATTGGTCCAACCGCGCGCGGCGAACGCTTCCATCGCATCGGGTACCCCCGGGCAGATCTCACGCCGCATGCCCGCCTCGTGTCGAAGGCGAGACAGGTCGTCGAGGTGCGCGCTGGCGACCGGGTGGAGTGATGGCTCCAGACCGTAAATTGCCAGAGCTTCCGTGAGGATTTGCCCGTCGGTCTTGCCGTGCATGTGTGGCAGTTGGTTCGCAATAGCGCGGCCGGCCGCAAGCTCGATCGCCTCGTGATAGAGGTTGCGGGCATCCTTCCCGTTGCGAAGAAGCGTGCCGTCAACGTCCCAGAGTATGTAGGTGCCCATTGGCTCCATTCTGTCGTGGATTGGGGTGGTCGGGCCGCGGCGAGCTCGCCCACCCGGCTCGCCACGCGAATGAGGGAGAATTGCCCGATGCCCTCCGCCCTTCCGATCGCCGACCCGGCGCCGCTCAACGGGCTGCTCCCGGCATCCGTTCGCAACGGCGTAAAGCACCGCAACTTCGGCGTGTACATACACGTGCCGTTTTGCCGGGTGCGCTGCGGCTATTGCGACTTCAATACCTACACGTCCGACGAGTTGCGCGGCGCGAAGCGGCAGGATTACGCCGGTCAGGCGATCGCCGAGATCGAACAGGCCGCGCACGTGCTGAGCGAAGCGGCCGTTGACGAGAGGCCGGTGTCGACCGTTTTCTTCGGCGGGGGCACGCCGACGCTGCTGCCGGCATCCGATCTCGCGGCGATGCTGTCGGCGGTCGTTGTGACCTGGGGGCTCGCTCCAGGCGCTGAGGTGACAACCGAGGCGAACCCCGATTCGGTCGATCTCGAGTACCTGCTCGCACTCAAGGCCGCCGGCTTTACCCGCGTTTCGTTCGGCATGCAGTCCGCCGTGCCCCATGTTCTTGCGACGCTGGAGCGCACGCACGATCCCGAGCGCATCCCGCTGGTGGTCGGATGGGCACGCGAGGCGGGACTGCAGGTGAGCCTCGACCTGATCTACGGAACGCCGGGGGAGTCCCTCGAGAACTGGCGAACATCGGTGGAGCACGCGCTCGAGCAGCATCCCGATCACATCTCGGCATATGCCCTCATTGTTGAGGACGGAACCAAACTCGCTCGCCAGATCAGGCGCGGCGAGGTCGCGACACCCGATGACGACCTGCAAGCCGACATGTATGAGCTGGTGGATGCCCGTCTCAGCGAAGCGGGATACGACTGGTACGAGGTCAGCAACTGGGCGCGTCGCTCGCCCGGACTGGTCGGTGTCGAGTCACCCGCGAGCCCGGCCGCGGAGTTCCGCTCCCGTCACAACCTGGCCTACTGGCAGGGTCACGACTGGTGGGGGATCGGCCCGGGCGCCCACAGCCATGTCGGCGGGGTGCGCTGGTGGAACGTGAAGCATCCGGCCGCGTACGCCGACCGAATCGCCGCCGGGCATTCACCAGCCGCGGGACGCGAGACGCTCGATGACGAGACGCGTCGCGTGGAGCGGGTGCTGCTGAAGGTGCGCATCCGAGAAGGACTTCCGACCAGCGAACTGGATGCGGCTGGCCGCACCGCGGTCGCCGGCCTGATCGCCGACGGCCTGGTCGATCCCGCGGCAGCGTTCCGCGGCAGCGTCGAGCTGACCCTGCGCGGGCGGCTGCTCGCCGACGCCGTGGTCCGGCGACTGTTGGGCGACTAGCACCCCATTGCGGAGGACGACACGCCGCGCGGGGAGCGGCAGCGCGGCCGGCCTCGGCGTGTCGTCCTCCGCAATGGGGGGAGCGGTTACTTCACGAACTCGATCGCGAGCGGGTATTTGTAGTACTGGCCGTTGTTCGCGGCGATTGCGGCGATGATGCAGAACACGATGTCGAGAACCGCCGCGGCCAGGATCACGAAGAAACCGACGAAGACGACTAGCAACACCGCACCCGCCAGGTAGGCGACGATCAGCGTCAGCTGAAAGTTGAGCGCCGCCCTCGTGTGCTCGCGGATGAACGGCCCGCGGTCTTTCAGCACCAGGTAACCGACCAGGGCCGGCATGAAGTGGAAGAGGATGCCGCCGATGTGCACGAGCGTCGCCCAGAGTCTTTCGTCCTCCGGTCTCATCGGCGTTGTGGTCGCGTATACGGGAGGTGGGGTTTCAGACATGGCCCCATTAAACAGGTACCGGTTAACAGCAAAAGGCCGGGGTTGCCCCCGGCCTTTCTCCCAGCCGAACTACTTGATGAGGCGGATCGACACGGGGTAGCGGTAGTGGTTGCCATCCTTGGCCTTGAGGAAGCCCTGGATAGACCAGATCAGGCTGATCACCCAAACGGCGAGCGGCAGGATCCAGCCCACGAGTCCCCAGACACCGAGGGTGACTGCCGTGAGGATGGCGTTCACGATGAACACGGCAACGTGAGCGATCGCGACGGTGATCTGGAAGTTCAGCGCTTCCTTGGCCTCAGTGTTCGTGAACGCGCCACGGTCCTTGAAAACGAGCCAGATGATGAGCGACGGCAGGAAGCCGATAATGCCGCCGAGGTGCGCGAATGACGCCCACTGACGGTCTTCTGCCTCGGTAAGCGGTGCGGCAGCAGCCGGCGCGGGAGTTGGAGTAGTCATTTGAGCGTTGCCTTTCAGTAGACGAGGTGTCTCCCCGGGTGTCTTGGAAACAACACGGGCTTGCGCTGCAACTCCCCCTGTACGGGGGTGCGCAAGCACACGACACAAGCTAGCGCCTCCCGTCGCTCGCATGCAACGGGGATTTCACACCAAGTCACGATAGAATTGGCAGTCAGGATAAGCGAGTGCTAAACGCGGGAGGCGGGTCGCATGGTTTCGGAGCGCAGTCTCGACGTGCTTCGCGTGATCGTTCAGGACTACGTGGCATCCCGTGAACCGGTCGGTTCGAAATCGATCGTGGAACGGCACTCCTTCGGCGTCTCGGCCGCGACAATCCGCAATGACATGGCCCTCCTCGAAGAAGAGGAACTCATCACCGCGCCGCACACGTCGTCCGGCCGAGTTCCGACCGACAAGGGATACCGGGTATTCGTCGACCACCTGGCCGACCTGCGCCCGCTGACCGCCGCCCAGCGGCAGGCAATCGAGACCTTTCTGGGCGCATCCGTGGACCTGGATGACGTGCTCGCCCGCACCGTGCGCCTGCTGTCCCAGCTGACCAACCAGGTCGCCCTCGTGCAGTACCCCTCCATGTCGCGCTCGCGGGTGCGCCACATCGAACTGGTGCCGTTGAGCGCCAATCGCCTGATGATCGTGTTCATCACCGACAGCGGCCGGGTGGAACAGCGGATGCTGGACATCCCGGCGTCGCTCGACCCCGAGTTCCTCGGTGAACTCCGCGCGCGGCTCAACTCGGCCGTTGGCGGCCTGTCGCTCGCCGAGGCGGCGACAACCCTTTCGACCTTCCCTGAGCAGTTTCCCGTTGCACATCGCGACGTTGTGCGGCAGATTACTGCGAGCCTCGTCGAGCAGGTGGCGGCGAACCGGCAGGACAAACTGGTGATGGCCGGGGCGGCGAACCTGGTTCGCACCGAGGAAGACTTCACCGGCAGCATCTTTCCCGTGCTCGAGGCGATCGAGCAGCAGGTCACGCTGTTGCGGCTGTTCAGCGAGATGGCGGTCGATGAGACCGGCGTCGCCGTGAGCATTGGGCGCGAGAATGCAGAGTTTGGGCTGGGAGAAACTTCGGTGCTGACCAGCGGCTACGGGGCATCCGGCCTCGCCGGGGGAAGCCTCGCGCGTCTCGGGGTGTTGGGCCCAACACGCATGGACTACTCGAACAACATGGCGGCGGTTCGCGCTGTCGCCCGATACCTGACGCGCCTTCTGGGCGACGACCAGCAGTGACAAATATCACAAGCTTGAGGAAATAAGTGGCAGACCATTACGAGGTACTCGGCGTTGAAAAGAACGCCTCCGCAGACGACATCAAGAAGGCATACCGCCGACTTGCGCGTGAGTTGCATCCCGACGTGAATTCGAGTCCGGATGCGTCCGAGCAGTTCAAGCTCGTCACGCACGCCTACGACGTGCTGAGCGACCCGCAGCAGCGCGAGCAGTATGACCTCGGTCCGCAGGCCTCGTTCACGGGTTCCGGTTTCGGCGGTTTCGGCGACATCTTCGAGACGTTTTTCGGTGCTGCCCAGCAGCAGGGTCGGGGCCCGCGCTCGCGCCGCGAACGCGGCCAGGATGCCCTGCTCCGGGTCGAGCTCGACCTGCCTGACATCATCTTCGGTACGAAGCGTGACATCGAGATCAACACGGCCGTGCTCTGCGAGACCTGCGAGGGTTCCTGCGCGGCGCCCGGCACCTCGGCGATCACCTGCGACATCTGCCACGGCACCGGCACGATCCACCGCTCGGTGCGCAGCCTGCTCGGCAACGTGATGACGTCGAGCCCGTGCGGCACCTGCCGCGGCTACGGCACGATCATCCCGAACCCCTGCCCCACCTGCCAGGGCCAGGGTCGCGTCCGGGCGACGCGCACGATCTCCGTCGACATCCCCGCCGGAGTCGACACCGGACTGCGCCTGCAGCTCCCGTCACAGGGCGAAGTAGGCCCGGCCGGCGGGCCACAGGGTGACCTCTACCTCGAAGTGAAGGTCAGGCACCACGACACGTTCAGTCGCAATGGCGACGACCTGCTCGCGACCCTCGAGGTGCAGATGACGGATGCCGTCCTCGGCACGCGAACGACGCTTGCGGGCCTCGACGGCGACGTCGATGTCGAGATTCGCCCGGGCACGCAGAGCGCCGAAGTGATCACGATCAAGGATCGCGGCATCGGACACCTGCGGGGGAGCGGGCGCGGAGACCTGAAGATCGGCATCCAGGTGGTCACGCCGTCCAAGCTCAACGCTAAGGAACAGGACCTGATCCGGCAGCTCGCCGCCGCCCGCAAGCCGGTCGCTCCGCACCTCGCGCACTTCCAGCAGGGCCTGTTCGCGAAGCTGCGCGACCGCTTCCTCAACGTCTAGCCTGCTGGCGTAGCGGCTGCAAACCAGCTCGCTGGCTGCGCTGCTTAGCTGCCAGCGGGGCCATATGGCACGACGATGTCGCGTCGCCCCGCCATCAGGCGACCGATCAGTTCCTCGAGCACCATTTCGACCACCCGCGGCATGTCGACAGAATCGGGGTCGAGCAGCCACTGCACCTGCAGGCCGTCCATGACGGCGATGAGGGCCGAGGCCGTGTCGTGCACGTCCTGCTGGTCAGCGACGAAGTCCGTCGACTCGTTGATCACGCCGATCAATTTCTGGCGAAGCCCCTCGGTGCGGCCGCGGAAGTACTCCTGGGCAGGATGCCCGTCCGTGACTGACTCGGCGGAGAGCACGGCGTACGCCTGGACGACGCCGGGGCGGGTCGTGTTTTCCCGAACCGTGTCGAGAAGGTGCCTGAGGAATGCTTTGCCGGTTGGCTGCTCGCGTCGGGCGATGCCGGCGACTTCTTCACCGTCGCGATACTGCAGAACGGCAATGAGCAGGCCCTCTTTGCTGCCGAAGTGGTGCAGCACGCCAGCGTGCGTCATCCCGGCCTGGGCAGCAATCTCGGCGAGCGCGCCGTTGTTGTAGCCCTTGGCGCCGAAGACCGACAGGGCGGCTTTAAGCACGTCCTCACGACGTTCCAGCGTCTTCTTCTGGGGCTTCTGCACCCGTTGCGCGGCAGGTGTTCCACGGCGTTCGGTGACAGATTCCTGCGACACCACTGTCCTCTCCATCCGTGCGAAAACTCCCGTTACCCAAATGTTACATCGAAGTGCTTACTTACTGGTTAGTAAGTGTGTCAGCATAGCCAAGCCTCGACGACGAGGCTTGAAGTGGAGTATAGGCGTGAGCACACTGGCACCCGCGGAGCACGACCGACGCGAAAGTGCACTGGGCTCGCTCGTCGGCGCCCTCTCTCTCGAGGAGAAGGTGTCGCTGCTCACCGGCTTCAGCACCTGGACGCTCACGGAACTGCCGTCCATCGGGCTCCGCTCGATGGTCGTATCCGACGGTCCCATCGGGGTGCGCGGTGTGGACGAGGACGCAACCGCTTCCGCACAGCTGGCCGCGCCTTCGGGAACCGCCGCCACCTGGGATGAAGACGTGCTGTCCGAGCTCGGCTCCCTGATGGCTCGGGAAGCGAAGCGCAAAGGCGTTGACGTGGTCCTGGCGCCCGTGGTCAACCTGCAGCGCACGCCAGTCGGCGGTCGCCACTTCGAATGCTTCTCCGAAGACCCGTTGCTGACCGCCCGCCTCGCCGGGTCCTTCGTCGAAGCACTGCAGGCCAGTGGCATTGGCGCGAGCGTCAAGCACTTCATCGGCAACGAGTCCGAAACGGACCGCACGGATTACACCGCCCGCATCGAAGAGCGCACGCTACGCGAGGTCTACCTGGCCCCCTTCGATCACGTGGTGCGGGATGCCGGTGCATGGACGGTCATGGCCGCCTACAACGCTTTCAGTGACGGCGAAGAGGTTGCGCCATCCACGGAACACCGCGGGCTTCTCACGACGATCCTCAAGGATGAGTGGGGCTTCGACGGTGTGGTCGTGAGTGACTGGCTGGCCAACAAGACAACCGTGCAGTCGGCTCTCGGCGGTCTCGACCTCGAAATGCCCGGCCCGGGCGGCCAGTGGGGCGACGCACTGGTCGAGGCCGTGCGCGACGGTCGGGTTCCCGAAGAGATCATCGACGACAAGGTCGTTCGGATTCTTCGCCTTGCCCAGCGGGTCGGTGCACTGTCCGGCGTTCCCGGCACGGTTGCGCCCCGTGAGCAGCCGGCACGGCAGCAGCAGGCGGATGACCCCGCCGTGCGTGAGGTGCTGCGCCGGGCCGCGGCACTCGGAACGGTCGTGCTCCGCAACGAGGGCCAGTTGCTCCCGCTCGGGCCGGGCGTCGGCAGCATCGCCCTCCTGGGGGCCAATGCGGTGAAGCCGTTCGTGCAGGGAGGCGGCAGCGCGCACGTCGACGCTCCCTACCTGATCGACCCGCTCGAAGCGCTCCGCACCGAGTTCCCGGATGCCGCAATCACCCTCGCACGCGGTGGCGTCACCGAGTTGAATGCGGCTCCCATCGCGGACCACCTGCTGCGCACGCCGACCGGCGAACACGGCGTTTTCGTGCAGTATCTCGACGAGACGGGTGAGGTCGTCGGCGCTGAAGTGCTCGGTTCTGCTCGCGAACTGTGGATTCGGAACCCGCCGGAGAAGGCGGCCACTGTGCGCTACTCGACGGTCGTCGAACTTGCCGAAGGCGGCCTTCACGAAATCGAGGTAGCTCCCGTCGGCGCCCACAGCGTGAGCGTGAACGGCACACCGCTCAGCGCGAGTGAGGATCGGGTTGGTGCGGAGGTCATCCTCAACTCCTCGTACAGCAACCCCGAGACGGTCGCGCTCGCGATCGATGCCGACGAGACGCCCACCGTTGTGATCGAAGCCGAGGTGCAGGTGGTCGATGGACTCGCCTTCGGGCGGTTCGCCCGCATCCATTTGCGTCATCGCGCACCGCGGCAGACCAACGAGCAGGAGATAGCGGAGGCCGTCGAGCTCGCGTCGTCCTCTGACATTGCCATCGTGGTTGTGGGAACGAACCCCGAGACCGAATCCGAGGGCTGGGATCGGGTCGACCTCGCGCTTCCGGGCGACCAGAACGAGTTGGTGCGCCGCGTTGCCGCAGCGAACCCGCGCACGGTTGTCGTCGTGAACGCGGGTGCGCCCGTGCTGCTGCCCTGGCTCGAGGACGTTGCCGCGGTGCTGTGGTGGTGGCTGCCCGGCCAGGAGGCCGGCTCGTCGCTGGCAGCAGCACTGTCCGGGGCAATCGAACCATCCGGCCGACTTCCATGGACGCTCCCCGCGACCGAAGAAGACGTGCCGGTTCCCAACGGACTCCCGCAGGATGGGTTCATCAACTATTCCGAGGGCGTGGATGTCGGGCACAGGGGCTGGGACCGCCACGACCGCAGCCCGGCACGTCCCTTCGGCTACGGGCTCGGGTACACGACCTGGGACTACCTGGAGATCTCCGCGAGCGGAACGCCGACATCCGGCGATTTCGCCCTGGATGTCAGGATCGCCAATACGGGAAGTCGCACGGGTCGCGAAGTCGTGCAGGTGTACCTCGAATCCGACGGCACGGATGCCGCGCGCCCGGTGCGCTGGCTCGCCGGGTTCGCCGTGGCACAGGTGGATGCGGGGGAGACCACCACGGTCCGCATTCCCGTTACGCGTCGTTCCTTTGAAATCTGGCAGTCCGGCTCCGGCTGGGTACTGCCTACCGGCCAGTACCGGCTCTACGCTGGCCGCTCCAGTCGCGATCTGCTCCTCGACGTTGTGGTTGGCGTCGACACCCCCGCAGATTCCGAGGCGTCTCGCCTGTAGTTTCACCCAACCCACCTATGCAAGGAGGCATAAAAATGAAGAATAAGAGGCTACTCGGCGTCGCTGCCGGAGCCGCTGTGATCGCACTGGCCCTCACGGGCTGTGGAACCAGCAGCAACACTCCGGCCGCATCGACGTCATCTCACGTGCTGACGATCGGCATGCCGAACCAACAGCAGACCAACAACTCCAATCCATTCCTGAACACCTCGTCGGCGCGGTCGCTGGGCTACGCGTTCGCCATCTACGAGCCGCTCGCCCAGGTGAACGACACCCGTCCGGCCAACAAGCCGGTGCCGTGGCTCGCCAGCGCGTTCACCTGGAACACGGACTTCACGCAGCTCGACCTCACCGCGCGCAAGGGCGTCAAGTGGAGCGACGGCCAGCCGTTCACCGCAGATGACATCGCGTACTCGCTGCAGCTTCGCAAGGACAACGCCGCTCTCAACGCTGAGGGCCTCGCATATGGCGACATCACCGTTGCCGGCGACGTCGTCACGGTCAAGTTCACGAGCAGCCAGTTCGTCAACCAGCTGAAGGCGCTGCAGCTCTTCATCGTTCCGAAGCACATCTGGAGCACGATCAAGGACCCGACGACCGACCTGAACCAGAAGCCCGTCGGCACCGGTCCCTACGTGCTGAAGACATGGACCAACCAGGCCATCACTCTCGACGCGAACAAAACGTACTGGGGCGGAAAGCTCGCGGCACCGCAGCTGCGTTACACCTCGTACAGCGGAAACGACACCCTCACCACTGCCCTCGCAACGGGCGCCGCACAGTGGGGCTGGACCTTCATCGCCGACTACGAGAACGTCTACATCAAGAAGGATCCGACCAACAACCACGCCTTCTTCCCTGCTGGCCTCGGCATCGACCACCTCTCCCTGAACACCACGAAGGCGCCATTCAATGACGTTGCGGTGCGCCAGGCGCTCAACCTGGTCGTCGACCGCCCGAAGGCGAGCAAGGTCGCGGAGTCGGGCATCTTCCCCGAGATCACGAGCGTCACGGGCATCCCGACACCCGCCGGTGATTCCTTCATCGCCCCGGAGTACAAGGGCAAGAACGTGAGCGTCGACGTGGTGGCTGCCAAGAAGGTTCTGACGGATGCCGGCTACACCTACAACGGCGAGACGCTCAACGACAAGAACGGCAAGCCGGTCACGTTCACGCTGACCGACCCGACCGGATGGAACGACTACGACACGAGCCTGCAGCTGATCGCCGCAGCGGCGAAGTCGATCGGCATCACCGCCAAGGTCTTCACGCCGACCGCTGACGCGTGGACCGCCAACATCCAGAGTGGTGACTTCCAGGCCGCACTGCACTGGACCAACGCGGGTGTGACGCCGTTCGAGATGTACTCCAACATGTTCGACCCGGCGTTCTACACGCCCATCGGCAAGACCGCTGCATGGAACTTCGGCCGGTACAACAACCCCGAAGCTGCGGCAGCATTCAAGGCGTACACCGCTGCAACGGATGACGCCGGCCGCGCAACCGCCCTCGCGACGATCCAGAAGATCTTCGTCGAAGACGTGCCGGCCATCGCGGTTGACGCTCGACCCGCGGGAGCGGAGTACTCGACGAAGTACTTCACCGGCTGGCCGACCGAGCAGGATGCCTACGCGAACCCGCAGCCGACGGTTGCGAACGTCGCGTGGATCCTGACGAAGCTGAAGCCCGTCAAGTAACACCAGGCAGGTGGCCTCGCCGGCCCGAACCGGCGGGGCCACCCCTGTTTGACATCCACGATTCACCCGCAGCAGTTTCATAGCTGCAGCAGACCAACGCGGCAGACAATAGGTAGACGATGAGCGACGACGACGTTGTGCTTGAGGCAGTGAACCTCACGAAACATTTTCCCATCCGAGGAATCGGCGCGCGGGGTGCCGTGCACGCGGTCGATGAGTTGAACCTGCAGCTGAGGTCGGGCCAGGTGGTCGCACTCGTCGGTGAGTCCGGCTCGGGCAAGTCAACCGTCGCGCGCCTGCTCGGCCGGCTGTACACCCAGACCAGCGGTGACGTGCTCCTTCACGGCGAGCCGGTCACGGCCAAGGGCGGGAACGCCTTCCGCGCCTACTGCCGCCGGGTGCAGATGATCTTCCAGGACCCGTTCGCTTCGTTGAACCCGGTGCACACGGTGCGCTACGTGCTGACCCGGTCGCTGCGTATCCACAACCGGGCGTTGCGCGGGCAGAATCTCGAGGACGCGCTGCACGCGCTCCTGGCCCGGGTGCAGCTCACCCCCGACCGTTTCATCGACAAGTTTCCCCACGAGCTGTCGGGCGGCCAGCGCCAGCGGGTCGTGATCGCGCGTGCGCTCGCTGCGGACCCCGAGGTGCTGCTGGCCGACGAGCCGATTTCGATGCTGGATGTCTCCATCCGCGTCGGCATCCTCAACCTGCTCAACGACCTGCGTGGCCGCCTCGGCATCGCGATCCTGTACATCACCCATGACATCGCCTCCGCGCGCTACTTCACCGACCGCACGAACGTGATGTACGCGGGGCGCATCGTGGAGTCGGGAGACAGCGAGTCAGTCACCCAGGCACCCGCGCATCCGTACACCCAGCTGTTGGTCGCGTCGGCGCCTGACCCCGACAATCTCGCCCGTCACCAGCGCACCGGTGCCAATGGCGAGCCGCCGAACATGTCGAACCCGCCTGCGGGATGCCGTTTTCATCCGCGGTGCCCGTTCGCCACCGAGATCTGCACGACCACACCAGACCTGCTCACCATCGCCCCCGGGCGCGAGGTCGCCTGCTGGGGATACGCGGCGGCGGTGCCGGGCGCGCTCGACGGCGTGCCCGAGGGAACGCGGTTGCCTGACCTCGGGGCGGCTGCCGTGCCGGTGGTCCGAACAGCGACGGAGGCGGCCCGATGAGGTTCTTCATTCGCCGTGTCATCTTCTACCTGGTCACCGCATGGGCGGCGGTCACAATCAACTTCTTCATCCCGCGCGTGATCCCCGGTGACCCCGTGCAGTCGCTGATCAACAAGTTCCAGGGGCAATTGAGCACCAATGCCGTCCACTCGCTGTACGTGCTGTTCGGGCTCGACAAGAAGGTCAGCCTGTGGGACCAGTACTGGCAGTACTGGGGCGAGATCCTGCACGGCAACCTCGGGTTGTCCTTCGCCTATTTCCCGACGCCCGTGGCGGACGTCATCGGCCAGTCCCTGCCATGGACGGTCGGCCTGGTCGGCGTTTCGACCATCATCTCGGTGCTGCTCGGCTCGTTGATCGGCACGTACATCGGTTGGCGCCGCGGAACGTGGGCGGACAACATCCTGCCGGTCACGACGTTCTTCTCGTCGGTCCCGTACTTCTGGCTCGGCCTCATCATCATCGCCGCGTTCGCGGTGCTCTGGCCGATCTTCCCGGCGGGCGGTGGCTATGACGGCGGACTACTGCCGGACTTCAGCTGGGACTTCATCGTCTCCGTGCTGCAGCACGCCCTGTTGCCCGCCATCACCATCGTGCTCTCGTCGATCGCCGGGTGGATCCTGGGAATGCGCAACATGATGGTCACCGTCACCTCCGAGGACTATGTGACCGTCGCGCAGGCCAAGGGCCTCTCCGAGCGCCGGGTGATGTTCGGCTACGCCGCGCGCAACGCGATCCTCCCGCAGGTGTCCGGCTTCGCCCTCTCGCTGGGATTCGTCGTCTCCGGCACCCTGGTGATGGAGATCATCTTCTCCTATCCCGGAATCGGCCTCTCCCTCTTCTCCGCGATCGGCGCGAAGGACTACCCCCTGATGCAGGGCATCTTCCTCATCATCACGCTGTCGGTGCTCGTCGCAAACGTCCTCGCCGACATCGTCTACGTGTTCCTCGACCCGCGAACGCGACAGGAGTCCTGACATGTCGAACATGCCCGCGGATGTCTCAGCCACCGTCGACCTGCCTGTGGTCGACCCGACCGTCACCGTCGAGCTCGGCGGAGTGCGCGCCAGCCGACGCAGGCGCAAGCCATTCGCCTCGGTGCGCAATGCAAAATCGATCACCGGCCTCGTGATCCTCGGGGTGTTCGCGCTCCTGGCGATCATCGGGCCGTGGATTGCCCCCTACAGCCCCGACGCGCTCGGTGACGCCATCCTGGTCGCCCCGAACCCGGCGCACTGGCTCGGCACCGACCAGCTGGGGCGCGACGTGCTCTCGCAATTGCTGGTCGGCACGCGCGGCGTGATGGTGGTCGGCGTACTGGCGGGGGTGCTTGCCACCGCGCTCGCGGTGCTCGTCGGCGTGACGGCCGGCTTCGTCGGCGGATGGGGTGACGAGATCCTCTCGGCCCTGTCCAACATCTTCCTGGTTATCCCCGCGCTGCCGCTCATCATCATCGTCGCCGGCGCGCTGCCGGATGCCGGGAACCTCCTGATCGCCCTCGTGCTGGCGCTGACCGGATGGGCCTGGGGTGCGCGCATCCTGCGGTCGCAGACGCTGTCACTGCGCGGAAGGGACTTCATCGAGGCATCCAGGGCAAACGGCGAATCGACCTGGCGGATCGTCTGGTTCGAGACGCTGCCGAACCTTACGGCGATCATCGCATCCAGTTTCATCAGCACGGTGACGTTCGCGGTGCTCTCGCAGACCACGCTGGCGTTTATCGGCGTGACCTCGCTTTCTGACTGGAGCTGGGGCACGGTGCTGTACTGGGCGCAGTCGAACCAGGCGCTCGCCCGCGGTGCATGGTGGTGGTTCATCCCGGCGGGGCTGCTGATCGCCTTGCTCGGCATGTCGCTCACCCTCATCAACTTCGGCATCGACGAATTCGTCAACCCGCGCCTGCGGCTCGCCGGGCTCAGTCGCCGGGACATGCGCAGGAGCGGCATCGTTCCCCGCATCGGATTCACGGCCGTGCTGCGGAACGCCCCACGGGCGCTTGCCCGAACCGACACCTTCCAGGAGACCAAGCGATGACACTCTCTTCAGCACGCGGAAGCGTCCTGGCGGCGTCGGCCGAAGGTCCGCGTGGTCGGCCGATCCTCGAGATTCGCGACCTGGTGGTCGACTACGGCTACGGGGACGACCGCGCGCACGCGCTTCGAGGCGTCAACCTCACGCTGCACGAGGGCGAAGTGCTCGGGCTGGCCGGGGAATCCGGGTGCGGCAAGTCGACGCTCGTCTACGCCGCGACCCGACTGCTGGCGCCTCCCGGCCTGATCAGCGGGGGCGAGGTGCTGTACTACCCCGAGCAGGGCCAGAAGCCGATCGACATCCTGCGCCAGCCCGACGAAGAATTGCGCGCCGCCCGCTGGCAGGACACTGCGATCGTTTTTCAGGGAGCAATGAACTCGCTGAACCCCGTCTTTCGCATCGGGCGACAGATAACGGATGCGATCGCCGCACACCGGCCGGAGTGGTCGCGCGCCCAGCGTGACGACCGCGCCCGCGAGCTGCTGTCGATGGTCGGGATCGCACCCGACCGGGTTTCCTCGTATCCGCACCAGCTATCCGGTGGCATGCGCCAGAGGGTCATGATTGCGATGGCCCTCGCGCTCGAGCCGCGGGTGCTCATCATGGACGAACCGACCACCGCCCTTGACGTGGTCATGCAGCGCCAGATCGTCGAGCAGATCGTTGAGCTGCGCGACCGCATGGGGTTCTCGGTCATCTTCATCACGCACGATGTGTCGCTCCTGATCGAGGTCGCGGACCGCATCGCGATCATGTACGCGGGGGAGATCGTGGAGCACGGGCCCGCGCACCGGATGTACCGGGAGCCGAGGCATCCGTACACCCTGGGGCTGCTGAACTCGTTTCCGCCGTTGCATGGGCCGCGGCAGGAACTCGTCGGCATCCCCGGGTCGCCGCCCGACCTGCAGGCGCTGCCGACCGGCTGTACTTTTCACCCGCGCTGCCCGTTCGCGATGGAAAGGTGCGTCACCGACGTGCCCGTACTCGGGCCGACCGCCATTCCGGGCGAGGCCGCTCGCAGGGTTGCCTGCTGGCTCAACGAGGACGAGTCGCTGCTGCCCGCCCCGCTGCACCAGACCTGATCGCGCGGGTGCTTTCGGAAATTCAGGGAATTGCATTTCGCCCGGCGGCAGGTGCCTTCGGAAATTCAGGGTATTGCGCGAGCTCGCGCGGCCACTTCCGCGAGATGCTGCGACCGCGGGCGCATCCCGCACCCAAAGTCCTGAGTTTCCGAAACTCGCCCGCGAGGGCAGCACTCTCGAAGTCCTGAGTTTCCGAAACTCACCCGCGAGGGCTGCACTCTCGAAGTCCTGAGTTTCCGAAACTCACCCGCGAGGGCCGCACTCGCGAACTCCTGAATTTCCGAAGGGCGAGTGACCAGCGCGGGGCTGGCATGCTTGGGGAGTGGCCAACCTGTACCTGAGCGAAGAGCTGGGCGAGCCCGCCGTCGGCGAGTCAGCGGCGGTTCTCGGCGCCGAGGCACGTCACGCGGTCACGGTGAACCGCCTCGCGGTGGGCGAGCGAGTGAGCGTCGGCAACGGTTTCGGCACCATTGCGAGCGGTGTCGTCCGCTCCGCCCTGCCGACCGAGTTCCGGTTCGAGGTGGATGACGTGCGAACCGAGCAGCGCCCGTCACCAGCCATCTGGCTGGCCCAGGCTCTCGCCAAGGGCGACAGGGACGAACTCGCGGTGCAGGCCGCCACCGAGTTGGGCGTGGACGGAGTGATCCCGTGGGCGGCATCCCGCAGCATCTCCCGCTGGGAGGGCGCGAAGGTGCGCAAGGGGCAGGATCGCTGGAGCGCGATCGTGCGCGAGGCGAGCAAGCAGTCCGTGCGCCCCTGGCTGCCCGAGGTCAGCCCCCTGGTCAGCACCAGGCAGCTGGCCGCTCTCGCGACGGATGCCCAGCTCATCGTTCTCGACCCCCTCGCCGACCGCGCTCTGACGGAGTTCACTCCCACCAAAGACGTCGTTCTTGTCGTCGGTCCCGAGGGAGGCATCGCCCCTTCGGAGTTCGAACTGCTCTACGCGGCGGGCGCTGTCGGGGCCCGGCTGGGGAGCACGGTGCTGCGCACGTCAACCGCAGGCCCTGCGGCCATCGCTGTGCTGAGCGCGAAACTCGGGCGCTGGTAGCGAAGCAACCCTTAAGCTGAATTCATGTCTTTGTCAGAGCCCACGATCTTCGAGCGCATCGTCGCGCGCGAAATCCCGGCCGACATCGTGTTCGAGAATGACCGGGTGATCGCGTTCCGCGATATTGCTCCGCAGGCTAGCCTGCACCTGCTCGTCGTCCCCAAGACGGCGAACTACTCGAACGTCGCCGAACTCGCCGCTGGCGATGCCGCGCTTCTCGCAGAGGTGGTCGACATTGCGAGCAGGCTGGCGTCCGACCACTCCAATGGCCAGTACCGCCTCGTGTTCAACACCGGTGCGGATGCCGGCCAGACCGTTTTCCATGTCCACGCGCACGTTTTGAGCGGCGCCCTCGAGGAAGGCACCCTTGCCTCCTAGCGGCACCGCAAACGAGCCCGGCAGCGACCGGGTCGAAATTCGGGTGGATGGCGTGGCGATGGTGCGACTTCTCGGCACCCAGGATCGGCTGCTGCGCGAGATCGAGCGAGAAGTTCCCGCCGTGCAGGTCATGGTGCGGGGCAACGTAGTGACCCTCGAGGGGGAAACCTCTCAGGTACAAGCCGCCAGGCGACTGGTGGAGGAACTGGTGCAATTGGTGCGAAACGGTGCAGACCTCGGGCAGGGCGACGTGAAGTCCTCGGCCCGCATCCTGGAGACGAACGCGGGGAGCCCGGCCGAGCTGCTCAGCCAGGCGATCCTGACGAGCCGCGGCAAGAGCATCCGGCCGAAGACCCTCGGCCAGAAGGAGTATGTCGACGCGATCGACGAGAACACCATCGTCTTCGGCATCGGCCCCGCCGGAACGGGCAAGACCTACCTCGCGATGGCGAAAGCAGTGCAGGCCCTGCAGCGCAAGGAGGTCGAGCGCATCATCCTGACGCGTCCGGCGGTCGAGGCGGGCGAGCGCCTCGGATTCCTGCCGGGCACGCTCACCGACAAGATCGACCCGTACCTGCGCCCGCTGTATGACGCGCTGAACGAGATGATGGATCCCGAGATGGTCCCCAAGCTGCTCGCCGCGGGTACCGTCGAGGTCGCGCCGCTCGCATACATGCGCGGCCGCACGCTGAACAACGCGTTCATTGTGCTCGATGAGGCGCAGAACACGTCCCCCGAGCAGATGAAGATGTTTCTCACGCGGCTCGGCTTCGGCTCCAAGATGGTGGTGACCGGCGACATAACCCAGGTCGACCTGCCCGTGGGAGCGAGCGGCCTGCAGCTCGTGACGCGGGTCCTGGGCGACATCGACGACATCCGGTTCTCCCGGCTGACGAGCGCCGACGTCGTGCGTCACACGCTGGTCGGTGAAATCGTGGATGCGTACACCCGGTACGACGCGGAGCGCCAGGCCGCACGGTTCGAAAAATCCGAAGCGCGCGACATCGCCGCTGACCGGGCCAGCGACGGGGGAGCCCGCTGATGTCGATCGAGATCAACAATGAGTCCGGTGTTGCCGTGGATGAGGCGACCCTGCAGCGCCTCGTGACGTTCGACCTCGACCAGCTTCACGTGCATCCGGATGCCGAACTCGCGATCGTGCTCGTCGACGAGGGCGCGATGGAGCAACTGCACCTGCAGTGGATGGACGAGCCCGGTCCGACGGATGTGCTCAGCTTTCCCATGGACGAGCTGCGCCCCGGAACCGAGGACCAGCCCACTCCCGCCGGCCTGCTCGGCGACATCGTGCTGTGCCCGCAGGTGGCAATCGCCCAGGCCGAGACCGCGGGACACAGCCCGCTCGAGGAGCTGCTGCTGCTCACGACCCACGGCCTGCTGCACCTGCTCGGCTTCGACCACGCGGAGCCGGATGAAGAGAAGGAGATGTTCGGGCTGCAGCGCGATCTCCTTGTCGGCTTTGCGCTGAGTGAGCGACGCAAGTAGGCGACGATGATCGCGATTTTCGTTCTCGTCGCGGTGGTTCTCGTCATTTTCGGCGGGCTTCTGGCGGCATCGGACGCTGCCCTCACCGTGCTGAGTCGCACCGACCTGGTCGACCTCGCGTCGCACAGCAGGCGGTCGCGGAGGGCCATTCTCTCGGTCGCGAGCGACCTCGGCGCCCACATCAACGCGTTGAACTTCATGCGGGTGGTTTCGGAGACGACCGCAGCCGTGCTGGTTTCGCTGTCGTTCGCCTATGTCTTCGAGTGGTGGTGGGCGCTGCTGGCCAGCGCGCTCATCATGACGGCGGTCTCCTTCGTGCTCGTCGGATCCAGTCCGCGCAGCGTGGGACGCGCGCACGCACGGGGCATCGTCACGTTCTCGGCGCCGGTCATTCGCGGCATCCGGCTGCTGCTCGGCCCGATCGCCGACGCCCTCGTCGCGGTAGGCAACCGGGTGACGCCGGGGCGACCGAAGAACGCGACGTTCTCCAGTGAAGAGCAGCTGCTCAGCATGGTCGACGAGGCGACGGAGCTCGACGTGCTCGAGGAAGACGACCGCGAGCTGATCCACTCGATCTTCGAGTTCAACGACACGGTCGTTCGCGAGGTCATGGTGCCGCGCACCGACATGGTTACCGTCGACGGCGACGACTTGGTCGGCACGGCCATGGGGCTGTTTTTGAGCCGCGGGGTGTCCCGCATGCCTGTCCTGGGCGACGGGATCGACGAGGTCGTCGGCATCCTGTACCTGAGGGATGTTGCCCGCCTGACCTACGAACAGACACTGGTTTCTGAGACCGCGACGGCTGCCGATCTCGCCCGCCCGGCGGCGTTCGTGCCCGAATCGAAGAAGGCGGACGACACGCTCCGCCAGATGCAGCTGGAGTCGAACCACCTCGCAATGGTCGTGGATGAGTACGGCGGAATTGCCGGACTCGTCACCCTCGAGGACCTGATCGAGGAGCTCGTGGGGGACATCTCCGACGAATACGACCGCGAGCTGCCCGACTATGAAGAGGTCTCGGAGGGCCGCTACCGGGTGAGCGCCCGGATGCCCGTCGACGAACTCGGCGACCTGTTCGGACTCGAGCTCGAGGATGACGAGGTCGACTCGGTGGGCGGCCTCCTCACGAAGGCCCTCGGCCGCCTTCCCGTGCCAGGTTCGGTCGCGACGACATCCGGGCTCATCCTCACCGCCGAGCGCTCAGACGGTCGCCGCAAACGCATCAGCACCGTGCTGGCCGAACGGGACCAGGCACTCATCGACGCGCAGGCCGCGTTCGGCGACGAGTAACCTCGAGGCAATGACTTCCCCAGAACCCTTCCGCGCCGGCTTCGTCAGCTTCGTCGGCCGCCCCAACGTCGGCAAGTCGACGCTCACCAACGCCCTGGTCGGCGAGAAGGTCGCGATTACGTCGTCCAAGCCGCAGACCACGCGCCGCGCCATCCGCGGAATCGTGCATCAGGCCAACGGCCAGCTCATCATCGTCGACACCCCGGGCATGCATCGCCCACGCACGCTGCTGGGGGAGCGCCTCAACTCGATAGTGCAGGACACCCTCGCCGATGTCGACGTCGTCGGGTTCTGTGTTCCGGCGAACGAGCGCATCGGTCCCGGTGATCGGTACATCAACGAGCAGCTGGATGCGTTCCCGCGGGCGAAAAAGGTGGCGATCGTCACCAAGATCGACGCCACGAGTCGGCCCGAGGTTGCAAAGCAGCTGCAGGCGGTCAGCGAACTGCGCGACTGGGACTCCATCATCCCGACCTCGGGAACCAGCCGTCTCCAGCTCGACACGCTCGCCGCGGAGCTGATCAAGCTCATGCCGATCTCCGAGGCGCTCTACCCGAGCGACACGACCACAGACGAGGGGCTCGAGGCCCGCGTGAGCGAGCTCATCCGCGAGGCCGTCCTCGAGGGAGTCGAAGACGAGTTGCCGCACTCGATCGCGGTCACCATCGACGACATGGTCGAGCGCGAGGACAAAGACTTGCTCGAGATCTACGCGAACCTCTTTGTGGAGCGCGACAGCCAGAAAGGCATCATCATCGGGCACGGCGGTGAGCGGCTTCAGGATGTCGGAGCCCGCGCCCGCGCCCAGATCGAGCCGCTCGTGGGTAAGCAGGTGTTCCTCTCGCTGCGGGTGAAAGTTGCCAAGGACTGGCAGCGTGACCCGAAACAGCTCGGGCGGCTGGGCTTTTAGGCGGGGCTACTACCTCCTGCGGATGATTTTTGCGGCCCAACGGACGACATAGTCGCCCGCGTCTCGCATCCACGGGCGCCCGCCCGTAGCGTTGAGCCATGTTCCGCGCCTTGAAGCCCTACCAACTGGTAGTGGACGCCGCCATCGCGGTCGCGTTCTTCATCGCCGTCTACAACTTTCCCGGCTCCAATCCCACCGGGCTCCCCGAGCAGGGGCTCATCCTCGGCATGTCGGTCGTGCTTCTGCTGCGTCGCCTGTCGCCGGGAGGCGCACTCGTCATTGCGTGGATGCTCGCCCTGCTGCAGATGTACGTCGCGCACATTCCGCCGTCGATTTCCGACCTCGCGATCCTGCCCGTGCTGTACGCCACCTCGGCTTATGGCAACCGGCTGCTGCGCTGGCTCGGGCTCGCATCCGTCGGGCTGGGCGCCGCGCTCGGCAGCCTGTACCTGGCATTCTCGGGCACGGCCTACCTCTTCGGCCTCAACTTCGACTTCAGCAGCGTGACCCGCCTCGCCGCCATCCTCGTGCAGTTCGCGTTCCTCGCGGTCGCGATGCTCGTACTGCTCGGACTGCCCTGGACCCTCGGCCAGCTTGTGCGAACCCGCATTCAGGCGCGCGCCAGCCGGGAGGCGCAGGCGGCGGCGGAGCTCGAAGCGCAGGTGGCCGAGCAGGACGTGATTGTCGAGCAGGAGCGCAACCGCATCGCCCGCGACATGCACGACGTGGTCGCGCACTCGCTCGCCGTCGTCATCGCCCAGGCGGACGGCGCGCGGTACGCCTCGCGCAAAGACCCGGCCGCGGTCGACGACGCCCTGAACGCCATCTCATCGACCGCTCGCGAGGCACTCGGCGACGTGCGACTGCTGCTCGGCCAGTTGAGGCACAGCCAGGCCGAGGGGCCCCAGCCGAGCCTCGCGGAACTCTCCCGGCTCATCGAGCAGCTGCGGGCATCCGGTCTCGACATCGAGATGGATTCGATCGGGCATCCGCTCGCCCTCGGCAACGGCCAGCAGCTGGCCATCTACCGCATCGTGCAGGAGGCGCTCACCAACGTGCTGCGCCATGGCGATGTCGGCAAGCGAGCCTTCGTCCGTTTCGTCTGGACAGCACACGACCTGGAGGTCACCATCACAAGCAGCCTGCTTTCATCGCCGCGCACCGCTGAGTTGCGCGTCGGCCACGGACTGGCAGGCATGCGTGAGCGCGCGGCCCTCGTCGGGGGCCAGCTGACCACGGCGGTGAGCGACCAGAAATTCGTCGTGCGGGCATCCGTGCCGTCGACGCCGGTGGCGGTGCAGGCGTGAGCGCACCGATTCGGGTCGCCCTCGTCGACGACCAGGCGCTGTTTCGCGCGGGAATCCGCATGCTCGTCTCCTCCCAGGATGATCTCGAATTCGTCGGAGAGGCGGGAAACGGTGCCGACGGCATCATCGTCGCGGCGGAGGCCCGGCCCGACGTCATCCTGATGGACATCCGGATGCCCGTCATGGACGGCATCGACGCCACCCGCACCATCCTCGAGCGAGCGGATGCTGCGGGGATCACGAGGCCGCGCATCATCGTGCTCACCACCTTCGATCTCGATGAGGCGGCCACGAGGGCGATTCGCGGTGGGGCGAGCGGGTTCCTGCTCAAGGACACCGATCCCGAGTTTCTGCTCGCCGCAATTCGCACCGTGCACGCCGGGACCTCGGTCATCGCGGCGGCCGCGACGCGGGAACTCTTCGAGCACTTCGATTCGCAGGCGGCGAGTACCACCCCGCCCGATTCGTACTCGGCACTGACCTCGCGCGAGCGCGACATCTTCCTGTTGGCGGCGCGCGGACTCAGCAACTCCGAGATCGCCGGCGCGGAGTTCCTGAGCGAGGCAACCGTGAAGACGCACATCAGTCGCATCCTCGCGAAACTGCAACTGCGCGACCGCGTGCAGCTCGTCGTGTTCGCCTTCGAGCACCGCCTGGTCGGGTAGTTCGCCCAGGCTCATCCGCTGGATGTAGCGGACAACGCCTTGCGCACGATTCCGGCCGGCGGGCTCCTTCCTAGGCTGAGGCAATGGAACTCACTCAGTCAGGCATGGGGCTCGTCGCGCGAGTCGCGGCGCTCACGAAATCGTACGGATCCGGCGCGACTGCGGTCAGCGCACTCTCGGACGTCTCGATCGGACTTCGTCAGGGCGAATTCACGGCGATCATGGGCCCGAGCGGTTCGGGCAAATCGACGCTCATGCACATCATGGCGGGCCTCGACACGGCCACGAGCGGTCGGGTCTGGCTCGCCGACACCGACATCACGGAGCTGCCGGATTCGGAGCTCACGATCCTGCGTCGCCGGCGGGTCGGCTTCGTCTTCCAAAGCTTCAACCTCGTGCCGACGCTCGACATCGAGGGCAACATCCTGCTGCCCTTCGAACTGGATGGCCGCCGCCCCACCGCGGACGAGCGCACCTGGATCGACCAGCTCATCTCCTCCCTCGGCCTCGACGATCGACTCCGGCACCGCCCTCATGAACTCTCCGGCGGGCAGCAACAGCGCGTGGCCATCGCTCGTGCACTCGGCACGCGGCCCGACCTGGTTTTCGCGGACGAACCCACCGGCAACCTCGATTCCCGGTCCGGCCGCGAAGTGCTGTCGCTGTTGGCCGCCGCCAGTTCCGAGTACGGCCAGAGCATCGCCATGGTCACCCACGACCCGATCGCGGCCAGCTATGCCGACCGCATCCTCTTTCTCGCCGACGGCCGCCTCGTGGAGGAACGGTCGCGCTCGACCGCCGAGGAGATCAGCGGCTTCATGCTCGGAATGGAGCAGCACTCGTGAAGAGCTTCTCCTTCCGTGAGCACATTCCGAGCATCCTCGTCGCCGCACTGAGCTCCGCCTTCGGGGTGTCACTGCTGCAGGTTACCGATGTGCTGGCCTCCATGATCGGTTCGGATGCCGCGGTCGGCGTGCACAGTTCGGTGCAGCTGGCGCTCTCCGTCGTCGCACTCGTGTTCATCGTGATCTCGGTCTATGTGGGTGCGATCACGACCGCAAATACCTTCGCCACGATCATCGCCGGACGCACGCGCATCATCGCGCTGTACCGGTTGATCGGGTCGAGCGCGGCCGCACAGCGGCGCGCGGTAGCCCGCGAAGGTCTGGCGGTCGGAGTTATCGGCGCGTTCGTCGGCACGATCGTTGGCTCCGCGCTGACCATTGTCGGGGTCGGAATCGCTGTCGCGTCGCACGTGGTTCCGGGGTTGGAGTATTCGTTCTTCTCGCCCGTCCTGCTCCTGCCCATCGTTGGCGTCATCCTGACAACCTGGTTGGCCTCGTGGGTGGGTTCGCGACGAGTGCTGAACGTCTCGCCGATGCAGGCGACCGGAGCCGCCCAGGAAGCCTCGCTGGAGGAGGTCTCGAAGCGCCCGGGGCGCAACATCCTGGCCCTCGTGCTGTTCATCCTCGGCACCGGGCTGCTGCTGCTCGGGATTTTCGTCGGACTCAGCAGCCCGGGGGGAGTCCTGATCGGCGTGGTTGGCGGCATCCTGTCATTCACGGCCATCGTGCTGTCGGCGGAGCTCGTCATGCCCCCGGTGCTGCGATTCGTCGGCCGGTGGTTCGGGTCGAGCGCTCCGGCACGGCTGGCCGCCGAGAACGCCACCCGCTACCCCGAGCGCAGCTCTCGCACCACGATCGGGCTCGTGATCGGGGTGACGCTGATCACCACGTTCGGAGTCGCCATCCAGAGCTTCGAAGACATGATTCATGCCGCCCAGCGCTCCCAGCCGGGCAGTTACGAGGGCACCGAGCCGGTGCTCGCCGCCACGACCGTGGTTTTTTCGGTCCTGATCGGGTTCAGCGCGCTGATCGCCGCGGTTGGCATGGTGAACAACCTCTCGCTGAGCGTGCTCCAGCGCACGCGGGAACTCGGGTTGTTGCGGGCGCTGGGGTTCACCGCCCGGCAGGTGCGACGGATGATCCTCGCCGAGAGTGCGCACCTGACCGTGGCCGCGGTAGTCGTCGGGCTCGTGTTGGGCATCCTGTACGGCTGGGCCGGAGCGCAGTCGTTGCTGGGCGCAATCAAGGGCAGCCCCGGCATCGTGGTGCCGGGCATCCCGATCCCGCTGCTGCTGGTGGTGATCGTCGCCGCAGCGCTGCTCACCCTCATCGCCTCGGTCGCGCCCTCCCGTCGCGCGACGCGGGTAGCGCCCGTCGCGGCCCTCGCGGTCGAGTAGCGCGTGGTTGTTTCGGAAATTCAGGGAATCGCGTACGGGCATCCTCGGCGCGCGCGGGTTCAGGCGGGATGCGGGCGGCGGGCGCGAGCGATTCCCTGAATTTCCAAATGCCCCAGCGCCGGAGCCCACCCGCGAGGGCCGCCCGCGCTGCGACCGGTATCGAAAATTCAGGAGTCTGCAGCGAAAGCGTCACGACTCAAGCAATATCCGCCGACGGTGTTGCGCAATTCCCTGAATTTCCGAAACAACGGGGCGGCAGGGAGCCACCGCGGCAGCTCAGGGCCGCGTGCCGATGACGATCGTCGCGTAGTACTCCGCAGACGTGAGGATGCTCGGCGACAGTCCTCCCGCCGCAAAGAGTTCCGCCGTGACGGGCGCCTGGTCCTCGCTAGCCTCCACGAGCAGCCGACCACCGGGAGCGAGCCACTGGGCAGCCTCCGCGGCCACTCGGCGCTGGAGGTCGAGCCCGTCCTCGCCGCCGTCAAGCGCGACCCGGTGTTCGTGCTCGCGTGCTTCGGGTGGCATCAGCGCGATCTGCGCGGTCGGCACGTACGGCGTGTTGCACATCAGGATGTCGACGCGCCCCCGAAGGCCGGTGGGCAGCGCGTCGAACAGGTCGCCCTCGAACACGCGCTCTGGAGCAAGGTTGCGCCTTGCCGTGGCGACAGCCGCGGGGTCGACATCCGCGGCGTAGACCACAGCGTCCGGGACCGCGGCCAGCAGGGCGGCGCCCAGCGCGCCCGACCCGCAGCACAGGTCTACCACGACGGCGGTGGCGCTCGATAGCCGCACCGCCTGCCCAACGAGAAATTCGGTGCGGCGCCGGGGAACGAAAACTCCGGGGTCCACGAGGATGCGCATCCCCGCGAACTCCGCCCAGCCCAGGATGTATTCCAGCGGCTCGCCCTCGATCCGCAGCCGCACCATCCGTTCGACGTCACCGTCCGAGGTCGCAGCGGTCAGGATCAGCTGCGCCTCGTCCTCGGCGAAGACGCAGCCGGCGGCGCGAAGCCGTGCGACGAGGAGGGGCAGGTCAGCCATGGGCGGCAATGGTATCCGAATGGCGGCATTCGGCCGGGGATGTGCATGGTGGTACCCTGAAACGGTGTTCTTCGGTGTGCTCCTTCTTAGTTGCCGCGACGAGTCCTAGACAGGCCTCCCTCGTCGCGGAGTTCGCCATTGGCTGACCACGAAGACTGAGATATGAGGACCTGATGCACAACACACAAAAGCCGTCCGCAATGCCGACGCACAAGTACCGGCCGTTCCACGAGCAGATCGTGGTCGACCTCCCCGACCGCACCTGGCCGTCGAAGCGGATCACCGTCGCGCCCCAGTGGTGCGCCGTCGACCTCCGCGACGGCAACCAGGCGCTCATCGACCCGATGAGCCCCGAGCGCAAGCGGATCATGTTCGACCTCCTGGTTCGCATGGGCTACAAGCAGATCGAGGTCGGTTTTCCGAGCGCGAGCCAAACGGACTTCGACTTCGTCCGCAGCCTGATCGAAGAGAACTTGATCCCGGATGACGTCACGATCCAGGTGCTGACCCAGGCACGCGAGGCGCTCATCAATCGCACGTACGAGTCGATCAGCGGCGCGAAGCAGGCCATCGTTCACCTGTACAACTCCACGAGCATCCTGCAGCGCGACGTTGTATTCCGAACCGACAAGCAGGGCATCATCGACATCGCGCTCGAGGGCGCGCGCCTGTGCAAGGCTGCCGAGAAGCTCGCGCCCGGCACGCAAATCTTCTACGAATACTCCCCGGAGAGCTACACCGGCACCGAGCTCGAGTTCGCGCTCGACATCTGCAACCAGGTGCTGGAGGTGTTCCAGCCGACGCCTGAGCGCAAGGTGATTCTCAACCTGCCAGCGACCGTCGAGATGGCGACTCCCAACGTGTACGCCGACTCCATCGAGTGGATGTCGCGGCACCTCAATCACCGCGAGAACGTCATCCTCAGCCTCCACCCGCACAACGATCGCGGAACCGCCATCGCGGCCTCCGAGCTCGGGTACATGGCGGGCGCGGACCGCATCGAGGGATGCCTCTTCGGCAACGGCGAGCGCACCGGCAACGTTGACCTCGTCGCGCTCGGAATCAACCTCTTCACGCAGGGCATCGACCCGCAGATCGATTTCAGTAACCTGGATGAGATCCGGCGCACGGCCGAGTACTGCAACCAGTTGAAGGTGCACGAGCGCAGCCCGTGGGCCGGGGATCTCGTCTACACGGCTTTCAGCGGTTCGCACCAGGATGCCATCAAGAAGGGGTTCGAGGCGATGGAGGCCGAGGCGAAAGCCACGGGAGTCAGCGTCAACGACCTGGTCTGGGGTGTTCCGTATCTGCCGGTGGATCCGAAGGACCTTGGTCGCGGGTACGAGGCCGTGGTTCGCGTCAACTCGCAGTCCGGCAAGGGCGGTGTCGCATACCTCCTCAAGACGGATCATGCGCTCGACCTGCCGCGTCGGCTGCAGATCGAGTTCAGCGGCGTCGTGCAGGCCAAGACAGATGCCGAGGGTGGCGAGGTGACGAGCGACGAGATCTGGGACATCTTCCAGGACGAGTACCTGCCGGCCCCCCATGATCGGCCCGAGGACAAGTGGGGACGCTTCGAGCTCACCAGCACCCGCACGGCGAGCCAGCTGCAGGGCGATGTGTCGCTCTCGGTGGAGCTGCGCGTCGGCGAGGAGGTACTGGCGGCGGATGCGACCGGAAACGGTCCGATCGCCGCGTTCCTGGGCATCATGTCCGAGCAGGGTGTCGAGGTCGAGCTCTTCGACTACGTGGAGCACGCGCTGAGTGCGGGTGGCGACGCCATGGCGGCGTCGTACGTGGAGCTGCGGGTGAATGGCAAGACGCTCTGGGGCGTCGGGATCGACGCGGATATCGCCACGGCATCCCTCAAGGCCATCGTTTCGGCGGTGAACCGCGCCGTTCGCAGCGAGGCGGGTGACCGCGAACTCGTCGGCGCCTGACCGGTTCTTTCGGAAATTCAGGGCATTGCTTAGCAGCGGTGCGTCCTCTTCGCGCGGGTGCGCGGCCTGGCGCCCGCGGCGCGTCGCAATACCCTGAATTTCCGTTGGCCGACACATGCCTGCATACGCACAGAGGATGACCGGGTCCGGTCCGTGAGGATGACACAGGTTGGACGCGCGGCCGATTCGGCGCGCACCACCTCTCCGTAGCGTCGAACCATGACGATTTCGGCGACTCGACCCTCCACCTCGAGCGTGCACCGTGCATGGCCGGCCGCCGCTGCCACGCTCACCATCGACCACTCCGCCCTGGCGCACAACCTGGCGCTGGTTCGCCGGGTATCTGGCGTGGATGTCATGGCCGTGGTGAAGGCGGACGGCTTCGGCCTCGGCGCGGTCCAGGTCGCTCGCACGATGGCGGCGGCTGGCGCGTCCTCCCTCGGTGTCACGTCGATTGACGAGGCCCTGGCGCTTCGTCGCGCCGGTCTCACGCTCCCGATCCTGGCCTGGCTCGCGCACCCGGGCGCCGATCTGGCGGGGGCCATCCGGTCGCGAATCGAGCTGTCCGCGGCCACGATCGAGATGGTCCTGGCCGTCTCCGCTGCCGCCGACAAACTCGGCGTTACCGCCGGAGTGCACCTGGAGGCCGACACCGGCCTAAAACGCGGGGGAGCGTCGGCAACCGACTGGCCCGAGCTGTGCCGTGTGGCGGCGCGCCTCGAGCGAGCGGGGAGCATCCGCGTCGTCGGTGTCTGGTCCCACCTGGCTCGGGCCGCGCATCCGCACTGGTCGGCCGTCGAGGGCCAGGTCGAGGACTTCCAGCTGGCCGTGGGAGAAGCGTTTGCGACCGGACTCCGCCCCACGCGCATCCACCTCGCGAACTCCGGTGCAGCACTCGCGCATCCCCGCGCGCGGTTCACCGAGTCGCGCTCGGGCGCCGCGCTGTTCGGCATCGAACCGGTTGAGGGCCGCGAGTTCGGCGTGCGGCCGGTGGTGCGGGTCGGCGCGCGAATCCTGCACGTGCGCGAGGTACACGCCGGGGATGCCGTCGGCTACAACGCGGGATGGGTCGCCCCAGGCGCAACCCGCCTCGGCCTCGTGCCGATCGGGTACGCCGATGGCGTTCCGCGCACGCTGTCCGGCACTGGCTGGCTGAGCGTCCGTGGACGACCGTGCCGCATCGTCGGTGCGATCTCCATGGACCAGTTGTTGGTTGACCTCGGCGATCTCGACGCCCAGCCGGGCGACGAGGCGGTCTTTCTCGGCGACCCGGCGATGGGCGAGCCATCGCTCGCCGAGGTCGCGGCGCGTGCGGGCACGATCCCGCAGGAGATCCTCACGAACCTCGGCAACCGCTTCGAGCGCATCCACCGCGGAGCCCAGAATGTTGCTTAGCGGCTACCGCGTCGGCGTCGTTTTTGGCGGAGCAAACGCGGAACACGATGTTTCGGTCGCCTCAGCGCGGGGAGTTGCGGCCTCGCTCGAACGGCTCGGCGCCGCTACCGTTCTGCTCGGGGTCGATCGTGGTGGCGCCTGGCATCGCCTCGAGGGTGTTGACGACCTGGCTGGCCTGCACGGCGCCATTCCTGGCCCGCGCGACCTGCTTGCCGGCATCGACGTGGTCTTCCCCATCATCCACGGCCGCGGCGGCGAGGACGGCTCGCTCCAGGGCGCGCTGGCGGTTGCCGGCATCCCCTTCGTCGGCAGCGGGGTACTCGCGAGCGCCGTCGGCATGGACAAGCGCGCCGCGACCCGAATGCTCAGCGCCAGCGGCATCCCGACCATCGAGACGCGAAGCGTGACGCGTATCGACGAACTTCCCCAGGTCGTGCGAGGGATGCCGCTGCCGCTGTTTATCAAGCCGAACCGCGCCGGATCCAGCGTCGGTGCCGATCGCGTCGACGACCTCGAGTCGCTCGTGCCCACCGTGCAGGCGGCCCTGCGCGAGGACGACGTCGCGCTGATCCAGCCGCTCGTGGTCGGGCGGGAGGTGAGCGTCGGGATCCTCGAGGCGCGGGGCGAGGTGAGGGCATCCGGCGCATCACTGCTGCACCTTGGCAGCGACCAGGAGTTCTTCAGCTATGCGGGCAAGTACGGCGGGGGTGAGACGCAGCTCGAGATCCCCGCGCGGCTCGACAGCACCCTGCTGGTCGCGCTGCAGAACGTGGCGATTGCGGCCTTTGAGCAGCTGGGGTGCGCTGGTCTCGCCCGCGTCGACTTCTTCGTTCGCGACGACGGCAGCTTCGTTCTCAACGAGATCAACACACTGCCCGGTTTCAGCGAGCAGTCGCACTACCCCCGGCTCTGGCGGGCGTGCGGCGTTGAGTATGACGAACTGGTCGCGACGCTTATCCGCGAGGCTTGCGTCCCCGAACCAGCCGGGGCAGTCGTTCCAGGCGCCTTTGTTCCGGCAGGGACCACGTGAACAGCACCGCGAGAACCCGCACGCCAAAAGTGACCGCGACGCACACGACCGCTGCGACGAGCACGTTCACGCCCACCGCGACGAGGCCTACGAGGGTTGCGGAGCCGACGAACGCCGCGACGGCATACAGGGAGCCGACCTGCATCACAGCGATGGGAAGGGCCAAAAGCAGGTCGCGAAGGATCGACCCGCCGACCGCGGAGAGCACGCCGAGGAAGATCGCGGGAATCGGCGGCAGCCCGATGGACAGTGCCTTGGTCGTGCCGATCGCGCCGAAGAGCCCAATGGTCAGGGCGTCGAACACCGTGATGAGCGCGCTCAGCCGAGAGAAGACCCGTTCGAACAGCATCCCGGTCAGTGCTGCAACGGTTGCAACCGGCAGGTACCAGTTGCTCTGCAGGGCGGCGGGCAGTTGATTCAGCAGTATGTCGCGCAGCAGGCCGCCGCCGAGACCCGTGGCGACGCCGATGATGGCCACGCCGAGCAGGTCGAGCCGGCGGTCACGAAACCCAGCCGCGAACAGCGCGCCCTGCAGGCTGCCGACGCCGACGGCGAGAAGATCCGCCCAGAGCGGGATCGTGAACTGCGCGGCGACCATCCACCTATTGTGCTGGCACGGCGATGCCTCGCACGACGTTGCCCCGTTTCGATAATTCCCGTCGCAGTTCCGGACCGTCGTCGGCTCGCTCCAAGGAGGCCGGGGGATACTGGACGAGTGCCCCTCTATCGTGACGAAGCTGTCCGTCAAGTTGCGACACTACCGAGTGAAACCCGTTCGCTGAATCGACAGGCCGCCGAATTCCTCAGGGTTTGCGCGCGGAGCGGGCACAAGATGTCAATAGGGCCATCAGATTAGTCAGCTTGAGCGTTCGCGCCGTTCGCGTCCCAGCGCTGACCCAACTCGCTGTCGGCGATGCGATCATAGATCGCGTTCGCCATTTCGGCCTTAGTGGTTTCATCATTTTCGGCGGCATGAAGTTCCCGCAGGATGCCGACGAGCACATGGTGATAGCCGAGGTCGTCCGCGCCGTGAGAATTGGCGGCGGACTCCACGAGGGTCGCGAGAACTTCATAGCGGCTGGTCAAGGTGGGGCCTCCAGATCGAATGTCGCCGGGTAGTCGGCTCTCGCCAGATTACTGACTAGTCGCGGGCCGATGGTGGCGCCGCTCATATAGTTTGTTGACGTGAACACAGAATGGGCGATCGAAGTGCTAGAGCGATGGATCGACCTCGCCAAGCAAGCGAAGAAGATTGGCTCAGGCGGTACGCAGCTGACGAGGCATAGCCCTGTCATCGACAAGCTCATCGACGTAGAGGATCAGACTGCTCGCGTCGTCGCCAGAGTGATGGGTCTCCAGAAAGTTCCGCGGCTCATCGGTCTTCACCAAATCTACTTCCTTCTCGATGTGGGCATCAAAGACGTGAGTTATGCACTCGGGCGAGTCCGGTCCGACGCTGAAACGCGTAAACAACTTGGAAGTTCGGCTCCCTCTATCTCCGCGGATCTCTTACATCCGATTGTCTGGTCGGCTGCCTCAGCCCTTTGGGACGACGGGCATTTTGGTCCCGCAGTGCAGCGCGCGGCCACGATGGTAAATGCCCACGTACAGGACCGCCTCGGTCGGCATGACCTATCGGATTCGCCACTTATGCAACAGGCATTCTCCATGACCGAGCCGAGCGAGGGGCAGCCGAGATTGCGATGGCCCGGTGAAGACTCGGACCTGACTGTCAAGTCAATGCGGGACGGGTTGGTTCGCTTAGCCCCCGGCGTGTTCATGACGATTCGTAACCCGAGCACGCACTCGATAGACCAACTCCCGCGCCAAGAGGCACTTGAGCAATTGGCCGTCTTGAGCCAGTTAGCAAGGTGGATCGACGCCTGCGAGGTATTGCTGTGCTGAGCGCCATTAGTTGTTTCCTGCCTTGACGAGACGGGCGGTCGCGGCCCCGTTGGCCTGCGCGATAACGCCGTCGGTGACCGTGAGGCTGCCCGCAAACTCGCGGAACAGGTCGGTGAAGAACATGCGGTCGGCTGCCGACATCTGAGAAACCGGAATGACTTGGCTCGGCTGTGACGGTGCTGCGCTCGGGCGAGTGGAAAGCGAGGTCACGCGCGGCCCCGGCAGCGTCGTACCGGCCAGTTCTTTGCCGAGCGAGTCGATAGCGCCCTTGACGCCCGACGTGTTGCTCAAGCCGATCTGGAGACCCTGCATCGTGTAATTGCCAATGTCTATGAAGACGCGGCTTGGCGAGTGGATGCCGAGGAGGTTCTTGACGGGGTTGACGATGTACTTCGAGACGAGGGAGCCAACGAAGCTTGAAAGCTTGCCGAGCATCGAGCTCGCGCCGTCAATGAGGCCCTGAATCATGTTCTTGCCGACGGTCACGAGTGATGAGCGGAGGCTGCTAATCGCACCAAGTGCCGGACCAGGCAGGCTAGTAAAGAAGCCGACCGCCTTGCCGATACCATCGCGGAACATGCCGACAGTGTTGTTCCAGAAATCGGCAAACATGCCAACGGTGTTCTTGACGAAATCGCCGATCATGCCCCGAGTGTTTGAGCCGAAGTCCACGAACATGCCGAATGTGTTCGAGAAGAAGTCGGCGAACATTCCCGCCGTCTTATTCCATACGTCGGCGAGCTGTTCTCCAGCATTACCGGAGCCGGTGACGAGGTCCACAATCCAGGTGAGCGCTGTGGCGATTGCTTGGACGACGAACCCGAGCACCGTGGCGACGAACTGGATCGCGGGAGCAAGGAGCTTTACGAGTGGCGCGATCAAGCTGAGGACCGGCGTGAGCAAAGCCACAAGGAGTTTGATGACCGGGCCGAGGGCCGAGCCAATAAGGGTGAGGATCGGCGCGACGAGCTTTAGCACGGCGCCAATGAGAGACAGGATCGGGGGCAGGATCGGCGCCAGCGCTTTGAGGATCTGCCCGAAGACCTGCGCCACGAGCACGAGCACCGGAGCAAGAGCCTTGAGCACCGAGCCGAAGACGCCGCCGAGCGTCGTAGCAATAACGGTGATGATCGGGCCGAGCGCCTTGATGACGGTCGTAAGGATGCCGCCAAGAGTCGAGACGATGGGCATGAGCGTTGGCAGGAGGGCTGTGAAGACCCCGGCGAGCTGACCGATCAGTCCGACGATGACGGGCAGGATCGAGACGAACACGCCAGAGAGCGCATTGACAAGGGTTGACGCGAGCTTGGTGATCGTCGGAAGGGTCTGCCCGAGCGCCCCGCCGAGCGCCGCCGCGAGCTTGCCGAACGCGGTCGCCAGCGTCGGAAGTATCGGTGACAGCGACTTGAAGACGATGCCCAGCGGCGACACACTGGATGCCAGGGCGAGCGCCTGAGAGATGAAGCCGCCGATGGCCGAGTTGCCGGAGAGCAGGCCGGAGATGAAGCCGGTGATGTTGGTAGCCGAACGCCACCCGCCAGACGACCTCAATGATGCGGCGGTACTTGTCGTACAAGCTCGGGAAGCTGTCGGAGAGAGGGCGAGTGAAGCGGGCCGGTGGCCAAGGTGCAACGGGCAGCGTCATCGACATTGGCGCTCCGCTACAGTTCCTTCATGGACCCGTTCTGGATTGCAGTCGTAAGCGCGGGGTCTGCGGTAGTTGGCGCGTTTGTCGGTGCACTTCCCAACCTTTTGCAGTCGCGTGCGAAGCGTAAGGAAAGAGAAAACAACCGCGCTGGACAGGTGGAAATTGAGCGGTTCGATCGTGCGATTAGCTTCGTAGACTCCATCACAATTTTCTCGGGTGCCTCCATGTGGCACGAAACAGTCAAACTCAACCGAGCCGCTAGCCGTCTGATTTCGACTTTGCGCCCTGGTGAGGCCCCCGTCGCCTCCTATGTGCGTCGCTCCGTAGATCGCGTTCGCAGTGAAACCACACCGGCCCAACGGCTCGCGATTGCCAACGAAGTTGCGGATGAGATCTTCAAGTTCCTTCGAGGGGACGTAACGGCTGACGGAATCGGCGGCCTGATTCATTGAGCAACTTCCCGGAGTAGGGCGCCGAGACCGTCGCCATCGGCGGTGGTCGCTGGGGCGCGCTTGATGAGTGCGCGGTACGCCGTTCCGTAGCTCGTCGCCAGGGCGGCGGTCGGCTCGCTGTCGAGTTGCGCGGCCAGGATGCGGAGCTGAGCGACGGCGGGAGCGTCCAGTGGGGTAAGCCACGGCTTAGCGGCTGCAATCATGTCGTTAGTCGCCTCGATCATGGGGCTTTCGGGTGAGTCGGCCATCGTTTGGCTCCTATCGGTCAAAGTGTTTGCGGTCTTGCGTAAAAATGAAGGCTTGGGGCGGGGTGATCTGGCGCTCGCTCAGAAAATCGCGACGAGGTTTTGGTCTTGTCACGCGGCATCGAGCCATATCGTGTTCACCCAATTCACGCGAGCCATCACCTTGTCTTGCTTAGCTGCGTTGCACGACCTACATGCGGCGACCAGGTTCGTCGTCTCGTCGCGCCCGCCCGCTACCCTGGGCGTGATGTGATCGGCCGTTGCGTCGTCGCCCTCAAGCGCCTTGTTGCAGTAGGTACAGACCCAGCCATCCCGCTCGAGAACGGCCAGCCTGAGCCGGTGCCATGCCGTGCCCCGCGATGAGTGCGCGCTCATGCTGCCGCCCTCTCTGCTCGCCGCACACGCTCACGGCAGGCACGACACCGCGCGTCGGCATACACCTGCCGACGGGTACACCACGGCTCGCAACAGGTCAGCTCGGCTTCGTCGTAGACGCGAGGCGCAAGCCCGGCCTGATTAGCGTGTTGGTCGGCGTGATCCTCGGCGAACGCGCAGGCATCGAGCACCGGGAACCACGTCCGTGGGCAGAACTCGCAAGCTACGAGTGACCAGCCGAAGGCGGGCGATGGCTCTTCGATCCAGATGCGCCGGTCGGTGGTCATGCTGCTCGCCGCTCAGGGTTGCGGTGTTCGGCGCACAGCACGTCAGGGAGGTCTTCGCTCCTCGCGACGATGTTCATGCAGCCGGGCCGAGCGCAGTCGATAGCGTGCATCGGCGCAAGGATGCGATGGGGCTTGGCCTTTACGCCGTGCCAATACTTCGCGTGATTGATCGCGGTGCGGTGCACACGTTCGCCCCATCGCCAGGTCGAGAAGGAGCACGCCGAACAGCGGACCACGGACACAGCTCCCGACCAGTCGAACGTGACAGGCCCGATGCGCCAAACGCCGGGGTCGGCGAACTCGCCGAGGGCTTGCAAGACTTGACTCGGAAATTCGCAACGCAGGCAAATTGCCGTGTGCCCGTTGCGGTCAATCTCGATGTACTCGCCGCACTTACTGCGGCTAGCGCGCTCATACGAGCGCTCCCATGCGAACGACGACAAGCTCGCCTTGGATCGCGCCCTTGAGCGACTCAAGGCACGCGATGCCGCGTTCATAGATGTCGTCGAGTTCATCGGTCGGCGTCGATTGAAGCCAGGTCAAGCGCGCCTCATCGAGGGCCGCGTCGATGCGGCGGGTCGCTTCCTGTAGGTCGGCTACGCGGGCGAGGGCTTCGGTGAGCACTGGGGACCTTCCGTTAAACGAGAGAGGCGGTCCCGGTGCGAAGGGGATGAGCGCGAGGCACCGGGACCGCAGACCTGAGGGAGAGTAGGAGGAGACCTCGGGGTTAGTTCCAAGCTAACTCACAGGAAACTCCCAGTCAAGAAACGATGGCGCTGTTCGCCGCATGCCTACGGACGAGGGGCGCGACCAACGTGCCCACCGTCCGATGGGAAACCACATGTGGTCCGCTACCCGTTTCTATTACCTGTATATCCGCGTGGTCTTCGCCGTGGTGCCCGACGACTCCATGCGGATGCTGACGCATCTGCTCTTCGCGGTTATTCGACATTTCCTTGGTGGTCATTTCTTTTAGTCGCTCGCTATGTGGCGCTGCGAGCCGATGTCGTCGCATAGTGGGACGATCCCTAGGTGACTAACTTCCTCGCTTGGATCGGCATCGCGGTCGCCTTCCTCGTCGGCGCGATCGGCTGGATATTCGCGGGCGTTGCGAATTCGCGAGCCAAGGCGGCGAACACGGCGGCGGGGGAGTCGAACCGCATCGCCAAGGAGGCGGTCGAGAAGGCTGACCAGGCGAACCTCATCGCGAAGGATGCCAACCAGCTCAGCGAAGACGCCAATGCCCTGGTCGGTCGCTCGGTCGCCGCTCAGACGGAGGATTGGCACGTCGACTGGCGAGCGGAGTGGAACGAGGCCGGATCCTTGGTGATCCTCAAGAATCGCGGGCGGGACGCCGCTCTCGATGCGTCGGCCACAGTGTCGGCCAAGTTGCCGGATAAGAGGGTCTACGCAGTCGAGAAGTGGCCGGACGGTGTACTGCCCAACACAGATGTGACATTGATGGTTACCGACGTTCTAGACGCGCGTACACGCCATGAGATCAGGAGCGCCGAGATCATGGACGCGAACCACGGTAGTTCGGTGTTCGTCGTTCCAGGTTCGTTCTTGCTGGTGCTCAAAATCTCGGTGCGCTGGCGCACGGGCGAAGGCTTCCCGAGGGACCAGGAGATTGAGCTTCACGCGACTTGACCTGCGATCTGCTCTTCTCTTAGGTGTCAATTTTTCTAGACGGTAACCCATCTATACCCCCTGACGCTCCTGACGCTGACACCCTACTTCCGCATGTTTCCGGGGATTCTGAGGCGGTCAGAGCGTCAGTTTTTACTAAGCGTCAATTGACGCACGCTCGAAAACTGACGCTCTTGACGCTCAGAGGATGCGCGTGAACGAGACTGCGGGGCCGGAGTTCTCACGCACGAGGCGGGACGACCGGAGGTGTCCCTTCACGGTGTTGCGCGACTGACTCGTGGACGCGATGAGGTCGGACGCAGTTACGGTTGCGCCCAGCTCGACGTGCTCCGTTACCCACCGGTCGGAGCGCGTAAGCGAGTCGCCCGCGTGCCAGTCGAGGTAAGCGCCGCCCTCCTTCGAGGCGATTCGAAGGCCGCGGATCGTCAGGCGCACGTCGTCCTTCTGCTTGCCCTCGTGCTCTTCCTCGGTCGAGATTGCTACCCATTCCTGCCCCGGTAGACCGTTCACGGCGTGGCCCCGATCGGCCCACATCGTAATCACGGTGTCAACGTTGCTCGGGAGTGTGCTGTCGCCGCGCGACTTCGGCGCGGTGGTGTTCTCTGTCTCGCCGTTCGGGTGGTGGAGGAGCAGCTTCGCGGCATCCGGTGCAATCTCCTTCACGCGGTTCACTACCTCAGCCGCCAGGGCGGGCTTGACCTCATCCGCGATGCCGCTGACCGACGAGTAGGTGTCGATAATCACGAGCGCGGGTTGCAGTCGATTGGCCACGAGCTTGATGTCGGACAAACTCGCATCGTTCGAGAGGTTGCCGCCCTTGTAGATGACGGTGTTGGCCTTGATCAGTTCGGGGTCGACGCCGTTCGCGGAGCACCAGGTGATGCGCTTCACGATGCCCGCGAGCCTTCGCCAAGGATGAACATGACCTTGCCACTCCGGATGCGGCGGCCCAAAAATGAGTCCAGGCCGCCAGCAATCGAGAAACCGAGAGCCATGGCAAGCATCGACTTGCCGACGTTTCGCTTGGCGACGAGCAGAGCCGTCTCGCCGAACGCGATGAGGTCGGGCAAGAGCCAAGGCGTGTCGGCCAGGTCTTCCAGCTCGTCCCAGCTCACGACGCCGCCGAGGCCGTCGTACGCTTCGGCGGCGATGATGCGGTCGGCCTCCGAGTCGGCCCGCTTGAATGCGAGTCGCTGCGCAAGGAGGTCGGCGGCGGGCGCGACAGGATCCGCGTTCAGCGCCTCGACGCGGGCCTCGTCGGCCTCCTTTCCTGCGTGCGTCACTCGCTCGTAGTAAGCGCGGCCTGCGGGCCCATGCCTTCGGCGTAGTTGTCGGGCGGCATGATGGTGAACTGCGCGCTAGGGTGCTCGGCTCGGTAGGCTTCGATGTCGATTTCGGATGCGAACAACTCCCAGAGCGCGTCGTCGAATACGGCGTCGCCAACGCCAAGCCGACGCCCTCCTTCGATCCACTGCTCGCGCGCGTCGGGCGCAGGCACGGCAATCGAGGCGATGCCTCGCGCGGCTGCGAACTTGGCGCCGCGAGCAGACTCAATCGAATCCTCGACATGGAGCGGTGACCAGTCGAAGGCGGGTTCGCCGTCAAGGTCTGCGAGGGCCGCGAACAGGTCAGCGACATCCGCATCCGAATTCGTGTCAAGTACCGCGTTGAACAAGTCGTCGGTGAAAAGGTTCGCGAGCTCGGCCGCGTCGGAACTCATCGCTCGGCCCCATTCAGGACCGTTGCGATGGCTACCAATTCGTGCGTGATCAGGTCAATGCTCTTCCGTACATCGTCGCCGCCTTCGTGAAGCCTGCGCGCGAGGCTGTCAAGGTCGGTGCTGTCCTGCCCTACGCCGATCATGCGGGCTGCGACTTGCATAGTCAGTGCGTCGTAGCGGTCGGGGTCTTCGGCCACGCTCGTGCAGCGCGGAAGGTCACGACCAGCGCGTAGGTCGAATCCGGCGGGCACCCATTGGGGTGTGCCATCCTCGCCGCTATAGAAGCCGATCACGGGAAGGGGTTTCGGGGTGTTGGTCCCGAACATTCCGACCAGCTTGCCGGTGCTCAGGTAGAAGCGTTTTGTCACTGTGTAGACTCGTTTCGGTGGTGGAATTGCGCTGACTTTCGACGGTGCGCCCGTTCCCGTTTGAACTAGAAAAGCCCCCCGACCGGAGAGTCGAGGGGCTTTTTTCAAAGTCTCTAGCGTCCGATCCGGGATGCATTAATCACGCTACAGGTTTCTAGATCTAGATCAAGAAAACGCAAAACGCCCCGACTCCTTAGGGATGTCGGGGCGCTTCTAGTGGGGTCTAATTCCCGTTTTCGTCCTTTGCTTCGAGGTTACTAATCCGACGTTCGAGCTTGAGGATACGGTCGAGTAGGCCGATGATCACCTCGCCCTCCGCTCCTTTGCGCGACGCCGCCACGTTGCGAATCTCCTGATCTGTAATCACGCCCAGACCTGCCCGTCCGAATCGGTGATGCGCGCCTCTTTGCCCGTGGACGCCGCGAGCCTCGCCGCCAACTCACGAGCGGCGAACAGGTCGTTGTGGTTGCCCATGAACGGGTACCAGCCGTGCTTGCCGTTCAGCTCGACTGTGTAATCGAAGGTGATGCTCATGCTTTTCTCTCTTCTCTCGGGTGGTGATAGTGGGAGTACCCCCGGCGAGACTTGAACTCGCAGGCCTTTGCGTAGGAAGCGCGGCGTCATCCAATGATCGGGGGCAGGTGGTGGAGCAGGTTAGATGCGGCGTATTGCGATGCGCTCCGGCCCCTCGCGCACGACGACTACCTCGGCGGTTCCGTCCGGTAGGTGCTCGATCTTCAACTTGCGGGCGATGGACGCGGGATGGATCTTTACGTCAAGGAGGGCGCGCACCAGGGCGCGCTGATCCTCAAGGGTCATGCCGCCCCAAACCTCCTTGAACCGAGCGCCGAGTGCCGCGCCGCTCGGCGCTCCCTCTAGTAGCGCGGCGGCGATTGCTTGTACTGCCGCCGACCCCGCGCCGCGAACATCCGCAATGCGTGTGTCGACAAGCTCGATCTGCTCAGCGAAGGAGGCGAGGGACGCGCGCACCCGCGCCTTGTTCGCACCAGGAAGGAGGTAGAGGTCTTGTGCCGCGTCGCGCTGGCGCTCGAGTTCGGCACGCTGCAAGAGCATGGCGCTAACCGCGCCGTCTCCTTCCGCTGCGCCGTCTCCGCGCGCCAGGCGCGCCATGAGCGCGGGCACGATTTCGGTGATCATCTGCGCATCGACATCGGCGGCCTTGACGGAGGGATGCGTGCGCCCGTCCACCGCGCCGAGGCCATTGTTAGCCGCTGTGCATCGGTAGATGCCATCCTTCTGCGCCTGAAAGCGCAGGGGTGCTCCACAGACGCCGCACCTTGCGACGCCGCCTGAGGCGAGGTGCTGTGGCCTGCGGCCTATTGGCTGCGACGAGCTAGTCAGGATCGCATTAACGGCTTCGTGATCCTCGCGCGAAACGATAGCGGGGTGCTCGGTCAGTTCGAATTTCTCGCCCGCCTCCGTCATTGCGAGTGCGGCGTTGCGTGGCCGGGTGAGGATCTTGCGCACGATGACATAGCTCCACTGTTGCGCCCTGACCGGTGGGACGCCCGAGGTCATGAACATCTTTACCACCGCGTAGGTGCTCGCCCCGCTGAGTACGAGTCGGTGCCCGGCGCGCACAAGCTCGGCCTCAGCCTCTATGAGGGAGCTCCGGTCGGTCGTGAAGCCGAACGGGCGAGGCCCGCCGATGTCCTTGCCTTCGAGCCGTCTACGCACGACGGAGGCGGCGACGCGCTCGGATTTGACCTGACTCTCGTACTGCGCGATTCCGGCCGTGATGGTCGACATGAGCGCGCCGCCTGCGGTGGCCGGGTCGACAAGCCCACCTGCAATCGTGTGCCACTTGACTCCCGCCTTCGCGCAGGCGACTTGGAATCCGATCTTCTCGACGGCGTCGCGGGCGAGTCGGTCGTCAGCTACAGCTAACACAATGTCGACCCGCTTAGTCTTGATGGCATGCTGCAAAGCGATCCAGTCAGGGCGGGCTTTGCCCCCGTACGCCGAGATATTGTCGTCGGCGTATCGCGCGACCACCTCGTACCCCTCGCGGGCGGCAAGTTCTTCGCAACGGCGGATTTGGTCGGCGGTCGCGGCAACGTCGGGGTTGTCGCTGATTCGGGCATAAATGGCGGCGCGGAGCATGGTGCCTAAGTTGTATCGTGACGAAGCTGTTGTGCTGCGCACGCACAAGCTCGGCGAAGCGGACCGCATCGTGACCATGCTGAGCCGATCGCACGGCAAGATTCGGGCCGTTGCCAAGGGGGTGCGGCGTACGGCATCCAAGTTCGGTGCGCGCCTGGAGCCATTCATGGTCGCCGACGTGCAGCTCTACGAGGGCCGCACCCTCGATATCATCACGCAGGCAGAGTCCCTTGGCTCCTACGGCGCCGAGATCGCCTCCGATTACGCGAGCTACACCGCCGCGACGGTCATGGTCGAGACGGCCGACAAGGTGACGGATGACGACGGCAGCCTGCAGCAATACCTGCTGCTGGTCGGCGCCCTGCGTTCGCTCTCGCGGGCGGAACACCACGCCTCACTCACGCTGGATTCGTACCTGTTGCGCGCGCTTTCCATCGCCGGCTGGGCGCCGAGTTTCGTGGACTGCGCAGTCACCGGAGCGCCCGGTCCGCACACCGCTTTCGTCGTACAGCTGGGTGGAGTCGTCGCCGATACCGTGGCACCGCCCGGGGCCCCACGCCTCGACCGCGCGACGCTCGACCTGCTCGCCTCCCTGCTCGCGGGTGACTGGGACGCCGCGGAGTCGTCCGAGGAACGCGCTCGCAGCCAGGCCAGCGGCGTCGTCGCCGCCTACGTGCAGTTCCACCTCGAACGCAGCCTCCGGTCGCTGCAGCACGTCGACCGGACGGTGCATTCGTGAGCCCCGCGGCGAAAACCCACCGCGACGCGGTCGACTTCAAACCTCTCGACTGGACCGGTCTCTACCCGCCGGCGTTGCCGGCATCCGCCGTTCCCGAGCACGTCGCCCTCGTCATGGACGGCAACGGGCGCTGGGCGAACGGCCGCGGCCTCCCGCGTATCGAGGGACATCGGGCGGGGGAGGCGTCGCTGCTCGATGTCGTGGCCGGCGCCATCCAGATCGGTGTCAAACATCTCAGCGTGTACGCCTTCTCAACTGAGAACTGGAAACGCTCACCCGATGAGGTGCGCTTCCTCATGGGGTTCAACCGTGACGTCCTGCACCGCAGGCGCGACCAGCTCAACGAGTGGGGCGTGAAGGTGCGCTGGGCGGGGCGGCGTCCACGACTCTGGGCATCCGTCATCAAAGAACTCGAGTTCGCCGAGCGCCTCACGCGGGGTAACAGCGTGCTCACGCTGACCATGTGCATCAATTACGGCGGCCGCAACGAGATCACGGATGCCGTGCGCAGCCTGGCGACGGAGGTCGCGGCGGGCAGGCTGAAGCCGTCCGGTATCACGGAGAAAAGCATCCAGCGCGCCCTGTACGAGCCGGACCTGCCAGACGTCGACCTGTTCGTCCGCAGCTCGGGAGAACAGCGGACAAGCAATTTCATGTTGTGGCAGAGCGCGTACGCGGAGATGGTTTTCCTCGACACGCTCTGGCCGGACTTCACGCGCGAGCAGCTGTGGGAGGCTGTTGCTCTTTACGCCGCGAGAAATCGTCGCTTTGGCGGCGCTATCGACGCTCCGTCAACCTAGGGGAACAATCATGCGAAAACGAAACTACGCGGGACTCGTCACGTTCATCATCTTCCTGCTGGTCGTAGTGGCCACCGCGGGCGCGGTCGTGTATTTCGGTACCAAGACGGGCATGCAGCTGGGGGGAAAGGCGGTGGTCACGGGCGTTGCGGACACCGCGAAGTCGCCGTTCTACGCCCAGACCGGATGGATTCGCAATAACTCGCCCTGGCCCGTGACGATCACCGGTGTATCGGTGAACGGCAAGAACTTCGCCGGGGTGCCCGAGGTTTACCTCGTCGACCAGCAGCCGGCGGCCCCGTCCTCCGGGAAGAAGCCGTCGTGGGCGACCACTCCGCTGACGCTGCCGCTCACGCTCCCGGGCAGCAAGCTGTACTACCTCGGTTTCGGGGTGACCGCGGCCGATGGCCAGGTCGCGAGCTTCACTACGGTCACGTTGACCTTCAAGGGGCCCCTGCCGCTGTCGTTCACCACGTCCGAGTCGGACGTCGTCGTCGCGACCCAGGCGCTCGACCTGCCGGTCGGTCTCGTCGCGACCGATCCGGCGGCCAGTCCCGACTCGCTCGACGCGTACATTGTCGCCGTGCGCAATGCGCTGCACAGTCACAACCCGGATATCGTGCAGAACACGATGGGCCCGGGCACGACGAAGCAGGCCGCGTCCGCCTTCCTCAAGTCGCAGAAGGGCTATAAGACGGCATTCAACGTGCAGGCGCTCGCCGTGAACCAGGACCCAACGACGCAGAGCCTCGTGTTCTACGACAAGAAGCCGGCGAACGGTCTCGGCAAATTCACCGCCCACTGGAGCGATTACCGCTGGAGTATCACGCTCGATAAGAAGTAGCCGACCCTCGCTCGGCGCGGTGGAGGCCCCAGTCGTCGCCGCCGAGTTCGCGTAGCGTCGCGATCGTTGCCGAGAGGCTCGGAACGCGCTCCGCACCGGACTGTGACACGAGTTGGATGCTGCGGGTGCTGCCCGGGGAGGTCGCGCGGATCGTCGCGCCGGCAGGCAGCGCCGCGGTCGCGAGTGCGAGGCGCGGGAGCAGGGCGACGCCCAGCCCACTGGCGACCAGGTGCAGCACGGCGACGGCGTTGTCCGTCTCGTAGTCGATCACGGGAGGGAAGCCTGCCGCCTCGCAGACCGTCAGCAGGTGCCCGCGGCAGAGCGGGCATCCGGCGATCCAGCGCTCGCTCGCGAGATCGGCGACGTTGACGCCGTCGGTGAGGGCGAGCGGATGCGCGCTCGGCAGGGCGAGCACGACTTCCTCGCCGAACAGCGGCGTGAGCGAGAGTCCGGTCGCGAGGTCGCGGTGGGGATCGGCGCGGTCGCCTGGATAACTGAAGGTGATCGCGAGGTCGATGGCGCCATCCCGGAGCATTGCGACCGCCTCGGGCGGCTCGGCCTCGATGTAGGTGACGACGATGCCGGGATGCCGGGTCGCCATGGTGCCGAGCAGGCGCGGAACGATTGTGGATGATGCGGTCGGGAACGCAGCGACCCGAGCGGTTCCGGTGCGCAGTCCCGCGAGCTCGGCGAGCTCGCCCGCCGCGGCATCCAGGGCAGAGGAGATGGCGACAGCGTGCCGCGCGAGCAACTGTCCGGCTTCGGTGAGTCGCACTCCGCGACCGGCACGCGTCACCAGCGACAGGCCGAGGCGCGTCTCCGTTCGCTGCAGGTGCTGGCTGATCGCGGGCTGGCTGTAGCCCAGAACTCGCGCTGCCCCGGTGATCGACCCGGTCTCGGCGATCGCGCGAACAATGCGCACCGAGTGGAGGTCGAGGTCGGTATCCATGCAGAAAGAATAACGCTGCGTTATGGGACGCATCCAAAGCGAGGTCTTGTTCTATGTCTCCGCGACCCGGATGCTGGAATCATGACCGCTACGCAGACCCTGTCTCCCGCACTCGCCGCGGCGATCGGCCAGTTCGGTGACCCGCGCGGATACCTCGCGGTCGCCTCCATCGGGTTGCCGACGCGTGACGCCGCGGACGCCCTGCGTGCCGACCTCGATTCCTGGTACGCGGCCGACCGCGACCCGCAAGGCTACGACTCGGTCATCGAGCGCACCCGCGGCCACTACGCCCGCCTGGTTGGGGTGGATGCGTCGCGCGTGGCCGCGGGATCCCAGACCTCCGTCATCACGAGCCTCATCGCGGACGCGGTGCCCGCCGGGGCCGAGGTGCTGTGTGTGGACGGCGACTTCTCATCCATCGTCTTTCCCTTCCTGCAGCGGCCGGGCATCACCGTGCGCTCGGTTGCGCTCGAAGCGCTGGCTGACTCGATTACCGACGCCACCTGGCTCGTGTCCTTCTCGCTGGTGCAGTCCGCGAGCGGGGCGGTAGCCGACATCCGGTCGATCGTGGAAGCCGCCGCACGCCACGGGGCACGCACCTACTGCGATGTGACGCAGGCGGCCGGCGTGCTGCCGGTCGACGCGTCCCAGTTCGACGCGACGGTCGGGCACACCTACAAGTGGCTGTGCGCGCCACGGGGGGTCGCCTTCCTCACCGTTTCGCCGTCGTTCGCCGACGAGCTCACGCCGACGCAGGCGGGCTGGTACGCGGGCGACCAGGTCTGGCAGTCCTGCTACGGACCGGGGATGCAGCTCGCGACCGACGCACGGCGGTTTGACGTGTCCCCGGCGTGGCAGGCCTGGATTGGTGCCGAGCAGACGATTCGGATGTTCGCCGATCTCGACATCCACGAGGTTTGGGCGCGTGCCTCGGGGCTCGGTGACCGGCTGTGCGACGAGCTGGGCATCCCGCAGCAGCACCAGGCGATCGTCACCTGGGCGGATCCCGACCGGGCGGACCTCGACCGGCTGATCGCAGCCGGGATCCGCGCTTCGGGACGTGCGGGCCGGCTGCGTGCGTCATTCCACCTCTGGAACGACGACAGCGACGTCGATGCGGTGCTCAGGGCGCTGCGGTAGACGGCCCGAGGTATCGCCGCGCGATAGTCTGGAGGGATGGTAGATCAGACCCCCATCCGCGTCGGCATCATCGGTTTTGGACTCGCCGGGAGGATCTTCCATGAGCCGTTCCTCGCGGCCAATCCCCGTTTTCGCATCGATGTGATTGCAACCAGCGACCCGGAGCGCCAGAAGCAGGTTTCCGACCTCGGGTACAGCTTCGTCGCGACCCCCGATGACCTGCTCGCGCGTGCGGGCGACCTCGACCTGGTCGTACTCGCGACGCCTCCCCAGACGCATCTGGAGCAGGGGACCCGCGCACTCGAAGCTGGCGCGGCGATCGTGATCGATAAGCCGTTTGCGGCATCCGTCGCGGAGGCGGAGCAGCTAATCGCGACATCCGAGCGTGTGGGCAAGCCGCTCATCGTGTTCCAGAACCGGCGGTGGGACGGCGACTTTCTCACGGTGAAGCAGCTGGTCGCGTCGGGTCGGCTGGGGAGCATCCATCGGTTCGAGACGACGTTCGAGCGCTTCGCGGGCAAGCCGCGCAAGAGCTGGCGGCAGGCGACATCCATGGCCCAGGGCGGTGGAATTACGTTCGACCTCGGTAGCCACCTCATCGACCAGGCGCTGCAGCTGTTCGGGCCGGCGGAACTGACGAACGCCGAGGTTCGCGCGACCGGCGCGGGCGCAACGGCGGATGACGATGCGGTACTGACGCTCACCCACGCCAACGGGGTGGTCACCCACGTGTCGATCAGCTCGGTTGCGGCGCAGTCGGGGCCGCGGTTCCGCGTGCTGGGCAGCGACGACGCGTACACGGTGTACGGGCTGGATGTGCAGGAGGATGCGCTCAAGGCTGGGCAGCGTCCACTCGATCCCGGCTACGGGGAAGCGCCCGAATCGGCGTGGGGCGTGGTCGGTGGCGGGGAGTCGCCGCTCGAGCCCGTGCCGACGCTGAAGGGCGATTACTCGGGGTTCTACGCGGGAGTCGCCGCGGCCGTGGCCGATGGTGGCCCCGTCCCCGTCGACCCGCGCGACTCGCTCGCCACCGTGCGCATCATCGAGCAGGCGCACACGCACTTTCGCGGCTGAGGTCGCGGTCGCGGCCGCAAAATCTCCCCAACGGGCGCTACTCGAACGCCACCCCTCCCCGCAGTTTCGGAAATTCAGGACTTTGCGCTTCCCCCCGCTCGACAACCGCGCTCATTCGCGACGCTGCCATGGCGCCGGTGCGCAATGCCCTGAATTTCCGTAACTACGTGCGCCGGTAGGCTGGGGGTTCATTCTCGACCGGGCATCCAGCTCGGCTGAACACACAGGAGCACCTCGTGGCCACGCCCAATCCTCTCGACGCCGTCATCGCCCTCGCCAAGAGGCGCGGATTCGTTTTCCAGTCCGGCGAAATCTACGGCGGCTCCCGCTCCGCCTGGGACTACGGCCCCCTCGGCACGGCCCTCAAAGAGAACATCAAGCGCCAGTGGTGGCAGTTCATGGTGCAGGGTCGCGACGACATCGTCGGGCTCGACTCCGCCGTCATCCTGCCGCGCCGCGTGTGGGAGGTGTCCGGTCACGTCGAGGTCTTCTCCGACCCGCTGGTCGAGTCGCTCCACACGCACAAGCGGTACCGCGCCGACCACCTCCTCGAGGCGTACGAGGAGAAGCACGGCCACCCTCCCGTGAACGGCCTCGCTGACATCCGCGATCCCGACACCGGCCAGCCCGGATCCTGGACCGAGCCGCAGAACTTCTCCGGCCTCCTCAAGACGTTCCTTGGTCCCGTCGACAACGAAGAGGGGATGGCATACCTCCGCCCCGAGACCGCCCAGGGCATCTTCACCAACTTCGCGAACGTGCTCGGGTCTGCCCGCATGAAGCCGCCCTTCGGAATTGCGCAGGTCGGCAAGAGCTTCCGCAACGAGATCACTCCCGGAAACTTCATCTTCCGCACGCGTGAATTCGAGCAGATGGAGATGGAGTTTTTCGTCGAGCCCGGTACGGATGACGAATGGTTCCAGTACTGGATCGACGCCTGCGAGGAGTGGTTCACGGGGCTCGGGCTGAAGGCCGGCAACATCCGTCGTTTTGAGCACCCGAAAGAAAAGCTGTCGCACTATTCAAAGCGCACGGTCGACCTCGAGTACCGTTTCCGCTTCCAGGGCAGCGAGTGGGGCGAGCTCATGGGCGTCGCGAACCGCACCGACTTCGACCTGAAGACGCACTCGGAAGGGTCCGGAGTCGACCTCTCGTACTTCGACCAGACGAAGAACGAGCGCTGGATCCCGTTCGTCATCGAGCCCGCATTTGGCCTGACGCGAGCGCTGATGGCGTTCCTGGTCGACGCCTACTCAGAGGATGAGGCACCCAACACCAAGGGCGGCGTCGACAAGCGCACCGTGCTCCGGCTCGACCGCAGGCTGGCGCCGATCAAGGTCGCAGTTCTGCCGCTGTCGCGGAACGAACAGCTCTCGCCGGTCGCGCGGGGACTCGCGGCAGACCTGCGCAAGCACTGGATGATCGAGTTCGACGACGCGGGCGCGATCGGTCGCCGCTATCGCCGCCAGGACGAAATCGGCACCCCGTTCTGCGTCACCGTCGACTTCGACACTCTCGAAGACAACGCCGTGACGGTGCGTGAACGCGACACGATGGTGCAGGAGCGCGTGTCACTCGACCGACTGCGCGGCTACCTCGCCGAACAGCTGCTCGGGGCGTAACCAGCCCGCGCCCGACGTCCACCTCCGGGCTGCTTTCGGAAATTCAGGGAATCGCGCCATCGCCGCGCGCCTCGGCTTGTCCGCGCGCGCGTGCGTCGCCAGCACCCGCGCAAAGTCCTGAATTTCCAAGGTTCCCGCGCGGGGGCCGCTCCCTCACAGCGGAGGGAATCGGCGACGTTCCCTGAAGTGTCGACCACGGCAGCGCCGGCGCCGACGCTCGCGGCGATCATCGACGCATGCCCGACATCGCCGCCCTGGTCCGCTCCCTCGACGGAATGGCTCAAAAACAACAGCTCGTTCGCCGCGGTGCGCGCGACCTCGACCTGACACGGGCCGTGAAGCAGGGCGATGTGATCCGCGCCCGCCAGGGGTGGTACACCACACTGCCCGAACGGGATCCCCGCGTCCGTGCGGTGCGCGTCGGCGGCCGCCTCACCGGAATTTCTGCGGTTATCGCTTTGGGCGGGTGGGTTCTCGACGAGCATCCGCTGCACGTTTCGCTGCCAACCAACGCGTCCCGCTCCCGCTCGCAATGGGATCGCCACAAACCCATCGCCGCGTCGAACACCCGCGGCGTGATCCGACACTGGGATCCGCCGGATGTCTCCGACCACGGCACCACGGTGGCGGTGAGTCTGATGGATGCCCTCATCCGCGTCGTCGTCGATGAGCCGCTCGAGGTAGCCGTTGCCGCCCTCGATTGGGCGACGCACACGCGGATGCTCGACCTCTTCGATTTTGAGGCGCTGCTGCTCAAGCTGCCAACCAATCGTCGGTATATCGGACGGTGGGTCGATCCCGAATGCGAATCGCTGCCGGAGTCCCTCGCCCGAACCAGGCTCCGGATGCGCGGCCATTCGGTGCGGGGGCAGATTCCGCTGCGCACGGGAGAGCGCATCGACCTCGTGGTCGACGAGTGCGTCGCGATCGAGACCGACGGTGAGCAATTTCACCTCGCCAGCTTCGAGCGGGACCGACGCAAGGACGCAGAGATCGCAATCGCGGGCCTCCACGGCCTCCGACCAAGCGCGCGCATGGTCTTTCACGAGTGGCCTCTCGTCGAACTCGCGGTCGAGACCGCGGTTGCCATTCGCCGGCCGGGTCTCCGCTTTGGAAATTCAGGGGTTCGCATCCCGGCTCGACGCAACATCCGCATTAACTCAGCCCTGCGCCGAGCTGGCATCGCGCAAATCCCTGAATTTCCGAAGGCACCCTCGCTGGGGGAGGGGCGGCGGGGAATACGAGCGGCACCGAGCGGTTGACTTGAGGGTGAGTGAACCCATCAAGGTCGACATTTGGTCGGATGTGCAGTGCCCGTGGTGCTACATCGGAAAGCGAAAGTTCGAGGCCGCCGCGGCCCAGTTCGACGGGGACGTCGAGGTCGAGTACCACTCCTTCGAGCTTGCCCCCGATACCCCGGTCGACTTCGATGGCAGTCCCGCTGACTATCTTGCCCAGCGCAAGGGACTCCCTGCCGACCAGGTGCAGCAGATGCTCGTGCGCGTCACCGACATCGCTAAGTCGGTCGGCCTCGACTATGACTATGACCACGTCCACCAGACGAACACCGTGAAGGCGCACGAGCTGATCCACTACGCGAAGAGCAAGGGCCGCCAGCTCGACATGAAGGAGCGCCTGTTCGCGGCCTACTTCGTCGACGGCCGCCACATCGGCCGCATCGAGGACCTCGCCGACCTGGCCGCCGAGATCGGTCTCGACCGCGACGAGGTCGTTCGGGTGCTGACGGATGAGACGTTCCTGGCCGCCGTGAAGGACGACGTCGCGCAGGCGGAGGCCTACGGCATCCAGGGCGTCCCGTTCTTCGTCTTCGACGGCAGGTACGGGGTGTCGGGCGCGCAGGACCCGGCCACCTTCGCTAACGTTCTCGAGCAGGTCAAGTCGGAGAAGCAGAAAGAGGCGGTCCAGTGACGGATGCCACATCGGCCCCCCTGCAGATTCTCGGCAGCCCCGACGCGATGGTGTGCGACGGCGACTTCTGCGAGATCCCGGAGCACCACAGCCAGGCCGTGATCAACCGCCGGGTCGACAGCGGCGACATCTAGGCGGAATCAGTCGCGCTCGACCAATTCGTCGGTGATGTCTGCCACGGTCGCGTCGAAGGCGGTGAGCATCGCATCCGCGTCGACGAACAGGCTCAGGCCATTTTCGCCGGCGCCCATCGAGACGCGCTGCCCCCGGATGCGCTCGTCCGCGAACACCGGCCAGGGCGTCGTCGATCCGAACGGTGTGATGGTCCCGCGCTCGTAGCCGGTCGCATCCAGCGCCACGGATGCCTCCGGCAGCTGCAGCTTGTTGACCCCCACGATGGCGCGCAGCTTCGCCCACGAGATCTGCCGATCACCGGGCACGAGTGCGAAGAGGAAGGTGCCATCGCGCCGCTTCACCACGAGCGATTTCACGATGTCCGCGGGCCGAATGCCCAGAATGGATGCCGCTTCCGCGAGCGAGCGGGCGTTCGCCCGTTCCACGAGTTGGACGCCGATCCCGCGGTCGGCGGCATCGGCCAGAACTCGCTCGCGTCCCGAGCGTTCGGTCACGCGGCGCCCAGGATGCGGTTGATTTCGTCCTGTACTGCCCGCTGGTACTGCGGGCGACTGAACGTGTACACGATCTCCGGTTGGATCGGGTTGGGAATCCACCACTCGTGGTCCGCCGGGACCTCGACCGGTTCAGCCTTCTTCCAGAACGCTCGCGGGCGGGGATCCTCGTAGTAGTTGGCGTCCTCGAGGCCCATGGCCGACCAGCGGACGATCTCAGCGTTCGCCTGCACGCTGGTGACCAACATCACTCCGCAGCTCGAGTCGAGGCAGGCCGCGCAGTAGGCGACCGCGACGCGACCCGGGCGCAGGATTTCGGCGCCGGGGTGCCCGATGAGGCTTTTCAGATAGCGCACGATCGATGCGCTGTCCGCGGCGGCGGGTGCGGTGGGGCTGACGACCTGGGCATCATCGAACTGTCCGAGGATCTCGCCGATTGGCACCCCGTTTACGGCCAGTTGCCGCGAGCCGGTCTTGCGCGGCGCGGTTGCACGCGGCTCGATTTCGCGATCGACAAACGAGAGCACGTCGGGCGTGAGCGCGTCGGCCATCGAGCTGCCTCCGAAAAGCGGGATTGAAGGGAGTAACGGGCAGTTTCCCCGGAACTAGTGCCTACCCTACTGAGAGCATCCTGCTGTATTTTGCACGGCGCGTCGACTCCCCAGAAATTGGGGGAACGAGTTCTGGCGTGTCGGCTGGCGCCCGCCGCCGCCTCGGCCGGCGTCGATCTGGGAGAATGGGTGCGATGTCCACCCTTACCGCGCCAGCCGCACCCTTGCACATCGGGCCCCTCGCGCTCGACGTGCCCGTTGTGCTCGCTCCGATGGCGGGCATCACGAACACGGCGTTCCGTCGACTCTGCCGCGAGTACGGCGCCGGACTCTACGTCAGCGAGATGATCACGAGCAGGGCACTGGTCGAGCGCACTCCGGAGAGCATGCGGCTCATCCGTCATCACGAGTCGGAGTCGACCCGCAGCATCCAGCTCTATGGCGTCGATCCGAAGACGGTCGCCGAGGCCGTGACGATGCTCGTTGCCGAGGATCGTGCCGACCACATCGACCTCAACTTCGGCTGCCCCGTTCCCAAGGTCACTCGTAAGGGCGGTGGCGCAGCGCTCCCGTGGAAGATCGGACTGTTCCGCGACATTGTCGAGGGCGCGGTAAAGGCCGCGGGAGACATCCCGCTCACCATCAAGATGCGCAAGGGAATCGACTCCGACCACCTCACCTATCTCGAGGCGGGTCGCGTCGCGCAGGGAGCAGGCGTGGCGAGCATTGCATTGCACGCGCGCACCGCTGCCGAGTTCTACTCGGGCACGGCCGACTGGTCTGCGATCGAGAAGCTGAAGAACGAGATCACCGACGTGCCGATTCTCGGCAACGGCGACATCTGGAGCGCGGATGACGCGCTGCGGATGGTGCGCGAGACGGGTGCCGACGGGGTCGTCGTCGGTCGCGGATGCCTCGGTCGCCCGTGGCTGTTCGGCGACCTGAGCGCGGCGTTCAAGGGAGCAAGTTCGGCCGACGCCGGCAGGGTGCAGCCGACCCTCGGTGAGGTCGCCGCGGCGTTCAAGCGGCACGCCGAACTGTTGGTGGAATTCTTCGAGGAGGAGGATCGCGCCTGCCGGGACATCCGCAAGCACGTCGCCTGGTACTTCAAGGGGTACGCGGTCGGCGGCGACCTGCGTGCGAGCCTCGCAACCGTGCAGTCCCTGGCGCAGCTCGATGACCTGCTCGCAACCCTCGACTGGAGCCAGCCCTACCCGGGCGCCGACGCCGAGGGCCAGCGCGGCCGCGCGGGGACTCCAAAGAGTCCATCGCTGCCTGACAGGTGGTTGGACAGCCGCGAGCTGCAGGAGACGCACCGCGCCGAGCTGGTCGGCGCAGAATTGCACCACAGTGGTGGCTAGCACCGCCGCCGCGCAGCCGGTGCCGGGCGGCTATGCGGAGGCGGATGCGGAACGCTGGCTTCCCGAGAACCACTCGAGCCGGCGCAGCGATTTCGCCCGGGATCGCGCGCGACTGCTGCACTCCAGCGCGCTTCGGCGGCTGGCGGCGAAGACGCAGGTGCTGAGTCCCGCCGCTGGTCTCGACTTCGCACGGAACCGGCTGACTCACTCGCTCGAGGTGGCGCAGGTCGGGCGCGAGCTGGCGGAGAGCCTGGGACTCGACCCGGACGTCGTCGACACGGCCTGCCTCGCCCACGACCTTGGGCATCCACCGTTCGGACACAACGGAGAGCGCGCCCTCAGCGCGTGGGCGGACGACATCGGCGGGTTCGAGGGCAACGCGCAGACCCTGCGGCTGCTCACGCGCATCGAACCGAAGGTCTTCGGCGACGATGGCCGTAGCTACGGCCTGAATCTCACGCGCGCGAGTCTCGACGCGAGCTGCAAGTACCCGTGGCCGGAGGCGCAGGGAATCCCCGACCCCAGCGGGCGCAGCAAGTTCGGCTTCTACGCCGACGACACGCCCGCCTTCGAGTGGCTGCGCGCGGGGGCTCCCGAGCGCGTGCGCTGCATCGAGGCGCAGGTCATGGACCTCAGCGACGACATCGCCTACTCCGTCCACGACTTCGAGGATGCCGTTGTCAATGACTACGTGGACGTCTCGGCGCTCGGTGCCCGCGTCGATCACGACGAACTAGTGAATGCGATGTTCGTCTGGATCGGTGGCGAGATCGACCACGACGAGCTGATCGCCGCATTCGATCGCCTCGACAATCTCGACGTCTGGCTCGAAACCTGGGACGGCAGCCGGCGCGCCCAGGGGCGCCTCAAGAACCTCACCAGCCAGTTAATCGGCCGGTTTGCCGGCGCGGCCATTCAGGCGACGCGGGCGGCTTATCCCCGGGAGTCGCTCATCCGATTCGGGGCGAATGTGATCGTGCCGCGCGAGATCCAGGCCGAGATCGCGGTGCTCAAGGGGATCGTCGCGGCGAACGTGATGTCGACGAACGCCCGCAAGCCGATCTACACGCAGCAGCGCGTGCTGCTGGTCGAGCTCGCAGACCACCTGCTCGCGACCGCGCCTGCGAATCTCGACGCGGGGTTCGCATCCGATTGGGCTGTGGCGGGCACGGACGCCGAGCGGAAGCGTGTCGTCGTCGACCAGGTCGCCTCGCTCACGGACCAGTCGGCGGTCGCCTGGCACAAGCGGCTCGTCCGCTAACGGACGCCGGCGCCCTGCCCGCGCCCTGAACCGCTCGAATCTTTCGGAAATTCAGGGCTTTGCACTGGGGGAGCCTGCGGCATCCGCCAGTTAGCAGGCCGCGCGCGGGATGCACGCACGCAATGCCCTGAATTTCCGAAACACACCGGCGGGAGGGGCCGCGCGAGGGTGGGGAGGCGACCAGCGGCGCGGGCGGTCGCGACCGTAGAATCGGGCTGTGGCAGGCCTGATTCGACGCAGCGATATCGACGAAGTCCGGGCGCGCACCAACCTCGCCGACATTGTCGGCGACTACGTCACCCTGAAGAACGCCGGCGTCGGGTCGATGAAGGGCCTCTGCCCGTTCCACGAGGAGCGCAGCCCCAGCTTCCACGTGCGCCCGCAGGTCGGTTTCTACCACTGCTTCGGATGCGGCGAGGGCGGCGACGTCTTTACCTTCCTCCAAAAAATGGACCACGTCACCTTCTCGGAAGCGGTCGAGCGGATGGCTGCCCGCATCGGTTTCGAGCTGCACTACGAAGATGGCGGACAGGCCTCCGACCACGGCAATCGCGCCCGACTGCTTGCCGCCAACAAGTCTGCGGAAGAATTCTTCATCGCCCAGCTGGCCGACCCCGACGCTGAGCCGGGGCGGAAGTTCCTCGGCGAGCGCGGCTTCGACCAGTCGGCGGCCGAGCGGTTCGGCGTCGGCTTCGCGCCGCGCGGGGGAGCGCTCGCGAAGCACCTCAAGACCCTGGGTTACACCGAGGACGAGCTCGTCACCGCGGGCCTGCTCGGGCGTGGCGAGCGCGGCGACGTGTACGACCGCTTCCGCGGCCGGCTGATCTGGCCGATCCGGGATGTCACCGGGCAGACGCTGGGTTTTGGCGCGCGCAAGCTGCTCGACGACGACAACGGGCCTAAGTACCTGAACACGCCCGAGACGCCGGTCTACCACAAGAGCCAGGTGCTCTACGGGCTCGATCTCGCCCGCCGCGACATCTCCCGCGGTCGCCAGGTCGTGGTGGTCGAGGGCTACACGGATGTGATGGCCTGTCATCTCGCCGGCGTCACGACCGCGGTCGCCACCTGTGGCACATCCTTCGGCGTCGACCACATCAAAATCGTCCGACGGGTGATTGGCGACGTCGACAACTCGGACACCACCGGAACCGGCGAGGTCATTTTCACCTTCGACCCGGATGACGCGGGCCAGAAGGCCGCCAGCCGCGCGTTCAGCGAGGAGCAGCGATTTGCCGCCCAGACCTTCGTTGCCGTCGCACCCGACGGTCTCGATCCCTGCGACCTGAGGCTCAACCGCGGGGATGACGCCATCCGCCGCCTGGTCAACACCCGCAAGCCGATGTTCGAGTTCATGATTCGCCGCAACCTCGCGGGGCACAACCTGGAGACAGTTGAGGGCCGGGTCAGTGCGCTTCGCGCCGCCGCACCGGTGGTGGCGGGCATCCGCGACCAGGCGCTCAGCGTCGGCTACACCCGCAACCTCGCGGGCTGGCTGGGCATGGACCCGTCCGAGGTCGCGCGAGCCGTCGCATCCGCCGTCCGGGCCGCAGCGACCGCGAAGCCCGCTGAGCCGCGCCGCGAATTCGATCGGTCGGCCAGCGCGACTCCGGCACCGCCGGTGCAGGAGGAGACCGGTCCCTCGCTGATGCACCTGCCCACAGACCCCGCCACCCGGCTGGAACGCGACGCGGTGATGGCGATGCTGCAGCATCCGGATGCCGTCGGCCGTGACCTTGCCGCCCGCGCCTCCGGGGTGCGCTTCGCCAACGAGACGCTCGCCGTCGTGCGTGACGCGATCGCGACCAGCCTTGACGCCCTCGAACGGCAGGACTGGCTGGCCACCGTGCTGGCGGAGGTCCCCGCCTCGTTCACGACGCTCGTGCAACAGCTCGCGGTTGCTCCCATCCCCGCGCGGGAAGACAAGATGGGCGGCTACTGCCAGGGCGTAACGATCGATCTCATCGACCGCGACCTGCTGCGGCGCAAGGCGGAACTGCTCGGAGCGCTGCAGCGAACGGATGCGGCAACGGATGCGGAAAGGCGCGGACAGTTGCAGCGCGAGCTGATGAATATCGAGACCGAGCGCCGGGCGCTGCGCGCCGACTGAGCGGCACTGAGCCTCACAGAGCCCTCGAATCGCACGAGATCGGCACGTTACCTTCCTGTAAAGATTGGTACTGAGAGGCCCTCGACAGTGGAGGCTCCCGCACGCTCTGTGTTACACCTGATCAACAGCAAAGAATGGCCCGCCTTTGTGCGGGCCGTTGTATTTCTCTTGCACTCATCAGAAAGAGGTCCCGGATATGACATCCGCACCCAAGAACGGCCGGCGTCTTCTCGCCGTTGTCGCAGGCACCGCGGCCGTTGCGCTCGCGCTCGTCGGCTGCGCCGGAGCCGGCAGCGGCACCGCTGTCGCCAAGTCCCTGATCGTCGGCACGACCGACGTCGTCACGTTCCTCGACCCGGCCGGCTCGTACGACAACGGTTCGCTTGCCGTGCAGACGCAGGTCTTTCCGTACCTGTTCGACTCGCCCGTCGGCTCGTCGACACCGACGCCCGACATCGCGGCGTCCGGTTCGTTCACCTCGCCCACGCAGTTCACCGTCAAGCTGAAGAAGGGCCTGAAGTTTGCGAATGGCCATGACCTCACGTCGTCTGACGTGAAGTTCTCCTTCGACCGCCAGACCAAAATCGCGGACCCGAACGGCCCGTCGTACCTGCTGGCCAACATCGCCACCACGGCAGCGCCCGACCCGCTCACGGTCGTCTTCACGCTGAAGGCTCCGAACGACCAGACCTTTGTCGGGGTTCTTTCGAGCCCCGCAGGCCCGATCGTCGACGAGCAGGTCTTCTCGCCCGACAAGGTCACCTCTGACGCGGATATCGTCAAGGGCAAGGCGTTTGCCGGCCAGTACTCGATCTCGAGCTACAAGTTCAACAACCTCGTGCGCTTCACCGCGTTCGCCGGCTACAAGGGCAACAAGGGCGTCGCAAAGACGCAGAACGTCGACCTGAAGTACTACACCTCCGCCTCGAACCTGAAGCTCGATGTGCAGCAGGGCAACATCGACGTCGCGTACCGCTCGCTGTCAGCCACCGACGTCGCCAGCCTGAAGGGTGACAAGAACGTCAAGGTTCACCTCGGCCCTGGTGGAGAAATCCGCTACATCGTGTTCGACTTCGACACGCAGCCCTTCGGAACGAAGACGGCGAACGCCGACCCCGCCAAGGCTCTTGCTGTTCGCCAGGCCGCGGCTGACCTGATCGACCGCGATGCGATCGCGACGCAGGTGTACAAGGGAACGTACACGCCGCTGTACTCCTACGTGCCCCAGGGCGTCGACGGAGCGACCACGGTGCTGAAGGACCTCTACGGAACGAACGGAAAGCCGGATGCCGCCAAGGCGAAGGCCGCTCTCGACGCCGCAGGCGTTGCGACCCCGGTCAAGCTCAGCCTGCAGTACGTGCAGGACGGCCACTACGGTCCCTCCTCTGCCGAGGAGTACGCGCTCGTCAAGAGCCAGCTTGAGGCAACCGGGCTGTTCGCCGTCGACCTGAAGGCCACCGAGTATGTCACCTACAACAAGGACCGCGTCAAGGACGTATACCCGGCCTACCAGCTTGGATGGTTCCCCGACTACGCGGACGCCGACAACTACCTCTCGCCGTTCTTCTCGAAGAGCAACTTCCTCGTGAACCACTACGACAACGCCGAGGTCCAGGCCGCGATCACAAAGGAAGCGACCGAAACGGATCCCGCCGCCCGCAAGGCCGAGATCCAGGATGTCCAGGCCAAGGTGGCCGCCGACCTCTCCACCCTGCCGTTGCTGCAGGGCTCTCAGGTCGCGGTCGCCGGCTCGAAGGTGCAGGGAGTGACCCTGGACGGCTCGTTCAAGTTCCGCTTCGGTGGGTTGTACAAGAGCAAGTAAGGAACCGAAAAGCACCCAAGCTATAATTTTCTGTAGCTCGATCGGGGCGGCGCGCACTCTGCGCGTCGTCCCGATTGTTTCTCTCTTGTCGTTAGGTATGTATGAGCTCGACGGTCGCCGCGGATCTCACCCCGCCTCCTTCGGGCACCGTAGGTCGGAAGCCACGCGGCGGTAACCCACTGGTGCGCTACATCGTCGTGCGGTTCCTGCTGATCTTCCCGACGATTTTCATCCTCGTGAGCATCGTGTTCGTGGTCATGCGGGTTATCGGTGACCCGATCACGGCGGCCATGGGCGGCCGCCTGACGCCTGACCAGCTCGCCCAGCGCATCCATGCAGCCGGATACGACCGGCCCATCATCGTGCAGTACGTCGAGTACATCGGCCAGGTCTTCACCGGCAACTTCGGTACCTCCATCACCGATGGCCGGCCGATCATCACCATCATCGGCACCTACGGGGGCGCAACGCTCGAGCTCGCGATCTATGCGCTGATCGTCGCGCTGGTCGTCGGAATCCCGCTGGGCATGGTCGCCGCCTACTTCCGTGACCGCTGGCCCGACGCGATTCTCCGCATTCTCGCCATCCTCTGGTACGCGACGCCGGTGTTCTTCGTCGGCCTGCTGCTCAAGCTGGTGTTCTCGGTGTGGCTCGACATCCTGCCGGTCGCGGGCCGGGCATCCACCCGCACGGAGCTTGACCTGGACGCGCTGCCGCATCCGACCGGCATCTACCTGATCGACGCCTTCCAGCTGGGCGACCCGAATGCGATCGGCGACGTTCTGGCGCATGCCGTGCTGCCGGGCCTGGCCCTCGGATTCCTCACCGCGGGGATCTTCCTGCGACTGACGCGAACCAACGTCATCGGCACGCTGTCGATGGACTACGTGGATGCTGCGCGCTCCCGCGGCGTGAGCGAATACCGCCTGGTGCGCAAGCACGCGTTCAAGCCGGCACTGATTCCCGTGATCACCGTCATCGGCCTGCAGATCGCGCTGCTGCTCGGAGGTGCCGTGCTCACGGAGACCACGTTCGAGTGGAAGGGCCTCGGCTTTGAGCTGGCGCAGTACCTCGGCTCGCGCGACTTCGTCGCGGTGCAGGGGATTGTTGCGCTTCTTGCCGTGATCGTTGCTGTCACCAACTTCATCGTCGACATCATCGCCGCGCTCATCGACCCGCGAGTGAGGTACTGATGACCGAGCCAGTAGTTGTACGACGGGGATCCGTCTGGTCGCGCCTGCCCGTCCTGCGCCAGCTTCGCCAGAGCGTCGGCCTCCAGCGCGGGATGCTGATCGTCGGCCTCGTCATCTCCGTCGCGTTTGTCCTGACCGCGATTTTCGCCCCGATTCTCGCGCCATACGGCTACGCGCAGTTGCAGGATGCCCAAGGCAACTTCGGCGCCCAGGATCCGCCCGGCGGCAAGCACCTGCTCGGCACCACCGTCGGTGGCTACGACGTGCTCTCCCGGGTGATCTGGGGGGCCCAGACGGCGCTGCTCGCGATCATCATCGCCGTCGTTCTCTCGGTGTTCCTGGGAATCCTGCTCGGCGTCATCTCCGGCTACCTCGGTGGCTGGCTCGATCGCGTGCTCGTCGTGATCGCCGACGCGGTCTACGCCTTCCCGACCCTTCTGCTCGCGATCGTGTCGGCCATCATCATCAGCGGCGGCCAGTCGAACCTGTGGGGCGGCATCCTCGCCTCCGGAGTTTCGATCACCGTCGTCTTCATCCCGCAGTACTTCCGCGTGATCCGCGCCGAGGCGGTGCGCATCAAATCGGAGGCCTACGTCGAATCGGCGAAGGTTGTCGGAACGAGCGTCCTGCGAATCATGCTGCGTCACGTGCTCCGCAACGCGACCCGATCGCTTCCGCTCATCATCACGCTGAATGCGTCGGAGGCCATCTTCACGCTGGCCGCACTCGGCTTTCTCGGCTTCGGCATCGAGCCGAACTCGGCGGCGGAGTGGGGATACGACCTCAACAAGTCGATCTCGGATGTCACCAGCGGTATCTGGTGGACGTCGATCTTCCCCGGTCTCGCGATCGTTCTCGTGGTGCTGGGTGTCACGCTCGTCGGTGAGAGCCTCAACGACCTCGCCGATCCGCGCCTGCGCACTCGCCGCCGGGCAACCGGCGCACCGGTCACCACCGCGGATGTCAGCGTCGTTCCGGGCGGCACCCTCGACGCGGTGACCATCACCGACGGTCTGGAGCCCCGATCATGACGCACGTCGCGCCCATCAAAGACGTAGTCGACATCGAGAACCTGGTCATCACCTTCGCGACAGACGGCGAGCCGGTTCGTGCCGTTGACGGCGTGAGCCTGTCCGTGAAGTCGGGCGAGGTGCTCGCGATCGTGGGGGAGTCCGGCAGCGGCAAGACCGTCACGGCCAAGGCGATCCTCGGCCTGCTGCCGGAGACAGCCACACGATCGGGTGTGGTTCTGCTCGGTGCCAACGACGTCATCCAGTTGAGCCCGAAGCAGTTGCGGGCGATCCGTGGCGTGGATGTCGCCATGGTCTTCCAGGAGCCGTCGACCGCGCTCAACCCGGTGTACACCGTCGGCTGGCAGATCGCGGAGGGCCTCCGCGCCCACGGCAAGCTGTCGAAGAAGCAGGCACGCGCGAAGGCCATCGAGATTCTCGGCAAGGTGGGCATCCCCGATCCTGAACATCGCGTCGACTATTACCCACACCAGTTCTCTGGCGGCCAGAAGCAGCGGGTCGTTATCGCTATGGCGCTCGTGCTCGAGCCTGAGGTCATCGTCGCGGACGAACCGACCACCGCGCTCGACGTCACGGTGCAGGCGGAGATCCTCGACCTGTTGCGCCGTTGCCGCGACGAATTCGGCGCGGCGATCGTGCTCATCACGCACAACATGGGCGTCGTCGCCGATCTCGCCGACCGGGTCGCCGTCATGTACAACGGCAAGGTCGTCGAAGAAGCGGATGCCGTCACCCTCTTCTCCCATCCGAAAGACGCGTACACCCAGCGCCTGCTCGCCGCCGTACCGAAGCTCGGCACTGGCGTTTCGCAGACGCGCGAGCGCGCCGCAGCGCGCCCGAAGCAGGAACTGGCACCGGTTGTCCAGGCGACGAACCTGGTGATCGAGTACCCGGGGCGGTTCGGGGCCAAGGGATTCCGCGCGGTGGACGACGTCAGTTTTTCGATCCACGCGGGCGAGGTGCTCGGTCTCGTTGGCGAGAGTGGTTCCGGTAAGACGACGATTGGTCGCGCGATCGGTGGCCTCACGAGGATCACCGACGGATCGCTCACCGTGCTCGGCCAGGAAATGCTCGGCGTTCGCGAGCGTAACTTTCGCCCGCTGCGCAGCCGCATCGGTTTCGTATTCCAGGACCCGGCGTCCAGCTTCAACCCGCTCCTGAGCATCGCGGAGTGCGTCGCCGAGCCGCTCATCGTGCACGGCAGGGCGAAGGATGCCGCTTCCGCGCGCCCACGGGTCAACGAGCTGCTCGAGGCGGTCCAGCTGCCTCGCGCGTTCGGCGACCGTTTTCCGCACGAACTCAGCGGTGGACAGCGACAGCGCGCGAGTCTCGCCCGGTCCCTCGCTCTCGAGCCGGAACTGCTGATCGCGGACGAACCGACCAGCGCACTGGACGTCTCCGTGCAGGCGCGCGTGCTCGAACTGTTCGCAGAGCTGCAGAAGGAATTCGGATTCGCAGCGCTGTTCATCAGCCACGATCTGGCCGTTGTCGACCTCCTCGCCGATCGCATTGCAGTGCTCTACCAGGGCAAACTGGTGGAGGAGGGAACGGGGGCAGAAGTGCTCGTCGCCCCCAAGCATCCATACACCCAGCGGCTGCTAGCCTCTCTTCCAGTGCCGGACCCGGCCGAACAGGCAAGCCGGCGGGAGCTGCTGCGAGCTTTGGGGGGAACCACATGATCGACGACATCGATTCGCCCGCTGTCGAAGCGAGCGACGTGTCGATTCGCTATGGACGCGGCTCGGGCGGGCACCTCGCGGTCAGTGGCGCAACGTTCTCCATTGCGCGCGGCGAGATTCTCGCCGTAATCGGGGAGACCGGATCGGGCAAGAGCACTCTCGCGGCGGCGGTCGCCGGTTTCGCCGGCCTCGGCATCCCGACCAGCCCGGAAATCACCGGCGGCGTGCTGACGGTGCTGGGCGAGCAGATGCGAACCCTGACGCCGCGCAGCCGGGATCGCCTGCTTATCAGCGTCGGCTATCTTCCCCAGGACGCGGGAGCGGCACTGTCGCCGCGGTTGACGATCGGCGAAAACGTGGCCGAGCCGATCTTCTCGCGGGATCGTCGGTTCGACGCGCGTGAGGCTGGTGAGGCGGTGGCAACCCTCATCGACGCCGTGCGCCTGCCGCTCGCGGTCATGGGTCGCTATCCGCACGAGCTCAGCCGTGGACAGAGGCAGCGCGTCGCGATCGCTAAGGCGCTGATCCTCGGCCCGACCGTGCTGGTCGCGGACGACCCGACGGCCGGCATCGACGTCACCGTGCGCGGCGCGATCCTCGACATCATTCGCGACCTGCAGCGCGACCAGAACTTCTCCGCCCTCATCGTGAGCCACACGATCAGCGAGGTGCGCAAGTACAGCGACCGCGTCGCCGTAATGCACCGGGGAGCGATCGTTGGCATCGGGCAGGTCGACGACGTTCTCGATTCGCCGCAGCATGAGTACGTCGGAGGGCTCGCCCGGGCCGTGCGAGACCTGAAACTTTCCGAACAACTCAGTGCCTGACCGCCCGGGCAGGAACATCTGGGTCGGCAGCTACACCGCCGACACGGGTGGCCTGTCCGAGGGCATCGGCCGCATCGAGCGCGAGGCGGACGGCACGCTCATCTGGCACGGCGTCGTCGCCGCCACAGATTCGCCATCGTTCCTCACGCTCTCGGACGACACGATGTACGCGGTCGGTGAGGGCGCCGCCTCGGTGTCCGCATTTCGTATCAGCGGAAATGAACTGCAGTTCCTGGGCAGCCAGGATGCTGCTGGCGAATCCCCGTGCAGTGTGGCCGTCCTCGGCGACGACGCGCTGCTCGCGGTCGCCTGTTACCGCAACGGGGCGGTTGGCGTGCACCGCATCCAGCCGGGCGGATCGATCACCCGGCACATCCAAACCCTGTTCGACTCGGGAAGCGCGCCGAATGAGGCGCAGGATGGCCCGCACGCCCACGACGTATTGCGGGTCGACGCGGCCACGGTGCTGTCCACCGATCTCGGCACGGACCGCGTGCACGTGCACGTGCTCGACGAGGGCGGCCTCACGCGAACTAGCTCGGTGCAGCTGCCGCCCGGGTCTGGACCTCGCGACCTGCGGCGGCATCCATCCGGGCTCGTCTGGGTTCTCACCGAACTGAGCGGCGAAGTGTTCGTGCTGCACCGGGACGGGGACGGCTTCGCAATAACCTCGAGCATCGGGCTGCCCGGGTTCGAGCAGGGCGATCATGCGGCAGCTCTTGTGCTTGGCGGTGACGGGCGGTTCGCCTACGCCGGCATCCGCGGATCGAACCGGATCTCGGTGCTCGCGGTCGAGGCGGGCGGTGCCCTGCTGCTGCCGGTGACATCCGTGGATTGCGGCGGGGGCTGGCCGCGCCATCTGGCCGTCGATGGCGACCAGTTGCACGTGGCCAACCAGCTCTCGAGCTCGGTTGCTTCGTTCGACCTGGGCGCGGATGGGGTGCCGGCGTTCCGCGGTTCCATTGACGTGCCGTCGCCGAGCTACCTCCTCGTCGACTGACTGTCGCGCGTCTGACGCGCGCGCCTGCATCCGCCCGCGCGTCTGGCCGGCGCCCGTCGCATCCGCCCGCGTGTCCGCATCCGTTCGGGTGGCGGGCATCCGCTCGGGCGGCGGGGGTTATCGGCGCGCTCGGCGGGAGATGAAGCGAGGTGGCGGGAGTTGTTGCGAGCGCGGCGGGGGATGTTTCGAGGTGGCGGGAGCCCAGGCTCCCGCCACCTCGCAACAACTCCCGCCACCAGGGGCGCGCCTGCACCCGCCGCTCGTCTGGCCCGCGCCCGTCGCATCCGCGCGCGTGTCTGCATCCGTTCGGGTGGCGGGGGTTATCGGCGCGCTCGGCGGGGGATAAAGCGAGGTGGCGGGAGTTGTTACGAGCCCGGCGGGGGATGTTTCGAGGTGGCGGGAGCCCAGGCTCCCGCCACCTGGCAACAACTCCCGCCACCCGGGGTCAGGCCCGGGGTCGGGCAGAGCGTCAGGCCCGGGGTCGGGCAGAGGGTCAGGGCCGGGGTCACGCCCCGGCTCAGCACGCGGCTCAGCACGCGGCCCAGCAACCGGAAAGCGAGCCCGTGCGCAGGATTTGGTGCGTGCGTATCCTTTGGTAAAGTAGGCAAGCTGTACAGCGATCCTCGATAGCTCAATTGGCAGAGCAATCGGCTGTTAACCGATAGGTTCTTGGTTCGAGTCCAAGTCGGGGAGCTAAGGCCCAGACCCTCCACGGTCTGGGCCTTTTTGCATGCCCGCCTACTCCCCAGGGAGTACCCGTTGCGCTCTGGCCAGCGGATGCCCGCCCCACTGCCCGCGCGTACGATCAAGCCATGCAGCACTACGGCCCCCCGCACGGCGATCCACGCTGGCACGGCGAGTGGGGACCGTCATCCGGCCGTTTTCGTCCACACGCCGTCGATTCGCCGGGCTTCCGGCGATTTCGCCTGGTGATGCCGGTCTTTATTTCCCTCATCGTCCAGGTGCCGGGAGTGTTCCTGGTCATGCAGGATCGCCGGTTTGTGCCGACGTCGTCGACTCCAGCGGAACTGCTCATCGATTTCGCGCTCGCGATCGTCGGGCCGCTTGCGCTGCTCGGAGCTCGCCGCTTCCCGGGCCCGGTCGTGGCAATCGTCGCGGCGGCGGCCAGTCTCGACCTCTTCCTCGGCGCTGCGAGCAACGGCCCGCCGTACATCGCCCTCGCTTTCGCAATCGTCGGCGCGATCGCCCGCGGGGCGCGCCTGTGGGCGTGGATCTCGATCGCCGTCTGCTGGGTGACGAGCCTCGTGGTCGCGATGATGCTCGGCCTGACCTGGGAACCGTTCCGCATCGCCCTGACGACCCTCGGCATCCTCGTTCTCATGGGTATCGGTGAGGGGATGCGCACCCGCAAGGAGCGCTACGAGCGCGTCAGCCAGGTAATCGCCCAGCGGCGCCAGAGCGAGGTGCAGGCTGAGCGCGTGCGCATCGCGCGGGAACTGCATGACGTGCTGGCGCATTCGCTCAGCCAGATCAACGTGCAGGCCGGGGTCGGGCTGCACCTGATGGATGCCCAGCCCGACAAGGCGAAGGATGCCCTGGCCAGCATCAAGGAGACCAGCAAGACAGCACTCGACGAGGTGCGATCCGTGCTGGGCGTGCTGCGCGCGGACGGCGGAACGAACCCGGATGCGCCGCTGGTTCCGGAACCGGACCTCTCGCGGCTGGCCGGCCTGGCAGCATCCGTCACCTCCCAGGGGGTCGAAGTGGCGCTGGAGGGCTCGCTGGTCGATGTTCCGCAGGCGACGCAGCTTGCGATCTACCGCATCGTGCAGGAGTCGCTCACGAACGTGTTGCGCCACGCACATGCGAGGCACGCGACCGTCGAACTGCGCGAGGAGAACGGCCAGTACGCGGTCACGATCACCGATGACGGCACCGCTCCTGCTCCCACTGGCACGTCCGACGGGCGCGGCCTGCTCGGCATGAGCGAGCGCGCTGAGCTCCTCGGCGGCGAGCTCTCGGCGGGGCCGGTCGAGGGCGGCGGCTTCCGGGTGGACGCTCGCATCCCGGCGCGGGCGCGCGAGGCGATCTCGTGATCCGGGTTGCCATCGCTGACGACCAGCAGCTTATCCGCGGCGGGTTCCGCAGCCTGCTGGAGTCGGAGCCCGACATCGAGGTCGTCGGCGAGGCGGGCACGGGAACAGAAGCCGTTGCGCTCGTCAAGGCGCAGGTTCCGGATGTCGTGCTCATGGACATCCGGATGCCTGACGGCGACGGCCTGTGGGCGACCGAGCAGATCGCATCCGACCCGCGGCTGAAAGACACCCACATCGTCATCGTGACCACGTTTGAACTCGATGAGTACGTTGGTCAGGCAATCCGGGCCGGAGCCAGCGGCTTTCTCGTCAAAGACACCGAGCCGGTGGAGCTGATCCGCGCGATCCGGGTCGTGGCAGGTGGGGATGCCCTGCTCAGCCCGAGCGTGACCCGGCGCCTGCTCGAGCGCGTCGCCGGCGAGCTCAGGGATGCGCCCGACACGACCCAGCTGAACGTGCTGACCGAGCGCGAGCGCGAGGTGCTCGCCCTGGTCGGCCTGGGTCTCACGAACGACGAAATCGGCGGGCGGCTGTTCCTCAGCCCGCTCACGGCCAAAACCCACGTGAGCCGCATCATGTCGAAGCTCGCTGCCCGCGACCGGGTTCAGCTGGTCGTCGTCGCCTACGAGACCGGCCTCGTGCGCGCCGGACGCCAGTAGTACGCGAGCCGCGCCACCTGCTCTCGACGGAGTATGCACGAGCATCCCTCGGGCAGATTCGCGGCGCGACAAGCGGCGGGAAGCTTGCCTGAGAGGTTCCGCCGGAACCACAAAGGAATGGAACAACAAATGATTTCTGCACTTGCTCTCGCAACCGCTGCCACTCACTGGGCAGGTCCGGTCGGAGGAGGATTCGGATTTCTCTTTCTCCTGATCCCCCTGTTCTGGATCGTCGTTTTCGTCGTCATCTTCTCGATCTTCGCCCGTCGCGCACGACGCTTCGGCCACGGGCCGTGGGGATACGGTCACCCCGGTTTCGGCGGGGGCTGGGGCGGCTCCGCTGCCCGCAGCGCCGAATCGACACTCGCTGAGCGCTTCGCGCAGGGCGACATCGATGAGAAGGAGTACCGCGCACGACTCGAGGTGCTCCGCGCGAACAACGGCCCGCAGCAGCCGATGAAGTAGCGGCCGCGACGCCACGATAGTCTTCCCTCTGGGCCGAACCGGTCCAGAGGGAGACGTTGTGCCGCGCAGTCCAGACCAGTCCGCGGCGGTTCGCGCCAGTCTCGCCGTCGGCCTAGCCGTCTCCGCGTACGGCATCTCATTCGGCGCGTTGAGCGTCGCATCCGGGCTCGATATCTGGCAGACCTGCGTGCTGAGCCTTCTCATGTTCTCCGGTGGCAGCCAGTTCGCGCTGATCGGTGTACTAGCAACCGGCGGCGCGTCGGCCGGATGGGCGGCGATCGCCAGTGCCGTGCTGCTCGGCACTCGTAACGGGCTCTACTCGATCCGCATGGCCCCGATTCTCGGCGGTACTTGGCGCCGCAGGCTGCTCGCCGCGCACTTCACCATCGACGAGAGCACCGCGGTGTCGACCGCGCAGACCAACTCGGGGGCGCAGCGCACCGGCTTCTGGTGGACGGGAGTGCTCATCTTCGTCGGCTGGAACGTCATGACGTTCGTGGGTGCGGAGCTCGGCAACCTGATCGGCGACGTTCGGCAGTACGGGCTGGATGCCGCGGCGGCTGCTGCATTCCTCGGCCTGTTGTGGCCCCGGCTGAAGTCACTGCAGCCCGTTGTCGTGGCGGTGGGTGCCGCCGTGGTCGCGGTCGTCCTCTCGCCGGGCCTCCCGCCCGGCCTCCCTGTGCTCGCCGCGGCGATCGTCGCGGTCGCGGTCGGCGGGTTCAACTGGTTCGCCAGAAAGTTGGATGTCGCGCCCGTCGAGGCGGCGGAGCGCGCGTCGTGAACGTCTGGACCATCGTCCTCATCGCATCCGTCGCGGTGCTGGCCCTCAAGCTCGTTGGCTACGCGGTGCCGACCTCGCTCGTGGAGAAGCCCGGGCCGGCCCGCATTTCGAGCCTGTTGACGGTGGCGCTGCTCTCCGCGCTGATCGCCGTGCAGACGTTCGTATCGAGCGGGCACACGCTCGCCCTCGATGCGCGGCTGCCGGCTCTTCTGGTCGCGGCCGGCTTGTTTGCACTGCGGGTGCCGTTCATCCTGGTGCTCGTCGCTGCCGCGACGACGGCGGCGGTCATCCGGATGCTGACGTAGGGATCGCCTAGTCCTCGAGGTGGTCGACTCCGGGAGTCCAGCTCTGGTCGGGGGTGTTCCAGCCCTTCTTGCGGAGCACCTTGGCGAGGATCTTCGAGTGGTCGTACTCGAGTCGATCCGCGTACAGCACGCCATTCAGGTGGTCGAACTCGTGCTGGAAGATGCGGGCGAGCCAGCCATCGGCCTCAATCTCGAACGGCTTCTGGTCAAGGTCGACGCCGCGCAGGATCGCGTGCTCCGCCCGGCGGAGCGGAAACCGCTCACCCGGAATCGAGAGGCAGCCCTCGGACTCGGTGTCTTCATCCGCCTCGCCGATGGGCGTCGGCGAGATGAACAGTGTCGGGTTGATCACGGTGCCGCTGATGCTTTGGCCCTCGTCGTCCGTCCAGCTGAAGACGAAGACCCGCAGCGGAACGCCGACCTGCGGTGCCGCGAGGCCGACACCGGGAGCGGCCTTCATCGTCTCGAGCATGTCGTCGACAAGAGTGCGCAGGGATGCGTCGAACTCGGTGACCTCGGCGGCAGGGGAGTGCAGCACCGGAGCGCCCGAAATTCGGATGGGAAGAACGGCCATTCAGACAGGGTATCTGCACTGGGAGCCGGTAGATTCGTCGGGTGCCTCTCGACCCCACCGCCATTGCGAGCCAGCTGTCGCTGACTCCGCTGCAGGCGTTGGGCATCCCGATCGCGCTGGTCGGAGCGGTCTTTCTGTCGCTCGGCGCGCAGTACCAGCACCGGGGCGTGTCCAAAGTGGATGCCGGCAAGAGTACGAGGGTCGCCAGCGGCCTCAGCATGGGCCAGTTGTTCGCGCTGCTCCGCCGTCCGTCATGGGTGATCGGCACTGTGATGCTCGGGTTGGCCATCGTGTTCCAGCTGTTCAGCCTGGTCCTGGCGCCGCTCACCGTGGTGCAGCCGCTGGGAGCGGTCGCCCTCGTCATCACCGCCATCGTGAACGCGCGGGTGAGTCACGTGCGCCTCGACAGGGCGTCCATCCGGGCGATCGGGTTTTGTGTCGGCGGCGTTGCGCTCTTCGTCGCGGTTGCAGCTCTCACCACCCAGACGCGCCCGATCACGGAGGTGCAGCTGATAGCGGTGTTGTGCATCCTCGCCGTGGTTCTCATTGCGGTCGCGGTGCTGTTCGTCTTGTTCCGCAAACGCTTCACTGCGATCATGTACATCCTGTTCGCGGGAGTGCTGTTCGGGTTCGTCGCGACGCTCGCGAAGGTCGTAATCGATCGCGTGCACACATTGCTGCTGGCGGGGTTCAACCCGACCCCCGCCGACTTCCTTACCCTCGGCTGCGTCGTCGGCATTGTGGTAGCCGCGCTCAGCGGCTCGTACTTCGTGCAGACCGCATACTCCAATGGGCCGCCCGACCTGGTCGTGGCCGGCCTCACCGTGATCGATCCCATGGTCGGCGTGACGATCGGTGCCACGGTTCTCGGGGAGGCATCCGGTGCCCCGCTCTGGGCGGTCATCATTTTTCTCGTCGCCGGCGCGCTCGCGGCCTTCGGCGTCGTGCAGCTCGCGAAACACCACCCGCAAAGGGCCCACTAGGGTACGTTGGTCGTAGCTTTCCGCTGGATCACGCGCCAGCTGCCACCACCCCGGCGCGACGAACAAGGGAACCCCCAACTTGACAGACGTCTCGCACGGCGAGCGCTCGAAAAGCGCTCGGCTCCGCATCGTCATCGGCTCAGACACCTTCGCTCCGGAGATCAACGGTGCCGCGATTTTCACCTCGCGCCTCGCCGCTGGTCTCTCTAACCGCGGGCACGATGTTCACGTCATCGCGGCTGCCGCGAGCCGCAAGCACGGTACGTGGAAAGAGTCGCACGAGGGTGGCGAGTTCACCGTGCACCGCCTCAAGAGCTGGCGTTGGTACCCGCACCCGTGGCTCCGGTTCGCGCTGCCGTGGCAGGTGGAGCGTAACTGCGCGCGCATCCTGGATGAGGTGAAGCCGGATGTCGTGCACCACCAGTCCCACATCGTGATCGGCAAGGGCCTCTCCGACCAGGCGTACAAGCGCGGAATCCGCATTATCGGCACGAACCACTTCATGCCGGAGAACCTGCTGGAGTTCACCCTCATCCCGAAGAGGTTCCACCCGCCGGCGGTCGCCGCCGCCTGGCGCGCAGCGGAGAGGGTCTATGCGCACGCCGAGGCGGTCACGTCTCCGACGCGGCGCGCGGCGGAGTTCCTTGAGGCGTCGACCAACGTGCGCAATGTGCACGCCATCTCGTGTGGCATCGACATGTCGCACTACACGCCCAGTTTTGAGCCGCGAACCGAGAACCTCATCGTTTTCGTCGGCCGTGTGACGGGTGAGAAGCAGCTCGACAAGCTGGTTGCGGCGATGGCGCTGCTCGACCCCGCGCTCGACGCTCGCCTCGAAATAGTCGGAGGCGGCGACGTCGAGGCCGCCCTGAGTGCTCAGGCGGCTCGGCTCGGCATTTCCGACCGGGTGAAGATCTCGGGATACGTGACGACCGAGTACCTTCGCGGCGCGCTGACCCGGGCATCCGTGTTCGCGATGCCATCGATCGCGGAGCTGCAGAGCATCGCAACGATGGAGGCGATGGCGTCGGGCCTTCCGATCGTCGGGGCGAACGCGATGGCGCTGCCGCACCTCATCCACCATGGCGAGAACGGGTACCTGTTCGAGCCGGGCGACGTGCAGGGGCTCGCCGATCGGCTCACCGACGTGCTGACCATGCCCCAGGACGAGCTGGACAAGTTCAAGCGCGAGAGCCTCAAAATCGTCGAGGCCCACGACATCCAAAAAACCCTGGACACGTTCGAGGCGCTCTACCGTGGCGAGACCGTCGCAGATCCTGTGGTGGATGACGTGCCCCGCCTGGTTGTGCCTCGCGCCACACTGCGCGAACGCATCACCAACCGCCTCCGCGGTTCGGACGACTAAGCCCGCGGCTCAATCCCGTCGAGGTGGTGCGCTCACCTCACCAACGACACCGCCGCGTCGCGATACCCTATTCACGCCGCGCCAACGCTGCCGCGGCGCTTGCCGCGCTTGGCGTCGGCACGGGGCGGTAGCTCAGCTGGTTAGAGCAGCGGACTCATAATCCGTCGGTCATGGGTTCAAGTCCCATCCGCCCTACAAAGTGGTGCTGAGCCGACGCGTGTTGCCGGTTGGGGAGGGCGAGAGCGACAACTGGTGTCGGGTCAGGCTGGCGCGGG
>JAODMF010000010.1 GCA_025464095.1 Glaciihabitans sp.
TAAGCAGCAGGACGTTCGTCCGATCATCAAACTCCGTTCCACCGCCGGCACCGGTTACACCTATGTGACCAAGAAGAACCGTCGTAACGACCCCGACCGTCTCGTGCTCAAGAAGTACGACCCCATCGTGCGCAAGCACGTCGAATTCCGCGAGGAGCGCTAAGCACATGGCCAAGAAGAGCAAGATCGCCAAGAACGACCAGCGCGCGGTCATCGTCGCGCGGTACGCCGCAAAGCGTCTGGAGCTGAAGAAGGCTCTCGTCGACCCGGCCGGCACGGATGAGTCCCGCGAGGCCGCCCGCATCGGCCTGCAGAAGCTTCCCCGCGACGCTTCGCCGGTGCGCCTGCGCGGCCGCGACGCCATCGATGGACGCCCCCGTGGCTACCTCAGCCAGTTTGGGATTTCGCGCGTTCGCTTCCGCGATATGGCACACCGGGGCGAATTGCCCGGAATAACCAAGTCAAGCTGGTAGGTTCGAGGCGGTTCTACAGCGCCTCGGCCTGCCGGAACTGCCTCTAATTGCACAAGGTCCGAGGAGGACAACTCATGGCTGACAAGTCACTGAACCGCACTGAGCTCGTCGCAGCAGTTGCTGCCGAGTCTGGCCAGAGCCAGGCCGCCGTCAACGGTGTTCTTGACGCGCTTTTCTCGACCCTCTCCACCACGGTGAAAGAGGGAACCAAGGTCACGATTCCGGGCTGGCTCGCAGTCGAGCGCACCCACCGTGCCGCTCGCGCGGGTCGCAACCCGCAGACGGGTGAGGCTATCCAGATCGCCGCAAGCTATGGCGTGAAGATTAGCGCCGGCAGCAAGCTGAAGGCCGCCGCCAAGTAACACCTGTCTTTACAGACTCCTGAACAGGAGCGCACACCTTCGGGTGCGCGCTCCTGTTCTCGTTTGTGGCCCGACGCCGCGGGCCTGTCGCCGTGGGCCGACTCCCGGCCCGGCCTCCTGACCCGCGGGATTCCCGCGCCAGGTCACCCCTGAGGTCCCGCGAATGCCCTGCGTTCTCCTCGGCCCCAGCTGGCGCGCGTAAACTCAACCCGTGCCACGAATCGCCCGGATCGCGGGTCCTGCCCTTCTGCTGTTCGTGGCCTTCGTCGCACTGTTCGCCTCGCTGGCCTACGGCGGCGGAGCACAGGCGCCGCTCGCCGCCGACCCCGGTCCGGTCGTTCTTTACGGTCTGCCCATCGCGAAGATGCTGGTCAACCTCGGCGCCGCGGGAACGATCGGTGCGCTCACCCTGGCCTGCTTCGCGTTCGCGAGCAAGAAGCCCGAGTTCGGTCGCGCGCTGGATGTCGCCGCCGGCTCCGCGGCGGTATGGGCCGTCGCATCCGCTGCCACCGGCTTCTTCACCTTCCAGAGTGTGTACGGGGTCCCCATCACCCTGGACAATCGCTTCGGTGACCTGCTCTCCGCCTTCATGTCCACGACCGAGCTGGGGCAGGCCTGGCTCGGCACGACGCTCATCGCAGCGGCGCTCACCGTTCTCTGCTTCGCCGTGCGCAACCAGACGGCCGTTGCGTTCATCGCCGTGGGCGCGATTATCGGACTGGTGCCGATGTCGCTGCAGGGTCACGCGGGTGGAACCGCCGACCACGACGCGGCCACGACATCCATCTGGCTGCACGTTCTGTTTGCCGCAATCTGGCTCGGCGGGCTGCTGACAATCGTGCTGGCGCGCTCCACAATCGAGAAGAACCGGCTCGTCCCGGTGATGGAGCGGTACTCCACTTTTGCCCTGATCGCGTTCATCGTGGTGGCGGCATCCGGATACGTGAACGCGCAGATTCGCGTCGAGACGCTGGCCAACCTGCTGACGCCGTACGGCATCCTCGTACTCGTCAAGACGTTCACCCTGTGCGCGCTCGGCATTTTCGGTGTGGTGCAGCGGCGGTTCCTGATTGCGCGGATGCAGGCCAAACCGAAACACACTCCCCGCTACTTTTGGGCGCTGGTCGCGGCGGAACTCGCCTTCATGGGTATCGCGTCCGGTGTCGCGGCGGCACTGGCCCGCACCGCGGACCCCAAGCTCGATGTGCCCGCTTCCCAGCTGACCGACCCGACGCCAGCCGAGTTCCTCACTGGAGCAGCGCTACCCCCGCCGCCCAGCTTCGCGAACTACGTTCTGCTCTGGAACTTCGACCTGCTGTGGATCCTCGTCTGCGCGTTCGGCATCTTCTTTTACATCGCGGGCGTGGTCCGCCTGCACCGCCGCGGCGACAAGTGGCCGGTCTACCGCACCGTGCTCTGGGTCGCCGGCATGCTGTTGCTGTTCTGGATTACCAACGGCGGCATCAACGCCTACGAGAAGTACCTCTTCAGCGCGCACATGCTCGGCCACATGATCCTGGGCATGGCGGTGCCGGTGCTGCTCGTGCCAGGGGCGCCGATCACCCTTGCGCTGCGCGCCATCCGCAAGCGCTCGGATGCCAGTCGCGGCCCGCGGGAGTGGATCCTGCTGCTCGTGCACTCGAGGTACTTCCGCCTGCTCGCGAACCCGATCGTGGCGGCCGGCCTGTTCGCGGGATCCCTGCTGGTCTTCTACTACACGCCGCTGTTGAGCTGGGCGACGACGGACCACATCGGGCACGAATGGATGATCATCCACTTCGTCGCCGTCGGCTACCTGTTCGTGCAGTCGCTGATCGGCATCGACCCGGTGCCGTATCGACCTCCCTACCCGCTGCGGCTGCTCATCCTGCTGGGCACGATGGCGTTCCACGCCTTCTTCGGGCTGAGCCTGCTGACCGGAACGGGGCTGCTGCTTTCCAACTGGTATGGGGCGATGGGCTGGCACTACGGTGTTTCGGCGATCGCCGACCAGCAGATCGGTGGCGGCATCGCCTGGAGTGTCGGCGAATTGCCGACCATCACGCTGGCCATCGTGGTGGCGCTGATGTGGGCGCGCAGCGACAAGCGGGAGGCGACGCGGTACGACCGCAGGGCCGACCGCGATGGCGATGCGGAGCTGGCGGAGTACAACGCGATGCTCGCGCGACGCGGAGCGGCGAAGTAATCCCCACCGCGGAGGACGACACGCCGCGGGAGGCGCGCCGCGCACCCGCAGGGCGGCGTGTCGTCCTCCGCGGTGGGGGGTCAGTCGTACTGGGCCTTGATGTACAGCTCGCCATCGGGCAGGAAGCTGATGACGTACGACACGGTGAAGGTCACGTCCTTGTCGAACGTGGTGATCGTTCCATCGAAGAGCGACTGGACTCTCACGGTGAGGCGAGCCGAGGCATCCGTGTTGGGCACGAGCCAGGTTCCGGATGTCTGCCCCGGCACGATCTGGACGTCGGGGTAGGCATGCATCTTCCAAGTCGGCGTCGACACCACCCGGTTATCGAAGGTCTGGCCGAACGGACAGCCGGTCGGCAGCAGCACCCGCTGCGTGGCGCATTTCGCGAGAAACTCGCGCACCTGCTTGTTGACTTCGGCGACGAAGGCGGGGGCGGCCTGCACGTTCACCTGCACGCTGCTCACGCTCTGCGGGTCGGTGACGGGCGTCGCGATCGGGTCGGCGGTGAGAAACTCCGACCTGTGGTCGAACGTGTACAAACCAGGAACGAACACGGCGTAACGGCTGGGGGCGTCGGCTTTCGCCTTTGACGTGAGGGTCACCCCGTTGGCCCGAAAACTCTGGTCGTGCAGGGGCGTAACAGCAACCGTGGCGAGCGGTGAGGTCTCGAACGACCACGAGGTGAAGAGCCCGAGGAACGCACCCGTTCGCTTGACCCGGTACTGCGTCTGGCCCTCCTGGTCGCCCATTCGGTAGCTGTACGAGACGGTGTGCACGTCGCCGGGACCGGTGATGTCGCTCAGTTGCCGGATGCCGCTCAGCGTGCCCAGGGCGGCATCCGTCAGCAGCTCGGTCGAGACGCCCGTGCTGGTGAGCACGCCCGGCAGGCTGCGGGCCGTGGTCGCGTCGTGGCGTTTGAGCGCATCGAGGTAGCTGGCGACGAAGCCGCCAGCGCTGTACAGGGAGGAGTTGAGCGACAGGACGGTGATGCCGAACGCGGCACCCAGCAGAAGGAATGCGGCGACCCAGTAGATCGTCACGCGTTGCATGCCCACATCCTAAGCGGGCTGTCTGGATGCGCCGAGACCACAGGCCGCCCGTGGCGAAGCCGATCGACCGGAGCGCGCGGGTAGCCTTGAGTTACCGCCTGTGCCCGATTGGATGCCCGTGACCGACCTAACGCTCTCACCCGAGCAGCAGGCCGTCTTCGATGCGATCGAGACCACACGCGAGAGCATCTTCGTGACCGGTCGCGCCGGCACCGGAAAGTCGACGCTTCTCAACCATCTCTCCTGGCACACCTCGAAGCAGGTTGTCATCTGTGCGCCGACGGGCGTGGCGGCGCTGAACGTCGGCGGGCAGACCATCCACTCGCTCTTCCGGCTGCCGATCGGCGTGATCGCCGACCATGACATCGACCAGGGCGCCGAACTGCGCAAGCTGCTCAACACGATCGACACCCTGGTGATCGACGAGGTATCCATGGTCAACGCCGACCTGCTGGATGCCGTCGACCGTAGCCTGCGGCAGGCACGCCAACGCCCGCACGAGGCGTTCGGCGGTGTGCAGGTCGTGCTGTTCGGCGACCCGTACCAGCTCGCGCCCGTACCGGGGGATGCCGACGAACGCGCCTATTTTGACGACCAGTACCGCTCGATGTGGTTCTTCGATGCGAAGGTCTGGGACCAGGCCGACCTGCGTATCTACGAGTTGACGACGATCCACCGCCAGCACGAGGACGAGTTCAAGTACATGCTGAACGCAGTGCGGCACGGCATGGTCACGGCCGAAATCGCGGGTCGCCTCAATGAGGTCGGGGCGCGACCCGCCCCCACGGATGGCGCGATCACCCTCGCGACCACGAACAGCACGGTCACCCGCATCAACGCGAGCGAGTTGCAGCGGTTGCCTGGCCGGATGCTGACGGCTAAGGCTGAGATCAGCGGCGAGTTCGGCGGTCGCGCGTACCCGGCCGACGAGGCACTGGACCTGAAGGTGGGCGCGCAGGTCATGTTCCTGCGAAACGACGCCGACCAGCGCTGGGTCAACGGCAGCATCGGCATCGTGCGGAAGATCGACACGACCGTCTGGGTCGATGTGGATGGCGAGACGCACCAGGTGCAGCCGGCCACTTGGGAGAAGTACCGGTACTCCTACTCGGCGGCCACGAAGTCGTTGAAGAAAGATATCGTCGCGGAGTTCCAGCAGTTTCCCTTGCGGCTGGCGTGGGCGGTCACCATCCACAAGTCGCAGGGAAAGACCTACGACCGTGCGATCGTCGACCTCGGGCAGCGTTCGTTCGCACCCGGGCAGACCTACGTCGCGCTCAGCCGAATCACCGAGCTGGAGGGGCTATTTCTCACCCGGCCGCTGCGACCGTCCGACATCATCGTCGACGAGAACGTGCAGCGGTTCATGTCGCGGGCGGTCGCGATTCCGGGTATTCGCGCGTAGCCGGCACCGGCACGCTCAGTGTTGCCCGTGCTCCGGCAGGTTGACGGTGAGCCCGTGCGTGCCATGCGGCACCGCGAAGCGGCCGGCTTCGGTGCTGGCGAGCGCAGGGGTGGTCAGTGCGGCGACCACCGCGGCTCCCACCGCGAGTCCGGCAAGGTAGCGGGCCGCGCTCGGCGCACGGGGCGCCGCGCGGAAGTCCGTAGCCCGGCGAACGTGCACCGCCATCACGACGGCGATGAAGAATTCCAGGAGCGACGCGACAGCGAGCGCGACAAAGCCAAGGGATGACGCGATCTCCGGTGTGCGGAATGCTGCGGCGATCGCCGCCAGGAGTCCCCACAGGATGGCGGGTACCACGGACCCGAACAGCACAGCGCGCGGATACTCGATGCGCTCGCGGGAGAAGGCGAGCACGCCCCAGGTGAGTTCGATCAGGCCGATGAGCGCCTCGGCCACGCCGACGGGAAGAGGAGAGCTGATGACCAGTGCCAGGTGAATCATGCCGGCACCGACCGCCGCGAAGGCCAGCCAGGTGCGAGTGATCGACGACACTGCCCGTTCCCCTCTTCCCGTCATCCGCTAGACGGTCGCCGCGCGAGAGCTGCGCTCGGCTCCGAGGCCGACTGCGAGCAGCAGGACGGCGCTGGCGAAGTGCAGCACGTTGTCGGCGGCATTGATGGCGAGGATGTTCGCGCTCGTCCCGACCAGGAACAGCCCGATGATGCCGAGCAGCAGGTACGCCGCACCGACAGTCGTGTTGGTGGCCCGGGCGGCCCGAACGCTGGACAGTCCGGCGATCAAGAGCGCTGCGCCGATGAGCAGGTGAGCCACGTTGTGGAAAATGTTGACTTCGAAGAGCCCGAGGATTTTGCCCCCGCTGGTGGCGAAGAAGCCGACACCCATCGTGTAGAAGAATCCGAGAACTCCGACGAGAAGGTAAACCGCGCCGAAGATGACTGCCAGCAGGCGGTTCGGTGACTTGGACATGATGTATTGCCTCCTGAGTGACGAGCGACCTGCCCGCCTCACACGATGATTCGTATTGGTGGCGCGCATCGATTGGTCAGGCCAGTCTGGCGGTCCGGGCGGTCATTCATCGCCATCTGGCAGGAATCCTGCTGCGCCTGCGCACGGCGAGGGGCACAGTTGACCTATGCCAATTGTTCCCGATACCAAAGACTGGACCTGGGTCGTCGACCGGCCGTGCGCTGAGTGCGGATTCGATGCCGCCACCGTGCAGGCGACGGATGTCTCGCGACTCCTGCTCGAGAACGCCGAGTCGTGGCAGACGGTGCTGGCCCGGGGCGAGGTGCGCCTGCGACCGGATGACTCCACCTGGTCCGCCCTCGAGTACGCCTGCCACGTGCGCGACGTGATGAAGCTCTACGACGTGCGCGTTCGGCTCATGCTCGAGGAGGAGAACCCCCTCTTCGCCAACTGGGACCAGGATGCAACGGCAATCGCCGATAGCTACAACACGCAGAATCCTGCCGCGGTCGCCCGCGAATTGCAGGATGCCGCGACCGCACTCGCCGCAACGTTCGACGGCGTGCAGGGCACGGCCTGGCAGCGGGTCGGCAGGCGCAGCGACGGAGCGAGCTTCACGGTGGAGTCCATCTCGAAGTACTTCTTCCACGACATCCACCATCACCTCTGGGATGTTCGTGACGCAGTGACTGCGCACTGACCGGCCGGGAAGCGGCAGGCCCGGTCAGGGCTGGGTGTGTGGCTCGGGCTCGCTGGTGAGCATTAGGCCCGACGCCTTGCCCGCGGCGACGATGAGGGCATCCACCCACTCGCGGTTGATCATCGCAACGCGAGACCCGTGATAGTAGAAATGGATCGGCACGCCGTTGTCGATCCAGATAGCGTGGCGGCCGCTGCCGCGTTCGATGCCCTGCGCCCAGGAGAGGAAGAAGTCCTCGCGGCGACGAAGCTTCGTGCTGATAACAATCTGCAGGTGGGCCAGCACGCGATCGTCGAAATCGAATTCTTCGCCGTCATACCGGAGGGTTCCCACGTATATCCTTTGCCGCAATTCCGCACGCGATGCGCGTGTCACCCCGCACCCTACCAACAACAACGTTTGCCGCCAGCCCCACGGGCGGCGATGCGGGAGGTAGCGTAGAAGAGGTCGCGCTGATGCGGCGGGGGAACCTGGAAGGAACAACTCTGCAGTGATAGTTAATCGACTGACCGTAGACGGCAAAGATTACTTCCTGCCCGAGCCGGTGACCGAGCTGCGCAACAAGATCCTCGAGGCGGTGCAGGCCGGCGGCGGCTATGTGAATATCCCGCCGCTTCGAACCGGACCGGGAGTGGACATCCTGTTCTCACCGGGGCTGCCTGTGGTGTGGACCCAGCTGGATGTCGGGGGCGACGACCGGGACGAACCGGCTGAGCGTGACACGTCGTCCTTCGACGAGGCAGACCTGCACGGGGACTCGTTCCGCTAAGGAAGCGACTTCCGCCCAGGAGGCTACGCCGACAGGCTACGCCGACTTACTGATGAGCCGGTCGATTCCCTGTCTCGTCGTCGGTCGCCCGATGAGGAAGCCCTGCACCCGGTCGCAATGGATGTCCCTGGCGAGTCGAAGATGCTCCTCGGTCTCAATGCCCTCGGCGACAACGCGAAGGCCGCGCTCATGCGCCAATTCGACGACGGCCGCCAGCAGCGGTTTGGTCGGGTCCCCGTTCTGGACCAGCGACCGGTCGATCTTCAGTTCGTTGGCGGGCAACGTGAGCACCTGTTCGACCGATGAGTATCCGGTACCGAAGTCGTCTATCGAGACTCCGAGCCCGAGTTCGCGCAGGTGCCCGAGACGCCCGGCGACTTGGACATGATCGGCGATCACCTGCGACTCGGTGACTTCGATGGTGATGCCGTAGGGGTTGAGTGAGAGGGCTGACACCAGGTGCTGCAAGCGCTCGTAGAAGGTGGCGGTTGCCAGTTGGCGGGCGGCGACGTTGATGGCGACTTCGATCCCGTATCCACCCCTTTGCCACTCTGCTGCGTTTCGGCATCCGTCTTCCAGCATGAAGTCGCCCACCTCATGGATGAGCTGGCTTTGCTCGGCCAGCGGGATGAACGTCGTCGGCGCGATGGGGCCGAGCGTGGGATGGTTCCAGCGGCTCAGCGATTCGACAGCGACGATGCGACCGGTGGTGAGGTCTTGCTCGGGCTGGTAGACCGCAACAATCTCGCCGCGAGCGGCCGCTCCGCGGAGGTCGAGGGCGAGGCGTTCGAGGTCCATTCTCTCCAGCCTGAACCGTCGGCGGGCACTGGTCAAAGGTCAAAATCCGGGGTACACATGTGCGTATACTCCGCTCAGCTACGCTGAGAGATCCGCCCCGGCCGCAGGAGACACATGATCGACGAGATCGCGGAAGCCACTGGCGTCGTTCGACGCAACAACGTGCACGTCACCGGCAACCCCGACGGCCGGCCCCTGCTCTTCGCGCACGGGTTCGGATGCAGCCAGGAGATGTGGCGCCACGTCGCGCCCCACTTCGCCGACGAGTACAAGGTCGTGCTGTTCGATCACGTCGGTGCGGGCGGGTCCGACCTCAGTGCATACGATTCCGGCAAGTACGACTCCCTCGACGGCTACGCCCAGGACATCGTGGAGATTCTCGATGCTCTCGACCTGCGCGACGTGGTGTACATCGGGCATTCGGTGAGCGCGATGATGGGGGTGCTGGCATCCACCATCGACCCGACGCGGTTTGGCGCGCTCGTGCTGGTGGGCCCGTCGGCACGGTACGTCAATGACGGCACCTACGTCGGCGGCTTCGAGCAGGCCGACATCGATGCGCTGCTGGACTCGCTGGATGCCAACTACCTGGGCTGGTCATCCGCTATTGCGCCCGTCATCATGGGCAATGGCGACCGTCCGGAACTCGGTGAGGAGCTCGCCACAAGCTTTTGCCTCGTGGACCCGGCGATCGCGCGCCAGTTCGCGCGCGTGACTTTCCTCTCCGACAACCGCGGTGATCTTGCCCTGGTGACGCGCCCGACCCTGGTGGTCCAGGCGAGCAACGATGTCATCGCTCCGCTGGCCGTGGGCGAGTTCGTGCACGAGAACATCGCCGGGAGCACGCTCGTGGTGCTGTCGACGACCGGACACATCCCGAACCTGTCCGGCCCCGACGAACTCGTTCGTGCGATTCGCGCGTGGCTCGGATGAGCCTGCCCGCCGACGAGCCGGTCATGCTCGACGTGTCGCCCGACCTCTTCGAGGAGTTGTACGAGCATGCGCCGTGCGGTTACCTGTCGACGGACGCCGACGGTCGCATCGTGCGGGCCAACCAGACCTTCGCCGCCTGGATCGGGCGATCCAGGGACGCCCTGCTCGGCACATCCCTGCCCGAGCTCCTTGCCGTCGGCAGCCAGTTGTTCTACGAAACCCGGTACCAGCCAGTGCTGCAGTTGCAGGGGGAAGTGCGCGAGGCCGCGTTCACCTTTCTGCATGCGGACGGCACGGCGCTTTCCGCCCTCGTCAACTCGACAAAGGTCGAAGCGGCGAACGATCGCGCGGCCGAGATTCGAATTGCCGTGTTCGACTCGACACAGCGGCGGGACTACGAGCGGGAGCTGCTGAACGCTCGACGGGCCGCCGAGCTGTCGGAGACGAGAGTGCGGGTGCTTCAGGAGGCGTCCAGGGCGTTCGGCGCGAGCGCAACAGAAGAAGTACTCGCACTCGCGCTCGCCGACACGATGCGTCGGGCCTTCAGCGCCACAACGTCAGCGGTGCTGATCCTGGATGCCGAGGGGAGTCTGGAGCTTGTGGCGGGAACATACCCGCTGCACGGCATCCTGCCGACGGATGACCGCACGCCGGAGCTCGTGGCGGTGGGTGACGCGCAACTGGTGTTGATCGCACAGCGGAGCGCCGACTCGTTTGCGGCGCTCGATCAGGCGATGCTCTCGGCGCGCGTCGGTGCGCTGTGCGCGGCGCCCCTCGTCGTCGACGGGCTCGCGGTCGGCGCCGTGATCACTACGTTCGCGCGCCCCCGCGATTTCGACCCCGACTTCATTGAGCTGCAGGAGACTCTCGCGCGACAGGCAGCCCAGACGCTTTCCCGCCTGCGTCTGCAGCGGGAGCTCGTGCGCCTGGCACTGTATGACCCGCTGACCGGTCTCGCCAGCCGGGTGCTTGTCGAGCGCAGCCTCGAGCACGCGTTCGCTTCGTCGCGCAGGAATGGTCGCGGCGTGGCACTGATGCTCGTCGACCTGGACGGTTTCAAAGCGGTCAATGACGAACTCGGCCACTCCACCGGGGACGCGGTGCTGAAGGAAGTGGCCGCGCGCCTGTCCGAGATCGTGCGAGAGGACGACGTTGTCGGCCGGTTCGGCGGGGACGAGTTTCTCGTCGTCTGCCAGGACGTCGACGAATCGGCTGCCATGCTCGTCGCCGATCGAATCGTTGCGGCGATGCATCCGGACTTCGACTCTGTGGCCAGCGGCATCCGTATCACGGTGAGCGTTGGCGTCGGCTATTACCTGCCGACCAATGGTCCGGCACCGACATCCGAGACCCTGTTCCGGGTCGCTGATGCCGCGATGTATGCGTCCAAGGATGCGGGCAAGGACCGCGTCACGATCGAGCGACTCTGAGGCGGATTCGCACCCGGTTCTGCCCCGCCGCTCGGGTGTCGGTCAGTCGGATGCGCAGCCGCACGATTCACGAATACGAAGCGCCGGCGTGACCAGCGGACCGGAGGCTGGTTGGTTCGCGGACTGGGTGAACAGCAGCCGCCCGGCCATGGCGCCCATGTCGGAGGGGAAGACGTCGATCGTGGTCAGGGAGGGCACGGTGACGACACCGTCGACAATCCCATCTATTCCGATCACCGAGCACTCGCTGGGGTCGACGTGTGCTTCGTTCAGCGCCCTCAGCACGCCAATCGCGATCGAGTCGCTGTGACAGACAAGCGCGGCCGGCGCGGGAGCCGTGCGCAGTATCTCGCGCGCGGCCTCATACGCAGCGAGGGCGTTCGGCGCTGACGGCACATCCCAGATCGCAACGTCCTGGATCCCGTACTGCTGCATCAGGGATCGAAAGTGGGCTTTTCGTGCCTTCTGGGGCCCGGCCGCCTGAAGGCCGCCAAAGTAGGCGGCGCTCGTGACGTGGTGCACGTCCCTGAGGTGATCGACGGCGAGCCGGATCACTCGTTCATCATCCGTGCCCAGAAACGGCAGCTGGCTTTCGGACACATTGCGGTTCATGAGGATGACCGGGGTATCCGACCTGCGCAGCAGGGCGAGGTCGGCGGCGCTCGTGTCGAGGGCCGGGATGAGCACCAGGCCCGCGATCCGCTGTTCGAGAAGGGCCTGCACGATCGACGTTTGCGTGTCGACCCGCTCTCGCGTGTTGGCGAGGGCCACCATTCGACCGTCGGGCATCAGCGCATCCTGTAGGCCGAGGGCCGCCTCCGCTGCGAAAGGGTTCGTGATGTCGGGCACCACGAGCCCCACGACGTCGCGACTTCGCGTCCGCAGGTTCGCTGCCGAGCGGTTATAGACATAGCCGAGTCGGTTCGCCTCGTCCCGTACTCTCGCCCGGGTAGCGGGAGCGACGACGTCATTTCCGCTGAGGGCCAGCGACACGGTGGAGAGAGACACCCCCAGTGCGTTCGCGACGTCTTGCATCCGGACCGAGCCACCACCTTCGGCTGAGCTACCAGCTTCGGTTGTCGTTGTCGTCACGCGTCAATCCTGCCAGTCGACTACCAACTCGACTACGAACCAGCGGGGGCGGGCCAGGGATCGTCGCGCACGACCAGGGTGGATGCGTCGCGGTCGCGATCGAGCGCAGCAAAAGTGCGCGTCGAGTTGCTGTTCGCTCGCTCACCCAGATGGAATTCCCCGTTCGATGACAGCGCGTCGAAATCGCAGTCGCCCAGGTCGTCGAAATGACCCTTGGCGAGTTCCCGCATCTGCAGGAGGACCTCACGTCGGCGCGGATTGTATGCCAGGTTCATCGTCTCGGCCGAGTCGTGTATCCGGTCGATCAGATATTCCTGCTGGTCGACGGCAGACCAGATGTACTTCCACGACGAGGTGATGACGGCGTAGAGACCGAGTTGCTTCTCCTGGTACTGGCCGTAGATCGTGCGGCCGGGAGTCAGGGAGCGAATGCTCTCCCCGTCTCGCGCCGGGGCCGCAATCCCCGCGAAGTCGAGCAGTGTCGGGTAGACATCGATGAGGCTCACCGGTTGCTCAACTCGGCCGCGGTCGAGACCGCTCGCGTTCCAGATGAATGGAATCCGAGCGGCTTTGTCCAGGAACGATCGCTTGCCGTAACTTCCGTAGTCGCCGAGAAACTCTCCATGGTCGGCTGTCAACAGAATCACGGTGTTCTCGCGGAGCCCGCTGCGGTCGAGTGCGTCGATTATCCGCGCGATCTGCGAGTCAAGGTAGGCGACGGAACCGAAGTAGTAGGCCTTGAGCAACTGGTCCAGGCGCCGACTGCGACCACCGTCTCGGTACTTGTATCGGTTTTGGAGCCGATTCCACGAGGTGAGAAGGTGCTCACCACCCTGTGGCTCGAACGGATCGGGCATCACGGATGGCTCGTACCGGCGATGCCATGGCGATGGCGGCGCGAATGGCGGGTGCGGAGCGATGAAGCTCGACCAGAGAAGGAAGGGCTTGGCCGAGGACTGCTCCTCCAGGAAGCTGATCGATCGATCGGCCACCCAGTGGGAATGATGCAACGGTTCCGGAACTGGTGACAGCTGCGGAACGTAGTACATCTCGTCGCGAAGGCCGTGGGGATGTTCGACCGAGTCGTAGCCCTCGCGCGCCACGTGTGCCAGGTAGTCATCGGTCTCGACGGTGCCGAATTCCTCACCGGTGTCGCGCGTCTCGAACCCCCGCAGTGCGCTCCCGTCGGGAGTGAAATGCATCTTGCCGATCCCGTGCGTGCGGTAGCCGTTCGACGTGAGGGCGTCCATGAACGTTGACGCCTGCGACATCGGCATCTCGTTCTCATAGCACCCGCCGTTGTGCGGCTCGAGTCCGGTGATGAAGGATGACCGGGCCGGAACGCACACCGGCGAGGGCGTGTACGCAGCGTCGTAGGTCACTCCCTCAGCGGCCAGCCGGTCGATCGCGGGAGTGTCCGCGATCGGGTTGCCGTAGGCGCCGAGTGCGTCGGCGCGCAACTGGTCGCTGAAGAGAATGAGGAAATTCGGCTGGCTGGAGGTCATTACCGCACAACCTCCGCGGCGACCCGGGTGTCATCGTCCGTGCCGACCTGCTCGAGCGACCGCGGGCGCTTCGGCATCCAAATGACGCCGATCAACACGCTCGCAGCCACGGCACCGAAGAGGATCCAGGTGAAGGTGTGGAAGCTTGCGGCGATGATCAGGGGAGTGAACACGCTCCACACGGCCAGGGCCACCTTCTGGGCGAAGATGATGATTCCCTGTGCGGTAGCGCGCATTTCGGTGGGGAAAAGTTCCTGGCACCACACGCGATAGAGCTGTTCCTGCCCGCACGACGCCGACAGCGAGAAGAGGATCACGAAGGAGAAGATCACCGCCGGATTCGTCAGCGGAAGGAAGATCACCAGCAGGAGCGAGACCGTGGTCAGGAGCCCCGCCACGCCGTACAGGACGCGTCGGTTCACCTTGTCGACGAGCGGCATGAAGAACAGGAAGACACCGATTCCGGTGAGTCCGTAGTACAGGGCGTTGAAGCCAACGCTCGCTGCCTGCGATTGGGAACCAATGGTGCTGAGGATGAACGGCAGGAAGAACCCGAATGTTCCGAGGGCGATTGCACCCAGCGAGTGGACGATGAAGACGAAGAAGAGTCGTCCGCCGTAGTTCCTGAACAGGTTGCGGATTCGGCTCGCACTGAGGATTCCGCGCTCTCGTGCGGCCGTCCACATCTCGGACTCCGCCATGCGGCGCCTCAGGAGCCATGTGATCAACGCGACCAGGGCGAGCTGCGCGAAGACGATTCGAATGCCGAGCAGGCCGGTGTTGGCGAGTGCGAGCGCGAGCAGCAGCACGACCACGGGGCCGGCGCTCCAAAAGACGGACGTCAGCCCGACAAGGCGACCGCGCTTGTTGTCCGGGGCAATTTCGCCAATGAGCGACCACGAGGTCGGCACGTCGGCGCCGATGGCGATGCCCATGATGATCAGCCCGGCAAACAGCATCCAGCTCTGCACCGCGAAGACAATGAACAGGGCGCCCAGGATGTAGACGAGCAGGTCGTACTGGTAAATCCGCTTGCGACCGAGCCGGTCACCCAGGTAGCCACCGACGAGAGCGCCCAGCGCGTACGAACCCGCGTTGACGCCGAATGCGGCAAGAAGGCCCAGCGAGGCCGATGTCAGCCCGAAGGACTGGCTCCAGATCGCGAGCCCGGCTGACGCGGCAACAATTCCGCCCGCGTCGAGATAGTCGGCCATGCAGGCCAGGATGGTTCTCTTCCAATCAACGCTGACGCGAGCGTTGGACGTGCAAGTCGTCATGATCATCTCCCTTGATGTCGATTGCCTGTGTTGCTATTGCAAACATTTCAATCGATTGAAATACTGAGAAGGTACATCCATCCCGGTGCGGGCGCAACCTATTTTTCGGGCGGCGGACAGGCTGCGGGGTTGAGCCCAACAATTGAGTCAGGACGGAATTCCATGGGCCAGCAGGGCGAGAGCGATGCGGATCCCATCGCGCGCGCCGTCACCATCCTGAGCGAGATTCTCGCGCGGGAGCCGGACGGCACCCAATTGGTCATTTCCCGCAGTCGCGGCGGGAGCCCCGAGTTGTCCTTCGCGCGGCCACGCGATCCCCGCCGGAAGGTGGTCACCATCCGCAGCGTCGCCGAAGCCGCCGGGGTGTCGATCGGCACCGTCTCCAACGTGCTGAACGGGTCGGTGCGCGTTGCGGAGGAGACTCGCGACCGAGTCACCCGCGCGGTGGAAGCGCTCGGGTTTGAGCGCAATGTCGCCGCTCGTCAGCTCGGGGCACACCGGGCGCAGGCCTCGTAGATTACAGTGAGCTTCTATCGGCGCCCGTGCCGCCGTTCACTGCTGTCCGGAGGAAGCTCGTGTCAGACGATCGTCATCACTCGGGTAACCGGGCCTACGAGTCGCTTCGCGAAGACATCCTGCTGGGGCGCTACACGCCCAACCAACGACTCGTCGAAGTGGAGCTCTGCGAGTTGCTCGGCGTCAGCCGCACGCCGGTACGCCAGGCATTGCTGCGCCTGGAGTACGAGGGCCTTGTTGAGTCGCGCCGCCGGGGCTGGATAGTGCACGAGCACACCGAAGACGAAGTGCGCAAGATCTACGAGGTTCGATCGGCGCTGGAAGGCTATGCCGCCCGGCTTGCAGCGATGAATGCGACGCCCGAGGAGATCGCGAGCCTTGCGGCGATCTATCCGGAGCCGATCAAGCAATTGGTCGCTGGACCGCGGGCCAGGCTCGTGGAACTCAACGGTGCATTTCACCGCGGCATCAACCACGCCGGCCATAACGAGCGACTGGCCAGCCTGTGCGAGTCGAACCAGGCGTTCGCCTTCAACTATCACCTCGCGGCCACCTATTCGGATGACGAGATGTCCGGCTCCCTCAGCGTGCACATGCAAATTCTTGCCGCCGTCGAGGCACACGACGCCGACCTCGCGGAGCGACTCGGCCGAGAGCATGTGACGGCTTCGCTGGGCTTCGCGCTGCGCCGGATTCGCCACTACGCGTAACGATCCGAATCGTGGCCCGCGAACATTGCCACTTGCGCTGGGCGGTCAGGCTTTGGATACTAATTTGTATCCAACATTCCAGAAAGGTCAATGATGACTCTCAAACCCATAGCACTGCTGGGAATCGCAGCGTCGGCGCTGTTGCTCGCCGGCTGCGCCTCCCCGGCAAATAGCTCAACCGGCGCAGCGGGATACCCGACCAAGACCATCCACCTCGTCATTCCCTACGGCGCCGGCGGAGGTACCGACCTTTCGGGGCGGCTCATGGCATCCGGCCTGGAGGACAAGCTCGGCGCGAAGGTCGTCATTGAAAATGACGCATCCGCCAGCGGCCAGAACGCGGTGCAGAAGGTGGCCGATGCGAATCCTGACGGCTACACCCTCGGCTTCGTGTCGCTGCCCGCCACGAACATGATGTACCTCGACAGTGAGCGCGGCGCCAAGTTCACGCGCGAGAGCTTCACCCCGGTCGCCGTTCACGACACCGACACGGTCGCCATCGCAGTCTCGTCCACAAGCAAGTACAAGACGCTGGGCGATGTCGTTGCCGCCGCGAAGAGCAGCCCGGGGTCGATCACCGCCGGATCCAGCGGAGTGCTCGCTGTCGGCCACCTCGGCGTTCTCGCCCTCCAGAAGGCGGCGGGCATCAAAATCACCTGGTCGACCTTCGATGACTCCGGCCAGCTGCGCACCAGTGTGCTGGGCAACAACGTGACCCTGGAGGTCGGGCCGGTTTCCGAACTCGCGCCCGCCGCAGCCAGCGGTGACCTGAAGATTCTCGCGCTCCTCGGTGACCAGCGAATGGGCGGCAGCCTTGCCGACGTGCCGACCGCAAAGGAGCTGGGTTACGACGGCGTCAGCGTCTCGGCCAACCGGGTGCTCGTCGCTCCCGCAAAGACCCCGCAGAAGATCGTGGATGCGCTCGCGGCGGCCATCAAGTCCGCTCAGCAGGGCACCGCCTACAAGGCACAGGCAGCGTCGCGATCGCTGAACCTGAACTTCCAGGATGCCGCCGCCGCCACGGCACTGTGGACGCAGTTTGACAGCACCTTCGGCCCGATTGCGAAAGAGTACCGGGCTTCAGAAAAGTGACCAATGAAGACAATGGTGTGACCGGCGAACCCGCCGGTCACACCCCCACTCCTCGCGACAGCCAGTTGTTCGCGCGCGCCGATCTCATCGCGATGCTGTTCTTCCTGGTCCTGGGGGTCGCGATCATTTTCGGCGCGATCTCGCTCAAGGTGACGAACGCCCTGGGCATCGGGCCGGGAATGTTCCCGCTCGTATCGGGCGTGCTCATCGGCGGCCTCGGGCTTGTCGGCTCCATCTCCCGCATCCGCAAGTTCCGCGCTCCCGCATCGCTGTCGTCACTGGACGCGGACGCTGTAGCGCCCTCGCTTCTCGACGAGGGCGAAACGCCGCTCGAGAGTGAAGAGACCTTCACCACGGTCAACTGGCTGCGCCTCGGCCTCGCTCTCGCGCTCGTCGTAGCCTTCGTGTTCATCGTGCCGGTCGTGGGATTCGTTCTCGCACTGTCGCTGCTGACACTCGGCCTCATGAAACTGGTCGCACGCCGCACCTGGGTGCTCTCCATCATCGTCGCCATCGGTGCGGGCGCCCTCACCTACTTCGGTTTCGGCGTGTTCCTCGGCATCCACATGACCGGCTCTTCGCTGGCCCTCTTTTCCTGGTTGGACACATGAATTCATTCCAGGGGCTCCTCGACGGATTCGCGGTCGCCCTCACCCCAGAGAACATCCTGTTCGCGCTCATCGGATGCCTCGTCGGCATGCTCGTTGGGGTTCTCCCCGGGATCGGACAGAGCGCCGGAATGGCGCTCCTCATTCCGCTCACCTATGTGCTCCCGCCCGCGGGCGCGATCATCATGCTCGCCAGCATCTTCTACGGCGCGGCGTACGGGGGCCGCATCACCAGCATCCTGATGAACATCCCCGGCGAGTCGGAATCCGTCGTGACGACCTTCGAGGGCTACCCGATGGCCCGGAAGGGGCGAGCGGGCGTTGCGCTGAGCGTTACGGCCATCACGTCGTTCGCCGGGTCGATCATCTCGGTCATCGTGGTTGCGTTCGCGGCGCTTCCCCTGAGTCTCCTCGCCCGGTATCTCGGTCCACCCGAATACTTTGCCCTCATGGTGCTCGGCCTGTGCCTCGTCGTTGCGCTCATCGACAAGTCCCTGGTCAAGGGCGTCCTGATGATCGGCCTCGGTCTCTTTCTCGCGCAGGTCGGCGCGGACCCGGTACAGGGCTCCGCTCGCTTTTCCTTCGGTTCCCCTGACCTGTTGTCGGGCATCCCGCTGCTCGCGGTGATCATGGGCTTCTTCGGTGTGAGCGATGTTCTGCTGGCCGCCGGACGCCGCCACATTCCCGGCGCGATGGCGAAGATCGAGCGCCTGATGCCCGAGCGCAAAGACCTCACGGACTCGGTCGGCTCGACGCTGCGCGGAACCGCCATCGGGTTTATCTTCGGACTCATTCCGGGCATGGTCGCCGCCGTGTCGACATTCGCGTCCTACGTCACCGAAAAGCGTGTGTCGAAGCATCCGGAGAAGTTCGGCACCGGCGTCATCCAGGGCATCACCGGCCCGGAGGCGGCGAACAAGTCCTTCGAGATCGCGAGTTTCATCCCGCTCTTCACCCTGGGAATCCCGGGATCTGCGGCGCTCGCCATCCTCATGAGCGCGTTCCTCATCCAGGGGGTCACGCCCGGGCCGGCGATGTTTACGCAGTCCCCGGACCTCGTCTGGGGAGTGATCGCGAGCATGGTCGTCGGAAACGTCATCCTGCTTATCCTCAACTTCCCGCTCGTCAAGGTGTGGGTGCAGATCCTCAAGGTGCCAGCCGACATCCTCGGCATGGTCGTCATCGCCGTCAGCGTCGTGGGCATCTACAGCGTCAACAACAGCCTCGTCGACATCCTGCTGCTCGTGCTCTTCTCCCTGCTTGCGGTGATGCTCAAGCTCCTGCACTTCCCGCTTCCACCACTGGTGCTGGCTTTCGTGCTCGGGGGTCGCATCGAGGGATCGTTCCGCCAGACGCTCGTTCTGTCGGGTGGCAATCCGTTGACCTTCCTGACCCATCCGATCGCGGCGACGATCCTCGTGATCGCGGCCGCGTCGATCATCCTGCTCAAGCTCCGCAGGAAGAAGCCTCTCGTAGTCAAGCCGGCGACGCTCGAGCTCGACTCCCCCGCCAACCGCTAGCCTTTCGCACCGCTTTTCGTCTCTAGGAGTACAAATGACCCCGTCAATCCGCATCGGTTACATGCTTGGTGATGGCATCGGTCCGGAAATCGTGCCGGTCGCTCGCGAGATCGTCGACGCAGCCCTGGCGGCGTCCGGCGCCGCACCACTCGAGTGGGTCGACCTGCCGATGGGGCTGCCCGCGATCGAGGAATTCGGGTCGCCGATGCCGCCCAGCACCGTAGAGGCGCTCGAAACCACCGAGGGTTGGGTGCTCGGCCCGTTCGATAACGGCTCCTACCCGGCGTCGTGGAAGGCGAAGGGCGAGCGCGTGCCCGGGGCGACCCTGCGCAAGCACTTCGACCTCTACGCGAACATCCGGCCGAGCCGAAACCGCGAAGGCGTGGCGAGCATCAAGCCGGATGTCGACCTCGTCTTCGTGCGCGAGAACACCGAGGGTTTCTACCCCGACCGCAACATGTTCTTCGGCAACGGCGAATTCAAACCCACCGACGATGTCGCCCTGCTCGTCGGAGTATTCACGAGACCGGCAATCCACCGGATCGCGGTGCGCGCGTTCGAGATGGCCATGAGCCGCCGCAAGCACGTGACGGCAGTTCACAAGTCGAATGTCATGCCCACGGTGTTCGGCATGTTCCTGGAGGAGTGCCGGAAGGTGGCTGCCGACTTCCCCGAGGTTGTATTCGACGACGTCCTGTTCGACGCGGCCGCGGCGTACCTGGTTCGCAATCCGCAGCGATTCGACGTAATCGTGACCGAGAACCTGTTCGGCGACACCCTCTCCGACCTGGCTGGCGAGATCGTCGGAGCGCTCGGACTCTCAGCGGCTCTGAACGCGAGTGACACGCATGCGATGGCGCAGGCCGCGCACGGATCGGCCCCCGACATCGCGGGGCTCGGCATCGCGAACCCGGTGGGAATGATCCTGTCCGCCGCGATGCTGGTGGAGTGGCTCGGACAGAAGCACTCTGACGAGACGCTCACCCGCGCCGCCCGACTTATCGATGAGGCCGTCGATGCGGCGCTGGCCAGGGGTGTGCAGACCGGCGACCTGGGCGGCAGCGCGACCACGCGTCAATTTACCGAGGCTGTTCTTGCCGAGCTGTCGGCCCCCGGGGGCCAGAGATGACCCGTACCGGCGGGCGCCTCCTCATCGATTCGCTCGTGCACAATGGCGTCGATTTCGCCACGTGCGTGCCGGGCGAAAGCTTCCTCGCGGTCCTGGATGCCATCTATGAGGTGAACGACGGGCATCCCGAACCCGTCTTTCGACTCGTCACAGCGCGCCACGAAGCAGCGGCAGCCAACATGGCCGAAGCGGTCGGCAAGCTCACCTTGTCACCGGCGGTCTGCCTCGTAACCCGTGGACCCGGCGCCATGCACGCGAGCATCGCGCTTCACACGGCTTTTCAGGACGGCACACCCCTCGTGCTCGTCATCGGGCAGGTCGCAACGAGCGTGCTCGGGCGGGAGGCCTTCCAGGAGATGGACTACTCGGCCGTCTTTGGATCCACGGCAAAGCACGTCGTGCAGGTGACAGACCCGGACAGGATCGGCGAGCAGGTCGCGCGCGCCCTCTACCTCGCGATGGCGGGCAGGCCCGGTCCCGTCGTGATTGTGGTTCCCGAGGATGTGCTCACCTCCTCGACGGACAAGGACCCGGTTTCGGTGCCGGCGATCTCGCATCCGGAGCCGTCGCGTTCAGACCTCGAGTCGCTCGTCTCCCGGCTTGAGAACGCCGAGCGGCCGCTGCTGGTCGTCGGCGGGCCGAGCTGGTCCGCCGAAGTGGGCGACGACATCACCGCATTCGCAGAAGCGAACGGAATTCCCATCGCAGCCGCGTTCCGGTGGCAGGACTGCGTCGACAACCGTAGTGAGAACTACGTCGGCTACCTCGGGCTTGGATGCTCTCCCGCGCTGCGTGCGAGGGCCCGGGAGGCCGACCTGGTTGTCGCCTTCGGGCCGAGGCTCGACGACCCGACCACGGACGGCTTCGTCGTGCTCGATGCGCCCACCGGGGAGCGGGCACTGGTGATGGTTTCCGAGGATGCAGCGGATGCGGTGACCAACACCATCCCGGACGAGGTGATCACAACATCCGTCGCCGCCCTTGCCGCCGAACTGCGCCGCCGCACCCTGCGACCCTCCGGCGCCAGGGCCGAGTGGACCCGCGTTCTGCGGTCCGAGTTTCTCGCCTACACGCGGCCGACCGAGACGCCCGGTGACGTCGATCTTGCGCGCATCATCAAGCACGTGCGTTCGGTCACCGCCGACGACACCATCGTCACGACCGGAGCGGGCAACTACACGGTGTGGGTGCAGCGATTCTTCGAGTTCCGCCAGTTCGGCACGCAACTGGCGCCGAGGAATGGCGCCATGGGATACGGGTACCCGGCAGCAATCGGCGCTGCCGCCGTGCGGAGCGGAAGCCCCGTCATCGCCTTCGCCGGGGACGGCTGCATCCTGATGAGCGGCAGCGAATTGGCGACGGCGATGTACGAGCAGCTGCGCGTCATTCTCATCGTCGTCAACAACGGAATGTTTGGCACGATCCGCATGCACCAGGAGAACCACTACCCCGGGCATGTAATCGCCACCGACCTGAGCAACCCGGACTTCACCGAATACGGCAAGTCATTCGGCGCCCAGACCCACCTGGTCGAGCGGACGGAGCAGTTCGCGGCCGCCTTTGCAGCGGCACTCGTGCACGAGGGACCGAGTCTCATCGAGTTGCGCACAGACCCGCTGCAGCTGACGCCCGACCGGCGGTTAGCCCACACCAGCACAGGGAGCGCCACATGAACGGCATCGATGACGTCGCACGCGCCGCGCGCGATGCTTCACGAGAACTCGCGGACCTCGCTCCCCACGCGCGGGCGGGCTTGCTGCTTGCCGCCGCCGCCGCGCTCGACGAGAGCGCGGGCGAACTGGTAGCGATCGGCGAACGAGAGACCGGTCTCGACTCTGCGCGGCTGCGAGGCGAACTGACCCGAACCAGCGTGCAACTGCGTCTGTTTGCGGACACGGTCGTGGATGGACAGTTCCACGACGCGCGGATCGACGAGGCCGATGGCGACTTCGCCCTCGGCGTGCGGCCCGACCTTCGTCGCGCACTGGTGCCGATCGGGCCTGTGTTGAATTTCGCCGCAAGCAACTTCCCGTTCGCCTTCTCCGTGGCCGGCGGCGACACGGCATCCGCGCTTGCAGCGGGATGCGCCGTGATCGTCAAGGCTCACCCGGGGCATCCGGAGCTTTCACGACGAACCGCGGAGATCGTCAGTCGCGCCCTCGCCGATGCGGGGGCCCCGGCGGGCACGTTCCAGCTGATCGAGGGGCAGGATGAGGGCGTCGCGATGCTGAAGCATCCATCGGTCGCCGCCGCCTCCTTCACCGGTTCCCTGGGTGCCGGTCGCTTTCTCGCCGATGTTGCCGCGTCACGCCCCGCGCCCATCCCGTTCTACGGCGAACTCGGAAGCGTCAATCCGGTCGTCGTCACCCCGTCAGCTCTTGCGGAACGTGCGGATGCAATTCTGGCCGGATTCACTGCGAGCGTCACCGGCTCAGCGGGGCAGCTCTGCACCAAACCGGGCTTCCTGTTCGTTCCCGCTGGATCGGACGTCGGTTCGCGGGCCGGAGCGATCGTCGGCGAGATTGGCGAACACCGCCTCCTGTATCCGAAGATCGCCCACGGGTATGAAGCGCGTCGTGCAGCAGTCGTCTCGACCCCTGGTGCCGAGGTTCACGCCGAAGGTGGGGTCCGGTTCGATCATCAAGGGCACGGCTGGGCGCTTCCGACCATCGTGAGCGTCTCGCTGTCGACCCTCGTGCGCGAGCGCGACCGGCTACTCGATGAGAGCTTTGGTCCGCTCTCGATCATCGTCGAATACACCGAAGCCGACGACCTTGCCGCGGCCTTCACCGACCTGTTTGAGGGGAGCCTCACGGCCGGCCTGCACCTCGGCGCCGGGGAAAGCTCGCCCTGGATCACGGCTCTTGTTGAGGCGATGAGCCAGCTCGCGGGGCGCGTGCTCTTCGACGGCTGGCCGACCGGCGTAGCCGTGACACCCGCGCAACAGCACGGCGGGCCGTGGCCCGCAACGACGGCCAGCACATCGACGTCTGTCGGAACGGCAGCGATTCAGCGCTTTCTGCGCCCCGTCGCCTACCAGAATGCTCCAGCCGCGCTGCTTCCGCCCGTGCTTCGGGATGACAACCCGTGGAACGTCGAGCAGCGCCGTTCCCCGGCAGGCGAGTCTCGACGCTGGGGCGAGGCTGCGGCCGCGCAGATGTGACCGGCGGACGCGTACAGCGCTGGGTCGTTGTAGTAATAGTTCACGCGGTACTGGTGCAACTCGTCACCTATGCCTTTCGACCCGCCCTGTCGTACGCCCTGATCGAGGTTCGGTCACCGGCGGCACTTCTCGGACTGATGTCGGCGACGTTCGCGTTGCCTGCCCTTCTTCTCGCCCTGCCGTCGGGGCGTTTGGTGCAGAGATTCGGAGAGCGCAGCACCGGCCTGCTCGGCGGCATCCTGTTCACGGCCGCCAGCCTCACCGCAGTAGTGGGCCGACACAGCGTCGTGTTGTTGTTCCTCGCGACCCTGCTGCTCGGCTGTGGACACCTGTTCTCGATGATCAGCGAACAGACTGTGGTGGCGAATCGGGCCCAGGTCAGCAGCCGCGATTCGGCCTTCGGCCTCTACACCCTGGGCGCATCGCTCGGCCAGGCGGCCGGCCCTCTGCTGCTCGCCCTGCCCGGCAACGGAAGTGGTGGCCCTCCGGTCGACGTGATCCTGTGGGTGTGCGTCGGCCTGTCCGTCGCCCTCACCGGGGTGTCGGCGACACTGCCGCGATCCACGCCTGACGGCTCGCCCCAGCTCGGAATGCTTCGCTCAGCACTGGCCATCCTGAGGGAGCCCGGCGCGATCCGGGCGCTCGCGGCAAGCGGTATCGCTCTGGCGTCGGTGGATGTCACTCTCATCTACTGGCCCGCGCTCGGCGAGCAGACGGGTCTTTCGCCAGCGGTGGTGAGTCTCATGCTCGTCGTCCGTTCGCTGTCGACGATGGCGTCGCGGGCGGTGCTCGGCAGGGCCGTGCGACTCGTCGGACGACGCGTGCTGATGGTCTGTACGCTCACAATTTCGGCGCTCGCGGTCGCGTTGATCGCGCTCCCGCTCGCGCCTTCGGTTCTCGTCGTGCTCGCCGGTGTCTTTGGGTTCTTCGTCGGCATCTGCCAGCCGATCACGATGTCATGGATAGTCGAATTGGCGCCGCCGGGTGGGCGGGGCATGACGATGTCGTTGCGACTGGCAGGAAACCGCGTCGCCCAGTCGGCCATTCCCGGTGCCGTGGGAGCGATCGCGGGCGTAACCGGGGTCGCGGGCGTACTCTTCGCGGTCGCCGGGTCTCTCGGGCTGGCGGCCTGGGCCGCCTCTGCTGTGGGGGATAAGAACGCGGATGGCGCGGCAACTATGGATGCTGAGGCCGAATAGTCGGAGCGGGATCCCGTCCTACATCCCTGGGTGGCGTCTCACCAGGCCTGGTTGAGAACGTGCAGTCGGCGACGAATCGCTGCGGACTGCCCGTAGAGCAGGTAGGAGAAGCCCAGGACGGTAAGCGACAGGGGCAGGAGGATCCGGATCCAGCCACCGATGTAAATCACGTAGGTCAGGTCCTGTCCTGGGATGTACGACAGGCCGGCCGCGACCGCGTTGCACACCGCGACGGGCACGAGTGCCCAGCGCGCGAATCCGGAAAGTACCCGGGCGCGCACGACGACAACTGCGGCGGCTGCAACGGCAACGGTGAGCGCAATGGTGAGGGAAGCCCCGACGGCCACGAAGTCCTGGCCCTGACCAATGGGCAGGAGGCCGAGGACCTGGAACGCCCACCCGCCAAGACCGAACACGAGCAGGGCAATCTTTCCCACGACCGAGCGGCCGACGATGCCGGACTCCCCGCGGATGCCAAGGGCCAGAATTGCGACCGCCCCAAGCAGGATTGTGTCGGACACCATCGACGGGATTCGGCTTCCGAACGGAAGAAAATACTCGGTGGTGAGCGGCAGGGCGACGTTGAGGGCGGCAAGCCACGACAACAGCGAGACCACGAGGATGCCGCCACCGCCCCACAGCGTGGTGAGGTGCGGGCGGGTGAGCGCAGGAGTGTTCATCACATCATCCCCTCGTGTCGGGCGTTGACTGAGGCTACCTCACGACTGCCTCCGAGTCACCTGACTTTGCGACGGAAGATGGCAATCGCGAAGGCGTAGGCGACGACGAGGAGGCCGACGAGCCAGGCAAGGGCGACCCAGATCTCACCGCCGACCGGTGCCTGCGCGAACAGGGCGCGGACGGTATCCACGATGGAGGTCACGGGCTGGTTCTCGGCGAACCATGCGACCGGCCCCGGCATCGAGTCGGTGGGCACGAACGCCGAGCTGATGAACGGCAGGAAGATCAGCGGGTAGCTGAACGCGCTCGCGCCGTCGACGGTCTTCGCCGAGAGCCCGGCGATCACGGCGATCCAGGTCAGTGCGAGGGTGAACAGGATGAGGATGCCCGCGACGGCGAGCCAGGCGGCCACGGATGCCCCGGTGCGGAAGCCCATGATCAGCGCGACGCCGGTGACGACCGCGACGGAGACCAGATTCGCGGCCAGCGAGGTGAGCACGTGCGCCCAGAGCACGCTCGAGCGCGCGATCGGCATGGATTGGAAGCGTTCGAAGATGCCGCCCTGCAGGTCGAGGAACAGCCGGTACGCCGTGTATGCGACGCCGGACGCGATCGTGATGAGCAGGATCCCGGGGAGCATGTAGTTGACGTACGACTGGTCGGATCCGATGTTGATCGCGCCGCCCAGCACGTACACGAACAGCAGCATCAGTGCGATCGGGGTGACCACGGTGGTGATGATCGTGTCGGGGCTGCGGAGGATGTGGCGCAATGAGCGTCCGGTCAGGACGCCGGTGTCGGCGAGGGCGTGGGTGGTCATCGGGTTTCCTTTCGTACCGGGATCGCGCTGTCGGTGCGGTCATCCTGAGCGCTGTTGGCCTCGCCGCTGTCGGGCTCGGCACTGTCACCGACGAGGGCGAGGAAAACGTCCTCGAGGGAGGGCTGCTTCTCCACGTATTCGACCTTGGCGGCTGGCAGGAGTTGCTTGAGTTCGGCGAGGGTCCCGCTCTGGATGATCGTGCCCTTGTGCAGGATCGCGATGCGGTCGGCGAGTTGTTCGGCCTCGTCGAGGTACTGCGTTGTGAGGAGCACCGTCGTGCCCTGACCGGCGAGTTGCCGAACGGTCTGCCACACCTCGATGCGCGCCTGGGGGTCGAGCCCCGCGGTCGGTTCATCGAGGAAGATGATCGGCGGGCTTCCGATAAGGCTCATCGCGATGTCGAGTCGGCGTCGCATGCCGCCTGAGTACGTCGACGCCCGGCGATTGCCTGCTTCGGTGAGCGAGAAGCGGGCGAGCAGGTCGTCGGCGATCGCACCCGGGTTCTTGAGGTGACGCAACCGGGCGACCAGCACGAGGTTCTCCCGGCCGCTGAGGACCTCATCCACTGCGGCGAACTGGCCGGTCAGGCTGATCGACCGCCGCACGTCCCCGGGCGCCGTCGCCACGTCGAAGCCATTAACCGTGGCGGTGCCCGCGTCGGCCTTGAGCAAGGTCGACAGGATGCGCACCAGCGTGGTCTTGCCTGCGCCATTGGACCCGAGCAGCGCGAAAATGCTCCCTGCCTTCACGTTGAAGTCGACGCCTCGCAGCACGTGCAGGTCCTTGAACGACTTCTCGACGCCCTGCACCCGGATGCCCACGGCATCCACCGTCGCGGTCGTCATTTCTTCTGCTCTTCGATCGACCGGTTGATGGACTCAGTCAGACGCGCCCGTTCCTTGCGGATCCAGCTGCCGCCGGCGTAGTTGTCGAGGAATGTCTCCGCGAACTCGGAAGGGTCGTCCCCGACGAGTGTGCGGATCGGTGTTCCATCGGCAACGCTTTGCTCAAAGAGGTCGACCAGATCATCGAGCATCGCGATAAGAGCCTTGCCGTCGTCGCTAGGCCCCATGTACATCAGATATCGCTCGAGCGCCTTAGCCGCGTCGCGGTATCCCGGGGGCAGCTTCTTCACGCGAGACTTGTACTCGAGGTAGCTCCTCTTGTCGCCGAGGTCGCCGACCAGCTTGTCAATCCACATCATCATTTTCCTTCCAGACGGAGCGCTTCCAGTCGTTCTGCAAGGAAGCTCCAGCTCTTCCAGAACTCGTTGAGATATTCGGCACCCGCTGCGTTGAGCGAGTAGACCTTGCGAGGGGGCCCCTTCTCGGACGGGGCCTTCGTTACGTCCACGAAGCCGCGCTGCTCGATCCTGACCAGCAGCGCATAGACGGTGCCCTCGACGATGTCGGCGAAGCCCTGCTCGCGCAGCCGCGCTGTGATCTCATAGCCATACGCGGGGCCCACGGCGAGGATCGCGAGGACGATGCCCTCGAGAGTCCCCTTGAGCATCTCGGTCATCTGCTTGGCCACGGAACCCTCTAACTACTCAGTGTTGCTGACTACCACTAGATAGTATCGCAGAATAGCGACGGCGCAAGGAGCGGATGTGCTGCATCCGGTTGAGGAATTTGGGAACGGGCAGATTTCGGGAATGGCGGTCTTGCGCAGAGAGGCATGACTGGCCTGCGAGGAGGGGCAACGGCGTGAGAACGCCCATTGGAGCGAGTGACGGGAATCGAACCCGCACTATCAGCTTGGGAAGCTGAAGTTCTGCCATTGAACTACACTCGCGTGCGCCGCGGTCATGCGACTCATTCATGTTACTCGGAGGCGCCACAGGGTTCGATCCGCGTGCCACTCTGGCGCGGCCCACCCGACCGCCGAAGCGGTATTGTCGAGCGCATGCTGCTCAGCGACAGAGACATCCGTACCGAACTGGAAACGGGACGCATCGGCCTCGATCCGCTCGACTTGGGGATGATCCAGCCGTCGAGCATCGACGTGCGGCTCGACAAGTACTTCCGGTTGTTCGACAACCACAAGTATCCGTTCATCGATCCGGCCGAAGACCAGCCCGACCTAACGCGACTGGTCGAGGCGAAGGATGGCGAGCCGTTCATCCTGCACCCCAGCGAGTTCGTTCTCGGGTCGACTTATGAAGCGGTGACGCTCCCGGATGACATCGCCGCACGCCTGGAGGGCAAAAGTTCGCTCGGTCGCCTCGGGTTGCTTACGCATTCGACCGCCGGATTCGTCGACCCGGGATTCTCGGGGCACGTCACGCTCGAACTGAGCAACGTTGCGACGCTCCCGATCAAGCTGTGGCCCGGCATGAAGATCGGCCAGCTCTGCTTCATTCGCCTGAGCTCAGCCGCAGAGAAGCCGTACGGGGCGACGGAGTACAGCTCGCGGTACCAGGGCCAGCGCGGACCGACGGCAAGCCGCTCCCACCTCAACTTTCACCGGACCGACATCACCCGCTAACCCCCCCCGCGAGTTGTCACGTATCGACCCAAAATCGGCGGGTTAGGTCGATATGCGACAACTCGGGGAAGAGGACTCGGGGAAGAGGACACAGGGGTGGGGCCCGGGGGCTAGGGGGCGAGCACGCCCTGCTCGAGCTGCCAGCCGAGCCAGGGGCTGAACGCGAACGGCAGCGCGATGGCGGCGTCGTGCAGCACCACGGGATCGACCCATGCCCACTCGCTCACCTCGTCCGGGTTGGCGTCCACGGCGTCGCCGGTCAGCGCGGTGAAGACCGGGCAGATCTCGTTCTCCACGATTCCGGATGCGTCGACCGCGCGGTAGCGAAAATCCGGCAGCTTGAGGGCGAGGTCGGTAACCGTGATCCCGAGCTCGTCGTTGGCGCGCCGGGCGATCGCCTCCTCGAAGGATTCGCCGGGTGCCGGGTGGCCGCAGAAGGAGTTCGTCCACACGCCCGGCCAGGTCAGTTTGGTCAGCGCCCTGCGGGTGACCAGCAGCCGTCCGGCGTCGTCGAACACGTGGCAGGAGAACGCCAGATGCAGCGGCGTGTTCTCGTCATGCACGGTCATTTTGTCCGCAGAACCGAGTACATTTCCGTCGTTGTCAACCACGACGACCTGTTCGATTTGATCTGACATGTGCGGGGTAGTCTGCCTAAATGGAGGGTTACGATCTGCTCGCCGTTGCCCAACACGGGCAAGTACAGGTCGATGGCGTCCTGGAACGTTTCTTCAGCCTAGCCAAGAACCGCGCCTCAGCATTCGGCGCGGAGTACGTCCTGCTGTGGGGTGCGCTCGAGGCCAACACCACCGGGGGCAAAAGGTTTCGCCCGCGCATGGTGTTCTCGGCCTACCAGTCTCTCGGCGGCACGGATTTCGAGGCCGCCGCGTACGTCGGCGCGGCATTCGAACTGCTGCACACTGCCCTCATCGTTCACGATGACGTGATCGACCATGACTTCACCCGCCGCGGCGTTCCGAACATCTCCGGTACCTACCGCGATCGCGCCCGCTTCGGCGGGGCATCCGAGCGTGCCGCCGAACACAAGGGCATCTCGGCAGCCGTCATCGCGGGCGACCTCGCCCTGTTCAACGCGTACCGGCTGGTCGATCGCAGTGGCGTTGACGACGTAACGCGGAGCAGGCTGCTGGAAGTGGTGGATGACGCCCTCTTCGCCAGCGCGGCCGGCGAGCTCATCGACGTGGACTTTGCGACCGCGATCGACATGCCGCGCGTCGACGACATCCTCACCATGGAGCGCCTGAAGACAGCGGTGTACTCCTTCGAGTGCCCGCTGCAGGCCGGGGCTATTCTCGCCGGCGCATCCGAGGAGGTCATCACGACCCTCGCAGAATTCGGCCGCGACATCGGCATCGCCTACCAGATCGTCGACGACCTGCTCGGGGTCTTCGGCGAGGAGGCGCAGACGGGCAAGACAACGATCGGCGACCTCCGTGAGGGCAAGCGCACCGTTCTCATCTCCTACGCCACCAGCACCGCGGCGTGGGAGCAGATCGAGCCGCTGATCGGAAAGGCCGACCTGTCCGAGGACGAGGCGGAGCGCGTGCGTGCCGCACTCGTTTCCAGCGGCGCGGAGTCGTTCGCGCAGGGGCTGGCCCGGTACTACGGAAACCGGGCGCTGGCCCGCCTGGCGGAGCCGCACATCCCGGCCTCGCTCCGCATAGAGCTGTATCCCGTCGTCGACGCGGTGCTCGGGCGCGTGAAGTGACACGCACCAGCCTGTACGACCGGGTGGCGGAAGAGGCGGCGAGCCTTGTCATCCGTCGGTACTCCACGTCGTTCGGCCTCGCGGCCAGGCTGCTGGATGCCGACTGCCGCCAGCATGTCGAGAACATCTACGCGCTGGTACGGGTCGCCGACGAGATCGTCGACGGCGAAGCGCAGGGTGCCGGTCTCGACGCCGTCGGCGCTGCGAAACAGCTGGACGAGCTCGAGCGCGACACCGAGAACGCCATGGCGCACGGGTACAGCGCGAACCTCGTCGTGCACGCTTTCGCGCTGACCGCCCGCGACACCGGATTCGGGACGGAGTACACGCGGCCGTTCTTCGAGTCCATGCGCGCGGACCTCTCCGCGACCCGGCACGACCAGGCCAGCTTTGACCGCTATGTGTACGGCTCGGCCGAGGTCGTCGGGCTGATGTGCCTGCGCGCGTTCCTCGTGAGCGAGAGCGTGACCGGCGCCGAGCGCGCCCGCCTCGAGTCCGGGGCTCGCAGGCTGGGTGCCGCCTTCCAGAAGGTCAACTTCCTGCGCGACCTCGCCTCGGACTTCCGGTACCTGGGGCGCAGCTACTTCCCGGGCGTGCAGGTGGATGCCTTCAGCGAGGCGGACAAGGCCCGGCTGCTCGCCGACATCGATGCCGACCTGGCCGCATCCGGAGCCGTCATCCCGGACCTGCCGGTCGGCAGCCGCCGTGCCGTGGCCCTCGCGCACGGCCTGTTCGCCGACCTCGCCGCCCGCCTGCGAGCGACACCGGCGTCCCGCCTTGTCACCACGCGTGTGCGAGTGCCGAACCCGGTGAAGCTGCGCATCGCCGCCGCTGCCGCTCTCGGACGAATGCCAAGGGCATGAGCACCGCGGTTGTCATCGGCGGGGGTATCAGCGGTTTGGCCGCCTCCGCCCTGCTCGCACGGGATGGGCACACCGTGCACCTGCTGGAACAGGCGCCGAGCCTCGGCGGCCGCGCCGGCAGCTGGCAGCGTGCCGGCTTCCGCTTCGACACCGGCCCGTCCTGGTACCTGATGCCCGAGGTGTTCGACCACTTCTACAAACTCCTGGGATCGAGCGCGAGCGAGCAACTCGAGCTGGTAACCCTCGATCCCGGTTACCGGGTGTACTTCGAGGGCGTGGAGCATCCGATCGACATCCGGCGCGCTCGAGCCGACAACCTCGCCCTCTTCGAGGCGATCGAATCAGGCGCCGGGCGCAGGCTGGACCGGTACCTGGAGTCGGCTCGCCAGACCTACGAGATCGCGAAACTCCGATTTCTCTACACGAGCTTCGCCGACCTGCGCCCGCTGCTGCGGCGCGACGTGCTCGCTCGCACCCCGAAGCTGCTGAGACTGCTGCTGCAGCCGTTGTCGACGATGGTCGCGCGACGGTTCGAGGATGACCGGCTGCGCAAGATCCTTGGGTACCCCGCCGTTTTCCTCGGGTCCTCGCCCTACCTCACGCCGAGCATGTACCACCTGATGAGCCACCTCGACCTCTCGGATGGCGTGCTGTATCCCATGGGCGGGTTCACCCGCGTGATCGAATCCATAGCGACCCTGGCCGTGAAGCAGGGTGTCGACATCGAGACCGGGGCATCCGTTTCTCGCATTCGCGTGGAGAACGGCGCCGCAGTCGGAGTGGAATACCAGGATGCGACGGGCGTCTCCCGCTTTCGCGCCGCGGATCTCGTCGTCTCGGCCGCCGACCTGCACCACACCGAGACGCGGATGCTCGACGCATCCCAGCAGACCTATCCGGAGAAATACTGGGCGGAGCACATGCCCGGCCCGGGCGCGCTGCTGCTGCTGTACCTGGGCGTTCGCGGCGAACTGCCCGAGCTCGCGCACCACACGCTGCTGTTCACGAGGGAGTGGAAGGCCGGCTTTGACGCGATCTTCGGGTCGCGGTCGAGCGTGCCCGAGCCCGCATCCCTCTACGTCTGCAAGCCGAGCAGCCTCGACCCGCAGACCGCGCCGGAGGGCATGACCAACCTGTTTGTGCTCGTGCCGATTCCCGCCGACCCGACGATCGGGCATGGCGGCGTCGACGGCGAGGGCGACCCACGCGTGGAGAAACTCGCTGACATCGTGATCGCGCAGATCGCGAGCTGGGTGGGGATCCCCGATCTCGCGGCGCGGGTCACGGTGCGTCGAACGGTGGCTCCGGGGGACTTCGCGGACGACCTCAACGCCTGGCGGGGCACCGCGCTCGGACCAGCGCACACCCTGAAGCAGAGCGCCTTTTTTCGTGCGGGCAACGTTTCGAAGAAGGTGACCGGCCTGTACTACGTCGGCGCTTCGACGATCCCCGGAATCGGACTGCCGATGTGCCTCATCAGTGCGGAGGCCCTCGTGAAGCGCCTGCGCGGCGACACGTCGACCGAACCCCTCCCGGAACCCCTGGAAGCGACGGTCGCCTAGTGTCCTTCAGCTACCTGATCGCGCTACTGGTCGCGCTCGCAGGCATGGTCATGCTCGACCGACGCTTTCGGCTCTTCTTCTGGCGCGACCCGCGAGTGGCCGCGATCGTGCTCGTCGCTGGCATCGCGTTCTTCCTGGCCTGGGACGTGTCGGGCATCGGCCTCGGCATCTTCTTTCGTGGCGAGACGGCGTTCACGACAGGGTGGGAGGTGGGGCGCGAGCTGCCGGTCGAGGAAGTGTTCTTTCTCGCGCTGCTGTGCTACCTCACGATGAACCTGTACGCGGCGTGCTCGGTGTTTGTGCGGTCTCGACAGGCCCGGCCCGCGGAGAGCGTTCGATCCGGCGAGGCGGGCGACCGATGACGTACTGGATGCTGAATGCCATCTTCCTCGGCGCGGTGGTGGCCGTTGCCCTCGCTGCGGTGATCACGCGCCGGATGCCGCGTTGGGCATCCGTCGGTCTCGCCGTGGTTGCGCTGCTGCTGGTGACGGCCGTGTTCGACAACGCCATGATCGCCGTCGGGCTGGTCGGTTACGACCGCGCGCTGATCAGCGGCGCGTTCATCGGTGCTGCCCCGCTCGAGGATTTCGCCTATCCGCTCGCCGCAGCGGTGCTGCTGCCCTCGCTCTGGACCCTGCTCAGGCGGCGCCGTGAACAGGCTTAGGGCGCTCTTCGTCGCCTCCCGGCCACTGAGCTGGGTCAACACGGCGTTCCCATTCGCGATCGTCTACCTCACGACGACGCGTGAGATCGACCTCACGTTCGTGCTCGGCACCCTGTACTTCCTGGTGCCGTACAACCTGGCCATGTACGGCATCAACGACGTGTTCGACTACGAGTCCGACCTGCGCAATCCGCGCAAGGGTGGCGTCGAGGGCGCGCTGCTTGATCGCAGCATGCACCGGCTCACCCTGTGGGCTGCCGTCGTCACCAACGTTCCTTTTCTCGTGTACCTGGTTGCGGTCGGCAGCCCGCTCTCCTGGCTGGTGCTCGGGATCAGCGTGTTCGCGCTGATCGCGTACTCGGCGCCGGCGCTGCGATTCAAGGAGCGACCGCTGCTCGACTCGCTCACGTCGAGCACCCATTTCGTGTCGCCGGCCATCTACGGACTGGTGCTTGGCGGCGCCGTGTTCACTGTGCAGCTCTGGGCGGTTCTCGTGGCGTTCTTCCTGTGGGGGATCGCATCGCACGCCTTTGGCGCCGTGCAGGACATCGTCGCCGACCGCGACGCATCCATCGGCTCCATCGCAACGGCCCTCGGGGCGCGGACGACCGTGCGGTTCGCGGTCATCGCGTATTGGCTGGCCGGCGCCGCCCTGCTTGCGAGTGCGTGGCCGGCACCGCTGGCCGCGATTCTCGCGCTGCCCTATGCCCTCAGCTGCGCCGTCTACTGGAACATCGGGGATGCCGAAGCTGAGTCCGCGCATCGCGGCTGGAGGCGGTTCCTCTGGCTCAATTTCATCACCGGGTTCCTCGTTACGCTGCTCGTCATCGCGTACTGGCTGCTGAACCCGGCATAGCGCGGTCACCGCCCGCGGGCAGGGCTCACTCGCTCCAGCCGAGGTTGCGCGCGACTCGCTCGAGCGTCGCGAGGGTCGCGTCGTACTCCTGGCGGCTGACGCCGTCCGTCGCGCGCTCGCGGTTGGCCTGCACGACCTCGGAGAGCCGGGTGAAGGCCACCATGCCGCGTTCGGTGAGTTCGTAGCCGGCGGCGGTGTCATCCACCCAGCCGCTGTCGATCAGCTCGCTGAGATGCTCGGCCGCGGATTCGGGTACGTCGGTCGCCAGGAACGGAGCGATGCTCGCATCCAACTGTTCGACGCTGGTAACGCCGTTGGAGAGCACATTGAGCAACTGCCACTGGCGCCGCGTGACGCCGTGCTCCTCGATGGTTGCGGCGAATTGTTCATCGATCATTCGATCGACGAGCTTGAGCCAGAATCCGATCGGACGTTGATCAGCCATGAACTCAGGCTACGCGCGCCCGGTACTGAAAACGAAGGACGTTTCACTATGAAACTGCTCGAACGCGCCTAAACCCCTCCGAAGTGCTGCAATCCCCTTCGTTTTCAGCATTCGGCCAAGGTGCGCGAACAGTGAGGCGACTAGCGCTGCGGCAACTCCGGCTTCCCCTTGATCGGGAGGAGCAGCCCAAGCCCAACCGCAAGCAGGATGACGATTCCGATGATCCCGTAGATGCTCCCGTGGAAGAGCGTCACGAAGAGCGTGAACAGCGCCGGCGCGAGGACGGTCGCAGCCTTCCCCGTGGTTTGGTAGAGCCCGAACACCTCGCCCTCGTGTCCCGCCGGGATCACCCGAGCGAGGAAGCTGCGACTTGCCGACTGGGCCGGCCCGACGAAGACGCACATGAGGAGTCCGAAGATCCAGAAGATCGTCGCCCCGCCGGAGTGGAAGGCGAACACGCAGAGCCCCGCGATCACGGTTCCGGTCAGGGCACCGACCATGATCGGTTTCGGCCCGAAGACGTCGTCGAGTCGACCGATCACCACCGTGGATGCCCCGGCAACCACGTTGGCGGCGATCGCGAAGATGATCACGTCGTCTGCCGAGAAACGGAAGGCCACCGCGGCGAGGACCCCGCCGTAGGTGAAGACGCCGGTCAGCCCGTCGCGAAAGACGGCGCTCGCGATCAGGAACCAGACGGTGCGCCTGCTGACCTTCCAGAGCCCGGCGATGTCGGCGGCCACGCGGGCGTACGACCTTGCGACGCGCACGACGAAAGCGATGATGCTGCCGCGCTCCTGCTTCTTCACCGTGATCGGCGGTTCGGGAACGGACAGCAGGACGGGGATCGAGAAGCCGGCCATCCAAAGGGCTGCGACCACCATCGAGACGCGCACCGACAAGCCGTCCTTGTTTGTGACACCGAAGAGTCCGACATCCGGATGGATGAAGCCGAAGTAGAGAATGAGCAGAAGGACGATCCCGCCGAAGTAGCCCATCGACCAGCCGAACCCGCTCACGCGCCCGACGGTTCGGGAGGAAGAGACCTGCGACAGCATCGCGTTGTAGTTGACGCTGGCGAGCTCGTAGAACAGGGTTCCGACGATGACGAGTACCAACCCGAGCGCGAGGTAGGCGGGCTCCCCTCTGACGAAGAAGGCGCAGGCGATAGTGATGACGACGACGGCGGTGTTGATGCCGAGCCAGAGTTTCCTGCGGCCCGTGCCGTCCGAACGCTGGCCGGTGACGGGCGCAATGAGGAAGACGAGTACACCTCCGATGATTCCGGCGAGGCCGAGGAGTGCTGTCGACTGGTCCGGGTTCCCGAATCCTTTGGATGTGAGGTAGACCGTGAACACGAACGTCGTCGTGATCGCGTTGAAGGCGGAGGAGCCCCAGTCCCAGAAGGCCCAGGCGGCGATCCGTCGGCGGGGAACCACGAGTTCGTCGGAGAGCGAAAGGCCCGCGGCACTGAGTTTTGCTGCCGCGGACGAGGTTGCGACGCCTTCGTCGCGTAACGCATCGGTCATGGTCGAAACCCTAGTGTTCGCTGGCAACGAAAAGGCGAATCACTGGTGTCGAGTTCCGATGCATTCGCGGTGATCGCGGCAGTTGAGCCCCTCCGACTCAAGTTTCTGCGGATCAAACTTGACAAGCATCCGGCGCCCTACCAAACTTGACAACGCGAGGCTCAAGTCCTCGCACAGTCATTTCGTAGAGGAGTACCCGTCACATGGCACGAGCAGTAGGCATCGACCTCGGAACCACCAACTCGGTGGTCGCGGTCCTTGAGGGTGGAGAACCCACTGTCATCGCGAACGCAGAAGGTTTTCGCACGACCCCGTCGGTCGTCGCATTCACCAAGGATGGCGAGGTGCTCGTCGGTGAGACCGCGAAGCGCCAGGCCGTCACGAACGTTGACCGCACCATTTCGTCCGTCAAGCGCCACATGGGCACCGACTGGACCGTGCAGATCGACGACAAGAAGTACACGCCGCAGGAAATCTCGGCGCGCATCCTCGCGAAGCTGAAGCGCGACGCCGAGCAGTACCTCGGCGAGCCCGTCACCGACGCAGTCGTCACCGTGCCCGCCTACTTCAATGACGCGGAGCGCCAGGCCACCAAGGATGCCGGCGAAATCGCCGGCCTGAACGTGCTCCGCATCATCAACGAGCCGACCGCCGCAGCTCTCGCCTACGGCCTCGACAAGGGCAAGGAAGACGAGCTCATCCTGGTCTTCGACCTCGGTGGTGGAACATTCGACGTCTCCCTCCTCGAGGTGGGCAAGGATGACGACTTCTCCACCATCCAGGTGCGCTCGACCGCCGGTGACAACCGCCTCGGCGGCGACGACTGGGACCAGCGGATCGTCGACTACCTGGTCAAGAAGTTCAAGGACACCACCGGCGTGGATGTCTCGGGCGACAAGATCGCGAAGCAGCGCCTCAAGGAAGCCGCGGAGCAGGCGAAGAAGGAGCTGTCCTCGTCGGCCAGCACCAGCATCCAGCTGCCGTACCTTTCCCTCACCGAGAACGGCCCGGCCAACCTCGACGAGTCGCTGACGCGTGCGAAGTTTGAGGAGCTCACCAAGGACCTCCTCGAGCGCACCCGCAAGCCGTTCGAAGACGTCATCAAGGAGGCCGGCATCAAGGTCGCCGATGTCTCCCACGTGGTGCTCGTCGGTGGATCGACCCGTATGCCCGCCGTGCAGGAACTCGTCAAGAAGATGACCGGCGGCAAGGAGCCCAACAAGGGCGTCAACCCGGATGAGGTGGTCGCCGTCGGCGCCGCTCTCCAGGCCGGCGTGCTGAAGGGCGAGCGCAAAGACGTGCTGCTCATCGACGTCACCCCGCTGAGCCTCGGTATCGAGACCAAGGGCGGCATCATGACCAAGCTCATCGAGCGCAACACGGCCATCCCGACCAAGCGCAGTGAGACGTTCACGACAGCGGATGACAACCAGCCGTCGGTCGCGATCCAGGTCTTCCAGGGTGAGCGCGAGTTCACACGCGACAATAAGCAGCTCGGCACGTTCGAGTTGCAGGGCATCGCACCGGCTCCGCGCGGCGTTCCGCAGGTTGAGGTCACCTTTGACATCGACGCCAACGGAATCGTTCAGGTGCATGCCCGCGACAAGGGCACCGGCAAAGAGCAGTCGATCACCATCACTGGTGGCTCGTCGCTCTCCAAGGAGGACATCGAGCGCATGGTTCGCGAGGGCGAAGAGCACGCGGCCGAAGACAAGGCGCGCCGCGAAGCCGCCGAGATCCACAACAATGCCGAGCAACTCGCGTACTCGATCGAGAAGCTGATCAAAGACAACGAAGACAAGCTGCCCGACGACGTCAAGGCCGAGGTGCAGGCCGATGTCGACGCACTGAAGACCGCACTCGCCGGCGACGACGAGGCGGCCGTCAAGACGGCATTCGACAAGCTGACCGAATCACAGCAGAAGCTGGGACAGGCGATCTACCAGGCCGACCAGTCGGCCGAGGCGGATGCACCTGCCGCAGATTCTGAGCCCGCAGCGGAGGAGTCGGACGAGGACATCGTCGACGCCGAGGTTGTGGACGACGAGCCGGAGACCAAGAAGTAAGTGGCAGAAGACACAGAACCCGAAGAGGCCAGCGGCAAGGCGAGCGGTGGGCCGAAATCCCACCGCACGCCGAAGCCGAAGGCGCAGCCTGAACCGCAGTCGGAAGACGGCGACACCGCGGATGTCGACGGCATCGAGAGCCTGTTCCCGACCGAGGGACCGGATGTCGAAACGTTGACCCAGGAGGAGATCGACTTTCTCGACCAGGGCGAGCGCGATCTCGTTGCGGAGATGCGCAACGACCTCGCTCGCGCCCAGGCGGAGCTCGTCAACTTCCGGAATCGGGTCGAGCGCGATCGCGCGGCGAACCGTGACTCGGTTATTGCCGAGGTCATCCGTTCTCTGCTGCCGGCGCTGGACGACCTGACGCGGGCCGAGGCGCACGGCGACCTGGAGGGCAGTCCCCTCGAGATCGTTGCCAAGAAGCTGCATGCCACGTTCGAGCGCTACGGCCTGCGCGTCGTCGGCGAGAAGGGCGAGGCGTTCGACCCGCACTTTCACGAGGCGATCGTGCAGCTGCCCTCTGCTGACGTCACCGTCAACACCGTCGCGGATGTCATCGAGCCGGGCTACGCGCTTGGCGACCGCCTTCTGCGGGCGGCCAAGGTCGCGGTCTCCGTTCCCGAATAGCTCCGGCTAGCCAGCAAGAGAGGAACGTTCGTGGCCAGCCAGGATTGGTTCGACAAGGACTTCTACGCCGTGCTCGGCGTCTCCAAGGACGTCTCCGACGCGGAGCTGAAGAAGACCTACCGCAAGCTCGCCCGCCAGTACCACCCGGATTCGAACCCGGGCGATGCCAAGGCCGAGGCGAAGTTTAAGGAGATCAGCGAGGCGCACGCCGTGCTCGCTGACCCCGAGCAGCGACGCGAGTACGACCAGGTGCGCGCGATGGGCACCGGTGCGCGGTTCACCTCGGCGGGCAGCGGCCAACAGGGTGGCTTCGATGATGTGTTCGGCGGCATGTTCGGCAGCGGACAGCGCCAGAACTTCACCACCGGCGGTGCCGGGTTCGACGACCTCTTCGGCGGCATCTTCGGCAACGGGCGGTTCGGCCAGACCAGTGGTGGTTTCCGCGGTGACGGCGGCCCGATCCGCGGTCGCGACCTCGTCGCGAGCACCGCGCTCGACTTTGTCACCGCGATCAACGGCGACACGATCAGCCTGCAGCCCGCCGGCGGCAAGACCATCAAGGTGCGCATCCCCGCGGGTGTCAGCGACCAGCAGAAGATCCGCCTGAAGGGCAAGGGTGAACCGAGTCCCGATGGCGGCGAGGCCGGCGACCTCGTGCTGACGGTCACCGTGCGCAAGCATCCCGTGTTCGAACGCGACGGGTTGAACCTGCGGGTGGATGTGCCGGTCACCTTCGTCGAGGCGACCCTCGGTGCGACGATCGAGGTTCCCACCCTCGGCGGCGAACCGGTGCGCCTGCGGGTCGCGCCGGGCACGCCGAGTGGACGCGTGCTGCGGGTCAAGGGGCGTGGCGTCTCGACGACGAAGGGCAGCGGTGACCTGCTCGCGACGGTGCAGATCGCGGTGCCGAACCACCTGAACGCCGAGGCACAGCAAGCGCTCGAGGCATTCGCGAAAGCGCTGCCCGCGGAGAACCCCCGGGACGACCTGATCTCTCGAGCGAAGGGATAGCACGTGGACGAGTACAGCCCCTTCTTTGCGATCGCGATGGCGGCCGAACTCGCCGGCATGCATCCACAGACTCTTCGCCAGTATGACCGGCTCGGCCTCGTCAGCCCGACCCGCACCGCGGGCAAGTCCCGGCGCTATTCGATGCGGGATGTCGCGCAGCTGCGGGAGATCGCGCGGCTGAGCGCTGAGGGACTGAACCTCGAGGGCATCCGCCGCATCGTCGACCTGGAGAACCAGGTCGCAGCGCTCGCGGGTCGGGTTCGCGAACTGGAAACGGCTCTGGCCGACGAGCTTCTGAACCGCCCCGGGCGTCGCGTGTTTGCGGCGGGAACAGAGGGCGACGTCATCTCGCTGCGCGCGGGCACTCGCGCCCAGCGCAACACGCAGGTCGTCGTGTGGCGACCACTCGGCCGCGGACAGTGACCGGCTTCACGATGGAGGCGCTGCGGCGCTTCCCCGACCGAGAAGCGCCCGAGTTGCAGGCGTGGGATGCGACGGACGCCCTGCTGCTTGACTCGGCGGCCGCCGAGCTCGAATCTGCCGCGCCCGGCCAGGTCGTCGTGATCGGGGACGGCTACGGTGCACTGGCGCTCGGGGCAATCGGCCTGCACGGCGCATCCGATGTTCGCGTGCACCAGGACTCGCTCGCCGGCGAACTGGCGCTCGCCCGCAACGCCGGGGAGACCGGCTCCTTCCGCTCCCTGCCGCTCGGGCAGGAGTTGCTCTCCGGCGCCCGCGTCGTATTGCTGCAACTGCCCAAGAGCCTGGCCGAACTCGAAGAGATCGCGGAGGCGATAGCCCGGTTTGCCGACCCCGCCGTTGCGGTGTTCGCCGGGGGGCGAATCAAGCACCTGACGCTGGCCATGAACGACGTGTTCCGCGCGTACTTCGGACGATTCGACGTGCTGCACGCCCGGTCGAAGTCCCGGGCCTTCGTCGCAAGGGAACCACGCGCGGTCGCGGAAGCGAAGTACCCGCAGGTGGCGACCCACACTGGCCTCGGCGGTGTTGACCTTCGAGTGGTTGCGCACGGCGGTGTATTCGCTGGCACGAAGGTCGACATCGGCACGCGCTTCCTGCTCGAGCAGTTGCAGGGAGCGAAGCCGGATGCGGCATCCGCCATCGACCTGGGAAGCGGCTCGGGCATCCTCGCGGTTTCGCTCGCCCTCGCTCGCCCGCACCTGAGAGTGATCGCCACCGACTCGTCGGCAGCAGCGGTCGCGTCTACCCGCGCGACGGCCGAGGCCAACGGCGTCGGTGACCGGGTGTCCGTCGTGCGCGACCTCGGACTCGCCAGCCAGCCGGATGCCTCGGCCGACCTGATCGTGCTGAACCCGCCGTTCCACAGCGGAACTGCGGTGGATGCCGGACTCGCCGACGCGCTCTTCCGCGACGCCGGCCGCGTGCTGGTTCCCGGCGGGGAGCTGTGGACGGTCTTCAACTCCTCGCTCGGCTACCGCGCCGCCCTGGCTCGCATCGTCGGCGAGACGCGGCAGGTCGCGCGTAACCAGAAATTCACGGTAACCGCCTCAAGACGGTGACTTGCAGCATGGCGAGAGGGAGCCTCCTGAGGTAAACTTGAGCCAAACCAACTCAACTTTGTCGGAGATCTTCTATGGCCAACATGCAGGGCGCCCCAGCAAGCGATGAGGAGCAGAAAACCGCCCTCCAGCAGTACGGGGTGAACCTCACCGACATCGCGCGCAGCGGCAAGCTCGACCCGGTGATCGGGCGCGACGCCGAGATTCGCCGCGTCAGCCAGGTGCTGACGCGCCGGACGAAGAACAACCCCGTGCTGATCGGTGAGCCAGGAGTCGGTAAGACGGCCGTTGTCGAGGGGCTCGCCCAGCGCATCGTCGCGGGCGACGTCGCGGACTCCCTGAAAAACAAGCAACTCGTTGCGCTCGACCTCGCGGCGCTCGTCGCCGGTGCCAAGTACCGCGGTGAATTCGAGGAGCGCCTCAAGGCCGTGCTCAAGGAGATCAACGACGCCGACGGCCAGATCATCACCTTCGTGGACGAGCTGCACACCCTCATGGGCGCCGGGGGCGGCGAGGGATCCGTCGCCGCTGCCAACATGCTCAAGCCCATGCTCGCCCGCGGCGAGCTGCGCCTCATCGGAGCGACGACGCTCGACGAGTATCGCCAGTACATCGAGAAGGATGCCGCGCTCGAGCGCCGATTCCAGCAGGTATTCGTCGGCGAGCCGTCGGTCGAAGACACGATCGCGATCCTCCGTGGGCTCAAGGGTCGCTACGAGGCGCACCACCAGATCACCATCGAAGACGGCGCGCTCGTCGCGGCGGCGTCGCTCTCGAACCGGTACATCACCGGGCGCAAGCTGCCCGACAAGGCCATCGACCTGATCGACGAAGCTGCGTCGCGCCTGCGCATGGAGATCGACTCGTCGCCGGTTGAGATCGACGAGCTGCGCCGCGCCGTCGACCGACTGAAGCTCGAGGAGCTTGCCCTCAAGCGCGAGAAGGACGAGGCGTCGAAGGCTCGACTGCAGGCGCTCCGCGACGACCTGCTCAAGAAGGGCTCGCAGCTTTCGGAGCTGCAGATGCGGTGGGACCGCGAGCGGGCATCGATCAACAAGGTCGGTGAACTGAAGAAACGACTCGACAGCCTCGAGATGGAGTCCGAGCGCGCCCAGCGTGAAGGCAACCTCGAGAAGGCGTCGCGCCTGCTGTACGGCGAGATTCCGCAGGTGAAGAGCGCCCTCGAGGATGCCGAACGGGCCGAGTCCGACGGGCCGCGGATGGTGAGCGAGCAGGTCACGAGCGAGGATGTCGCCGAGGTCATCGCCGCGTGGACCGGCATCCCGGTTGGTCGACTGCTTGCCGGGGAGACCGAGAAGCTGCTGAACCTGGAGAACGAACTGGGTCGCCGACTCATCGGGCAGAAGGCCGCGGTTCGCTCTGTCAGCGAGGCGGTCCGCCGCACCCGCGCCGGCATCTCCGACCCCGATCGTCCCACCGGCTCGTTCCTGTTCCTCGGCCCGACCGGTGTCGGCAAGACCGAGCTCGCGAAGGCTCTCGCCGAGTACCTGTTCGACGACGAGAAGGCGCTCGTGCGCATCGACATGAGCGAGTACGGCGAGAAGTTCGCAGTATCGCGCCTCCTCGGTGCCCCTCCCGGCTACATCGGCTACGAGCAGGGCGGGCAGCTGACCGAGGCGATTCGCCGTCGCCCCTACTCGGTGGTGCTGCTCGACGAGATCGAGAAGGCGCATTCCGAGGTGTTCGACGTGCTGCTCCAGGTTCTGGATGATGGCCGGCTGACCGACGGACAGGGCCGCACCGTCGACTTCCGCAACACGATCCTCGTGCTCACCTCGAACCTCGGCAGCCAGTACCTCATCGACCCGACGCTCGACTGGGGCCAGAAGATCGACGCCGTGCAGCAGCTGGTGCGCCAGTCCTTCAAGCCTGAGTTCGTGAACCGCCTCGACGACATCGTGGTGTTCTCGCCACTGTCCGCGGACGACCTCGGCCAGATCGTCTCGCTGTACATCGATCGACTGGCCAAGCGCCTCGCCGACCGGCGCCTGCAGCTCGCCGTGACACCGGATGCCCGAAGCTGGCTCGCCGAACGCGGCTACGACCCGATCTACGGTGCGCGGCCACTTCGTCGCCTCATGCAGCACGAGATCGACGACAGGCTGGCGCGCGCACTGCTCGCCGGCGAGATTCGGGACGGGGACACGGTACGCGTCGACCTGTCTGGCGACGAGCTGACGGTCGCGCGGTTCGACCTTCCAGCTTCCGCGTAGGCTGCGCGGGCTGCTTCACAGAATTCACCTCTTCGGGGCGCATAGGCTTGAACCATGCTTGCGACAGTGATCTACGGTGACCGTGACATCCGCGTAGACGAGGTTGCGAAGCCCGAGTTATCTACCGGTGGCGACGCCATCGTGAGGGTGGTCGCGGCGTGCGTCTGCGGGTCAGACCTGTGGCCGTACCGCGGTGTCGTGTCGGTGGACGAGCCCCGACGGATCGGCCACGAGTTCGTGGGAATCGTGGAAGCGGTCGGCGACGACGTGACGAAAATCAAGGTCGGCGACTTCGTGATCGCGCCGTTCTACGACTGCGACATGACCTGCCCGAACTGTCTGAACGGCGTTAGTACTTCCTGCCTGCACGGTGGCTGGTGGGGCGCGGACGACCGCCTCGGCGGCTTCGCTGATGGTGGCCAGGGCGAGTTCGTTCGCGTGCCGCACGCCGACGGGACGCTCGTCACCACTCCTGAGCAGCCCGATCCGGCCCTCGTGCCCGACCTGTTGACGCTCGCGGATGTCATGGGTACCGGCCACCACGCGGCGCTCTCCGCTGGCGTGACCGCCGGCAGCACCGTGGTTGTGGTCGGGGATGGAGCCGTGGGCTTGTGTGCGGTCCTCGCCTCGAAGCGGCTGGGGGCATCCCGAATCGTTGCCATGTCGCGTCACGCCGACCGGCAGGCCATCGCCCGGGAGTTTGGTGCGACCGACATCGTGGAGCTGCGCGGCGACGAGGGCGTCGAGGCCATCAGGCAGATGTTCGACGGCATCGGCGCGGACTGCGTGCTCGAATGCGTGGGAACGAAGGAGTCGATGGACCAGGCGATCCGGTCGACTCGGCCCGGCGGCATGGTCGGGTATGTCGGGGTTCCGAACGGTGGAGCGGAGCTGCCCATCCGCAGCCTCTTCGGCACCAACGTCGGGGTCAACGGCGGCGTCGCGCCGGTGCGCCACTACATCGAGGAACTGCTGCCCGAGGTGCTCGCGGGAACCCTCACCCCCGGCCGCGTCTTCGACCTCGAGTTGCCGCTCACTGAAGCGGCCGAGGCATACGCCGCCATGGATGAGCGCCGGGCGACCAAAGTGCTTCTCCGCCCCTGACCCGCTCCCCAGGAATAGCCGCTCCGCAGCAACCGCGCTCGGCAGCACCAACCGCTCCATAGCAACAGCGAAGGATACCCATGACCCTCATCGGAAACTCCGACCTCGACGTCTTTCCCCTTGCCCTCGGCGGCAACGTGTTCGGCTGGACGGTGGATGCCGCCGGCTCTGAGGCCGTGCTCGACGCGTTCACGGCCGCTGGCGGCAACTTTGTCGACACGTCCGACAGCTACTCCGCGTGGGTTCCCGGCAACCAGGGTGGCGAGTCGGAGACGATCATCGGCGACTGGATGGCGTCCCGCGGCAATCGCGACTCGATCGTGGTTGGCACCAAGGTCAGCCAGCACCCGCAATTCAAGGGACTGCGTGCGGCCAATGTCGCAGCAGCGGCCGATGCTTCACTCGCGCGCCTGAAGTCGGACCACATCGACCTGTACTACGGGCACTTCGACGACGCGAGCGTCCCGCTCGAGGAGACGGCTGGCGCGTTCAACGACCTGGTCGTGGCCGGAAAAGTGCGCTGGGTCGGTCTCTCCAACTACAGCGCCGAGCGCATCACCGAGTGGATCGGTATTGCGAAGGCCAACGGCTACGCCCTGCCCGTAGCGGTTCAGCCGCACTACAACCTGGTGCACCGCGAACCGTACGAGAGCGAGATCGCCCCGGTCGTGAAGGCGAACGGCCTGGCGGTCGTGCCGTACTTCGCGCTCGCCGCGGGGTTCCTGACCGGCAAGTACCGCACGAAGGACGACCTGGCGAAGTCCGCCCGCGGTGGCGCCTCGGCTGCCTACCTGACCGAGGAAGGCCTCGCCGTCATCGACGCCCTCCAGCACATGGCCGAGGCGCGGGAGACGCGCATTGCCGAGATCGCGCTCGCCTGGCTGCTGTCGCGCCCGGGCGTTGTCGCGCCGATCGCGAGCGCGCGCACGCCGGACCAGCTCGACGACCTGCTGTCGTCCACGCACCTCGAGCTGACCGGCCCCGAGGTCGAGCGGCTGAACCAGCTCTCGGCGCGTATCCCTGCGTGAGGCTCGGCGCCGCTGGTTGAGGCTCGGCACCGCTGGTTGAGTAGCTCGCGAGGAACGAGCGCGCGTATCGAAACCGCGTTCGTGGTGGCGAGTATCGAACCGGTCGCGGTGGTGGTGGGTTTCGATACGCGGCCTCGTTCCTCGGCTGCGTACTCAACCGGCGGGGAGTGGGCCGGCGTGGGGCACCGCTGGTTGAGTAGCTCGCGAGGTACGAGCGCGCGTATCGAAACCGCGTTCGTGGTGGCGAGTATCGAACCGGTCGCGGTGATGCTGGGTTTCGATACGCGGCCTCGTTCCTCGGCTGCGTACTCAACCAGCGGGGAGTGGGCCGGCGGGGGTCAGGTCAGCGCGCGCTGAGCTCCTCCGTGATCGCGTCGACGAACGCGTCGACATCGGCCTCCGTGGTGTCGAACGACGTCATCCAGCGCACCTCGCCGCGTGCGCGGTCCCAGTCGTAGAAGCGCACCTTCTCGCGGAGACGGTCCGCCGAGGCGTTCGGCAGGCTGGCGAAAACAGCGTTCGCCTGGGTCTGCTGCGTGAACGTGAGCCCGGAGATCGCGCCCTCGTCGATGGCCTGCTGGAGTCCGTGGCGCAGGTGCCCGGCCATCCGGTTGGCGTGGCCGGCGGAGTTCAGGTAGAGGTCGTCGGTCAGCAGGGCGATGAGCTGCGCGCTCACGAAACGCATCTTCGACGCCAGTTGCATGTTGAGCTTGCGCAGGTACAGAAGCCCCTCGGACACGGCAGGGTTCAGCACAACGATCGCTTCGCCGTACAACAGCCCGTTCTTGGTGCCGCCGAAGCTCAGGATGTCGACCCCCGCGTCGGTCGTGTAGTCGCGGAACGGAACACCGAGGGCTGCGGCCGCGTTCGAGATGCGGGAACCGTCCATGTGCAGGGTCATGCCGAGCGAGTGGGCATGGTCGGCGATAGCGCGAACCTCGTCGACCGTGTACAGCGTGCCGAGCTCCGTCGTCTGGGTGATACTCACGGCGAGGGGTTGAGCGCGATGTTCGTCGCCCCAGCCCCAGGCCTCCCGGTCGATGAGTTCCGGCGTGAGTTTGCCGTCGGGGGCGGAAACGGTCAGCAGTTTGAGCCCGCTGATCCGCTCGGGCGCACCCCCCTCATCCGTGTGGATGTGCGCAGTGCTCGTCGCAACCACGGCGCCCCAGCGCGGCAGCAGCGAGGTGAGTGCCGTGACGTTCGCGCCAGTGCCGTTGAATACGGGGAAGGCTTCTGCCCTGTCACCGAAGTGCTGCTTCATGACCTCCTGGAGGCGGGCGGTGTAGACGTCCTCGCCGTAGGCGATCTGGTGGCCGCCGTTCGCCTCCGCGATCGCGGCGATGACCTCCGGGTGCGCCCCGGCATAGTTGTCGGAGGCGAAGCCACGGTATTCGGGATCGTGCAGTTGCGTCATTCTTCTAGTCTGGCCCATCGCTCGACCTGGCCCATCGCTCGACCCTGCCCATCGCTCGACCCTGCCGCTCATCCCCAGCAGCCGCTCCTCAGCGACCGAGATCCGGCTTTTGGTCGTCTCCCGGGTGGCCGAGGGACCATTTGCCAGATCTCAAGCATCTCGAGGAGGGAACGCGGGAGGGAAGATGGGGGCTTGTTCGATCTCCTAAACCGGTATAGTTTGACTAAACCGGTTCAGTTGGAAAAACGGATGCCGACAACTCAGCGCGGAGGAATCAATGGTGAAACAGCGACCGACCATCTCCGACGTGGCGCGCGAGGCCGGGGTGAGCAAGGGGCTCGTCTCCTTCGCCCTCAATGACCGTCCGGGAGTCGCCGCGGGAACGCGCCTGCGCATCCTCGAAGTCGCCAATGAGATGGGCTGGCGCCCGAGCCTCCGGGCCAGGTCGCTCAGCACCGACCGGGCGTTCGCCCTCGGTCTCGTGATCGCCCGCGACCCCGACATCATGTCGGGCGATCCCTTCTTTCCGGCCTTCATCGCCGGCGTCGAAACCGCGCTCGCTCCCGTCGGGCAGAGTCTCGTGCTGAGCATGGTCCAGAGTGAGGAGGCGGAGATCTCGAGCTACCGCCAGCTCGCCGCTCATGGACGCGTCGACGGCGTGATCCTCAGCGACCTTCGCCGCGACGATCCGCGTATCGCGTTGGTGAACGAGCTCGGCCTGCGCGCGGTCACCCTCGGGCATCCGGATGCAGCATCCCCATTCCCCGCGATCTCGGTCGATGACAGCCCCGGCATCCGCGCCGCCGTCGCGCACCTGGCCGATCTCGGCCATCAGCGCATCGCGCATGTCGCGGGGCCGTCGAGAATGCTCCACGGTGTTCGGCGCAGCAACTCCTTCGCGAGCGTGCTGCGTGAGCGTGGGCTCGTCGACACCCTCGTGGTCGAGACCGACTTCACCGCGGCCGACGGAGCACGAGCGACGCGCGAACTCCTCGCCCTCGCCGACCGACCGACCGCGATCGTCTATTCGAATGACGTCATGGCGATCGCCGGTCTGGGGGTCGCCCAGCGCTCCGGTTTCGAGGTGCCGCGCGACCTCTCCATTACGGGATTCGACGGCAGCGATGTCGGCGCACACATCTATCCGTCACTCACCACGGTGACGACCGCGGTGCAGGACTGGGGCCGGCAGGCCGCCGAGCTTCTGCTGCGGGTGATCGCGGGCGAGGACAGCGATGACATCGAACTCGCTCCGGCCCAGCTCCTAGTGCGCGAATCGAGTGCACCACCAGAGACCAACACCACCACAACGACGGCACCGTAGCCGTTCAACGAAGGGAGAGGACTGTGCAGAGACGAACAGTCATAGGAGCAGTTGTATTGGCGGGCGCACTGGCGCTCACCGCGTGCAGCAGCGGAGGAGGTACGAGCTCGACGAGCGGCAAGGGCCCCATCACGATCTGGTACTCCAACAACGAGCAAGAGGTTGCCTGGGGCAAGCAGATGGTCGCGGCGTGGAACGCCGGCCACCCCAATGAGCAGGTCAAAGGCCAGGAGATCCCGGCCGGAACGAGCAGCGAGGAAGTCATCGGCGCTGCGATCGCCGCGGGCAACGCGCCCTGCCTCATCTACAACACGGCACCATCCGCGGTCGGCCAGTTCGAGAAGCAGGGCGGCCTCGTCGATCTGACGAAGATCACGGATGGCGCGTCGTACATCGAGTCGCGTAGCGGCAAGGTCGCCGACCAGTACAAGAACACCCAGGGCGACTACTTCCAGATGCCGTGGAAGTCGAACCCCGTGGTGATCTTCTACAACAAGGACATGTTCGCGAAGGCCGGGCTCGACCCGGCGAACCCGAAGCTCTCGACCTACGCCGAGTTCATCGACACCTCGAAGAAGCTCGTCGATTCGGGTGTCGCCCCGAACGCGATCCTGCCGGCGCCCACGAGCGAGTTCTTCCAGACCCAGTTCGACTTCTACCCGCTCTATGCGGCTGAAACGGGTGGCAAGCAGATCGTCGAGAACAACAAGGCGACCTTCGCCAACCAGGCCGGCTACGACGTGGCCAACTTCTGGGCGACCCTGTACAAGGACAAGCTGGCGGGGCAGGAGAAGTACCAGGGCGACGCCTTCGCCGACGGCAAGGCCGCGATGGCCATCGTCGGCCCGTGGGCCGTCTCGGTCTACAAGGGCGTGAACTGGGCATCCGTGCCGGTTCCGACCAAGGACGGCACGAGCGCCGGCAAGACCTGGACCTTCAGCGATGCCAAGAACATCGGCCTGTACTCCGCCTGCAAGAACCAGGGCACGGCGTGGGATGTGCTGAAGTTCTCGACGAGCAAGGCGCAGGACCAGAAGCTGCTCGAGATGACCGGCCAGATGCCGCTGCGCAAGAACCTGCAGACCACCTACGCCGACTATTTCACGGCCAACCCGGCCTACCAGGCATTCGGTGACCAGGCCTCACGCACGGTCGAGGTTCCTCCGGGGCCGAACACCGTCGAGATGCTGCAGACCTTCCGTGACGCCTGGTCGAATGCGGTGATCTTCGGCAAGGGCGACGTCACGTCCGCGCTCGACACCGCCGCAACCAAGATCGACAAGATCGCGAAGCAGCCCTGATCATGACCGACACTCTCACCGCCCCGGTGGCCTCACGGCCGCCGGGAGCGGGGAAGTCATCGGGCGATGGGCGCGGTCGTAAGCGCCGGCCGCTGGGGCGCAACCCGCTCGGGCTCCTGTTCAGCGCGCCCTACCTGCTGTTCGTGCTCGCGATCTTCGCGTATCCGCTCATCTACTCGGTCTGGATCTCGTTCCACGATTTCTTCTTCGCGGCGCCCGGAGCCCAGGTCGATCGTCCCTTCGTCGGCTTCGCGAACTTCGTCACCGCATTCAGCGATCCCGCGGTCATCCGGTCCTTCGGCAACGTGGGGATCTTTCTCCTGATCAATGTGCCGCTCACGGTGGTGCTCTCTCTGCTCCTGGCGACGGCGCTCAACCGCATCACGCACTTCCGCGGCTTCCTGCGGGTGAGCTACTACGTTCCGTACCTGACCGCGAGCGTCGCCGTGGTTGCGGTGTGGCTGTTCCTCTTCAACGGCAACGGCCTCGTCAACCAGATCCTCGGACCGCTCGCGCCCAAGCCATCGTGGCTCATCAGCGAGCAGTGGGCGATGCCGACGATTGCGCTCTTCGTCACCTGGAAGCAGCTCGGGTTCTACATCCTGCTCTACCTGGCGGCCCTCCAGGCCGTGCCGAAGGAGCTCTACGAATCGGCGGCGACGGACGGGGCGGGCGGATTCCGCAGCTTCATGTCGGTGACCGTTCCCGGTGTGCGACCTGCGACGGTGCTCGTGCTTCTCGTGTCCACGGTGACCGGAGCGAACCTGTTCACCGAGCCATACCTGCTGACGGGCGGTGGCGGCCCGAACGGTGCGTCGGCCTCGCCCGTGCTGATCATGTACCAGGAAGGGCTGCAGCAGGGACATCCGGATGTCGCGGCGGCGATCGGTGTCGTCCTCGTGATCGTCGTGCTCGGCATCGCCTGGTTGCAGAACCGATTCGCCGGGGGGAGAGACTGATGCACGATGTGAGGATGTCGCGAGGTGCGACGACACTGAGGGCTGTCGTGCTGGCGCTCGGCGCCATAGCCTTCCTGTTCCCCTTCTACTACATGGTCATCGGGTCGCTGCAGGCGAAGCCGGACCCGACGATAGCGGGGGCGTTCCCGAGCCCGGCGAACATCACGGGCGAGAACTACGCCCAGATCAACGATCGAATCAACCTGTTCCAGGGGCTGCTCAACTCCGGCATCTTCACGGCGGGCGTGCTCATCGGCACGATGGTGTTCGGGCTGCTCGTCGGCTACGCGCTCGCCCAGTTGCAGTGGAGGGGGCGCGGAGTCACCTTCGCGCTCGCACTGCTCGTGCAGGTCGTGCCGTTCCAGCTGCTCATCATTCCGCTGTACGTGCTCATCGCGCGTGACTACGGGCTGGCGGACAACTACCTGGGCATGATCCTGCCGTTCTTCATCAACTCGACAGCAGTGATCATCTTCCGGCAGTACTTCCTGCAGTTGCCGAGGGAACTGTTCGACGCCGCCAGGATCGACGGTGCGAGCGAACTCAAGCTGCTGTGGAGCATCGCGAGTCCGCTCGTGCGTCCCGCGCTCATCACCGTCGTGCTGCTGACCTTCATCGGCCCGTGG
>JAODMF010000027.1 GCA_025464095.1 Glaciihabitans sp.
AAACCGTGATCTTCACAGCGTCTCCCTCGCTCGAGGGCACCCTACTCGCGGTGCTGGCCGGCGAATGCCGGTTGGCCAGCATCGACGGGATGCCTGACGCGCGTGAGCGGGATGCCCCACTCTCGCGCCTTCACGAGCAGCACGACGACCAGTACCAACCCAGACACGGCCGACACGCCAAGCAGCAGGGCAGACACGAGCTCCACGAGAGCGGTGGGCAGATCCATCGGAATGCGCGCGTCGAAAAGGGCGGACGTTCGCCCGACAGCGAAAGCCATTCCGGCCAGCCCGGGCAATCCGATCAGGACGGTCGCGGCGCCCCAGACGATGAGCCTGATCTTGGTGTTCTTGCTCAACTATGACCCGCTTTCCTGCTGCCTGGCGAGGATGACGGAGATGAGAAATGCCCCGCCAGAGGAACTCTAGCGGGGCATCCGTGCAGTGGACCCTAGGAGATTCGAACTCCTGACCTCCTCGATGCGAACGAGGCGCGCTACCAACTGCGCCAAGGGCCCGTTTACTGCGTAGCTACGTTATCAGCTTCGCCCGGGGACGTGAATTCGTGACCACTCACCCGACGGAGCGCCGACGCCGCAGCACGGCATCCAGGTCGGGGTTCGAGGTTGGCGCTGCGTCGACGATACCCATCGCCGCGAAACCGGTTGGCGGTGTCGAACGAATCGGCTGCACCTCGGGCGCGGCGTGCACGGAGCGGAGGGCCTCATCCGATTCGGCCGCGGCCATTCGCAGTTCTGCTACCGGGTCGCCAATGGGCGCGGCAGGGGCCTCCGATCGCGACAGGTACATCGGCTTCGGAATCGGCACGGGCGTCCACTCGGCTGCCTTCTGCACGACCGGCTTCTGGATGATCGGACGCTCCGACGAGCCCGCCTTGCGCAGCTGCGGCCGCACCACCGCTTTGCGACGCGAGACGCGTGCCAGGCGAGCGAGACTTCCTACTCCCGTAACTGCGGTGATGCCGCCAAAGCCGACGACCCCCCAGGCGCCGGCCGCAACACCGGTGGCGACAATCAGCACGAACTGCACGAGGACGGTGACGACCGCGGCGAGGGTGATCAGGGTCACGATCGCCCGGGTACGGCGCAGCCGTCGCCTGGTCACGGCCGATGGGTCCCGATGCAGGCTGCGTTCGGCCACGGGCGTGGGGCGCACTTCCACGTCGATCGAGCCCTGGATCCTCGAACCAGCTCCGATCTCGACGAATGGGATGACCGGCACCGCGGCCACCGCCGGGCGGATTGTCTTGCGGTGCTGTTCCCGCGCCTTGCGCTCCTGCTGCGCCATCACGCGCGGCGAAACATCAGCACGAACTTCGAAAGGAACATCCACCGTTTCCGACAGCACGCGCACCGTTTGGGCGAGCCGAATGGCATTGCGCTCGGTCGCGAGGTAGTTGTGCCGCTTGAACAGGGTCGGCAACAGGTAGATCAGCCAGAGCCCGGCGGCAGCAGCGACCATCAGTCCGCCGCCCAGCCCCGAAAACCCCATGCGCCTACGGTACGAGCGCCGGCCCCGAAAGACGGGTCGGCACGCTGGGGGCCGGGTTAACTCGGATTCGATGCGCGCGAGCCGGCACCGACGTAGCGACCGAATCGTGCGAAGTCCGCGACGCTGAAATGGGCATCGCCAAGGCCTACGTCGATGAGTCGTTCGAACGTCCGCTCGCTGCCCGCGCTCGCACGCACGGCGGTGTCAAGGGTGATGCTGTGGTCGATCATTCGGTAGAGGATTCTCGACTGCCGGTGCTGGCGTGCGAACCGCTGAGCAAGTGCCGCCGAGTAGACCAGGTGCGCCGACGCCGCGTCCATCACCGCGGCGCGCCCTGCCATGGCGCCCGACGCCACGGCCGCGTAGATGCCCTCGCCGGTGAACGGGTTGATCAGGCTCGCTGCGTCGCCGGCCAGCAGAACCCGGCCGACCGCCGGGCGCGGGCGCCGCGTCGTCAGCGGCAGCGTGTGGCCCGTCAACTCGATCCCGCCGAGGTCGAACCCGGGCAGCAGGGCGTGCATCCGCCCCTCCATCACCCGGCGGCCACCCCGCCGGGCCGCCGATGACATCGCGTAACCGACATTGCTGGTTCCGTTCGTGGTGGGGAATGCCCACGCATAGCAGAGGCCACCCGCACGCTGGTTGTCCCAGCGGAACAACAGTTCGTCTCCCGTGCCCGCTGGCGTCGGCGCGTAGCCGCGAATCGAAACGGCGAGAGCCGAACCGTGGTTCGCCGGCTCCCCCAGCAGTCGCCGCACCACCGAGTTGCTGCCATCGGCACCGACCACGAGCGGCGCCCTCCACCGACCATTCACCGTCACCCCCGTTGTCGACTGCTCGAGCGATGCGACCTTTTCGAGCTCGAATTGCGCGCCCCGGTCGATCGCGGCCTGCAGCAGCCGGGCATCCAGGACCCGACGCGGGATGACGTGGCCGGGAGCCCGCGGACGCCGCGATGCCACCACACCACCGGGTGACACGAGGCGCGCACCGGGCACGACCTCATCCGGTCGCGTCACGTCGATCCCGAGCGCGAGCAATTCACGCGAAACGTGCGGCGCAATGCCGTCGCCGCACACCTTGTCCCGGCCGAGCGGCGCGCGATCAAGCAGAACGACCCTGGCCGATGGCCGTGCCTGCAGTGCCGCGAGAGCCGCCGCCGATCCCGCCGGCCCGGCGCCCACGATGATGAGATCAACGGGCACGGCGGCGGCAGCCATGACTCAGCCCCGCGACGCCAGCCGCAGCGGCGAAGCTGCCCGGGCAATATCCGACGGCGGAACCTTCGCATCCTCAGCTGGCGCCTTGCCGTCGAGCCAGCGGCGGAGAACGCCCTGCGGCAGCTCCTCGACGGTGAGGGCGAAGCAGAAGTGGTCGCGCCAGTCACCGTTGATGTGGATGTAACGGCGCCGAAGTCCCTCGTACCGAAACCCGAGCTTCTCGACGACCCGCAACGACGGCGTGTTCTCCGGCCGGATGCAGATCTCCATGCGGTGCAGGCCCAGCCCGAAAAAGCAGTGATCGGTTGCCAGCGCGACCGCGGTCGGGGTGATGTTCCGCCCGGCGAACCGCTGCGCGACCCAATAGCCGATCGTCGCGCTGGAAAGCGACCCGTAGGTGATCGACGAAACATTCAACTGGCCGGCGAACTGCCCCTCGTAGTCGATCGCAAACGGCAAGCCAAGACCCGCGCGCGCATTGGACTGCAGGCTGCGGATGCTCGCCCGAACGTCGAAGCTCAGCGGTCCGTGCGGATTGGTCGCCTCCCACTGGCGCAACCAGCTGCGGTTGTCGACCAGTTCCCGCTCGAGCGAGCGCGCATCCCGCAGCCGGATCGGCCGGATGCTCGTCGCCCCCTCGCGGAGCGTGGGAATGATCGCGGCCATCAGTCCAGCGTCGCGACGAAGTCCTTCAGCCACGGACGCAGGCCGGGCCCCAGGTCGTCGCGGTCGACCGCGAGCTGCACGATCGCCTTGATGTAGTCGAGCCGGTCGCCGGTGTCGTAGCGACGACCGCGGAACACGACACCGTAGACGCCGCCCGCGATGTCGGGGTTCGCGGCGAGGGTCTGCAGCGCATCCGTCAGCTGGATCTCGCCGCCCTTGCCGGGCGGCGTGTGCTGCAGGATGTCGAAGATCTCGGGCTGCAGCACGTAGCGGCCGATGATCGC
>JAODMF010000006.1 GCA_025464095.1 Glaciihabitans sp.
GAACCTGATCCTCGGCATGGGCGAGGAGCGCGAGGAGATCTCCCAGGCGCTTCGCGACCTCCACGAGGCCGGGACCGACATCATCACCGTCACCCAGTACCTTCGTCCGACCCCGCGCCACCTCCCCGTCGCCCGATGGGTGCGCCCGGAGGAATTCGTCGAGATCAAGGAGGAGGCCGAGGAGATCGGATTCCTCGGTGTTCTCGCGGGTCCGCTCGTCCGGTCGAGCTACCGGGCGGGCCGTCTGTGGGCACAGTCGATGGTGGCCAAGGGCCGACCGATTCCCGCCGGGCTGAGCTCGCTCGCCGACGCGAGCCTTGGCTTCGCTCAGGCCGTATCCTAGACAGCATGGCACGCAACCCAACCCCAGACACCCCCAAGGAACCAGGCCGCATCAAGCAGATGTGGAACGTGTTCCAAATGACGAGGAAGTACGACTCGTCGGCGATCTGGTACCTGCTCGCCGGGTTCATCATCCCGGTGGTGCTTGGTGTAGTGCTGGCGTTCGTGCTGTCGTCGAACAACGTCTTTGGGTTCGTCCTCTACATCATCACGGGCATCATGGCCGGCATCCTCGCGTTCCTGATCATTCTTGGCCGCCGCGCAGAACGCGCCGCCTATTCGCAGATTGCCGGCCAGCCGGGTGCGGTTGGCGCCGTGCTCAAGAGCTCTCTCAGAGGCGGATGGCAGGCCAGCGAAATGCCGGTCCACGTGAGCCCGCGGACCCAGGATGCCGTGTACCGCGCGATCGGGCGAGGGGGCATCGTGCTCATCGGCGAAGGCCCGAAGTCGCGGACCCAGCGCATGTTGGAGGACGAGCGCCGCAGCATCCTGCGCGTGCTCCCGAACGTGCCGGTGCACTTCCTTCACGTCGGGCCAGATCCGGAGTCCGTGCCCCTGCACAAGATTCCCCGCAAGATGCGCGGGTACAAGCCCGTGCTCCGCAAGAACGAGGTTCTCGCGATCGGCAACCGGTTGTCGTCGCTCAGCAAGTCACCGGTAGGCGTGCCCAAGGGCATTGACCCGAACCGGGTGCGGGCGCAGCGTCCGCGCTAGCTAGCGCCGCACGAGAATCGTGCCGCTCCAGAGGTCATGGAGCCCGCGCTGGTCCCGGTTGAATACGAGCGGCGGGATGGCCAGCACCAGTAGCAGCGTCCGCAGAAACGGGCGCCACACGCCCAGATAACCGGGCACGAGCGGTACGACGCGCATCCCGAAGATCAGATGCCCGATGCTGCCGTTCAGCAGGAGCAGGAACACGACCTGCAGCACCGCGAACACCGCCAGCGTGACGAAGCCGTGCTGATCAGGATGCAGAAACGCGGTTGAGATGATCCAGGCGATCGCCCAGTCAACTGCGACCGCTGCGAGCCGCCTCCCGAGCCGGGCGATGGACCGCGGACCGGCTTCTGGCAGGCCGAGTCGCTTGCCCGGCCAATTAGGCGACGTGTTTCCTGCTTCTGGCACACTTCATGCTAGCTGCGGCGCGTCTCGTAACATGCCGGAAACAATAGCGTCACCCTCGCGAAACCCCTTACCCGTACTCTCGACTGGGGTTGCGACTGCAGCCGATAACGTACCAAGCTCATTGGAGTCCTCCGCATGTTCAAAGATTCTTCTGAGGTGCTCAAGTACATCAAGGACGAGGACATCAAGTTCCTTGATATTCGCTTCACCGATCTTCCCGGTGTGCAGCAGCACTTCAACATCCCCGCTTCGACTGTCGACGAGGAGTTCTTCTCTGTCGGCCAGCTTTTCGATGGCTCGTCGATCCGCGGCTTCGCATCCATCCACGAGTCAGACATGCAGCTCATCCCGGACGTGACGACGGCCTACGTCGACCCGTTCCGTACCGAGCGCACGCTCATCATGATCTTCGACATCTACAACCCGCGGAACGGCGAGATCTACGCACGTGACCCGCGCCAGGTTGCCAAGAAGGCTGAGAAGTACCTCGCCTCCACGGGAATCGCCGACACCGCGTTCTTCGCCCCCGAGGCAGAGTTCTACATCTTCGATGACGTGCGGTACGAGGTGAAGCAGAACGGAAGCTTCTACTCGGTCGACTCCGACGAGGGCGCCTGGAACTCGGGTCGCGACGAGGACGGCGGCAACCTCGGCAACAAGACCCCGTATAAAGGCGGCTACTTCCCCGTCAGCCCGGTGGACAAGCAGGCCGACCTTCGCGACGACATCAGCCTCAAGCTGATCGATGCCGGCCTCATCCTGGAGCGCGCGCACCACGAGGTGGGCACCGGCGGCCAGGCGGAGATCAACTACCGCTTCGACACGATGGTGCACGCGGCCGACGACATCCTGAAGTTCAAGTACATCGTCAAGAACACGGCGCTCGAGTGGGGCAAGGCCGCAACGTTCATGCCGAAGCCGCTGTTCGGCGACAACGGATCGGGCATGCACACCCACCAGTCGCTGTGGAACGACGGCAAGCCGCTGTTCTACGACGAGAGCGGATACGGCGGACTGTCGGATGTCGCGCGCTGGTACATTGGTGGCCTGCTCAAGCACGCTCCGGCTGTGCTCGCGTTCACGAACCCCACGCTGAACTCGTACCGTCGCCTGATCCCCGGCTTCGAGGCTCCGGTCAACCTGGTGTACTCGGCCGGCAACCGGTCGGCATCCATCCGCATCCCGATCACGGGAACGAACCCGAAGGCCAAGCGCATCGAGTTCCGTGCACCGGATGCCTCCGGCAACCCGTACCTCGCCTTCGCGGCCCAGCTGATGGCCGGCCTCGATGGCATCAAGAACAAGATCGAGCCGCACGAGCCCGTCGACAAGGACCTGTACGAGCTTCCCCCCGAGGAGGCGAAGAACATCCCGCAGGTTCCCGCATCCCTCGAGGAGGCGCTGCAGGCACTCGAGGCCGACCACGAGTTCCTGACCGCCGGTGGCGTTTTCACCAGCGATCTGATCTCGACCTGGATCACGTACAAGCGTGAGAAGGAGATCATCCCGGCCGCGCAGCGTCCGACGCCGTTCGAGTACGAGCTGTACTTCTCGGTGTAACCGTTTGTCGCAACAATCGGGCCGCACTCCCTCGGGGGGGTGCGGCCCGATTTGTTGTGGTGGGCGTGTTGCGGCGGGCGTGTTGTGGCGGGGTGTTGTGGCGGGCGTTTGGCGGGTGGCGCGGCACGGGCGTCGCTTCACGGCTGTCGTGGCGGGAGAACCGTGCCCGCGGCGGGGGTTAGCGCGAGGTGGCGGGAGTTGTGCCTAGCGCGGCGGGAGTTAATGCGAGATGGCGGGAGCCTACGCTCCCGCCATCTCGCATCAAGCCCCGCCGGTCAGCGGCGTGGGCGCCCTAACTCCCGGCGTGAGACGCTAACTCCCGCCGCGAGACGGACGCTATCCCCCGCCAGGAGACACTATCCCCCGCCACCGCACCCTAACCCCCGCCACGGGCACGTAACTCCCGCCACGAGCACGTATCCCCCGCCACCAGCACAATCCCACCAGCACAACCCCGCCGGCTCAACCCGTCGTGATCTGCCCGCCCAGGCTGGCCCCGTAGAAACGCCGTTCGAACACCTGGCGAGCACGCCGGGTCGCCCGCAGGTAGTCCTCATCGAGTTTTGACGCGGATCCGGGTGGGTACTCGAGCAGACGGGCGACTCCGTCCAGCTGGCGCCGGTCGGTCGGCAGCACATCCGTGGTTTTGGATGTCCAGAGCGTCATCGCCGACCGGGCCCGCGATGCGATGATCCACGCGTCCTGCAGCCGGGCCGCATCCGCCTTCGACACCAGGCCCTCGTCGACAGCGGCTCCGAGCGCCTTCAGGGTGGATGTCGTGCGCAGCCCCGGAACACGTGCGCCGTGCTGCAACTGAAGCAGCTGCACGAACCACTCGACATCGCTCAGCGAACCTCGTCCGAGCTTGAGGTGACGGGATGGGTCGGCCCCCTGCGGGAGTCGCTCGGACTCCACCCTGGCCTTGATGCGCTTGACCTCGCGCACGTCCTGTTCACTGATGTGAGCCGGAAACCGCACCTCGTCAGCAAGAGCGTCGAAGTCGGCCAGCAGGGCGGGGTCGCCCACCGCGCCGCGGGCGCGCAGCAGCGCCTGGGCCTCCCAGGTCAGCGACCAACGCTTGTAGTAGGCGCGGTAGCTGTCGAGCGAGCGCACGACGGCCCCGTTGCGGCCCTCCGGACGCAGGCCGTTGTCCAGGTCGAGCGGCAGCCGCAGGTCTTCAGTCAGGCGTACCAGCGCGTGCACGATCTGCTCCGCGCGCGCCTGGGCCTGTTCGCCCGTTGCATCCGTTGCCCGGTAGACGTACACGACGTCGGCATCCGAGCCGAAACCGAGTTCCTGCCCGCCGTACCTGCCCATCGCGATGATGCCAAACTCGATGCCGTCTGGCTCGGGCCGCGCGAGGGCGAGAACGCCGGTGAGGAGCGCGGTCGTGATGTCGCTCAGCCCGCAGCCCAGCTCCTCCACGGTGATGAAGCCGAGTATGCCCGCGATCGCGAGCCGGAGCACTTCCCGCCGGCGCGCTGTGCGCAGGGCCAGGGCGGCCGCCTCGACGTCGTCGTCGTGCCGCGCGACTGTCGCCATGGTCTCGTCGAGCAGCACCGAGAGCGAACGCGGTCGCAACTCGTCCTCGTTCTCGAGCCAGGCGGCTCCCTCGGGAATGCGTTCGAGCAGGTCCCCGACGAATTTCGAGCCCGACAGGACGCTGGTCAGGCGGTGCGCCGCGCCGGATGAGTCCCGCAGCATCCGCAGGAACCAGTAGGCCTCCCCGAGGTCGTCGCTCACGCGGCGGAACGCCAGCAGGCCGTGGTCGGGGTCGGCGCCGTCAGCGAACCACTGCAGCATGACAGGGAGCAGCGTGCGCTGGATCGTCGCGCGGCGTGACACTCCCCCGGTGAGCGCCGCGATGTGGTGCAGTGCACCCCTCGGGTCGCGGAAGCCAATAGCCGCAAGACGCGCTTCCGCCTGCTCGCTCGACAGCGACAGTTCGGCGCCGGGGAGCGCGGCGACCGCGCTGAGCAGCGGCCGGTAGAACAGTCGCTCGTGCAGGCTTCGCACCTCGTGCTTGGTGCGATTCCACGCCTCGAGCAGCGCGTCCGCGCTCGCGTACAGGCCGGTGGAGCGGGCGAGCACCCGCACAACCTCCGGGTCGCGCGGCATGAGGTGCGTGCGGGACAGGCGGGCAAGCTGCAACCGGTGCTCGAGCAGCCGCAGAAAACGGTAGTCGAGCGCGAACTCGGCCGATTCGACGCGACCGATGTAGCCCTGTGCGGCAAGAGCGACGAGAGCGGGCAGGGTTCCGCCCTGTCGAACTTCCTGGTCGTGTTGCCCGTGCACGAGCTGCAGAAGCTGGATCGTGAACTCGATATCGCGCAGCCCGCCGGGGCCGAGCTTGAGCTGGATGTCACGCTCATCGACGGGGATGTTGTCGGTGACTCTCTCGCGCATCCGCTGCACCGACTCCACGAACCCGTCGCGCGACGCACTCGACCAGACGAACGGCGCGACGCCGTCGACATACCGCTGGCCCAACTCGCGGTCGCCGGCCAGCGCGCGCGCCTTGAGCAGTGCCTGGAACTCCCAGCTCTTCGCCCACCGCTCGTAGTACGCGAGATGCGATTCGAGCGTGCGCACCAGCGCGCCGTCCTTGCCCTCAGGGCGGAGGTTCGCATCCACTTCCCACAGCATGGGCTCCGCGGCGAGTTCCTGGATGCCGCGGGAGGTCTGCATCGCCAGCTGCGTTCCGATCTCGACGGCACGATCGGTTGGGAGGCCAGCGGCCGCCTCGACGACGAAAATAACGTCCACGTCGCTCACGTAGTTGAGTTCGCGGGCACCGGCCTTGCCCATGCCGATGATCGCGAGGCGCGTGCGCGCGACATCCTCATCGGGAAATCGCAGTGATTTCCTGGCCGCGGCGAGCGACGCATCGAGTGCTGCGCCCGCGAGGTCCGACAGCGCAGCGGTCACATCTGAGACGGCGGCGAGAGAGTCGCGGCTGGCGAGGTCCCACGCCGCGATCGCGGTCAGGTGCCTTCGGTAGCGCACTCGCAGGGCGCGCCAGGCGGCCTCATCCACCAGCCCGTCGATCGACGACAACAGGTCGTCGCGCAACTCATCGGCTTCCGGCAGGTGCGTCAGCGGCTGGGCAAGCGAAGTCAGTTCCGCCGGATGCCGCAGCAGGAACTCGGCGAGCCCGAGCGACGCTCCGAGCACGCGGATCAGGCGTCCGGCGGCATCGTCCGACTTCAGCAGCGCCGCTGTCTCGCGTGGCGCGTGCTCCTGCAACTGAGCCAGCATCCGGAGCGCCTGGTCGGCGTCCGCCGCCGAGGCGAAGTGCGCCACCAACTCGGGCGGAAGGGGTGCGAGGAGTTCCCGCGTGACACCGAGCTCAGTAAACCCGAGTCGCGCGAGCTCAGTCAGCGTTGTCTGGTCGCGGGACATTGATGTGCGCTACAGGATTTCCAGGTTGCTCTCCAGCTCGTACGGCGTGACCTGCGCGCGATACTCCTTCCACTCCTGACGCTTGTTCAGGAGCACGAAGTTGAAGACCTGCTCGCCCAGGGTCTCCGCAACGAGCTCGGAGTCTTCCATGATCGACAGGGCGTGGTCGAGGGATGCCGGCAGCTGGCTGTAACCGAGCGCCCGGCGCTCGGCATCAGTCAGCGTCCACACGTTGTCCTCGGCCTCGGGCGGAAGCTCGTATCCCTCTTCGATGCCCTTGAGCCCCGCCGCGAGCAGCAGGGAGTAGGCGAGGTAGGGGTTCGCAGCCGAGTCGATGGCGCGGTACTCGACGCGGGCGCTCTGGCCCTTGTTCGGCTTGTACAGCGGAACGCGAACGAGCGCCGACCGGTTGTTGTGGCCCCAGGTTACGAAACTCGGTGCCTCATCCCCGCCCCACAGTCGCTTGTACGAGTTCACGAACTGGTTGGTTACCGCCGTGATCTCCGGAGCGTGCTTGAGCAGGCCGGCGACGAACTGTCGGCCGATCTTCGAGAGCTGGTACTGCCCGCCGCCGTCGAAGAATGCGTTCACGTCGCCCTCGAACAGCGACATGTGCGTGTGCATGCCCGAACCAGGAAAGTCGGAGAGCGGCTTCGGCATGAACGTCGCGTAGACGCCCTGCTCGATGGCGACCTCTTTGATAACCGTGCGGAAGGTCATGATGTTGTCGGCGGTGGTCAGCGCGTCGGCATAGCGCAGGTCGATTTCGTTCTGCCCGGGCCCGGCCTCGTGGTGGCTGAACTCAACCGAGATCCCCAGGTCTTCGAGCATCCGCACGGAGCGTCGGCGGAAGTCGTGCGCGGTGCCGCCGGGGACGTTATCGAAATAACCGGCAGAGTCGACCGGTTCCGGCTGGCCCTTTCTCAGCTTCGACGACTTCAGCAGGTAGAACTCGACCTCAGGATGCGTGTAGAACGTGAATCCTCGGTCGGCCGCTTTCGCAAGGGCGCGCTTCAGCACGTTCCGCGGGTCCGCGACGGCGGGCTGGCCGTCGGGCGTCGTGATGTCGCAGAACATGCGCGCGGTCGGGTCGATCTCGCCGCGCCACGGCAGGATCTGGAACGTCGTGGGGTCCGGATGCGCGAGCACATCGGCCTCGTACGACCGGGTCAGGCCCTCAATAGCGGAGCCGTCGAAACCCAGCCCCTCGGAGAAGGCGCCCTCGACCTCGGCGGGGGCGATGGCCACCGACTTCAGCGTGCCAACGACATCGGTGAACCAGAGGCGAATGAACTTGATGCCCCGCTCTTCAATGGTTCGAAGAACGAAGTCACGCTGCTTGTCCATCAAGCTCCTCTTTTAGTAATCGGGGCACGGAAACCCAGCTCCCGGGCACCCTCTCGCCGCGCTATTAGGCTACTGGATATGCCCCGTCTTCGATTGGCACTCGCCCAGACAAACCCCGTTCTCGGAGACCTGAGGGGCAATTCCGCCCAGGTCGTCGAGGCCGCCCGCGCCGCATCCGCCGCTGGAGCCGACCTGCTGGCCGTCGGCGAGATGGCCCTTTCCGGCTACCCGATCGAGGACCTCGCGTCACGCCCCAGCTTCCTGCGGGATGCACACAACGCGGTACTTCGTCTGGCCAAGGAGCTGCAGGATGCCGGCCTCGGCCACCTGCCCGTGATCGTCGGGCACCCGGACGGCCCGTTTGAACCCCGGCTGCTCGGCACCAGCAACGCTCCGACGGCGATCGCTCAGAACTGCGCGAGCGTGCTGCAGGGCGGCCATGTGAAGGCCCGCTACGCGAAGCACCACCTGCCGAACTACTCCGTCTTCGACGAGTACCGGATCTTCATTCCCGGCGATGAGCTGCTCGTGCTGCGCATCAAGGGCGTCGATGTCGCCGTTATCGTGTGCGAAGACCTGTGGCGCGACGGAGGTCCGCTCGGACGCGTGCTCGAGGCGGACGCCGGCGTGCTCGTCGTCATCAACGCCTCCCCGTTCGAGCGCGATAAAGACGAGGTGCGACTCCCGCTCGTGACCCGCCGCGCGACCGAAACCGACACGATCGTCGCCTACGTGAATATCGTCGGCGGCCAGGATGACCTGGTCTTCGATGGCGACAGCGTCGTCGTCGATGGCGAGGGCAGCATCCTCGCCCGCGCTCCGCAGTTCGAGGAACACCTGTTGATCGTTGACGTGGATGCCGCTGCCGCGACCGACAGCGACCTGCCCGACAGTGTTGCCAGGGTTACCCTCGCTGATACCCCTGCCGCCCCGGATACGACGGGCGTCGACGTTGCCGTGCCGCCGGATGACCACGAGCAAGTATGGAACGCTCTCGTGCTGGGCCTGCGCGACTACGTGCGGAAGAACCGGTTCTCGAGCGTCATTCTCGGCCTCTCCGGCGGCATCGACTCGGCCGTGTGCGCCGCGCTGGCGGCCGATGCGATCGGAGCGTCCAACGTCTACGGGGTCAGCATGCCCAGCCGCTACAGCTCGGAGGGGTCACGGTCAGACGCCGACGTTCTGGCCGAGAACATCGGCCTGCAGTACTCGGTCGAGCCGATCGCCGACCTCGTGACACCGATCGAGGATCAGCTGGGGCTGACCGGTGTGGCCGCGGAGAACCTGCAGGCGCGCATCCGGGGCGGCATTATTCTCATGGGCCTGTCGAACATGCACGGCCACCTCGTGCTGACCACCGGAAACAAGACCGAGCTGTCGGTGGGCTATTCGACCATCTACGGCGATTCCGCCGGTGGATTCGCTCCCATCAAAGACGTTCCGAAGCTGCTCGTCTGGGAGTTGGCGCGCTGGCGCAATGCGTTCGCCGCTACGCGCGATGAGACTCCCCCGATTCCGGTGAACTCGATCGAGAAGCCGCCCAGCGCCGAGCTTCGGCCCGACCAGACCGACCAGGACACCCTGCCGCCCTACGAGGTTCTCGACGCGATTCTGGACGCATACGTCACCCGCGCGCTCGGTCGCGAGGATGTCATCGCCCTCGGTTTCGATGAGGAGACGGTCGACTTCGTCACGAAGCTCGTCGACCATTCCGAATGGAAACGGCGACAGGGTGCGATCGGCCCCAAGATCAGCGGGATGGCGTTCGGTCGCGACCGTCGCCTGCCGATCACCTACCGGCCGACGGTCTAGCGCCCTGCAGCAGCTGGCGGATGGTCGCCAGCTGACCGCGCTCGTGCCAGGCCAGGCGCCGGAGCAGCTTCACCGTCGTCCACTCTTCGCCACCCGAGATGTTGGAAAGCGGATGATCGGGCAGGGCAAGCAGTTCCGCGCGGACGTGCACGGCGGATGCCGCGAGTTCGGTTCGCAGGTCTTCGGTCGGCTCCCGGCGGGCCAGCCCGAGCGCCGGAAGGTAATCGCGGCTCTCGGTATCGGCAATGTGCTGGAACAGTTGCCGCGGCGTCTGCCCGCTCGCCGAGTTGTTGGGGTGCCGGTGCGGATCCTCCCAGTCGAGCTGCTCGTCTGTGGCGGCGTCGAAGAGGGCGAGCGTTTCGCTGCGGGCGGCGGCGAGGATCGCCATGGTGATGGCTCGCTCGGCGGCGGTGGCCGGCATCCGGTCGCGGTCGAACGCCCGCTCGTCGCCGTCGATGCGCTCGACGACGACGTCTACCGGCTGGCCAGTCAGGCGCTCGAGTTCGGCAACAGCGGCGGCCTCGGTGCGGCCCTGCCCGGCCACGCCCCAGTGCGCAAGGTCGAATGACCACGCGGCGACACCGCCGATGGTCGCCAGGTTGACGCCGGTCTCCACGTATGCGAACACATCCGCCAGCCTAGACTTGGCCCATGGCAGAGCAGTCGGCCCCAGCGGGCCCGAAAAAGGTCCGCACCCGACACTTTCAGAATGCGAAAGAGCAGGGCATCAAGATCACGGGGCTCACGAGCTATGACCAGCTCACGGCGTCCATTTTCGATGCTGCCGGAATCGACTTCCTGCTCGTGGGTGACTCCGCGGGCAATAACGTGTACGGCTACGACACGACTCTTCCGATCACCGTCGACGAGCTGATCCCGTTGGTTCGCGCTGTCGCGGGCGCAGCTCATCGGGCGTTCGTCGTCGCCGACATGCCGTTCGGTTCATACGAGACCAGCGCAGATGAGGCCCTGCATACGGCTTTCCGCTTCATGAAGGAGACGGGCGCCCACGCGGTCAAGCTCGAGGGTGGCGTGCGCAGCGCAGAACAGATCCGGCGGATCGTTTCCGCGGGCATCCCCGTCATGGCCCACATCGGATTCACGCCGCAGAGCGAGCACGGGCTGGGCGGCCACGTGATCCAGGGCCGTGGCGCACAGCTCGAGCAGCTTCTCGCCGATGCGCACGCGGTGGAGGATGCCGGCGCGTTCTCGGTTGTGCTGGAGATGGTGCCGGCCGAGGCCGCCCGCCAGGTCACCGAGCAGCTGAAGATTCCCACCATCAGCGTCGGCGCAGGCCCGCACACCACCGGTCAGCTTCTCGTCTGGACCGACTGGGCCGGGCTCACGACCGGTCGCATCCCGAAGTTCGTCAAGCAGTACGCCAACCTCGCCGGGGTGCTCACGGATGCCGTGACCGCGTTCCGCGCGGATGTCGACTCCGGCAGCTACCCGGGCCCCGAGCACTCGTACGACGAGTGACCGCCTTTGCGCCCGGGACAACGGCGCCCGCGCGCAGGCGCCCTGGGTGGGCGCTAGCGGCAGTGCTCAGTCGTCGGCGGACGCATCCTCCGCGGCCCATTTGCGGGCTCGCTCGGCGATGATCTCCGGAGCGCGCGCTGCATCCTCGCGACTGTCGAACGGGCCATCGCGGTCCGAGCCGAGCGATTGCGCGCCCTCTTCGACCTCGCCGGTCTTGTGGTTGTACCACCACTGCGTCATTGCGTGCTCCTTCGCCAACTAAAATCGATCCTATGCCTCGGGATTCCAATGGACACCTCACCCCGGGCCGCATCTCCCCCGCTCGACCGGTGCCCGCGAGCATCCCGCGCCCGGAGTATGTGGGTCGCCCTGGCCCGACGGAATTCACCGGCTCGGATATCTACCCCTCCGGCCAGATCGAACTCATCCGCGAGTCCGGCCGCATCGCCGCGCAAGCCGTCGAAGCGGTCGGCGCGGCCATCCGGCCGGGAGTGAGCACCGATGAACTGGATGCGATCGCCCACGAATTCCTGGTCGCGCACGGCGCATACCCGTCCACCCTCGGCTACCGCGGATTCCCGAAGTCCTGCTGCACGTCGCTCAACGAGGTGATTTGCCACGGCATCCCTGACGACACGGTGATCGAGGACGGCGACATCGTCAACATCGACATCACCGCGTTCAAAAACGGAGTGCACGGCGACCTGAACAAGACCTTCATCGCCGGAAACGCGAGCCAGGAAGCTGTCGATCTCATCGACCGCACCCGGGAGGCGCTGGCGCGGGGCATCAAGGCCGTGGCGCCCGGACGACAGGTAAACGTCATCGGACGAGCCATCGAGTCCTACGCGAAACGGTTTGGCTACGGCGTGGTGCGCGACTTCACCGGCCACGGCGTCGGTACGGCGTTCCACTCCGGGCTGATCATCCCCCACTACGACGCGGCGCCGAACTTTGCCGACGTGATGGAGGTCGGAATGGTGTTCACCATCGAGCCGATGTTGACCCTTGGCGGCTTCGAGTGGGAGATGTGGGAGGACGACTGGACAGTCACCACTCGCGACAAGAGTCTCACCGCGCAGTTCGAACACACCCTCGTCGTCACCGAATCGGGCGCCGAAATTCTCACGCTCCCGTAGATTCAATTCACCAATGAGCGCACAACGAGCAAGGACATACGCATGACCACAGCAGTTGGTATCGACATTGGCGGAACCGGAATCAAGGGCGCGCTCGTCGACGTCGACACAGGTGAGTTGCTGAGCGACCGGATCAAGGTGCCGACCCCGGCGGGCGGCGAACCGGATGCGATCGTGCAGACGGTCGTCGAGCTCATCGCGTCGCTCAAGGTCGACGATTCCGTTCCCGTCGGCGTGTGTTTTCCCGCCGTGGTCGTGCATGGCACCACGCTGTCTGCGGCCAACGTCTCGAAGAAGTGGATCGGGCTGGAAGCCGAGAAGCTGTTCGAGAAGGCCCTTGGCCGCGACATCCACTTCGTCAACGACGCGGATGCCGCGGGCGTCGCCGAAGTGCGATACGGCGCCGCGAAGGGCGTGCCGGGGCTCATCCTGCTCACCACGCTCGGCACCGGCATCGGTTCGGCGCTGATCTACAACGGCGTTCTCGTTCCGAACTCCGAACTCGGGCACATCGAGGTCGACGGCAAGGATGCCGAGAAGCGCGCTTCGTACCATGCCAAGGAGAAGAACGACCTCAGTTGGGAGCGGTGGGCGCAGCGCCTGCAGTCCTACTACGAGCATCTCATCGCGCTGTTCCACCCCGACCTGTTCATCGTGGGCGGCGGCGTCTCCAAGCAGTTCGAGGACTTCCTGCCGCTGCTGAAGCTCGACACCAAGATCGTGCCGGCACAGCTGCGCAACAACGCCGGCATCATGGGCGCTGCGGCGCTCGCGATCCGAGACGATTTCTCCACCCCGGCCAAGACGCCGATCGCCGAGCACCCCCGCTCCTGACTCGAGCGTGTGGCTTGCGGGCGGAGTGCCCGTTCGGCTTCCGGCAGAGCAGAATAGGGCAGCCTTTCCTCGCTAGCGCAGCGCACGGCGGAGTGCTTTGCTTGCAGAATGTCAGTTCTGCCCCACGGTGTCGCCAAGCTCTTCGCCCGCGAGGAGCCGCGCCAGGCTCCGGGCATCGCGAGCCGCCTGAACTGGCTTCGCGCCGGGGTTCTCGGTGCGAATGACGGCATCGTCTCGGTGGCGGCGATTGTCGTCGGAGTCGCGGGAGCGACATCCGGAATCGTGCCCATTGCGATTGCCGGACTGGCCGGCCTCGTCGGTGGCGCTGTCTCGATGGCGCTCGGCGAGTACGTCTCGGTGAGCAGCGCCCGTGACAGCCAGCGCGCGATCATCGCACGCGAAAGGGAGGCCCTGGCCACGCATCCAGAGCGCGAACTCGCCAAGCTTGCCGGCCTCTACGAGGCCAAGGGCCTGACCCCGGAAACGGCGCAGCAGGTGGCAGCCGAACTGTCCGAACGCGACGCGCTGGCAGCGCACCTGCAGGCCGAACTGAACATCGACGAGGATGACGTGGCGAGCCCCTGGCACGCCGCGATTGCATCCGCGGTCGCCTTCACTCTCGGGGCGATCCTCCCGATGCTCGCGATCCTCCTGCCGCCCGCGCCCATCCGCATCCCGGTGACCTTCGCAGCGGTGCTCGTCGCGCTTGCGATCACCGGTGCGACCAGCGCGAAGATCGGCGGCAGCCCGGTTCTGCGTCCCACCATTCGCGTGCTGGTCGGAGGCGCGCTCGCCCTGACCGCGACGTTCCTGGTCGGCACGCTGCTCAACACCAGCGGCATCGTCTAGCTACTCGGCTTCAGGCTCGAGTCTCGAATCGCGCCGCTGATCGCGCCTGTCCCCAAGCCAGGGGAAGACGTGGTTGGGTATGAGGATGAGCACCCCACACCGACCAGCGCGAACCGCACGGTGAGCTGAGATGACCGCCCGAATTCTCGTTGTGGAAGATGACGAAACGATGGGACGCCTGCTCGACCGCGGCCTGACCGCGGAGGGCTATGAGGTGGAGTGGGTCACCAATGGGGTAGACGCCCTCATCGCGGCGAAGACGACCGAGTTTGCCGCAGCGGCCATTGATGTGATGCTCCCCCAGATGACCGGGTTCGAGATCTGTCGGCACCTGCGCAACAGCGGCAACCTGCTGCCGGTGCTCCTGCTTACCGCGCGCGACGCTATCGAGGATCGCGTCTATGGCCTGGACGCCGGGGCGGACGACTACCTGACCAAGCCCTTCGCTTTCGCGGAATTGAGCGCACGCATCCGGGCCCTGGTCCGCCGTGATTCTGCCTCGCTGAAGTCGGTCATCCGGATCGGCACCCTCGAGCTCGATATTCAATCGGTGCGTGGCACGATGTCCGGCAAGCCGCTCCCGCTGAGTACCAAAGAGTTCTCCCTGCTGCGGCTTCTGGCCTCTCGAGCGGGCGAGGTCGTCAGTCGAGCCGAGATTCTCGAGGAGGTGTGGGGCACCACGCACCACATCGATCCGACGGTCGTCGACCAGTACGTGAGCTACCTTCGGCGAAAGATCGACCCGCAGGCGGCGGGAGTGGCCATCCACACCGTGCGAGGCGCTGGATACAGCCTTTCCGAGACCGGAGAGGACTAGCTCGTGCGTCGGCTCAGCGTTCGCGCCCGAATTACGATCGGCAGCCTGCTCGTCGCGGTGCTGCTGTTTACCCTCGCGTTCGCGATCATCCGCATCCAGGTCGACGGGCTCCTCACGGCCGTGAACACGACTCTCGCGGAGGCCGACCTTGCGTCGTTCCGACAGGATGTGCTCTCCCAGCCGCTGGAACCGGTCGACCCCCCGGCCAACGGCTCGCTCGTGTATGTGCGGAGCCCGAGCGGTGCCGTGCAGGTGAACACCATGCCGCACGACATCCATCTCGTGGTGAACGGCCGACCGGCCGCAAACGAGCAATTCACGACCAAAACCGACGAGAACGTGCGGTTCGTCGTCGTCGGATATCGGGTGAACACCTCAGCGGGCACCTGGTCGATGTGGGCCGCGCGAAGTGAAGAGCCCACCGACTTGGCTTTGAGCGGGCTCGACCGTGTGCTGCTGATCAGCCTGCTGGTGTTGCTGGCCGGGTTCGCGGTCGCATCCTGGCTGCTTGCGTCCGCCGCCCTGCGACCGGTGGCGCGGCTTCGAACCCGGGCCGAAACACTCTCGGTCGACGACCAGGACGTGCGACTGCCCATCGGCGAAGCACGCGACGAACTGGCGGAGTTGGCGCGCACGCTGAACGACTTTCTCGACCGCGTCAGCCAGTCGACCCAGCGGGAGAAGCAGATTGTTTCGGATGCCGCCCACGAGATGCGCACACCACTGGCCGCGCTCCGAACCCAACTCGAACTCGCCCATGATGATTTCGGGAACGCGGCTGAGCTGGAGCGGCAGATCGTCTCGGCCGAATGGTCGGTTGCGCGCCTGTCGTCGCTGGCAGACAACCTGCTCGAACTGTCTCGCCTCGACGCTGGGGCATCGGGCGCTGCTTCCGCCTCGACCGATGAGCTCACCTCCGAGCTGCTTTCCGCTGTCGATCGAGCGCGGCTGGTTGCGCTCCCGCGCAGCGTTGAGGTGACGTTCTCTATCGACCAGCCCGGACAAGACGCCGGCCGCGTGGCCATTGACGCCGGGGCCTTCGGTCGAATCTGCGACAACCTGTTGTCCAACGCGGTCGCCGCGGTCGCAACGGGAGGAGCTATCGAGGCGAGCCTGCACGTGACAAGAACCAGCGTCCGGCTGGTCGTGACGGACGACGGACCGGGCATGCCCGCCGACTTCATCCCCCGCGCGTTCGAACGATTTGCCCGCCCGGATGACTCCCGAACCTCTGCCACCGGCGGCAGCGGTCTGGGCCTTGCACTCGTGCACGCCATCGTCGTGGCGGCGGGAGGAACGGCGCTGCTGCGCAATCGTGATCGCGGCCTCGAAGTGGAAATCGTCCTGCCGAAGATGTGAGAAGTCACACGCCGGTGCGCCTCCGTTCCAAGGGGGTACATAGGCACCACACCCATTCTGAATAGGTACTCGCCACCAGCGGCGGGTCGTATGGAGCGGGAACATGGCGAGCGCAACGGCAAAGAGAGCGGCAACGCTTCCCACGACCGTGTCCGCAGCGCGTTCAGCGGCGAGCCGCCGGTCCAGCTATCGTCGACGCGCCATCCGCTCTGACCTGCTCGTTATCGGCTTCTGGGCATCCGGAGCGCTCGCGGCCGCGCTCTACCTCCTCACCGGCGGCGCGAAGCTCTTCTCGACGCCCGCCGCCATCGTTACCAGTCTTGGCATCGTGACCGGCCTGATCGGTACGGACTTCATCCTCGCGATGCTCGTTCTGGCGGCCCGCGTGCCCGCGATCGACAGCGCGATCGGGCACGACAGGGCAATGGCCCTGCATCGTGCGCTCGGCAAGCCGGCGCTGTACCTCATCCTGGCGCACGCTGTGCTGCTGCTGCTGGGGTACGCGGCTACCGCGCACGTCGACCTTGTGGCACAAACCGTGTCGCTGTGGAACACCCCCGACATGCCGATCGCGTTTCTCGGGACCGGCCTGTTGATCGCCGTCGTCGTGACCTCACTGGTCGCGGTGCGCCGCAAGTTCAGCTACGAGGCTTGGCACATCGTGCACCTCCTGAGCTACGCCGCCGTGTTGTTCGCGCTTCCGCACCAGTTGAGCGTCGGCGGTGTGCTCGCGCAGGGAACCGCACAGCGGGTGTACTGGATTGCGCTCTACGTTCTCGCGCTTGGTTCGATCATCACCTTCCGCTTTGTCGAACCCGTTGTCTCGACCCTCCGTCACCGGCTGCGAGTCGATCTTGTCGAAAAAATCGCACCGGGCGTCGTCTCGATCCACCTCCGGGGGAACTCGCTCCGCGCCCTCGAATCGTCGGGCGGGCAGTTCTTCGTCTGGCGGTTCTGGACCCCTCGCACCTGGTGGCACGCGCATCCGATCTCATTGTCTGCCGTACCGACGGACTCGGCGGCGCGCATCACCGTGCGTGATCTGGGTACCGGCAGCAAACAGCTGGGCAGAGTGCCCCGCGGCACCTTCGTCAGTTTTGAGGGACCGTACGGCCTGTTCACGGATGCTGCCCGCACCGCCCCGAAGCTCGCCATCATCGCGGCTGGCATCGGCATCACGCCCGTTCGCGCCCTGCTGGAGCACTCCACGCTCGGGCCGGGTGAGGCAACGATCCTGCTTCGCGCGTCTACCGAGGACGAAACCTACCTCTGGGACGAGATGCAGGAACTGGCAACGAGCAAGGGGGCGAAGCTGTACACGACCATCGGTCCGCGTTCGCGCCGCGCCCCCCAGTGGATGGCCTCGGCCGATGCCTCACGCGGCGTGACCCTGCGCTCCATCTTCCCCTGGCTCAACGACTCGGATGTCTTCATCTGCGGCCCGCAGGCATGGACGGACCTCGTGGAAGCGGAGGTGCTCCGATCGGGCATCAACGCCCACCAGGTACACACAGAAAGGTTCGACTGGTGAAAACTCGCACCGTACTCGGCAGTATCTTCGCATCAATCGCCGTTCTCGTTATCGGATGGCAGGCCGGAAATGCGGCCACCATCGCCGCCAGCCAGGCCAGCGCCAGCGCCACCACGGGTGGTGCGACCGGCGCTGCGTCCACCGACTCGACAGCCGGCTCCACAACCAGTTCCACCGGGTCCACGAGCTCGAAATCGAAGTCGACCTCGTCGTCCTCGAGCGCCTCGTCGAAGGACGGCACCTACAACGGCACGACGGTTCAAACCGAATTCGGGCCGATGCAGGTGGCTATCGTCGTTTCCAACGGCAAGATCAGTGACGTAAAACCCCTGCAACTGACAAATGCGGACGGCCGTTCGCAGCAGATCAGCAACTACGCCGTGCCCATCCTTCGATCCGAGGTGCTCTCTGCGCAGTCGGCGAAGGTCGCGAGCGTCGGCGGGGCGACCTACACGTCAGACGGTTACCTGCAGTCGCTCCAGTCGGCGATCGACAAGGCCGGACTGTAACCATGCGCCACGTATTTCCGACGATGGGCACGGTCGTGTCGTTGGAAATCGAGGGGACTGGCGATCAGGAGGCCGTCGTGCTCGAGGTGACGGGCATTTTCCGGCGATACGACGAGCGGTTCAGCCTCTACTCCCCGACATCGGAACTCAGCCGGATCGCGTCGGGGGCGTTGCGCCTGACCGACGCGAGCGCGGAACTCACCGAGGTGTACGCAGCGAGCCTTGAATGGCGATCCGCGACGAGGGGGGCGTTCACCCCGCACCGTCCCGACGGCGTGCTCGACCTGTCGGGAATCGTGAAGGCCTGGGCGATGGAGGAGGCGGCCTCACGCCTCAATGAGGAGCCTGAGGGTTCCTGGTGCCTCAACGTCGGCGGAGATGTGGCCACCGGCGGGAAGCCGGCAGTTCCGTGGGTCGTCGGCATCGTCGACCCGAGCGACCGGGCGCAACTGCTTGCGACGGTGACGCTCCCGGCAGGCCGTCGGGCTGCCGCGACATCCGGAATCTCCGAGCGCGGGGAGCACATCTGGCTCGCCGACGCGACGGACTCGGCGCGGATCGTCCAGGCGACCGTCCTCGCCGACGACATCGTGACCGCCGATGTGCTCGCGACGGCGATCATTTCCGGCGGCGGGCCTTTTCTGGACTTCGCCACCGAGCACTGGGCCGTCGACGTTCTCACTGTAGACGTCGACGGCGAACTGCGCGCTACGCCCGGCATGCATCGTTCAATGGGGCTGAGCCGCCCCACCATCCTGGCGCCGTAGCTACGAGGCACCACCGAGGCGGAGCGAGGCAAACGGGCCGACCGTACGCCGGGTTCTGTCCCGACACCACCGGATATTTCACCGATGGCGTCATCGACGGTCATCTATCTACGATGTACGTTGCCGCACACCTCTAGCGGTCTACCCGGGAACTGGGCGAGCAGCCTTAAACGTTCCCTGTCTGACCTTGCTCCGGACGAGGTTTACCCAGCGAGCCCGATCACTCGGGCCCCTGGTGGTCTCTTACACCACCGTTTCACCCTTACCCCGGGCCGAAGCCCGTGGCGGTCTGCTTTCTGTTGCACTTTCTCGCGGATTGCTCCGGGTGGGTGTTACCCACCGTCCTGCTCTGTGGAGCCCGGACGTTCCTCGGTAGCTCTTGCGAGCTAACGCGACCGTCTCATCGACCCGTTTGCAGGGACGAGCCTACCGGGTGCGACGGGGCGATGAGTCAGAGGCCGGACTCCGCCGTGCGCACGAGGATGGCGCTCGAGTCAGGGCAGAGCAGAACCTCGTCCGGAGCTGCCGCGCGAATGACCACCATGTCTGACTGGTTGAGCGCGACGCCGCTCGCGAGGGAGACTCCCCCGCGCAGCAGGGAGGCACCGGCCCCGTAGCGGTCGCGCTGCTTCTCGTAGAGGGCAAGCAGGTCTGTCGGCACCTTCGCGGCAATGGTGGAGCGGTTCGCGGTTGCGTTGCTGCGCTCCGCGTCGATCTCCTTCATCGCCGCGTCCCGCGCGGCCTCGGCCTCGGCGATCTTCCCGCTGAGAGCCGCCAGCTGCGTGGCTGTCGCGGCAACGATGGCGTTCTGCTCTTCCACACGCTCCATCACCGTGAGTTCGATCTCCTCGAGATCGAGTTGACGCTTGTGGAGGGCGGCAATTTCCTGTTCGAAGGCGGCGACATCCTTCACGGACGAAGTCGACTGCAGCCGCTCGCGGTCGCGGGCGATGCGTGCCTCGACGATGGCGACATCGGACTCCACGCGGCTCAACTCGAGCCGGGCGTCTTCGAGGGCACCACTCTGCTCGGCCTGCGCGAGCACGAGCGCCGCGGACTCGCTCGCCAGCCCCTGCAGCACGGCGTGCTCCGGCAGGCTCTTCGCGCGGTAGGCGAGCTGCTGCAGCTTGGTGTCGAGCGCCTGCAGGTCAAGAAGCAGCGCCTGGTCGTCTGGACTGGCTGTGAGGGCCATGGATGTCTACCTGTTCTCTTGGAGCTGTTGCGTGGGAGTCACTGTACGACGACGAAGTCCCACGGATCGGTGCGCAGGTCGCTCACGGTGACGTCGAGGTCGGGAAGGGCTTCGCGCAGCTGCTCCGCGGCAACCGTCAGCCATAGCCACTCGCTGGCCCAGTGCGAAACGTCGATAAGGGCCGGGCCACCGGCAACTCGCGCATTTTCGCGCGATTCGGACGCCGGATGATGGCGCAGGTCGGAGGTGATGTACACGTCTGACCGCAGGACGGCTGGCTCGCGCAGAAGCGAGTCTCCCGCTCCCCCGCAGAGCGCCACCGTTGACACGACCCGGTCGTACTCTCCAGAGACGCGGATGCCGCCCGCCGTCGCGGGAAGCAACTCCCCCAGCTGCCGCGCGAGTCGGCCGAGCGTGGTCGGTTCCGTGAGCCGTCCGACCCGTCCGATTCCCCGGTCGGGAGTGGTTCCCGCGGTGATCGGACGCACGGAGCTGAGGCCAAGCGCCGCGGCGAAGACGGCTGAAGTACCGGTCTCCACGACATCCGCGTTGGTGTGGGCGGCCAGCAGCGCACAATTGCCGCGGATGAGGCGCGAGACAACGGCACCCTTGTACCGGTCCTCGGCGACAGATGTCACGCCACGCAGCAGGAGGGGGTGGTGAACGAGGAGCAGGTCCGCATTGGTCGAGAGCGCCTCATCCGCCGTGTCGAGAACGGCATCGACCGCGAGATGGATGCGGGAAACCCCTGACGTCGGATCCCCGGCCAACAGGCCCGGCGCATCCCACGCCTCAGCACCCGAAGAAGGCCAGAGAGCCTCCGCGACGGCGACGACATCGGCAACGGTTGGGGACACCCGCCCAGTCTATTCGGGCGCGCGCTCCGCGCTTTCCTGCCTGCGGATGGCCGGAACTCCCGCGACGACGGGGACGATGAGGCCAAGCACGAGTGCGACCAGAACGCCGAGGTCCGTACCCGCCACCTCGCCTGTCAATGGGATGCCGAGAGCCGTGAACAGGTAGCCCTCCCAACCGAGTCCAGCCACCGTCGCGCTCGTCAGCCCCAGGCCGATGATCGTGATCACGACCAGTGCAATCAGGTTGACCCATCGCACGTCGGCGTAAACGCCACCGCGGCGCAGCAGCGAAACGGAATCGAAGCGGCGATTGCGAATCATCATCTCGGCGGCGAAGATGCCTGCCCACGCTGCGATCGGCACCGCGAGCGTCGTCGCGAAGTCACGAAACAGCGACGTGAAGTCGGTCACGGTGAGCGCCAGCCCGGCGGCGATGGCCAGGAGCAGAACGCCTGTGGCCACAACCGAGAGCGGGCGCTTGAGGTTCAGGCCAGTCGCCTGCAGCGCAAAGCCAGCCGAGTAGACCGAGATCACCACGCCGGAGAGCAGGCTGAGAACGGTCGCCAGCACCAGCGGCACCGGATACCAGACCGGCAGCAGGCGGCCGAGCTGGTCCATCGGGTTGGCGAGGAGGCCAGCCGCGATCCGCGGGTCGGATGCGGCGAGCACCGCACCGTAGGCGATGAGCAGGAAGCTCGGCAACGCCGTACCGAACGTCGCCCACAGCATCGAGCCGCCACCGGAGGACCCCGGGCGCTGGTAGCGGGCGAGGTCCGCACTGCTGTTCGCCCAGACGAGCCCGACGAAGCTGAATACGAGCACTCCGCCGGTCACGACCAGGATCCAGGGGCCGTCGCCCACCGTGAGTGCCGTGGGAAAGCTGACCCAATGCCACGTCAGCGCGACGAAGCCAATGCCGAGCACGGCCGCGACGACGCTGATGGCGAGCTGGATGCGAGCGATGAGCCCGTAGCCGAAGAAGGCGATGACTGCCGCGAGTAAGAATCCGACGACGACTATTGCCAGCGTCAATTGCTGCTGGGTCAGGCCACCGGAGAAGGACGCGCCGGTGAGGATGCTCGCGGCCCCGCTGCCGAGCACCCACAACAGTACGGCGCCCCAGAACAAGCGACTGACGAGCCCGAAGATCGCCGGAAGCACGTTGCCCGTTACGCCGAAGGTCGCACGGGAGATGACCATCGTCGGCATTCCGCTGCGTTTCCCCGCCAGAGTGCCGAGTCCGAGGGGCAGGAATGACAGGGCCACACCCGCCAACGTTGCGACGATCGACTGCCGAAGGCTCATGCCGAGAGCGAAAACAAGTCCGCCGAACCCGACACTCACCACGGAAGCGTTTGTTGCGAACCACATCCAGAACAGCCGTGCGGCCCGCCCGACCCGCTGGTCCAGCGGCGTCGGCTCCAAGCCGACCGGCTCGACGACGAATGCTCTCGGATGCGCCGCAATAACCGGCTCCGCGGCTATCGCCGCGGCGACGGGCGCATCGACTTCCGCCTGCTCCGTAAGGGAGTCAGCCGGGAGGACTGGCTCGAAGTTCGGGTCAGACTCAGGTGTTTCGGTTCCGGCCGCGGCGCCTGTCAATGTCAGGTCGGCGCGGCCCGAGACGAAAGGGAATGGAGCCGCCTCGTCTGCGGGGGGCGGAGCGGATGCCGTCGTCGGCACCGGACCATCCACGGGCAGGCTGGGCGGAACATCCGGGATCTCACTCGGCGGCAGCACCTCGGTGGGCGGGGGCTGCACGGCTGCCGGCGCAGGCGCCTGCGAGTCGGCGCCCAACGGCGCGAAGTCGCCGAAGGGAGCGGGGGCGCTCTCGGCCGGCTGCTCACCCGTCGATGACAGCGCGCCGAACAGCGAATCCATCGTCGGGGGCTCATCGTCGGAGTGCTGCGCGGGCGAAGCGGGCTGCGGCACGGGCTCGGCGAACGGCGGTGGCGTGAACGGTGGTTGTGCGACGGGCTGCTGATCGACAGGCGGCGTTACGAACGCGGAACCATCGAATGCCGGGCTGTCGAACGGGCTGTCGAACGCGGAACCGTCGAAAGGTGCTGCCGCCGGTTCGGTCGGCTCCACCAGTGGCGGCGGAGCCAGGGGGAAGGACGGAATCGTGAAAGCCGGGTTGGAGAACGGGTCTGGCTCCGCGAACGGGTTTACGTCCGCCTCGCGCGCGGAATCGACGACCGTCTCGGTCTCCCCCTCGGGCTCGACGACAGGAGTCGCCGGCATCGCGAACGCGGACAGGTCGAACGGGTCCTGCTCGACGGGTTGTGGCGCGGACGCCACGGGCTCTGCGGGAGGCTCGGGAAAGAAGTCGCTGAACGGGGCGGGTGGCACCGGATCGCTCCATGACGGCGCAGCGGCGGCGGGTGCGTCCCAGGCTGGCGCAGCGGGCTGCTCCGGCGCGGCATCCGAAGCCGGCTGGATCGGGTCGGAGCCCCACGGGGGTGCCGGAGCGGATGCCGGCGGCTCGACATTCCACGCTGGCGGCGGGATGGGTGAAGAAGCGGTCGGCTCGACCCACACGGGAGGCGCTGGTTGCTCCGGCGCTGCCGGCTGCTCCGGCTGCGCGTCCCAAGCTGGCGCAGCGGGCTGTTCTGGCTCGGCGTTCCAGGCTGCAGGTGCGGCCTGCTCTGGCTCGGCACTCCAAGCGGCAGGTGCGGCCTGCTCTGGCTCGGCATTCCACACGGGAGATGCGGCCTGCTCCGGCTCAGCGTTCCACGCGGGTGCTGGCGGTGTCTGCTCCGGCTGCGCATCCCAGGCGGGAGCGGCAGGCTGTGCCGGCTCGGCGTTCCACACGGGTGGTGCGGCCTGCTCCGGCTCAGCGTTCCAGGCGGGTGGTGCGGCCTGCTCTGGCTCGGCGTTCCAGGCGGGTGATGCGGCCTGCTCGGGCTCGGCATTCCACACGGCAGGTGCGGCCTGCTCCGGCTCGGCGTTCCACGCGGGTGGTGGCGCGGACTGCTCCTGCGCGACCTCCCAGGCGGGGACCACCGGATCCACAGGCGCTGCACTCGCTTCGTTCGCGGGCTCCTGTGGCTGCCATGCGGGTGCGGAATTCGGCGCCGCCGGCCAGGCGACGGGCTGGCCATCGAGGTTGTGGATTCTGTCGTCGGCACCGCTCAGCAGGTCTTCGAAGTTGGATCCATCGGTGTTCCGGGGGGACGAGGGTGCAAAATCGGCAGGCGCATCCGCGGTCGGCTCAAATGACTGCGGCTCGAATGGCTGCGGCTCGGCCGCCGGGGCCGCCGGAGGCGCGGCGGGCGCGGCGAAATCGTTCGGCACGATCGGCACGGATGACGTGTTCACGACGCCTTCGAACTCTGAGCGCACTTCTTCGACATGTGCGATCGCTTCGGGGGTGCCCTGGGCACGCATCGTGTTTTCCCAGTCCGCGAACGCCCGGGCTTCCTGCTCGCGCAAGGCGAGTTGCTGCTGGAGAGAGGCGAGAGCATCCAGCGTCCCACCCGGCTTGTCGGTCTCCTGCTGCAGTGAAGTCTGCAGTTCTTCGTCGTCGAGCGATCGCCGCAGCGGGCGACCGTCCGGTGCGAAAACGGGCGGCTCTACTGGCGGGTGGGCGATGGATGGCGCGTCAAAAGGCGGGTGAGGGCCGGGAGCCGGGCTGGCCGCTGAAGTCCGCGGAACCGACGACTCGTATCCCGGGGGCGGAGGAACGTCCGCCGCGGGCACGGTGGGCGCGGGCGCGCCGCGGTACGCATCCGGATCGATGGGCGCGCTGGGCACCGTGGCCGGCGGCGCGAAGTAGGAGGGTGGCGCGGCCTCCGGCGTTACCGGCGGCTGGGCCTCTGGCCGGATGATCGGGATCGGACCCGAGGCCACGCGAGCGAGTTCCGCTGCCATTGCGGCGGCGATATCGTCATCGTCAAAGATGCGGGATGCCGACTCGACGCTTTCGGCGTCACCTGTCGGCGGCGTATAGGTGGAGCGTCGCGGTCCGGGCGGCACGAACGGCACTTCCGGCCCGCCACTGCGCGTGTCGTCATCTGCCATGCCCAAATCCTACGGCGGATGCCCGGCTTTGCCACGCGGGACGAGCCGTTGGGGCCAGAGAAAGCCCAACCCAAAATGAGGGCCACAGTCCCCCGGCCGCGAACGCGGGGGTGAAAAGCACCATTTGTAAACACCGTGTGAAGAGTGCCGAGTTTCGCTCCGACCGACCCGCGCGCGCTCCTAAGATTCCTGCATGACAAACGCCACCCTCGCCTCCCCCGTAAAGGCCACTTCGATCGAACCCGGCGGCATCGAAGCTATTCCCGCAGACCGTCGCCATGGCTCCCCGAAGCAGCTTTTCGCCACCTGGTCAGCGCCGAACCTCGAATTCGCGACCATTTTCGTGGGGATGATCGCTGTTGCCTTCTTCGGCCTGGGGTTCTGGCAGGCGATGGCCGCGCTGGTATTGGGTAACGCGCTCGGAGCAGCGTCGCAGGGGATCCTCTCCACATGGGGACCGCGCGAGGGGCTGGCCCAGCTGGTGCTCAGCCGCACCGCATTCGGCAAGCGGGGCAACATCCTTCCCGCCGCAATCAACACGATCATGGCCGGGCTCGGCTGGTTCACCGTCAACTCGGTCAGCGGCGCGCTGGCTCTGACCGCCCTGACCGGGATGCCCGCCTGGCTTTCGCTGCTGGTGGTCGTCGTGGCCGAAGTCGCCGTCGCATTCGTCGGCCATGATCTCGTGCAGTTGTTTGAGCGTTACGCCAGCGTCGTGCTCGGCGTCATTTTCGTGGTGGCAACGATCGTCATCTTCCTGAACGCGAATGTCAGCGCACCGGTCAAGGGTGGCGGTTTCACCTGGGCCGGATTCACACTGACCGCGGCCGCAGCCTTTGGATACGCCGCCGGCTGGAACCCGTACGCCGCCGACTACAGCCGCTACCTGCCGAAGTCCGCAAGCAGCAAGGCCATCGCGTGGTCGGCTGGCCTCGGCAACTTCATTTCCTGCACGGTGCTGATGGCGGCTGGCGCCGCTGCGGCAACCATCACTTTCGACGGAGCGAACCCCACCTCGACCTTCACTCATTCGCTCGGCCCGGTGCTCGGCGGATTCGCTCTCGCCGCCATTGCCATTGGCGCCGTTGCAGCGAACGCCCTGAACGTTTACTCGGGTGCTATGTCGTTCCTGGCCGCCGGGGTGAGAATTCCGTTCGCGCTTCGTCGCGCGATCGTGGCGCTCGCGTTTGGCATCATCGGCTTCGTACTCGCTCTCGCGGCCGTGCTGAACGGCCAGCTCAGCCTCACCTACGAGAACTTCCTGCTGGTCATTGCGTATTGGATCGCGCCGTGGCTGGGCATCGTGCTCGTCGACCGGTTCCTGCGCCGTGGCACCGAGATCGCCAGCCTCGTGCCGGACGCGGCAAAATACCGCAACCCGTCCGGCATCATCGCACTCGTCGTGGGCGGTGCCGTGTCGATCATCCTGTTCTCGAACCAGGTGTTCTTCCACGGCCTGTTCGTCGCCCCGTCGCTGACGAAGACCGACTTCAATGGCATCGGCGACTACACGCCGCTGGTCGGTTTCCTGCTCGCGGGCATCCTGTACTACGCGCTGTTCACGGCATTCAAGCCGAAACTCGGCGGACCGCTTTCGGCAACTCCCGATGTTGTCATCGGCGTGGACGCTGCGGACGAGGTCGCGTGAGCGACGCGATTTACGCGACCGACGCCGAAAAACTCGCCGTCGCAACGGCCGAGGCTCGCCTCGGTGCAGAAGAGGGCGGGATCCCGATCGGTGCAGCGCTGTTTTCCGCCGACGGCAGGCTGCTGGGCAGCGGGCACAACCGGCGTGTTCAGGATGACGATGCCGCGATGCACGCCGAAACGAATGCGTTCCACAACGCCGGCCGCCAGAAGAGTTATCGCGACACCGTCATGGTCACGACGCTCTCCCCCTGCTGGTATTGCTCGGGACTGGTTCGCCAGTTCGGGATCGGGCGCATCGTCATCGGCGAGGACCAGAGTTTTCTCGGCGGCCAGGACTGGCTGGCGGAGAACGGCGTCGAACTCACCGTCATCAACGACCCTGAGCTCATCAGCATGATGGGCGAGTTCATCACGACGCACCCTGAACTCTGGAACGAGGACATCGGCGAGGAGTAGCAGCAGTTAGGCGTCGATTCGCGAGACCCACGCTGCGATCTCGCTGCGCCGGGCGACTCCGAGTTTCACCAGGATGTGTTCGATGTGCGACGAGGCGGTCCGCGGGGCGATAGTGAGGCTTTGGGCGATCTCGCGATTGGTGGCACCGAAAGCAACGAGCCGCGCCACCTCGAACTCGCGGGCGCTCAGAATCGATTCGGGTCGACCCGGGCGGATGGACTGATCGGCAGCATCGATCTCGGCAACCAGCAGGGTCGCGCCGGTTGCCAGTGCAGCAGTCCGGGCCGCCTGCAGCAGGAGCCCCGCATCGTGCGGTCGGCGCGATCCCGCGGCGCAGCGTGCGAGGTCGATACTGGATGCCGTGGTCTCCCAGAACCTGCCCGCTGCGGTCCACGAGTTGTGCGCGGATTCGAGGAACGCACGAGCTTTGCCGGTGTTGCCGCGGGCGAGCTGGATGAGCCCGGCGGCGTGATCAAGGCTGGCCAGGGTCCCGGGGATGTTGCGACGCCGCACCAGTTCGGAGCAGCGATCGAGCCAGTCCAACGCCAACACCGGGTCGTGCAGCGCGAGGAGCGCCCGCGTTCCCGTGACGACGAAGGGGAACAGGTATGCAGCATCCGCCACCGCGGATGATTCCCGATAGGCGCGTTCGCTGAGCAGCGCGGCGCCTGGGGCGTCGCCCTCGTGCAGGGCAAGCTCCGCGAGCCCCCACAGGGCGGGCAGGACTCGCTGCAGTTCGCCCATGCGGTCTCCGAGTTCGCACGCGTCCGACAGGTAGGCGTGCCCCCGTGCCAGCTGTGCCCGACCGGACGCGAGGTATCCAAGCACGGTCAGCGCCGTGATCTGAGTCGTCATGCTGCCAGCGCCGTTGGCCAGGGCTGATCCGGCCGACAGCTCTGCGTCGCCCCATTCGCCTCGGGCCCACTGGACGTGGCCGAGGTGAGCCGTCAGGTGGTGGTGGTCATCCCAGCGGTCGGTTCCTGCCGTGTAACGAATCCCTTCGGAGATCCAGTGCGCCGCGCGGTCGTAGTCGACCAGCACGGATGCCGACGTACCGATCATCCGGTAGGCGTGGGCAGTCTGAGCCTCGAGACCCGCTCGCTCGCTGGCGTTTTTCGCCTCTTCGAGCATGCGCCAGCCCTCATCCATTCGACCAGCGAAGACCAGGACCGACCCGAGGGTCAGCCGGATGTCGGTGCGCTCGACCAGCGCGTCGTTCTCCGTCGCGAGCGCTATGGCCCGCTCACCGAAATCGATCGCATCATCGAGCGGACGGTGCAGCATGCTCGCGGCGGCGAGCGCGGCGTAGAGGCCGGCACGGACGCGATCCGGAACCGCGCAATCCAGCGAATCCAGTCGAGCCAGCGCGTCTGCCGCGCGTGCGGCGCGTGCATCCAGGCTCACGCCGAGCAGATGCTCCGCGGCCATCAGGCGCGGGATGAGTTCGGAGGCCGCAATCTCGTTGCCCAGCGAGCGGTAGATGCCGATCGCCGTCACCAGTTGCGTCGCGGCGGCCTCGTTATCGTCCGTCGCCGTCAGCTCCGCGGCCAGGTTCGCGGACAGCGCGGCACGATCCGACGGGTCGACGGATCGCGGAAGTGTGCGCTGGGCGCGGCGGTAGAGCTGCGCGGCCTCCCGGTGCGCCGAGAGTCGCACGGCATCCGCGGCTGCGGCTATCGCGTGCTGGTAGGCGCGGGCGGGCTGCAGGGCCAGCTCGAAGTGATCGGAGATGAAGGAGTCCCTGAAGCCGGCGCTGATCGCGGCCTCGGCGACAGCCGCGTGCAGCGACTGCCTGCGACGCGGCGGCAGGTCGCTGTGGATCGCATCCCTGAGGAGGGCGTGGCGAAAGTCGAAGATGTTGTCTCCCGGGCACTCGACGACCAGGTGACTCTGCGCAAGCTCGCGAAGCGAGGCATCCACTACCTCGCGAGGTTCGCCGACAATCGTCTCAAGCAGGTCGACGCCGAAGGATCGCCCGATCGCGGCGGCGGCCTGGACAACCGATTGCGTCACCGGGTTCAACTGGGCGACACGGCAGAGCACGGATTCCGAGACCGTCTCCGGCACTTCCCCTGGCATTGCCCCCGCGAGCAACTCCTCAACGTGCAGCGGGATGCCGTCGCTTCGCTCATACAGCGACTCGACAAGCAAAGAAGTGGCTGTCGATCCGGTGATGGACTCTGCCATCCGCGCGATGTTGTCTGCCGTGAGACGGTTCAGCCGCACCTCTTCCGCCTGGCGCTTTTCAAGGAGCCGAGCGCGCCAGCGGCGCAGTGGCGCGCGCGGGTAGAGCTCGTCGCTCCGGTAGCTCACGACCAGCATGCTCGAGGTGCGCGGCACGGCTAACGCAACCCGCTCGAAAACATCGAGGCTCAGCTCGTCGGCCCAGTGGGCATCCTCAACGCGAAGCAGCGTCGGCTTCTCCGCCAGGAGGTCGGCGAGGATTCCGCTGAGCTCCGAGACCAGGAGCCGGCGGTTGGTTGTCTCCGCGGTTCCGGCGGGTTCCTCAACGAGGCGTGCACGCAGAGCATCGGCCGCGGGGCGAAGCCCGCTTCGACGCAGGTCGTCCGCGAGGTCGAGCAGCACGCCCCCGGCCGCCTCCGCGCCGCGCGGAAAGATGAGCGCGCAAATGTTGCGGGCGGTGCCGACATGATCGACGATCTCGGACAGCAGGCGCGACTTACCGATTCCCGCCTCACCGGAGACCAGCAGGACGTGGCCGGTTCCCTCGCGCGCGGCATCCCATCTGCGCACGGCGAGGGCGAGTTCTGCATCTCTCCCCACAAGCACCGGACAGACACGTGCGAGACCGGCGAGCGGGGCCTTCGGCCCGGTCATGCGGCAATTCTAGAACCGACGACCCCTCAGGAGGAGATTTTGCTTGATCGGTCGAACGACCGATGCAGCGCCCCGGGCGCGAGCGCACGCTGGATGAACCAACCACGAGAAGGGAGCGCCCCATGGCGCAATACATGGATGTGCACGACGGCTTTGTCGGAGTCACGAAGGACGAACTTTCGGAGGCGCACGCGGCCGACCTCGCCATCGAGGCAGAAGAGGGTGTCCATTTCGAGCATGCCTGGCTGGACCCCGAGTCGGGCAAGGTTTTCTGCCTGTCGACAGGACCCTCGAAAGAAGCGGTGATGCGGGTGCATGAGAAGGCGGGCCACCCGACCGAACAGGTCTACGAACTCGCCGTCGAGGTTTAGCGCTCGGCTATCCGCTTGAGTGCGCCGAGCGCCTTCGGCCATTCCTCGGTGAACATGGACGCGAAGTCCTCGTCGACGTCGATGTCGACGGTCACCGTCGTCGCGCCATCCGCTTCGCTGAAGGTGTAATTCTCGTAGCTGCCGATGAACTTGCGCGCGCTGGCGCTGGTGGTGTCATCCTCACCCGCGTCGATCACGCCCAGGTAGAGCAGCGACACGTACTCCGCAGCACGGTTCTCCAGAACCGTTGCGATCATGCCACTGAGGGTGCCGTCATCGTTGGGCCCGACGAATCGGATGGTATCCCCGACATCCCACCCGCCCTGGTAATGCGAGCCGGGATGAAACTCCGCAGTCCACTCGCGGTAGGTCTCGTCGGCGAGCATGGTCGTGAACACGTGTTCCGCCGGAGCGTCGACGGTGACCGAGAAAGTGAGCCTCTCCATGGTCGATGCTAACTCGCCGCCGCCACCAGGAACGGGTGGGAATCAGCCATGCCGCGTGGTGGGCCCTACCGGGCTCGAACCGATGACATCCACGGTGTAATGGCTGCCGGGCTATCTGTTAATCGGTTTCAGGCCCTACATGCGTTGCATACGTTGCACGTATTGCCCCGCTAATCAGAACGGGGGTACGCCGGGGGTACACGTTTCGCGGACTAGTTGCGGATGATCGTGTTGTGGCTGTAGCCGTCCACCAGAACGGGCATGTCGAACTACCAAACCCCGAGGCATAGAACGGTGAACGCAATAAGAACTGCGCCGATCACAATTCCTGCTATCGCGAGACCGCGACCCGGCTGACCAGTCCGCCGTACCGAGACGACCGCGACACTCGACACGATCAATCCCGCCAGAGGAATGAGGATCGAAAGAACTAAGCCCACAACCGCGAGCGTGCTAAAAGGCTTTTTGCTGCGACTCGGTTATCGCGGCGTCATTCTAGGTGGGGACTAGCTGGGCCCGTTCGCAGATAACAGGCGTCGCGAACGCGTGTTGCGTCGGGAGCGAGACATAACATCAGCTCATGGCTCAATGCACCGCACCTCGACAGGGACACCGCACTGCAAGTGGCAGGGCTGCCTGCCCCGCTTGTGGAGGGCGCGGAGGCTACGGGGGTGGGTACTCCAATCGCCCCTACTACTCTCCGACTCCCGCCTACACGCCGCCGAAACGGTATGCAAGTTACGTCAGCAGGTCATCTGGCAGCGATAGTGGCAGGGCCACAAGTGGAGCGAGCCGCACTCGTCGATCGGCCGTAAGTTATTCGGTCAACGAGTACCAAATCCTCAATCCCGTGCGCGACGAAGTCGTACGGCTGGCGAAGACTGGCTCCGATCGTCGCGATCTGTTTCTTTGCCACGCATGGGACGACCGCGCGGGTGATGCGTTGGAGTTTTACAACCTGCTGACGGGGCTCGATGTGACGGTGTGGTTCAGCGAAAAAGACGCGCCGCTCGGAACCCCCTTCATGCGCCAAATTGACAGGGGTCTGAAGAACTCTCGGGCCGGAATCGTGCTCGTCACCCCTGCGCTGCTTCGGAGTCTGGAGGCCGAGGGAATCGCGGACAAGGAGCTGTCCGTGTTGCTCTCGTCCGGTCGCGTTATCCCTATCGCCCACCGCACCACATTCAAAGAGTTGCTGGACGTGAGCCCCATGCTCGCATCTCACAACGGACTCACGACTGCTGACTACGCGTCGCTAGAGGAAGTAGCGCTCAAGATCGCTGACACAGTGTTGCTGGACTAACCCTTTGCGAGAGCTCTTGACCTAATTGCTCCGGCTATTTCGCGACTGAACTGTTGCTTTACGAACACGGGTCGAACGAGCTGACCGTCTCCGCCCAACTCGGCTTCCCAAATTCTTTCTTCTACTGCGTAATTCCCATACGGGCCTTGCGGCGCGTCGTGGTCCGTCACGGTCTCATCTAGCTTCGCCCAATCGTTGGGATTGTCCGAAAAATAAAGAGCGGCAAGCGGCATTCGAGCACGAGACTGCGCGGAGACGATGCTGAGTAGCGTGCTTCCCGGGCCCCGCCACGCGGCTAGTGGCGACCCTTGAATGGTGTGGTCGATAACTTCGAGCATGTCTTTCAACGTGTCGATGTCGTGGTTCCGTTCACGTTCCTCCGCGATCAACACTCGCGCCTTGGCAGATGCTCGAATTGACAGAATGATTGCAACCACTGAAACGAAGGTGGCGGCGATGGTCGCGCCCGCAACTATGACGTTGATTAGGTCACTCGAAAAGGGCGTGAGAAACGAGCAATCGACTTTGCACATGGGCATACCTTAGAGGTCTACTCAACTAAGGAGAATCGCCGTGGATTCAGAACTCACTAGGGCTGCCGTCCAAGCTCGTGACAGCGCTCGAAAGATCGCCCAAAGTAGCAACGATGGGGATATAGAAAGTCTGGCGAAGACGGTCGAAGCACTTGCGGCAGCCATTGAGCAGTACGCGCGAGACGCCGACTAGATTCGGGCCAACCGCCACCCGGGCCGTGAGGTAGACCGAATGCTCTGAACCTTGAAACATACAGTCGGAGTTAACCCGGCGGAGACAAGAACTCGTACGGGAATGACCCGCGCAAGAGCAAGGGTTAGCCCCGGAGTAGGTCAATGGCCCCGGCGACGACTGAGGCCATTGCTGTGTCCTAATCCACCGAACCTATGAATAGCATGAGAGGTGCCCCCATAATGAGCGTCTGTCGAGAAGTTGCCTGCGTTGTTAGGCTCGCGACGACAATAGGGGGACTTCGTGAGCTGGTCGGCGGATTCAGGGCACAGCACGCAGGCGGCAACGTTGACGTGCCCGCGGTGCGGAAGCGGCAACGCACGAACGCTGCGCGTGATCCACGAGAGCGGGACGATTAGCAGTAGCGGGACGGCGCACGGTTGGACCCAGGGCAGCGGTTCTAGTGCGGGTCACTCGACTTCCTACTCCACGAGCAGCACCTCTCAGAGCACCGCTGCGAAAGCGGCAACACCCCCGAAGAAAAGACACAACGGCGCGGTGCTTCTCGGCTTCGGATTCACTATCGCCGTCGCCGCGATCATCTACTACATCGTGATGACGACTAACCAGATCAGTGACCCTTCCTACGTCGCAATGAGCGCACTCATCGCCGCCGCAGCTGGATTCGTAATGTTGGTCATCGGACTCGTCTTAGCGCCGGCAGACAGCCGCTACAACTCGGACGTGTTTCCCGAAGCGTTCCGGGAATGGGATCGCACGTGGTCGTGCCAGCAGTGCGGAACTCGGTTCCTCGCCTAGGACTACAGCCGTCAGAAATTTCACTCGCAGTGGGCCTTCGATACGTTGAAGGATGCGCCGAGAGAGAGCGGGCCTAGTCAGCCTCTGCCGCAAGGTGAAGCTCTCGTCCTGACTAGCTTGGTTGCCGAACTACCCTCAGGTTTCCCTGATCGTTTTCGGACTTTCTCGGAAGCGTGCGGAGCACGTTCTATTAGGGGCTACGTCCACAATCCGGTGCACGAGCGAGAAACCTGAGAGCGGCGAAATAGCCCGAAACAACGAGGAGCCCAGTAAATTACTGGGCTCTTGTGAGTGGGCCCTACCGGGCTCGAACCGATGACATCCACGGTGTAAACGTGGCGCTCTACCAACTGAGCTAAAGGCCCGTCGCCGGCTCGGCCGGCAACGTCCTCTCATCGTACAAGGAATACACTTCGGATCATGCGCGTCACTGAGGCCCCCACTGGCGCGCGGACCGAGCACCGCTGGCCGGTCGTCATCGCGACCGCCATCGCACTTGGCCTCTATCTGGCGCTTCCCCAGACGCTGGAGCCCATCCCGCACTGGATCATCCCGACGCTGGGCGCGTTGGCAGTGCTGCCGCTCATTGTGATCAACCCGCGGCACCTGAGTCGCGAGACCACCTGGTCGCGGTTCCTCTCGATCGGGTTCTCGATCTCGGTCACGCTTCTCAATCAGGTCTACATCGTCGCGCTAATCCAGACCCTCATCGCCGGTGACGTCAAAGGCCCAGCCGTACTGCTGACCGCGCTCGAGGTGTGGGTCACCAACGTCATCGTCTTCGCCCTCGTGTACTGGGACCTGGACCAGGGCGGCGCCGTCGCTCGCCGCATCGAGGGCTACAAGGATGACGCGCGGCCCGACTTCCAGTTTCCCCAAGATGCTGCGACGAAGAACAAATGGCAGCCCGCCTACGTCGACTACCTCTACTTCTCGCTGTCGAACATGATGGCGTTCAGCCCGACCGACGTGATGCCGCTCACCCACCGCGCCAAGCTGATCATGGGCTACCAGGCGCTGACCGGGTTCGTGCTACTGGCCCTCGTGATCTCGCGGGCCGTCAACATCCTGACCTGACATCGGCGACCCTCGGTGACGCGGCACGCTGCGCGGACTTAGGCTGGCGCCCATGACCACAGACGACAAGCCCAGGGCGAAGAAGCCCGAACCCACCTGGCACCAGGCCCACAAGGCACAGTTGACGCTCGGCCAGCGTGCGGCGGACAAGTTACGCAACGGCATGGGGAGCTGGATCTTCGTCTTCAGCTTCCTCGGGGTGATGGCGCTGTGGGCCATACTCAACTCGCTGGGGATCAAGTGGGATCCGTACCCCTTCATCCTGCTGAACCTGTTCCTCAGCATGCTCGCGGGACTGCAGGGAGCAATCCTGCTGATTTCGGCCAAGCGCCAGGACAGCATCGCCGCCGCACTCGCGCAGCACGACTACAACACCGACAAGGCCGCGCGCAAAGACATCGACGCGCTCATGGTCATCAACCAGCAGCAGCTGGTCATGATCCACGAGCTGCACGAACTGCTCGTCATCGGGGCGGCCGTGGCAGCGCCGAGGAATGCAACCAGCGCGAAGAAGCCGCTCGCGAAGAAGGAAAAGAAGAACTAGACGTTCGCGGGCAGAACCTGCTCGAGCGCGGTGCGGTACTCGTCAATGGACCGTGACTGGCCAGGCGCGGTGATGAAGCTGGCGCGGATGATGCCGCGCTGGTCGATCACGAACGTCGCGCGGGTCGCGAATCCCTTTTGGTCGAGGAACACGCCGTATTCCTTGGCGACCGCGCCATGCGGCCAGAAGTCGGCCAGGAGGGTGAAGTCGTAGCTCTCCTGCTCGGCCCAGGCGCGAAGCGTCGCCTTCGAGTCGACCGAAATGCCGATCAGTTCAACACCGCTCTGCCGGAAAAGGTTGAGGTTGTCGCGCAGTTCGCACAGCTCCGACGTGCACGTCGTCGAGAAGGCGAGCGGAAAGAACACCAGGGCGACCGCGCTCTTGCCCTGGAAGTCCTTGAGACGGATGTGTTCGCCGAACTGGTTCGCGAGTTCAAAGTCGGGTGCCCGGGTGTCATTCTCCAGAGCCATGGAATGTCCTTTCGCCCCGAGCGACCCAGCCCGGTGGCACGAAGAGCAATGGTACGCCCGGTACCCACGAAATGCTGGCCGGTGCACGCGCGCGTGCAGGAGGAATCACACACCTAGAATTGGATGGCCTTGTTCCCATGCCACAGCGTCGCAAACCGATTGCCCGGCAAGGACCGGCTGAATCTGTCTACAAGACAGCACTGTTTAACAGAAAGAGGTCAAGCGTGACGGTAAACGACCAGGACCCGTATTCGGTGAATAACACCGACGCGGACCCCGAAGAGACCGCTGAGTGGAACGAGTCACTCGACGCACTGGTCGCAGCGCAGGGACACGAACGCGGTCGAGAGATCATGCTCAGCCTGCTGAAGCGTTCGAAAGAACTCCACCTCGGTGTCCCGATGGTTCCGACAACGGACTACCTCAACACCATCGCTCCGGAGAACGAGCCGGAATTCCCGGGCGACGAAGACATTGAGCGCAAGTACCGTGCGTGGATCCGCTGGAACGCGGCCATCACGGTCCATCGCGCGCAGCGGCCCGGTATCGCGGTCGGCGGCCACATTTCCACCTACGCGGGCGCCGCATCCCTGTATGAGGTCGGCCACAACCACTTCTTCCGCGGGCAGGATGCCCCCGGCGGCGGGGACCAGGTTTTCTACCAGGGCCACGCCTCCCCCGGCATGTACGCCCGCGCGTTCCTCGAGGGACGCCTCTCGGAGGCACAGCTGGATGGCTTCCGCCAGGAAAAGTCGAACCCGACCGGCGGACTGTCGTCCTACCCGCACCCGCGGCTGATGAACGAGTTCTGGCAGTTCCCCACCGTTTCCATGGGCCTCGGTCCGATCAACGCGATCTACCAGGCGCAGTCCAACCGGTACCTGACCAACCGCGGAATCAAGGACGCGTCTGACCAGCAGGTCTGGGCGTTCCTCGGCGACGGCGAGATGGACGAGGTTGAAAGCCGGGGCGCCCTCCAGTGGGCGGCCAACGACGGGCTGGACAACCTGAACTTCGTGATCAACTGCAACCTGCAGCGACTCGACGGTCCCGTGCGGGGCAACGGCAAGATCATCCAGGAACTGGAGAGCTTCTTCCGTGGCGCCGGCTGGAATGTCATCAAGGTCGTTTGGGGACGCGAGTGGGACGAACTTCTCGCGCGCGACACCGAGGGCGCGCTGCGCGACCTCATGAACCGCACGCCCGACGGCGACTACCAGACCTACAAGGCGGAGTCCGGCGCATACGTGCGCGAGAACTTCTTCGGCCGCGACCCGCGCACCCTGGAAATGGTCAAGGACTACACGGACGACCAGCTGTGGGGCCTCAAGCGCGGCGGACACGACTACCGCAAGGTCTACGCCGCCTTCAAGGCCGCCACCGAGCACAAGGGCCAGCCGACGGTCATCCTCGCGAAGACGGTCAAGGGTTACGGACTCGGCCCGTCGTTCGAGGGCCGCAACGCGACCCACCAGATGAAGAAGCTGACGCTCGACAACCTCAAGCAGTTCCGTGACGTCATGCAGATCCCCATCACGGATGCCGTGCTCGAGGCCGACCCGTACAAGCCGCCGTTCTACAACCCCGGTCCCGACAACGAGGCGATCCAGTACCTGCACGAGCGCCGCCGCGTGCTCGGTGGATACCTGCCAGAGCGCCGCTCGAAGTACACGCAGGTCACCCTTCCGGAGGACTCGGCTTGGGACATCGCCAGGAAGGGCTCCGGCAAGCAGGAGATCGCCACCACCATGGCCTTCGCCCGCCTGCTGAAAGACCTGCTGCGCGCCAAGGACTTCGGGCACCGCATCGTGCCGATCATTCCGGATGAGGCACGCACCTTCGGCATGGACGCCTACTTCCCGACGGCCAAGATCTACAACCCCAACGGGCAGCACTACACGTCCGTCGACCGCGAGCAGCTCCTTGCCTACAAGGAGAGCGCGCAGGGGCAGATCGTGCACGTCGGCATCAACGAGGCCGGCGCATTCGCCGCGTTCACCGCCGCGGGAACGTCGTACGCGACACAGGGCGAGCCGCTCATCCCTGTCTACGTCTTCTACTCGATGTTCGGCTTCCAGCGCACCGGGGACGCGATGTGGGCCGCGGGCGACCAGATGGCCCGCGGGTTCATCATGGGTGCAACCGCTGGCCGCACGACGCTGACCGGCGAGGGACTGCAGCACGCGGATGGGCACTCACTGCTCCTGGCATCCACGAATCCCGCCGTGGTGTCCTACGACCCGGCCTACGGCTACGAGATCGGACACATCGTTCGCAGCGGCCTGGAGCGCATGTACGGCGGGACGCATCCCGACCCCAACGTCATGTACTACATCACCGTGTACAACGAGCCGATCGTGCATCCGGCCGAGCCGGAGAACCTGGACGTCGACGGCCTAGTCAAGGGCATCTACCGCCTGTCGCCGGCGGCCATTGCTGGTCCGAAGGCGCAGCTGCTCGCATCCGGTGTCTCCGTACCGTGGGCGCTCGAGGCGCAGCAGTTGCTGGCGAATGACTGGGGAGTTTCGGCCGACGTGTGGTCGGTAACGTCCTGGACGGAGTTGCGCCGGGAGGGACTCGCCGCGGAGGAGCACAACTTCCTCAACCCGAACGAGCCGGCTCGCACCGCGTACATCACCGACAAGCTGCGCGACGCCGAGGGACCGTTCCTCGCCGTCACCGACTTCATGCACGCGGTACCCGACCAGATCCGCCAGTTCGTTCCGGGTGACTACTACACGCTCGGCGCGGACGACTTCGGATTCTCGGACACCCGTGCGGCGGCCCGTCGCTTCTTCAAGATCGACGGACCCTCGCTGGTCGTGCGGACTCTCGAGGCGCTCGCGCGTCGAGGGGTCGTCGCTCCGAACCTGCCGGCGGAGGCGATCGAAAAGTACCGCCTGTACGACGTCAACGCGGGCACGACCGGATCGGCCGGCGGCGAAAGCTAGCCAGCCGTGGCCGCCAAGACAAAGCAGCAGACGCTCGCCTGGCTCCGGACGATCTCCGGGGAACTAGCGACGGCAACGCTGAAACGACTGGATGACACGCTGCCCTGGTATGGCGATATGCCACCGGGGCGGCGGTCAGCCGTCGGCCTCGTCGCCCAGGCGGGCATCACATCCTTTATCAGCTGGTTTGACGACCCGAAGTCGACCCCGTGGATCGCTGCAGACGTCTTCGGTGCCGCCCCTCGGGAGCTGCTGCGCTCGGTCAGCCTGACGCAGACGCTGCAGCTGATCCGCATCACCGTTGAGGTCGTGGAGCAGCGAATCAAAGACGGCGACGAGAGCCTGCGCGAGGCGATCCTGCTGTACTCGCGGGAGATCGCCTTTGCCGCGGCCGATGTCTATGCGCGCGCGGCCGAGGCACGTGGCCTCTGGGATGCGCGCCTCGAAGCACTCGTCGTCGACTCGATCCTCAGCGGCGAGTACGACAACGAGCTGCCGTCGCGCATAGCGGCGCTCGGCTGGAACGGCCACGGCGAGGTGTGCGTGCTCGTCGGAACGGCGCCACGGATGCTTGACGTCGACCAGCTGCGCCGCACCGCGCGTCACCTCGACGCCGACGTGCTGATCGGCGTGCAGGGCAGTCGCCTGGTGCTGGTGATCGGCCGCGCGGAGCCCCAAGGCACGGCGGATGACGCACCGCAGGCCCTGCCGTTCATCGAGATTGCCAAGCAGCTCGAGCCCGGTTTCGGACCGGGACACCTCGTGCTCGGCCACGAGGTACCAACCCTGGTGGACGCGGCCAAGAGCGCGAAGGCCGCCCTCGCCGGCTTCGCTGTAGCCCGATCGTGGCGCAACGCGCCGCGCCCGACCCTCGCCGACGACCTGCTGCCGGAGCGCGCGTTCGCCGGTGACCCGCTCGCCCGCTCCACCCTTATCAACCGCATCTACAAGCCGTTGCAGGCGCACTCCACCGAGCTGCTGGCGACGCTGTGGTGCTACCTCGACAATGGCCGCTCGCTCGAAGCGACCGCGCGGGAGCTGTTCGTGCACCCGAACACCGTGCGCTACCGCCTCAAACGCATCAGCGAGGTCATCGGCTGGGATGCGACGGGAGCGCGTGAGGCCCTCATCCTGCAGTCGGCCCTCATCATCGGCTCGATCGCGGAGCCCGACGCCGCCCGCAAGCGCTGACCCCAGGGCGCGGCGCGCGCCCCGCGCGCCTGCCGCGCGACGGGTCACTCGCCCCGCCTCGCCACAAGAACTCACTCGGCCTCGGCCTCCCGACGGGCGCCCCGTCGCCCCCGCCTCCGGACAGGCGCCCCTTGGCCTCGCGACGGGCCCCTCCTCGCCCCTGCCCTTCGAAAATTCAGGGCTTTGGGCGCCAGCCGCGCTGTGACACGAGGAATAACGGGCTTGCGGCGCGGGAACCGTCTGCAATTCCCTGAGTTTCCAAATCGCTCAGGCCCCACCGGGCTCGGCGCGCAATCCCGCCGCGCTCTCCACGCCCGGAGGAGTTTGAAAATTCAGGAAATTGCGCGCGCACCGCTTCGTTGCGCGCGGATCCTCGCCCGACTGAGCGGGGGCCGCACGCAAAATCCTGAATTTTCGAAACCCTCCGGGAGCGGGACGGGCGCGCGGGGAATCGGGAGCGTTTGTGGGCATCGCCCAACGCTTCGGGCGCTTTCTGGTGAGATGCGCACAGCGGCCGAAGGCGGATGTTGGCAGACTAGACGGGTGATTGTCGTCGTAGCGCCCGGCCAGGGCTCCCAAACTCCCGGTTTTCTCGAACCCTGGATCGCCGAGGAACGTTTCCGCGACCAGCTCACTCGACTCTCCGAGATCGCAGAGCTCGACCTCGTCGCACACGGCACGACGAGCGACGCCGACACGATCCGCGACACCGCCGTCGCACAGCCCCTCATCGTCGCGGCCGGCCTGCTGACGCTCTCCGCTCTCTTTGACGGCAGAAGCCGCAGTCGAGTCGCGGGCGTAGCCGGCCACTCTGTCGGTGAAATCACCGCGGCAACGGCCGCCGGCATCCTGAGCGAGACGGATGCCATGAGCTTCGTCCGCGAGCGCAGTCGCGCCATGGCCTCAGCGGCCTCGCTCGCTGCCACGGGCATGAGCGCCGTGATCGGCGGCGACGAGTATGCCCTGCTCGCTCGCCTAGAGGAGCTTGGCCTCCAGCCCGCAAACTTCAACGGCGGCGGACAGATTGTGGTCGCCGGCGCCCTCGACGCCCTCGCGAAGCTGGCGGCGGAGCCCGTTCCCGGCACGCGCGTCATCCCGCTGCAGGTTGCCGGTGCGTTCCACACGCGCTACATGCAGCCCGCCGTCGAGCACCTGCGCGAATTCGCCGCGACCCTTGTGCCGGTGGACCCCACGCTTACCATCTGGACGAACCGCGACGGATCGATCGTCGAGAGCGGCTCCGCATACCTCGACCTGCTCGTCGGCCAGGTCTCCTCACCGGTACGGTGGGACAAGACCATGGCGTCGCTGGCCCAGGCCGGTGTCACCGGATTGATCGAGCTGGCCCCGGCCGGAGCACTCGCGGGTCTCGCCAAGCGCGGCCTCACGGGCATCCCGACCGTCGCAGTGAAGACGCCCGACGATCTCGCCGCAGCTCACGACCTCCTGAACGGTGCCGCATGACTCCCCCCACGCTCAAGCAGTCCACCGGGTCGCAGTTCACCCGCATCTACAGCTACGGCGCTGCGCGGGGTGACCTGATCGTTCCCAACGACGACCTCATCGGCCCCATCGACTCCAGCGACGAGTGGATCCGCCAGCGCACCGGCATCATCACGCGCACCCGGGCCTCCCACGACGTCGGCGCGGTCGACCTGGCCACGGATGCCGCCAGGGAGGCCATCGAGAAGTCCGGGATTGCCGCCGACCAGATCGATCTCGTGATCGTGGCAACCATCAGCAACGTGCAGCAGACGCCGTCCATGGCCGCTGTCGTGGCGGATCGGGTCGGTTCCAACCCGGCGGCAGCGTATGACGAGAATGCGGCCTGCGCCGGATTCAGCTACGGCGTCACCCAGGCCGACGCGCTCATCCGCTCGGGCGCAGCGCACTACGCGCTCGTCATCGGGGCCGAAAAACTCTCCGACGTCGTTGACCCCGGCGACCGCTCGATCTCGTTCCTGCTCGGCGACGGCGCCGGCGCGGTCGTGATCGGCCCGAGCGACACCCCCGGCATCGCTGCCGCCGTGTGGGGCTCCGACGGCTCAAAGGCGGATGTCGTGGGCATGAACGGCACGCTGACTGACGCCCGCGACGGCATCGTGCCATGGCCGACTCTCCGCCAGGAAGGTCCTGCGGTCTTCCGCTGGGCCGTGTGGGAGATGGCCAAGGTCGCGAAGCAGGCGCTGGAAGCAGCCGGGATCACCGCGGATGACCTGGCCGCCTTCATCCCCCACCAGGCGAACATGCGCATCATCGACGAGTTCGCGAAGCAACTCGGCCTGCCCGAGCACGTCGCCATCGGACGGGACATCGAGACCACCGGCAACACGTCGGCCGCATCCATCCCGCTGGCCACCCATCGCCTGCTGGAGGAGCACCCGGAGCTCTCCGGCGGCCTCGCCCTGCAGATCGGATTTGGCGCCGGGCTGGTATTCGGCGCGCAGGTCGTTGTGCTGCCCTGACGGGCCGTCCAATAAGCTAATCAACGGTCATACGACACCCTCAAGGAGATAACACAATGGCATTGTCCACCGAAGAAGTCCTCGCAGGTCTTGCAGAGCTAATCAACGATGAGACCGGCATCGCAACCGACACGGTCGAGCTGGACAAGTCCTTCACCGACGATCTGGACATCGATTCGATCTCGATGATGACCATCGTCGTGAACGCTGAAGAGAAGTTCGACGTGAAGATCCCCGACGAAGAGGTCAAGAACCTCAAGACCGTGGGTGACGCAGTCAGCTTCATCACCGCAGCGCAGGGCTAGCTCCGCATCTGCGGCTGGTCGGCCCGTCGCGGGTCGACCTGCCGCACTGCTGTACCACAAGCAACAGGAAGACGACTATGACCAAGAAAATCGTTGTTACCGGTATCGGAGCGACCTCGCCCCTCGGCGGAACGGCGACAGACTCGTGGAAGGCACTTCTCGCCGGCGAGTCTGGCATCAGCTCCCTCCAGCAGGACTGGGTGAAGGAGCTCGATCTCCCCGTCACTTTTGCCGGGCAGGCACGGGTTCGTCCCGAAGAGGTCCTCGAGCGCGTCGAGTACAAGCGCCTGGACCCGTCCAGCCAGTTCGCGCTCATCTCGGCTCGCGAGGCCTGGGCGGATGCCGGCTCGCCCGACGATGACCCGGTGCGCATCGGCGTGGACTACTCCACCGGCATCGGTGGCCTCTGGACCCTCCTGGACGCCTGGGACACCCTCAAGGAAAAGGGACCCCGCCGCGTTCTGCCGATGACCATCCCGATGCTCATGCCGAATGCGGCATCCGCTGCCATCAGCATGTCGATCCCGTCGCGCGCCTACGCGCGAACTGACGTGTCGGCCTGCGCCTCGAGCACCGAGGCCATCGCGAATGCCTACGAGCACCTTCAGCTGGGACTCGCGGATGTCGTGATCGCCGGCGGCACGGAAGCCGTTGTCCACCCCCTGCCGATCGCCGCCTTCGCGGCGATGCAGGCTCTCTCCAAGCGCAACGACGACCCCGCGACGGCATCCCGCCCGTTCGACGCCACGCGTGACGGTTTTGTGCTCGGCGAGGGAGCGGCAACCCTCGTGCTCGAGACAGAGGAGCACGCGCTCGCCCGCGGCGCCCGCATCTATGCCGAACTGGCCGGCGGTGCCGTCACGAGCGATTCGTACCACATCACCGCACCCGACCCGGAGGGTTCCGCGGCCGCGCGGGCGATGAAGACGGCACTGGAGCATGCAGGCGCGAAGCCCGAGGACGTCGCGCACATCAACGCGCACGCCACCAGCACGCCCGTCGGCGACGTCGCGGAGTACAGGTCACTGCTGCGCGTATTCGGCGACCACCTGCCGAACATCGCGGTGTCTGCGACGAAGGCGGCCACCGGTCACCTTCTCGGCGGGACGGGTGCCCTCGAGGCGATCTTCACGATCCTGGCCCTGCACGAGCGCACGGCTCCGCCAACGATCAACCTCACGCAGCTGGACCCCGAAATCGCACTGGATGTCGTTACCTCACCACGCGCACTCGGTGACGGCGAACTGCTTGCCCTGTCGAACTCGTTCGGCTTCGGTGGGCACAACGCCGTGGTGGCGTTCCGCTCCTACAACTAGCGGGCGCTCTGCCGCAGGGATACCGGCAGGCAGCTGTCGTGCACGGTGCATTCGCCCTCGAACGGGTCCTGCTCGTCGTCCTGTGCGACGAGCAGCGCAAGCTGGTCGACGTCGATAAATGAGGGTGCGACCGTTTCCAGAATGGTCTCGAGTTCCTTTTCGAGTGACTCGAACATCCGCGGTCCTAGCCGACCTTGTGCAGCCAGACGACCTGGCTGTTGTCGCTGGCGTGACGGAACGCATCCAGTTCGTCGTCCCAGGCCTGACCGAGTGCCAGGCGCAGTTCGCGGTGCAACTCGATGGGATTGGCGCCGGCGAGCTCCATGGCGTAGCGCACGCGATCTTCCGGAATGACCACGTTGCCTGCCGTGTCGGTCTGCGCGAAGAAGATACCGAGGTCGGGGGTGTGCATCCAGCGGCCGCCGTCGGTACCAAGTCCGGCATCCTCGGTGACTTCGTAGCGCAGGTGCTCCCAGCCGCGGAGGGCGGACGCAAGCTTCGCACCCGTACCGGGAGCGCCCTCCCAGTAGAACTCGGCCCGCTGCGAGCCCTTGAGCACGGGCTGCTCGTTCCAGCTGAAGTTCACGGCGCGGTCGAGCGCGCGCCCTGCCGCCCACTCGATATGTGGGCACAACGCACGAGGAGCGGAGTGCACATACAGCACTCCGCGAGCAGTCGATGCAGCCATGATTTCTCCATTCGGTAGGAACGACTTCCCCATCGACCTGTGAATGGATAACTGGCTTGATTCGAATTATGCCTGATCCTGCTGCGTAATTACAAGAGTGTCGTTCCGTGTCGAGCGCTACTTCGCATCGGCGTAGGACTCGACGATAGCGGTCGTGACCGGAAAGTCGACGGGCATGGATCCGAAGATAAGTCGTCCGGCATCCGCCGCGGCCGCACGAACTTCGGCGGCAACCTGATCCGCCAGGGCCTTGGGTGTGTGCACAATAACTTCGTCGTGCAGGAAGAACACCAGGTGCGGACGTTCCGTCAGCGGACCGGTTCCGAGCTCCCAGAGGCGGTTGCGGAGGCCAGCCATCCAACAGAGCGCCCACTCGGCTGCCGTGCCCTGCACGATGAAGTTGCGCGTGAAGCGGCCCCAGCCGCGGGACTGGCTGATCGCGCGCTTCTGGTCGGCGGCGGAAGCATCCGTTCCGTACGCCTCGCCCTGGATGTCGCGCCAGCTCTCCCCGGGCGGCGGCGAGCTGCGGCCGAGCCGCGTCGTGACAACTTCGCCCCGTTCCCCCGCGCGCGCGGCTGCCTCCACCATCGCGATCGCCGCGGGAAACGCCTTGGCCAGGCGCGGCATCAGGCGCCCGCCGTCGCCCGACGTCGCTCCGTACATCGCGCCGAGCATCGCGACCTTTGCCTCGGCGCGGGTCGCCACGGCGCCGCTGGCAACGATGCCCTCGTACAGGTCGCCGCGGCCAGCCTCCGCCATCTTCGCGTCCCCGGCTAAACCGGCCAACACGCGAGGTTCGAGCTGCGCGGCATCCGCGACGACGAATTTCCATCCCGGATCGGACATCACCGCGCCGCGCACCTGCCTGGGCAGCTGCAGGGCTCCCCCGCCACTCGTCGCCCACCGGCCGGTCACGACGCCGCCCGGCACGTAATCGGGACGGAATCGCCCGTTCTCGATCCAGGTGTCGACCCAGTTCCAGCCGTTCGCCGCCATCAATCGGGCGAGCTTCTTGTATTCCAGCAACGGTTCGATCGCGGGATGCGTGAGCTTTTTCAACTCCCAGGAGCGGGTCGAGTCGATCACGAGTCCCGCCCGACGCAGCGCCCGCAGCAGGTCGTTGGGCGAATCGGGGTTGAGCTCGGGCGCCTCGAGCAGGTCCCGAACGCGCTGCAGCACCGCTTCGAGTATTGCCGGACGCTCGCCCGGCTTCGGCCTGGCTCCCAGCAACTCGGCCAATAATTCGTCGTGCCGTGCGACGTTCCACGGCAGGCCGGCTAACCGCATCTCACTCGCGACGAGCGCGCCCGCCGACTCGGCCGCCAGCAGCAGGTTGAGCCGGCCGGACCCGGCGGATGCCGCGACCGCCGCCCGCTGCGCGAGGAACTCCGCCACCGGGTCGGCGCGGTCGCGCGGCGAATCCGTGCTGTTGGTGCCGGTGTGGGCGCCGGTGCCTTTAGTTCGTTCGGTGCCTTCGCTGCCGAATGCCTCGAGGTCGAACAGAGTGCCCAGCAGCGCGGGCTTTTCGTCGACCGCGGCCGCATCCCAGGGGCCGCGTTCGGCGGTGGCGAGTTCCGAGCCGGCTGTGAGCGCCGAGTTGCGCAGGATCACATGGCACAGTCGCAGGTCGACGCAGCGCTCGACGCGTACCCCGGCGGCAAGCAGCTGCGGGTACCAGCGCGACGTGTCATCCCAGACCCAGCGCGGACGTTCGCGCTCGAGCGCTGCTACCTCGGCCGGCAGGTGCTCGCGCGCAATCGTGCGCCGTGCTGCGACCGGTGCGCCCGAATCGTCCAGTTGGGTGATACGCACTCCCGCGGGATCGGAAGCCAGGACGACGTACACGGCTCCAGTCTGCCTGCCGCGCGCGACATCCGCGTCCCGGCCCCTCGCCGCGCCCCTGCTTTCGAAAATTCAGGATGTTGCGCGCGGCGCCTCCGCCTCGCCACAGCAATCCCGCGGCAGTGAGCACGATCGCAAGCGCAGTTCCCTGAATTTCCGAAGGTACGGGAGCCGCGACGCGAACTGCGTGCCGGGAAGGGGCGCGCTACTCGTGCAGCAGCGAGCCGTCTTTCTTCAGCACGTTCTTCTCGCCCGCCTCAATCGGCACCGCGAACCGGTTCTGCTTCGGCGGCAACGGGCAGTTGAAGTTGTAGCTGAACGCGCACGGCGGCAGGATGGCACGGTTGAAGTCGAGCGTGATCGAACCGTCCGGGTTGGGGGCGACGAACAGGAAACGTCCGACGCTGTAGGTGCTGTCCCCGTTGGTGGCATCCGCGTACACGAGCTGCAGGGCGCGTCCCGACTTGAAGGCGGCGAGGTCGTAGTCGACGCCGTTTTTCGTGAACGTGATCTCGCCGGGCACGACCTGGTCGCGCGTCGCGCCGTCATCCTTGAGGTGCTCGAAGCCGACCGTCTTTCCGCCCTCGATCTCGGTGAACTTCGCGGTGATGACCCATTCCGGGTTGTACGGGAAGATGTCGATCGAGCCGAACTCCTGGATGCCCTCCGAGTTCGCGTCCCACACCCGCAGCGCGTAGTTCCCCGCCTCGCTCGCGATGACGAAGCCGGTCACGGTGTCGCCGAACGAGATCTCGCTCGGCTGCGGGTCATCCTTGCCCCGAACGATCGCTTCGCCGTCGACCAGCGCGCCGTCGACCGTGATGCCATCGGATGCGGCGGCCTTCACGAGCAGGCCCGACTGGCCCGCCGGCAACGGCGCCCACACCCCGGGAACGCCGTAAATGGTCTGTTCCGAATCCACCCACTGCGTGTTGACCAGCGCGAGGCTGCCCTTCGGCTGCACCACCGAGAGCTCGCGGCGCTCATGGTAGACGGCGAGCTGCTGCTCGGGAGTGGTAGTTGTGGCGGTGTCGGTCATGCGGTCCATCCTTGTCGAGGTCTCTGTCAGCAACGACGAGGGACACGAATTTATTGCGTACCGTGGCCAAATTCCTACATCTTCAGGATGACGCTGCCGCGACTCGGTGTCGATGCCGAGGGTTCGTCGCTTCCGTAGCGTGGCGGGCATGGGAAAACAGTGGACCGAGGCCGCCGTCGCCTACGTTCTGGACACTCGCGGCTGCCCGCGCTGCGACGCGGAATGGCTTGAAGATGGGTGCCCGAACTGCGGCGTGACTCTCACCGTCGCCGAGCGGGATCGGCTGGCCGTCGCGTCGCGACGCGCAGCAAGCGCCCTGGAAGTACGCCAGGGGATAATCGACCGGCTGCTGGTCGTCGTCCCGGCAGCGGCTCCGGCTGGGGCCCTCGCCACCACGCCTCCCGCCGCAACTCCCCCACTGGAGGCAGCACGGGGTACCGCTGGCGCTGGCCTGCCGAGTTCTGGCTCCCAGGTGAGCGTGCAGTCGGTCCTTGCCGTCGCTGGTGCGGGACTCCTCGCCGTCGCCGCGTTCGTGTTCACCTTTCTCAACCCCGACCTCACTAACTTCGGCACGCGCACCGCCATCGTCACCGGTGTCACCGTCGTCTTCCTCGGCGGGAGCTGGCGGCTCGCGCGCTCCGGCCTGCGCTTTTCAGCCGAGTCGGTGGGCGCCCTTGGCGCCGTCTTTGTCGCACTCGACGTGTGGGCGTTTGCGCAACTCGCTCCGATCGGTGTCAGCGGGTGGGAGTTCGGCGGGATCGGGCTGCTCGCGTCGTCGACCGGCCTGGTTGCCCTTGCCCGGCTCGCCCGCATCCGGAGCTGGTTGTGGCTCGGTCTCGTCGGCGCGGCGATCACTCCCGCCTTCTTCGGCAACGCCGTGGGGTCGCAGTGGGCGACCATTCTCGGCCACGTGGGGGTTGCCGTGGCGACGCTGGTGACCGCCGAGGTCGCTCCGCGGATCTGGCGGCGACGTGCAGCCGGGGACGCCGCGACGACGCTGCGCGCGGATGTCACCACCGCATCCCTGGTGCGCATCCTCACCGGCATCGTCGTGCTCGTGGAGCTGTTCGACGTGTTCCTGCTCACTGCCCGGCAATCACTCGAGGGCCCCGTCGTGCAGTTCGGCGTGCCCGGGCAGGTCGTGAGGATCGCCGCAGTCGTGCTCGTACTCGGGGCGATCGCTGCACGGTCCGCGCGCATCCAGTTCGCCTGGTTTTGGAGCTTCTGCTCGGGAGCGCTGTTTGTCGCCGGCGTTGTGATCCTGCCCTTCGCGCTCAACCTCCACGGCGACGTCTGGTACGTCGCGCTGGCGCCCGCGGCCGCCGCCGCTGGACTCGCCGCCGTTTGCCTGCTGCCCCGTCCGTCGTCCGTGCGACCGGGTGCGCTCTTCGGCGGAGCGTGGGCGATTGCCCTCGCGGTCACCATGCCCGCGCTGGCGTACTGCCTTCGCGAACTGGCAGGCGGCATCCCGTGGCCAATCGCGGTGGAGGGCGGGGCGGCGGCAGCCATCGGTCTCGCGGCGGCGTCAGGGTCGAGCTACCTGGTGTCCGTTGCTGCCCGGCGCGCAGCACTCAGGGCGCTGGCAACCGCGGCAGCGACCCTGGGGTTGTGGCTGTCTGTCGCGGCCCTGGTCACCGGCGCAAATGGAGCGGCATTGTCGCCGGTCATGCGGCTCGCCACCGGGCTCGCTCTCGCGCTGGCTTTGGCCGCGGCCCTGCTCCGGATGCCCCGGGTGGTCGCCGCACGCACAGCCTTCCGCCTGCCCCTCATCGTCGGCGCACATCTCGCCGTGCTGTTCGCGGCGGGTGTCGCAGCGCGCGAGCCGAGCCTGAGCGTTATCGGCGGCCTGGCCGCGGCGGCCACGCTCCTCCCGGTTTCTCGCACCGTTCCCCGCGCCGCCCGTCCCGGGCACGTCGGTGCGGCCTACGGCTGGGCGCTGCTCGTCTGCGCGAGCGGGCTGTCCGCGGCCAGCCTGCCCGGCGTCAGCATTCTGGCCATGCTCTGCATCATCACGTCCCTGGCCGCCATCGTCGGACTCGTTGCGACTCTCGTCCGGCGACTGAGCACGGACTACTGGTACGCGATCCTCGGCATCACAAGCATCCCGTTCCTGGTCGGTGTCGCATCGGTGCTAGTGGAACGCAGCGGATGGACGGCCCTCTCCACCGGCGTCATGTTCGCTCTCGCGCTCACCCTGCTCCTCACTCGCAGGCCCGGACTCGGCCGCGTCGTGCGCTCGATCGCGGCCGCGCTGCTGGTGCCGGCCCTGGCCGTGGTCGTCACCTGCCTCGGCGCGCAGCTGCTCGATACCAGCGGCTCCCCGGTCGTGCTTCCCGTGATCGCGGGCATCCTCGCCGCCGCGCTGACACTTACAGGGGTGATTGCTGGCCGTCTGGTGCGACGCGGCATTCCCCAGCGGGATGCCCGCGCAGCCCGCTTCTGGATCGAGGCTTCCAGCCTGGTCACCGCCGCTCTCGCGGTGCTGCTTTCGCTCGTGCGAGCCGCGGCCGGCCTCCAGACGACGCTGCTGGTCTTCCTGATTTTGGGACTCGGCGGCGCCGCCACGGCACTCGTCGCACGCCGTCGCTACGGGTGGGTGCTCGCCGCGGCAAGCTTCACCGGGGCGCTGTGGAGCCTGTGGGGACTGCTCGGCGTCACCGTGATCGAGGCATACCTGCTCCCGCCCGCACTGGGCGCCGTTCTCGTTGGGGCGATCGGCACCGCGCGCGGGAGTCGCCGCAGTAGCCCCCTGTTTCTTGCCGGGCTCATCACCGCCGTCGTGCCGACGCTGGGTGCGCTGGCGCTTCCGTTCCTCGACGATGGGGCGCCCGCACGGGTTCTTGGCCTCGCGGTCGGTGCAGCGCTGCTCCTCGGAACGGGAAGCGTGTTCTCCCGGCTCGCTGAAGGTGGACGGCTGTCGGAGCTGTCGACACTGCGACTGCCGACACTCCTCCTCGCGCTTGTCGCCGCGGCGGGGCCGGTCGTCGACGCGCTCCGATTCGCTGCCGGGATCGATCCCCTGAACTCCTCGCTCGGGATCCTTCCCGTGCTCGGCCTCAGCGTTGCGGCATCCCTGCTCGCCGGGGCAGGAGGGGTGTTACTTGCGGCGGATCCGGGCGCACAGCGCGAGGGCCTCGCGCCGTCGCGCCGCGTTCGGAGCCGCTGGCTGCTGGTTCCGGCGAGCGTCTACCTGGTCGCGGCGCCGATCCTCGCGGTGCGGCCGGGCTGGTATCCGATGCTCTCGGTGTGGATTCTCTCCCTGGTGCTGCTGGTTATCGTGCTGGGCACGGTCATCCGTGCTGGCGGGCATTCGACGATTCTCCCTCCGGTGTGGCTGACCTTCGGCCTCGCGCTAGCGACCTCCATCGCCGCCTGGAGCCAGCGTGAGTTGCGGGTCGAGGCCTTCTCCCTCCCCCTCGGCATCGCGCTGCTTGCGGCGGGGGTTATCGCGATGCGTCAGGCGCACAGCAGCGGGCGCCCGACCCTCACGACCTGGCCGATCGGTTTCCGCGGCTCGTGGCGGCTGCTGGTGCCGGGCATCCTCGTCACCCTCGGCCCGTCGGTGCTCGCGACCGGAACGGACCCGCAGACCTGGCGGGCCATCCTTGTCATCGCGCTGGCGCTGGTCGCCATCCTCATCGGGTCGCTGCGGCGACTTGCCGCGCCATTCATCCTGGGCGTCGTGGTTCTGCCGATCGAGAACCTCGTGGTGTTCGTCGTGCAGATCGGCCGATCGATCGGAGCCGCTCCCTGGTGGATCACCCTGGCGAGCGCGGGCGCGGTGCTGCTGGTGATCGCCGTCACGTACGAACAGCGCAGTCGAAGCCTTCGAGGGACCTCCGCGCGCCTGCGTGACCTCGGCTAGCCTCGCGTCAGCGATCGGCGGCGCGAGACCCAGATCACCCCGGCGCCAACAAGCCCGACGACCGCCGCGATGAGCAGAACGTAGAAAGAAACCGAGAGGTACCCGTTCTGCGACGTGTGCGGGTTGAGAAACGGGTAGGGGTACCAGTAGGCCCGGCGTTGAATCTCGTCAGTGACCAGTGGAGCGCGCACGAGGGTGTAGATCACCCAGACCAGCGGAAAAATGATGACGATCCAGATGCGCTGGTAGGGCACCGGCGACCGTCGTGGAGCGAACAGCCAGTCGAGCAGCAGGTAAATCGGCGCGATCAGGTGCACGACCTCGTTCGACCACGGCAGCGTTGTTCCCTGCGGCAGCGCGATGCCCCGCAGCAGCAGGTTGTAGACGATGCCGGTCACGACCATGTAGGTGACGACGGATGCGCGGGTGACAGTGAACCAGGTCGGGTCCGGAGTCGTCCGTGTGATGAGAAGATACGCGCCGATCAGCAGGACGATGGCCGCCAGGATGTTTGATTCGACGGTGAAGAAGCTGAAGAAGTTGGTGATCGTCACCTCGAGGTGCTTCACACCATGCGCCTGCCAGAACTTCGCGCTCGTCATCAGTTGGCCGACGACCGCGGCAAGAATGAGCACCGCAACGGCGACTCGCAGCACGATGAACAGGTATCTCACGGATGCTCCCCCATCGGCCGACGACGTCCGCGCCGACTCACCAGCCACTGTAGCGAAGCGGGCCGGCAGGCCGGTCACGCGACTTCGTGACACCATCGGATGCGTGATCACCGATGCCCTGTCCGCGATCGCCGACGTGTTGTCGTGTCCGCACTGCGGGCTCGCCCTCCTGGTTCGCGGCGAAACGCTCGCCTGCGCATCCGGGCACTCCTTCGACGTGGCGAGACAGGGCTACGTGTCGCTGCTCCCCTCCGGAGCGCGCGCCACGACGGGTGATTCGGCGGCGATGGTTGCGGCGAGATCGGAGTTTCTCGCGCGGGGACACTACGGAGGGGTCATGGATGCCGTCGTGGCATCCATACCGCCTGGCGTGTCGGGCCGGATTGCGGATGTCGCGGGCGGCACCGGCGCATATCTCGCCGCGGTTCTCGACGCGCGGCCCGCGCTCGCGGGCGTGAGCCTGGACCTGTCACCGTTTGCAGCGCGGCGAGCGGCGCGCGCGCATCCGCGGCTCGCGTCTGTCGTGGCCGACGTCTGGAGGGCACTGCCGCTCCGCGATGACACCGTTACGCATTTGCTGAGCATCTTCGGGCCACGCAACGCTGACGAGTTCGTGCGGGTGCTCGCAGCGGGCGGCGGCCTCACGGTCGTGACACCGTCGGCGGCGCACCTGCGCGAGATCCGCGGGCCGCTCGGGATGCTGTCGATCGAGGACAACAAATCGGACCGGCTGGCGACGCAGCTGGCCGCCTTTCGCGAACTGTCACTCACGCGGGTGGAGTACCAGACGACAATGGACCATGAGTCGCTGCGCAATGAAGTGCTCATGGGGCCGTCGGCGCACCACGTCACGCCCGCTCAGCTTGACGAGCGGCTCGACGCTATCGAGCGGCAGGTCCGGGTCACCGTCTCGGTCGAGGTGCGCACGTTCGAGACCGCCCGCTGACCCGACCGGTCGGGTGACTAGTGTCCCTTGCTTGCGCGGCGTCGCGCGTGAGGCCGGTTGCTGGCAACCAGGAGCACGCAGGCGAGCGCGAGCATCACGGATCCACTGATGAGGGATGCCAACCACGCGGGCAACGCAGCGAACAGGCTGATCAGGGTGATGATCGCGATGACGGCGACCGCTCCCAGGGCGAGCGAAATCGTGGACAGGGCAAACGCAGGACGGGCAGATGAATCGGCACGATGGCTGGACATGGCTAATTCCTCACATCTCGGGTGATGTGCTTCCATCGTCCGCAGACAGGTCGGGTGTCCGACACGCCTTGCGAAAACCTCAGTTTGGGGCTATTGACCGCGTGTGTGGGGGCGTGCCCCTCCGATCGAGGCACTCATCGGCAACCGCTCCCGCGCCAGCCTGACCCGACACCAGTTGTCGCTCTCGCCCTCCCCAACCGGCAACACGCGTCGGCTCAGCACCACTTTGTAGGGCGGATGGGACTTGAACCCATGACCGACGGATTATGAGTCCGC
>JAODMF010000015.1 GCA_025464095.1 Glaciihabitans sp.
ATCGACGGCGTGCCGCAGGCTCCGGCCTCGCAGGCCGCGGGGGCGACCGCGATCGTGTCGGGGCTGGCCCCTCGCGAACGCTGGTCGCGCATCATCGACGCGATCACGGACCCGGACGCCCTGGTCATCCGCTCCTGGATCGGAGGCGATCACGGCGGCTACGACCTGGTGAAGATCGAGGAGCAATCGCGAGGCATCCAACGCATCGACTGGGACGCCGAGACAGAGGTCGTGCTCGCCGAGCCGTTCTACAGCTACGTCGTGCACGACGCGGTCGCCGCGGCCGAACGCGCCGCCGAGCTGCCTGCGCTGCTGCGGCGCTGGAGCGTCTTCCTGACGAACGGCTACGACACATTCGGCGAGTGCTGGGGCTGGGGCACGCCGGTGCACGGCTGGAGCAGCACCCCGACCAAGGACCTCGTCTCGTACGTCCTCGGCGTGACGCCTGATGCTCCGGAATACGCGCGCGCTCGGATTGCACCCGCCCTCGGAGAGCTCACCGAGGTCGAGGGTGCGGTTCCGACCCCGCACGGCATGCTCACCGTGCGGGTGAGCGAGGGCAGCGCCGAGGTCGACAGCCCGGTGCCGTTCGTCTTCGTCGATTCCGCGGGCTCAGGGCACGAGAGGACGGGCGGGCGACACACACTCCCCCGCTAAATCCCCGAGTTGTCGCATATCGACCTTCCCCCGCCGTTTTGGGTCGATATGCGACAACTCGGGGTCGTGGTTTGTCTGACAATCTGCTAGATTGTCAGACAATCCGGTTCAACGAGGTAGAGGAGCTTTCCGTGTCGAGTCCCGCGACCACCGTTCCCCTCCTTCCCGACGCTATCTACGAGCAGTTGCGCTCCAGCATCCTGAACCAGCAGGATGCCCCGGGCTCGAGCATCACGGAATCCGCCGTCACCCTGCGCTTCGGTGTCGCTCGCCCCACCGCCCGCACGGCGATCGAGCGCCTGGTCACCGAGGGGCTGCTCCGCCGCGAAGCGCACCACACCGCCCGGGTGCCGGAACTCAGCCGTGACGACATCGTCGACCTCTACGACAGCCGCGCGATCGTCGAGGGCGCCGCAATCGCCGCGCTGGCAAGCGGCGGCACGATCCCGGCGGAGGCGCTCTCCGCGCACCGCGAGCTGCAGGCCGGCGGCGAGAACGCCCCCTTCGCCACGCAGGACATCGCGTTCCACCGCGCCCTCGTCGCGGGCCAGCCGAGCGCTCGGCTCTCGCGCATGCACGCCCTCCTCATGGGCGAGATCGAACTCTGCATCGGGCAGGTGCAGGTCAACCAGCTGCTGACGGCCGGCGAAATCGCGGGGCAGCACCAGGGCATCCTCGACGCCGTCACGGCCGGCAACGCCACGCTGGCGGAGCAGCTCACGCGTGCGCACATCCACGGCTCCCGTGACCGCCTGCTCGGCCATTTCGACGCGAGGAGCGCCCCATGACCGTACTCGTCGCCCTGCCCGACGAAGGCATGCGCAACCGAATCGCCACCCTCGTGGGCGGCGTGGTCCCCGACCCGGGCGACGAGGTCGAGTTCGTCGTCTGGACCCCGGATGCCGCGCCCCTCGATCGCGTCATCGACCTGCTCGTGCTTCCCTACGTCGTCACCTACGACTTCCTGCCGAGGCTCGCGGGCCGCGTGCGGTACGTGCAGAGCCAGTCGCTCGGCTACGACGGCGCGGCCGAACTGCTGCCCGTTGGCGTCGCCTTCTGCAACGCGGTCGGCGTGCATGAGGCGCCCACCGCGGAAGTGGCGATGACGCTGATCCTCGCGAGCCAGCGCGGCTGGCCCGACCTCGCCCGCAACCAGTTCGCGGAGAAGTGGGAACGTGAGCCCTACCCCGGACTCATCGGCCAGCGAGTGCTGCTGGTCGGCGTCGGCGGCATCGGCGGCGAGTTCGAGAAGCGCATCACAGGCTTCGGAGTCGAGTTGACACGCGTCGCCCGAACAGCTCGGGGAGACATCCATTCCATCGACGAGCTGCCGACGCTGCTCCCGGACGCCGACATCGTCGTGCTGGCGGTTCCACTGGGCGATGAGACGCGGCATCTGGTCGACGGCGCGTTCCTCGACCTCCTGCCGAAGGGCGCGCTGGTCGTGAACGTCTCCCGCGGCGCCATCGTCGACACCGATGCACTCGTCGAGCACGTGCGCACGGGGGCGGTGCGGAGCGCGCTCGACGTGTTCGATCCGGAACCGCTGCCGGCCGGGCATCGACTCTGGTCGCTGCCGGGGTCCCTCGTCAGCCCCCACCTCGGCGGCAACGTGCAGAGCATGAAAGACCGCATCGACCCGCTCGTTCGCGACCAGATCGCCCGGCTGCTCGCCGGCCAGAATCCAGACCACATCGTGCTGCCGGCCTAGCCGGGGCATCCACGGAAGGACACCATGAAGCAGAAGAGACGATTCCCCAGCCCCCGCGACCTCGCGCCGCTGATGAAGTTCAAGGCACCCGAGCTGAACGCGAAGAAGCGTCGACTGGATGCCGCCCTGACAATCTACGACCTGCGTCGCCTCGCGCAGAAGCGCACGCCGAAAGCGGCCTTCGACTACACGGAGGGAGCCGCCGAGGCGGAGATCTCGCTCGCGCGCGCCCGCCAGGCGTTCGAGGACATCCAGTTCAACCCCGGAATCCTGCGTGACGTCTCGGTCGTCGACACCTCGTCGATGGTGCTCGGCGCTCCGGTCGCGCTGCCGTTCGGCATCGCACCGACCGGCTTCACGCGCATGATGCAGTCGGAGGGCGAGATCGCCGGCGCGTCCGCTGCCGCGGCCGCGGGCATCCCGTTCTCCCTGTCGACCATGGGGACGACGGCCATCGAAGACGTCAAGGCCGCGAACCCCGACGGCCGCAACTGGTTCCAGCTGTACATGTGGAAGGACCGCGAGCGCTCGATGGCGCTCGTCGACCGTGCTGCGGCGGCGGGTTTCGACACGCTGCTGGTGACCGTGGATGTGCCGGTCGCCGGTGCGCGCCTCCGCGACAAGCGCAACGGTTTTTCGATCCCGCCGCAGCTCACCGCCGGCACGGTTATCAACGCGATCCCGCGACCGGAGTGGTGGATCAACTTCCTGACGACGGAGCCTCTCGCCTTCGCCTCGCTCGACCGCTGGTCGGGAACGGTCGGCGAGCTGCTCGACACGATGTTCGACCCCACGGTCACCTTCGATGACCTCGCCTGGATCAAGAAGCAGTGGCCCGGAAAGCTCGTGGTCAAGGGCGTGCAGAACGTCGAGGATGCCAAGAAGCTCGCGAGCATGGGAGTGGATGGCATCACCCTGTCCAACCACGGCGGTCGCCAGCTCGACCGGGCTCCCATCCCCTTCCACCTGCTTCCGGACGTGGTGCGGGAAGTCGGCAAGGACACCGAGGTTCACCTCGACACGGGCATCATGTCGGGTGCCGACATCGTCGCCGCCGTCGCCCTCGGCGCGAAGTTCACGCTCATCGGGCGCGCGTACCTCTACGGCCTGATGGCCGGCGGGCGCGAGGGCGTCGATCGGGCCATCGGCATCCTGGCAGAGCAGACGACGCGAACCATGCGCCTGCTCGGCGTGAAGAGCCTCGAGGAACTCGAGCCCGGCCACGTCACCCAGCTGCAGCGACTCATTCCGCGCAGCTAGGACGCACACTCTCCGCGGCGGCGCTGTGGTGGTCGCCGCCGCGGAGCACCTCCCCCACCGCGGAGGACGACACGCCGCGCCCGGCGCTGCCGGAGCCCGCGCACCGGCGTGTCATCCTCCGCAATGGGGGTTAGGCAGGCGGGCCGAGCAGGGCGTTCGCGACGGTGTTGTGCACGCTCTCGGCATCCGAGGGGTGGAAGAGCCCGGCGAGCACGTCGCGGTACAGCCGCGCCAGCTCGGCGTCGGCGCTGTATGCACGTCCACCGGACACCTTGATGGCGTGGTCGACCACGCGACGAGCCGTATCGATCGTGCGGAGTTTCGTGCCGGTCAGGTACCGGAACCAGTCGGCCCCGTGGTTTACCAGGTTGTCGACGTCGGCGGCCAGCGCGTCGATCGAGGGTCCGATCGAGTCGACGGCGATGGCCGCATCCGCGACCTGCCAGCGGAGATCCGGGTCCTGCGACAGGGCCGCACCGTCATTCTTCAGCGACGTGCGCGATTCGACGGATGCGACGGCAAGTTCGAGCGCGCGGTCGGCGATCCCGGCGTAGACCGACGAGATCAGCAGCAGGAAGTTGGAGAAGATCCCGAAGATGAACGGGTCGGGGCTGGGACCGACCGGCAGGATGCGGGCGATGCGTTCCGCAGGAACCACCGCGCCATCCAGCACCGTCGACTGGCTCTGGGTGGCGCGCATGCCCAGCGTGTCCCAGTCATCCTTCGCCGACCACCCGGCGGAATCCCGCGTGAGAAACCCGTGGACGAGCTTCGGATTCTCGGGGTCGCTGTCGTCGCGGCCGAAAATGCCCAGGCGCGTCCACGCGGGCGACAGCGAGGTGAAGATCTTGGTGCCGGTGAACGAGTACGCGCCGTCCGGGCCGGGAACTGCTTTCGTGCGGGAGTCGAAGAGCACGAGATCGTTGCCCGCCTCACTGTTGCCGAAGGCGAAGAGCTCGCCGGCGGCGGCATCCCGAAGCACCCAGTCCAGGGTGTCGATGCCGCGCTCGGCCAGCACTCGGGCGACACCGGTCCAGACGAGGTGCATGTTGATGCCGAGCGCGGTCGCCGGCGCGAAGCGGGCGAGCAACCGCTGGTCGCGCGCGGCCTCGAGCAGCGACCGCGGCGCGAGGTATCCGGCAGCGCGCAACTCGACGAGATCCTCCGAGAAGAAGGCATTGGCGCGGTCGTAGCCAGCCGCGCGGGAGTGGATGCGTTCGAGCAGTTCAGGAGTCAGCACGGTCACCCGTTAAGGCTACGACTCCACGTCGAGATCACGCGTCGCTGACGCTCACCCCCTGTGGCGGGATGGACGCCCCGCCCACCGACACCGCCTTCGAACCGTGGTTGATGCGGATCACCCGATCGCCGCGGCGAACCATCTCGACACCGGCGGTCTGCGGCTCACGCGCGACGCCGGCATCCGCGAGCACCCGATCAAGCAGCGCGGCCATGCCCTGCTCTCCTGGCTGCGTGGCAACGTACCAGGCCGCCCCCGCCCCCGCGGCGTTGCGGGTGATCGCCGGCCAGCCATCCGCGGCTCCACCGACGAACGTGGCGAGCACCTCGGCCGTCTCCGCATGCAGGAACTCCGACCAGATGTGGGCATCCGAGTCTCCGGTCAATGCCCCGGCGATGGCGCCGGTGGGAACCGAGCCGCCTCCCGCAGCAGCGAGGTCAGGCCCGGCGAACGGCGCGAACTCTTCCACCCGGATGCCCAGCGTCTGGCCGAGCAGCCCAAGGTACCCACCCTCGACGATGTGCGCATTCTCGTCCGTGATGCCGCTCTGGTAGCCGACGACCAGCTGGCCGCCGCCGCGCGCAAATCCGTCGAGGTTCGACAGGGCCGCAGCGGTCGTCACGAACAGGTTCGGCGCGATAACCGCCGAATACCCGCCCAGGTCGGATTCCGCGCGCACGAAGTCGACCGGCACACCCAGCGCCCACAGCGCCCGGTACCAGGCGAAAATCCCGCGGACGTAGGAGAGCTGCGCCGGCATGGCCTGCTGCTCGATGCTCCACCAGCTGTCCCAGTCGAAGACGATGCCGACCTTCGCGACCACGGACGTTCCCGCGAAGGCCGACATCGTGCCCAGCTCGGCACCGAACGCCTCGACTTCGCGCCAGACCCGGCTGTCGGTGCCCGCGTGCGGAATCATGCCCGAGTGGAACTTTTCGGCACCCGCGACCGATTGCCGCCACTGGAAGAACAGGATGCCGTCGGCACCCCGCGCGAGCGCCTGGTACGACCACGCCCGCATCTGTCCCGGCAGCTTCGGCGCGTTGCGCGCACGCCAGTTCACCGCGCTCGGTGCCTGTTCCATGAGCAGCCACGGTTTGCCGCCGCCCAGCGAGCGCATGAGGTCACGCGTCATGGCGGCGTAGGCAGGCGAATCAGGATCGGCCGGATCCGGATACGAGTCGTCTGACACGATGTCGACCTCGGCCGCCCACTTCCAGTAGTCCGCAGGCTTGAAGGCTCCCATGAAGTTCGTGGTGATCGGGATGTCCGGCGTCGCCGCCCGCAGGATCGCCACCTCCGCGCGGTAGCTGTCCAGCAGCTCGTCCGAGGAGAATCGGTCAAAGTCCAGCAGTTGGCCCGGGTTGCGGAACGTGGGGGCCGCACTCGGCGGGAAGATCTCCGCGAAATCGGAGTAGGCCTGCGACCAGAATGCGGTGCCCCAGGCGGCGTTGAGGGCATCCACGGTTTCGTATTTGGCCTTCAGCCAGCCGCGGAACGCGTCGGCCGAGACCGGGCAGTAGCAGTGGCTCACGTGGCACCCGTACTCGTTGTTGACGTGCCACAGCTCGAGTGCGGGATGGCCGGCGTATCGCTCCGCGATCTTGCCCACGAGTCGCGCCTCGAGGCGACGCAGCACGGGCGAACTCGGGCAGTACTGCTGGCGGCTGCCCGCCTGCAGCGTGACGCCGTTCTCGGTCACGGGCAATACTTCGGGGTAGGCCTTCGTCAGCCAGGGCGGCGGTGATGCCGTGGCCGTCGCGAGGTCGACCCGGATGCCCCCCGCGTGCAGCTTGTCGATGATGCGGTCCAGCCATCCGAAGTCGAACTCGCCCTCACGCGGTTCGAGCTTCGCCCAGGAGAAGATGCCGAGGCTCACCAGGGTGATACCGCCCTGCTGCATGAGGCGAACATCCTCGTCCCACACCTCCTCGGGCCACTGTTCGGGGTTGTAGTCGCCGCCGTACCAAATCACAGAGTTCTCTTTCGGTCGTGTCATTGTGGTGTGTCTATCCCTTCACGCCACCGGTCGCGAGACCGGTCTGCCAGTACCGCTGCAGGTAGAGGAACGCGATGATCAGCGGAACGACGGACACCAGCGATCCGGTGATGACGGTCGAGAACAGCGCCTGCGCTCCACCGCCCGCCGCACTCGCCGCCTGCTGCTGGGCCAGTCCCACGGTCAGCGGGTACAGCTCCTGCGTGTTCAGCATGATGAGCGGCAGGAAGTAGTTGTTCCACGTCGCCACAAGCGCGAACAGGAATACGGTCACGACGCCGGGACCGAGCAGCCGCAGGCTCACCTGCCAGAAGATGCGGAACTCGCCCGCGCCATCCACCCTGGCCGCTTCGACCAGCGAGTCGGGCACGGCATCCGCGGCGTAGACCCGCATGAGGAAGACGCCGAACGGACTGACCAGCGACGGCAGGATGATGGCCCACGGCGTGTTCGTCAGTCCGGCCGAGCTGAACAGCAGGTAGGTCGGGATCGCGAGCGCCGTCAGCGGAATCATGATCGCGCCGAGCGTGACGCTGAACAGTGCCTTGCCTCCCGGAAAGTCGTACTTCGCGAAGGCATAGCCGCTCATGGTCGCGAGGAGCGACGCTCCGATCGCGCTGACTCCCGCGTACAGCACGGTGTTCAGCGCCCAGTGCAGGTAGATGCCGCCCTGCGCGCTGAACACGTCGCCGAGGTTCTGGAACAGGCTGAAACTCTTGCCGAACCACAGGCCGAAGCTGGTGAACAGGTCGGCATTGTTCTTGGTCGACGCGATCAGCAGCCAGAGCAGCGGGAATACGAAGTACATCGCGCAGATCCAGAGGATCACGGTCAGCAGGTTGCTGCGGCGCTTCTCCGGTGAGTAGCTCCTGCGGCGGCGGGCACCGACCGTCTCTTCCTTCTCGATCAGAGTGGCGGTGCCGGGAACGGTGGGGGCTGCGGCGGTCATCCGAGGCGCTCCCTTCTCTGGGTCGACAGTTGCACGACGTAGGAAACGATCATGATGACGATGCCGAGGATGAACGCGACAGCGGCCGCGTAGTTCACGTTCTGGCTGACGAACGCCAGGTTGTACGCGTAGAAGTTCGGCGTGTAGGAGGTGCTGATGGCATTCGGCGCGATGTTGCGCAGCAGGCTCGGCTCGTTGAAGAGCTGGAAGCTCCCGATGATCGAGAAGATGACGGTGAGCAGGATGGCCGGTCGGATGGCCGGAATCTTGATACTCCACGCCACGCGCAACTGGCTGGCACCGTCGATCTCTGCGGCTTCGTACAGCTCCGCCGGAATCGACCGCAGGGCCGAATACATGATGATCATGTTGTAGCCGACGAACTCCCACGTGACGATGTTCATCATTGAGCCGAGCACGTTGGAGTCGGAGAGCAGGTTCGGGCTGCCGAGACCCAGTGCGCTCAAAACCTGCACGATGGGCCCGAAGTCCTGGCCGTAGAGGTAGCCCCACATCAGTGTGGCAACGACCCCGGGGATCGCGTACGGGATGAAGATGAGCAGCCGAAGTACCTTACTCCCTCGAACCCGACCGCTGTCGAGGGCGAGGGCGAAGAACAGGGCCAGGCCGAGCATGATCGGCACCTGGACGAGGAGGAAGAGCCCGGTGCGACCGACACCCGCGAGAAAGAGGGGGTCGGTGAAGGTCTTCACGTAGTTGTCGAACCCCACGAAGCTGGTGCCGCCGACGAGGCGCGTGGCGAAGAAGCTGAGGTAGCCCGAATAGAACAACGGCACGATCAGCATCGTGATGAACACGACGAAGAATGGGATGACGAACAGGTACGCAGCGCGCCACTGTCGCTTCTTTGCGAGTGGGGTGCCGCGCTTCTGCACCCTGGGGGCAGGTGGTGCGGAGGCCACGGTTGCGGTACTCATCGAAACTCCTTTGTCCAACGGATGAGGGTGGGCGGCCCCGCTCTCGCGGGGCCGCCCGATGGTGCTACTTGTTGACCGTGAAGCCCTGCTGGGTTCCGTAGTCGACGAGCGCCTTCTGCCAGGCGTCGAGCCCGGCGCTGAGGTCGCCCTTGTCGGCAATCGCCTTCCCGAGGGTGTCGTTGAAGCTGGAGTAGGCGTAGTCCATGTAGGGCAGCCACTGGAACTTCGTGTCGACGGTGTTGGAGATTTCGGCGAACGTCTTGTTGACCGTCTGGCCGCCGTAGAAGGGGGCTTTCTGGTTAACAAACGAGGGGTCGGCAGCAACGCTGTTGGCGGTCGGCCACAGGAACTGCTTCGTCGCGAACTGCAGCGTCGACTCCTTGTCGCTGTTCAGCCACTTGGCGAACTCGTACGCCGCGATCTTGTTCTTCGAGGTCGCGAGTACGGCATCCGATGACCCGCCCCAGTTGCCGGATGCGGGGGCCGCACCCGTGTACTGCGGAAGCGGCGCTGCCGCCCACAGGCCCGCGGTCTTCGTCGCGGTGCCCTGCAGGAAGATCGGACCCCATGCTGCGGTCAGCCATCCGGCGTACTTGCCCTTGGCGAGGCCCTGGTACCACTGGTCGGTGAAGTCAGGGTCGACCGAGACCTGGCCGGCCTGGATCAGCTTCTGCCAGTAGGTCATGACCGCCTTCGACTTCGCGCTGTTCACGGCGACCGTGACGCCCTGCTTGCCGTCGTAGCCGAACGGCTTCACGCCGGCCTGCCACAGCAGTCCCATCAGCTGTCCCGCATCATTCGGAGCCAGGTTGGACATGTACGACCCGGTCTTCGACTTCACGGCCGCAGCAGCGGTCGCGTAGTCGTCCCACGTCGCGGGCGCGGCAGTGACACCGGCCTTCTTGAGGATGTCGGTGCGATACAGGTTTCCCATGGGGCCGGAGTCCTGGGGAATCGCAAGCACCTGCTTGCCGGAGATGACCTGGTTCCAGACCCACGGCACGTAGTCGCCCTGCAGCTTCGCTGCCCCGTAGGGCGCGAGGTCGAGCAGGCTCTTCGTCACGTTGAACGAGGAGAGGTACTGGTACTCGATCTGCGCAACATCCGGAGCGCCCGTGCCAGCCTTCAGCGCGGTGCGGATCTTCGTGTAGTGCGGGAGGCCCTGGCCGACGTTTTCGACCTTGACCTTGATGGCCGGGTAGGCCTTCTCAAACAGGTCGACCTCGTTCTGGATGTTGGGAACCCAGGTCCAGAAGGTGAGTGTCGTGGGGGTCTTCATGGCCTTGTCGATCTCGGCCTGGCTCACTGTCGTGGCGCCGGTCGTCCCCGAGGTGCCACTCGGGCTGCAGCCGGTGAGGAGTAGTGCAGTAGTCAACAGACCAGCGCCCAGCGCCAGTGCTGTTCTCGGTGCTCGTTTTCTCATGTGCCTTTCCTTCTTTGTGATTGCGGACCGTCGCCAGCGACGGGCCGGTTACTCGTCGACCAGGACCAGGGATGCCCATGGCTCGAGCGAGAATTCGTGGCCGGCGGCGAAGCGCTCGCCGTCGATCGCGCTGCAGACGGCGGCGGGAGCCGTCACCGTCGCGGCGGTGGAGCTCCAGTTGCTGACAAACCAGGTGCGGGTACCAGCGGCGGTGACCCCGGATGCCACGGTGACCGTCCGGGAGCGCGTCCAGTTGGCCGCCATCGGCTTCGGTACGGCCCAGCGCAGGAGGTCGGCGGCCAGCGCGGGGTTCGGGAGCGTGCCGACGTAGGTGATGCGTCCCGCTCCGCTCGCCCGCGTCGTGACCGCCGCGAACGGACCGAACTCTGGATGGTCGTAGCCCACGAGCACGTCAGCGCCGTCGCTGTGCAGCAGGTCGAGCCACTTCGTCGCGGCGGCATCCACCGAGAGCTGCAGGGTGCCCGTTCCGGTCACGGCCAGCGGCTCGTCGAGGTTGGAGAACTCCTCGTACCAGACACCGGCCGGCTCGGCGAGTACGGCGGGCGCGACCGCGAGGCGAGCGCGCGCCTCGTCATCCGCGTAGCCGGTGCGGATGCCGACGACCAGGTGGCCGCCCGCGGTCGCGTAGTCCCGGAGGAAGGCGAGCTCGGCATCCGTCGCGACGTAGAGAGCGGGGACGACCAGCACGGGATGGCTGGCGGCGAACGCCGCGGCATCCGTTCCCAGCTGGCTCGCGTGCAGGATGTGCGCCTGGGCACCGCTGTCGATCACGCCGCGGTAGAAGGCGTCGAAGATCTCGCCGTATGCGCGCCGGTCGGGCAGCTTGTCTTTCGTGTGGAACGGCGGGGTGAACTCGAAGGCCCACTTGCTGTCGCTCGAGTAGAGCAGGGTGACGTCCGAGTCCGGAACGTACCCGTCGAGTCCGGTGCCGATCGCCTTGAGCGCCGCGCCGATTTCGGACACCTCCCGGTAGACCCGGCCGGGGCGCTGGCTGTGCGGGAGGATGCCGCCCCAGTACGTCTCGGTGCCGTAGTGCAGCGTGTGCCAGTGCCAGTACTCGACCATGGCCGCGCCGCGGGAGATGAGCGCGAAGGCCGCGAGCTTGAGCTGGCCGGGGTAACCGGGGTAGTTCTGGTCGCTGCCGGAGATCGTGGAGGCGTTGGTCTCCGTGATGAGAAACCGCTCCTGCTTGCTCGACCAGGTGCGGTCCGCCTGGCGGAACAGCGCCCACACGCCCGTCGATGACCACGGCGTGATCGGCGGCAGGTCCTTGTCGATCGCGAGGTGATCCTGCATGCCGTAGTAAGGGTTGCCCGCGGTGATGTCGAGCGCGAGGGTCAGGTCCCGGTCGTCCATCGCCGGGCGTGGGTAGGCGATGCAGGTGGTCACGAACTGTCCGGGCTTCGAGTACTCCCGCACGATTTCCGCCTGCCACGCGATGAACTCGGTGGTGAGATCGGCCTGGAACCTGCGCCACGCAAGGTCGTACTGCGGCAGCGAGTTGCCATCCGGGGTCCACAGCTCGCTCCACTCGGCGATGCGGTGCGACCAGTAGGTGAGGCCCCACTCCCGGTTGAGGGTCTCGACGGTGCCGTACTGCTGCTGCAGCCGGCGCACGAACTCCGCGAAGACGCCTTCGTTGTGGAAGAGGATCAGGCCCGGCTCGTTGTCGACCTGGAAGCCGGCGACGGCGGGGTGCGAGGCGTAGCGCTCGACGACGGTGCGGATGATGCGCTCGGCGTACCGGCGGAATATCGGCGAGGTGAAGTCCGTCTCCTGGCGCGCACCCCAGGGCATCGGCTCGCCGCTGCGGTGCTCGCCGGCGAGTTCGGGGTGCTTGACCTGCAGCCACGGCGGGATCGCGTAGGTGGGCGTGCCGAGGATGACGTCGATGCCGCGTGCGTGTGCGCCATCCAGAACCGGAAGCAGCCACTCGGTGTCGAACTCGCCGTCGCGCGGCTCCCAGGTGGACCAGACCGATTCACCCACCCGGATGACCGTGAGGCCTGCTTCGACCATGAGATCGAGGTCCTGGTCGAGCCGATCGCTCAGCTGGTATTCGGCGTAGTACGCCGCGCCATACCGGATGCCGGTCAGGGGCACTGCTGAGGTTGCGGGGTTATTCACGCGCGGGAACTCCATCGTCCGGGGGAAATTGTGATTTCGAGTTAGCGCTAACGCAATCTCGGTTCCAGCAACCATAGATCAGGAGAGTTAGCGCTAACAACTATTCCCGGAAAATTTCCAGTTCTTCGTTACCAGCCGGTCACCCGATCGGCGCGGCGGCGGATGACCCGCGCAGCACGAGCTCAGCAACCAGCGGGTCCGTCGGCCGCACGTTGATCTCGGGGTCGATCATCTCCAGCAGGCGCTCCATCGCGAAAGCGCCCTGGCGATCAAAGTCGATTCTCACCGTGGTGAGCGGCGGGTGGAAGAAGCGCGACTCCGGGATGTCATCGAACCCGACGACGCTGATGTCCTCCGGCACAGACAAACCGCGTTCCCTCAGCGCCATCAGCACGCCGAGTGCCATCTGGTCGTTGCCGGTCACGATCGCGGTCACACCCGCATCGTGCGGGATCCGCAGGGCCGCCTCGTAGCCGGACTGGGGGCTCCAGTCGCCCTCGTACACGCCGATCGACTCCAGGTTCCTCATCGCGATGACCTGGTCGTACGAGTCCCTGCGCGCGCGGGCGGCGAACCAGTCGAGGGGGCCAGCGATGTGCACGAATCGACGGTGACCCAGATCGGCCAGGTGCTCGGTGGCCATGCGGGTGCCGAGGGCGTTGGCGGTGGGGCGCTTCTTGTCGATGGGGCGCACCGTGTCCGACTCGATGTAGACCGGCACGGAGAACCGCGCCTTGAGCACCGCCGTGAGCACGGCATCCGTCGGGGCAAAGACCATGATGCCGGCCACGTCCCCCTGGGAGACGAGTTCGATCGCCTTGTCGATCTCGCTGATCGCGCGGGGGTCGAGCCCGACGATGTCGAGCAGGTAGCCGGCCTCCCTGGCCCGGTCGCTGGCCGCCTGCACGCTTCGGGTCGGGCCGACCTCATCGAGGCGATCGAAGAACAGGGCGCCGATGCGGTGCGACTTGGCCGTGGCGAGCGAGCGAGCGACCAGGTTCGGCTTGTAGTTGAGTGCCGAGATGGCGGCCTCGACGCGTTCCCGGATCTCCGGGCGGATGTTCGTGTGGCCCTTCACCAGCCGCGATACCGTCTGGTGGGACACGCCGGCAAGCGCGGCGACGTCGTAGAGGGTCGGCGGCTTGCGCACTCCGGTCGGCGCGCTCGGATTGTCGATAGCCACCGTCCGCCCTTCCTCTGTTCGAACAGGACGAGATTACCGCTAACGCCACGCCGCGCCACCCCGAATTCCCAGCACACACGCTTTCGGCGTCCGCGGCGCGCCCGCCGGGCGCCCGCACGAGCCGGGGCCGGAGTGCCTTTCGAGCCCGGCGGGGTGGGGCCACCCGGCCGATCGCTACTTCGCTCCGAGCTGCGTGCGCACCTCATCCAGGGACTGCATCAGGGCGATCGAGTCGTCGAGGCTGTGCAGGGGCGACTCGGTACGGCCGTCGGCGACAAATCCGGCGAGCGCCACCGCCTGCCAGGCGAGTCCGTCGCGTGCCTGGACTCCAGACTCGTCCTTCCACTCCGTTTCGTCGCCGCCGATCGTGAGGCGGAACGCGCTCGGGTAGATGAATCCGTTCTCGTACCGCACGCTGCCCTTCGTGCCGAAGATCGACCCCTGGCTCGGGCTGTCGACGAGGATGCTCGTCGAGATCGCCGCCTGGGCGCCGCTGGCAAACTGCAGCGCGGAGACGGCCTGGGCATCCACCCCGGTCGGTGCGAGACTGCCGAACGATGCGATCGCGGTCGGATTTCCCAAAGCGAACTGGGAGAACCAGAAGCTGTAGACGCCGGCATCCAGCAGGGCGCCACCGCCGAGCGCCGGGTCGAAGGCGCGGCTGGCCGCGTCGAATTCGAAATACCAGCTGGCATCCGCCGTCACGAATTTCACGTCGCCGAGCTCGCCGTTCCGCATGAGGGAATCGACGACCGTCGCCTGCGGCAGGTAGCGCGACCACATTGCTTCCATCGCAAAGACACCGGCGGCGCGGGCCGCTGCCGCGATCTCGATGGCCTGCCAGGCACGCACCGCGATGGGCTTCTCGACGAGCACGTGCTTGCCCGCGGCGATCGCGAGCAGCGCGAGCGCGTGGTGCTCACTGTGCGGTGCGGCGATGTACACGACGTCGATGCCGTCATCCGCAACAAGCGCCTCGTACGAGTCGTACGCGCGCGGGATGTCGTAGTCGCGCGCGAACTGCTCCGCCCGCTCCTTGGTGCGCGACCCGACCGCGTGCACCCGCTGGTCGGTGTGCGTGTGCAGGGCGTGGGTGAACGCGCGAGCGATGACGCCGGGAGCGAGAACGCCCCAGCGGAGGGTGGGTCCACCGCGCAGCGGCGCGGGCGTAGGCAGCGGAAGAGATTTCACCCGCCCAGCCTACGAGCCCGCCGCACAACTCCCGCAACTCGCAGGCGTGCGCTAGTGCGCTCCGAGCTCCAGCAGCACGGCCTCGAGCTGGTCCACGGCCCAATCGAGATCGGCCGCCTCCACCACGATCGGAGGCGCGAAGCGAATGGTTGAGCCATGCGTGTCCTTCGCAAGCACGCCGCGCTCCATGAGCAGTTCACACACGCGGCGGCCGGTTGCGAGGGCCGGGTCGATATCGATACCCGCCCAGAGCCCGGCACCCCGAACCGCGATCACGCCGTGGCCGAGCAGCGCGCGGAGGTCGGCCAGCAGGCGGTCGCCGAGCATCCGCGCTCTCTCCTGGTACTCACCGGTCGCCAGCAATTCGACGACTGCGCTGCCCACCGCCGCGGCCAGCGGGTTTCCGCCAAACGTCGAGCCATGCTGGCCCGGCTGCAGCACGCCGAGGATGTCGGCGTTGCCGACGACCGCGCTGACCGGAACGATCCCGCCGCCCAGCGCCTTTCCCAGCAGGTAGAGGTCGGGAACGACACCCACGTTGTCGCACTGGAATGTCGCCCCGGTGCGTCCGAGGCCGGACTGGATCTCATCCGCGATGAAGAGCACGTTGTTCCGCGTGGTGATTTCGCGCACGGCGGGCAGGTACTCGGCGGGCGGAACGAGGATGCCGGCCTCGCCCTGGATCGGCTCCAGCAGCACCGCAACGGTGTTTGCATCGATCGCGGCCTCGAGTGCGGCCGCGTCACCGTAGGGCACGCTGACGAACCCGGGCGTGTACGGACCGAAGTCGGCGCGCGCATCCTCGTCGTTGGAGAAGCTGATGATCGTGGTGGTACGGCCGTGGAAATTGCCATCGGCGACGATGATCGTTGCCCTTCCGGGCTCGACGCCCTTCACCCGGTAGCCCCACGCCCGGGCGACCTTGATGCCGGTTTCAACCGCTTCCGCACCGGTGTTCATCGGCAGCACCATGTCTTTGCCCGCGAGCTTCGCGAGCGCGTCGGCGAACGGGCCGAGCTGGTCGTTGTGGAACGCGCGGCTGGTGAGCGTGATGCGGTCCAGCTGTGCCTTCGCCGCCGCGACCAGCGCCGGATGCCCGTGGCCGAAGTTCAGGGCCGAGTACGCGGCGAGGCAGTCGAGGTACTTGCGGCCCGTGACATCCGTGACCCACGCTCCGTTGCCGCTCTCGATCGTCACGTCGAGCGGGTGGTAATTGTGGGCGAGATGATCCGTGTGCGCCGCCGAATCGGCAGTTTGGACGGGTACCGACGTCCCGGCCACGGGAGCGTCCGCCATCGATCCCCCGCTCATCGGCGCAGCTCCAACGTGCAGCACTTCACGCCGCCGCCGCCGAGCAGCAGCTCCGAAAGGTCGACGCCGATGGGGTTGTAGCCCCGCTCGCGCAGCTGGCGCTCGAAGTCCTTCGCGCGGCTGGCGATCACGACGTTGTACCCATCGCTGAACGAGTTGAGGCCGAGAACGGATGCGTCCTCCTCGTTCACGATCACGGCATCCGGGAATCGCTCCCGGAGAACCGCAAGGCCCTTCTCGTTGAAGGCGCTCGGCAGGTAGGCGATGTTGGCTTCGCCCGGCGCGGCCGAAGGGTCGAGCACCGCGACGGCGGTGTCGAGGTGGTAGAAGCTGGGGTTGGTGAGTTCGAGCGTGACGACTTCCCGGCCGTAGATGCGGCCGAGCTCCTCGTGGCTGTTCGTCGCGCTGCGGAAGCCCGTGCCGGCGAGGATGACCTCACCGACGAGCAGGAAGTCCCCCTCACCCTCGTTGATGTTCTCCGGAACCCGCACGTCAAAGCCGTTCTCGCGGAACCAGTCCATGTACGCGGGACCCTCCGGCTGGCGCTCCGGGTAGGTGAAGCTCGCGCCGTACGCGATGTTGTCGATGACGAAGCCACCGTTCGCCGCGTAGACCATGTCGGGAAGGCCCTCGATCGGATCGATCAGGTGCACCTCGAAGCCGAGGTCGAGGTAGGTGCGGTACAGCGCCTCCCACTGCGTGACCGCGAGCGAGGTGTCGGTGGGGAGCTGGGGATCCATCCACGGGTTGATCCGGTAGACCACGTTGAAGAAATCGGGGCGGCACATGAGCACCGTGCGCTTGGTTGCGACGCGCGATGGCGCGGCGGAGGAAGTGTCGGTCATCGTCATCTGTCCATAGTTTCACGCACCTATCGTCAATGTCTGAGCTTGTGGCGCACTTTAGCTGCGCCTGCGACGTGACGCGCACAACAAATCGCCATAGGCTGTCCGGGTGGACAGCCTCGACTACGGCATCATCGACCTCCTTCGCCAGAACGCTCGCGCCGGCTACGGCGACATCGGCGAGGTGATCGGCCTGTCGGCGTCCGCTGTCAAGCGCCGTGTCGACCGCCTGGTCTCGGATGGCGTCATCCGCGGCTTCACCATCCAGGTCGACCCCGCCGTCGACGGCATGGCAACGGAGGCGTATGTCGAGCTGTTCTGTCGCGGCACGGTCGCGCCCGAGGAGCTCAAGCGCATCCTCTCCGGTGTTCCCGAGGTGGTGGATGCCGGAACGGTCACCGGATCCGCGGATGCCATCGTGCATATGCGCTCGCGCGACATCCCGTCACTCGAGATGGCGCTGGAGCGGGTGCGCATCGCCCCCAACGTCGACCACACGCGCTCGGCAATCGTGCTGTCGCGGCTCATCCATCGCACCCACGACTAGCGTCTTGGCAGGCTGAATGCGCGGCCGTCGGTCGCGTATCCAACCCCGGGTCTCTCCCGGCGCCTCACTAGCTTCCGATCGCGGGTTTCAGCGTGCGCGGCGCATCCAGCAGGAGGAACCCGACCGCCGATGGCGCTCCGGCAGCGAGAATCGCCGCCAGAACCACCAGCTGGAACCGCCCCGCCTCGAGCGGCGATGCCCCGGCGAACACGGCACCAACGAAGGCACCGGGCAGCGTAACCAGGCCGCTCGTCTTCGTCTGGTCGATTGTCGGGGTGAGCGCGCGGGCAACCGCCAGCCGCGCGAGCTCGGCCGTCGACCTCCGCGGCGTCGCTCCCAGGCTCAGCCAGCCCTCGACCTCGTCCCAGCGCAGCGCGACCGACTCCGTCATCCGTTGGCCGGCGAGCGAGGCGACGGTCATGCAGTTGCCGATGACGATCCCTCCGATTGCGAGCATGTACCGTGGCGCGAAATCGATGGCGCCGGTTGCGAAGACAACGACGAGGGCGATGGATGACGACCCGGCGATCGACGCAGCGACCGCCGCCAGCCGCCGCCAGGTGAACCCGACCCGCTGGGCTGCGGTGAACGCCGCCGCGACCAGCATCACCAGCAGGGCGACGCCAACCCACACCGGACTGGAGATGACGCCCGTCAGCAGCACGCTCACGATCGCGAGCTGCAGCGCGGCCCGCAGGATGGCGATCGGCGCCGCGGAAAGCAGCCGCACCCGGAAGAACACCAGCGTCGTAACCGCCACCGTGAGCAGAATCACGACCGCGATGAGCGTCTGCGGCAGGTTCGCGGGCGGCGTCATGATTCGAGCGTAGCCACCGCTGCCCGATCATCTGTCGTGAGCGACGGCGTTCCGCGCGCTGCCCCGCCGCCCGAGCATCTGTCGCGAAAGACGGCGTTCCGCGCGCAACCACGGCGTGGCGCGAGTTTTCAGCCGAGTGTCGCTGCAATTGCCGTCATTCGCGACATCCAGCTCCGCGCGTAGCCACCGCTGCCCCGCTGCCCGCTGCCCCGCTGCGATCATCTGTCGTGAGCGACATCCGTCGCGAAAGACGGCATCCCGCGCGCAACCACGGCGCGGCGCGAGGTTTCGGCCGAGTGTCGCTGCAATCGCCGTCATTCGCGACATCCGACTCCGCGCGTAGCCACCGCTGCCCGAGCATCTGTCGTGAGCGACATCTGTCGCGAAAGACGGCATTCCGCGCGCAACCCCGGCGCGGCGCGACGTTTCAGCCGAGTGTCGCTGCAATCGCCGTCATTCGCGACATCCGAGTTTTGTATTGCTACGTTTGGTGGATGAAAGTCAAGATCGACCCGTCGTCATCCGTCGCACCCTACGAGCAGCTCCGCGCGCAGCTGGTCGCGCAGGTTTCCGCCGGCGCCCTCACCGCCGGCACCCGTCTTCCGACAGTGAGAAAGCTCGCGGACGACCTCGGCCTAGCTCCCAACACAGTCGCCCGTGCCTACCGCGAACTCGAGCGCGACGGCTTTATCGAGACGCATGGCCGCAACGGGACACTCGTGAGCGCGCAGGCGGATGTCGCGGAACAGCAGGCGCAACTGGCCGCCCACGCGTACCTCGCCCGCACCCGCGAACTCGGACTGTCCGACGACGCGGCCGTCGGCATCCTGAAGGCCGCCCGGGCGACGTAGGCGACTGGAACAGCGGCTGAGTAGGCGACCGGAACAGCGGGCCGAGTAGGCGACCGAAACTGCGGCTGAGTAGGCGCTAAAACAGCGACTAGAACAGCGACGCGGCCGACGACGCGGGGCCGGGCCGCTCGGACTCCGGCGCCCACTGGATACCCGGCGCCTCGACAACGGGATCCCCAGCCCTCGCCCACCCCGGGCCACTCGGGACGACCGCGGATCCGCGCTGGAATGCCTCGGCGGCGGCCCGGGCGCGCGCATCCGCGGCCTCGTTCAGCTCGTGGCCGATGTGGCCCTTGACCCACTCGAAGCGGAAGCGGCGACCGACGATCGCCTCGTCGATCTCCTTCAACAGCTCCACGTTCAGCACCGGCTTGCCGTCGGCCTTGCGCCAGCCTTTGCGCTTCCAGCCGGGCATCCACTTGCTGACGCAGTTGATGACGTACTGGCTGTCGCACAGGATCAGCAGGTCTTCGTCGAGGTGCTCGGTGGCGCGCAGCAGCTGCAGCACGGCCATGAGCTCGCCCTGGTTGTTCGTCGCGTGCGCCCAGCCGCCGGCGGCCCAGGACGTGTCGTCGACGTACCACGCCCATCCGGCCGGCCCCGGATTGCCGAGTGCGGAACCGTCAGCGGCGGCACGAATTGTCATGCCCCCAGTCTGCCTTAGAACCCGAGTTGCCCACTTTGGTCGCTATTCCCCGCCGAATAGCGACCAAAGTGGGCAACTCGGGTAAAAGAGAAAGGAGAGGGGGTCAGATGGGGAGGGCGGCCATCGCGGGGTCGGGGTTGCCGAAGCGGTGCGCGGTAAGGCTGACCGCCTGCTCGTGCAGGAACGGCAGCAGTTCGATCCGCCCCGCGGTCGTCACGGCGCCCGAGTAGATGGCGACATCGGGGTTTCCCTCGAGAACCCGTGACAGCACGACCGGGTCGCCGCCGACGAGGCGGATGCGATCGGTCACCAGTTCCCCGCCCTTCATGCGGGCCAGAAAACGGGTGTCCGACTCCACGCTCACGCCGAGCACGTGCACCGGTGACAGGGGTTCGCGAAACAGGTCGACGAGCGCGGCGGGGACCGGCACCGCGGTGCTGATGTCGAGTGCTGCGCCCGCTCGAGCACCGGCCGCAATCAGTCGAACCAGGTAGCCCAGCGACTCGCCCTCCGACAACCGAATGGTCACCGGCACCGGCCGGTAGCGGAAAACGTTGCGCTCCACGCCAAGGGCGCTGATGTCGCGAGCGACGCCGAATTCGTCATTCCATGCCTTCTCGTCGTTCAGCGCGGCCACGCGAACGCGATCGAAGGCGGCGAAATCGATGCCCTGCTGGGCGCGCTTGATGACCCTCAGGGCGGCATCCGCAATGCCTTCGAGCCGGAGATCCTGGGCAGGCTCGGTCTCCACCGGCGTCCAACTGCCGAGGCTGAGTACGTAGTTGGGCCCGCCGGCCTTGGTGTTCGCGCCGACGGAGGAGCGCTTCCAGCCGCCAAACGGCTGGCGGCGCACGATTGCCCCGGTGATGCCGCGGTTGACGTAGGCATTTCCGGCCTGCACCCGGTCGAGCCAGCGTGCGACCTCGCCGGGGTCGAGGGAGTGCAGTCCCGCGGTCAGGCCGTAGTCGCTCGCGTTCTGCAGGCCGATGGCCTCGTCCAGTGTCGCTGCCGTCATGACGCCGAGCACGGGGCCGAAGTACTCGGTGAGATGGAACGGGCTGCCCGCGGCGACGCCGGTACGGATGCCCGGACTCCACAGCCTCAGCGACGAGTCGAGCTGGCGCGGCTTCACGAGCCACGCCTCCCCGGGCTCGAGCTGGGTGAGCGCATGCAGGAGTTTTCCGTGCGCCGGTTCGATGATCGGACCCATGGTCGTCGTCGGATCCTGCGGCAGCCCCACCTTCAGCGTCCTCGCCGAGTCGACCAGCTGTCGGCGGAACCGCTCGGAGGTTCCGACCGATCCGACCAGGATCACCAGCGACGCGGCGGAGCACTTCTGCCCGGCGTGGCCGAACGCGCTCTTGATGACGTCGGCGACGGCGAGGTCGAGGTCGGCGCTGGGCGTGACGATGATCGCGTTCTTGCCGCTGGTCTCCGCCAGCAGCGGCAGCTCGGGCCGCCAGCTGCGGAACAATTTCGCCGTCTCCCAGGCACCGGTGAGGATGACGCGGTCGACAGAGGCGTGCGCCACGAGTTGTTGACCCAGCTCGCCCTCGTGCACGTCGACGAGCCTGAGCACCTCGCGCGGCACCCCGGCCTCCCACAGCGCCTCCACCAGCACCGCGGCAGTGCGCCGCGCCTGATGGGCGGGCTTGATGATCACGCCGGCACCTGCGGCGAGCGCCGCCAGAATCGAGCCCGCCGGGATGGCGACGGGAAAGTTCCATGGGGGAGTGACCACGATGAGCTTCGGGGGCACCCAGATCGCGCCGACGACGGTGTCGACATCCAGCGCACGTTCCGCGTAGTAGCGGGCGAAGTCGACGGCTTCGCTCACTTCGACGTCACCTTCGGCAATCGTCTTGCCGGTCTCGCTGGCCATCACCTCGATGAGTCGGCCGCGGAACACCGAGAGCACGTCGGCCGCGTCGTTCAGTACCCGGGAGCGTTCCAGCGCGGGCAGCGCGCCCCATCCGGTTCCGGCCGCGACGGTCGAGGCGATGATGCCCTCGAGCACAGGGGCCTCGGTCACGCGCGCGGCGGCAATCGTCTCATCGCCGAGGGTCGAGTCCGCGCTGCGCTCGAGCAGCCGGCGTCCCCAGCTGCGGTTACCGGCGATCGACGGGTCGGTGTCCGGTTCGTTCGCGAACGCGGTCGGCAGCACGGTGGCGGGCGCATCGGAGGTCACCAGCGCTGCCAGCGACGAGCTTCGGTCCTGAACGCGGTGGGATGTCGGTACCCCGGAATCGAGGGCCGCCAGCGACGCGAGAAAACGGCCCGCCTCCCGCCCGAAGATCTTCTCGCTGGTGGGCAACTCGAATACGCCGCTCATGAAGTTTTCTGTGCTGGCGTTCTCCTCGAGTCGACGAACGAGGTAGCTGATCGCGGTATCGAACTCACGCGGGTGCACGACCGGCGTGTACAGCAGCAGCCCGCCGACCTCGCGTTTGACCGCGTCCGCCTGGGCCGTGGCCATCCCCTGCAGCATCTCGAACTCGACGCGGGTCTGCACGCGGCGCTGCTTGGCCAGCAGCCAGGCGAACGCGACGTCGAAGAGATTGTGGCCCGCGACACCGATGCGCACGGCATCCGTGTTCTCCGGGGTGAGGGCGTAGGCGAGCACGCGCTTGTAGTTGGTGTCGGTCTCCACCTTCGACTCGTAGGTCGCAAGCGGCCAGCCGTGCAGTGTCGCATCCACGTGCTCCATCGCCAGGTTGGCTCCCTTGACGACACGCACCTTGATGCCGGCGCCGCCGCCGAGTACGCGCGCCTTCGCCCAGTCGGTGAGCGTCTGCAACGCGGAGAGCGCATCCGGCAGGTAGGCCTGCAGCACGATGCCCGCCTCAAGGTTCTTCAGCTCCGGCTGGTCGAGCAGCCGACGAAAAACGGTCATCGTGAGGTCGAGGTCGCGAAACTCCTCCATGTCGAGGTTGATGAATTTGGTCGTCGGCGATCTCGCGGCCAGCAGGTACAGCGGTGTCAGCCGCTGGACCACGCGCTCGACCGTCTCGTCGAACGCCCAGAGCGAGAGCTGCGCCGCAACCGACGACACCTTGATCGAGACGTAGTCCACATCCGATCGGGCGAGCAGTTCGCCCGTTCCCTGGAGGCGACGATCTGCCTCCGCATCGCCGAGCACGGCTTCCCCGAGCAGGTTGAGGTTGAGACGGATGCCTCGACCGCGCAGCCGCGCGAGCGTCTTGTCGAGCTGCGCGGGAGTCGCGTCAATGACGAGGTGGCCGACCATCCTGCGGAGTACCCAGCGGGCGATCGGCACGATGGGGTTGGGCAGCAGCGGTGCGAAGCCGCCGCCCAGCAGGATCGCAAAGCGCAGGTACCAGGGAAGGAACGTCGGGATGCTGCGGCTCAGGCGCTCGAAGTTACGGCCGGCCACCCGGAGGTCTTCCGGCCGAACAACCTTGTCGACGAAACCGAGGGTGAACTCCAGACCGAGCGGATCCTTCAGGAGGCCCGCCAGGCGCATGGCGCTCCTGTCGGACTTCACACTGGCCGACTCTGAAAGCCATCGCCGCACGGTCGCGATGGTCTCGTCGGCCAGGTCGCTCGGGCGAGCGTCGACGCCGGGCTCGGTCGCACTCATGTATTGAGACTACTTTGAGCTCCTCCGCAGGTTTCAGCCGATTGGCGCAGGAGTCTTGCGTTGTAGGTGTCGAAGTCGGGCTCCACAGCGAAACGACGTTCCTCCGGCACGCGACGGGGGCCGCTCTGTACCATTGGTTCATGCCGGCCGACACCGAAATCAGCAGCGAGGAGTGGGCCGCCTGGCGCTCGTTCATCGACATGCGTCGGCGCCTCGGCCAGACTCTCGAGCGCGAGCTGCAGCAGGCGGGCGACATCTCCGGTCCCGAGTACGAGATCCTCATGGCGGTCTTCGCGGAGCCGAATCGCCGGATTCGTGCGAAGAACCTGGCGGAGCACCTCGGATGGGAGAAAAGCCGCGTTTCGCACCAGGTCACGCGCATGGAGAAGCGCGGCCTCGTGGAACGCACCGAGTGCGACACCGATCTGCGCGGCAGCTGGGTCGGCCTGACCGCGGATGGCAAGCGCGCAGTCCTTGGCACGATGCGGGAGCACTCCGCCAGCATCCGCAGGTACTTCCTGGATGTGCTGACCGCGGAAGAGCTGCGGGTGTTCGCTGACGCATCCGGCCGCATCCTCTCGGCGATCAGCGACGATTGCCCGGCAATCGACGATGACGCGGTCGCGAACGCCACCACCCCACCAGTTGCCCACACCGTCGATGCCTGAGCGGCCAGCATCCGACCGGTTCGACGTCGTCATCGTCGGCGGCGGCCACAACGGGCTCACCGCAGCCGCCTACCTCGCCCAGGCCGGCAAGCGCGTTGTCGTGCTCGAGCGTCTCGACCACGTCGGCGGCGCGGCCGTGTCCGCCCAGACGTTCCCCGGCGTGGATGCCAGGCTCTCCCGCTACTCGTACCTCGTTTCGCTGCTGCCCTCGCGCATCATCCGCGAGCTTGGCCTCGACATCGAGCTGAAGCGGCGCCGCTACTCGTCGTACACGCCGACCCCGGGCGCCGACACCGGCCTGCTGATCGACCGCGGTGCCCCGGATGCGACAGCTCGCGCCCTCGGCCGCGATGCGACGGCGTGGAACGAGTTCTACGACGGAACCAGCGAGCTCGCCCGGGCGATCTTCCCGACCGTGACGGAGCCGCTGCTCACCCGTTCGGAGGCCCGCTCCACGCTCGGCAATGATCGGTTGTGGAACTCACTCATCGAGCAGCCGATCGGCGACACCATCGCCGGCGCCTTCGAGAGCGACCTGACTCGCGGCGTCGTTCTCACCGACGCCCTCATCGGCACCTTCGCGCCGAACATCGATGAGACCCTCGCCGCCAATCGCTGCTTCCTGTACCACGTGATCGGCAACGAGACCGGGGACTGGGACGTGCCCGTCGGCGGGATGGGCGCCGTCTCCGGCGCGCTGCTGGATGCCGCACGCGCGGCGGGCGCACACATCGTGACGGGCGCGGAGGTCACATCGATCACGCCCGATGGTGAAGTCACCTATGTCGTCGATGGCGAGTCGCGGGTGGCCGGCGCGCGCTGGGTGCTCGCGAATGTGGCGCCATACGTGCTCGAGAATCTCGTTCGCGGGACCACACCACCGCGCCCGGAGGGTGCCCAGGTCAAGGTCAACCTGCTGCTGGCCCGCCTTCCCCGGCTGCGCGACCCTTCCGTCGACCCGGTCGCGGCATTCGGCGGAACGTTCCACATCAATGAGACGTGGTCGCAGCTCGACACCGCGTATCGCGCAGCGGCCGGCGGCGCGATACCGAACCCGCTGCCCTGCGAGATCTACTGCCACTCCCTCACCGACCCCAGCATCCTGTCGCCCGAACTTCGGCAGAGCGGCGCCCAGACGCTGACGGTGTTCGGGTTGCACGTGCCGGACCGGCTGGTCGATGAAAGCACGAACGATTCGCTCCGCGCCCAGTTGCAGGCTGCGGTTCTCCACTCGCTTGACTCGGTGCTGGCCGAGCCGGTGGAGCCCCTGTTGCTCGCCGACGAGACGGGCGCGCCCACCATAGAGACGAAGACGACGCTCGACCTCGAACACGCGCTCGCGATGCCCGGCGGCAACATCTTTCACGGACCCCTCTCCTGGCCGTTTCTCGAGGATGACGCGCCGCTGGGCACCGCCGCCGAGCGCTGGGGCGTCGCGACCGCGCATCCGCGCATCCTGCTCTGCGGCGCTGGCGCCGTTCGCGGTGGCGCGGTCAGCGGCATCGGCGGGCACAACGCCGCAATGGCGGTTCTCGAGTCGGATTGACACTCTCGACGGCGGTCGGTGGGCAGCACTAGCTTTGTCGCATGGTTGATGTCACCGCCCTGCGGTCGCGAGTAGCCGGGCCCGTTCTCACCCCCGCCGATGGCGGTTTCGCCGAAGAAGTCGCAGCGTGGAGCGCCGGCCACGTGCACACTCCCGACGTTGCGGTCGGGGTGACATCCGTCGACGACGTGGCGGAGGCCATCCTGTTCGCCCGCGGCAATGGGCTCACCGTGCGCGTGCAGGGCACCGGCCACGGCGCACTGTTCGACATCACCGACGGCATGCTCATCCTCACCCGGCGCCTCGATACCCTCAGCGTGGATCCGTCGACCCGCATCGCGACGGTCGGCGCCGGCGTGCGGTGGGGGGCGGTCACCGCTGCGGCGGCGGAACACAGGCTGGCGCCGATCACCGGTTCCTCAACGACGGTGGGCGTCGTCGGCTACCTCACCGGCGGTGGACTCGGCCCGCTCGCTCGCAGCCACGGCTTCTCGAGCGACTACGTTCGCGGCTTCACCGCGGTGACGTCGGATGGCACGATCGTCCACGCGAACTCCGAGGAGCACATCGACCTCTACTGGGCGCTGCGCGGCGGCAAGGGCGGGCTCGCAATCATCACCGAGGTGCGCCTCGAGCTCGTCGAGCTCGCCACGATGTACGCAGGCTCGCTGTTGTTCGCCGAGGAGCACATCGAGCCAGCGCTGCGGGCATGGGCCGCATATACGGCGAGCGCGGATGCCAGCGTCACCACGAGCGCGGCCATTCTGCGCCTGCCCGACCTTCCCTTCATCCCCGAGCCGATTCGTGGACGCACGCTGCTGAGCCTGCGCTTCGCCTACCCCGGCGATCCGGTCGACGGGGAGCGCTTCGCGGCGCCCCTACGCTCCGCCGCGCCCGTTTACCTCGACGCGCTCGCCGAAATACCCGCGTCCGCCGTCGCCACGATCCACGGCGACCCGACCGAGCCCAGCCAGTCATGGACGCTCGGCCGGATGCTGACCGGCATCGACCAGGACGCCATCACCGCATTTCTCGCCCATGCCGGATCCGGGCGGCAGTTCCCTTTCGTTGCTTCCGAGTTCCGGCACCTCGGCAACCGGACCGCGGTGGATGTGCCCGGCGGCTCCGCGGTTGGCGGGCGCTCCGGGGCGTTCACCCTTTCGCTGATCGGAGCGCCGGATCCCGCGCTGGCCGCCGTGCAGCCGGGCGCAGCGGCGGCACTGCTTGCCGACATTGCGCCGTGGGTGTCGCCCGAGGTCACCATCAACTTCGCCTCATCCATCGAGACGGAGGAAGAATTCGCCGCTGGCTGGCCGAAGGACATCTTCGACCGGCTCGCGACGGTGCGGGGCGAGTACGACCCGTCGAACCTGTTCGCCTACGGGCCGCAGCGCCGCTGACCGATCGCGAATCCGCGGATCGAGCCCCGGGCGGGCCGGCCGCTAGTACCTGCGGTGGGCGGGCACCGTCAGGCGCGGGCCGAAGCGCGGCTTCGTGAACCCGCTGGCCTCGATGACCCGCATGACCCGCTGGCGGTGACCAGCCCACGGTGAGAGCAGCTCCGCCATCCCATCGTCATCGACGGGCCGGCCGAGAAGCGCCCAGCCGACCAGCGCGGGTAGGTGGTAGTCGCCAAAACTGGGGGAGTCGGGGTCGCCGTGCGACCGCTGGGTCGTCTCCGCGGCCGTCCAGACGCCGATTCCGGGAATCGTGCGCAGCTTCGCGGCGACGAGCGGACCGCCCCGGCCGAGTTCCAGCGTGCGCTCGAGGGATGCCGCGACGGCCGCCGCCCGCACCGCGGTTTCCGCACGCTGCGGCGTCACCCCCGCGTGGTGCCACTCCCAGGAGGGCACGCGCTTCCAGACATCCGGTGCCGGAAAAACTCGCATGCCGTCCGGGGCCGGGCCCGGCGCGGCCTCCCCGTACTTCGTGATGAGCAGGCGCCACGACTGGCGGGCTTCCTTGCCCGTGACTTTCTGCTCCAGGATCGCCGGCAGCAGCGCCTCGAATACCGCGTTGGTTCGTGGCAGACGGATGCCGGGCATCCGGCGATAGCTTTCGGCCAGGAACGGGTTGCCGCTGACGTCGAACTCCGACCAGTCGTCGCCCGCGCCGCACAGCTCGGGCACGCCCGCGATCGCTGCCTCGGCACCGGCGCCCCATGCTGTCGCGTGCACGGCTCCCGCCCGTTCGGTGAGGTGCAGGGTCGCGATCCCGAGCACGGTGCGCAGGGTTCGCCAGGCCGCCGCGCCATCCCAGCGCAGTGTCGGGTCGCCGTGACCGCGGGCCAGCGGGCGCAAAACCTGCCGCAGGTTCACCGGGTCGCGCGGCGCGTAAACCGTGGAAATCGGCGCGGTGGGGGCGAGTCGGTCGCCGGCCACCGCATCCATGTGTTCGAGGGTAAGCCACGGCGGCGGCCGGAGCGGTCAATCTAGACTCTGTCGGTGGCTGTTCCCAAGATCATCCTGTTCTACGTGTTCACTCCGCTGGCCGACCCCACCGCGATCCGGCTCTGGCAGCGCGACCTGTGCGAGTCGCTGAACCTGCGCGGACGCATCCTGATCTCCCCGGACGGCATCAATGCGACGGTCGGCGGCGAGCTGAAGGATGTGAAGCGCTACGTTCGCAAACTGCGCGAGTACCCGGCATTTGCCGGGGCGGACATCAAATGGGGCGAGGGAACGGGCGAAGACTTTCCCCGACTGAGCGTGAAGGTGCGCGACGAGATCGTCAGCTTTGGCGCCCCGGGCGAGCTTCGCGTGGACGAATCGGGCGTGATCGGCGGCGGCACGAAACTGCAGCCGGAGCAACTGCACGAACTGGTGCAGCAGAAGGACGTCGTCTTCTTCGATGGGCGCAACGCCTTCGAGGCCCAGATCGGACGCTTTCCGGATGCTGTGGTGCCGAACGTAGAAAACACGCGTGAATTTGTGGCCGAGCTCGACAGCGGACGCTACGACCACCTCAAGAACCAGCCGGTGGTGACCTACTGCACCGGAGGCATCCGCTGCGAGGTGCTCAGTTCGCTCATGGTCGCTCGGGGCTTCAGCGAGGTGTACCAGCTGGACGGGGGCATCCTCCGCTACGGCGAGAAGTTCGGCGACGCGGGCCTCTGGAACGGGTCGCTCTACGTCTTCGACGAGCGCAAGTCGATCGAATTCACACCGGACGCGGCGACGATCGGCCAGTGCTACGCCTGCAGCGCGGCATCCCGCCGCATGGAGAACTGCGCCGACCCGGCCTGCCGCACGCAGCTGGTCGTATGCGACGAGCACGCTGCTTCCGTCGCCTGCGAGGTGCACGCCTGAGGGTGTGGTTGGTGCCGCTTCTCGGTTCCGTTCCGCTTCTGGTCTGTTCTGTCTCTGGTCCGTTCCGTTCCGTTCCGCTTCGCTTCGCTCCGCGTGCCTGCAGCCCTTGGTGGCGGGAGTTGTGGCGCGCGCCGGCGGGAGTTCGGCTTGGGTGGCGGGACTTGTGGCGCAACCGGCGGGAATTCGTGTGAAGTGGCGGGAGCCTAGGCTCCCGCCACCTGAACTTAACTCCCGCCACCACACCAGCGGGACATCCCAGCACGCCTGCTTGCGCACTTAACTCCCGCCACCGGGGCCGCCCAAGCCGAAGCCGGGCGGCTTCGCGAGAATCCGGGCGAGCGGGCGAGTGCGAGCTAGCCAAAACGCAGGCGGCGGGAGTTATCGCGCAACCGGCGGGAGTTATCGCGCAACCAGCGGGACTTACGGCGCAACCGGCGGGAGTTCGTGTGAAGTGGCGGGAGCCTAGGCTCCCGCCACCTGAACTTAACTCCCGCCACCACACCAGCGGGACATCCCAGCACGCCTGCTTGCGCACTTAACTCCCGCCACCTGCACGTAACTCCCGCCACCGAGGCAAGCGCGAGCCGCCTAAAGACTCCCGCGAGCGACAAAGGCGCCCGAGCCGAAGCCCGGGCGCCTTCGCGAAGCGAGAGTACAAACGCAAACGCAAACGCAAACGCAGCGAATACAAACGCAGCGCAAGCAATCCGCAAGCGCGGCGAGAGAGGTACGACCTACTGGCCGGCGCTGAGGATGGCGCTGCCCGCGACGAGCGCGATCAGCAGCACGAGGAACACGATGCTGACGATGATGGCCCAGACGGCGAAGCCGTTCTTCAGACCAGCCTTCTTGGACTGCACGTTGGCCACGATGCCGAGAACGAGCGCGATGACCTGCAGCCACGGCAGGAACGCCAGGATGAAGGCCACGATGCCGAGAACGCGGCCGGGACGTACCGGCGCTGCTGCGAGGGGGGTGGGCGATGCTGCTGGTGCGTCGGTCATGAGGATGCTCCTGAATCTTTGGACAACGCCGATATGGCGTTCGTGAACACACTCTATTGATGAAATTGGCTCGCTGAACGCCAACGCCACACCGATTCTGTCCCCAAAGATGGGGACGCCACGGAACGGCGTGCACTGTTCAATGCCCCACAATGTAGGAATGAGAATTGGACTCCTCACCAGTGGCGGCGACGCACCCGGCCTCAATGCTGTTATCCGCGGGGCGGTTTTTTCGGGCATCCAGGTCTACGGCCAGGAGTTCGTCGGCTTCCGCAATGGCTGGCGAGGAGTGATCGAGGGCGACATCATCCCGCTCGGTCGCAACGAAATCAAAGGCATCAACAAGCAGGGCGGCACGATCCTTGGTACGAGCCGCACCAATCCGTTCGAGGGCCGCGGTGGCGTCGAACGCGTCAACGAGGTCATGAAAGAGCACGGCATCGACGCGATCATCGCCATCGGTGGCGAGGGCACGCTGGCCGCAGCGAAGCGGTTGACGGATGCCGGGGTCAAGATCGTCGGGGTTCCCAAGACGGTCGACAACGACCTTTCCGCAACCGACTACTCCTTCGGCTTCGACACCGCGGTGCAGATCGCGACCGACGCCATGGACCGCCTGCGCACGACGGGCGATGCGCACGACCGCTGCATGGTGGCCGAGGTAATGGGCCGCCACGTTGGCTGGATCGCCCTGCACTCGGGCATGGCCGCCGGCGCGCACGTGATCCTGATTCCGGAGCGCAAGACCTCGATCGAACAGATCTGCGAGTGGGTGACCGCGGCCCATGACCGGGGCCGCGCTCCACTGGTCGTCGTGGCGGAGGGCTTCTCGCTCGACACGATGGACGACGCCCATTCCGAGCGGGGGCTTGACGCATTCGGGCGCCCCAGGCTGGGTGGGATCGGAGAACTCATCGCGCCCGAGATTGAGGCCCGCACGGGTATCGAGACTCGCGCGACGACGCTCGGCCACATCCAGCGCGGCGGCACCCCGTCGGGCTTCGACCGGGTTCTCGCAACCCGGCTGGGCATGGCGGCGATCCGCACGGTCATCGGGGAACGCTGGGGAACCATGGTCGCCCTGCGCGGAACGGATATTGTCGAAGTACCGTTCGAGCAGGCACTCGGAACCCTCAAGACGGTTCCGCACGAGCGCTACGAAGAGGCACGGGTCCTGTTCGGTTAGACCGACGCCGCGTGAGGAGTTCGCATGGTTCGCGCACTGCTGGTTACGAGGGCGCCGGAGACGGCCGCGCGAGTTGAACTGCGCGATGACCTGGCCGATGCCGACCTCGGCGATGGCGACGTGCTGGTTGACGTTCAGTGGTCGAGCGTCAACTACAAGGATGCCCTCGCCCTCGACGGCAACCCGGGCGTCAAGCGCATCGATCCCCTGATTCCCGGTATCGACCTCGTCGGAACCGTGTCCAGCGCGCCAGCCGAATCCCACGTTTCTGCTGGTCAGGCCGTGGTTTTGAACGGGTGGGGAATCGGTGAAACCCACCACGGGGGTTACAGTTCGCGCGCACGCGTCAATGCCGATTGGCTCATTCGGCTGCCTTCCGGTCTCAGCGCGGCGCGGGCGGCCGCCATCGGCACGGCGGGGTTCACCGCGGCTCTTGCCGTGATCGCGCTGGAGAAGGGTGGGATCGGGGATGGCCCGATTCTGGTGACCGGGGCATCCGGCGGGGTCGGGTCGATCGCGATCGCCCTGCTGGCGACCGCCGGATACGAGGTCGTCGCGGCCACCGGACGCCCTGCCCAGCGCGACTACCTGCTGGCGCTCGGGGCATCCGACACTCTCGCGCGGTCAGAGCTCGAGTCCACCGGTCGGCCATTGCAGTCGCAGCGCTGGGCCGGCGCCATCGACTCGGTGGGCGGGATTACGCTCGCCAACGCGCTGGCACAGACGAAGTGGGGCGGCACCGTCGCGGCCTGTGGGCTGGTCGGCGGCTCCGACCTGCCCACGACAGTGATGCCGTTCATCCTTCGCGGTGTCGTACTGGCCGGCATCAACTCGGTGGAGTGCCCGCGCGACCAGCGGCTCACGGCCTGGGAGCGGCTCGCTCGCGACCTCGACCCGGTCCTGCTCGACTCGCTGACGACATCCATCGGGCTGGCCGAGGTCCCGGATGCCGCTGCCGCGCTCCTGCGGGGAGAGGGAATCGGGAGAACGGTCGTCGACGTCACCGGCTAGTAGTGTCGTCGACCGATCGGTGCCACACTGGCGAAATGAGCGCTCTGCTGACCGTCGGTTCCGTCTTCGCGTTTATCGCGGCGGTCATCCACCTCTTCATCTTCTTCCTGGAGAGCATCGCCTGGTCGAAGCCAAGCACGTGGAAGCGCTTCGGAATCACGTCGCAGGCGGAGGCGGATACCCTGCGCCCGATGGCCTTCAACCAGGGCTTCTACAACGTCTTTCTTGCGATCGGCGCGGGTGTCGGCCTCATCATGATCGGCTCGAACACGATGCGCACCGGCGGCATCGCCATCGAGATCTTTGCGCTCGGCAGCATGCTGCTGGCGTCCGTCGTGCTGGTTGTTTCGAACCCGAGGCTGCTCCGGGCCGCGGCCCTTCAGGGCGCCGCACCCCTGCTCGGCATCGTCTTTCTGGGGATCGCGCTCAGCTCGTCGTAGGACTACGCGGATGCCGCTGCCGCGGCTTTGGCGGCCGCTGGTAGCGCCGAGACAATGCGGTCGATCGCCCGAGCGTCGTGCGCCGCCGAGACAAACCACGCCTCGAAGACGGACGGCGGCAGGGACACCCCGGCGTCGAGCATGGCATGGAAGAACGGCGGGTAGCGGAACGCCTGTTGCGCCTTCACCTGCTCGTAATTGCGTGGTGCGCTCTCGGTGAAGGCAAAGGAGAACAGGTTGCCGGCACGCTGCACGGTGTGCGAGATTCCCTCCGCACCCAGCGCCTCTGAGACCGCGGTGGAGATGGTGTCGGCGTTCTCGTTGAGCTTCGCATAGACGTCCCGGTCGGCGGCGCGGAGCGTCGCGATGCCCGCCGCGACGGCGACCGGGTTACCGCTCAGGGTGCCCGCCTGGTAGACCGGGCCGAGCGGGGCGAGAAAATCCATCACTTCAGCGCGGCCGCCGAGTGCGGCCAGGGGCAGGCCGCCGCCGATCACTTTTCCGAACGTCACCAGGTCGGGCGTCCAGCCGCCGCCGTCGGGAACGATGTGGGAGGCCTCGAGCCCCCACCAGCCGGCGGATCCGACCCTGAAGCCGGTGAGCACCTCGTCGAGAATGAGCAGCGCGCCGTGCTCGCGCGCCAGATGTGACAGGTCGCGGTTGAATCCGCGGTTCGGTGCGACGACGCCCATGTTGGCGGCGGCCGCCTCCACGATGATCGCGGCGACGTTCTCGCCGTGCTTGGCGAGCGCCGTGCGGACGGCGTCGAGGTCGTTGTAGGGCAGCACGAGGGTTTGGGCCGCGGTCGCGGCGGTGACGCCCGCCGAGCCGGGAAGGGCGAGCGTCGCAAGGCCCGATCCGGCTTCGGCGAGCAGTGCGTCCGAGTGCCCGTGGTAGTGACCGGCGAACTTGATGAGCAACTCGCGCCCGGTGAACCCTCGAGCGAGACGGATGGCGGTCATCGTCGCCTCCGTGCCGGTTGACACGAGGCGCAGCTTCTCGATGGGAGTGACAACCTCGCGCGGTGCGCCCTCGCCGTCGCTGCGTCCGCGGTTGTTCACGCGCTCGCGCACGAGTTCCGCGAGCTCGGTCTCGGCGGGGGTCGATGCGCCGAACGAGAGTCCTCGGGCGGCGGCCTGCTGCACGGCTGCGACGACCGACGGATGCGCGTGCCCCAGAATCGCGGGACCCCAGGAGCCGACAAGGTCGACGTATTCGCGACCCTCGACATCCGTGACGTACGCGCCGCTGGCCGAAACGAGAAAGCGCGGCGTTCCGCCGACCGAGCCGAAGGCGCGCACCGGCGAATTGACGCCCCCGGGGATCGACTGGCGTGCGCGGCTGAACTGCTGCTCGTTGCCGGTCATTTCGCGCGGCGTCCGGTTCGACGGGCGGGAACCCGCAGGCTGTGCGCCAGCTCCACGGCGAAGTAGGTGAGCACCACGTCGGCGCCGGCGCGACGGATGCTGAGCACGCTCTCGTGAATCGCCCGCTCCCGATCGATCCAGCCGTTCGCGGCCGCCGCCTCGATCATCGAATACTCTCCGCTGACCTGGTAGGCCCAGACCGGGACGCTGCTGATGGATGCCGTCTCCGCGAGTACGTCGAGGTAGCCGCCCGCGGGCTTCACCATCACGATGTCCGCGCCCTCGGCGATGTCGATCTCGACCTCGCGCAGGCCCTCACGCGCGTTCGCCGGATCGAGCTGGTACGTGCGGCGGTCACCGACGAGAGAGGACTGGACGGCCTCACGAAACGGCCCGTAAAACGCGGATGCGTACTTGGCGGAATAGGCGAGGATCGGCGTGTTCTCGTATCCACCGCCATCGAGGGCGTTCCGCACGGCCGCGACCTGGCCATCCATCATCCCGCTGAGTCCGAGCAGGTGTGAGCCCGCTTCGGCCTGGGCGAGCCCCATCTGCCGGTAGACCTCGAGCGTCGCATCGTTGTCCACTTCGGGCGCGCCCTTCAGCGACTTGGACGGTCGCAGCACGCCGCAGTGGCCGTGGTCCGTGAACTCGTCGAGGCAGAGGTCCGTTTGGATGACGAGGGCGTCCCCGGCGGTGGCAACCGCGGTGCGGGTGGCGACGTTCAGGATGCCCTTCGGGTCGACGGCGCCGGATCCAACCGCATCCTTCTTCTCCGGAACACCGAAGAGCATCACACCTCCGATTCCCGCTTCTGCGGCTTCGACCAGCGCCGCCTTGAAGCTGTCGAGGCTGTGCTGCACGACGCCCGGCATGGACGCGATCTCGACGGGCTCGGTCGCTCCCTCCCGCACGAACATCGGCAGCACGAGGTCCGCGGGGTGCAGGCGGGTCTCGGCGACCACGCGGCGAAGCCCCGGGGTGGTGCGAAGTCGACGCGGGCGCACCAGGGGATGCAGGGAGTCGGGCAGTTCGGTCACGGTACCTCCGGCGAATCAGTGGGCTCGGTCGCGTGCTCCACGAGCGCGTCGATGAGCGAGGTGGCGGAGCGGGACTCCGAAATAAGGTCAACGGCGAGACCGGCGGCGCGGGCGTCGAACGCGGTTCGCGGGCCGATGCAGGCGACGATCGTCCCCTTCGGCAGCGGCGCGAGCTGGCGGGCGATCTGACGCGCCACGCTTCCCGAGGTGACCAGGATCGCATTGATGCGACCGGATGCAACGTCCGCCCGCACGCTCTCTGCCACCGTCACGCCGACGGTGCGGTAGGCCGCGACGAACTGCACGTCGAGCCCGAGGTCAGAAAGTCCGCTCACCAGGGTCGGCTCTGCGACATCCGACTGGGGGATGAGCACCCGACCGTCGATCTCGGCCCGTGGCCATTCCTTCACGAGGCCGCGTGCCGAGTTGTCTGCCTCGGGCACGTAGTCGACGCGGTATCCCGCGAGCGCAAGGGCACCGCCGGTGGTCTCGCCAACGGCCGCGACCTTTGTCGTCGGTGGGATGACGACACGCTGGCTGACGAGCACATCCACGGTTGTCGAGCTGGTGATGACGATCCAGTCGAACAGGCCCTGCTGTAATTCGTCCAGCGCTGTGGCGAGCGCGGGAGCATCATCCGTCGATGCGAAGTTGATCATCGGGGCGATCACCGGCGTCGCTCCGAAACCGCGCAGCGTGGCAGCGACCCCGTCTCCCCACTTGCCTCCCCGGGGCACGAGCACGCGCCAGCCGGCGAGGGGCTTTTGGGCGACCATCACGACGACGTTCCGAGCGGTGCCAGTCGCGCCGCGCCGGCATCCAGCAGCTCACGGGCAACACGATCGGCCACGTCGACCGCGGGGTTCTGAACATCGGCGACGTAGAGGGCGTGCGAACTGGTGAGACGCTCACTGCCGTCGGCGCTGTACACGCGGGCGGAGAGAAAGAGCAGGCCATCCTCGACGAGGGCGTTCGCGCCGATCGGTGCCGAGCACCCCGCCTCGAGCAGCTGAAGCACGCGGCGTTCGGCCTCGACGATGATGCGGGTCGTCGCGTGGTCGAGCGACTTCACCAGCTTCTCCTCGCCCGCACGCACCTCGATCGCGAGCGCGCCCTGGCCCGGCGCGGTCGGCCAGCCGTCGATTTCGAGGAACTCGGTGACGGCATCCAGTCGGCCCAGCCGGCCGAGCCCGGCTGCCGCGAGCAGGACCGCGTCGAGATCACCGCCGTCCGCAATTCGTGCCAGCCGCGTGTCGACGTTGCCGCGGATGTCGACGACCTCCACGTCGGGGCGCCGCGCGAGCAGCTGGGCGACGCGACGGGGGGATCCGGTACCGACGCGTGCGCCAGCGGGAAGCGTGTCGAGCGTCAGGCCGTCGCGCGCGCAGAGCGCGTCCCTGGCATCCTGCCGCTTGGGGATCGCCGCGATCGTGAGTCCGGGGAACGGGGCGGTCGGCAGGTCCTTCAGCGAGTGCACGATGGCATCGCACTCGCCGACCATGAGCGCCTCACGCAGCGCGCTCGCAAACACCCCGGTGCCGCCGAGGCTCGCGAGGCTCGCCTTCGAACGGTCGCCCTCCGTCGTGATGGTGACGAGTTCGACGGTGACGCCGGTCTTCGCCTCGAGTGCCGATGCGAACGTCCCGGTCTGCGCGAGAGCGAGGGCGCTGCCGCGGGTGCCGATGCGGACGGTGCCGGGCGTGCCGGAGCTCATGGCGCGATCCCCGCGGCGGCCGGCCGGAACCCGAGCCGCGCGTTTTCGCAGCAACCGGGCCGGCACACGTCATACCAGGGGCCGAGGGCGGTGAGCGCAGGGCGCTCGGCCGTTGGTGTTCCATTTACTCGCTCGAGCACGAGGTCGACCAGGCCGGACACGTAGGCCTGATGGATGCCCGGCGTCGGAACGCGCACGGCAAACGCCCCCAGCTCTTCCGCCGTCTCCATCGCCTCGGTGTCGAGGTCCCACTTGACCTCCATGTGGTCGGAGACGAAGCCAAGGGGCACGATGACGAACGCTTTCGCGCCGAGTGCGGCCAGTTCCCGCATGGCGTCATTAATGTCGGGCTCCAGCCAGGGCTGCGCGGGCGGCCCGGAGCGCGACTGGTAGACGAGCGACCACTCGATCCGTTCGCCGCTGTCGTCGTCGCGGCCGTTCGGCGCCCCAGCCGCGGGATACCCCGCCACCGCGTCCATGACGACCTCGGCAACCGCCCGGTGCTGCGCCGAGTACGCGCCGTCCGGGCCGAAGCCACGCGCGGAGGGGCCGCTTTTCGCAGCATCCGCCGTGGGGATGCTGTGCGTCGAGAACAGCACGCGAGTGTCCGCTGCCGCGATGCCCCGCGCCGCGACATCCGCGAGCCCCTGGCGGAGTCCCTCGATGAAGGGCTGCACGAATCCGGGGTGGTCGAAAAACTGACGCACCTTGTCGATCTGCACGCGACCGGCGAGCCCGGTCTCCTCGAGGGCGATCGCGTAGTCCTCGCGATACTGCCGGCAGGAGGAGTACGAGCTGTACGCGCTCGTGCCGATGGCGATGAGTTTGGTGAAGCCGCGCTCGTCGGCCTCGACCAGCGCGTCCCGAAGGTAGGGCGCCCAGTTGCGGTTGCCCCACAGAACCGGCAGGTCGATGCCCCGGCGCGCGAGCTCCGCTTCGAGGGCCGCCCTCAGGTCGCGGTTCTGCTGGTTGATCGGGCTGACCCCGCCGAAGGCGCGGTAGTGGTGCGCGACCTCTTCGAGTCGCTCGTCCGGGATGCCGCGACCGCGCGTGACGTTACGGAGAAACGGGAGCACGTCGTCCTGCCCCTCGGGCCCGCCGAAGCTGGCCAGGAGGATGGCGTCGTAGTCGACCGCGACCTCAACGTGCTCGGGCCCGCTCTTCGCCGCATCCGTCGCGGCCAGCACGGCTGGATACGTCGTGTCGAGTTCCCCGTTCGCGATGGTCACGACAGCACCTCGGCGATCTCGTCCACCGCGATCCGGCGCCCGGTGTAGAACGGAATCTCCTCGCGCACGTGGCGCCGGGCATCCGTCTGCCGCAGGTGACGCATGAGGTCGACCAGGTCGACCAGCTGGGGCGCCTCGAGCGCCAGGATCCACTCATAGTCACCGAGTGCGAAGGATGCGACGGTGTTCGCGAGCACCTGGGGAAACTCTGCGCCCTTACGGCCGTGCTTGCCGAGCATCCCGCGCCGCTCGTCCTCGGGCAGCAGGTACCACTCGTAACTCCGCACGAACGGGTAGACGGTGAGCCAGCGCTCCGGCTCTTTGCCTCGCATGAACGCGGGAAGGTGGTTCGCGCTGAATTCCGCGTCGCGATGAACACCGAGCGCATTCCACGTCGCGACGAGCGTGCTGAGCATGGGGCTGCGGCGCAGTTCGCGAAGCGCCCACTGCAGGGTCTCGGGTTTCGCGCCGTGCAGCCAGATCATGAGGTCGGCGTCCGCACGAATGGATGACACGTCGTAGAACCCGCGAATCGTCACGCCGGCCGCCTCGACCGCCGCTATCGCGGGCGCCAGGGATCCGGCGACAACGGTGCGGGCGGGGTCGCGGCGCAGCACCGCCCAGAGGGTATAGCCAAGCTCGGAGCCGTCGGGTGCATCCGCGCGCGTTTCAGCGCTGCTGTTCATGGCTTCTATCCTCCCCTGCGGGAGTGCACGCGTCTAATTGAGAGTGCCGACTACGCCCGACTCAAGGCGTTTCAGAAGGTCGGGCGGGCGCGAGGGCCGCTAGTCGTCGCTCGAGAGCGCCCAGGCAATCAGCCCGACCACGCCAACCGCAACCGCGGCGGCGGCGACAATCCACGGCACGGGATTCTTCTCAAACGAAACCTTGACCTGCTCCGTGAGTTCGCTGGCCCGCTGGGGCACATTGAACTTGTCCTCGATCGAGTCGAGGGTGGACTCCAGTTTCGCTCGCGTAGCGGCGACCTTGGACTGTGCGTCAGACATGCTCATGAGTTCTATCGCTTTCCGTAGCCACGCACGACGTTGACATCGCGCTTGAGGCTGTCGATGGTTTCGGTGGGGAGAGGGGGAATGCCCTTCTTGAGCGACCTGTAGCCGATGAGGCCAAGGATGACCGCGAGAATCAGCAAGAGCGCTGCGACCAGCAGGGCGGCGAGCCAGCCCGGCATGACCAGCGACAGCGCGAAGATCGCCGCGGTAAGAAGGACGCCAATAAATCCGAGGAGGACGATCGCGGCGCCGGCCAGCAGGCCCACGCCGATTCCTGCCGCCTTGAGCTTGCGGAGCATCTCGAGCTTGAGCAACTCGATCTCGCCCTTGAGCAGATCGGTGACCAGGGTCGGGACGTCAGAAAGCAGCGCGACCAGCGATTTCTTCTTCTTAACGCGGGGCGCGGACGGCCGCACCCCGGTCGCACCCGGATTCATCGTTCCGGTCGAGTCGACCATGACCTAGCTCTTCGCGGCGGGGGTTCCCGGCGACGTGCGCGCTGCGCGGGTTGCAGCTGGCTTCTTCGAACCGGACACCTGCGACACAACCTTCTTGGCGTTGTCCGAGATGAACTCCGCGACGTCGGGGGCCTTGTCCTTGACGAACCCTTCCGCGTTATTCACCTGCTTCTGCACGCGAGGGTCGTTCCAGAATTTCTGCGCCGTACGCACGATCTCGTTGTAACGCTCGCGCCCGGCTCGTGTGCCGAGGACGTAGCCGACGCCGAGGCCGACCACCAGAAGGATCTTGCCTTTCATCGTGTTCTCCGTTTCGTATCGCGTTCATGGGTGTATTTCCACAGTAGTCCCGCGGTTTGGGCTATTCGCCGGGTTGTTGCAGCAATCTCACCGTGGTAGCGGTCGATTGGGCGACGATCGCCGCCAATCCGGTGCCCGCGGCGGTCTCACCGACCACAGATATACCGTCAGGCGAATATGTCAAGGGGGTCGGTCGCGTCCATTCGACGCGAGCGAAGTCGACCACCTGCTCCGGCCGGAGGTCCACGCCGAGGAGAGTGGATGCATCCTGCCGGGCGGTCTCGGCGAGCTCCGGCCCCGCGTCGTCGTACGACAGGCGGAGGACGTGTTTGCCGCCGGCGCGCTCGGCCAGCCAGGCCCACTTCGCTGTCGAATGCGTGAGCGCTTTGGCCCGGATGCCGGGGGCGCCCGCCGCGACGAGCATCCCGGTTCCCCGCGGCGCCGCGTCCAGTCGCGGCTCATCGACCACGAGCGTTGCGAGCACGACGCGACGCCCCTCGACCGGCTCGAGGACACCCGGGGCCGCGAGCACGACCTGCCCGTCGATGCGCGCGCGACCGACGTTCACGTGACCCTTCTCGACAGAAGTGACCCGCTGATTCAGCCGCACGTCGACGCCGAAGCGTTCGAGGTCGGCCTCAAGCTCCACCACCAGCCGGTTGATCCCGCCCCGGATGCCGGCGACAGCAGATCCCGCCCTGGCCGAATCGGAGCGCAGGTCCATCACCGCGTGCGCGAGGGACCCGGTGCGCACCAGCGCCGTGCGCAGGCCGGGCGCGACGCGGTCGATGTCCAGGTGCATCGGGTCTGCCGAATGCACCCCGCGCACGATCGGTGCCACCAACTGTTCGAGAACGGCGGAACCCATTCGCTTGCGCACCAGCTCCCCGAGCGAGTCCGCCTTCTCCCCGTAGAAGCTCGGCACCAATGCCTCCAGCTGTGCGCGAAGGCCCGCCCGCAACCCGATAATCGCTGTCACATCGCGCGCGAGGGGAGAGCCGGGAATACCCAGCAGGCTCAGCTCCGGCAGGGGATTCGCCTTCCCATTCGCGGACTGCAGCCACGCGCCAGCGGGATTCGGCTCGACGATCTCGGCGCCGAGCCCGAGAGCGGTGGCGAGGCCCGCCACGATGCCGCCACGCGTGGAGAAACTCTCGGCGCCGGCATCCAGGTCGATGCCGCCGACGGTGTGGCGGGCGACGGTTCCGCCCAGGTGGTCGGTGGCCTCAACCAGCACGACCGACCTGCCACTTTCGGCAAGGGCGCGGGCGGCGACAAGGCCGCCTATGCCCCCGCCGACGACGACGAAATCAGGCATAGTCGTGCGCGAGCTGCACGATGCGCGTGAGCACGTCCGGGTCGGTGTCGGGAGGCACGCCGTGCCCGAGGTTCAGCACATGGGCGGGAGCGTCGCGGCCCCGGTCGATGACGTCTTTCACGTGGGACTCGAGCACGCCCCATGGTGCCGCCAGCAGCGCGGGGTCGATGTTGCCCTGCAGCGGAACGGTTCCACCGAGACGACGGTTTGCCTCGTCGAGCGGAATGCGCCAGTCGACGCCCATCACGTCGGCGTCCACCGACTGCATGGCCCGCAGGAGCTCGCCGGAGCCGACACCGAAGTGCACCTTGGGAACGTCGAGCCCGCGCAGGGCAGACATCGCCCGTTTGGAGTGCGGCGCGACGCGCTTGATGTAGTCCTTCTCGCTGAGTGAGCCCACCCAGGAGTCGAACAGCTGGATCGCGCTCGCCCCGGCCATCACCTGCGCGCGCAGGAACTCGCCGGCGACGTCCGCACACCAGTTGAGCAGCGCCGCCCAGGTGTGCGGGTCGGAGTACATCATCGTGCGGGTGCGCAGCTGGTCTTTTGACGGGCCGCCCTCGACGAGGTAGGAGGCAAGCGTGAACGGGGCACCGGCGAACCCGATGAGCGGGGTCGAGCCGAGTTGCGCGACGGTGCGCGCGACCCCCTCGAGAATCGGGGCGAGCGCGTCGGGTTCCAGCGGCCGGAGCGCCGCGACATCCGCAGCGGTGCGAATGGGATGCTCGAGCACCGGTCCGCGCCCTGGCACGATCTCGACCGCAACCCCGGCGAGCTTCACCGGAATGACGATGTCGCTGAAGAAGATGGCGGCGTCCACCCCGTGGCGCCGCACCGGCTGCAGGGTGATCTCGCTCGACAGCTCGGGGGTGAGACAGGCATCCAGCATCCTGGTGCCGACTCGCAGTTCCCGGTACTCAGGCAGCGAGCGGCCGGCCTGGCGCATGAACCACACGGGCAGTTGCTGGGGCCGGTCGCCGCGATACGCCCTGATCAGGGGCGCATCGGCCGTGCGGCCATCCAGCAAAGGGTGAGTTTCGGGCAAAGGCACGCAGTTAACATTAGGAGGTGCTCCTGTGTCTTACCGCCAACCATCGCAACGCCAGCTTCGACCTGCTCGAGAAGCTGTCGTTCGGTTCTCCCGACGCTGCCCGCACACTCGTCGCGACCAGTCCTGCCGTGAGCGGCGCCGTGGTGCTCTCCACCTGCAATCGCTTCGAGGCGTACCTCGAGGTCGACGACGCGGTGGCCGCAACGGATGACACGGTGCAGATCATGACGGCCGCCAGCGGCGTCGAGGCCGACGCGCTTCGATCGGTGGTGACAGTGCTCTCGGATGACGACGTCATCCGGCACCTGTTCGCGGTCTCCAGCGGGCTGGAATCCGTCGTCGTCGGCGAAGACGAAATCTCCGGCCAGGTGCGGCGCTCGCTCGAGCGGGCCCGGGCGGCGGGCACGACATCGTCGGGGCTCGAGCGGCTGTTCCAGCATGCAACCCGCACGAGCCGGGGCGTGAAGGCCAACACCGCGATCGGCGGCGCAGGGCGGTCGCTCGTTCGCCTCGCGCTCGAACTCGCCTCCAGCCGCGTGGCCGACTGGTCGCAGACGCGGGTTCTCATCGTCGGTACCGGCCAGTACGCGGCCACCACCGTTGCGGCCTTGCGCGATCGCGGTGTGACGTCGGCATCCGTCTTCTCGCCGTCCGGCCGCGCCGCCGCGTTCGCGGTGAAGCAGGGCCTGCGCGCAGAAACGGTTCTCACCGACGCGATCGCCGACGCGGACATCGTCATCACCTGCACATCGACGCTCGCCATCGGTACGGCGAACATCCCTGACTCCTCTCGCCGCCTTCTCATCGACCTCGGCCTGCCACGCAACGTGGATGCTGCCGTCGCTCATCTCGACGGCGTGGAGTTGCTCGACCTCGAAACCATCAGCCTGCACGCCCCAATCGAAGAGGTCACGGCCACAGCGGATGCCCGTGCCCTTATCGGTGCCGAGGCCGCCAACTTCTCGGCCGACCAGCTCGCCGAACCGGCGATCGTCGCCCTGCGTACCCACATCTTCGAACTGCTCGACGCCGAGATCGAGCGCGCGCGCAGCCGTGGGGACTCGACTCCGCAGACCGAGGCGGCGCTGCGCCACCTGGCCGGCGTACTGCTTCACCAGCCCTCGGTGCGCGCCCGGGAACTCGCGCGGGATGGGCGCACCGAGGAGTTCACGGCGGGGATCGACGCCCTGTTCGGCATCCGCTCTGCCATCGTTACCGAGATTGGCGACGCCGAAAGCGCATCCGCGTGAAGGTGCCCTATACGTTCGAGGCACCCATCAAGACTGAGCGGCTGGTTCTCCGCCTGTTCACCGAGGCGGACGTCGATGACGTGCACTCGTACCAGTCCCGCGAGGACGTCTGCCGCTACCTCCTGTTCGAGCCGCGCACCCGCGATGAAGTCGCGGAGCGGCTCGCCAGGCACGCCACTGCCATAACCCTCGCCGCGGATGGCGACTACTGGCAGATCGCGATGGAGCTGCCCGGAGTCGAGGCCGCGGCATCCCGCGTCATCGGCGACATCTACCTCACCATCAAGAGTGTCGTGAATCAAACCTTCGAGATCGGGTGGTCGATGCATCCGGACTTCTACGGCCACGGCTACGCGACCGAGGCAGCGAGCGCGATCCTCGCGCTGGCGTTTGAGGCGATGGAGGGCCACCGCGTGGTTGCGGACCTCGACCCGCGCAACGACGCATCCATCGCCCTGTGCAAGCGCCTCGGCATGCGCGAGGAGGCGCATTTCGTCAAGGACCTCTGGTTCCGCGGCGCCTGGGCAGATACCGGCGTCTACGCCATCCTCGATACCGAGTACGCAGCCCGCTGACGGCCCGGAGCGGTTCGCTCACCGCGGCGCGAACCGCGCTTAACCGCCGGATGCCCCGGGCCGAAGCCCGGGGCACCCGTCGTCTCGCTGTGTATTACAGGACGTGTCCGAAGCGGCGGCGCATGAAGAAGGCTGCTGCTCCGAGGAAGAGCATTCCACCCGCCAGCATGAAGCCGATGGCGCCGGCCGTTCCGGTGAAGGCCAGCGTCGTGAGCCCGCCACAGAGCACGGATGCTGCTGCGATCGTGATCGTCCAGCGGTCCTTCGCCCCGTTGTTGGTGTCGATGCGGTCATTCACCGTGTCGACCACATGGGCCCGAACCGTGTACTTACCGGCGGCGAAGGTCTTCTTCAGCACGGCGTTCGACGAAGTGACCTTCGTCGTGTGGCCCGTGCTGACGTTCGTCACGTTGTAGTAGATCGCCGTTTCCACCGGGGAGGGGAACTCGAACGTCATCGTGCCACCGGTGACCGAATTCGACACGCACTTCTCAGATGTCGAGGTCACGTTCGCAGGAAGGTCCGCGAAGGTCGGGAGGCAATCGAAGGTGTCTACCACCGTGACCGGGAAGAGCGTCTGCCCGACCAAAGTGAAGCCGGCCTTGTTCGACGTCGCCGTGAGCGTGTGGTTCCCCGCGACGGTGTCGGTGTACTCGGTCGTGAGAACCGTCTCGTTCGCCGTTCCGGCATCCAGCGTCCAGATGACATCGTCGCGAAGCGTGACGCGCACCCAGGTGGTGGAGATGAAGCCCTCTGGCTGCGTGGACGTGCAGGAGGAGGCATCCGGTGCGACAACGGCCGTGAGCGTGCAGTCAAGCGTGCTCACATCGACCGGCTGCCAGGCACCGAAGTTCGTCTCGACCACATTGAACTGGTCGGCCGGGTCCGCGTCCTGGAGGGACGCGGTGAAGGTGGTGTAGTCACCCTCGGGTCCTCCCTCGTACGACGCGAGCGTTACCGGAGCCTTGTCGCCGCGGGTGACGACCCACTCGCCCCCGTCAACGGCGGGCAGGATGGCCCAGTTGCGGGTGCTCGGGTCGCAGGTCGCGGTCGTGAAGGTCGGCGAGCCGGTAGTCACGGAGCACTCCTCGAACCCACCGACGGTGAGGCTGAACGGCCACTTCACCGGCTCGGAGTCCTTCAGGACGTAACCGGGCTGCGCGAGCACGGTCACGTAGTAGTCGCCGGCCGGAACCGAGGTGTCGGCGACGTCAGTCGAGATGACCGATCCGTCGGCGGCGTGCACCGTGTAGGAGAGGCGCGAGTCCAGCTCGATGTGGATGTTGCCGTTCGACGGCGAGCCAGCCACACAGGTACCCGGCGTTGCCGTCGGGTCCACCGGGCTGATCTCAACACAGCCGTCGAACTGCTCGACCGCCAGGTCCTGGAGGAAGACGCCGTTGACGTCGATCTTGTAGACCGCGCCCGCCGTCCCAACCGGAGACCCGTCGACCGTTGCGCTTTCGCCGGCCTTGACCAGCTTCGAGATCGCCGTGCCCTCCACCGTGAAGGTCGCGTCGACGTTCGAGGCGGTGTTGTCGAAGGTGAACTTCACCGTCTCGGTCGAAACGTCACCATCGGCGACGCAGGTACCCAGTTCAACCTTGACGGTCGGTGCGAGCACCTCCTTCGTGAAGGTGTACGACGTGCAGCCGACGACGATGCTGGTGATCGTGCCGTCGCCGATCGCGCTGAGCGAGTAACCAACGGCCTTGACCGTGGGGGTCACGCCCTTGTTGGCGAACGCCTGGCGGAACTGGTCGATTGTGCCGGTGGCGGGGACGCCCGCAACGGCGACATCAAGCGACCAGGTGCTCGAGCCGGCGGCACGGGTCAGCGTGCCGATCTTGGTTCCACCGTTGTAGATGACGAGGGTGATACCGGGAGCCGCGTTACCCGAGCTGTTCAGGAACGTGAGCTCCGGGCTTCCCACCTGCGACAGCGGGAAGTCGGCTGCGTGCAGCCCGGCGGAGGTGCCGGCGGCGTCAGCCGAGGTCGTCCAGACGCGAAGGCCGGTGGCGATGTAGTCGTTGTGACCGTTGGCGCCGAGCTGGAAGGTCCAGCCGTTCGGGTGGGTATCGGTCGACAGTCCACCATCGGTGATCGTCGTGCAGGCGGCAGAGCACTCGATGTGTTGTCCGAGATCGAACGTCCATCCGCCGCTCGGGTAGCCCACGAGAACCGCTCCGTGCAGCGCAACCGCGATGACCGTGTTGATTCCGGTCTTGCCGTTACCCGTGACGGTGTAGTCGACCTGGTAGGTGTCGGCCGGGACCGTGAGGCTGCCGTCCGTTCCACAGGCCGTGATGGCCTTGGCGGTCGGAACCACAACGGTCACCTGCTGGCAGCCAATTGGTGTCTGGGTGTAGGTCGGCTTGGGGCCGTCGTATCCCATGTCGGACAGGAAGTGCTCCTGGAACTCGACGCTCGGTCCCGAGAGGGTCGCGGTCGGGGTGATCCAGGTGGCGAGAACGCCCCTGGCTGCGTAGATGTCGCCCTGTCCACAGCTGACCGCTGCAACGTACGGGTAGTCGCCCGCGGTCTTGATCACGGGCAGTTTCTGCACCACGTCGAGGGTCTGCGGCCAGGAGGTGTTGGTCGTGTAGTGCCAGCTTGTCGCCGTCACGTAGAGCGGGTCGCACAGTTGGCCGCTGACGCTCTTCACGTCATCCACGTGGATGTTTCCGCTGTTCGTTGCGGGCGAGTACGTGTAGTGCACGGCCGAGTTGGGGATGCACGCGGCGGGCGGGGCGCACTTGGTTGCGTCCGCCGGCTTGAGGGTGCCACTCCAGTGGGTGGTCGCTCCGGCGGCGAATTTGTGTCCCTGGTCTGCCGTGGCGGTGATGTCGTAGCTGCCGCTCTTCGTGCCGTCGGCAGTGCCGGTGAGCGTCGCGTGAACGACCTCGCCGTACTTCACGGTCTCGCCCGACTCGCAGGTCGCGGGAGTGATCGTGACGGAGGCCTTCGCGTCAGCCGGTGTCGGCTTCTTGCAGTTGCCGTCCAGGGTGACGGTGCCGGTTTCGTCGGTGCTCGGCCCGTTCTTCCAGTCGGTCTGCACCATCACGGTGGCCGTGTTCGCGGTACCAGGGATGCTCGACTGCGTGAACGTCTTCGTCCAGTTGCCGGTCTTCACGGGCACGCCGGGCACGTTTACCTGGTGCTCTGTCCACACCGACAGGAACAGCTGGCCGCCCTTGAGCACGCCGCCAGCCAGAACCGAACCGGACGGCGAGAACGTGATGACCTTCGTCTCGGCTTCCTTGTTATCGGGAACATTGTCGGCGACGTAGGTCCAGGTCACCGTGTAGGTGCCGTCGGTCTGACAGGCAGCGACGCCTGTCACTTTCGAGGTGTGGGCGCTGGCCGGGGCGGCGACGCCCACGAGTGCGAGGCCAACCGCAAGTAGGGCGGTGATGAAAGCCGCTGCGAATTTCTTCATGGTGCGAGGTCTCCTTGGGTACACAGGATGTTCGGGTAATCGCGCACGCAGAGCGCGCTCAACGCCGGCGGGTACCGGCGGTGGACATCGGGAAATGTCCAGATGGGGCGGGGGTAATTACGGGGGTCGGGTAAAGCGGGTTGGCACAGCTATTAGGGGGGTAAGCGTTACTGCGTGCGACTCAGAACGCCGAAATCACGCAATCGAGAATGGTCGGGTATCACCTTCTTGTACGCACACTGTCGGGGGTCAGCAGGAGGTTTCGGGTGCCTTCTGCTCAGGTGCTGGCTAAAAGTAACACGTCCCCCCAAAGGAGGACAAGAGGGCTGTGAGGACTGTTCAGAGATAGCTTGATGTGCTAGTGCACATATTCGAGCAGGTCGTAGCCGATGGTGCGCATCGCATCCAGCACCCGCAGGCGGGTGGCGAGGCCGTCGTCGTTGAACTGCACGGACACCGCGTAGGCAACGGATGATCGTGCCCCGCGAAGTGCGCCGGCCTCGCTGCGCACGCCGGAGTCCGTTCCCGTCTTGTTCACCAGTAGCGTGGCATGGTCGACGCCGCGGTGAGAGAGCGGGTCGAGGCCGAAGGCGCTGGCGACGAGAGAGAGGTCGGCGTTCAGCGCCAGCCAACCCATCACCCGCTGGCTGGTGAGCGGGTCGACGACCTCGCTGCGGGCGAGCGCGCCGAACAGCCAGGCGAGCTCGGCCGTGGATCCGACGGAAAGCTGCGGCGCGTCATCCGGCCCGCGGCTGTCGCGCACCAGGTCGAGCAGCGCCGTGCGGGCGAGGCCGAGGGATTCAGTGCGGGCTCGCACCGCGGCGAGTCCGACCTGGCGCAGCAGCACGTTGGTCGCGAGGTTGTCGCTGGTCGCGCCCACCAGCGAGGCCAGGTCGGCGACGGGGAGGGCGGGCGCCTGCAGGTGCTGCCAGATTCCGGAGTCGCCCACGGCATCCCTCGGCGTCTTGTCCAGAATTCCGTATCCCGAGAAATCGCGCGCGGTCAGCCGCGCCGACACTTCGATGAGCAGCAGGATCTTGCCGATGCTCGCCGTCGGCAGCACGATGCGGTCATCAATCGAGACCAGGACCCGACCGGAACGAAGGTCGACCACATTGGCCGACACCTGCGCGCCGTCGTAGGCCAGCTTGCCGAGCGCACTGAACGTGCCAGCGAAATTCTCGCTCGTCTCGGTACTGAGGTGGCGGGCCACCCTGGGCAGGTGCACGCGTTCCCAGCGCTCTCGAATATGAGCCGTTTCTACCAAATTCGGGGGCCTTTAGGTAGGTATTCGGGGGAGTATCACCATATGGTGACACGGTCTTCGGGGTCGAGCCAGAGCGCATCCGAAGCGGTCACGCCGAACGTCTCATAGAAGTCCCCAATGTTACGGACGATCTGGTTGCAGCGGAACTCATCCGGCGAATGCGGATCGACGGTGAGCAACCGGATGACCTCTTCGTCGCGACCCTTGAAGCGCCAGGCCCGAGCCCAGGAGAAGAAGAACCGCTCGGCCCCCGACAAGCCATCGACCACGGGCGGCGTCGCTCCTCCCAGTGAGATGAGGTAGGCGCGCCAGGCGATGCCCAGGCCACCGAGGTCGCCGATGTTCTCGCCGATGGTCAGTGCGCCGTTGACGTGATGATCGGGAACCTGGGCCGGCGCGAGAGCGTCGTACTGGGCGATGAGCGACCTCGTGCGGTCTTCGAACGCGGCGCGGTCATCCGCTGTCCACCAGTCGGTGAGCTTGCCGTCGCCGTCGAACTTGGAGCCCTGGTCATCGAAGCCGTGGCCGATCTCGTGGCCGATCACCGCACCGATCGCACCGTAGTTGGCGGCGGCATCCCTGGCCTCGTCGAAGAACGGAAACTGCAGGATGGCGGCGGGAAAAACGATCTCGTTGAATCCCGGGTTGTAGTACGCGTTGATCGTCTGCGGCGTCATGAACCACTCGTCGCGGTCCAGCGGCTTGCCGATCTTGCCGAGCTCTCGCTGGAACTCGAACTCGCTCGTCGCGCGTACGTTGCCGATCAGATCGCCGGCACCGATCGACAGGGTGGAATAGTCCCGCCACTTCACCGGGTAACCGATCTTGGGCGTGAACTTGTCGAGCTTCTCGAGGGCACGTCGGCGCGTGGCATCCGTCATCCAGGTGAGACCGGTGATGCTCTGGCGGTATGCCTCGACGAGGTTCGCGACGAGCACATCCATGGCGGTCTTCGCGACATCCGGAAAGTGGCGTGCGACGTAGATGCGCCCGACGGCCTCACCCATCGCGCCCTCGACAAGGGAGACGCCGCGCTTCCAAAGGGCGCGCAGCTCGGGCGTATCGGTGAGGGTGCGGCCGTAGAAGTCGAAATTGGCCTCGACGAAGTCGTCGGACAGGTAGGCGGCTGACGAACGGATGACCTGCCAGCGCAGCCAGTCCGTCCACTTCTCGAGATTGCCCGCATTCAATGCCGCCGCGACCCCGTCGAGGAAAGAGGGCTGCCGCAGCACGAGCTCGTCGAAGACTCCGTCAGGGGCGTCGAGCGAGTCGAGCCAGCGATTGAGGTCCGGCCCATCCGTTGCATCGGAAGCGGCGATGACGAGCGCATGCCAGGTCGTGAGATTGTAGGTCTTCTCGCTGTCCCGCGATTCGACGTTGTCCCAGTGCGAAGCCGCGATGGTGGTCTCGAGTTCGACGACGCGTTTGGCTCTGGCAGCGGCATCCGTCAGCCCGGCCAGGCCGAACATCTTCTCGAGATAGGCGACGTAGGCGGTACGGATTTCGGCGAATTTCTCTTCGCGGTAGTAGCTCTCGTCGGGGAGGCCGAGTCCGCCCTGCTCGAAGAGGGCGATGTAGCGCTCGGGGTTGCCCGGGTCGTTGTCGATGTAGAGCTGGAAGAAGCCGCTGACACCCTGGCGCTCGAGGCGCCCGAGGGTCTCGAGGAAGGAGGGGATATCACTGATCGCGTCGACCTCGGCGAGCGCGGGCTTGAGCGGCTCGGCGCCGAGCTCGTTGACGCGCTCCTCGTTCATGTAGCTGGCGTAGAGATCACCGAACTTGCGTTCCTCCGTGCCGGGATCTGCGGATTCGGCCTCGGTGATGATGTCGCGAACCGCCTTCTCCGCCTCCTCCGCGAGAACGTAGAAAGAACCGTAGCGGGCCTTGTCGGCGGGGATCTCAGTGCGATCGATCCACTTGCCGTTCACGTGACGGTAGAGGTCATCCTGCGGCCGGACCCCCGGGTCGAGTTCGTCTGTGACGATTCCGGATGCAAGGGGCTCTTCGGCACTCATGGGCTCAAGCCTAAGCCGTACTCGCCGTGCTCTGGCTCTTCTCCCGCGACGCTCTCCACTCTTCACCCAGTTGCGGCATCCGCTCGCGGAGAAAGCGGAAATAGTCGACCATCTCAGACGTGCGGCGTGCGACGTTCGACCCCTCGGGCATGGCCGTGAGACCTTTCTCTGAGAGCCCGATGAGCTGCGTGTAGAGCGGCCCCTGCGAGTTCGCCGCGTCGTACCAGGGGTGATCCGGCAACTCGTATTGGTGGCTCCTGGTACCGGGAATCGTCAGGCGACGGATGATGGTGAGACTCTGCAGAAACCGCACCGCCCCCGAGACAGC
>JAODMF010000009.1 GCA_025464095.1 Glaciihabitans sp.
CTTCTCGGGCTTCAGGGTGCGGTAGTTGATCGTCTCGGGCTTCTTAACCTCACCGTGCGACCAACGACGGATGTCGTCAGCGGTCGCGAGACCGATCTTGATTTCGTCAAACGCGTGAACGTCGAGCCATGTGTTGTCTTCTCTCTGAGGTACGAAAAGTTAGGTCGTTGGTGAGGTTCTAGATCTCGTCGGTAGACGAGGACTCGAACCGCGTGGAGATGTTGATGCCCAGCTCCTCCGCAGCGCGGAAGACCTCGTCATCCGTGTCGCGCAGGTTGACCGCGGAGCCGTCAGCCGAAAGAACTTCGACGTTGAGGCACAGCGACTGCATCTCCTTGATGAGCACCTTGAAGCTCTCCGGAATACCGGGCTCCTGGATGTTCTCGCCCTTGACGATTGCCTCGTACACCTTGACGCGACCGAGGATGTCGTCCGACTTGATCGTCAGCAACTCCTGCAACGCGTAAGCGGCGCCATAGGCCTCGAGGGCCCAGACCTCCATCTCACCGAAGCGCTGGCCACCGAACTGCGCCTTACCACCCAGCGGCTGCTGCGTGATCATCGAGTACGGGCCCGTGGAGCGTGCGTGGATCTTGTCGTCGACAAGGTGGTGGAGCTTGAGGATGTACATGTAGCCAACGGACACCGGCTCCGGGAACGGCTCGCCGGAGCGACCGTCGAAGAGACGGGTCTTTCCGGTGGAGTCGATCAGGCGGTCGCCATCGCGGGTGACATTCGTCGAGTCGAGCAGACCCGCGATTTCCTCCTCGAGAGCGCCGTCGAATACCGGGGTCGCAACCTTGGTTCCGGGAGGCGCGCTGTGCGCCTCGGCGGGAAGACGGCCGGCCCACTTCGGGCTGCCCTTGACCTCCCAGCCCTGCTTGGCGACCCAACCGAGGTGGGTCTCCAGCACCTGGCCGAAGTTCATGCGTCCGGGGATACCGAGCGGGTTCAGGATGATGTCAACCGGCGTTCCGTCGGAGAGGAACGGCATGTCCTCAACCGGCAGGATCTTCGAGATAACACCCTTGTTGCCGTGACGACCAGCGAGCTTGTCACCTTCGGTGATCTTGCGCTTCTGGGCGATGTACACGACGACGCGCTGGTTGACGCCCGAGCCGAGCTCGTCGTCGTTGTCGGCGTTGAACTCCTTGACGGCGATGATCGTGCCGGCCTCACCGTGCGGAACCTTCAGCGACGTGTCGCGAACCTCGCGGCTCTTCTCGTTGAAGATGGCGCGCAGCAGGCGCTCCTCGGCCGAAAGCTCGGTCTCGCCCTTCGGCGTGACCTTTCCGACCAGGATGTCGCCGGGGCGAACCTCTGCACCGATCCGGATGATGCCGCGCTCGTCGAGGTCGGCCAGGAGCTCCGGGCTGACGTTCGGCAGGTCGCGGGTGATCTCTTCCTTGCCCAGCTTGGTGTCGCGGGCATCCACTTCGTACTCTTCGATGTGAATCGAGGAGAGCACGTCGTCCTTCACCAGGTTCTGGCTCAGGATGATCGCGTCTTCGAAGTTGTGGCCCTCCCACGGCATGAACGCCACGAGGAGGTTCTTGCCGAGAGCAAGCTCGCCGTTCTCGGTCGCGGGACCGTCCGCGAGGACCTGGCCCTGCTCGATCCGGTCGCCCGCAGAGACGATGACGCGGTGGTTGTACGACGTGCCCTGGTTGGAGCGGTCGAACTTGCGCAGGTAGTAGTCCTGCGTGCCACCCTCGTCGAGCTGGATGCTGACGACGTCGGCAGAAACCTCTGCGACGACACCGGCCTTGTCGGCGGTGAGCACGTCGCCGGCGTCGATGGCCGCGAAGCCCTCCATGCCGGTTCCGACCAGCGGAGACTCGCTGCGCAGCAGCGGAACAGCCTGGCGCTGCATGTTGGCACCCATGAGTGCGCGGTTTGCATCGTCGTGCTCGAGGAACGGGATGAGCGAGGTCGCAACCGACACCATCTGGCGCGGCGAGACATCCATGTAGCCGATCTCGTCGACGGGGATGAGGTCAACCTCGCCACCCTTCTTACGTGCAAGCACGCGAGGGTCGGCGAAGCGGGCGTCAGCCGTCAGCGGAGCGTTTGCCTGGGCCACAACGAAGTCGTCCTCTTCGCTCGCGGTGAGGTAATCGATGGTCGCAGTGACCTTGCCGTTGACGACCCGGCGGTACGGCGTCTCGATGAACCCGAACGCGTTGATACGCGCGAAGGATGCCAGCGAGCCGATGAGGCCGATGTTCGGGCCTTCAGGGGTCTCGATCGGGCACATGCGGCCGTAGTGCGACGGGTGAACGTCACGAACCTCGACGCCTGCGCGCTCGCGGCTGAGTCCACCGGGGCCAAGCGCCGACAGGCGGCGCTTGTGGGTGAGACCCGCGAGCGGGTTGTTCTGGTCCATGAACTGGCTCAGCTGCGAGGTGCCGAAGAACTCCTTGATCGCGGCGACGACGGGGCGCACGTTGATCAGGGTCTGCGGGGTGTTCGCTTCGATGTCCTGCGTGGTCATGCGCTCGCGAACGACGCGCTCCATACGGGAAAGACCGGTGCGCACCTGGTTCTGGATGAGCTCACCGACCGCGCGGATACGGCGGTTGCCGAAGTGGTCGATGTCGTCGACGTCGAGCCGAACATCCACCTTCTTGCCCTCGCGTACGCCCTTGATGGTCGCCGATCCGCTTTCGCTGACGGTGACGTAGGGGGCGGTCGTGTCGTGCAGGGCGACCAGGTACTTGATGGTTGCGAGGATGTCCTCGATCGTCAGTACCGAGTTGGACAGCGCCGAATCGATGCCGAGCTTGCGGTTGATCTTGTAACGACCGACCTTCGCCAGGTCGTAACGCTTCGGGTTGAAGTAGAAGTTGTCGAGGAGCGCGCGAGCGGCCTCGGCGGCAACCTGCTCTCCGGGGCGGAGCTTGCGGTAGATGTCCTTGAGCGCCTCTTCCTTGGTAAGGATCGAGTCCTTCTCGAGGGTGAGGGCGATCGACGGGAATCCGGCGAACTCTTCGAGGATCTGCTCGCTCGTGAGGCCGAGGGCCTTGAGGAACACGGTGACCGACTGCTTGCGCTTGCGGTCGATGCGAACGCCGACCTGGTCGCGCTTGTCGATCTCGAACTCGAGCCAGGCACCGCGGCTCGGGATGATGCGGGCGGAGTAGATGTCCTTGTCGGACAGCTTCTCCGGGGTGCGGTCGAAGTAGACCCCGGGGGAACGGACGAGCTGCGACACAACGACGCGCTCGGTTCCGTTGATGATGAAGGTTCCCTTTTCGGTCATGAGCGGGAAGTCGCCCATGAAGACCGTCTGGGTCTTGATCTCACCGGTGAGGTGGTTCATGAACTCGGCGTTCACGTAGAGCGGGGCGGCGAATGTCTTGCCGCGCTCCTTGCACTCATCGATCGAGTACTTGGGCTCTTCGAGCTCCGGACCCGTGAAGGACAGCTGCATCGTCTCGCCGAGGTCTTCGATCGGGGAGATCTCCTCGAAGATCTCATCGAGGCCACTGTGTGACGGCAAGTCGGTGCGGCCCTGGGCCACGCCGTCTGCTGTGCGCTGTTTCCAAACATCGTTTCCGACGAGCCAGTCGAAGCTCTCGGTCTGCAATGCCAGCAGATCCGGAACGGTCAGGGTGTCGGTGATCTTGGCGAACGAAAGCCGTGAAGCTGAGCGGCCGTTCTTAGGGGACTTGTTGGTGTTTGCGTTGCGCGCAGCGGCCAAGGAAATAACCTCCGTGGGACCTCATGGGTCCATAACTGTCGGTAGTGAGATTCGCCCACCAGGATTTTGCAGGAACAAGCCCTGTCAAGACCTACCCCGCCGCTATACTCGGGGCGCGCCAGCCGTCCACAATATGACGGCGAAGGTTTTCTGGGAGCGCAAAGAACAACTATAGTTCGCAACTCGCGACCCGCGCAAGTTATTCCTTGACCACTTTCTCGATTTCGGCTATAAGCGCTGCGGGCCGCTCGCTGGTGGCGGGAGTTGCGTGCATCCCGCTGGCTCGCGGCGGGAGTTAGTGCGTGGTGGCGGGAGTTGCGCGCATCCCGCCGGGCTCGCGGCGGGAGTTACGTGCACCCCGCCCGCTCACGGCGGGAGTTACGTGCACCCCGCCCGCTCGCGGCGGGAGTTAATGCGTAACGGCGGGAGCCCAGGCTCCCGCCACCACGCAATTTCTCCCGCCGCAAATGCTCTTTCTCCCACCACCTGACACGAACTCCCGCCACCACCCATCGCGCACCAGGCACCACACCCGCAGCTGCTCGCGGCGGGAGTTAAATGCAGCCCACCAGCTCGCGGCGGGAGTTCATGCCTGACGGCGGGAGCCCAGGCTCCAGCCAACACGCAACTTCTCCCGCCGCAAACGCTGTTTCTCCCGCCACCTGGCACCAACTCCCGCCGCCATCCGGCTACAACTCCCGCCACCACACAACTTCTCCATCCACCACGCACCTTCTCCCGCCACCTGACACCAACTCCCGCCGCCACACACCCACACACCCACACCAACTCCCGCCACCACGCCACCAACTCCCGCCACCCACCCCCACACCCACGCACACCACACACCCCCAACGTGCGGGATGATCGAAGGGTGCAACATCCCTCCACGACGCTGCGGCTGAGCGGCTACCACGCCGTCATCGAGCCAGACCGCTGGGTTCCGGATGCGTACACGCTCGTCGTCGACGGAACGCCGCAGTCGCACGTCAATCTCTACGATCCGACGCAGTTGTTCTTCGAGTACGTGCAGCGCATCGGCCACGTCATCGACCAGCTGGGGATGCCCGGCGAACCGCTCACGGCGGTGCACCTGGGCGCTGGCGCGCTCACCCTCCCCCGCTACATCGAGGCCACCCGGCCAGGTTCCCGCCAGCAGGTTGTCGAGCTCGAGGCCGACCTCGTCGACCTGGTACGCGCGGAACTTCCCCTGCCCAAGCACGCGTCCATCCGCGTCCGCTACGGCGACGCCCGCGAGATGCTCGGCAAGCTCCCCGCGGGTCTGAGGGGCGAGGTCGACCTCCTCGTCGCCGACGTCTTCAGCGGCGCCCGCACCCCCGCCCATGTCACCAGCCTCGAGTTCTACACGGAGGCCGTCGCCCTGCTGAAGCCCACCGGCGTGATCGCAATCAACGTCGCGGACGGCCCGGGACTCGTGTTCGCCCGGGGGCAGGCATCCACTCTTCTCTCGGCGACGAAGGATGTCGCGGCCCTGGGCGAAGCGCAGATTCTCAAGGGGCGCCGCTACGGCAACATCGTGCTCGTGGGAAGTCCGACCACGCTGCCACTGGACTGGATGCCTCGGCTCCTCGCGGGCGGCCCGCACCCGTCGCGCGTGGTGCACGGCCGTGAACTCACCGACTGGATCGCGGGCGCTCCGATCGTGACGGATGCCACGGCCATCCCGTCCCCGCCGCCGTCGAAAAGCATCTTCCAGGTGCGACCGGGAAAGAGCTAGCCATGCGCCGACCCGCCGCCCTGATCGCCCTCGGCCTCGCCGTTGGGTTCGCGGCCGCGGGATGCACGGGCACGTCGCTCGATCCACCGGCGATCCACACCGGGGACCCGATCGGCACGCCGAAGGTCATCGCGACCGATTTGGACGTGCCGTGGTCGATGGTGCGGCTCAGCAGCGGTGTCACCCTCGTGAGCGAGCGCGATACCGCGCTGGTTAAAGAGGTACGACCGAACGGCGCACTCAGCGTCGTCGGAACCGTTCCCGGCGTCGCGCCGAACGGCGAGGGCGGCCTGCTCGGCCTCGCGGTCGCGGCATCCGATCCCGGCTGGCTCTACGCGTACGAAACGACGGCGAGCGACAACCGCGTCATCCGCATGCCCCTGGTCGGCGTGGGCAGCACGCTCTCCCTCGGCCCGGCCGAGACGATCATCACCGGACTCCCGTTCGCCGGCAACCACGATGGCGGCCGGATCCAGTTCGGCCCGGACGGCGACCTCTACGTCACCGTCGGCGACGCGACCAACCGCGACAGGGCACAGGATGTCGCCTACCTCGGCGGCAAGATCCTGCGTCTGAAGGCGGACGGCTCGATCCCGTCGGACAACCCGTTCCCGGGCAGTCCGGTGTGGTCGTTAGGGCACCGCAATCCGCAGGGCATCGCCTGGGATTCCAGCGGCCGGATGTGGGCCGCCGAGTTCGGCCAGGACACCTGGGACGAACTGAACATCATCGTGCCCGGCGGGAACTATGGCTGGCCCACGGTCGAGGGCGCAAGCGATGACAAGAGGTTCATAAACCCGGTGACGCAGTGGTCGACGGCCGACGCAAGCCCGAGCGGCCTGCTCTGGTCGCATGGCCGGCTGTACCTCGCGGCGCTGCGCGGCGAGCGCCTGTGGGTCATCGACCCGACGACGACCCCGGTGCGCACGACCGCATACTTCACCGGGAGCTACGGTCGGCTCCGGGATGTCATCGACGGACCACGCGGAACCATCTGGATGCTCACCAACAACACCTTCCGCGGCGAACCGAAGCCCGGAGACGACCGCATCCTCGAGGTGAGGTTAGCCGACCTCGGGTAGGTGCGAGTAGACAGGTCGCTCTAGCGGTGCGGGGACATCCGGAGGGATACTGCGAAGATGAAGAAGCTCAGGGGAAAAGCAGTTCTCAGCGTCGCCCTCGGCACCGCGATCGCACTCACCGTGGGGGTGTCCGCGAACGCGGGCGTTGCCACGGCACCGGTCGGGCCGCGCCCGATGGACCTTGCCAACGGCCCGGTCGAACCCGTCGGCTCGCCGACGGTTATCGCCACCGGGCTGAAACTGCCGTGGTCGATGACCCGGCTGAACAGCGGCTCCGTGTTCGTGAGTGAGCGCGACACCGCACTGATCAAAGAGATCGAACCGGATGGCACGGTACGAACCGTTCGGACGGTGCCGAACGTGCGCCCCGCCGGCGAAGGCGGCCTGCTTGGGATCACCCTGTCGCCGGCGCACAAGTACATTTACGCCTACACGACCACCAGCACCGATAACCGGGTCGTACGGATGAGCCTGACCGGACGGGGCCCCGGAAACTACAAGCTCGGCACACCGACCACTGTTTTTTCCGGCATCAAGAAGGGCACCATCCACAACGGCGGCCGAATCAAGTTCGGGCCCGACGGCTACCTCTACATCACGGCGGGGGACACCGGCACCCGCACATACGCGCAAAGCCTGACGACGAAGGCGGGCAAGATCTTCCGCGTTACCTCGACGGGCAGGGTGCCCGCGGGCAACCCGTTCCCGCGCAGCCCCGTGTGGTCGCTCGGCCACCGCAACCCGCAGGGCATCACCTGGGATGGAAGTGGCACCATGTGGGAGTCCGAGCTCGGCCAGGACACCTGGGACGAGCTGAACATCATCGTGAAGGGCAAGAACTACGGCTGGCCCAACGTCGAGGGCATCGCCCACAACGCCAAGTACAAAGACCCGATCTACCAGTGGCAACCCTCGGAGGCGAGCCCGAGCGGACTGCTCTGGTCGCACGGCACGCTGTTCATGGCGGCCCTGCGCGGCCAGCGCCTGTGGGTCATGCAGCCGAGCGGCAGCACCGTCACGGCCACCGCGTACTTCACCGGAACCTACGGGCGCATCCGCGATGTGATCAACGGCCCGAACAACACCATCCTGGTGGCGACGAGCAACGGGACGGACCGCATCCTCCAGTTCACGCTGGCGCCCGTCGCCCCGTAGCCCGCGATCATCAGCTGAGGCGCACGCCCGCCATGCCGCCGTCCACTGCCAGCACCGTTCCGGTCGTGGATGCCGCGAGCGGGCTGGCGAGGTAGACGATGGCGTTCGCGACCTCGGGCGCCGATACCAGGCGACCCATCGGCTGGCGGGCGACGAGTGCTGCCTGCGCCGCGGCGCGGTCGTCCGCGGCATCCAGCAGGCGGCCGACCCAGGGCGTGTCGGCCGTTCCCGGGTTCACGGCGTTGACGCGGATGTGCTCCGGCACGTAGTCAGCGGCCATGGCGCGGGTGAGCGCCTCGACCGCTCCCTTGCTCGCCGAGTACAGCGCGCGATTGGGCAGGCCGGTGCTGGATGCGATCGAGCAGGTGTTGACGATGGCCGCAGCATCCGACTTCTGCAGGTAGGGGAACGCCGCGCGGCTCATGCGCACGAGCCCGAGCACGTTGACGTCGAGCACCCGGCGCCACTCGTCATCCGGGTTGGAGCTGACGGTACCCGCCGCGCCGATGCCCGCATTGTTAATGAGGATGTCGATGCCGCCGAGCTGGCTGGCAACCTGGGCAACCGCCGCGACAACCTCCTCGTCGTTGGTGATGTCGCAGGCGAGCGACAGGTACGCGTCGCCCTCGACGACGGTGCGGTCGATGATCGCGACCTTCGCCCCGCGAAAACGAAGGAGTTCGGCGGTCGCGGCGCCGATTCCGCTCGCTCCGCCGGTCACGATGGCGACAAGTCCTTCAAAATCGTTGGCAAATGATGTGGTCATGGGTTCCTCTTTCAGTGGAGCGGATTAGTAGGTGGCACGGCCGCCGCTGATGTCGTACACGGCCGCGGTGGAAAAACTGACCTCGTCTGAGGCGAGCCACGAGACGAGAGCGGCGACCTCGGTCGCCTGGCCGAGCCGACCCATCGGGATTCGGCTGACCATGTACTCGAGCACCTCGGGGGTGTTCGTGGCGTTCATGGGCGTCTCGATCACGGCGGGCGCGATCGCGTTGACAAGCACGCCGCTGGTCGCGAGCTCCTTGCCCAGCGCCTTGGTCAGGCCGATCACGGCCGCCTTCGACGCGGAGTATGCGGCGAGGTTGGGGTTGCCCTCCTTGCCGGCGATGCTGGCGAGGTTGACGATGCGACCCCATCCTCGTTCCTTCATACCGGGGACGACAGCGCGGCAGAGGTTGAAGACGCCGTTGACGTTCACGTCGAAGGTCTTCTGCCACTCGGCGGTTGTCGTTTCCCAGAACGGCTTGTTCGGCCCGACGATGCCGGCGCAGTTGATGAGGATGTCGACCGGGCCGGCCGCGGCAACCGCGGCGTCGACCTCATCCGCCTTGCTCACGTCGAGGGAGTAGTCGGCGCCACCGGCAAGGTCGAAGGTGATAACGCGCACGCTGTCGGCACTCAACCGCGTCGCGCAGGCCGCGCCGATGCCGCTCATGCCGCCGGTGATGATCGCTGTTCTCATGGTGCTCCGCTCACGCTCGTGTTGGTGCTGCTAGTGCCGGCTGCTAGTGGGATTCTCTGCTCACACGGTCACCGCTCGACCCCACCAGGAAGTCGAGGTCGGCACCGGTGTCGGCCTGCATCACGTGGTCGACGTAGAGCTTCTCCCAGCCCCGCGTTGGCGCGGCGTACGCGGCCTCGCTCGCGGCGCTCTGCGACCGCTCCTGCAACTCTTCGTCGGTGACGTCGAAGCTGAGCGACCTGCCCTCGACATCCAACCGGATGATGTCCCCGGTGCGGACGAAGGCCAGCGGTCCCCCCGCGGCGGCTTCCGGCGCGACGTGCAGGATGACCGTGCCGTACGCCGTGCCGCTCATGCGCGCGTCGCTGATGCGCACCATGTCGCGCACGCCCTGTTCGAGCAGCTTGCGTGGCAGCGGCATGTTGCCGACCTCGGGCATGCCCGGATACCCGCGTGGGCCGCAGCCGCGCAGCACGAGCACGGAGTCGGCCGTCACGTCGAGGTCCGGGTCATCGAGCCGCGCGCGCATGTCTTCGATGCTGTCGAACACGACCGCGGGCCCCACGTGCTGCAGCAGTTCGGCGGTCGCAGCCGCGGGCTTGATGATCGCGCCGCGGGGCGCGAGGTTGCCCCGAAGCACCGCGATTCCGGCATCCGCCATGAGGGGAACCTCGCGCGGGAAGATCACTGTCTCGTCGTACACCGGCTGGCCGGTGAGGTAGTCGACGAGCGGCTTGCCGGTGACCGTGATCGGCTCGGCGTGGAACAGCTCTTTCACCTGCGACAGCGCCGCGAGCACGCCGCCGGCGCGGTAGAGGTCGTCCATGAGGAACTCGCCGGAGGGCTGCAGGTTCACCATGAGCGGCACGTCGCGGCCGGCGTCGTCGAAGTCTTCCAGCGTGAGGTCGATTCCGAGCCGGCCGGCGATCGCGAGCATGTGCACGACCGAGTTGGTCGAGCCGCCGGTCGCAGCCACGGCGATGATTGCGTTGAGGAACGACTCCTTCGTCATGATGTCGCTCGGGCGGCGGTTCGCCTTCACCAGCTCGATGATCAGGCGGCCTGTCTCGTGCGACATCGACAGCAGGCGCGAGTCCGGCGCGGGGGTCCCCGCGAATCCGGGGATCGTCATCCCGAGCGCCTCCGCGACGACGGCCATGGTGGATGCCGTTCCCATGGTGTTGCAGTGCCCCTTGCTGCGGATCATCGACGCTTCCGACTTTAGGAACTCGCCGTTCGTGATCCTGCCGCCGCGCACCTCCTCGCTCAGGCGCCAGACATCGGTTCCGCAGCCGAGTGCCTCGCCCCGGAAGTGACCGGTCAGCATCGGCCCGCCCGGCACGACGATGGCCGGAATGTTGACGGATGCAGCCGCCATCAGCAGCGCGGGGATGGTCTTGTCACAGCCGCCGAGAAGTACGAGCCCGTCGACCGGGTTCGCTCGGAACATCTCTTCCATCGCCATCGCGGCCATGTTGCGCCAGAGCATCGCCGTCGGCTTGACCACGGTCTCGCCGAGCGAAACCACCGGGAGGTTGTAGGGAACGCCGCCCGCTTCCCAGATGCCCTGCTTGACCGACTCGGCCACCTCGTCCAGGTGCATGTTGCAGGGCGTCAGGTCGGAGGCGGTGTTCGCGATCGCGATCTGTGGCTTCGTTCCGTCGAGGGAATCGTCGGGCGTGCCTCGGCGCATCCATGCCCGGTGAATGTAGGAGTTTCGGTCCTGGCCGTCGTACCACTCGGTGCTGCGCAGACCGCCCACGGGAACATCCTCGTTCGATATCAAATTCCAACTATTCAAATCACGTATTGCTATTGTGAATTATGCCACACTGGCAGTACTCATCCCAACGAAGGTGGACAGAACATGCGACTGGTACGAATTGGCGATCTCGGAGCGGAGAAGCCAGGTGCGCTGATCGACGACGACCTCCTCGTCGACCTCTCCGACGTGGTGGACGACTTCAACGAGGCATTCTTCGCCTCCGGTCGCATCAGCGAGCTTCCCGCCTTGATCGCGGACCGCGCGAACGGCGCGACACCCATCGGTGACCGCCGCATCGGGTCGCCGATCGCTCGTCCGCACCAGATCCTGTGCATCGGCCTCAATTACAGCGACCACGCCGCAGAGACCGGCCAGGCCGTTCCACCGGAACCCATCCTCTTCAACAAGGCGCCGAACACGCTCATCGGCCCGAACGACGACGTGGTGATCCCCCGCGGATCGACGAAGACCGACTGGGAGGTCGAGCTCGGCATCGTCATCGGTCGGCACAGCCTCTACCTCGCAGACGAGACCGAGGCTGCCGCGGCAATCGCCGGGTACGTGCTCGTCAACGATGTCAGCGAGCGGGAATGGCAGATCGAGCGTGGCGGCCAGTGGGTCAAGGGCAAATCCGCTCCGACCTTCAACCCGGTCGGCCCGTGGCTTGCAACACCGGACGAGATCGATGATGTGCTCGCCCTCGACATGACGCTGGATGTCGATGACAAGCGCCGCCAGACCGGCTCGACCTCGACGATGCTGTTCAGCCCGACCTTCATCGTGCACTACCTCAGCCAGTTCCTCGCGCTCGAGCCCGGCGACCTCATCAACACCGGAACGCCGCCCGGGGTCGGAATGGGCATGAAGCCACCGACCTACCTCAAGGGCGGCGAGACGATGACGCTCACCGTGACGCACCTGGGAACCCAGACGCAGTTCGTGGTCGCGCATCCGGCAGCAACCGAATAGTGCGCGCACTGGTCGTTGACGGTGCACGCAGCGCGACCGTGCAGGAGGTCGACGCGCCCGTTGCCGGCGTCGGCCAACTGCTGGTCGACGTCGAGCGGGTGGGCATTTGCGGTACCGACATCGAGCTGTACACCGGCGAGATGGCGTACATCGACCAGGGAATCACGCACTTTCCCCTGCGGCTGGGACACGAGTGGACCGGTCGCGTCTCGGGCGTCGGTCCGGACACGGACGAGTCCTGGATCGGCAGGCGCATCACCGGCGACACCATGCTGGGCGACGGCACCTGCCGATTCTGTCTCGCCGGCAGGCACTACCTCTGCCCGAACCGTTTCGAGGTGGGCATCACCGACGGGTGGCCCGGCGCCCTGGCCGAGCAGCTGCTCATCCCGGCTCGCTACGCGCACGCGATTCCTGACACGGTGAGCATCACCGCTGCCGCAATGGTCGAGCCGGGCGGAAACTCCCTCAGGGCAGTGGATGCGACGCGGCTGACCGCGGGCGGCCGACTGCTCATCCTGGGCTCGGGGACGATCGGCCTGCTCGCGGCGCAGTTCGCCCTGGCCCGTGGCATCGAGGTGCACGTCGCGGGAACGCGACCGACCTCCCTGCAGCTGGCACGGGAGCTCGGCGTGGACCACACGCACCAGCTTGCCGACCTCGCCGCTACAGCCGAGACCTTTGACGCCGTGATCGACGCCAGCAGCACGGACACCATGCCGGCGCTCGCTCTCGACCTCGTCGATCCGGGGGGCCGAATCGTCTACATCGGGCTGTCGTCGACCCCGAGCTCGATCGACACCCGCACCCTGGTGCTCAAGGATGTGACGGCCGTCGGCATCCTCTCCGCTTCTCCGGGCCTTGCCGGGGCTATCGAGCTGTTCGCCTCGGGCGCCGTGAATCCGGAACCGCTCGTCAGCGAGGTCATCGGGCTCGACGAGGTCGCCTCGCGGCTCGAAGGCATGCGGGGGGCCGACGCGGGAGTCGGCCCGAAGGTGCACGTGGATCCGACGCGATGACAATCGTGGATGCGACTTCAGAAGACCCCGGCGACCGCGTCGTCGGTGCCGACCGTGTACTGGCCGTGCTCACCGAGCTGGCCGAGCATCCCAGCGGCATCAGCCTCGACGATCTCAGCCGGCTCTTGAAGAGCTCGAAGTCGACGGTGCACCGGGCACTCGCGTCGTTGCGCAAGGCAGGCTTCGCCGACCAGTCATCGCGCGGGGTGTACGTGCTCGGCGACGAGTTTCTGCGGCTGGCGTTCCGCTACAGCGACCGGCGCCCCGAGAGCACGCGCGTCGAGCCGCTGCTGCGCGTGCTCGCGACGCAGTACGGCGAAACCGCGCACTACGCCGTGCTCGACGGGCAGGATGTCGTCTACCGCGCCAAGGTCGACCCGCCGATCGGGGCGATGCGTTTGACCTCGACGGTCGGCGGGCGCAACCCGGCCGTGAGCACGGCCGTCGGGAAGCTGCTCCTCAGCTTTGTTATCGACTCCGAGCAGCAGCTGAAGGATTGGCTCGGCGCCACTCCCCTGCCGCCGCACACCCCGAACACGATCACGACGGTCGCGGGGCTCTTCGCCGAGCTGCAGCGCACGCGGAAACGCGGTTACGGGGTGGACGACCAGGAGAACGACCCAGGAGTCAACTGCGTTGCGCTTCCCCTGTTTCTCGAGGGCGGCAGCGGGTCGCCCACCGGCGCGGTCAGCGTCAGCGGGCTCGCGTTCCGCGCACCGCTCACGAAGCTGGTGGCCGCGGTTCCCGAGATCCGCGCGACGATCGACCGCGAGCTGGGATCCGCGTGATCCGGTACGAGGCCGCTGTCACGGGCGACCAGCAGTACCTGCTGGGGGAGGGTGCCCAGTGGGATGCGGCGCGGCAGCGCGTGCTGTGGGTCGACATCCTGAATGGCCGGGTGTTTGAGGGGCGCCTTGACGGCGACCGCGTCGAAACGACGGCAACGCACCAGTTCGAGGGGATGGTCGGCACGGTCGTCCCGGCGGCCGACGGCTCACTGCTCGTCGCTGCGCAGGAGAATCTCGTGGTGATCGCGCCGGACGGCACGCGAACCACCGGCCCGCGCGTCGTACCCGGCGAGGTGGCGAGCCGGACGAACGACGGTGGGGTGGATCCCCAGGGCCGGTTTCTCATCGGAACGCTGGCGCTGGATCGCAGGCACAACGAAGACCTGTTGCAGCGGGTGGAGCCGGACGGCACTCTCACCCTGCTCGACGCCGATCTTGACATCTCGAACGGCCTGGCCTGGTCGGTCGATGGGGCGAGCCTCTTCAGCGTCGACACCCTGAACCAGCGAATCTTCCAGCGCGCCTACTCGGCGACCACCATCGGCGAGCGCCACGAGTTTCTGCGGGTCACGGACGGGCATCCGGACGGCATGACGATCGACACCGAGGGAAATCTCTGGGTGGCGATCTGGGGTGCGGGCGAGGTGCGCTGCTACGCACCGGACGGCGCGATCCTGGCTGTCGTGGACACCGCAGCACCGCATACCTCGAGCGTCGCCTTCGTTGGCGCCGACCTCGACACGCTGCTCATCACCACTGCCCAAAAGGACCTGGCCGCGGCCGAACTCGATCGATGGCCCAACTCGGGTCGGCTGATGCTGGCACGGGTCGGCGCGCGCGGCGTGGAAACGCCGGCGTGGGCGGGTCTGGCGCCCAACCCGTGATGTCGCCGCTTACTCTGGAAGGGATAGTGGGGGCACGTTGACAATCATTCTGGGGTACGACCCAACGACGCTTCGTGAACAGGTCGACGTCGACGCAGCGCAGGCTCGCCTGGACGAACTCGGCGATCGTCGCGACACCGTTTCACTCGGCGAGAAGATCGGGCTGCTCCGGATGACCGGACGCGTGGACGACGCCTGGGCGATGGCCAACGAGGTGGTGCGGCTCGTCCGCTTCACCGGCGATCGCAGCCAGCTCGTGCTCGCCCGTATGCGGCGAGCGCAGGTGCTGCAGGCGAGAGGCAAGCTCGACGAGGCGCTCATCGAGTTCAACGACTGCGTCGCGGAGGCCCACATGCACGACTGGGCGTCCGAGGAGGGCTTCGCCCTTCAGCACCGCGGAAAGCTCCTGTTCGAACTCGGCCGGTACGCGGATGCCGCGCGCGACTTTCGCGATGCGCTCACCATCCGGGTGCGGCTCCACTCCTCCCCCGACCTCATCGACGCGTCGATGATCGCCATCTCGGTCGCCGAGGCGCACCTCGACGGCGGCCCGTCGTAGCCTTAACGGGTGGCTGACCTCACTCGCGTGCGCACCTGGGCCAACGCCCTTATCGCGCTGCACCTCGACCCAGCTGTGTGGTCGTTCGGGTTCGACAATGCCAAGACGCGGGCCGGCCTGTGTAACTACACCGACAAGCGCATCACTGTCTCGCGGTATCTCGCTGATCGCTTCGAGGACGACGAGATTCACCAGGTGCTCCTGCACGAGGTCGCCCACGCGGTTGCCGGCACCCGCGCCGGCCACGGGCCGAAGTGGAAGGCCGTCGCTGCGTCGCTCGGCTACGACGGCGGGCGACTGCACAGTGGTTCCATTGCGGATGAGTTCGCGCCGTGGGTGGGCACCTGCCCCGCCGGTCACGTGCACTATCGCTACAAGCGGCCGGCGCGCATCCTGGCCTGTGGGCGTTGTTCACGCCGGTTCGACCCCGCGAACGCCATCAACTGGCAGGAGCGCGCTGTTCCCCGATCGCGGCGTCCAGCACCTGAACGACCTCTTTCCAATGGCCGAGCATGATCTTGCGCTCCTCGCGACCGGTCAGCCGGTCCTGGTGGAAGCCGATGGTCGTGCCGGTGGCCGCCTCGCGCACGGTGACCTGCAGCGTCGAATCGTGGTTCCACTCGCCGGGCTGCCAGGTCAGGCGCAGCTTGCCCGCGGGCAGGTAGCTGATGACGCGGCCACGGATGTCATCATCCGTCTCGTACTCCGCGCCCTTCTCGAGCGTGAGCTTCGTGTTCCCCAGCCACAGCGGCAGGCCGTCGCCGAGCAGAAAAGCCCAGACGCGATCGAGCGGCGCCGCAACGGTGTGCCGAACGCCGACCTCCCAGCCAGCATCCTTCGTCTTACCGACGGAGTCGGCTCGAGCTGGGGTGTGTCCGGTTGAATCGCTCATGTAACCGACCATAATGGTTACATGCTGCACACGACAACCACCGGCCAGTGGTTTGACACCAGCGACGGCATGCACTGGTGGTTCGACTCCGGCTCGGTCGCACTCGACTTCGCGTACACCGGCGGCTTCGATCATCCGCTGCAGCCGACGCGAAGTCCCGAGGCGTTGGCCGCATGGCTGAGTGAGCGGTTCGCTGGCATCGACGGCGTGGTCACCGATCGTGACGAGGCGGATGCGCAGGCGCTGCGCGCGGCCATCGCCCGAATGGCCGTCGCCGCCAGTCACAATCAACCGCCCGCGCCGGAGGATGTCGACATGGTGAACCTGTTCGCCGCCACGCCGGACATCCCGCCATCCCTCGCGGGCGGCAGCCGGCGCGCCGGCCGCTCGACGGCTCGCGTCAGCCAGGCCCTGTCGGCCATGGCGCGTGAGTCGGTCGAGCTATTCGACGTGTCTGAACGGGGGCGCATCCGCGAGTGCGCGGCCGAGGACTGCCAGCTCGTTTTCTACGACGAGTCGCGATCGAACAACCGGCGCTGGTGCTCCATGCAGCGCTGCGGTAACCGGGCGAAAGTGCGCGCCCACCGCGCGGCCGCTCGCGCCGAGTAGGCCAACGCCGGTTACTCGACTACCTTGACTTCCTTCCAGAAGGCGACGTAGTCGCTGAAGTCCCTGCCGACACGCGCGATGCCACTGGCGTGCGGGGTCGGGTAGCTCCACGCGCGGTCCTGCAGCAGCCCCGAGCCTGCCGGATCCTTGACGGAGAAGTATTGGGCCTCGCCCTTCCAGGGGCAGGTGTACGGGGTCGCGCTGGCGCCGAGAAACTCGCTGTTGATGCTCGACGGCGGAAAGTACCAGTTGCCCTCGATCGAGATCAGGTCATCCTTGTGCGCTTCGGCGATCACGGTGTCGCCCAGTACTGCCTTCATGCATTCCTCCATGGGGTTGGTTTGTCGCTGCTACCAACGCAGGGTGACGATCCTGAATTCCCGGCCGAGTAGCGTGGCCGCATGACCCCATTCGAGATCGCCGACTGGCGCCGGCGCGTGTTCGGGCTGTACGCGCGGGTCAGGGCATCCGCCGATCGCCGAGCGGCGCACGACCTGTGGCGACGGGAACGGGACGAGCTGTTCGCGCAGCATCCAGCGTCCCCGCTGCTCGCAGAAGACAGGGCACGGTTCACGGGACTCGACACGAAGCCGTACGACGCCGACTGGCGCTTCGAGGTCGAGCTGATCCCCGGAGCGCCGGAGAAGCTCACCGTCGAAACCGGAACGGACGGCGTGGTCCCGTTCGAGAAGCTGGGCATCGCGGACATCCCCGGTGTCGGGGCACTCGACGTCTGGCGGCTGACCTCGTACGCCGGGGGAATCTTCGTTCCGGTCAAGGATGCGCTGGCCGGCAAACCGGGCGGGACCTACGGCGGCGGGCGCTACCTTCTCGACACCATCAAGGGTGCCGACCTGGGCCCGGGCCGCGCGCCGGAATCGCTCGTGCTCGACTTCAACTTCGCGTACAACCCCTCCTGCGCGTACGACCCGGCGTGGGCGTGCCCGCTCGCGCAGCGCGGCAACACTGTTGCCGTCGACATACCGGTTGGCGAGCGATACGCGGGGTAGACGGGGCCGAACGGATGCCGGCGAAACGCGGTCTGCTAGGGTAGAACCACTTGTGAGTCCACCGTTGGATTCCCTGCGTCGTTGAACGCTTCCTCTTCTCGCCCCTCCCTCATTCGGAACGGGTTCGTAGATACTTTCTCCGGCGATCGATTGCGACCTCCGTCGCTCTCGCCAATTCGGCTGGACACCGCTTTGCTGTGCTCCCGCCTGCACCGAAAGAGACACCTTTGTCTGAAACATCATTCGGCACGCTCGGCGTGCCCGCACCGCTCGTCGCCGCACTGGCGGCGAACGGCATCACCGATCCGTTCCCCATCCAGGTCGACACGCTCCCCGACACCCTCGGCGGCCGTGACGTTCTCGGACGCGGCAAGACCGGTTCCGGTAAGACCCTCGCGTTCGGCATCCCGCTGGTCGCCCGCCTCGGTGGAAAGCTCGCCGGCGGCAACCGCCGTCCGGGTCGCCCGCTGGCACTGATCCTTGCGCCCACCCGTGAGCTCGCGACGCAGATCACCGCGGCCATCCAGCCGCTCGCCGACGTGTACGGGCTGAAGAGCACCACGATCTTCGGCGGCGTCTCGCAGCAGCGCCAGGTCGCAGCGCTCAAGGCCGGCGTCGACATCGTCGTCGCCTGCCCCGGCCGTCTCGAAGACCTCATGAAGCAGGGCTTCGTGTCCCTCGACGCGGTCGAGATCTCGATCCTCGATGAGGCCGACCACATGGCTGACCTCGGGTTCCTGCCCGTCGTCACCCGCATCATGGACAAGACGCCGCAGTCCGGCCAGCGCATGCTGTTCAGCGCCACGCTCGACAACGGCGTGGACAAGCTCGTTCGCCGCTACCTCCACAACGAGGTGCTGCACTCCGTCGACGAGGCCAACTCGCCCGTCGCCGCGATGACGCACCACGTGTTCGAGGTGGAGGGCGTGGAAGCCAAGCGCCTGCTCGTCGAGAAGCTTGCCTCGGGAAGCGGCCGCCGCATCCTGTTCATGCGCACAAAGCACCACGCCAAGAAGCTGGCGCGCCAGTTGACGGATTCCGGGATCCCCGCCGTTGACCTGCACGGCAACCTGTCGCAGGTGCAGCGTGATCGCAACCTCGCGGCGTTCTCAGCCGGTGACGTACGCGTGCTCGTCGCAACGGATGTCGCCGCGCGCGGCGTGCACGTTGACGACATCGAGCTGGTCATCCACGTCGACCCGCCGTCGGAGCACAAGGCCTACCTGCACCGCTCGGGCCGCACCGCCCGCGCCGGGGCCGAGGGTGACGTCGTCACGCTCGTGCTTCCGGAGCAGCGCAAGGACACCGCGGCACTGCTGCGCAAGGCCGCGATTTCGGTTGAGCCGCAGCGCGTCTCGGCCGCATCGGATGCGGTAGCCGCGCTGGTGGGGAACGTCGCCGCCTACGTGAAGCCATCACCCCGAGCAGCCGAACCGGTTCGCGGACAGTCGCAGGGCGGACGGTCGCAGGGCGCGAACGCGCAGCGCAAGCGCGCCAACCGCGACGGCGGTTTCGGTGGCGGCTCAGCGGGCCGCGACTCGCAGCCGCGTCGTGACCGTGCCGGCCGCCCGGCCGCTTCTGGTTCGGGTCGTCCGGCTTCGTCCGGTTCCGGTCGGACCGCGCAGGCCGGATCGGCATCCGGTCGCCCGGTCTCCGCGCACGGCGAGCGTCCCGCGCAGCAGCGCTCCACCGAGCAGGCGGCCCCCGCTCGCAAGCGCGGTGGCAACGGTCGCGCGCAGTCTGCCGGCGGCCCCATCCGCGTCGGCCAGGTAGTGCGGCCCAACCGCACCTCCCGCTAACTCCCCCCTCCTCCTCAACACGAGTTGCCCACTTTTGCCGCTATGCGCGAACGCATAGCGACAAAAGTGGGCAATTCGTGTTAGAAGAGGCGGCCGACGGAGGCGAGCCCGGCGCGCAACAGCGCCCCGCGACCGCCCTCCATCTCCGCAGCGATGGCGTCGGATGCCGCCTCGATCGGCGACATCCAGGTCAGTTCCAGCGCATCCTGCCGCGGCTCGCAGGTGCCGGTCACCGGCACGACGTAGGCGAGCGCGACGGCGTGCTGGCGCTCATCCGTGAACTGCGCGCCCGGAAAGGGAAAGTACTCGGCGACGGAGAATGGCACAGGGGATGCGGGCAGCTGGGGAAACGCCATCGGCCCGAGATCCTTCTCGAGGTGGCGATATAGCGCGTCCCGAAGCGTCTCGCCGAACAGGACCCGGCCCGACACGAGCGTGCGGGTGATGGCACCGGCAGCGTTGGCGCGCAACAGCACGCCGACCTCGGTCACCACGCCCAGCCCGTCGACGCGTACCGGCACAGCCTCCACATAGAGGAGCGGAAGGCGCGAGCGCACGTCCGCGAGCTCGTCATCAGACAGCCAGCCGGGATTGGGATCGGGGGTGCCAACGGAACTCATCCTCCATTCTTACCCGACCGGTGTTACGGCGCCATGAAGCCGGGCCGCCGAAGGGGCGACGCCACCGCGCCGAGAGCCGAATCGCCTACGCTCGAATGGAAGCGATCACGTCGCCTTCGGAGAGGAACCGATGCAGCTCGACCCGAAGGCCGTTCTCTGGTCCGCTCCCGAGCGTGAGCGCGCAGGACGCCCGCTGCTGGTTCTGCTTCACGGGTACGGTTCGCACGAGGGCGACCTGTTCGCGCTGTCGCCGCGGCTTCCGCTGGGACCGGTTATCGCATCCGTTCGAGCGCCGCTGGAGGAGTCCGGTGGGCACGCCTGGTTCTCGCGGCTGAACAACGTCGCCGGCGATCCGCGCATGGAAGACGTGGATGCCGCAGCCACGGCGGTACTGGACTGGCTGGACGACCAGCAGTACACCTCGGTCAGCCTGCTCGGGTTTTCGCAGGGCGCGGCAATCGCATTGCAGCTGCTGCGGCTCGCGCCATCCCGGTTCGTCGCGACGGTCGCGCTCGCGGGGTTCGTTGCCGCCGGCGAGCACCCGGGCGACGCGGAACTGCGGCGCGTCCGGCCGCCGGTGTTCTGGGGACGCGGCACCGCCGACGCGATGATCAGCGCCGACGCCGTCGAGCGAACGGATGCCTGGCTGCCGTCCCACGCGGATGCGACCATCCGAATCTACGAGGAGCTCGGGCACAGCATCTCGGTCGACGAGCTCGACGACTTCACGGAGTTCCTGCGCGACCACTCCCAGCGGGGCAACTGACAGGGGTTCCGAGGAAGATGGAGGGATGGCCTCCGTGCTCGACCGCTTCTCGCCCGCAACGCGGGAGTGGTTCACCGGCGCCTTTCCCGAGCCGACCCTCGCGCAGCTGGGCGCCTGGGAGGCGATCTCCGGCGGCGCAAACGCCCTGGTCGTGGCCCCTACCGGCTCCGGCAAGACCCTGTCGGCCTTCCTCTGGTCGATCGACCGCCTGATCGGCGAGCCGGTGCCGGATGACCCGCGCCACCGCACTCGCGTGCTGTACATCTCCCCGCTCAAGGCGCTCGGCGTCGACGTCGAGCGCAACCTCCGGTCCCCGCTCGTCGGCGTGACGCAGACGGCGAAGCGCCTCGGGCTGGCCGCACCGACGGTGACCGTGGGGGTGCGGTCGGGAGACACGACGACCCAGGACCGGCGGATGCTGGCGCGCGTGCCCCCGGACATCCTGATCACGACACCGGAGTCGCTGTACCTGATGCTCACCTCGGCCGCCCGCGAGACGCTGGCCGGGATCGAGACGGTGATCGTGGACGAGATCCACGCGGTCGCGGCGACCAAGCGCGGCGCGCACCTGGCGGTGTCGCTGGAACGACTGGATGACCTGCTCGAGAACCCGGCGCAACGCATCGGCCTCTCGGCCACTGTTCGCCCGCGCGAAGAGGTCGCGCGCTTTCTCGGCGGACGCACGCCGGTCACGATCGTCGCCCCACCTACTGGCAAGCGTTTCGACCTCCAGGTGGTCGTGCCCGTCGACGACATGACCGAGTTGGGCACGGCGCCCGTGCTCGAGGGGTCCTCCGAGTCGGCACCGGCGCAGGGCTCGATCTGGCCGCATGTGGAGGAGAGGATCGTCGACCTGATTCTCCAGCACCGGTCGACTATCGTCTTCGCGAACTCGCGGCGGCTGGCGGAGCGGCTGACCGGGCGGCTGAACGAGATTTATGACGAGCGGCTGGCGATGCTCGACGAGGAGCCGGTCGAGCTGGTGGACGTCGCGGCCGCAGGGGAATCGTCGGTGAGATTTCGACAAGCGCAATCCACGGAGGCAGCTCAATCCGGGGCAGCTCAATCTCGGGAGGCTCAATCTCCGGAGCCATTCCCCGCGCAGGCGGTCGGGCAGTCGGGCATTGTCGGCGGCAGCGCGGGCCTGCTGGCCCGTGCTCACCACGGCTCGGTGAGCAAAGACCAGCGCGCGATCATCGAGGATGACCTGAAGACCGGGCGCCTGCGCTGCGTCGTCGCGACCTCATCCCTCGAACTCGGCATCGACATGGGCGAGGTCGACCTGGTCGTGCAGGTGGAGTCGCCGCCGTCCGTCGCCAGCGGGCTGCAGCGCGTCGGCCGCGCGGGGCACCAGGTCGGTGAGATCTCGCGGGGCGTGCTCTTCCCGAAGCACCGCGCCGACCTGCTGCACACCGCCGTCGTGACCGAGCGGATGATGAGCGGCGAGATCGAGGCACTGGCGATTCCCAAGAACCCACTGGACATCCTCGCGCAGCAGACGGTCGCGGCGGTCGCGCTCGGCCCGGTCAATATCGACGACTGGTACGACACCGTGCGGCGCAGTGCGCCATTCGCGACCCTGCCGCGCAGTGCCTACTACGCCACCCTCGACCTTCTGAGCGGGCTGTACCCGAGCGACGAGTTCGCCGAACTGCGGCCGCGCATCATCTGGGACCGCGTCACCGGCGAGCTGACCGGGCGGCCCGGCGCGCAGCGCCTGGCCGTGACGAGCGGCGGCACTATCCCCGACCGCGGCCTGTTCGGCGTGTTCATGGTTGGCTCGACAGCCGCGAGCGGCTCGACAACCGGAGGCCGGGTTGGCGAGCTCGACGAAGAGATGGTCTACGAGTCGCGCGTCGGCGACGTCTTCGCCCTGGGCGCAACCAGCTGGCGCATCGAGGACATCACCCATGACCGCGTGCTCGTCTCCCCCGCCTTCGGCCAGCCCGGACGCGTGCCGTTCTGGAAGGGCGACGGACTCGGTCGGCCGGCCGAACTCGGTCGCGCGATCGGTGCCTACACTCGGGACGTCTCGAATTCCTCTTTGGCCGAGGCCACATCCCGGGTCGCCGCCGGCGGCCTCGACCCGCGCGCGGTCACCAACCTCGTGACCTTCATCGAAGACCAGAAGGTCGCGACCGGGCACGTGCCGACCGATCGCACGCTGGTCGTCGAACGGTTCCGCGACGAACTCGGGGACTGGCGGGTCATCCTGCACTCGCCGTATGGGATGCCGGTGCATGCACCGTGGGCGCTCGCCGTCACGGCGCGGGTGCGGGAACGATTCGGCTTCGACAATGCCGCGATCGCCGCCGACGACGGCATCATCGTGCGGCTGCCCGACACGGATGCCGATGCGCCCGGCGCCGACCTCTTCGCCTTCGAAGCGGACGAACTGCAGCAGATCATCACGGACGAGGTCGGCGGATCAGCCCTGTTCGCGGCGCGATTCCGGGAATGCGCGGCGCGCGCCCTCCTGCTGCCGCGCTACAACCCCGGCAAGCGGTCGCCACTCTGGCAGCAGCGGCAGCGGGCATCCCAGCTGCTCGAAGTCGCCCGCAAGTACCCCAGCTTCCCGATCGTGCTGGAGACCGTGCGCGAAGTGCTTCAGGATGTCTACGACCTCCCCGCCCTCATGCAGCTGACCAGCGAGCTCGCGGGTCGCCGCATCCGGATCGTCGAAACCGAGACCGAGTCGCCGTCGCCCTTCGCCCGCAGCCTGCTGTTCGGCTACGTCGCGGCTTTCATGTACGAGGGCGATTCGCCGCTTGCCGAGCGGCGGGCGGCCGCGCTGTCGCTCGACCCGACCCTGCTTGCGGAGTTGCTCGGCCGCGCAGAGCTGCGCGAACTGCTGGATGCCGCCGTCATCGAGAAGACCGAGGCCGAACTGCAGCGGCTCGCTCCCGATCGCAGGGCGAAGGATGCGGAGGGTGTCGTCGACCTGCTGCGAGTGCTGGGGCCGCTGTCGGTGGCGGAGATCGGGGAGCGAACGGTGATCGAGCCCGATGCCGGTCCGGCGATGGAGCACATCACCGCGTGGCTCACCGCCCTCGCCCGCTCGAACCGGGTGCTCCGCGCCCAGATCGCCGGCGAGGAGCGCTGGGCGGTGATCGAGGATGCAAGTCGGTTGCGCGACGCTCTCGGCGTTCCGCTGCCGATCGGCGTGCCCGCGGCTTTCGTCGAGCCCGTGGCGGATCCGGTCGGCGACCTGGTCAGCCGCTACGCGCGCACGCACGGGCCGTTCGCCGCGGCCGACGCTGCCGAGCGCTACGGGCTCGGCGTCGCGGTCGTGCTCGACTCCTTACGCCGGCTGGGCGCCGACCGTCGCGTCGTCGAGGGCGAGTTTCGGCCCGGCTCGACCGGCAGCGAGTGGGTGGATGCCGAGATCCTCCGCCGCCTGCGCAGCCGGTCACTCGCCGCGCTGCGTTCGGAAGTGGAGCCGGTGTCCGCGGACACCCTCGCGCGGTTCCTGCCGAGCTGGCAGCATGTCGGCGGCAACCTCCGCGGGATCGACGGGGTGGCGCAGGTCATCGACCAGTTGAGCGGGGTGGCGTTGCCGGCATCCGCGTGGGAGACGCTGATCCTGCCCGCGCGGGTCGCCAACTACACGCCGGCCTGGCTCGACGAGCTGACGGTTACCGGCGAAGTGCTCTGGTCGGGAGCCGGGTCGCTGCCGGGCAGCGATGGCTGGGTCAGCCTGCACCTGGCCGAGACCGCGGGACTCACGCTGGCGACCGCTCCGGACGTCGAGACGACGGAACTCCAGCGGGAGATCCTGGTCACCCTCGCGGGCGGCGGCGCCTACTTCTTCCGGCAGCTGTCGACCGCCGTCGGGTCGATGGATGACAAGGAACTGACGACCGCGCTCTGGGACCTGGTCTGGGCCGGCCTCATCACGAACGACACCTTCGCGCCGCTGCGCTCCTACCTCGGCGGCAAGGCCGCGCCCAAACGCGCCCCGCGCACCCGCGCGTACCGCGGCCGCGCACGGCCGAGCACCGTGACGGCCGCGGGGCCGCCGAGCGTCGGCGGGCGCTGGTCGCTGCTGCCGCTGGCGGAGGGAGACACGACGGTGCGAGCGAAAGCGACCGCCGAGATGCTGCTCGAGCGGTACGGGGTGGTGACCCGCGGCTCCGTGGTGAGTGAGGGCATCCGGGGCGGGTTCGCCCTTGCGTACAAGGTGCTCGCCAGCTTCGAGGAAACGGGTCGCGCACGTCGCGGCTACTTTGTCGCGGGGCTCGGTGGCGCGCAATTCGCAACCGGAGCGACCGTGGACCGGCTGCGCAACTTCACGAGGGACCCGGACAGCCGGGCCGATCCGGTTGCGATCACGCTCGCGGCGACGGATCCGGCGAACGCGTACGGTGCGGCGCTGCCGTGGCCGGGCCAGGAGCCGCTGGATGATTCCGCACCAGCCGAGATCGTGGCGACCCCGGCCAAGGGGCACAGGGCCGCGCGCAAGGCCGGCGCACTCGTCGTGCTCGTCGACGGGGCGCTCACGCTGTACGTCGAGCGCGGCGGCAAGACCGTGCTCACCTACACCGAAGACGAGAAACTGCTGTCCGTCGCAGCACAGTCGCTTGCCTCCACCGTGCGCGCGGGAATCGGCAGGATGCGCGTCGAGCGCGTGAATGGTGACTTCGCGATCGGCACCTCCCTCGGCAACGCGCTCGTCGAGGCAGGATTCGCGGCAACACCGCAGGGGCTTCGCCTGCGAAGCTAGAACGATGGTCTTCACCCCTCCCTCCGACTTCACGACCCGACCGACCCTGCGCGGATCGTTCGGCATGGCGGCCAGCACGCACTGGCTCGCATCGCAGAGCGCCATGGCGGTGCTCGAGCGCGGCGGCAACGCCTTCGACGCCGCGGTCGCCGCAGGGTTCGTGCTGCACGTGGTCGAGCCGCACCTCAACGGGCCGGGCGGCGATCTCGTGGGTATCGTTGCGCCCGCGGGTCAGGCGCCGAGGGTCCTCGCCGGGCAGGCGGCGGCGCCGCGCGGAGCATCCGTCGCCAGTTATCGTGCGCTCGGACTCGACATGGTTCCCGGCGCGGGGCTGCTCGCGGCGACGGCGCCCGGCTCCTTCGACGCGTGGATGCTGCTGCTGCGCGACCACGGAACGTGGGAGTTCGACGACGTGACCTCGTTCGCGGTGCACTACGCGACGCGCGGGTACCCCGTGCTGCCAGCGGTGTCGCGCACGATCGGCACTGTCGCGGGGCTGTTCCGCGAGCACTGGGGGACGAGCGCGGAGGCGTGGCTCGTGGATGGCACGCCCCTCGCCGCGGCAACCATGCACACGCGCCCGAAGTGGGCGCAGACCCTTGGCCGCCTCGCGACCGCAGCCGCGGGCGCCAGTCGCGAAGCGCGCATCGACGCGGTCCGCCGCGAGTGGAGCACGGGATTCGTCGCGCAAGAGATCGCAGCCTTCGCCGTGACCGAGTGGCGTGACTCGTCCGGGGCGGACCACGCGGGCGTGCTCAGGAGCGACGACCTGGCCGAGTACGAAGCGAGCTGGGAAGAACCGGTGGCGCTCGAGTTCCGCGGCAGCAGCATCCTGAAGGCCGGCGCCTGGACGCAGGGGCCGACCCTGCTGCAGGCGCTCGCCATCCTGGATGGGTATGCGGATGACCGGCTCGACCCGTCGACGCTGGATGGCGCCCACACGATACTCGAGACCCTGAAGCTCGCCCTCGCCGACCGCGACGCCTGGTACGGCGACGACGGGTCCGCACCGCTCGGCACGCTGCTGTCGGCGGACTACGCCGCGGGTCGCCGCGCCCTGATAACGGATCGCGCGTCGGCGGAGGTTCGGCCGGGCACGATCGAGGGACGCACGCCGCGCATCCCGCAGTTCTCCGGCGGTATCCCCTCGGACGGCCTTGGGCTCGCCGCCGGCGAGCCGACGGTTGGCAGGAACGGCGAAACGCGCGGCGACACCTGCCACATCGATGTGGCCGACCGGTGGGGCAACCTGGTCAGTGTTACGCCGTCCGGCGGCTGGCTGCAGTCGTCGCCGGACATCCCGAATCTCGGCTTCTGCCTCGGCTCCCGGCTGCAGATGACCTGGCTGGAAGACGGCCTGCCCTCGTCGCTGCGACCCGGCGAGCGACCGCGAACGACGCTCAGTCCCACGATGGTCGTGCAGGATGGCCGACCCACGATCGCCCTCGGCACCCCGGGCGGCGACCAGCAGGACCAGTGGCAGCTTCCCGTTCTCCTGCGCTACCTCGTCGGCGGCTACGACCTGCAGCAGGCGATCGACGCGCCGAGCCTGCACACGACCAACGAACCGGAGTCGTTCTGGCCCCGCGGGCGCGTTCCCGGCGGCGCGGTCATCGAGGGACGGCTGGGCCGTGACGTCATCGACGGGCTGCGCGACCGTGGACACGTGATCACCGTCGCGGGCGACTGGAGCCTCGGCCGGGTCTCCGCGGTGTCGCGGGATGCGGACGGCAACTTCGCGGCCGGCGCGAATCCGCGCGGCATGCAGGGCTACGCGGTGGGGCGCTAGTGCCCGAGGGGGATACCGTTTTCCGCTCGGCCCGCGCGCTCAACGAGGCGCTGGCCGGGCAGGTTCTGACCGTCTGCGACCTGAGGGTACCCGCTTTCGCGACGGTCGACCTGAGCGGCGAGCGCGTCGAATCGGTGATCAGCGTTGGCAAGCACCTGCTGCACCGAATCGGCGAGTTCACCATCCACAGCCACCTCAAGATGGAGGGCTCGTGGCACATCTACACGCCCGGCACGAAGTGGCGGCGTCCAGCGTGGCAGGCTCGCGCCATTCTCTCGGTGGCCGACCGGGTCACCGTCGGCTTCTCCCTGGGCGAGCTCGAGGTCGTGCCGCGGGAGAGAGAACACCAGCTGGTCGAGTATCTCGGCCCGGACATCCTCGGTGCCGATTGGGACCCGGACGAGGCACTGCGGAGGCTCACCGCCGACGCGTTCCGGCCGATCGGGCTGGCGCTGCTCGACCAGCGCGTCATCGCCGGGCTCGGAAACGTGTACCGCAACGAGATCCTGTTCCTGCAGGGGCTGCTGCCGACCCGACCGGTGGGAGAGGTACCCGATCCCGCGGGTCTCATCGCGCAGTCGCACCGCGTGATCCTGGCGAATCGTGACCGGGTGGAGCGCACCACGACGGGCGACCTGCGCCGCGGCCGGATGACATGGGTCTACCGGCGGGAGAACCTGCCGTGCCTGCGGTGCGGAACGCCGATCCGCCGCGGCACGCTCGGCGAGAACGCCCTCACGGAGCGCGACATCTACTTCTGCCCGCACTGCCAGGCCTGAGCCGCGCGCCGCCGCCCCCGGCCCCGTCGCCGTCCCCGTCGCTGTCGCCGCCGTCCCCGTCGCTGTGCCCGTCGCCCCCGTCGCCCTCCTAAGGAACTTCGCCGCGACGCGCCGGCAAGAGTCCTTCGCAGGACCACCTGTGCCCAGATTGTCCTGCGCAGGCGCTGCGCCTCACGCCCGCAGTGCTGCGCCTCACCCCCTGCAGTACTGGACGATCACCCGTGTCGACACGGCCGCGGTGGCGTTGCCCGCGGCCCCACGCCCCGCTCGTCCTCCCCGTCGCCGTCCTCCCCGCCCCCGTCCCCGTCGCCCTCCTAAGGAACTTCGCCGTGGCGCGCCGGCAAGAGTCCTTCGCAGGACCACTTATGCCCAGATTGTCCTTCGCTGGCGCTGCGCCTCACCCCCGGCAGCGCTGCGCCTCACCCCGGCAGTACTGCACCTACCCCCTGCAGTACTGGACAATCACCCGTGTCGACACGGCCGCGCTGGCGTTGCCGGCGGCATCCCGGGCCACCAACCGGATCGAATAGATCTCGTCCTGCTGCAGCGCCGAGCCATGGAAGACGAAGTGCCACCGCTTGCCGCTGCGGGCGAGGGAGGCCGAGCCGCCCGTCCAGGTAGCCCGGACGCTCGTGACGCCGACGTTGTCCGACGCGTACGCACTGACGGTCGAGGCATCCGTCGGTACGTTGCACTTTCCCGCCTGGCCGAGCGAGGCGATGGTGCTCGGGCTCGCAGCAACTCCGCTGAGCGTGGGCCGGGTCCGGTCCTTCGGGGGGACCGGATGCGTCGGCTGCGCGACGACGGGCGGCACTGGTTTCGGTTTCGGCCTAATGCGGGTCGGGGCGGGGGTAGGCGCGGCCGTTGGAGTCGCCGTCGGAGTCGCCGATGGCGTCGTGGTGGGCACCGCCGTCGCCGTGACGGGTGATTTCGGAGCGGCCACCTGAACAGCAGAACGTGCGGCGATCTGCCCGGCTCCGATCCCACCGCCGAGCAGCACGATCACGACAAGGATCCCGATCCAGGGAAACCAGCCCGGCAGTCGCGCGGGACGCCATCCCGACTTGGCCGCGGGCGTGCCGGTGTCGCCGGCGTCCACCCGCGCACGGATGGCGTCGGCGACACCGGCGGGGTCACCCGGAGTTGCGAGCCGCTTGAGCGATGCGCTCAACAGGTCGTCGATGTCAGCCATGGTGATCCTCCTTCCTCAGCTTCGCGGCGAGAGTCTTCCGCGCGCGGTGCAACTGGGTCTTCACGGTGCCGGTGCTGACCCCGAGGCCCTCGGCGATCGTTTCGATCGACTGGTCCATCAGGTAGTGCAGGGCACACACCTGGCGTTGCCCGATGGGCAGGCCGCGCAGCGCGTTCATCACGTCGGTGTCGAGCAGCTCGATAGCGTCCTCGACGGACTCGTCGGCGGTGCCGATACGCCTGAGCGCACGCTCCTCGGCGGAGCGGGACCGGTACTGGTCGCGCAGCCTGTTGCTGGCGACCACCGTGATCCACGCCGCCACGTTGGCTACGGGATGCTGTGGCGGCTTCGCGAGGAACCCGACCAGCGCATCCTGCACGGCGTCGGCCGCATCCTGCCGGTTGCCGGTAATCAGGCCGACCGCGGCGACGACGCGCGGGTATTCGGTCGCGACGAAAGCATCCAGGTCCACCTGGGTCTGCTCGGCCACGGCTGTGCTCACATCTCTATGACGCGGGAACGGGTGAGAAAGGTTGACACGAGCGCGGAAACGCCTGCACACACTGTGCCCTATGCGCGGGCACAGCGGAATAGCTCGGGGCCGGACCTATCGGCGCCCGCGCCAGCGGATCGCGAAGAGAAAGAGCACGCCGAGGGCGGTGCCTGCGCCGAGCAGCATGATCAGCGGTGCCGCGTTCAGCGTGGCGGCGAGCCGCATGTAGTCGGCCTGCGACTGGATGTTCGCCGGGTCATCGAACGCGCCGCTGGACCGTGCGAACAGCCATCCGCCCGCACCAATGAGCAGAACGGCGACGATCGCAAGGGAGATGAGGAACGGGTTGCGGGTCGGCACGCGGTCCTGGTCGGGATCCTCGGGGGTGTCGACGATAGGGAGGGCACCGGCGGGGTCGTGCGACGCGACCGCGGCGGGGGCGGCAGCGGCCACGGCATCCTGAACCGGCCCGGAGAATGTTGGATGCGCGGCGTAGCTGGCAGCGGCGGGATGACTGGCCGCGCCGGCACGGGCGACCGGCGGGGCAGTCGTGGCGTCCTCGGCAACGTCGACGCTCGGGTCGAAGCCGCGCTGAAACGCCGGGTTGAAGCGCGGATCGATTCGGGGTTGGGAGTCGTCAGTCATGGGGACCTCGTTTCGCCTTTGAGCCTAATCGTCGGGCCCGCACACTCACAGCTTCTCCATAGAATCGCCATACATTTCCGATAGACGCCATGCCCATGATGGCGACATGAAATTCTCCCGACCTGCGGTCATCAACATCGTTCTGGCGGTGTTGATCGCCGGCGCGATCGCAGCAGTGCTGATCATCGTGCACCCATTCTCATCGTCCGCAACGTCTGCAACCACCCAGCTAACGGGTACCGTCCAGAAGGGGACGGTCAGCAGCACGATCACCGCCACCGGCGCGATTTCACCCAAGAGTGAGGTGTCGGCGGCCTTCACGACCAACGGCACGATCTCTTCGGTGAAGGTCGCCCTCGGTGACACGGTGGTCAAGGGCCAGACTCTGGCCAAGCTCAAGACCACCGACCTCAGCACAGCGCTCAGCACGGCAGAAACGCAGCTCTCACGGGCCTACACCGGCCTTTCGGATGCCGAATCGTCGTACGCGACGGCGGCAGCGGCCGCGGCCAAGGACCCGTCGCAAGCCCAGCAGGCAAGCTCGGCGAAGTCGCAGGTTCTCTCCGCCCAGGACCAGGTTGACCAGGCGAGCGCGGCGGTCACGACCGCCCAGGAGAATCTCTCCGCCGCCACGCTGAAGGCGCCCATCAGCGGCCTCGTCGTCGCGGTGAATGGAACCGCAGGCGGCCAGGCTTCCGCCGGATCGACCACCACGACGGCGGCGAGCTCGAGCAGTACGAGCACCAGCACGGGCACAAGCGGCGTTGTCACCATCGCCGACGACTCGAAGTACGTCGTTACGGCGAGCATCGCCGAGGCAGACATCGCGTCCGTCAAGAAGGGCCAGGCTGCGACGATAACGTTCCCGGCCGTGCCGAACCTCACCGCGACGGCGAAGGTCACCGCGATCGCCCCGACCGCGACATCCAGCAACTCGGTCGTCAGCTACTCGACGACGATCACCCTCGACAAAATCCCCGACGGGCTTCGCCTCGGCCAGACCGCGCAGGTCGCCATCACCACCGCGAGTTCGGACCCGAATGCGCTGTACGTGCCGACTGCCGCGATCACCACCGCGAGCGACGGTACGTCGACCGTCAAGGTCGTCGCGAACGGCAAGACAACGGACGTGTCCGTGCAGACGGGCGTCGTCGGTGACTCTGGTACCGAGATCACCTCCGGGCTCACGGCGGGCCAGACCATCGTGCTTGGCACCGTCGCACCCACCACGACCGGAACAACCGGCACGACGGGCACCACCCGTCCGGGCGGCGGCTTCGGCGGCGCCGGCGGTGGCGCTGGCGGCACCGGCGGCTTCCCCGGTGGCGGCGGCCGCGCTCCGACGGGCGGCAACTGATGAGCGACATCCTCGACGCCGCAGATCAGTTCGCCCAACCGGTACTGGAGCTCATCGACATCAACCAGGTCTACGGGGTAGGTGACGCCGCGGTGCACGCACTGCGCGGGATCAACCTCTCGGTGTACTCGGGCGACTACGTGTCGATCATGGGGCCGTCAGGATCGGGCAAGTCGACCCTGATGAACCTCCTCGGATGCCTCGACATCGCGTCCTCCGGCACCTACCGCCTGGCCGGGCACGATGTCGCGGAACTCACGGAGAACGAGCTGGCGCGGGTGCGCAACAAGGAGATCGGCTTCGTGTTCCAGTCGTTCAACCTCGTACCGCGACTCACCGCGCTGTCGAATGTCGAGCTTCCGCTCGTCTACGCCGGCGTGCGCCGTGCCGAGCGCAGGCAGCGGGCACTGGAGGCTCTCGAGCAGGTCGGTCTCGGCCATCGCGCGAACCACCAGCCGCAGGAGCTTTCGGGCGGCCAGCAGCAGCGCGTGGCGATCGCTCGAGCGCTCGTCACCTCGCCCACGCTCGTGCTGGCCGACGAACCGACCGGAAACCTCGACTCCAGCTCGACCGACGAGATCCTGGCGATTTTCGACCACCTGGCCAACCAGGGCCGAACGATCGTCATCATCACCCATGAGGAACACGTGGCGGATCGAACCCATCGTGTCCTCGCCATCAGCGACGGACTAATCGTGCGGGATACCGCAGAACTGGCGGTGGCCCGATGAGGCTCGGCGACATCCTTCTCTCCGCCATGCGCGGAGTCACGGCCAACAAGCTGCGGTCCGTGCTGACACTGCTCGGCGTGCTCATCGGCGTCGGCTCCGTCATCCTGCTGCTCGCTGTCGGAAACGGCTCGGCGCAGACCATCAAGACGGCGATCGCTTCGCTCGGCACCGACACCCTCACGGTTCGCGCCAGCTCCCAGGGCGGCGGATTCGGTGGAGGCGGCGGCGGCGGGCAGAGCTCGACGACCACCACAACGACCACAACGAGCTCGAGCACCAAGGTGATCACGGCGGGCGTGGCAACCCAGATCGCGAATGCCGGCCTGGGCCACGTCAAGGCGGTCATCCCCGAGGTCAACAGCTCGCTCACGGTTTCGTCGTCGACGACCTCGCAGGACGGCATCTCGATCCTCGGAACGACGCCCGGCTACTTCGACGTGACAACGGCCAAGGTAGCGACCGGCAGTGCCTTCACCGCGGCGGACGTCAGCACCTCCGCTAAGGTCGCGGTCATCGGGTCGACGCTCGCCACCGAGCTGTTCCCGACCGGATCGGCGCTCGGCCAGAACATTTCGGTTGCCGGCGACACGTTCAACGTCATCGGCGTGCTTTCGACGCAGAGCAGTGTCGGGTTCTCCGACCCGAACCTCGTCGTCGTTGCCCCGATCACGCGCATCCAGCGTTCGTACACCGGATACGGCGCCGTCAGCAGCCTGCTCGTGCAGGCCTCGGACTCCAATTCGATCGCCGCCGCAACGGGCGAGCTGACCGTGGTCCTCAACCAGCTGCTCGGAATCAGCACCAATGCCACGCCGCCGTACACGATCACCAACCAGAGCTCGCTGCTCGCAACCCAGGCCGCAAGCGCAGACAGTTTCACCGTCTTACTCGGGGCCGTTGCCGCGATCAGCCTGCTGGTCGGCGGCATCGGGGTCACCAACGTCATGCTGGTGACCGTCACCGAGCGCACCAGGGAAATCGGAATCCGGAAGGCACTGGGCGCGACCCGAGGAGCGATCCTGGGGCAGTTCCTGGCCGAAGCCGCGACCCTCACGCTGCTCGGCGGCATCCTCGGTGTTATCGCTGCGCTGATCGCTGCGCAGTACCAAATCAACGGCACCCAACCCGTGGTGCTGAGCTATTCCATTCCGCTGGCGCTCGGCGTCTCGGTCGCAATCGGCGTCTTCTTCGGGGTCTACCCCGCGGGCCGCGCCGCGGCCATGCGTCCGATCCAGGCACTGCGCGCCATCTAACCCCACCATTCACCAAGAGAAAGTAAACCCATGACAACACAACCTCCCGTCGACAACTCTCGGAACTCCGCACCGGCCGCGGCCCCGAAGAAGAAGTCGGCCGCCCGCTACATCACTCCCGCTCTCGCGCTGGTCGCGGCCATCGGTCTCGGCCTGTTCGGTGGAGTGCTCATCGGCCAGAACACGGCCAGCGCTTCAGCCGGCGCGGGTGCCCGCGGCGGATTCGGCGGCGGCCTCCCCGGACAGGAAGGCGTTCCCGGCGGTGCCGGCGGTGCCGCTGGTGGTGCCGGTGGTGCCGGCGCCCGCGGCGGATTCACCTCGGGAACGGTCACCGCGGTCAGCGGCAACACTGTCACCCTGACGACGACCGCTGGCACAACGGTCACGGTTACAACCACCGGCACCACGGCGGTTACGAAGAGCACCAAGGCAGCGGTTTCCGACATTGCTGCCGGTGACACCGTGCGCGTGGTCGGTACGGCGAGCGGCACCAACAAGGTGACCGCGACGACGATCACCGATGGCGAACTCGGCGGATTCCCCGGCGGCGGCGCTCCCGGCCAGGGCGGCGGAGCGGTCGGCGGTAACTAGCGGTAAAGCGGAAGCGCGGCGACGAACGCCTCCACCAGGCGGTCAAAGCTGCGGTCGACGGCTTCGGGCATCCCGAAGCCGTCGGCCAACTCCAGGGCAACAAAGCCGTGCAGCACGGACCGCAGTCCTCGCGTGGCGTCGACCGCATCGCTTCCCCCCAGATCGAAGGCCGCCAGTGCCGCGAACACCACCTCGGTGGCCGCGGCGCTGGCGGCTTCGTCGTCAGTGTCGCCGGGCTGGGGCGCACGTACCGTGGCTGCGTAGCGGCCGGGATGCGCGAGCGCCCAGGAGCGCAGGGCGTGGGCCATGCCGGTGATGGCATCCGGCCCGCTTTTTCCGTCGGCTGCCCCGTGCAGTACGACCGCGAGCTCGCGCTTGGCGCTGACCGCGATGTCGCGCTGCAGGCGTGGCAGCCCCTCGATGTGCTTGTACAGGCTCGGGATGCGAATGCCCAGCTTGTCCGCGATGGCCGAGAGCGTGAGGCCCTCCAGCCCGACCACGTCGACGAGCACCTCCGCCTCGTCGAGGATTCGTGCCGGGGTGACGCCGGCTCTAGGCATTGCGGGTCGCCCGCGTCACGAAGTCGACCAGCACCGGGTTGACGATGTCCGGCCTCTGGGCGTGCGGATAGTGCCCCGCCTGCGGCACCATGAGCAGCTCGCCGTGCAGCGTGTCCCTGATCCACTGCGCTTCGTCTGCCGGCTTCGCAAAGTCCGGGTCGGAGTCTCCCATCACCACAAGGGTCGGGACCGTGATGGTCGACACGCGCGGCTCGATCGGCCTATGGCTGGTGCGGGACGTGCGGGAGAACGCTCGTGCGTGGCCGGGGAGTGCCATGGCGGCCTGCACCGAGGCGAGGTACGCGGGGAGGTCGGGAGGCTGCACCCCTGCGTACAGCGTGGGCAGGTACGCGCCCCACACGCGCCGCGCCCACGGGGGAGCGGTGAGGATGCGCATGGCCAGCGCCAGCACGGGATTCAGCCTCGGTTGCCGCACAAACGGTCCGACGAGGGCGAGCGCGCTGACCAGCTCCGGCCGCTCCGACGCTGCCCAGACGGCAGCTCCGGCCGACATCGAATTGCCGACAAGAACGGCCGGGGCGCCCAGGTGCTCGACGAGGGCGATCATGTCGGATGCGGCCGCGAGGTCGTCGTAGGAGGTGAACGTGGTATCGCTCTCGCCATGGCCGCGGAGGTCGAAGGTCGCAACGCGGAACCCGGCTCCGAGCAGTGCGGGAACGGTGAAGCGCCAGGTCGTTCGAAGATCCCCCATGCCCGGGCCCATGACGACCAGCGGGCCGGAGCCCCACACTTCGTAGGCGATGCGCCCCTCGGCGGTGGTAAGAAATTGCACGACTGGCTCCCGGACCGTGGATGTTCGTAGGTCTCTGGCTACAGTAGTTAGCCACGTGGCTAATAGCAATAGCTTTATAGAATTCTCGCCGCAGAACGACGTGAATCGCCGTCACTGTCAAGCCCCCCGCGCGAAATTCCCGGGCGATTGCTGCCAGAGGCCGCGGGCTGGTTATGCTGCATTCTCAGACCGCAGCTAGCATCCGCAGCACTGCGTCTATTGGGGAAGGAGCAGGGCTGTGGGAAAGCTCGTCTATGGCGACGCGCACCTGACGATCGAGTTCGAGGACCGAGTGCTGGCGCACCTCCAGCTGGTGATCGGCTCGAAGCTTCGCCGTGGAGAAGGATTTTTCTTCTCCTGGCGCGACGACCCCGCTGTCGGTGATGGGCGCAGCAGCATCTGGCTGCAGACGTCGATGCCGCTGTACTTCTCGTACTCGTCCGCCGGTCGGGTGACGATCAATCGCGCGTGGCTCGAGGAACTCACCAAATCGGCGAACGCCCCACAGGGTCTCTTCCTGCTGGATGAGCCGGGCGAAGAAACCCCGAGGCCCAAGTCATACGTCTGATCGCTACATGAAGTCGTAGCCGTTGGTCGATGAGAAGTCCCCCTGTTGCACGCTGACTGTCGCGCGGGGCTGAAAAGCGCGGGTTCGCTGCTCGATCGACTGGACGTTGACCGCGTCGTCCAGATCGGCGTGGTCCCGCCCATCCGGCACCGCGAACAACTGGCTCGACGGCCCGATCAGCATCCACGACTCCCCCACTTCACCGTCGTCGAGCATCGCCCGGAACGACACGACATCCGCAGCATCAGCATTGGCGAGCACGCGCGCGTAGTGCATCAGCGCGCCACTCAACTCGTCTCCGACCACCACGTACCCACCCGCGTAGTACAGCTTCATCATTTCTCCACCCTCCCCGCGGCCCCGGACCCTGGCTAGACCCTTGCGGCTCGGCGATGGGCAGCGTAGGAACACTGGATGCCGTCACCGGTTCGACGTACTATCGGTACCTGCAGGGCCGGCTGCTCCGTCGCTACTTGGAGCACCATGCATCACCAGACCGAGGATGGCGTCGCCGCCCAGGCGCGCGCACGCGCGGGGTACGACCGTGGGTGGCACCCGATTCTGGCCGCGGTCGAGATTGAGCCCGGCTTCTGGCGCATGCTCTCCGACGACACGGTCTACGGGGAAGTGCGGATGGTGCGCCGCGGCCCCGAGGTCGGCTACCGCGCCACCGCCGGCAGCGGCGAGCTCGTGGGCTACTTTCGCACGCTGAGGTCCGCGGCGATGGCCGTGCACCGGCGCTTCCTGCGGGCCCACGGCGCCGGTGAGTTCCAGGGCTACCCCACGCTGCACTGATCCTCCGCCGCGCGAGTAGCCTGTGCCTCGTGACCACCGCTGTTCGCGTCGTGATAGTCGGAGCCGGATTCGCCGGCATCGCCATGGGCGTGCGCCTCACCCAGCGCGGCATGACCGACTTCGTGATTCTCGAGCGCGCGGGCGAGGTCGGCGGAACCTGGCGCGACAATACCTACCCGGGTGCGGCCTGCGACATCCGCAGCGACCTCTATTCGTTCTCCTTCGCCCCCAACCCCGACTGGCAGTACAGCTACGGGCGCCAGGCGGAGATCCTCGACTACCTTCGTGCGACCGCCGATCGCTTTGAGCTGCGCCCGCACATCCGGTTCGGCACGGAGTTCACCGGCGCACAGTGGGACGGCGCGGCGTGGCAGGTAACGACCTCGGGCGATTCTTTCACCGCATCCGTTCTCATCTCGGGCCACGGCCCGCTGGTTGAGCCGGTGTGGCCGGCAATACCCGGGCTCGAGACCTTTGCCGGAGCGGCATTCCACTCGGCGCGCTGGGACCACGACGTGGACCTGGCCGGCAAACGAATCGCCGTGATCGGAACTGGGGCATCCGCGATCCAGTTCGTTCCGGAGCTGCAGAAGATCGCCGGGCACCTGACGGTGTTCCAGCGGACCCCGCCCTGGATCCTCGCACGCGGCGACAAGCCGACAACGGCGCGCCGGCGGCGGCTGTTCCGTCGCTTCCCCGCGCTGCAGCGCGCCGCCAGATGGTTCGCGTTCACATCGAACGAGGTGAAGTTCGCCGGATTCCGATTCCGGCCGATTGGAGCGGTCACGCAGCTGGTCTCCCGATCATTCCTGCGGTCGAAGATCACCGACCCGGTGCTGCGGTCGAAGCTCACGCCCGATTACCGCATCGGCTGCAAGCGCGTGCTCCTCTCGGATTCGTTCTACCCGGCCATCGCGCAGCCGAACGTCACCCTCGTTCCCGATGCTGCGGTCGAGATTGCCGGTAGTACGATCACCGCCGCGGACGGCGAGCGCAGGGAGTTCGACGTGCTCATCTGTGGCACCGGCTTCAACGCGACCGCGCCGTCCATTGCCCGTTTCATTCGAGACGCCGACGGCAGCTCCCTCGCCTCCCGGTGGTCGCCCCACATGGCTGCCCTGCGCGGAACGACAGTCGCCGGCTTCCCCAACCTGTTCCTGCTCATCGGACCGAACACGGCGCTCAGCCACAACAGCATGATCTACATGATCGAGGCCCAGGTCGCGTACGTCGTGCAGGCGTTCGACCTGCTGGATGCCGGAACCCGCGTGATCGAGGCCAGGGAGGACGCCGAGCACCGCTACAACGAGAAGCTGCAGCGCGAATTCGGACCGTCCGTGTGGATGGCGGGCGGATGCACGAGCTACTACATCGATGCTGCTGGCCGAAACACGGCCCTCTGGCCGCATCTCGCTCGCACCTTCGCGCGGGCGGTTCGACGGTTCGACACCGCCGAATACGAGCTCACGACCGCCCGGTGAACCTCGCCCCGAGCGCGTCGGCGGTGGCCGCGACGGCCGGGCCGAGCAGGTCGAAGGCCGCGGCATCCGCACCGGGAAGGCGGAAGGTCAGGCCGACGCCCGCAACCGGGTAGCCGTTGTGGTCAAGTGCGGCAGCGCCGACGGACGCGTAGTCGGCCATCACATCGCCGTTCTCGAGGGCCCAGCCGCGAGCGCGGGTGTCGGCGAGCATCCGGTCCAGTTCGGCCAGGCTGGACGGTCCCGGACCCTGGCGGCGGATCAGCGACTCCCGACTCGGATACAGCGCGCGCACCTGCTGGGTGCCCAGCCTCGAGAGCACCGCCCGACCGGTCGCCGTGAGGTGAGCCGGCAGGCGCACCCCGACGTTCGAGACCGTTGTGGGTGCCCGGGCACCCTGCACCTTGGCGACATAGGTCACCTCCGCGCCGCTCAGCACGGCAAGGTGCGCGACCACGGGAAGGGGAGATTCGGCAACGAGCCGCTCCATGAGCGGCGTCGCGAGCCGGCCAAGGCGTTCGGTCTGGAGCGATGCCGAACCGATCTCGACGACGAGCGCGCTCAGGCCATACGCGCGGTCTTCCGGGTAGTGCACGACGAACCCCTCATCCATCATCACGTGCACGAGCTGGTAGACCGACGAGCGCGGCAGCCCGAGGTCACGCGCGAGAGTGGAGGCGCGCACCGGCCCCGCGTGCGCGGCCAGGTAGCGCAGCACGGCGAGGGTGTTGCGTGCGGCGGGGATTCGTGGCATCCGAGTCCTGTCTGAGATTTCAGACAGTTTATCGCCGCACGGCGTCGCGGTGAGGGGTGCCCGGGCGTTCAATGAGTGCATGACAACCGTGCTGGAGACCGCCGCGACCGTCTCGATCGGCGTGGGCGCGGTTCGCATCGAGGACGTCGTCGCCGTCGCGCGCCACGACGCGCGCGTCACCCTGTCGGAGGAATCACTGCTGGCCATGCGCGAGTCCCGCGCCGTAATCGAGAGCCTCGCCCAGGATCCGCTGCCGCACTACGGGGTCTCGACCGGTTTCGGTGCGCTGGCCACAAAGCAGATCCCGCTCGAACAGCGCCAGCAGCTGCAACGCTCGCTCGTGCGCAGCCACGCCGCCAGCTCCGGGGCAGAAGTCGAGCGCGAGGTGGTGCGCGCCACCATGCTGCTGCGGCTCTCGACCATGGCAACCGGCCGCACGGGCGTGCGTCCCCTTGTCGCAGAGTCGTACGCCGCCCTGCTCAACGCCGGCATCACGCCGGTGATCGGCGAGTACGGCAGCCTCGGCTGTTCCGGTGACCTCGCGCCGCTGGCCCACTGCGCGCTCGCCGTGCTGGGCGAAGGCACGGTACGAGTCGACGGCGAGCTGCTGGATGCCGCGGACGCCCTCGCCGCCGCCGGGCTCCGGCCGGTCGTGCTGCAGGAGAAGGAGGGCCTCGCCCTCATCAACGGCACCGACGGCATGCTCGGGATGCTGTGCCTCGCCATCCACGACCTCCGCCGTCTGCTCAGCACCGCCGACCTCGCCGCGGCGATGAGCGTCGAGGGACTGGCGGGAACCGACCGCGTCTTTGCCGCCGACCTGCAGGCGCTGCGCCCGCATCCGGGCCAGGCCATTTCGGCGGCGAACATGCGGGCGGTGCTCGAGGGCTCGGCCACGATCGCCAACCACGCCACGGCCGGATTCACCCGGGTGCAGGATGCCTACTCACTCCGCTGCGCGCCGCAGGTGCACGGCGCCGCGCGGGACACCATCGAGCACGCCGCCCTCGTTGCCGGCCGCGAACTCGCGAGCGCCATCGACAACCCGGTCGTGACTCTCGACGGCCGCGTCGAGTCGAACGGCAACTTCCACGGTGCCCCGATCGGCTACGTGCTCGATTTTCTCGCGATCGCCGCGGCGGATGTCGCGAGCATGAGTGAGCGCCGCACCGACCGCTTTCTCGACAAGACTCGCAACGGCGGACTGAACGCCTTCCTCGCCGACGACCCCGGGGTCGACAGCGGACACATGATCGCGCAGTACACGGCCGCCGGAATTGTGAGTGAGCTCAAGCGGCTGGCGGTGCCAGCATCCGTCGATTCGATTCCGACCAGCGCCATGCAGGAGGACCACGTCTCGATGGGATGGAGTGCCGGCCGCAAACTGCGGCGCTCTCTCGACGGCCTGACGCGGGTGCTCGCGATCGAGCTCCTCACCGCCGCTCGCGGTCTCGAGATGCGCGGGGAGGGCGCGTCGCCCACCTCCTGTCGCGTCATCGACGCGCTCCGCCTGCGCGTGCCAGGCCCCGGGCCCGACCGCTACCTGGCGCCGGAGATC
>JAODMF010000029.1 GCA_025464095.1 Glaciihabitans sp.
GCGCTGCACGGTCTCGGCCTGCTGCACTATCGGCAGCAGCGCTATGACGAGGCGCTGGTATTGTACGACCGGCTACGGGTGATGCTGCCGCGCCACCCCGCGATTCTGTGCGACCGCGGCAACGCGCTGATGCGCTTGAGCCGCACCTCCGATGCCTTGGCTGACTACGATAAGGCGTTGGCTCTGGCGCCGGATCACATCGCCGGGCTGTACAATCGGGGCAATGCGCTGTTGGAACTCGGCCGACCGGCGGAGGCGCTGGCCAGCTACGACCGCGCCCTCGTCCTGCAGCCGGCCCTGGCCGAGGCGCTGGCCAACCGGGGCAATGCGCTGCGCAGCCTGGGGCACTTCGGCGAGGCGCTGGCGAGCTACGAGGCCGCGCTGGCGCTGCGGCCGGACGATGCCGAGATTCTGAATAACCGCGGCAGCGCGCTGTTCAATCTCGGCCGTGACCGGGAGGCGGTCTCGGCCTTTGAGGCGGCACTGGCCCGCGCGCCGCAATTTGCGCAGGCACGCTACAACATGGCGTTGGCGCTGCTGCGCCAGGGCGATTTCGCGGCCGGCTGGCCGGCCTACGAGGCGCGGTGGGACAGTCCGTTCTTCGTGCCACAGCGGCGCGGCTTTGACGTGCCGCTGTGGCTCGGCCAGGAGCCGGTCGCCGGCCGAACCCTCTTGCTGCATGCCGAACAGGGCTTCGGCGATACGATTCAATTCATCCGATACTTGCCCCAGGTCGCGGCCCTCGGCGCGCAGGTGCTGGTCGAGGTGCCGGCCGAGCTGATCGACCTGGTGTCCGGCCTCATTGGCGACGCGACCGTGATCCCGCGAGGCTCGGCTCTCCCGGCGTTCGACCTGCATTGTCCGCTGATGAGCCTGCCGCTGGCCTTCGGCACGCGGCTCGACACCATCCCGGTTCCGATTCCTTATCTCGCCGCGCCGCCGGCCCGGGCGGAAAGCTGGCGCGCACGTGTTCGTTCGGTGCCGGGCCGCCGCGTCGGTCTGGTCTGGGCCGGACGGCGCACGCATGACAATGACGCGCAACGCTCGCTCACCCTTCCGGCGCTCGATCCTTTATTGGCCGTGAAGGACCGCAGTTTCGTCAGCCTGCAAAAAGAATTGAACGTGGCCGACGCCGCCGCGCTAGCGGAGCGTCCGCATATCGTGCCGCTCGGCAGCGATCTCGCCAGTTTCGCCGACACCGCCGCCGCGATCGCGGCGCTCGATCTCGTCGTCACGGTCGATACGTCGGTCGCGCATCTGGCCGGCGCCATGGGCAAGCCGGTATGGATACTGCTGCCGTTCGCGCCGGACTATCGATGGCTAACGGATTGTATCGACAGCCCTTGGTATCCGAGCGCGCGACTATTTCGCCAGACGAAACCGGGCGACTGGGCGAGCGTCATCGCTACCGTAGCGGCCGAACTCGCCCAATCCGGTTTATTCCCCGCCGCCTGAGAAAATTCCGGGCACCGCGCCGCATTGACAGCGCTGCAATCCGTTCCCAATAGTGCCGCTCCGCCGCGCGTTTGAAAGAGTGCCAATAGGCACCGTGCGGGCGGACCATGACAGCGGGCGCCACGAATTTGGCAAATGGCGTTCGCCGGCCCGGTGGCGTGTTGAGAAAATCGAGGAAGGCCGGCCAGGTGACCCAGCCAGAATTGACGCAGCCCATCGTGAGGCGCAGCGCCGCTATGCCGGCGCGCGCGCCGCGTTTCCGTATCCGTCTAGATCAGGTCGTGATGGCGGCCGCCGTGGTGGCGCTCATCGTGCTGATCGTGCTGCCGCTCGGCTCGCTGTTCCTCGGCAGCGTCACGACGGAGCAAGGCCTGACACTCGATAATTTCCACGAGGCGTTGACGGGCCGGCTTTATCTGCAAGCCATCGCCAACTCGCTGATCCTCGGCGCCTGGACCGGCCTGTTCAGCGTGCTGATCGGCCTGCCGCTGGCCTGGGCGGTCAGCCGCACCAATGTACCGGCCAAAGCGCTGATCACGCTCACGGCCACCCTCGCCTATCTGTCGCCGCCGTTCCTGACCGCGATCGCCTTCGTCAATCTGTTCGGCCCCAATTCCGGGCTGATCAACAAGCTGATGCGCGATGTGCTCGGCCTGCCGTTCCTGACCTTCGACATCTTTACGATGAAGGGCCTGGTGCTGGTCACGGTGCTGCACACGTTCCCATTCGTGTTCCTGCTGGCCGCGAGCGCATTGAAATCGGTCGACGCCTCCTATGAAGAGGCCGCGCAGATTCTCGGCGCCAGCAAATGGCGCACCGCGTTCTCGATCACCGCCCCGCTGGTGACGCCGGCGATTCTGTCCGGAACGCTGCTGGCCTTCGTCAATTCGATCGCGCTGTTCGGCTCGCAGGCGATCATCGGCCTGCCCGGCCGCGTGGTGACGCTGCCGACGCGGATCTATGCGCTGTTCGATTCTCCAGAAGGCTACGGTTTGGCATCGGCGCTGTCCCTGGTGTTCATCCTGGTCACGGTCGCGGCGTTGTTCCTGCAGCGCAGTTTCCTGGCGCGGCGTTCGTTCGTCACGTTGTCCGGCAAAGGCTCGCGGCCGCAGCTGGTCAATCTCGGCCCCGGCCGCTGGCTGTTGTTCGGCTTCGCGGTGCTGGTGTTCATCCTGGCGATCGTGTTGCCGTATTCGGCGCTGATCGCGGTATCGTTCAGCAAATCGTGGGGCCTC
>JAODMF010000022.1 GCA_025464095.1 Glaciihabitans sp.
CGTCTCCGTGGTCTTTCCCACGCCCCCCTTGAGGGAGCTGACGCTGAGCACATGCACTAATAGTGAGCCTACCTTCACTAATCTGAAAGAGCCCACTTCTTGACGCCCGCGCGCCACCGCCGCCCCGCTGGCCTCACATCCGGTCGCTCTAGGCTGGGAGCACGCACCGAGAGGACCGAATTGTTCACGAAGATCCTGGTGGCCAACCGCGGCGAGATCGCCATCCGCGCCTTCCGCGCGGCGTTCGAGTTGGGCGCGAAGACCGTCGCGGTGTACCCGTACGAGGATCGCAATTCGCTGCACAGGCTGAAGGCCGACGAGGCGTACCTGATCGGCGAGGAGGGGCATCCGGTCCGGGCCTACCTCGACGTGAAGGAGATCATCCGCGTCGCGAAGGAGTGCGGCGCCGACGCGATCTACCCGGGGTATGGCTTCCTCTCCGAGAACCCCGATCTTGCCCAGGCGGCGGCCGAGGCGGGCATCACCTTCATCGGTCCGGGCAGCCACGTCCTCGAGATGGCGGGCAACAAGGTCACGGCGAAGGAGCACGCCATCTCTGCGGGCGTGCCAGTGCTCGCCTCCACTCCGGCATCCCGCGACATCGACGAACTTCTTGCCGGTGCGGATGCGGTCGGGTTTCCGATTTTCGCCAAGGCCGTCGCCGGCGGAGGCGGGCGAGGAATGCGCCGCGTCGAGCGGAAGGAAGACCTTCGCGACGCGCTGGAAGCCGCCATGCGCGAGGCCGACAGCGCGTTCGGCGACCCGACGATGTTCCTCGAGCAGGCCGTCGTGCGCCCCCGCCACATCGAGGTTCAGATCCTGGCGGACACCACGGGGGAGACCGTGCACCTCTTCGAGCGCGACTGCTCGATCCAGCGCCGACACCAGAAGGTGGTTGAGATCGCGCCGGCGCCGAACCTCGACGAGGACGTGCGGCAGGCGATGTATCGCGACGCAATCGCATTCGCCAAGTCGATTGGGTATGTCAACGCCGGAACGGTCGAGTTTTTGCTCGACACCGCGGGGGAGCGCAAGGGCAAGCACGTCTTTATCGAGATGAACCCGCGCATCCAGGTCGAGCACACCGTTACCGAAGAGGTGACGGATGTTGACCTCGTGCAGTCGCAGATGCGCATCGCCTTCGGTGAGACGCTCGCCGAACTCGGCCTGCAGCAGAAAGACCTGCACCTGCGCGGGGCGGCGCTGCAATGCCGCATCACCACCGAAGACCCCGCCGCGGGATTCCGTCCCGACACCGGCAAGATCACGACCTACCGCTCACCCGGCGGCGCGGGCATCCGTCTCGACGGTGGAACGGTGAGCTCGGGCGCACAAATCTCCCCGCACTTCGACTCCATGCTGGTGAAGATGACCTGCCGCGGCCGCGACTTCACGGCCGCCGTCACCCGTGCCAAGCGCGGGCTCGCCGAATTCCGCCTGCGCGGCGTCACCACGAACATCCCGTTCCTTCAGGCTGTGCTCGACGACCCCGATTTCGCCGCGGGCGACCTCAGCACGTCATTTATCGACGAGCGACCGTGGCTCGTGCGTGGCCGCCCCTCCAAGGACCGCGGAACCAAGGTGCTCAACTGGCTGGCCGACGTCACCGTCAACCAGCCCAACGGACCCGCGACCGGCATCCTGTACCCGGCGACGAAGCTGCCGAAGATCGACCTGGACGCGCCGGCCCCCGCGGGCTCACGCCAGCGCCTGCTTGAGCTCGGGCCGGTCGGCTTCGCGGCCGCGCTGCGCAAGCAGACTGCCCTGGCTGTCACCGAAACTACGATGCGGGATGCGCACCAGTCCCTTCTCGCGACCCGCGTGCGCACCCGCGACCTGGTTGCGGTCGCGCCCTACGTCGCGCGGATGACCCCCGAATTGCTGTCGGTGGAGGCCTGGGGTGGCGCTACCTACGATGTCGCGCTCCGCTTCCTGGCCGAGGACCCCTGGGATCGCCTCGCCTCGCTGCGGGAAGCGCTGCCGAACGTTGCCATCCAGATGCTGCTGCGCGGTCGCAACACCGTCGGCTATACGCCCTACCCGACCGAAGTGACCGAGGCGTTCGTCAAGGAAGCCGCCGCAACGGGCGTGGACATCTTCCGTATCTTCGACGCGTTGAACGACGTGTCCCAGATGAAGCCGGCCATCGATGCCGTGCTGGCCACCGGCACCACCGTCGCGGAGGTCGCGGTCTGCTACACCGGCGACCTGCTCGACCCGGCGGAAGACCTGTACACGCTCGACTACTACCTGGGCCTGGCCGACCAGATCGTTGAGGCCGGAGCGCACATCATCGCCATCAAGGACATGGCTGGACTCCTTCGCGCCGAGGCCGCTGAGAAGCTGGTGAGCGCCCTGCGGGAGCGCTTCGACCTTCCCGTCCACGTGCACACGCACGACACGGCAGGCGGCCAGCTGGCGACGCTGCTTGCGGCATCCCGCGCCGGTGCAGATGCGGTAGATGTCGCCAGCGCCCCGATGGCGGGAACGACGAGCCAGCCCTCGGCTTCCGCTCTCGTCGCCGCCCTCGCGCACACGGAGCGCGACACCGGCATCTCCCTCCAGGCCGTCTCCGACCTGGAGCCGTACTGGGAGGCAGTCCGTCACGTGTATCGGCCGTTCGAGTCCGGCCTTCCCGGGCCGACCGGTCGCGTGTACAAGCACGAGATCCCGGGCGGCCAACTCTCGAACCTGCGCCAGCAGGCGATCGCACTCGGGCTCGGCGACCACTTCGAGAAGATCGAAGACCTCTATGCCGCCGCATCCACGATGCTCGGGCGTCCGCCCAAGGTGACGCCGTCGTCAAAGGTGGTTGGCGACCTCGCGCTTGCCCTCGCCGCGGCGGATGCCGACCCTGCCGACTTCGAGCAGAACCCGGGGAAGTACGACATTCCCGACTCGGTCATCGGCTTCATGGCTGGCGAACTCGGCGACCTGCCGGGCGGTTGGCCGGAGCCATTCCGCACCAAGGTGCTGGCAGGCCGCACGGTCAAGATCGGCGTGGAGCAGCTCACCGCCGACGACCGGTCCGGTCTCGCCGGCGACACCGCGGCCCGCCGTCACACTCTCAACCGGCTCCTGTTTCCCGGTCCGACGAAGCTCTTTGAGCAGAACCGGGACGCATTCGGTGACCTGTCGGTCGTCGAGACCGCGGACTACCTGTACGGACTGCGCCAGGGCACAGAGCACGTCATCGAGATGTCCAAGGGTGTGAGCCTCTACGTCGGCCTCGAAGCGATCGGCGAGGCGGATGACAAGGGCATGCGTACCGTCATGACGACGCTCAACGGACAACTGCGCCCGGTGTTCGTTCGCGATCGGAGCATCTCGGTTGAGTCGAAGGCGGCCGAGAAGGCCGACCCGGCAAAGCCCGGGCACGTCGCCGCACCGTTCTCCGGAGTCGTCACGCTACAGGTGGAGGAGGGCGCTGCGGTCGAGGCGGGCCAGCCCGTGGCATCCATCGAGGCCATGAAGATGGAGGCGGCGATCACCGCGCCCGTCGCGGGCACCGTGCGCCGCCTTGCGGTGCCGCGAACGCAGCAGGTGGATGGCGGCGACCTGCTCATCGAGATCGCCTGAGAGCAACCTTCGGCCCAATTTCGACGGTCGCGCTAAGCTGGAGCGTCCAAATTCCAGAGTGTACTTACGCGGCAGGGCGGTGAAATGATGACCAGACGACGCAGGGACGATTCCGACGACGAGTTCGCCGATGAGCCACGCCCGATCACAGTGACCGTGCAGCTGCCTCCCATCCGGCACTCGGCTCCCGAGGAGGAAGCCGCGGTGGCGCTGGCGGAGCCGGTGGTCACGCCAGACATTCTCGGTGCTTCCTTTGTCGACGCGCCCTTTGTCGACGAGGCGGCACCGACCACCACTTCGGTGATCGTGGTCGCGTCCGACGCCGTTGCAGTCGAACCCGTCGAGGAGGCGGCGGTCATCCCGCCGCTGCCAACCAACGACCTGCAGTTCACCCGGCGTGACCGGCTCGACGGCCCCGCATCGGGCAAGCCGGAGCCGGCATCCATGCTGACCGCCGAACGACTGCTTGAGCCGCGCAACGGCCGCCGCCGCCCGCCGCCCGAGGGATTCTGGCCGGTGCTGATCTACGCCCTCAGCCTTCACCTCATCAACATCGGTGACTCGGAGCCGGTGCGGTATCGCAAGGACCTCGACGCTCGCATCGACAAGCGGATGGAAGGATCCACGCGGTTCGTGCCCATCCTCACCCGCAAGGGCGGAGTCGGCAAGACCACCATCACCACCCTTCTCGGGATGGCGCTGGCCGACGTTCGCGAAGACCGCGTGATCGCGATCGATGCGAACCCCGACCGCGGCACCCTGGCCGAGCGTGTTCCGGTGCAAACGCGATCGACGGTTCGTGACGTCGTTCGGGATGCGAAATCCATCACCAGCGTCTCCGAGTTCTCGGAATACGTCTCTCACGACGAGACGCGGCTCGACATCCTTGCCTCAGACACTGACCCGCTCGTCTCGGAAGCGTTCGACGAGAAGGGCTACAACATCGTTGCGGATGTCGCGGCCCGGTTCTACTCGATCGTTCTCACGGACTGCGGCACCGGCATCATTCACTCCGTCATGCGAGCCACGCTGCGGCGCGCAGACTCGGTGGTCATCGTCTCGGGCGGGAGCGTCGATGAAGCCCGCCTCGCATCCGAAACCCTGACCTGGCTCGAGTCAAACGGGTACGCGCACCTGGTGAAGAACGCGATCGTGGCTCTCAACACCGCCACCCAGGGCACGAACCTCGTGAAGATCGAGGAGATCGAGGCCCACTTCGCGTCGCGTGTACGTGACGTGGTGCGCGTACCCTACGACCCGCAGCTTGCCGCTGGCTCGCTGGTCAGTTATCACGACCTCAAGCCGCTCACACGCGATTCGGCACGGCGACTTGCCGCGCTGGTCGTCGACGGGCTGCCCGTTCGCAGGACCGCATAGACCGAATGACTGAACGACAGATTCGCCTGTTCGGCGATCCGGTGCTCCGCTCCGCCTGCGACCCGATCGTGCCGGGCGACAAGCGCGCCAGCGGGCTCATCGACGACCTCATCGACACCGTGACGGCCCCCGGCCGCGCTGGAGTCGCGGCCAACCAGATCGGCGTCGGCCTGCGCGCCTTCAGCTACAACATCGACGGCGACATCGGCTACGTGATCAACCCCGTGCTGGTCGAAGTGCGTGGCGACGCGGAACTCGTGGATGAGGGCTGCCTCTCGGTACCCGGATTCTATTTTCCGCGCAGGCGCCACCCGTGGGCACGGGTCGAAGGCATCGACCTGGCAGGCAAACCGGTGGTGGTGGAGGGCGATGGCATCCTCGCCCAGGCACTGCAGCACGAAACCGACCACCTGGACGGGCATCTCTACATCGAGGGCCTCGATCCCGAGATCAAGAAAGAAGCGATGCGGTCGATCCGGGCTGCTGCCTGGTATTAGCTGCTGGTGCTGGCCGGGGCGTGCTGCCCACTGCCCGGCGCTGGCTGGCTGGTATTGCTTTCTCAGTGCACCAGCGACTGGCCGTGCGTTTCCGGGGCGGCGGTGTACAGGCCGTCGATGACGCTGCTGAAGTCCTTCAGGATTACGTTGCGCTTGATGCTCAGTTTCGGCGTCAGGTGGCCGCTCGCCTCCGTGAGATCCCTGTCGAGAATCTGGAACTTGCGGATCGACTCCGCGCGCGAGACCTTGGCATTCGCGGCGTCGACCGCCCGCTGAACCTCAGCGATGACCTTCGGATGCACGGCAGCCTGCGCGAGCGACTGCTCGGCCGTCTCCCCGTTGTTCTTGAGCCACACCGGCAGCATCTCCGGGTCAAGCGTGATCAACGCCGAGATGAACGGCCTCTGCTCGCCGACCACGATCACCTGGCTGATGATCGGGTTCGCGCGAATCGGGTCTTCCAGCGCGGCGGGGGCGACGTTCTTACCGCCAGCGGTGACGATGATCTCCTTCTTTCGCCCGGTGATCGAGAGGTATCCGTCGGAGTCGATCTCGCCGATGTCGCCGGTGCGGAACCAGCCGTCGTCAAAGGCTTCCGCCGTTGCTTTCTCGTTCTTCCAGTAGCCGGCAAAGACGTCGACGCCCTTCGCCTCGATCTCGCCGTCGTCGGCGATACGAACGGAGACGCCGGGAAGCGGCGGGCCGACCTTGCCGATCTTGAAGTTCGACGGCAGGCTGACCGAAATGGGTGCGGTCGTCTCCGTCAGCCCGTAACCCTCGAGAATCTTGATTCCGAGGCTGCGGTAGAAGTGGCCAAGGCGAAGCCCGAGCGGCGCGGAACCGGACACGGCGAATTGGACGCGTCCGCCCATCGCTTCCCGGATCTTGGAGAGAACGAGCCGGTCGAACAGCGCGAACTGCAGCCTGAGGCCCAGCGGTACGTGCCCGGCATCCAGTGCTTTCGAGTGAGCGATCGCGACATCGGCGGCCCGGCGGAAGATCTTGCCCTTGCCGCCCGTCTCCGCCTTCTGCTCTGAGACGTTGTAGACCTTCTCGAACACGCGTGGCACCGCGAGGAGGAATGTGGGCTTGAAGGATGCCATGGCCGGCAGCAGGTTGCTGACGTCACCCTGGTGCCCGACCTTCACTCCACCGTGAACGGACAGCACGGCTATGAAGCGCGCGAACACGTGAGCCGTGGTGATGAACAGCAGCGTGCTCGATCCGGGGTGGACGACCTCGGAGATCGCGACCGCGGCGTTGCGGCTCAGTTCGACGAAATTGGAGTGGGTGAGGATGCAGCCCTTGGGCCGGCCCGTCGTTCCCGCCGTGTAGATGAGCGTGGCGAGATCGGAACCCTTTGCCAGTATGCGCCGACGGTCGATCTCCTCGTCGGCGACATCCGTTCCACCGGCGACCAGCTTCTCGATCGCGCCAAGGTTCAACTGCCAGACGTTCGTGACGAGCGGCACGTCGGCGTGAATCTCGTCGAAGCGTGCGAAGTGGTCGGGGGTCTCCGTGATCATTGCGACCGCGCCGGAGTCTTCCAGGTTCCACTGCACCTGGGAGGGCGAGGACGTCTCGTACACCGGCACAAGCACGGCGCCGGCGAACCAGGTCGCGAAGTCGATGAGGGTCCACTCGTAGCGGGTCTTGCACATGATCCCGATCTTGTCGCCGGGCTGGATGCCCGCAGCGACGAGACCCTTGGCGAGCGCGCGCACCTCGGCGAGGAACTCCGCGGCGGTGACCTCGTACCATCCGCCGTCCTTCGTTGGACGGGCAAAAATGGCCAGATCCGGAGTCGCAGCGACTCGATCGACGAGCAGGTCGGTTACGTTCGCGTCGGGATCCGCGGGAACGACGGCTGGTACATCAATTTGCTGCACGGCAACTCCTTTGGCACCGGTGGGAAGGTGAGCCCATTCTACCCAGCCATTCGTATTGGCCCCGATCTGGTTGCGATAACGCCCAGTCGGGACTCACTAAGCTCGTGCTTCGTGCATGCCATCGGAATTGACATCGGCGGAACCAAGATTGCCGGGGCCCTCGTCTCCGAGAGCGGCGAGATCCTTCGTGAGGCGCGCATCCCGACCCCTGCCGGCGACCCGGCGGCGATCGTGGATGCGGTCGTGGCCATGATCACGTCCCTCTCGGCGGGGGAGCAGGTCGTTGCGGCCGGCGTCGCGGCGGCCGGCTTCATTGACGCCGACCAGTCGATCGTCTACTACGCCCCCAACATCAGCTGGCGCATGGAGCCGTTCCAGGAGCGCCTGGCCTCGCGCCTGCACCTGCCGGTCACCATCGACAACGATGCGAACGCGGCCGGCTGGGCGGAATTCCGCTACGGATCGGGCCGCCTGGTGACCGACATGACGATGCTGACCATCGGCACCGGCGTCGGTGGTGCCATCGTGACCGGCAACCAGCTGTTCCGAGGGGGCTTCGGTGCGGGCGGCGAGGTCGGCCACCTGCGCGTGGTGCCCGACGGGCTGCCCTGTGGATGCGGCGCCCGAGGCTGCATCGAACAGTACGGCTCCGGCCGGGCACTGCTGCGCATGGCCAACGACATCGCGAATGTGGGCGGCATCGGGCTCGCACTGGCCGAAGCTCGCGCAGAAGCCGGGGCGCTCACGGGCGAGATCGTCGGCGAGCTCATCGCGACCGGCGATCCCGGGGCGGTGCACGCTCTCCGCGAGCTGGGTAGCTGGCTCGGGCAGGCCTGCGCGAGCCTGGCGGCGGTTCTCGACCCGCAGCTGTTCGTCTTCGGCGGGGGAGTCGCGGTTGCCGGCGACCTGTTGCTCGATCCGGTGCGCGAGTCGTTCCAGGCGCACCTGCCCGCGCGGGGGTACCACCCCGAGCCGGAGTTCGTGATCGCAGAGTTGATCAACAACGCCGGCGTCGTCGGAGCTGCCGATCTCGCGCGCATCCGGGCCGCATCGCGGTAGGTTAGGGGTCTCGCGTCGTTCGTCCCCCAGGAGAAGACCCATGCTGTACTGGTTCGCCAAGAACCTGCTCGTTGGGCCGCTGCTGCTGACGGTTTTCCGGCCCTGGGTGGTCGGCCGAGAGAACATCCCCAGGACCGGCGGGGTCATTTTTGCCGGCAACCATCTCTCGTTCATCGACTCGGTCTTCCTTCCGCTGGTTCTCGACCGCCACATCTCGTTTCTCGCGAAGGCGGACTACTGGCGGGGCCGTGGCATTAAGGGCTGGCTGACCCGCCAGTTCTTCAAGGGAACCGGGATGCTGCCGATCGACCGCTCCGGCGGTAAGGCGTCTGAGGCATCCCTGAACACCGGCCTCGCGGTGCTGGCCAAGGGCGAGCAGCTCGGGATCTATCCGGAGGGAACGCGCAGCCCGGACGGCCGGATGTACCGTGGCCGCACCGGCGTCGCTCGCATGATCCTCGAGGGCGGCGTGCCGGTGATCCCGATCGCGATGATCGACACCGACAAGGTGATGCCGACCGGCAAAAAGATCCCGCGGGTGCGGCGAATCGGCATCGTCTTCGGCGAGCCGCTGGATTTCAGCCGCTTCGAGGGGCTGGAAGGCGACCGGTTCGTGCTGCGCTCGATCACTGACGAAATCATGTACGAACTGAACCGCCTCAGCGGCCAGGAGTATGTGGACGTCTACGCGTCGTCGGTCAAGGAGCGGGTCGCTGCCGTCAACCACTAGCCCGCCGGTGATCACGGGACTGCTCCGCTAGGCTCGATCGCTGGGGCTTTCGCGCACCCAACCGGCCATTTCATTCCCTCCCAGAGAAAGAATCCCCACGTGTCTGACCCGTCCGAACAAATCGTGCTCGCCGATCCGTCCGTGATCGCCGGTCTCGATTATTGGCGGACGCTCCCGGTACGGCAGCAGCCACAATGGCCGGATGCCGAGGCCGTCGGTGCGGCAAGCGCAGAGATTGCGAGCCTTCCGCCGCTGGTGTTCGCGGGCGAGATCGACATCCTCCGCGACCGCCTGGCCAAGGCGGCGCGGGGCGAAGCTTTCCTGTTGCAGGGAGGCGACTGCGCTGAGACATTTGCGGGTGCTACCGCGGAGCAGATCCGTAACCGGGTGAAGACCATCCTGCAGATGGCGGTCGTGCTCACCTACGGCGCATCCATGCCCATCGTCAAGATGGGGCGCATGGCAGGGCAGTTCGCCAAGCCCCGCTCGAACGACTTCGAGACCCGTGGCGACGTGACGCTGCCGGCCTACCGCGGCGACATCGTCAATGGCTACGACTTCACGCCGGAGTCCCGTGAGGCAGACCCCCGCCGGCTCGTGCAGGGTTACCACACGGCGGTGGCGACGCTGAACCTGATTCGCGCGTTCACCCAGGGCGGTTTCGCGGACCTTCGCCAGGTGCACAGCTGGAACAGGGGCTTCGCCGCCAACCCGGCTAATCACGAATACGAGAAGCTCGCGAACGAGATCGACAAGGCGATCAAATTCATGGAGGCGGCCGGCGCCGACTTCGATGAGCTGAAGCGCGTCGAGTTCTACTCCAGCCATGAGGGCCTGCTCATGGACTACGAGCGCCCCATGACCCGCATTGACTCGCGTAACGGAACGCCGGTAAACACCTCCGCGCACTTCCTGTGGATCGGGGAGCGCACGCGGGAGCTCGACGGCGCGCACGTGGACTACTTCAGCCGGGTTCGCAATCCGATCGGCGTCAAGCTCGGCCCGACCACGAAGGTCGACGACATGAAGGCGCTCATCGACAAGCTCGATCCCGACCGCGAGCCGGGTCGCCTCACCTTCATCACGCGCATGGGCGCCGGCAAGGTTCGGGATGCCCTGCCGCCGCTGCTCGAAGCCATTAAAGAAATGGATGCCAACCCGCTCTGGGTATCCGACCCGATGCATGGCAACGGGCTGACGACGGCGACGGGCTACAAGACTCGCCGCTTCGACGACATCGTCGACGAGGTCAAGGGCTTCTTCGAGGCCCACCGCCAGGTCGGAACCTACCCGGGCGGCATCCACATCGAGCTCACCGGCGACGACGTCACGGAGTGCCTGGGCGGGTCGGAACAGATCGACGAGGCGACCCTCGCGACCCGCTACGAGTCCCTGTGCGACCCGCGGCTCAACCACATGCAGTCGCTGGAGCTGGCCTTCCTCGTCTCCGAGGAGCTCAGCGTCGCGGATGCCGCGCGGTCGAGGCAGGCGTAGAGCGCGGTCGCGGCAGACCTGGAGCGCGGTCGGGCAGTCCCTGCAGTGAGGAGCTCAGCGTCGCGGATGCCGCACGGTCGAGGCAGGCTCAGAGCCCGGTCGGGGCGGTCCCGGCAGTACCGCTAGATCGTGAAGGTGATGGTCAGCGTGCTGCCCTTCGCCACCTTCTGGCCGACGTTCGGCGTCACCGTGTCGACGGTGACGACCGACGGGGCCGCATCCGCCTTCTTGTTGTAGTTCAGGTTCGTGAAACCGGCGTCGATGAGCTTCTGCTTTGCGACGAGCCAGGTATCGCCGATCACGTTTGGAATCACGACCATCTCTGGCCCGCGCGAGATGGTGAGCGAGACGGACTCCCCGACGCGGATCGGCTGCGTGACGCCGCTGCTGTTCTTGTCACGTTCGATCTCGATCACGAGGTTCTTGTCGACCTTGGCGTTGTAGATCTGGCTGCCCGGCTGCGGAGTGAGCCCCGCGGCAGTGACGCGGGCGGCGGCATCCGCATAGCTGAGACCGGTGACCTGCGGCAGGCGTCCCGCAGAGACCACGAGGGTGATCTGGCGCTGTTCGCTGTACGTCGACCTGCCTGCGAGGCTCTTGCCATTGTTGTCGAGTGCATCAATGACCGTGCCGAGTGCCACCTTGTTGTCGAACTGCTGGATCGACTTGGCCGCGTTGACGAAGCGGGCCTTGGTGATTGCGTCCTTCGCCTGCTGCTCCGGGATACCAATGAGTGTCGGCAGCGCGATGAGCGCGGGGCCGATCGACTTCTTCAGCGTGATGACGGCGCCCTTGCTCACCGAGGCGCCGGCCTGCGGCGTCGTGCGCGAGACCAGGCCCCGGTCGACCACCGGGTCGTGGACATCCGCGACTGTGGATGCGACGCGGAACCCCTGGTCGGTGAGCAGCGTGGTGGCCGCCTCGACACTGCGGCCCGCCACGTCGGGAACTGTGGCCTGCGCACCCGGCCCGGCGCCGAAGTACCAGCCGGTTCCTCCGGCGAGCGCGGCCAGCAGGATGACGAGGCCAAACAGCCACCATCCTCGCGCCCGACGCTTTTGCGCCTTCGCTGCCAGCACGGACGTGCTTGTGGTCGGCGCAGCCACGGCCTCCGGCGTCCTGGCCCGGCCGCGCAGCACGGCCGTCTCTGCGGTGGCGCCCCGAATAGGCAGTGAGGGCTGGTAGACGGCTGTTCGTTGCACGGTGGTCGCCGAGGTCGCGGCACTGGTGCCGAGCAGCGACTGGGTCTCCTGCAGCTGCTCGAGCATCACGCGCGCGTCACGCGGTCGCTCGTCGGGTTCGCGCGCGGTCGCCCACAGCACGAGCTCATCCAGCTCGACCGGCACCCTCGAGTTCTTGCTGCTGGGCGTCGGAACCGAGTCGTTGGCGTGCTGGTAGGCGATCTGCATCGGCTGCTCACCCTTGAACGGCTGCTCGCCGGTGAGCATCTCGTACATCATGATCCCGACCGCATAGATATCGCTGCGGGCGTCGGCGATGCCGCGGGTGACAAGTTCGGGGGAGAGGTAGGCGATGGTGCCGAGCAGTGCGGCACCCGTCGCGGTATTCGCGCTGGCAGCGCGGGCGAGCCCGAAGTCGCCGATCTTGATTCGGCCGTCATCCGCGAGCAGCACGTTCTCAGGCTTGAGATCGCGGTGCACGATGCCCGCCTTGTGCGCGGCAGCGAGTCCGGACAGTACGGCCTCGAGCACGTCCAGCGTTTGGTCGGTCGTGAGCCTGCCGTGCTCCTGCATGAGGTCGCGCAGGGTTATTCCGGGCAGGTACTCCATCACCAGGTAGGCCATGTCGCTGTCCTGACCCTGGTCGTAGACATTTACGACGTTGGGGTGAGCGAGGCGGGCGGCCGATCGCGCCTCCTGGATGAAGCGCTCCTTGAACTGGCTGTCGTCGGCCAGGTGCCCGTGCATGATCTTGAGCGCGACCCTGCGCTCGAGGCGCAGGTCGGTGGCGAGGTAGACCGTCGCCATGCCACCGCGCGCAATGCGCGAACGAACCTGGTACCGGCCGTCGACGAGACGACCGATCATCGGATCCGTACTGTTGGCAGTCACCCTCAGAGTCTAAGTAAGCGGCCTGAAAGCATCCCGTTGAACACGGCGCAAGCTGGCTATTGGCCGGGCGCGTGTTACTTGAGCGCAGCCAACCAGGAGCGGGCGGACGTTTCCCATTTCGCGTACGCCGTCGGGTACCCGGAGATCTGAACCGCCTGTGCTGCCTTGGTGACTGTCATTGACTGCCAGCCGGGGATGTCCAGCAGGCCGCGGGTATGTCCTTTGTTGGGGTTCGACGGGCCGCCGTAGAACAGTTTCGAGGCGTAGGTCGTGTCGGAGAGCTGCTTCGCAGTTCCCCACCCGGTGCTCGGCCGCTGCTGGAAGAGGCCCACAGAGTCCCGGTCCCCGCCGCTGAGGTTCTGCAGGCCGGATTCCTGGGCTGCCGCCGCAAGAGCAATGACGATGCCGTACTCCGGCACGCCCAGCGATTGCCCGACGCGGATGATCGTGGTCGCGTTCGTCTTCATGGCCGGACTGAGCGGAACCGTCTCACCGCCGACGGAAGCCGTGCTGAGGCCGGGGATGACGAGCTTGTGCCCGGCATAGATGATGCTGCTGGACGTCAGGCCGTTGGCCTTCTGGAGCGCTGCGACCGTGACGCTGAACTTCTTGGCGATCGAGGTCAGGGTGTCGCCCGACTTGATCGTGTAGCTGCCGTTCGAAGTCGTCGGCGGCGCTGACGCCGGCGGGGCCGTCACCGGCGGAGGGGTGACCGGCGGCTTAGTGACAGGCGGCTTCGTCGCCGCCGACTTGGTCGGGATCAGCAGCTTTTGGCCGGGGTAGATGATGCTCGACCACTTCAGGTGGTTCGCGGTGAGCACCGACTGCGTCGTTACGCCGAACTTGTTGGCTATACGTGAGATCGTGTCGCCCGAGCGGATCGTGTACTTCACGGTCGAGCTCGCGGCCGCCGTGTGCACCGCTGGTGCGGGCGCCTTCGTGACGACCGGCGCGGACTTCGACAGTTTCAAGTGCTGCCCGGGAAAGATCACTGACTTCCAGCTCAGGCCGTTCATCGCCAGAACGGATGCTGTAGACAGGCCGAAGCGACCGGCAATCTCACTGACCGTGTCGCCACCCCGCACGACGTAGGTCGAGGGCGCCGTCGCCGTTTGCACCGCCGGTGACGGAAGAGTGGAGGCGGGGATGGCCGCCGTCGCGCTTGCCCGAGCGAGGGCATCCCGAACTACGGAGCCGAGGTCAGCCGTGTCGGCCTTGGGCTTCGGTGGCCGCTTCGGGCCGGAATTCTCCGGATTGGTGCCGAGGTTGAGGCTCGCCATCGCGAGCGAGCCAACGAGCACGATGGGCACCGTCGCGAAGAGGCCGCGAGCTACGCGTTCGCGATGAGCCGGGTGCCGTGCCGGTGGGAGGGGCGCCGCGAGGCGCGTCGGAATAAGACCGGCAAGCGCTGCCGGAAACACGGCGCTGTCATCGTCCCGTGTAGTTGTCATTGCTGATCCCCGCTTTGTTCCGACCTGTCCCTGAACCTGGGAGAGAACAAGCCACCCCCGTGACCTTCCGACAAAACTGACACAGTTAATGGTACGTGTCAATCACAGTTACTGCTGTTACGGGAGTTAACATGCGCGAAACAATCGAGTCAATGCGGATGATCCGCCCGCGGGCGTGAAAAGATTAACGAGTGACCGACCTCCCCGACGTGAACTGGCTCACGATCCCTGACCTCACCGAGTTGCTCGGGTTGAAGGTGAGCCAGGTGCGCCGGCTGATCGAAGACCGTGCGCTGCTCGCCCAGCGCATCGATGGCGTGTGGAAGGTTCCGGCGGCGTTTATCGCCGGCAATGAGCCCCTCGGTGAACTCAGGGGAACGCTTGTGGTTCTCGGTGACAGCGGCTTCAGTGACGACGAAGCCATGCGCTGGCTGCTCTCGCCCGAGGACAGTCTCGGCGTCAGCCCCGTGGATGCTCTTCGCGCCGGCCGGAAGGCCGAGGTTCGCCGGGTCGCCCAGGCGCTCGGGTTCTGACTATCTGGGGTTCTGACCACTCCGTCTTCTGACCACTCCGTCTTCTGACTACTGCGTCTTCTGACTACTGCGTCTTCTGACTACTCCGTCTTCTGACCACCGTGCCTTCTACTGTGTCGAGCTCCCGTAGCGATCGGGCGCCCGCTGCGGCCCGCTCGACCGCCTGGCTAGGCGACGCGCTTCGTTACGGTGTCGGTCAACTGGAGCAACTGCTCCCGAGCGGATGCCGCGAGCGGGGCGGTCGCCAGGGCAGCCCTCGCTTTCTCGACATTCAGGTCGATCACGCGCTCCACCTGCGCGACGGCGCCGGAGTCGCGGATCGCGGTCTGCAGCATGGTGATCTGTTGCCCATCCAGATCCTTGTCGCCGAGAAGTTCGTCGAGCAGGTGCATCGCGGTCGCGGGGAGCTTGGTGCGCGCGAGCCCGATCAGTACTGTGCGTTTGCCCTCGCGCAGGTCGTCGCCGGCTGGCTTTCCGGTGACCTGGGGGTCGCCGAAAACGCCGAGGAGGTCATCCCGCAGCTGGTAGGCAATGCCCAGCGGGAGGCCGAAGTCCCGCAGCGCCGCCACCTGGGCGAGGCTGCCGTTGCCCAGGCAGGCGCCGATCGCGAGCGGCTCTTCGACGCTGTATTTGGCTGACTTGTAGACGATCACGCGGTGCGCCCGCGGCAGGAGCTCCGCTTCGGGCCGCGAGCTCCACGAGTTCTCTTCGAGGATGTCGAGGTATTGCCCGACGGTGACTTCGGTGCGCATGCGGTTGAACTCCGCCCGCGAGGCCCGTGCAGCGTCTCGGTTGCCGAGCGTGGCAAGACCGGCATCCAGTAGCTCGTCGCTCCAGCCGAGCAGAAGGTCGCCGAGCAGAAGCGCGGAGGAGGTGCCGAACGATGCCGCATTCCCCGACCACCCGGCGTCCCGGTGCACTGCTTCGAAGCGCCTGTGCGCGGCAGGCAACCCGCGACGGGTATCAGAGCTGTCCATGATGTCGTCGTGCACGAGTGCCGCGGCGTGGAAGACCTCGAGCGCGCTTGACGCGGTCACCACGGCGGCGAGGTCCCTCGGGCTGGGAGCATCCAACAGTTCGAGGTCGTCCCGACCGGCGCCGACGGCCTGCCAGCCCCAATAGCAGAACAGTGCTCGAAACCGTTTGCCTCCGCTCAGGAGACCTGCGGCGAAGTCGAGCACCGTAGAGAGCTCGGGCGCGATTGCGGTGATCTCCGGCGTGCGCTCAGCCAGGAATTCGTCGATTCTGAACTGGACAAGGTCAACTAACCGGGTACTCACAGGCACGCGCCTAGCCTAGCCAGACCTGCGGGGCTACTATTAAGGCCTACTACCGGCCTCGATCCCGTACAGAGGGGAACAGGATGCCACTTTCCGAGCAGGAGCAGCGCCTCCTGGAGGAGATGGAGCGCAGCCTCTATCACAATGATGCGGATTTCGTCGCGTCGGTTTCATCCCACCGGGGTCGTCCGAGTTACGCGATTGTCGTCACCGGCGTGCTGCTCGGAATCGTCGGGATCGCGACGCTTCTCACCGGCGTTATCGTTCGCGTGCCCTTTGTCGGCGTGCTCGGTTTCGTCGTGATGTTCGTTGGTGTGCTCCTCGCCGTCAGTCCGCCCCGCCGACCGGGCGCCGCGTCCACATCACGACCGGGGAAGTCCTCGTTCCTGCACAATTTCGGCGATCGCGCAGACAAGCGCTCGGATGAGCCGAGCGAGTAGGGCTTCGCACCCCCTTCCTCCACGGGCACCCACCAGGGCTGCCGGAAACCAGGCCAACCTTCGGGTTGGCCTTTTTTGTGTCCATTTTTGGCCCCGAACGGGTGAAATCGCTCCATTTTCCTCCACCCCGTGATTCCTTGTCATTACTGGGAAGTCCCTCCGACTGGGGTCATATCATGTGCCAATGTCATTGATTGGTGGAGGTAAGTGGAGTAAAGTGGAGTCACCTTAGTACCTGGCCGGAGAGAAGAGGGGGGTGCGCACGTGTTCCTTGGCACCTACGCGCCCAAGCTCGACGACAAGGGCCGCCTGATCCTCCCGGCGAAGTTCTGGGACGAACTCGCATCCGGCGTCGTGATCACCCGCGGGCAGGAGCGCTGCCTCTATGTCTTCAGCACGAAAGAGTTCGAGAGCCTGCACGAGAAGATCCGCCAGGCACCCGTCACCAGCAAGCAGGGGCGCGACTTCCTGCGGCTGTTCCTCTCCGGTGCCAACCAGGAGCAGCCGGACAAGCAGCGTCGAGTGACGATCCCCGCCGGCCTTCGTGAGTACGCGGGTCTCGATCGCGAACTCACGGTCATCGGCGCTGGCAGCCGTGCCGAGATCTGGGACACCGAAGCCTGGAACACCTACTACAACGAGACCGAATCCGACTTTGCGAACACCTCGGAGGAGGTGATCCCGGGGCTCTTCTAATGCCTTGGCGTTGACTCCCAGCCGTTCGGCGCCCTGTCTTCACTTCCCCGTGGACAGGTCGGAATGGATGGGGATCAATGCCAAGGACACGGAAACACACGACGCTCCGACTTCTCATGGCAAACAGCTCCCTGCACACCCCGGTACTCCTCGAGCGAACGATCGAGCTGCTCGCGCCTGCCCTCGGCCGCGACGGCGCCGTTCTCGTGGACGCAACGCTGGGACTCGGCGGGCACGCAGAGGCATTCCTGACCCGCTTTCCCCACCTCGTGCTCGTCGGTCTCGACCGCGACCCCGAGGCGCTTCGACTGGCCGGAGAGCGGCTGGCGCCGTTCGGAGACCGCGTTCACCTCGTGCACACGGTGTACGACCAGTTCACGGAGGCGCTCGACTCGCTCGGCATCGAGGCGGTCTCGGGCATCCTGTTCGACCTGGGGGTCTCGTCGCTCCAGCTCGACCGGGTCGACCGTGGGTTCTCCTACTCGAAGGATGCCCCGCTCGACATGCGCATGGACTCGACTGCTCCGCTGACGGCCGAGCGCATCCTCGCCGAATACAGCGAGGCAGACCTGCGCCGCATCTTCTACGAGTTCGGCGAAGAAAAACTGTCACCGCGCTATGCGCGCAAAATCGTGGAGGCGCGGGCGACTACCCCCTTCGTCCGCTCCTCCCAGCTCGTCGACCTGATCATCGCGGCCACCCCCGCCGCGGTGCAACGAGCGGGTCACCCCGCAAAGCGCGTGTTCCAGGCTCTCCGGATCGAGGTCAACCAGGAGCTCGCCGTTCTCTCGCGCGCCATCCCCGCGGCCCTCGACGTCCTCGAGGTCGGCGGCCGCATGGTCGTGCTCGCCTACCAGTCCCTCGAAGACCGCATCGTGAAGCGCGCGCTGGCCGCCCGGGCGACATCCACTGCCCCGGCAGGGCTGCCGGTCGAGCTGCCGGAGCACCGCCCCGAGCTCAAGTTGCTTGTCCGTGGTGCGGAACTCGCATCCGAAACCGAAAAAGCCGCAAACCCGCGCGCGACCCCAGTACGGCTGCGTGCCGTCGAACGAGTGAGAGCTGCCGCATGAGCACCAACCTTGCCTACGCCCTGCCGCTGGGATCCCCGCGCGGTGAGGAGCACACCCGCCACATCGCCATCGCCCCGGTGGTGCAGCGTCGCGCGCGCCCGAAGCTGGCCTACGCGCTGCTGGCGGTTGGCGGCATCTTCGCGATTTTCCTTGCGCAGCTGCTGCTGAGCATCGCCCTGTCGGATGGGGCGTACAAGATCTCCGCACTGACCGGCACCCAGGCGGACCTGACGCGCGTCGAGGGCGCGCTCAACGAGCAGCTGCTGCTGGCCGGGTCGACCCAGAACCTCGCCTCCCACGCCCAAAAGCTGGGCATGGTCGCGAGTTCCTCCCCGGTCTTCCTGCGCCTGTCGGATGGCACGGTGATCGGATCCGCCACCGCGGCCGGGGTCGGCCCCGCTGCGGGTGCGAGCCTCGTCGGCAACTCCCTCCTCACCGGCGCCACCGAGGACGGCACGAGCTTCACCGGCAAGGCGAGCGCCGCCGCGAAGGTCACGACGCCGCCCCAAACCGGCACCCCCGCCGCGGGCGCGCCTCAGACTGACCCACTCGGTGCGCCGCTAGCGTCGAAGCCGGGGGAGCTCCCGTCTCCCCAGACGCACTAGGGGTAGGGAGCGGTCGTGGTCAGTTCCCGCAGCACGCGCAGGCGGCTCGCGCTGACGATCATCGCGGTATTCGCGATCGTCGTCGTCTTCTCGATCCGTCTTGTCGACATCCAGGTTGTCCAGGCCAAGGCGCTCACCGCCAAGGCTGTCGCGAACCGGTCGCTGCCGGTCACCACCTACGGCACGCGCGGCGAAATCGTCGATACCAACGGGGTCGTGCTGGCGGACAGCGTCGATCGATTCGACATCACGGCGGCGCCGAATATCGTTCCGGCAAACGGCAAGCTAACCATCATGATCGGGCCGAACGGCAAGTTCGAAAAGGTGTCCGTGGCGGATGCATTGAGCGCCATCGCGGCTATCACCGGCCAGTCGGTCACCGACCTGTCGACGACCCTGCTGGCGAACCCCAAGGCGAACTGGGCGCTGCTCACCAAGGCCGTGAAGCTCGATGTCTTCACGAAGGTGCAGAAACTGCGGATCCCGTGGGTGTTCGATGAGTTGCGGCCCAGCCGCAGCTACCCGAACGGCGCAATCGCCGGCAACCTGGTCGGCTTCATCGGCACCGATGGCCCACAGGCCGGTATCGAATACACCCAGAACAAGTGCCTCGCCAGCAGTAATGGCAAGTCGACCTACGAACGCGGCGAAGACGGTGTGCGCATCCCGGGCAGCACCGTTACTCAAACCCAGCCGAAGGACGGCGGGACGGTCAAACTCACCATCGACCGCGACCTGCAGTGGTTCGTGCAGCAGGCAGTGGACAAACAGGCGAAAGCTATCGGCGCAAAGTGGGCGACGGCGATCGTGGTTCGAGTGAAGGACGCCCACCTGCTTGCCGTCGCCGACTGGCCGACGGTCGACCCGAACAACGTCAACGCGGCCAAGCGCACGGCACTCGGTTCCCGCGCGTTCAGCACCCCGTACGAACCGGGATCGACCTTCAAGGCGATGTCGATGGCCTCGCTGTTGGATGCCGGCGTCGTGCATCCGGAGGACCACATCATCGTGCCCGGCCGCATGACCTTTCCCGGAGGGGACTACATCACCGACGACTGGGCGCACGGCGACCTGCGGTACACGCCGGCGACCGTGATCGAAAACTCGTCGAACGTGGGAATCTCGCTCCTGTCGAAGCGACTGAGCGCCCAGAAGCGCCACGACTACATGGCGAAGTTCGGTGTCGGCTCGAAGACCGCGGTCAACTTCAACGGTGAGTCGGCCGGAATCTTCAGTCCCGCCAGCCAGTGGGATCCCGTGACGAGCCGAACCGTGGAGTTCGGCCAGGGCGTCAGCGCGACCTCCGCGCAGGTCGCCAGCATCTACCAGACCCTCGCGAACGGCGGTGTACGCACCCCGCTCACGCTGGTCGAGGGTTGCGTGCAGCCGGACGGCACCGTGACTGAGAAGCCGTCGACGACCGGAACGCGCGTCGTGAGCCAGCAGGCGGCATCCGAGACGCTGCGAATGATGGAGACCGTGGTCACCGGAGGCTGGCTCTCCGCCGACCTCAAGATTCCGGGTTACCGCGTCGCCGCCAAGTCGGGCACGGCCGAGGTACCCGCGACCAACGGCAACGGCTACACGGCACAGCGCGTGGTTTCGCTCGCCGGAATCGCACCCGCGGACAATCCGCAGTACGTGGTTGTCGCGACCTTCGGAGAGCCAGATACGATAAAGACCTCAGCTGCAGCCGCGCCGACGTTCCAAAAGATCATGACGCAGGTGCTCAAGAAGTACCGCGTAGTACCGTCACGGAAGCCGGCACCACCCATCGCACTGAGCTGGTAATCCCAGCGAAACACAGGCAGTGCCGAATGGCACAGGCAGTGCCGATTAGTAGAGAAAGGGATCGTGTGACCGCTCGGATCCCCCCGGTTCTTCGGCCGGAGCATCCCTCGGCTCGATCGCTCGCCGGTCTCGTTGACGAATTCGGACTCGACTGCCGTGGTTCGATCGACGGCGTCGAGATCACCGGCGTCACCCTCAGCACGGGCGACCTGCACCCGGGCGACCTCTACGTTGGAATCCGCGGAGCCAACTCGCACGGCGCCTCGTACGCCGACCAGGCACGCGAGGGTGGCGCTGTCGCCGTGCTGACGGACGAGGAAGGTGCGGCCCTGGCCGCCGACAGCGAGCTGCCGACCATCGTCGTGACGTCGCCGCGCGAGGCCCTCGGTGAGATCTCGGCCTGGATCTACCGCACCAACGACCACCCGCCCCTGCTCTTCGGAACAACGGGCACGAACGGCAAGACCTCCACCTCGTACCTGCTCGAGGGCATCCTGAAGCAGTTGGGGCTGGTCAGCGGCCTCAGTTCCACAGCCGAGCGCCACATCGGCGAGCTCACCGTCGTGAGCCGCCTGACGACCCCGGAGGCGAGCGAAATGCACGCCCTGCTCGCCCGCATGCGGGAGAGCAACGTGCGTGCTGTTGCCGTCGAGGTCAGCGCCCAGGCCCTCTCCCGTAACCGCGTCGACGGGCTCCACTTCGACGTCGTCGGGTTCACGAACCTCAGCCACGACCACCTCGACGACTACGCCGACATGGAGGAGTACTTCCAGGCGAAGCTTGCGCTGTTCGACCCGGACCGGGCTCGGCGCGGCGTCGTCTCGCTGGACTCGCCGTACGGCGCCCGCGTCGTCGAAGAGTCGCGCATCCCCGTCACCACCATCTCGACAACGCCGGGGGTGGATGCCGAATGGACCGTTGAAATCGTCGACGAGCAGGCCGCGTACACCGAATTCCGCCTCACCGGCCCCGAGGGCCGTTCGCTGGTGAGCCGGGTGCCGTTGATCGGATGGCACATGGCCGCCAATGCGGGTCTGGCGATTGTCATGCTCGTCGAAGCCGGTTTCGAGCTCGAGGCCATCGGCCACGCGCTGGACGATGACGGCGGCATCGTCGCCTACCTTCCCGGCCGCACCGAGCGGGTCTCGGGTGACCACGGACCGAGTGTCTACGTCGATTTCGGGCACAGCCCGGATGCCTTCCTCAACACCCTGGCCGCGGTGCGCAAATTCACGCCGGGCCGCACGATCATGGTCTTCGGCGCGGACGGCGATCGTGACGCCTCCAAGCGGTACGAGATGGCGCGCGTGGCGGCCGACGGATCGGACATCCTCGTGATCACCGACCACCACCCGCGGTTCGAGGACGCGGCATCCATTCGGGCGACGCTGCTCGAGGGTGCGAAACTCGCCGAGCACCAGCCGGAGATCTACGAGGTGAGTCCGCCGGAGGCTGCAATTCGCAAGGCCGTTTCGCTGGCGGGGGAGGGTGACTCGATTCTGTGGGCCGGCCCCGGCCACCAGGATTACCGGGACATCGAGGGAGTGCGGACGCCGTACTCCGCCCGCCAGGAGGCGCGTGACGCCCTCGCCGAGGCGGGCTGGGCGTGATCGCCCTCACCCTTGGCGAGATCGCTGGTCTCGTCGCCGGATCTCTCGTGGGCTCGCCGACCCCCGACGTCGTTGTCGACGGCACAGTCCAGACCGACTCGCGGCTGGTGACGGCTGGCTCGATATTCTTCGCCCTGCCTGGTGAAGAGACCGACGGCCACCTGTTCGCCGGTGATGCTGTCGCGAACGGCGCGGCCCTCGTCGTCGCCGAGCGCCAGCTCGACCTGCCCGTTCCCCAGGTACTCGTGCACGACGGTGTCGTCGCCCTCGGCGCGCTGGCGGCGGCCGTCGTCGAGCGGGTTCGATCGGGCGGAAATCTTCGCGTGGTCGCTATTACCGGGTCAAACGGCAAGACAACGACGAAGAACCTGCTGAACGCGATCCTGTCCGCTGAGGGGCCAACCGTCGCGCCGAAGGGCTCGTTCAATAACCACGTTGGCGCACCCATTTCCATGCTCGGCATTACCGCGGACACCCGCTATCTCGTCGTCGAGATGGGGGCCGCGGGCGCGGGCGAAATCGCGCGGCTCGTAGCCATCGCGAAACCGGACATTGGGGTAGTTCTCAAGGTCGGACTCGCCCATGTCGGTGAGTTTGGCGGCATTGACGCCGTGCAACGTGCCAAGTCCGAAATGGTCACCGACCTGAGTGGCAGCGCTGTCGCGATCCTCAATGCGGATGACGAGCGGGTGGCAGCGATGGCCCGGCTGACCAACGCGCGGGTGCGCTATTTCGGCCTCGACGCATCCGCAGACCTGCACGCGGAGGAGGTTCAAGCCACCGCGACCGGTACGGCCTTCACGCTGGTGCGTGGCGGGGACCGGATGCCGGTGCACCTGCGCATCCTCGGCGAGCACCACGTGCTCAATGCACTGGCGGCCCTCTCCGTCGCCGACGAGCTGGGCGTCGATCTCGCGCGGGCCATTGCGGCGATCGAGGCCGTGCCGCGGGCGGAACGCTGGCGCATGGAGGTGCTGACCCCGGCATCCGGGGCGGTGGTCATCAACGACGCATACAACGCGAGCCCGGATTCGACCGCCGCGGCCCTCAAGACCCTGGCCCAGATAGTGCTTCCCGGGCAGCGTTCGGTGGCGATCCTGGGCGAGATGGCTGAGCTCGGCGAGTACGCCGACGAGGAGCACGACCGCATCGGCCGACTCGCCGTGCGTCTCAACGTGCAGCGCCTGGTCGTCGTGGGCCACCGTGCCCGCCACATCCACAACGCGGCAGGGCTCGAAGGGTCGTGGGACGGGGAGTCCGTGCTCGTCGACACGGCCGAGGAGGCATACGCTTTGCTGAGTGCGGAACTGGGCGAGGGGGATGTTGTGCTCGTGAAGTCGTCCAAGTCGGCGGGCCTGCGTTTTCTCGGTGACCGTCTCGGCGGTGTGTCAGAGTGATCGCCCTCCTCGTCGCCGGCGGATTCGGCCTTGCCTTCACGCTCTTCCTGACTCCGGTGTTCGTCAAGCTGTTCCGGCGGCTCAACTGGGGACAGTTCATCCGCGATGACGGTCCGCAGAGCCACCACTCGAAGCGTGGAACGCCGACCATGGGTGGCATCGTCTTCATCCTCGGCTCGGGACTCGCCTACATCGTCGGGCACATCGTCGCGCAGGTTCCGCTCACGCTCGTCGGTGTTCTTGTGCTCTTTCTCATGGTTGGCCTCGGTTTCGTTGGGTTCATCGATGACTTCCTGAAAACGCGGCGCCAGCAAAGCCTCGGCCTCGGCGGGTGGGCGAAGATCGCCGGCCAGGTCGTCGTCGCCGTCATTTTTGCGATATTCGCACTGCAGTTTCCCGATGAGAACGGCCTGACCCCGGCGTCAACGATGATCTCGTGGGTACGCGACATCCACTGGCTCGACTTCCACCAGTTCGGCGTGCTGCTCGGTGGCGTTACCGGCGGCATCGTCATCGGCGGCATCCTGTTCGGAATCTGGTCGACGATCATCATCGTCAGCGCGTCGAACGGCGTGAACGTCGCGGATGGTCTCGACGGGCTTGCGACAGGGGCATCCATCTTCGCGATTTCGTCGTTTATCTTCATCGGGTTCTGGCAGAGCAACCAGTCCGCTTTCGGCATCAACGGGAGCGGCGCGAGCTCATCCGACCTGTTCAAGGCGTACGAGACCCGGGACCCGCTGGATCTCGCCGTCGTAGCCGCGGCCATCGCGGGGAGCCTGATCGGATTCCTCTGGTACAACACGTCGCCGGCGCAGATCTTCATGGGGGACACCGGTTCGCTCGGCATCGGCGGCGCCCTGGCTGGCCTCGCGATCATGAGCCGTACCGAACTGCTGCTCGTGATCACCGGTGGCCTTTTTCTCATCGTGACCGGTTCGGTGATCCTGCAACGGGTGTACTTCAAACTCACGCACGGTAAACGCATCTTCCTGATGAGCCCGCTGCATCATCATTTCGAACTCAAGGGCTGGGCCGAAATCACGGTCGTCGTACGGTTCTGGCTGATCTCCGGCATGTTCGTTGCCGTCGGTGTCGGCCTGTTCTACCTCGAATGGGTCAGCCGCCCATCGTGACAGGCGTTTTCTCCGGCAGTGTCGACGACCTGGCCAGTTGGAATGCGAACTGGGGCGGCCTCCGCGTCGTCGTGCTCGGGCTGGGTGTAACGGGATTCTCGGTTGCCGACACCCTCGTCGAGCTGGGCGCGACGGTGCTGGTCGCCGCGTCGGGGGCGAAGGACGAGCAGAAGAGGCTCCTGGACGTCATCGGCGGGAGCTACCTCGAGAGCGCAGACTTCGAGACCATTCCCGGTGAACTGGTTGACTTCGACCCCCAGCTGGTCGTCGCCTCTCCCGGCTTCCATCCCGACCATCCGGTGCTGCTCTGGGCAACCCAGCGGGGAATTCCGACCTGGGGAGACATCGAGCTCGCCTGGCGGGTGCGCGACAAGGTGCAGCCGGCGGCGGAATGGATCCTCGTCACGGGCACGAACGGCAAGACGACTACCACGCAGCTGGCCGCGCATCTGCTCGAAGCGGCGGGCAAACGGGTCGCGGCCGTTGGCAACATCGGAATTCCCGTACTCGATGCGGTTCGATACCCCGCCGGATTCGACGTGCTGGTTGTCGAACTCTCGAGCTACCAGCTGCACTGGCTGGGGCGCACACCCAACGGCACGCTCTCGCCCTGGGCGAGCGTTTGCCTGAACATCGCCCACGACCACCTGGACTGGCACGGCTCCTTCGAGGCGTACACGGCGGCGAAGGCAAAGGTCTACACCAACACCTCCGTCGCGGCCATCTACAACAAGGCCGACGAGGCGACGCTCAGCATGGTTGAGAACGCGGATGTGATCGACGGATGCCGGGCGATCGGGTTCGGGCTCGGTGCGCCCGGAATGAGCGAGTTCGGTCTCGTCGACGGGATCCTCTGCGACCGGGCATTTCTCGACGACCGCCACCGATCGGCGCTCGAGCTCACCACGCGCGAGGAGCTCGAAACTGTCGGTCTCGGCGCACCCCACAGCATTGCCAACGTGCTGGCGGCATCCGCCCTCGTTCGGTCGATGGGTGTCGACCCCGCGGTCATCCGCGACGCGCTGCGAACCTTCCGAATGGATGCCCACCGCACCGAGCCGGTCGCCGACTCCGAGGGAGTGCTCTGGGTCGACGACTCGAAGGCCACGAACCCCCACGCGGCCGAGGCATCGCTCCGCGCCTTCGACGGCGTCATATGGATCGTCGGGGGACTGCTCAAGGGCGTTGCCATCGACGACCTGGTCGAGCGCCAGGTCGCCCGGCTGCGGGCAGCCGTTGTCATCGGGACGGACCGCGACGAGGTGCGCGCCGCATTCCGACGACACGCGCCCGAACTGCCGGTGTTCGAGGTCGACACAAATGACACTGAGAACGTGATGCCGACGGCCGTGAGGCTGTCGGCCGCTGCAGCCCGGCCGGGTGACGTCGTCCTGCTGGCTCCAGCGGCAGCATCCATGGACCAGTTCACCGACTACGCAGACCGCGGCAGGCGTTTTGCCCGTGCCGTGCACGACCTACTTGAGGGGAGCGCGGATGACGACCACGAGACCCCCGCGCACCCCGAGGGCTGAGCGAGACCCCGCACGCCCCGAAGCTGCCGTTCCGCGGCAGAAGCCCTCGGCCGTCGTCGCGGTGCAGCACATCTTTGGCGCCGAATCGAGCAACTACTTCCTCTTGCTGGGCACGACGCTGTTCCTCGTCGCTTTCGGCCTGGTGATGGTGCTCTCCTCGTCTGCCGTCACGGCGTACATCGCGACCGGCGACTCGTTCTCGCAGTTTCTCAAGCAGGGCTTCTACGCGCTGATCGGCATTCCCCTCATGCTGGTCGCGTCGCGGATTCCCCCCTCCTTCTGGAAGAAGTGGGCGTGGGCGGCGATCGGACTGGGCATCGCGCTGCAGTTGCTGGTTTTTACCCCCCTCGGCTGGGGTACCGGTGGCAACCAGAACTGGATCAAGATCGGTGCGTTCACCGCACAGCCGTCGGAGACCGTCAAGCTCGCCCTCGTCGTCTGGCTCGCCTGGGTCATCACCACGAAGCAGCATCTCTTTCACGACTGGAAACACATCGCGCTCCCGATTGCGCCGGTCGCAGGGCTTGCGATCGGGCTCGTGCTGCTCGGCAACGACCTGGGCACGGCGGCGATCATGCTCGCGATCGTGATCGGCGCCCTGTTCTATTCCGGAGTGCGGCTGCGGGTGATCGGCGTCGCGATCACGATGATCGCGCTGATCGGTTTCGCTTTTGCCTCGTTGTCCAATTCGCGAACAGCACGCGTTCATGCCTGGCTCTCCGGCTGCTCGGATCCGTCCCAGATGGTCGACTCATGCTGGCAGAGCGTGCACGGCTGGTGGGCGATGGCCTCCGGCGGGGTGTTGGGATCCGGGCTGGGCGAATCCCGTGCCAAGTGGAAATGGCTGCCTGCCGCCGACAACGACTTCATATTCGCCATCATCGGCGACGAGCTCGGGCTCATCGGCGCGATTGTGGTGCTGGCACTGTTTGTCGTGCTTGCCATCGGGTTCGTGCGCGTGATCCGGTCGTCGCATGACCCGTTCGCACGCCTCGTGACGAGCGGCGTCATGATCTGGATTATCGGCCAGGCCTTCGTCAATATCGCCGTCGTCCTCGGGCTGCTGCCGGTGCTGGGCGTACCGTTGCCCCTCATCTCGGCGGGCGGCTCTGCCCTCATCACCTCGCTGCTCGCGATGGGAGTGGTCTTATCGTTTGCCCGCCACCGCCCGGAGTCCCGCGACGAAACCACCGTCGCGCTCAGTTCGCCGAGCCTTTCGCGGCGGTCACCGCGGTGACCACCTACCTCCTTGCTGGCGGTGGTACCGCTGGCCACGTCAATCCACTGCTCGCGGTCGCCGACCGCATCCGCGATCGAGACCCGGACGCCACGGTGCTGGTTCTGGGCACGAGGGAAGGGCTCGAGTCGCGACTTGTGCCTCAGCGCGGATACGAGCTGCTCACGATCGCCCGCCTGCCATTCCCACGCCGGGTCAATGCGGCGGCACTACGGTTTCCTGCGGCGTTTCGCACCGCCGTCGCGGTGACGCGGGGCTATCTCCGCGACCGGGGGGTGGATGTCGTGGTCGGCTTCGGCGGGTACGCCTCCGCCCCGGCATACCTGGCGGCGCGCCGGGAGGGCGTCCCGTTCGCGATCCACGAAGCAAACGCCCGACCCGGCATGGCCAACAGGCTGGGCGCCCGCTTCACCGACTTCGTGGGCATCGCGTTCCCCGGGACGCCGCTGCGCCGCTCGAAGGTCGTCGGTATGCCGCTGCGACGGGAGATTGAGAGTCTCGACCGTCACACCGCACGAGCGGAGGCGCTCGGGTACTTCGGGCTGGATGCCGCGAAGCCGACCCTGCTCGTCACTGGCGGTTCGACCGGCGCCCGCTCCATCAACCTGGCCGTGTCGAATTCCATTGCCACGATTCTCGGAACCGGCTGGCAGGTGCTCCACATCACCGGGGAGAAGTCCGACATCGCCGATCCGAAGCTGGCCGGCTACCACCTGCTTCGGTATTGCGACCGCATGGACCTCGCCATCGGTGTCGCCGACCTCGCCATCGCGCGCGCGGGGGCGGCGACCGTGAGCGAGTTCACGGCCGTCGGGCTGCCCGCCGTCTACATCCCGTACCCGGTCGGCAACGGCGAACAGCGTTTCAATGCGCGCGATGTCGTGAATGCCGGGGGATCCATCCTGCTGGCCGACGCCGACTTCACCGCCGGCTGGATTTCGTCGAAGCTCGTGCCGCTGCTGGCCGACCGCGCCGCCATCGCCCACCTTGCGGCTCGAGCGGTCTCGGTTGGTCACCGCGACGGTGCCGATCGCATGGTCGACCTCGTTGAGGCCGCCGTCACCGTAAAATCGACACAATGATCACGCCCGACCTCTCCCAGCCACTCCCCGCGGAGCTCGGAGCCCTCCACTTCGTCGGAATTGGCGGCTCAGGCATGAGCGGCATCGCCCGGCTGTTCCTGGCATCGGGATACACCGTCACCGGCTCTGACCGCAGCGAAAACCACAACACCGAGGCCCTCCGCGAGCTCGGTGCCACCATCGCGATCGGCCACGACGCTGCCAACCTCGGTGCGGCCGACACGCTGGTGTACACCGGCGCCCTCTGGCCGGACAACCCCGAGTACCTCGCCGCCGTGGCGAAGGGCATCCCCGTGCTGCACCGCTCGCAGGCGCTGGCCTGGCTCATCAACCGCCGTCGGCTCGTCGCCGTGGCAGGTGCACACGGCAAGACGACCTCGACCGGCATGATCATTACCGCCCTGCTCGCGATGAACCAGGAACCGAGCTTCGTCAACGGGGGAGTGATCGAGACCCTGGGGGTGAGCGCCGCCCACGGCGATGGTGAACTCTTCGTCGTCGAGGCGGATGAATCCGACGGCACCTTCCTGCTCTACCAGACCGCCGTCGCCCTCATCACGAACGTCGACGCCGACCACCTCGACCACTACGGCTCGCGCGCGGCGTTCACGGCCGCCTTCGTCGAATTCGCACAGAAGTCATCAGAACTGGTTGTCGCGTCGAGCGATGACCCGGGCGCGCTCGAGGTAACCGGGGCACTGACCGGCAAGCGCATCCTGACCTTTGGTGAGGATGCGGGGGCCGACGTTCACGTCTTCGACATCGTGACGGATGGCCCGGTCGCCTTCACCGTTTCGTGGCTCGGCAGCGAGTACTCGGCGCAGCTGCGGGTGCCCGGTCGCCACAACGCCCTCAATGCGGCGGGGGCGTTCGCCGTTCTCGTCGGCATGGGGTTCGACCCGGCAGCATCTCTCGCGGGGATTGCCGGTTTCGGAGGAACCGAGCGCCGCTTCGAACTGCATGGCACGGTTCGCGGCGTGAGCGTCTACGACGACTATGCGCATCATCCGACCGAGGTCGCTGCCGCCCTTGCGGCGGCGCGAACGGTCGTCGGTTCTGGACGCATCATCGCCGTGCACCAGCCGCACCTCTACAGCCGCACGCAACTGATGGCCGGCGACTTCGCCCGCACGTATGAGGAGCTCGCGGACCACACGGTTGTGCTCGATGTCTACGGCGCGAGGGAAGACCCCATTCCCGGCGTCACCGGCGCCTTGGTCTCCGATCGCTTTCGCGACCCGTCTCGCGTCGACTACCTGCCGGACTGGCAGGAGGCGGCAGACCGTGCGGCATCCATCGCCCGCGACGGCGACATCATCATGACCCTGAGCTGCGGTGACGTCTACCGGATCGTGCCGCAGGTGCTCGCTTCGCTCTCGGCGATTCCGGCCGAGTGACCGGTCGCGGTGAAGAGGCCAGAAGGGTTCGACCCGCGCACGCCCGAGGGTGAGCCGGTCGGTCAGCCAGGACGAGCGCGGTTGCCAGGACGACCACGGTTGCCAGGTCGAGCCTCTGCCGCGCGACCCGCGCAGAAGCGGCAGACCGGGCAGACGCAGACCGGGCAGCCGCAAAGTGCGCAGCCGCCGGCCGCACAGCCGCAGAGAGCGCAGCCGAAGAATGGGCAGAAGACCGCCGCGAAGCTGCCGCGGGCGTCCCGCGGCGAGAAGGCTCCGTCTGCCGCATCCGTTCGTCGAGATCGCCGAGTGGCGGCACGGGAAGTCCGGCGCAGCGACAGGGCCGAGGTTCGTCGCTTCACCCGCGCATCCCGTCGTCGACGCGTGACCTGGCTGACCGCTGGTGGAGTCGTTGTGCTGCTCCTGCTGGTGCTCGCGGTCGCGGTCTACTCGCCGATCCTGTCGCTGCGCACGATTCGCGTCGAGGGAACCCAGAGACTGTCGTCCTCGACCCTTCGCACCGCCCTCGGCGATCAGCTCGGCATCCCACTCGCGTTGCTCGACTCCGCGCGAATCCGCCAGCAGTTGTCGGCCTTCCCACTGATCCGCAGCTACGTGACGGAGGTTGTACCGCCGAACACGCTCGTCGTTCACGTGGTCGAGCGCCAGCCGGTCGCCGACATCAAGAACGGCACCGCGTGGGACCAGGTCGACCCAGCCGGAGTAGTGATCGCAGCGGGCGAAGCCGCGCCCAGCCTGCCCGTCATCGACGTGGGCGGCAAGCCGGCGACCAGTAACGCGTTCGCCGCGGCGGTTGCCGTTGTGCTCTCCCTGCCCCGGTCGCTGTCGAAGAACGTCGCCACGGTCTCTGCAACCTCGACCGATGACGTGTCGCTCACCCTCAAGGGCAGCAACCGGCGGGTGGTCTGGGGGAGTGCGGATCGATCGGCGGCAAAAGCCGCCGCACTGGCCCTGCTCCTCACGAAGAGCACCTGCAAATCGCAGCCGGTCATCGACGTTTCGGCTCCCAAAGCGGTCACCTGCGGACCCGAGCATTAACCAGTAATTGCGCGTGATTGCGACACGCGGGATGGCCTCCGCGACGAGGGCGCAAGCGCAACCTACCTTCAACTCAGGAAGAGCAATACTGAGCAAAACTTAAACCTCAAGTAGAGGTTGAAAGTTCCAGCGGAGGCCGAACGTGACATCGAACCAGAACTACCTCGCAGTTATCAAGGTGGTCGGCATCGGCGGTGGCGGCGTAAACGCAGTCAACCGGATGATCGAACTCGGCCTGCGCGGGGTCGAATTCATCGCGATCAATACCGACGCGCAGGCCCTGCTGATGAGCGACGCCGACGTCAAGCTTGACGTCGGGCGCGAGATCACCCGCGGCCTCGGCGCTGGCGCCGACCCCGAAGTGGGTCGTCGGGCGGCGGAAGACCACGCCGACGAAATCGAAGAGGCCCTTGCCGGCGCTGACATGGTCTTTGTCACCGCGGGCGAAGGCGGCGGAACGGGTACCGGTGGAGCGCCGGTCGTTGCGCGCATCGCCAAGTCGATCGGTGCCCTGACCATCGGTGTCGTCACGAAGCCGTTTGGCTTCGAGGGCAAGCGCCGTTCGGCGCAGGCCGATACCGGAGTCGCATCCCTCAAGAACGAGGTCGACACCCTGATCGTCGTTCCGAACGACCGGTTGCTGGAGATCAGCGACCGCGGCATCAGCATGCTCGAAGCTTTCGCGACCGCCGACCAGGTGCTGCTGGCGGGCGTGCAGGGCATCACCGACCTGATCACCACCCCTGGCCTCATCAACCTCGACTTCGCCGACGTCAAGTCGGTCATGCAGGGCGCCGGATCCGCGCTTATGGGCATCGGCTCGTCGCGCGGCGCCGACCGGGCGATCAAGGCGGCCGAACTGGCCGTGGCCTCACCGCTGCTCGAGGCGAGCATCGACGGTGCTCACGGGGTACTCATCTCGGTCCAGGGCGGGTCGAACCTCGGCATCTTCGAGATCAACGACGCAGCGCGCCTCATTCAGGAGGCCGTGCACCCCGAGGCCAACATCATCTTCGGTGCCGTCATCGACGACACCCTGGGCGACGAGGTGCGCGTCACGGTCATCGCTGCTGGCTTCGACGGTGGCGAGCCGGTCATCCGCAAGAACGAAGCGCGGCGCAGCAGCTATGTCACCGCCGGAGCTCCGGCGGACCTGGCGGAGGTCTCCGCGGGCGCACCCTCGTCCTGGGCCGGCGCGGCAGACGTTCCCGTGACCGCTCCCGTCGACCGCGCGTTCGCGGACGACTCGGACGAAGACCTGGACATCCCTGACTTCCTCAAGTAATTGCGCCCGGTGTGACCATGGCTGAACCTTCGCTGGATGCGCGGCTCGCGAGCGTACGCGGGTCCGTTTCCGACGCTGCCCGTGAGGCGGGCCGCGACCCGGGTGAGATCACGATGATCGTCGTGACGAAGTTCCATCCGGCTTCGCTGGTTCGCGAACTGTACGAGCTCGGGGTGCGTGATTTCGGCGAGAATCGGCACCAGGACGCCGAGCCCAAGGCGGCCGCGCTGATCGACCTCGACCCGATCTGGCATTTTGTCGGGCAGCTGCAGAGCAAGAAGGTGCGGGCCGTGCTCGGCTACGCCCGCGTTCTCCACTCGGTCGACCGAACCTCCGTGGTTGAAGCGATCGAGAGCACCGGGACGAATGTCGACGCCTTTGTGCAACTCAACCTGACCGACGATCCCGGCCGCGGGGGAGTGGATGCCGGCGACCTGGAAATCCTCGTCGAGCGCGTCGCTGCAGCCCCGGGCATCCGACTGCTTGGCCTCATGGCGGTCGCGCCACTCGGGGTGGACGCGCGGGCGGCATTTGCCGAGGTGCGACTGGCCTCCGAGCGGGTGCGCAGCATTGTTCCCGAGGCCATCGCGCTGTCGATGGGAATGTCCGGCGACTACCGCGAAGCCATTCTCGAGGGCGCGACACACCTGCGCATTGGCACGGCAATCACGGGAAACCGTCCAACCCGCGGTTAATCTCAAATCACAAGATCTATCTGGAGGCACAACATGGCAAATCCGCTGCGCAAGACCATGGTTTACCTTGGGCTCGCCGATGAGGAGTACGAGTACGAGGATGCCGCACCCGCGGCTCCCGCGGCACCGGTTCCGCACGCGGCGCCGCCCACATCCAACCGCGCGCCGGTGACTCCCCTCCGCCGCGCTCCCGCTCCACGAACCACGGGACCAGCCGAGATGAATGAGATCCTGACCGTGCACCCCCGCGCTTACAAGGACGCGCAGGTCATTGCAGAGAACTTCCGCGAGGGCATCCCGGTGATCATCAACCTGACGCAGATGACCGAGCCGGAAGCGCGGCGACTCATCGATTTCGCGAGCGGGCTGTCGCAGGGACTGCGGGGCAAGATCGAGCGCGTGACGAACAAGGTTTTCCTGCTGTCGCCCGAGCACGTTGCGATCAGCGGCGAGCAGGCGGACGCGGAGTCCGACGTCGAAGCGTCTTTTTTCGCCGGCTAACCGAGTCACATTCGTAACACTGGCCACACCTTGGCCGGTGCAGCAACCAATGTCAATCGACCGTTCGGGATTCGTTATCCGGCGTGTCGGATGTATCCTTGACCTCTGTCTGGTTGCACTCGCCTCCGGTCAGCAGTAATTTTTCTGGCGCCTGTCAGGTGCCGAAACTCGTGAGAGAAAGTAATTGAGGTGACGACCATGGCGCTTACTCCAGAAGATGTTGTCAACAAGCGTTTTCAGCCAACCAAGTTCCGTGAGGGCTACGACCAGGACGAGGTGGATGACTTCCTCGACGAGGTCGTCGTTGAACTCCGCCGTCTCAATCAGGAGAACGAAGAGCTTCGCCAGCGCCTGACGGCGAGCGAGGCCCGGGTCGCAGAACTGCAGCGCACCGTCGGCCAGCCGGCCCCGGCCCAGGGCTTCGACCAGGGGTTCGCTGCGGCTCAGCCGCCCGTTGTCGCTTCGGCGCCCGTCGCTCCGCCTCAGGCAGCCGTCGAGACTGCCGTGGTTCCCGCGGTCGGCTACACGCCTCCCAGTGACCCGAACGCGGTCGACGCCAACGCGATGGACCCGAGCAACACCAACAATCTCCTGCAGCTCGCTCGTCGCCTGCACGAGGAGCACGTGCGCGAGGGTGTCGAGAAGCGCGACGCGCTCATCGCCGAGGGCCACGCCACGGCCGCTCGCGTTCTTGCCGAGGCAGAGGCGGCGCAGCGCGCACAGATGTCGGCGCTCGACCAGGAGCGCCAGTCGCTCGAGAGTCGCGTCGAGGAGCTTCGTACGTTCGAGCGCGAGTACCGCCAGAAGCTGAAGGGCTACATCGAAGAGCAGCTGCGCGAGCTCGACGCGACCAGCCCGGTGCTGGCTGGCGCCCCGGCAAACGTTGCTGCGGCATCCGCACCCGTCCAGAACTTCGGCACTGCTCCCGGGCAGAACTTCGGCGCGGCGCCCGCGCAGAACTTCGGGTCCGCGCCTGCGCCCACCTTCGGTTCCGCGCCGACGCCGCCGCCCGCGAACTACCAGGGTTTTGCCGGAAACTGATTCCGCGTCGAAGGCCAGTACTCCCGCGCCCCGTTACTGGGCGCTCGGGGTACTGGCCCTCGTCGCGTTAGCCATCTATGCGCTCGACCAGCTGACCAAGTTTCTGGTCATCAAGAACGTCGCCGAAGGTCAGCTGGTGCCCTTCATCGGTACCTTCATCCAGTTGCACTTCGTGAAGAACGCCGGAGCGGCCTTCTCGCTGGGCACCGGCATGACCTGGATTTTTTCGATCGTCGCCGCGGTCGTCGTTGTCTTCATCATCGCCTTCGCCCGCCGCATCCGCTCATTGGCGTGGACGGTGCTGTTCGGGATGCTGCTGGGCGGCACGCTCGGTAACCTCACCGACCGGTTGTTCCGCGAGCCGAGTTTCGGCCAGGGGCACGTAATCGACTTCATCCAGCTGCCCCTGTTCCCGGCGATTTTCAACATCGCGGACTCGGCAATCGTCGTCAGCATGGGACTGTTCATCCTGCTCACCCTCCTCGGGGTCGGCCTCGACGGTCGGCGCGCCAGGCGTGCCCCGGCCGCGAAGTCCGCGGATGCCGCCCCGACCGACGCGCCCCACTGACCCGTGGGGAGCTGAAACGTGGAGACACGGAGCCTGCCTGTTCCCGACGGCCTCGCCGGGGAGCGGGTCGACGCCGCCCTGGCGAAGCTTCTGGGGTTCTCGCGCAATTTCGCGGCGGAGGTCGCGCAGGGCGGGGGAGTGACGCTCGACGGCGTTGTGCTGGGCAAGTCCGACCGGATGACCGCCGGTGCGTGGCTCGAGGTGAGCTGGCAGCCGAAGGAGGAGCCGGCCATCATCCCTGTGGTCATTCCCGACCTCACCGTCGTCTACGACGATGACGACATCATCGTGATCGACAAGCCGGTCGGAGTTGCGGCGCACCCGTCGGTCGGCTGGGATGGTCCGACCGTGCTCGGGGCTCTCGCCGGTGCGGGGTACCGCATCTCAACCTCGGGAGCCTCCGAGCGCGCGGGGATCGTGCACCGACTGGATGCCGGCACAAGCGGCCTCATGGTGGTCGCCAAGAGCGAGCGCGCCTACACGGAACTCAAGCGGGCCTTTCACGACCGGGAGGTCTCGAAGATCTACCACGCCGTCGTGCAGGGCCACCCGGACCCGCTGACGGGGACGATCGATGCGCCCATCGGGCGCCATCCGTCCAGCTCGTGGAAGTTCGCCGTCACCTCGGACGGAAAAGACTCGGTCACGCACTACGAAACCCTCGAGGCATTCCCGGCGGCCTCCCTGCTCGAGGTCACACTGGAAACCGGCCGCACCCACCAGATCCGCGTGCACATGGCGGCGCAGCGGCATCCCTGCGTCGGCGACACGATGTACGGCGCGGACCCGAAACTGAGTGCGCGGCTGGGCCTGACCAGGCAGTGGCTGCACGCGATGCGGTTGGGATTCCGGCATCCGGCATCGGGCGAACAGGTCGAATTCAGCTCGGCGTACCCGACGGACCTGCAACACGCGCTGGACGTTCTCCGCGGCTGAGAACGCGGGCTTAAGCTAGAGCACCGAAGCCTCGAGTCCGGAGACGTTTTGCCCCCCAGCAATGATTCATTTGTGCACCTTCACGTGCACAGTGAGTACTCCATGTTGGATGGCGCGGCGCGCGTGGGACCACTGGTGAAGGCCGCGGCGGAGCAGGGGATGCCCGCCCTCGCCATCACCGACCACGGCAACATGTTCGGTGCCTACGACTTCTGGAAGCAGGCCACCGAGGCGGGCATCAAGCCCATCCTCGGCACGGAGGCCTACATCACTCCGGGCACCGCGCGCGGTGACCGCACCCGGGTGCGCTGGGGCAACAGCGGGCAGGTCGGAGACGACGTCGGCGGGTCGGGTGCGTACACGCACATGACGCTGGTGGCCGAGAACAACACCGGCCTCCACAACCTGTTCCGGCTGTCATCCCTCGCATCGATCGAGGGCTACTACTTCAAGCCCCGCATGGACAGGGAGTTGCTCAGCAGGTACTCCGAGGGAGTCATCGCGACGACCGGCTGCGTCGGTGGTGAGGTTCAGACCCGCCTTCGTCTCGGCCAGTACGACGAGGCCCGCAAGGCCGCGGGCGACTTCCAGGACATCTTCGGCAAGGACAACTTCTTCGCCGAGATCATGGACCACGGCATCGACATCGAGCGCCGCACGATGAACGACCTGCTCAAGCTCGCACGCGAACTGAAACTTCCGCTCGTCGCTACGAACGACCTGCACTACACGCACGCCCACGATGCGACAGCGCACGCGGCGCTGCTGTGCGTGCAGTCGGCGTCTACCCTGACCGACCCGAACCGCTTCAAGTTCGACTCCGAGGAGTTCTACCTGAAGACCGCGGCTCAGATGCGGCACATGTTCCGCGACAACATCGACGCCGTCGACAACACGCTGCTCATCGCCGAGCGCGTGAACGTCAACTTCGAGCACCGCGACCTGATGCCGCGCTTTCCAGTGCCGGAGGGCGAGACCGAGGCCAGCTGGTTCGAGAAAGAGGTGCACGCCGGCATGCTGCGCCGGTTCGGAGCGCCGGATGCCGCCCACCTCGCCCAGGCGCAGTACGAGATCGACGTCATCAAGCAGATGGGATTTCCCGGCTACTTTCTGGTCGTCGCTGACTTCATCGCGTGGGCGAAATCGCAGGGCATCCGGGTCGGTCCCGGCCGTGGCTCAGCGGCCGGTTCCATGGCCTCCTACGCCATGGGGATCACCGAACTCGACCCGCTGGCGCACGGCCTGATCTTCGAGCGGTTCCTCAACCCGGAGCGCGTTTCGATGCCGGATGTCGACGTCGACTTCGACGACCGCCGACGCCCCGAGGTCATCCGCTACGTCACCGAGAAGTACGGTGACGACCGGGTTGCACAGATCGTCACCTACGGCACGATCAAGGCCAAGCAGGCGCTGAAAGACAGCGCGCGCGTTCTCGGCATGGCCTACTCGGTTGGCGAGAAACTCACCAAGGCGATGCCGCCGGCCATCATGGGCAAAGACATCGCCCTCGGCGAGATCCTGGACAAGGATGCGCCGCGCTGGAAAGAGGCGGCCGACTTCCGTGCCGTGCTCGAGACAGACCCCGAAGCCGCGCAGGTCTTCGAGACCGCGATCGGTATCGAGAATCTCAAGCGGCAGTGGGGCGTTCATGCCGCCGGCGTCGTCATGTCCGCGGAACCCCTGCTCGATGTGCTGCCGATCATGAAGCGCGAGGACGACGGCGCGATCATCACGCAGTTCGACCAGCCGCCGCTTGAGTCGCTCGGCCTCATCAAGATGGACTTTCTCGGCCTCCGCAACCTGACCATCATCGAAGATGCGCTGAGGATGATCGAGAAGAACACCGGCAACAAGCTGGTGATCGAAGACCTCGACCTCGACGCGGACCAGAAGACCTACGAGCTGCTGGCACGAGGCGACACCCTCGGCGTCTTCCAACTGGATGGGGGCCCGATGCGCTCCCTGTTGCGGCAGCTGAAGCCAACCAACTTCGAGGACATCTCCGCCGTCATCGCCCTGTACCGCCCGGGCCCGATGGGCATGAACTCGCACACCAATTACGCACTGCGCAAGAACGGCCTGCAGGCGATCGAGGCGATCCATCCCGAGCTCGCTGAGCCGCTGCGCGAAGCCCTTGACATCACCTACGGCCTGATCGTGTACCAGGAGCAGGTCATGTCGGTCGCGCAGAAGGTCGCCGGCTTCACGCTCGGCCAGGCCGACGTGCTGCGCCGCGCGATGGGCAAGAAGAAGAAGTCCGAACTCGACAAGCAGTACGCCGACTTCGAGGCCGGCATGGTCGGCAACGGCTACAGCACGCAGGCGATCAAGGTGCTGTGGGACACCCTCATGCCCTTCGCCGACTATGCCTTCAACAAGGCGCACAGCGCCGGCTACGGTGTGCTGAGCTACTGGACTGCCTACCTCAAGGCGAACCATCCGGCCGAGTACATGGCGGCCCTCCTGACAAGCGTCGGTGACTCCAAAGACAAGCTCGGCCTGTACCTCAACGAGTGCCGTCGCATGGGAATCAAGGTTCTGGCGCCCGACGTCAACGAATCGTTTGTCGACTTCACCGCGGTGCCGGCGGAAGAGGGGCGGGATGTCGGCGACATCCGTTTCGGCCTCGGGGCCGTCCGCAACGTCGGCGCGAACGTCGTCGAGGGCATCCGCAGGGCGCGGGAGGAAAAGGGGCGGTTCGAGTCGTTCCACGACTTCCTGACGAAGTCGCCCATCCACGTGGCCAACAAGCGAACGGTCGAGTCGCTCATCAAGGCGGGCGCGTTCGACTCGCTGGGAGCGACCCGTCGGGCACTCGTTGAGATCCACGAGGATGCGGTGGAGAGCGCCGTCAGCGTCAAGCGCAACGAGGCCAACGGCCAGGTGGGGTTCGACTTCGACAGCCTGTGGGACGAGCCACAGCCATCCGGGCAGGTTCCCGACCGGCCGGAGTGGGCCAAGCGCGACAAGCTCGCCTTCGAGCGGGAGATGCTCGGCCTCTACGTCTCCGACCACCCGCTCGCCGGCCTGGAGTCGCAGTTGCTCAAGCACGCCTCGACGAGCATCACCGAGCTGCTCGGGGGAGAGGCCGCCCGTGACGGCGAGACCGTCTCGGTCGCCGGGCTGCTGACCAGTGTGCAGCACCGAACAGCACGGCAGTCAGGCAACCAGTACGGCATGGTCACCGTGGAAGACTTCGGCGGCGAAATGACCGTCATGTTCATGGGAAAGACCTACCAGGAGTTCGGTCCGGCGCTCGTCAGCGACTCCATCGTGGTCATCAGGGGACGCGTGAGCGTGCGCGACGATGGCATGAACCTGCACGCCGTGAGCATGTTCTCGCCGGATGTCGGCACCGGCCTCGGCTCCGGCCCGCTCGTCATCTCCATCCCGGAGTTCCGCGCAACGACCGAGATCGTCAGCTCGCTCAACGATGTGCTGATCCGCCACACCGGCGACAACGAGGTGCGACTCAAGCTCGTGCGCGGGGAGACGGCGCGCATGTTCGAGATTCCATACCCGGTAACGGTCTCGGCCGACCTCTACGGCGAACTGAAGACACTGCTCGGCCCGAACTGCCTGAACTGAACAGCCTGGGCTGAACTGTCGGGACTGAACTGCAGGGGCTGAACTACCGGGGCTGAACAGTCGGAACTGAACTGCGGAACCGAACTGCGGTGCCGGGCAGAAGAGCCTTACTGACCTGACGTGCGGCTACGCGTCGTCGCCGGGCTTGAGATAGCGGCGCTCGTGATAGAGCAGGGCCTCATCCTCTTCACCGAGGGCTCCGGTCTCCACCTGCACGACGATGATGGCGTTGTTGTGCACGGGATGCACCTCGACGATTCGAGCGATCATCCAGGCGGTCACGCCCGCGAGAATCGGCAGTCCGTGCGGCCCCACCTCCCAGTGGTCACCGGTGAACCGCACGTCGCGATTGGCGGCGAGTTTCTCGGCGAGGTACCGCGTACGCGGCCCGAGCATGTGGATAACGACCCGGTTACCCACCGTCATCGCCTCCCACGCGCTGGAAACCTGCGCCATGTTGAAGGTCGCGAGCGGTGGAACCGCGGCGAGAGATGCGAGCGAGGTCGCGGTGAAACCGACCGGCTTGCCATCCGGATCGAGTGTCGTCACCGCGGCGACACCGGCAGCGTGCCGGCGGAAGGCCTGCTTGAACGCCTCCAGGTCGTCCGCGGCCAAAGGCTGCTCGTCGTTCGCCTGGCTACGCGTCTGGTTCATCACCCCAGTATCAATCATCACGGGAGCCGAACTATTCCACCCGGTCGCCCCGGATAACATGGTCAGGCCATGATGCAGACCCTCGACCTTCGTGACCTCACTCCGACCCGCGCCGACCTGTCGCGACTCGTTCCGCGCGCGACGATGGATGTGGCGGTCGCCACGGCGACGGCCGCCCAGCTGATCGATGACGTCCGCGATCGCGGTGAGGTTGCCCTGCTCGAACAGGCCGAGCGGCTCGATGGTGTGCGGCCGCCACACGTTCGCGTGCACTCCGGCGAGATCGCCCTCGCGATGAACCGACTCGATCCTGCCGTGCGCGATGCGCTGGAAGGGGCCATCGAACGGGTTCGGCTCGCTACGAAGGCGCAGGTGCCGCAGTCCACCGTGACGAAACTTGGTGCGGGCGCCGAGGTCATCCAGCGCTGGCAACCGATCGCGCGTGTCGGCCTGTATGTGCCGGGTGGCAAGGCCGTGTACCCGTCGAGCGTCGTCATGAACGTCGTGGCGGCCCAGGTTGCGGGCGTCGCATCCATCGCTCTCGCGTCCCCGCCGCAGAGCGAATTTCTCGGTGCGGTTCACCCGACGATTCTCGGGGCCGCCGGTTTGCTCGGAGTCGACGAGGTCTACGCGATGGGTGGCGCAGGGGCCATCGGAGCACTTGCCTATGGCGTGCCCGGCCTCAGCCTCGACCCGGTCGATGTCGTCACCGGTCCGGGGAACATCTACGTTGCGGCCGCCAAGCGGCTCGTGCGCGGCGTCGTCGGCATCGACTCCGAGGCGGGACCGACCGAGATTCTCGTGATCGCCGATGCGACGGCGAACGCCGCCCTCGTCGCCGCGGACCTCGTGAGCCAGGCCGAGCACGACGAACTGGCCGCAGCCGTGCTGGTGACCCCGTCATCTGAATTCGCCACCGCCGTCGCCACCGAACTCGACCGGCTGGTCGCTACGACCCGCCACGGCGATCGAGTTCGAGAGGCTCTGGCCGGCAGGCAATCGGCCATCGTGCTCGTGGCGGACCTGGTCGCGGCCGCGGCATTCAGCAACGCGTATGGACCCGAGCACCTCGAGATCCAGACCGCCGAGCCGGGCAGCGTGCTCGACCTGATCGAGAGCGCCGGTGCGATCTTCCTCGGTGAGGACTCGCCGGTGAGCCTCGGCGACTACCTCGCGGGGTCCAATCACGTGTTGCCCACTGGCGGGCAGTCGCGTTTCGCCTCCGGCCTCGGTGCCTACACTTTCCTTCGCCCGCAACAGGTCATCCGCTACGACCGTGCGGCGCTGGGCGAGGTTGCAGCGCGCATTCGCGCCCTCTCGACCGCGGAGGACCTGCCCGCCCACGGCGATGCGGTGGCCGCGCGCTTCCCAGCGGATCACTAGGCTGCGGCGTATCCTGATCGCACCATGTTCTGTCCGTTCTGCCGCCATCCCGACAGCCGCGTCATCGACTCGCGCACCAGTGATGATGGACTCTCGATTCGCCGCAGGCGGCAGTGCCCCGAGTGCGGACGCCGGTTCAGCACGACGGAGACCGCCAGCCTCACCGTGATCAAGCGTGACGGCGTCGTCCAGCTCTTCAGCCGCGAGAAGATCGTCAGCGGCGTGCGCAAGGCATGCCAGGGCCGGCCGGTGACCGACACCGACCTCGCAATCCTCGCGCAGAAGGTCGAGGAGACGATTCGGGCGACGGGCGCCTCCCAGATCGAAGCGAACGACATCGGTCTCGCCATCCTCGCTCCGCTTCGGGAACTGGATGAGGTCGCGTACCTCCGCTTCGCTAGCGTCTACCAGGCGTTCGAATCCCTTGAGGACTTCGAGGACGCCATCGCGCTGCTCCGCGTCGAGCACGACACCGCGCCGAAGACGTAGAGCGCCTCCGCCGCGCAGTAGCCTGAGTGCGGAATGTATCGCGCCCTGTTCACCCTCGTCCTGTCTCGAATGGACCCCGAGCGCGCGCACCATCTCGCGTTCACGGTCATCCGGATGCTGCCCACCTTCGGTATCGGCCGCCTCGTGCGGCGGTATACCCGACCTGCTCCCTCGCTCGCCGTCGAGGCTCTCGGCCTGAGATTTGACTCGCCGTTCGGCCTCGCGGCGGGCTTCGACAAGGAGGGCCTCGGCATCCGCGGTCTCGGGCAGCTCGGATTCGGCCACGTGGAGGTCGGCACGATCACCGCGCTCGCCCAGCCCGGCAACGAGAAGCCGAGGCTGTTCCGCCTCATCCCCGATCGCGCGGTCATCAACCGCATGGGGTTCAACAACGCCGGAGCGCAGGTCGCCCATCCACGAATCGCGGATGCTGCGCGCCGCAGCGCCCGGCCCGTCATCGGCGTGAACATCGGCAAGAGCCGCGTCGTGGATGTCGACAACGCGATCGTTGACTACCTCGAGAGTGCGCAGCGGCTCGCTCCTGTGGCCGACTACCTCGTCGTGAACGTCAGCTCGCCGAATACCCCTGGCCTCCGCGGCCTCCAGGAGCTGGAGCGGCTCGAGCCGCTGCTCGCCGAGGTGCGCGACGCGGCCGCGCCGACACCTGTGCTGGTGAAGATCGCTCCCGACCTGACCGACGAGGAGGTGACCCGCATCGCCGAGCTGGCCGTCGAACTGCGCCTGGCCGGCATCATCGCCACCAACACGACGCTGTCGCGCGAGGGCCTCACGACCGACCCGTCGGTGATCGCCGCCGCCGGCGCGGGCGGACTCTCCGGGGCGCCGCTGGCCGCTCGCTCACTCGAACTCCTGCGCCGCATCCGCACCGTCGTTCCCGCCGACTTCTGCGTCATCTCCGTCGGGGGAGTTGAGACCGGAGCCGACGTGCACGAGCGACTGCTCGCCGGGGCGACCCTCGTGCAGGGCTACACCGCGTTCCTGTATCGCGGGCCATTCTGGGCGGCGCGCGTGAATCGGGAACTCAGTGCCTTGATCGAACGAAGCTAGGCGCTTTGATTGGGCGAAGCCCAGTGCGTTGATCGTGCGAAGCCGAGGGCGTTGATCGAGCGAAGCCGAAGGCGTTGATCGAGCGAAGCCGGGAACGAAACTCGCTCTCATTTCGGCCTCGCGATCGCGGTCAGGCTGGCTTCTGCCCGCGCTTGACCTGCGGCTTCGGCAGGCGAAGCGGGCGGAACTGCAGCGCACGCATTGCGGCGTACATCCGCACCTTTTCAACTTTGTCCTTGCCGTATTTCTCGGCGAGTCGGCGCTCGATGCGCTTGCCGACGATGATCACGTCGATCACAGCCACGAGCACGAATGCCCAGATCACGAACAGCAGGATGGTCTGCGCCGTCGTTCCCGGAACCAGCGAACCCAGCACGTAGACCACCAGGATCGGGATCATCATCTCGGCGACGCTGAACCGGGCGTCGATGTAGTCGCGAACAAATCGCTTCTGGACGCCGCGGTCGCGGACCGGCAGGTACTTCTCTTCGCCGTTCGCCATGCCGATACGCGCGCGCTCACGCTCGGTCGTCGCCTGCTGGCGTGAGCGGCGACGGGCCTCCGAACGGTCGCTTGAGACGAGCGGGCGCTTGCGGGCGGCCTCCTTCTCGCGGCGCGTCGGGGTGGGTCGCCCCTTGCCGGCGGCGAGATCGCTTGCATCCGAGTGATCGGCAGCTGCGTCGGTCACTTTGGTCGGTGTCTTGGCCACGGTTAGTCCTTGCGTTGGGGAGTCGACTTAAGATTACTCGCATGACCGAAATTGCACCGCCCTCCGCAGCGGGCACCCAGCCGCATCCCGCTCTCGACGCGCTGCGGGAGGCCGTGCAAGCCGGGCTTCCGACATCCATCGCCGATCTTTCGCGGCTGGTGCGCATCCCATCAGTCTCCTGGGACGGCTTCGATCCGGCCAACGTGCAGGCGAGCGCGGACGCCGTGAAGGCACTCCTGGACGACCTCGGTGTCTTCGACGTCGTCGAGATCGCCCGTGCCCCCATCGGCGACACGGACGTGCTGGGCCAGCCGGCCGTGCTCGCCCGCCGGGCCGCACGCAACGGTCGCCCCACGATCCTGTTGTATGCGCACCACGACGTGCAGCCGCCCGGGAACAATGACGACTGGGATTCCTCGCCGTTCGAGCCGACTGTCCGGGGGGATCGGCTGTACGGCCGCGGGGCGGCGGATGACAAGGCCGGCGTCATGGCGCACGTCGCCTCCATCCGAGCCCTTGCCTCCACCCTCGGACCCGACTTCGACCTCGGACTGTCGGTATTCATCGAGGGGGAGGAGGAGTGGGGCAGCCGCTCCTTCGTCAACTTCCTGGAGCAGAACCACGAGAAGCTCGAGGCGGACGCGATCGTCGTCGCCGACTCCGACAACTGGGACACCGAAACCCCCGCGTTGACGATCGCGCTGCGTGGCAACGTCACGTTCAAGCTCACGGTCTCCACCCTCGAGCACGCGTCGCACTCCGGCATGTTCGGGGGAGCGGCGCCCGACGGGATGTTCGCCACGATCCGCCTGCTCGACACCCTGTGGAACGTGGATGGCTCTGTCGCTGTCGCCGGTCTCACCAGTCACGAGGCGGACCTGCCGGAGTACCCCGAGGAGCGCCTGCACCGGGAGGCGGCCTTCCTCGACGGCGTGCAGTCCCTCGGAACGGGCAGCGTGCTCAGTCGCCTGTGGATGCAGCCGGCCATCACGGTCACTGGCATCGATGCTCCCACCGTCGTCAACGCATCCAACACCCTGATTCCCACGGTGACGGTGCGGGTGAGTGCACGAATCGCGCCCGGGCAGAGCGCCGAGGATGCGTTCCAGGCGCTGCAGTCGCACCTCATCGAGCACGCGCCCTTCGGCGCCCACGTCGAGATCTGGGACGTCGATCGTGGCAACCCGTTCCTCGTCGACACGAGCGGCTGGGCGGTGGCGGATGCCAAGGACGCCATGCGCGACGCCTGGGGCATCGAGGCGGTCGAGACCGGTATCGGGGGTTCGATTCCCTTCATCTCCGACCTCGTTGCCCGCTTCCCGCAGGCGCAGATCCTGGTGACCGGCGTCGAAGACCCGGACTCGCGTGCCCACAGCCCGAACGAGTCGCTGCACCTCGGTGTATTCAGCCGCGCCATCCTCACCGAGGCCGTCCTGCTCGCAAAGCTGAATGACCGCGCGTAGAATTAAGCCAGCTTTGCTTCGAAGGAGAGATTTATGTCGCTAACCGACACCGCAACCATTGACGGCACCGTCGCGCCGGCCCACAACGTCGGACTGACCGAGACCGCCTCAGCCAAGGTTCGCAGCCTGTTGGAGCAGGAGGGTCGTGACGACCTCCGACTGCGCGTGGCCGTGCAGCCCGGTGGCTGCTCCGGACTCATTTACCAGCTCTACTTCGATGAGCGCACCCTCGACGGTGACGCCACGGTCGGGTTCGGCGACGGAGTAGAAGTGGTCGTGGACAAGATGAGCGTTCCGTACCTGGACGGCGCCTCCATCGACTTCGAAGACACGATCCAGAAGCAGGGATTCACCATCGACAACCCCAACGCATCGGGCAGCTGCGCATGTGGAGACAGCTTCCACTAGGCACTTTTCTCCCCGCAGTACCCCGCGAGCGTAAAGGCCGCACCGAAATGGTGCGGCCTTTCGTCGTCTCACCCGGCGCGGTCGGCGGGGGACCCTCGCGTCGGGTTATAGACTGGCTGCGAACCAATTTCCGCAAGCTCCGAGAGGTCACAGGTGCGCTCTAACCGCCGTCTTCGTTGGGTGATTGTGCCCCTCGCGGCCGTAATCGCTGTCGTTCTCGCGGGCTGTTCTCCGCAGCAGCTGACCGGCTTCCTTCCCACCACCCCGGGAACCACAAACCACGTGAATGAGGTCATCGGCCTCTGGAACACGTCGTGGCTTGTTCTCATCGGCGTGGGCATCCTCACCTGGGGGCTTATCATCTGGGCAGCGGTGGTGTACCGCCGTCGCGCGGGCCAGACCGGCCTCCCGGTTCAGCTGCGCTACAACCTGCCGATCGAGATTTTCTACACGGTCGTTCCGCTGATCCTCGTTCTCGGGTTCTTCGCGTTCACCGCCCGCGATCAGACAAGCATCGAGCAGCCGTTCGCATCCAAGCCGGACGTACAGATCGACGTGTATGGCAAGCGTTGGGCGTGGGACTTCAACTACGTCAATGAGAACGTGTTCACCCAGGGCGTCCAGGCGCAGGCCCGAATCGACAAGAACCTGAAGATCAGCGACACGCTGCCGGTGCTCTACCTGCCGGTGAACAAGAAGGTCGAAATCACGGTGCAGTCCCGTGACGTCGCGCACTCGTTCTGGATCGTCAACTTCCTGTACAAGAAAGACCTGATCCCGGGCAAGACGAACTACATGTACTTCATCCCGGAGAAGATCGGCACGTACCAGGGCAAGTGCGCCGAGATGTGCGGCGAGTACCACGCCGACATGCTCTTCCAGGTGAAAGTCGTCTCGGATGCGGACTACCAGGCCTACATCCAGTCCCTCGCCGCTACCGGCCAGAACACCGGCCAGGTGGGCGCGGACTACAACACGAACTCCAACCTCCCGGGCAATGGGGCAATCAACAACGAACAGGGCGCCGGAAAATGACGACAACGGTTAATCGTCCAACCATCGGTGGCACGGGCGCGAGCACAACGCTCGGAGCGCGCAAGGTCGACCGCAAGGGCAACGTCTTCGTCAGCTGGATGACCTCCACCGACCACAAGACCATCGGGTACCTGTACCTGATCACCTCCTTCATCTACTTCTGCCTCGGTGGCGTGATGGCACTCGTCATCCGTGCGGAACTGTTCACGCCCGGGCTCGACGTCGTGCAGACGAACGAGCAGTACAACCAGCTCTTCACGATGCACGGCACGATCATGCTGCTCATGTTCGCGACCCCGTTGTTCGCCGGCTTCGTCAACGTACTGATGCCGCTGCAGATCGGGGCGCCGGACGTCGCATTCCCGCGACTCAACGCGCTCGCCTACTGGCTCTTCAGCATCGGTTCGCTTATCGCCGTCGGTGGGTTCCTGACGCCACAGGGAGCGGCATCCTTCGGCTGGACCGCATACGCTCCGCTCTCGAGCACGACATTCACGCCCGGTCTCGGCGGTAACCTCTGGGTCTTCGGCCTCGCGATGAGCGGATTCGGAACCATCCTCGGTGCCGTCAACTTCATCACCACGATCATCACCATGCGCGCGCCCGGCATGACGATGTTCCGGATGCCGATCTTCACCTGGAACGCGCTCGTCACCTCGATTCTCGTGCTCATGGCGTTCCCGGTCCTGGCGGCCGCGCTGCTCGCACTCGGCGCCGATCGAACGTTCGGCGCGCACATCTACGACGCTGCCAACGGCGGTGCCCTGCTCTGGCAGCACCTGTTCTGGTTCTTCGGGCATCCTGAGGTCTACATCATCGCCCTGCCGTTCTTCGGCATCATTTCTGAAGTGCTGCCGGTCTTCAGCCGCAAGCCGATCTTCGGCTACAAGACGCTGATCTACGCGACGATCGCGATTGCCGCGCTGTCCATCACCGTCTGGGCGCACCACATGTACGTCACCGGATCGGTGCTGTTGCCGTTCTTCTCGCTGATGACCATGCTCATCGCGGTGCCAACCGGTGTGAAGATCTTCAACTGGGTCGGCACGATGTGGCGGGGGTCAGTGACCTTCGAGACGCCGATGATCTGGGCGATCGGCTTCCTCATCACCTTCACGTTCGGCGGCCTCACCGGCGTCATCCTCGCGTCGCCGCCGCTGGACTTCCACGTGTCGGACACCTACTTCGTCGTCGCGCACTTCCACTACGTCGTCTTCGGCACCGTCGTCTTCGCCATGTTCAGCGGCTTCTATTTCTGGTGGCCGAAGTGGACCGGCAAGATGCTCAACGAGCGGCTCGGAAAGATCCACTTCTGGCTCTTGTTCATCGGGTTCCACACGACGTTCCTCATCCAGCACTGGATCGGTGTGGAAGGTATGCCGCGGCGTTACGCGAGCTACCTGCCCGAGGATGGTGTCACCTGGATGAACCAGGTGTCGACCGTCGGCGCCATGATCCTCGGCGTCTCGATCCTGCCGTTCCTCTACAACGTCTACATCACTGCCCGGCGTGCACCGAAGGTGACGGTCAACGACCCCTGGGGTTACGGACGATCGCTCGAGTGGGCCACATCGTGCCCGCCGCCGCGGCACAACTTCACGTCGATCCCGCGCATCCGTTCGGAGGCGCCCGCGTTCGACCTTCACCACCCGGAAGCGGTTATTCCAACCGGGGTGGGACCGTTGAAGGATGCCCCCGACGCACCCGTATACGACCGCGCCGACCAAGAGGTGAAGTAACCCATGAGAGCAACCGTTCGCCTGTTCTGGATCCTGTCCATCTTCTCGTTCCTCCTCGCGACCGTATATACGATCTGGGCACTCTTCTTCAACACCGAGCTCGGTATCGCGACCAAGAACGGCGTCGCATCCGTCGAGTGGGTGGGTAGCATCGGGCTCGCGCTGGTTGGCCTGCTCTGCGCGCTCATCGCGTTCTACGTGGGACGCACGCGCCAGGCCCAGGGCGGCTTCGAGCTGCCCGAAGACCGCCTGGATGCCAACATCGACGACGGTGACGCCGAGCAGGGCTTCTTCAGCCCCTGGAGCTGGTGGCCGCTCATGCTGGGCATCTCTGCCGGACTCGTCTTCCTGGGACTCGCGATCGGGTTCTGGATCTGCTTCATCGGCATCCCGTTCGCCGTCGTGTCAATCGTCGGGCTGATCTACGAGTACCACCGCGGGTACTTCGCGCACTGACGCGGTGCTGTAACTGCGCTTCCGTTCCCCTTCGTGACGAATGTGCCCGGGCGCCCGGGCACATTCGTCTCGGGAGGGAACATCCGCTGAGCGCTCGTCCGCGCGGGTTCGCCCGGCTCGGTGTGCGTGCGCGCCCTCGGAGCATGCGGCACACAGGCTCGGGAACCCGCAGTCGCGGGGCTCGGGAACTCGCAGTCGCGGCGTGCCGGGTGCCGGGAGGCTCTGGGTGCGGGAAGCGTGCGGCATACAGGCTCGGGGCCCGGGGCCCGGGGCACGCACGGCTCGGCGGCACGCGGGTGGTCGGCTCCCTCCCGACCTCTCTGCGCTTGTGTTCCCGTTTGGGACGAATGTGCCCGGGCGCCCGGTCACATTCGTCTCGGGAGGGAACATCCGCTGAACGCTCGTCCGCGGGCTCGCCCGGTTCGGGGTGCCGGGGAGCACGCAGCCTCGGGAGCTTCCGGCACACAGGCTCGCGAGCGCGCAGTCGCGTGGTGCCGGGAGCCTGGAGGCTCGGGGTGCGGGAAACTTGCGGCATACAGGCTCGGGCTTGGGGCGCGCACGGCTCGGCGGGTCGCGGGCGGTTGGGTCGCTCGAGACCGGCTGCGGCGCTTCTGTTCCTGTTTGGGGCGAATGTGCCCGGGCGCCCGTGCACAGTTGTTCCGGGAGGGAACATGTGCGGTGGCAAAAGGGCGGCAGTAGTGGTGGCTGATGGCGGCGGCCGCAGCCCGTCGCGACACGACGCACAAAGCCGGGCTGCCCGAAGGACAGCCCGGCTTTGGCGAATCACGCCCTAGGCATCACGCCTAACACATCGCGCCCGAGGCACCACGCCCGAGGCACCACGCTCAAGGCACCGCGCTCAAGGCACCACGCGCAACGATCACGCCCGAGGGCATCACACCGTGAGCTTCGCGCCCCACGCCCCACGCCTGAGCATCACGCCCCGAGGGGATCACGCCTTAGGCATCACGCCCGAGGGCATCGCGCGCTAGTGCCCGATCGCACCGTGCGCGCCCGCGTCGCCCTCGAGCGCACCGTGCGCGTCCCCGTGGGCCGCGGCAAGTTCGGTTCGCGATACCGGCGCGATGCGGTCCTCGAAGAACCAGTTGGACAATCCGGCACGCACGCGCTGGGCAACGGTGATCTCGCCCTTCGCGTTCGGGCGAACCATGAGCGGCTGGTAATCCTCGAAGCTGATGAGGCGCCAACGCTCGTACGGGTCGAGCTGCTCGTGCACTTCGATGTACTCGCCACCGGGCAGGCGCACGATCCGTCCGCTCTCGTAGCCGTGCAGCGCGATCTCGCGGTCCTTCTTCATCAGGCCGATGCAGATCCGCTTCGTGACGAAGTAGGCAATGATCGGGCCGACGATGAGCAGGATCTGCAGCGTCGTGATGACGCCCTCGATGCTGATCAGGAAGTGGGTGGCGATGAGGTCGGAGCTGGCCGCCCCCCACAGCACCGCGTAGAAGGTGACGCCGGCAGCGCCGATCGCGGTGCGGGTGGGCGCGTTGCGCGGCCGGTCAGCGATGTGGTGCTCGCGCTTGTCGCCCGTGACCCATGCCTCGAGGAACGGGTAGAACATCACCACGACGATGAACAGTCCGAGCACGACGACGGGCAGGAAGATGTTGAGCGAGAACGTGTACGGTCCCCACAGCCACTCGAGGTGGGGCGGGACGAGACGCAGCGCACCATCCGCGAATCCGATGTACCAGTCAGGCTGGGTTCCCGCGGAGACAGGGGAGGGGTCGTACGGACCGTAGGTCCAAATCGGGTTGATCGTGAAGAGCGAAGCGATCAGGGCGATCACGCCGAAGATGATGAAGAAGAATCCACCGGCCTTCGCAGCGAAGGTCGGCATGATCGGAACACCGACGACGTTGTTGTTCGTCTTGCCGGGGCCGGCGAACTGCGTGTGCTTGTTGATGACGAGCAGCACCAGGTGGATGCCCAGCGCGGCGACGAGAATGGCCGGCAGCAGCAGAATGTGCAGCGTGAACAGCCGGGGAACGATGTCCGTGCCGGGGAACTGGCTCCCGAACAGCAAGTAGGAAATCCAGGTTCCCACGATCGGGATGCCCTTGATCAGTCCGTCGATGATGCGCAGTCCGTTGCCGGAGAGCAGGTCATCCGGAAGCGAGTAGCCGGTGAAGCCCTCGGCCATCGCGAGGATGAAGAGGATGAAGCCGACGACCCAGTTGATCTCGCGGGGCTTGCGGAAGGCACCGGTGAAGTAGATCCGCAGCATGTGCAGGCCGATGGACGCGATGAACAGCAGCGCGGCCCAGTGGTGGATCTGCCGCATGAGCAGGCCGCCGCGGATGTCGAAGGAAATGTCCAGCGTCGACTGCATGGCGTTGGACATCTCGATGCCCTTGAGCGGCGCATACGAGCCGTCATAGATGACCGATGTCATGGATGCCTGGAAGAAGAACGTGAGGAACGTCCCCGACAGCAGGATGACGACGAAGCTGTAGAGCGCGACCTCGCCCAGCATGAAGGACCAGTGGTCGGGGAAGATCTTGCGCCCGAGTTCCTTGACGAGGCCGGAGATGCTGGTGCGCTCGTCGACGTAGTTGGCAGCCCACCCGGTGAATCGCGAGCCGCGGCTCTCCTCGACGGGTGCTGCGGGTGATCGAGTTGCAGTGGTCAAAACTGACGCTCCCAAAAGCTGGGTCCTACTGGTTCGTGGAAGTCGCTGCGTGCGACGAGGTATCCCTCGCTGTCGATGGTGATCGGCAGCTGGGGAAGAGGTCGATTTGCCGGACCGAAAATGACCGCGGCCTCGTGGGTGATATCGAACTGCGACTGGTGGCAGGGGCAGAGCAGGTGGTGTGTCTGCTGCTCATACAGGGCCACCGGGCAACCGACGTGGGTGCAGATCTTGGAGTACGCGACAATGCCGTCGTAGTTCCAGGTCTCGCGGCCCGCGGTTACGTGCAGGTCTTCGGGCTTCAGGCGCATGAGCAGCACTGCTGCCTTCGCCTTCTCTTCGAGCTTGTCGTCGAGTTCGTTGAGGCCCTCGGGAATGACGTGGAACGCCGAACCGATGGTGACATCCGACGCCTTGATGGGCGTACCGCTGGGGTCGCGCGTCAGGCGCGTTCCCTTCTTCCAAACGGTGTGCTGCAGCAGCGGGATCGGATCGGCGGCCGGCGCCAGGTCGCGGAACAGCACGACGGCAGGAATCGGGGTGAGCACGAGCGCACCGATCAGGCTGTTGCGGATGAGGCCGCGGCGAGTGAACCCGGACTCCTTGTTGCCGAGGGCGAAGATTTCGACAGCCTTGGCGCGAGTCGCATCTGTGCCGCGGGTTCCGTGGCGTTCCTCGACGAGCTCGATGTCGCTCATGAGCTGCTTGGCCCAGTGCACTGCACCGAGGCCGATTCCGAGCATGCCGAGTGCGATGCCGAGACCGAGCAGCAGGTTGTTCGTGCGAACCGACTCCATATCACCCGGCACGATCGGGAACGCCACGTAGGCGGCGACCGCGAAGATGCTGCCCACGATCGAGAGGTAGAACAGGAAGGTGACCTGCTTCTCGGCGCGCTTGTCTTTCTTCGGGTCGAGATCGGTCTGCCGCGGGCGGTGCGGTGGGAATCCCGGGTTCTCCATGAGGTCGTCCGTGAGAACGGCGATGCCTGAGTCGTGCGGCATCGCCTTCTCGAGCGATGAGCCGGCAGCGGTGTGATCGTCCACGGGCGAGCCGTCCGTCACACCGTCGTCGTGCTGTGCCATGAATTTCCCTTCAACTGCTGCGCTGCGTGTGACATCCGGTTATTCGCTAGTTCGACTTCGCGGTGAGCCAGATGGTGATGCCGACAACCGTACCGAGGCCGAAGATCCAGATGAACAGACCCTCCGATACCGGGCCGAGGTTGCCGAGGTCATAGCCGCCGACGGAGGGCGTCTTGTCCAGGTACTTCAGGTACGTGATGATGTTCGCCTTGTCTTCGGGCGAGATGTTGTTGTCGTTGAAGACCGGCATGTTCTGCGGCCCGCTCACCATGGCGTCCCACACGTACTTCGCCGATACGCCGGAGAGGGACGGTGCGTACTTGCCCTCGGTGAGAGCGCCGCCGGCACCCGCGACGTTGTGGCACATCGCGCAGTTGATACGGAACAGCTCCGCACCCTTCGCCGGGTCATTGCTGGCGGTCAGCTGGGCCGCGGTCGGAGCAGCGGGGCCGGGCGCCTTCGAGGCGACGAAGGCCGCGAGGGCGTTGACCTGCGCGTCGGTGAACTGCGCGGGCTTCTGCGGCGCCTGCGGACCGGATGCAGCGAGCGGCATGCGGCCCGTGCCGACCTGGAACTGGGTGGCAGCAGCGCCGACGCCAAGCAGCGACGGACCGGTGCCCGAACCCTCGAGGTTCAGACCGTGGCAGGTCGCGCAGTTGGCTGCGTAGAGCTTTGCGCCCTCTTCGACAACCTGAGTCTTGACGACGGAACTGTCAGCCGTAGCGGATGACGTGAACAGCGCGTAGGCGCCACCGGTCGACATGAGGCCGATGACGATCAGGGCGACCGACGCCAGGGGAGAACGGCGGCCGGCTGCGCGGGACTTGACGGGTGAGGAAGAATTCTTCGCCATGGGTTTCGAGGTTCCGCTTCTTATTTCAGGAGGTAGATGACGGCGAAGAGGCCGATCCACACGACGTCGACGAAATGCCAGTAGTAGGAGACGACGATTGCGCTCGACGCCTCTTTGTGGCCGAAGTTCTTGGCCGCGTATGCGCGACCAATCACAAGGAGGAAGGCGATGAGTCCGCCGGTGACGTGCAGGGCGTGGAAGCCGGTCGTCAGATAGAACGCTGAGCCGTATGCCGAGGAGTCGAGGCGAACGCCCTCGCTGACCAGCGTTGCGTACTCGAAGACCTGGCCGATAACGAAGAGGGCGCCCATGACGTAGGTCACGAAGAACCACTCGACCATGCCCCACTCGCTGATCTTCCAGCTCTTGCGCCGCGGCTGCAGTCGCTCGGCAGCGAAGACGCCGAACTGGCAGGTAAAGGACGAGGCGACGAGCACGCAGGTGTTGATACCGGCATAAACAACGTTCAGGTGCGGTGTCTGGGATGCCCACAGGTCGGGGGATACCGACCGAAGCGTGAAGTAGATGGCAAACAGGCCGGCGAAGAACATGACCTCGCTGCCCAGCCAGACGATCGTGCCGACCGCGACCACGCTCGGACGATTTACTACTACGGGGGCGCTCACTGGTCGCGCAACTGAGGTTGTCGTCACTTGTCCATTATGGCTTATTGGGAGGGGCAATCAGGCCCATCCCGCGCCGGTCGTGGGACGGATGGCTAGGATTTCGAGCATGACCAAGAACCTGAGCTGGCCGGCGATTCTCAGCACGCTCGTGGAGGGCTCGGACCTCTCGATCAGCGAAGCCACATGGGCCATGCAGCAGGTGATGGCGGGAGAAGCGACTTCCGCCCAGCTGGCCGGTCTCCTGGTGGCGCTGCGCATCAAGGGTGAGACAGTCGATGAGTTGGTCGGGTTTCGGGATGCCGCCCTTGGCAGTTCGCTTCCGCTGCCCATTGATCCCATGGCCCTCGACATCGTGGGCACCGGGGGAGACCCGTACGGGGCGGTGCTCAACATCTCGTCCGTGGCCTCGATCATCGCGGCAGCGGCCGGGGTACCGGTTGTCAAGCACGGCAATCGCGGGGCGAGTTCGGCATCCGGAGCCTCGGATTTGCTGGGTGCACTCGGGGTGAACATCGACATCAGTGCCGAGCGCACCGCCGAGGTGTTCGGGGAGACGGGCATCACGTTCGCCTTCGCCGCGACATTCCACCCCGGCTTCCGCCATGCGGGTGCCACGCGCAGGGAACTCGGAATCTCGACCCTGTTCAACATCCTCGGCCCGCTGTCGAATCCGGCCCGGCCGGAGGCATCAGCCGTCGGTGTGGCGAACCTCGAGCGGGTGCCGCTCATGGTCGGTGTGTTCCAAAGTCGCGGCGCGACGGCGCTGGTCTATCGCGGCGACGACGGCATCGACAAGCTGACGACGACCGGGCACAGTCACGTCTGGGAGATTTCGCGCGGCTCGGTCACCGAACACGACCTCGACCCGATCGACCTGGGCATCCCGCGAGCGCCCATCGAGGCGCTGCTGGGCAAGGACGCGACCTATAACGCGGAGGTCGCGCGAGGCGTCCTTGCCGGGGAGCGCGGACCTGTGCGTGACATCGTGCTGCTGAACGCTGCCGCGGGCCTCGTGTCGTTCGAGCTCGCCCAGGATGCCGACAAGCTGCGCGATCCATTCCTCAGCCGGCTCGCGGCGAAGCTGCAGGTGGCGGCGGAGGCCGTCGATTCAGGTGCGGCAGCCCGCAAGCTCGATGAGTGGGTGGCGGCGACCAATTCGTAGGCTCGTGGCCCGCTCGCGCTATTCCACGTCCTCGTCGACCCAGTCGAAGGTCCTGGTGACCGCTTTCTTCCAGTTGCGCAACAGGCGATCTCTCTCGGAAGCATCCATCGACGGCTCCCAGCGCTTGTCCTCGCGCCAGTGGGAGCGCAGGTCGTCGAGATCCTTCCAGAAGCCGACCGCAAGGCCGGCGGCGTAGGCGGCGCCGAGCGCGGTGGTCTCCGTGACGACCGGTCGCACGACGGGAACCCCGAGGATATCGGCCTGAAACTGCATCAGCGCGTCGTTGGCGACCATGCCGCCGTCCACCTTCAGTTCCTCCAGCTCCGCGCCGAAGTCTGCTGTCACGGCATCCAGCACGTCGCGCGTCTGGAAGCCGACCGCTTCGAGGGCTGCGCGCGCAATGTGGCCACGGTTCACGAAACGGGTGAGTCCGACGATCGCGCCACGCGCATCCGGACGCCAGTAGGGCGCGAACAGGCCGCTGAACGCGGGCACGAAATAGACGCCGCCGTTGTCGTCGACGCTGCGGGCGAGTGTCTCGATTTCTGCGGCCTCGGAGATAAGGCCGAGGTTGTCGCGCAGCCACTGCACGAGGGAGCCGGTGACGGCGATCGAGCCCTCGAGGGCGTAGTGCGGTGGAGCATCGCCCAGGCGATATCCCACTGTGGTGAGGAGACCATTGGTCGAGTGGACGATGTCCTCGCCCGTGTTGACGATAAGAAAATTGCCGGTCCCGTAGGTGTTCTTCGATTCGCCGGCGTCGAAGGCGGCCTGTCCGAAAGTCGCAGCCTGCTGGTCGCCGAGGATGCCCGTGATCGGTACCTCGCGCAGCAGGCTCGACGACTCGATGCGGCCGAGCTCCTCGGAAGAGCTGCGGATCTCGGGCAGCATCGACCGGGGCACGCGGAACGCGGCGAGGATGTCGTCGTCCCAGTCGAGAGTCTCCAGGTCCATGAACAGGGTGCGGGATGCGTTGGTGACGTCGGTGACGTGCACGCCGCCGTCCGTGCCCCCGGTGAGGTTCCAGGTGACCCAGGTGTCGGTCGTGCCGAAGAGCAGTTCTCCGGCATCCGCCTTCTCGCGGGCGCCCTCGACATTTTCGAGTATCCAGGCGATCTTGGTGCCGGAGAAGTAGGTGGCGAGCGGCAGCCCGGTCTTCCTGGCAAAACGCGTGACACCACCATTCCGGGCCAGCGCATCGACCATCGGCTGCGTTCGGGTGTCCTGCCACACGATGGCGTTGTAGACGGGCCGCCCGGTCGCCTTTTCCCACACGACGGCGGTCTCGCGCTGGTTCGTGATGCCGACGGCCGCGATGTCGTGGCGGGTGAGGTCAGCCTTGGAGAGCGCGAGGCCGATCACCTCACGCGTGTTCTTCCAGATCTCAAGCGGATCGTGCTCTACCCAACCGGCGCGGGGGAAGATCTGGCGGTGCTCCTTCTGGCCGACGGCGACAATCGCCGCGTCATGGTCGAAGATGATCGCCCGCGTGCTCGTCGTACCCTGGTCGATCGCAACAACGTAGTTCGCCACGAAGCCAGACTACGAGCAGACGCACGATTCGCGCGGCAGTCGAGCCGCACGACATGATGGAACGGATGACTACCGCCTCCGCGACCGCGATCCTCGTGAACGAGGAGGGGCTGCACGTGCGCCCCGCCGCCGAATTCGTCGCGCTGGCGAATTCGTTCGAGAGCGCGATCACCGCGAACGGTGCCAACGGCAAGGGAGTGCTCAGCCTCATGGCCCTCGGCCTGCCGGTCGGCAGCGCAGTGACGGTAGCGGCGGAAGGTCCCGACGCGGATGCGGCCGTCGCGGCGCTCACGGCACTCATCGAGGCCGGGTTTCCGGATCGCTAGGCCGATCGTCGCTTCGGGCTGAACCGGGTCCCGTCAGGCCGCGTCGCTGTCGGCGTTCGCGGCCCGCGCGGCAATCAGGGCCGACGACCACCAGTGCAGGTCGGTGAGCAGCACGTCCAGGCGCGGCTCCAGGCTGGCAAAGATGTCGACGGCAGCAGCGGGATCCTGCCGGATCGCAATCATCTGCAGGCCCAGCAGGTGCACCGAGGGCCGCACCGAGACCATCTCGAGCTCGGACGTAACCTGGCGCAGCTGCTCGATCGCGCGGCTCGCGCCGACGCTCCCGTAACCGAGGAAAGCGACCGGTTTGCGATTGAACTCGACGAAGAAGTGGTCGAGGAGATTCTTCAGTGCGGCGGAGTAGCCGTGGTTGTACTCGTTGGTGATGAGAAGGAACCCGTCTGCGGCGTCGAGGATGGGGCCGATGCGGCGCTCCTCCGCCGTGGTGTAGTTGCGCGGAGACATGGCCGGCGACAAGGGCAGGTCATAGAAGGGCATGGGGTGGTCGCGCAGGTCCAGCACCTCGAATTCGAAGTCGGTGCGGTGGCGGGTGCGTTCCAGTAGCCAGCGGAGGGGGACATCCGCGAACCGGGTGGTTCGGGTGCTTGCAACGACGATGAGGATGCGCGGAACGGTTGTCATGTCAACTAAGTTACCCTTTGCCCGGAGAGGCCGGTGCCACGCGGCCTAGCCCAGGGTTTTCGCCCAGACGACCCGGCGTTCGCTTGCTTCGCCGCTCGGCTTCATGTCGACCAGTGCGATTTGGGATAGCCGCAGGATGTCGCCCGGATTCGATCGCCGACGCCGAGTCGCTGTGACATGCGGGCGATACCCGTCGCCGATGAACTGTGGGTCGTCGAACACCGCGCCAAGGGCCGCGACGCCCGCGAGAGAGGCACGATGCAGCGTGTCGAGCGGGGGCGACGGGGTGACGAGCGCGACCCTGACGGTGCCGAAGGAGCCGAACATGGCATCCTCACCGACCACCGCCGCGATGGGGGCCTGTCCCACCGTCGCGAAATCGATGGCTGCGCCGACCGCCTGAGGGGACAGCTCGGTCTCAAAGGTCGGAACGATAGTGACGTGCAGGGGCCAGGAGCTCACGCTGAAACCATCGCCGACGGCCAGCGGCTCGAGCGGCAGCACGGTGACGTAGCGGGTCATCCCTCGAGCGTACGGTCCGACGTCGCGACGCCGGGCTCGCTCGCAGCGAATCGGCGCACAATAGGGGAGTGGACCAACCCCGGCGCATCGGCCCTCTCGGCAGGTACCTCGTGCGCGGGCTGGCGGGCCCACGTCCGCGACCCGAGTGGACTGTCGCGCTCGAGCAGGGCGACGACGAAGGATTCTTCGGGCCGGGCAGCGCCGTCTGGGCGGTGAATGGCGCCCTGCCGGCGATGGTCGCGGGCATCCGCGCACTGTTACTACAGACGCTGCATCCCGGCGCCATGGCGGGTGTGCACGACTGGTCGCGCTACCGGCAGGATCCGATGGGGCGCCTCGATGGCACCGTGCGCTGGGTGATGACCACGTCATTCGGCGACCGCGCCGCGGCGACCGGCGCCTCGGCCTTCGTCAGTCGGCTGCACGAGCACGTCACGGGCAGCTATGTCGATGCCGACGGCTCGGACCAGGACTATTCCGCGAATGACGCCGAACTCCTGCGCTGGGTGCACGACGCATTCACCGAAGCCTTCCTCGGCGCGCACCTGCTGTGGGGCGGCGAAATTCCCGGGGGACCGGACCAGTACGTGGGGGAGTGGGCCCGCGCGGCCGAGCTGATGGGCGTCGAGAACGCGCCGACATCCGTTGCCGAGCTGGATGCCCAGATGCTCGCCTTCACCGCGCACGCGAAGCCGGATGAGCGGGTCGTTGAGGCCGTGCGGTTCCTGCGCCGGCCGCCGCTGCCGAAACAACTCCGGCTCGGCTACCGGGTCCTATTCGCGGGCGCCGCCGCATCCCTGCCTCGTCCGTATCGGCGACTGCTCGGCCTGCGCCGTCCCTGGTGGCCAGCCATCACCGCGACCCGGCTGCTGCTCGGTGTCGTCAGCACGTCTCTGGGCACCGAGACTCCGAGTGAAACGGCAGCACGGAGACGGATCTCGCGCCTGCACGCCTCACAGGCCATGTAGTCGGTTGCGCGCGGTCGCCGACAGGATTCACGCCTCGTCGACGTAGTACCAGCGCTTGTTCTCACGCACGAACAGGCTGTTCTCCCGCTGCTCGGCGGACCCGGCGGCGGTGCGGTAGCGCGCACGGAATGCCACAGTTCCGGTGGTATCGAGCATGCTGCCGCCGGTGCGGCCGAGAATCTCGAGGCTCACCCAGTGCCGGTCTGCGTCCAGAACGAGATCGGCCGGGCGAGTGCTCGGATGCCAGCTCGCGAGCAGGTAGGACGCATCGCCGAGTGCGAATGCCGAGAACCGCGATCGCATCAGGCGCTCCGCGGTCGGTGCGAGAGCCGTGCCGCTGTGGATCGGTCCGCAGCATTCGTCGTAGGTAAGTCCCGACGAGCAGGGGCAGCGAGTCGTGGGCATGTCCTCGATGTTAGGCGAGCACTTCGCGAGCGGCGAGAAGGTCGCCAACATATGTAGACACCGTAAACATTCTGGATAGACTGCGTGCCATGACCGAATTCGTGACAACAATTGCGGGTGACAGCGTCGGATACGACCGGCTCGGAACCGGTCCGACCCTGATTTTTGTTGCGGGAGCCGGACCGCACCGGGGGAGCGACCCCCTGACCAGCGCGACGGCGGCGCTGGTCGCCGAGCATGGCATCACGCCCGTGGTTTATGACCGCCTTGGGCGAGGAGAGAGCCAGGTCGAGGGAACGATCGACCTGGCGCGCGAACTGGCGGCGATCCGCGCGTTGATCGAGGCGACCGGTGGCAGCGCGGTGCTGTGCGGGCACTCCTCCGGCGGCACGATTGCGCTCGCGGCGGCCGCATCCGGTTTGCCGGTGACGGGCCTTGTTCTTTGGGAGGCACCCATCGGCGGAATCTCCGGGGGAGCAGGGGCGTGGGCGGAAGAGGTTGCGCGACTCACCGCGGCCGGAGATTTCGATGGCGCGCAGTCGTACTACATGAAAGACATGCCGCCGGAGTGGCTGGAGGGGGCTAGGAATTCGCCCATCTGGCCATCGATGCTGGCGCAGGTGCCCAGCCTCGGCCCGGACGCCGATTCGCTGGCGTGGGCCGAGTCGGCATCGTTGGCGGAGCTGCTGGCCGATGTGCGCATACCTGTCGAGGTGCTCTACGGCGCCGAGGCGATGCCCATCATGCGGCAGGCGGCGGACCGGATCGTGGCCGCGGTGCCGGGAGCGACGCAGAAGTCGCTCGCGGGGCAGAATCACGCTTGGGAAGCCTCGGCGATGGCGGACGAACTCGTCAGGTTCGTCGCGGACGCCACCCCAGCGGGCTAGTGGGAGGTGGCTGCCCGCGCTCAGCGAGGTCCTGGAAGTGGTTCATCGCAGCACCTCGACCAGGAGGGCGCCGATGGCGAGCAACAGGAAGATCGCCGGGCTGGAGATGCTGCGGAAAGCGCGGCTTCTCAGGTGGATGATGACCGCGACGACGAAGAAGAGCACCAGGCCAATTGCTGCCGCGATACCGATGGCCCTCCACCCCAGCAGTCCTAGGAGCAAGCCTGCCGCGCCGGCCAGTTGCAGCACAGCCGCCAGGGGAAGCACCGACGGGCGCACCTGTACCTCTCCGAAGTTCGCGATGACGAACTTCGCATGCGCGAGAGTGGCGATGGATATGAAGCCATTGGCTGCGATTACGACGATGGTGATGATGACGTACATGACGTTGGTCTCGATTCCTCAGGAGGCATTGGTGCCCCTGATTCCACGACGACATAGCCGAACCGAATGTGAGGTCGCGCAGCCGAGTGCGGTGCCGCCTCACGTTCCTGGGCGACGATTCGTCTTCTCTATGAACAGAACCTGTCGAGAGGAGAACGGCAAGTGACATCCGTCGCTATGGATCGCGGGCTACTGATGAATGTCGCGTATCGTCTGCTCGGCTCGGTATCCGAGGCAGAGGATGCGGTGCAGGAGGCGTTTTTTCGCTGGTACGCGTTGCCGGATGAGGGCCGGTCTGCCATCGTCTCGTCCACCGGCTGGCTCGTCACGGTGACGACCAGGATCTGCCTGGACATGCTCGGTTCGGCCCGGTCACGGCGCGAAGCGTACGTCGGGGAATGGCTGCCGGAACCCGTCTCGGCAGAGGCGCAATGGACCAGCCACGTACCCGATCGCTCAGCGGACCCCGCGGATCGCGTCTCGTTGGACGAATCGTTGAGCACGGCCCTCCTCGTCGTCTTCGAGTCAATGACTCCCGCCGAACGGGTAGCGTTCGTTCTGCACGACGTCTTCCGGTACACCTTCGCCGAGATCGGCGAGATCGTGGGACGTTCCCCGGCGGCCTGCCGGCAGCTCGCGTCGTCCGCTCGTCGCCGCGTCCGCAAGACCCGCGAAGACCAGATCTCGACTCGAGAGCACGCGCGAATCGTGTCCACCTTCAAGGAAGCGCTGGAGACGGGCGATCTGGAGGCCCTCATCCGCATCCTCGATCCGGATTCCACCGCCGTCCCCGACGGGGGCGGCGTGGTGGCGGCGGCCATCGAACCGATCGAAGGAGCAGAGAGAATTGCCCGGTATCTGCTCGACCTGTACAGCCGACAGAGCGACCTGGCCTTCCACCTCACAACCGTGAATGGCCGCCCCGGGCTGGTCGGCCGCAATCACGCGGGAGACGTGTTGGCTGTCGCATCGATCGCAATCTCACAGGGCCGTATTTCCCAGCTCTGGGTAACGCGCAACCCCGAAAAGCTGGGCAGCTGGCGCTGACTCGCCAAGTCATCGCTCGAGCCGGCCTGTCGGCCGAGCGCGCTCATCCCGCGTGAGTCTAGGATGCTGATCGTGAATCTCCGCAAGTCTTAGCGTCTGAGCTTGATGCAGCGGAGGGGTCTGCCCATTTTCGGGCGCAGAATCCTGCTGGCGAATGGTCATCGACCTCGCTCCAAGCCGTCGCCTATCAAGCGCGACGCCCGACTGCATCCCTCACCGCCAAATTTCGGGCGCGCCCTGGGTGCGCAAAGTTAACAGGGATTCTCAGATGCAAAAGAAAAATGATGTGCCAACGGCACTTTCGAGAAACACCGACTTCCGCCTCCTCATCGGAGGCCAACTCGTCTCGCAGGTGGGTAACCAGTTGCAAAGCCTTGCTCTGCCTCTGGTGGTGCTCGCGCTCACTGGGTCCGCGGTACAGGCGGGCGCGATCCTCGCGATCAGCACTGCGACGTACCTCCTGTTCGGGCTGGTGGCAGGCGCACTGGTCGACAGGTGGGACCGAAAGCGCACGATGATCTGGTCCGAGGTGGGGCGCGCGGTCGTCACGGTCTCCATCCCGGTCGCCTACATCTGGAACGCGGTGAGCATTCCCCAGTTGTATGTGGTCGCAGTCGTGACCGGCGCGCTCGGGGTGCTCTTTCAGACAGCGAACAGCACGGCGATGCCGCACGTTGTCGGGCATGGCCAGCTGCCGGCGGCGCTGGGAATCAGTCAGGCGGCATCCAGCGCAGTAGGTATCGCCGGGTCGGCTCTCGCAGGAGCGGCGTACGCGGTGGGCAAGTCGATCCCGTTCCTGGTGAACGTGATCTCATTCCTCGTCTCCGCGACCACACTGCAAGCTATTCGAACTCAGTTCCAGGAGCCCCGCGGAAAATCGGTGCGCGGCCCCGGGGAGCTCGTCGCGGAAATTCGCGAGGGGCTCGTCTGGGTCTGGCGTCAGCCTTTGATTCGTCTGCTGACCCTGGTGGAGGCAGCGGACGGCCTTCGGTACGGCGCCGGGTATCTGCTCATTATCGAGCTGGCGCGCAATGTCGGCGCCGATGCATTGCAGATCGGCCTGGTGTTCGGAGGGGCCGGGGTCGGCGGGCTCCTCGGCGGCTTATTGGCAGCTCGGGTCACGAAACGCTATCCGCTGGGGAGAGTCGCGATCCTGCTTCTCTGGGCCGAAGCAGCCGCTTTCCCGCTGTACGCAGTCGCACCTTCGTGGGCCTGGCTTGCGCTCGTCGCCATGCTGGAGAGTCTTCTCGTGCCGATCTATTCGGTGGCGATGAATACCTATCGCCTGACGATCACTCCGGACCACATGCGCGGTCGTACCAACAGCGCGGTAGCCACCCTCACAACCGGCGCGATGTCGGTCGGCACAATCGCGGGCGGACTCCTCCTGGAACACATCGGCGCGACCGCACTCGCTCTTGCCTGCGCCGGTTGGCTCTTAATACTGTCGCTGGTGACAACGGCAACCCGAAGGATTCGGACCGCTGGAGCCCCAACGCCACCCTCCGGCCAGAAGAGACGAGCACCGGCGGCGGAAGACTAGTAAGTGAGAGTCCCACCGGAAAAAGCGGTCTATTCGCGCGACTTGGCGACAGGCTGGCGCAGGATCGTCCTGAGTTTGTCGGGGGAGGTGCGGCGGGCATCGCTGAGGTAGATCTCGTGGTGTTTGCCGGTCAGCTGCAGCCGGTTGGCGGGGATGAACTCGTTGTGCATTGCGTCGAGCACAGGTGTTTCGTCGTCGTAGGAGCCGACGTGGAGCGTCTGCACGCTCAGGCCCTCATCGAACTGTTCGAGTCGGACCGCGTCGAGCGCAGGCGCGCCACCCTTCTGGGCGACCATCTCGCGTGCGGCGTCCAGGTGCTCTCGAGTGATCCACTCGGGGAGCATGTTCATGAGCGTCCACTCCCAGCGGGATTTGTCTCGCGCAGTGGTGAAGGAGTCCATGTCGTCCGACCACCACAGTGCTTCGAGGGGCATCACCGAGTAATCGCGATCGAGCTCGCCCTTGCTGAAGAACTTCAGCTTGTACGCGAGCGGGTAGAGCGAGGTAAGAGCGTCCTGGTATGCCTTCGCGGTGTTGGGGTCGCCGTGGCCGTCAATCATGAGGTACTGCAATGAAGGCACTGTCACGATCGAGAACGTCCCGCGCCGGGCGCTGTAGGTCTCGATCTGCTTCTTGAAATCGGCCTTCACTCGGGTTCGTCTCCTGTCTCATCCTGCGGGGCGCTTCCCGAATCATAGGGACTTATGCGTGGGTGGGCTGCAGCAGTCCCTCGAGGCGCTGGTAGCTCGTCTCCATGCCGCCGGTCATGCCGGTCGCGAGGATCGCGTCGCGCTGCTCGGCATTCGCGTAGGTGATGACGAGGGAGACCAGGGTTCCGCCCTCGACGGCCGTGAGGGTCAACTCGTTGAGCGTTGCCGGGTAGTCCATCCCGATCATCGCCTCGGTCGTCACTGTGCGATACGGTTTCTGCGACTCGAGCAGCTCGCCGGTGAAACCGAATCGGTTGTCGCCGCCGTTCTGTTGCCATTCGTAGCGATAGCTGTCGCCGACCTCGGTTGCCACCTCACATACCGGCATCGACCATCCATCCGGTCCGAGCAGCCACTGCTTCATGAGTTCGGATTCGGTATGTGCCCGCCAGACTTGGTCGACGGTGCCGCGGATCACCCGCGCCACCCGCACCTGGGTATCGCTGAGGATGTGCGCCTCCGCCGCGCGCTCGGTGGCGAACGACGCCAGGTCGGCCAGCACGGTGTCGATCTGGGACATCGCTTCACGAGTGCCCTCGAGCATCCCCATCTCAATGAGCTGCTGCATCTGCTCCAGTGAGTCGAAGTGCGAGGTTGTCCTCAGGCGGCTGCCGCTATTCGTCTCCTCGAAATTGAAGTCCATCCGCGTGGTCGGGAAGTCGGTGTTCGGCACGCCCGCGGCATCTGCGAAGCTGTCGAGCACTTCGAACGCGCGCGGAGCTTCGGCTGAGGTCCAGTCCCAGCAGCCGTAGTGCGTGTCTCCCTCTGGGCCGGTCATCGAGTACACGCTGCGTCCGCCAGCCACGGCGTCGTGCCGCAGGAACTTTGCCGGGTAGGTCGGCGGTCCCCAGAACCGCTCGAGCTGACGCGGATCGGTGTAGGCATCCCAGAGTCGGCTTAGTGGCGCCGCGAAGTCAGCGACGATCGTGATGGTGAGTTGGTCGAGGTCCTTCTCGACGGAGGTGACGGGCATGGCGCGCCTTTCGTTAGGTATCAGATGGAGCGGGATCGCCTTCAGCCAGCAGGATGTCGAGGCGGTCGATGCGCGACCGCCACAGCTCCTCGAAGTGGTCCAGCAGGTGCTGCGCCTGGCGGATGCGATCGAGATTTCCCCGCACCATCCGCTCACGGCCGCGTGGTTCTTTGGTCACAAGCCTCGCGTCCTCCAAAACTGCGACGTGTTTCTGAACTGCCGCGAAGGACATCTCGTAGGAGGCGGCCAACTGCGACACCGACACATCGGCGACCAGCGTGCGGCGCACGATGTCGCGTCGCGTCGCATCCGCGAGGGCGCGGAAGATGCGGTTCACGTCGTGATCGGAGAGTTCTAATACAACCATTTGTTTGTACGATATCCCTCGATTGCCAATCCCGCAACCACTTGGAGCGACATGTCGGGCTCTCCCGAAACTTCGGGAGCGGGTCATCTGTTTTCACTAAAGGCGGGCATGCTGGATCCAGACCCACTAGCATTCTTGACGAACGTGACACGATTCGAGGAGGTGAGCCCGATGCACACACTGTCCACTCTGGGCGCTCCTTTGAGTTCACGATCGCGCGACTGACGTAGCCGTCGCGGGGAGCGCTGCACGCACTCTCAGAAAGCTACGACTATGAATGATTCATCTCAGTTCGACTCGGAGACGACCTCTCACAACGTCTCGGGACACCACTTCTCTACAGCCCTAGTTCTCGCCGGTGCCGGTGCAGCAGGCAATGCGTGGCAGCTCGGTCTCATCGCCGGCCTGTCCGACGCCGGGGTCGATGTCACTGACGCCGATGTCATCATCGGGACGTCGGCGGGATCCACTGTTGCGGCCCAGATCACCAGCGGGACACTGCCGGGGGACCCGTATGCCGCCATCCTCGCCGAGGTGCCTCAGCCACAGGCAGGCGGCGCAGGGTCGGGCGGGCGACGCGCGCCGTCTCTCTCAGGTCCGGCGTACATGGACTGGTCAAACGCAATCATCGGTTCTGCCGAAGATGCCTCCGACATGCGCCGCAGGATTGGCGCCGCGGCGCTCGAGATGGATGCGTCCGACGGCTCCAGCCAATCCCGCTGGCACGACATCGTCGCGGCTCGGCTTCCCAGCCACGACTGGCCGCAACAGCCCCTGCTCATCACGGCGGTCGATGCCCAGTCCGGTGAACCCGTCGTGTTCGACCGCCACAGCGGAGTCGACCTTGTGGACGCCGTCGCCGCCAGCACGTCGGCGATGACGCCCTACCGCATCGGCGAGAACCGGTACATCAACGGCGGCTATCGACGCAGCTCGAACGCGGACCTGGCGGCTGGATACGAACGGGTGTTGGTGCTGGAACCATTCGGCGGCAGGTCGCGGACGCCGCGGGAGTGGGGCATGGACCTCGCAACCCAGGTGGACGAATTGCGCGCGGGGGGCAGCACGGTCGAGACGGTCTTTCCGGATGCTGGCGCGGGTGACGTGTTCAACGCCAACGCGTTGGATCCGTCGACCCGTCTGCCGGCGGCACGGGGAGGCTACGAGCAAGGCCGAGCCATCGCGGGGCGACTCGCCGAATTCTGGCGCTGACGGCTGCTAGCCGGCGACCCGGGGGAGGGGCGACATCCATTTTCCGGCTGGATCTGGTCCCGCTCGCGTCTGTCGCCCAGGGCGCGAGCGGGGGCCGAGCACTAGCTTTGCGGATCGAACATGAACTCCCGGAGTTCTTGTGAGCAGCGGCAGGCGGCAGCGATCTTACTGGCCCACTCCTCGGCCGCCTTTCGGTTTGGCAACTCGAGGACGGCGAACCCGCCATTGATCTCCGTGCCGGGATAGATCTCGGGGGATACAGTCCCGTCGGCGGAGACCAGCACCGGGTCGACGTCCTCGTCAATCCCGCCGCCGAACACATAGGCGCCAGCGGCCTTCGCCTCCTCGATGACTGCGTGCGACTCCACGAACGCAATCGACAATTCCTCGGGTGTGAGCACCATGGCCTTGCTGGGGAACGAGATGAGATATTTGGTCATATCTCATGGTGCGCCGCAGACGCCGCGGGCAGCAAGTGCGGGATCCGAGTGCCGAGCGGGGAGGTTCGGGGCCACTCGAGCATGCGGTCGGCGTTGGCAAGACCTGCGACTAGCGCGATCTCGAGTGGTTAGCCGGACATAGCTTGCCCGCGAGTTGAACCTCCGATCGGTTGAGCTAGGCTCTCGCGGCATGACCGAGACTTTGTGGGACGGAGCTTTCAACCTTTCGGATCTTGGGGGACTCCCGACAGATCGTGGGCAGACCAGGGCGGGGACCATCTTTCGGAGCGGTCGTCCCGAGACACTCACGAATCAGGGCTGGCGTGAAGCACGGCGCGCAGGGCTAAGGACCATCGTCGATCTGCGTAACGACGCTGAGCGTTCGCGACTCGACTATCACCCGGTCATTGACGCGGACGCGATGGACGGTATCGATGTCAGATTTGCACCGACGGAAGACCCAGACGATCCCGAGTTCATGCGTGTGTGTGGACCCTGGCTTGACCACCCGCGGTCGTACGCCGACAACCTTGCTTTCTACCCGTCGAAATTCCTGGTGGTGTTCGAGGCGATAGCGAAGTCTCGCGGCGCGGTCCTGGTTCACTGCTCAGGCGGTCGAGACCGCACCGGGATGGTGGTGGCGATGTTGCTTGCGCTAGCAGGGGTGTCGCCTGAAGTCATCGCGGACGACTACGAACTGGCGTTCAGAGAAGCCCACGCGCATATGGCGCGTCATCCTGAGAGATCTCGTGAAGATGTCTATTCAGAAGAAGAGCTCACCGCTCGAGTGGAAGAGCGTCGCGCTGCCATGATCGAGTGGATTGGCGGTTTCGACGTCGGCGAATATCTGATCGAAATCGGGCTGTCCCAGAATGACCTCGCGAGGCTGACGGACCTTCTGCACCAACCTGAGCCGCGGGCCGGCACTTGGAACGCCTAGCGAACGTCACGGTCGTGCGCTGAAAGCGGCGGGTTTGTTGAGTCTCTGGAAGCTCCGATTCGCAGTGAAGTTCCTAGCCACGTGCCGAACTGGTCGCTTCCTAGCCACCGATTCGTGAACCGAATGCGGCGCGCCCCAACCTTTTTTCCACTCGAGTGCCCGCCGTGTCGCCAGGCGCCATCGGATTCATATCCAACTCCTCAATCCTCTTCCCACCGCAAAATCTCACCCGGCTGGCAGTCGAGCACGCGGCAGATTGCGTCGAGGGTTGAGAAGCGGATGGCGCGCGCCCGGCCGTTCTTGAGCACTGCCACATTTGCCGGCGTGATGCCAACGGCCGCTGCGAACTCACCTACGCCCATTCCGCGCTCCACGAGGAGCCTGTCAATGAGGATGCGTATTGTCACTAGACCACCTCGTCGAGCTCAAGCCGCATAAAGGCGGCTTGCCGCAGCAATGAGCGCAGAACCAGTACAACCAGAAAGAATGCCGTGCCCGCCAGCACCCCGCCTAAGAGGGCAAGCGCTAGGGCGGGTGGCCCTGGAATGAATGGTAAGACGGCCGCGATGAGTGCCGTTGCGGCGATCAATACGCCTATGAGCGCGTCGACCAGCCTCGACGCACCCTTGTCGAAGATCCGCCCGCGACGGATTGATCCGACGAGCAGAGCCGTAATTGTGAGCACTGCTTCGACGCAGACACCAAATGCGATCGCGATCGCAACGAGTGGGCCTTCCAAGTGTGCGAACTCCGGATACAGATTGGCCATCGATTGGGCGGTGTCGAACAGCAGGACTTCCGAGAGCAAGACACCGGAAGCGAGGATGCCTAACGCTATCCAAGTCAAAACGGCGGTGATTGAGGATGGACGGTGAGAAGGAAGGCTCATCTATCGATCATCAATAGCAATCTATCGAATGTCAATAGAGGGCGTGACTAACGGTGCTGCACCTGTGAAGCCAGAGAAGGAACCTTCCGGCCCGGTGATCTCCCGTCAAGCCGTTCGAGTGGATAGATCGTGTGCGTTCTCGGGGGAGCGGTCTAGTCAACGTCCAAATTGCACCAGGCCGCACGCGAAGCAGGGCGTAGAATCTCTGACCTGACATAATGTGCATTATCGGATACCGTCCAGGACCAATTGCATCTGATGCGAAAAGTCGTCCTACGGCGCCCCACCACATCGTTGCCGCCAAATTGAGGGCCTCCGATCCACCGCAGGTCGAAGCTTTCCTCTGGCCCGTGAAGTTGAGACTCGACATCAATGCCAGCGCTGTGTTCATGAATCTGGGTGTCCTCCTTTGGGCGGACTTTCGCCACCACGGAATTGGTGTCAAGATCAACCGCTTTCGGATAATCGAGGACGATTCATGAAAAGATGGAGAATTCCGCCGCAGAGGATCGTGCTGCAGTGAGGCGCGGGTCCGCGGTAGGTATCGCCCTGACGCTCTCCGCAGCCTGCATTCTCTTGATGGGCTGTAGCGGACCGTCGACTGACGGTCCGCTGCAGTTCAGCGCTTCCGAGGACACAGTCTGCGCTCCCACACCGAAATTCAAGGATGCAGCGCTTGGTGTACTCCTGCCCGGCGACCTTACGTCGAATATTACGATCGACTCGATTGTGCTAGTTGATGCGAAAAATGCCGTTCTGGGCAAGACAAGCCTCATGCCCGTCACGACCGGGTCACGCCTCCTTTTGGATCAGTATCCGCCGACCAAACAATTTCCGACCAACTGGCCCAATGCAGAGCCAGCAATTGGCACCGTCATCGAGCCGAGAACCGCGCACGACCTCGTCCTCGAAGTCAGAAGCAATGGAACCGACCCCGGCCGATTGTCTGGGGTGGTGATCACCTACACATCCGGTGGCAGACAATACGTGGCACGAACGCATCTCAGTTTGAAATTGAAAAAGGCGGCTTCGTGCTAATTGGTGTTTAGTGCGGCATCGGCGGCAAGGTATCTGCCGGGATCGCTGGCGCGCAGCGTTCGCGACTTCTGCGGGACTGCTCCGCGATGGGTGGAGTTCCGAAGGATTCGAGCACGCCTGGGCGGCCGTCGGTCAAGCTCCGACGTACGTAGCGAGGTGCTTGCCCGTGAGGGTGGAGCGGGTTGCGACGAGGTCGGCAGGCGTTCCCTCGAAGACGACCCGCCCACCGTCGTGGCCGGCGCCCGGGCCCAGGTCGATGATCCAGTCCGCGTGCGCCATGACCGCCTGGTGGTGCTCAATCACGATGACCGATTTACCGGAGTCGACGAGCCGGTCGAGCAGTCCGAGCAGCTGTTCGACATCAGCCAGGTGTAGGCCGGCGGTCGGCTCGTCGAGCACGTAGACGTCACCCTTCTCTGCCATGTGCGTCGCCAGCTTGAGCCGTTGCCGCTCGCCGCCCGAGAGCGTGGTGAGCGGCTGGCCGAGGCTGATGTAGCCGAGGCCGACGTCGACAAGCCGGTCGAGGATGGCGTGCGCGGCGGGCGTGCTCGCCTCCCCCGCGCCGAAGAACCCCTCAGCTTCGGTCACCGACATCGCGAGCACCTCGCTGATGTCGCGGCCGCCAAGGTGGTAGTCCAGCACCGACGCCTCGAATCGCTTGCCCTCACATACCTCACAGGTGGTGGCGACGCTCGCCATCATTCCCAGATCGGTGAAGATGACTCCCGCACCGTTGCAGTTGGGGCATGCGCCCTCGGAGTTTGCGCTGAACAGCGCCGGTTTTACCCCGTTCGCCTTCGCAAACGCCGTGCGGATCGGGTCGAGCAGTCCCGTGTACGTCGCGGGGTTGCTCCGTCGCGAGCCGCGGATGGCCCCCTGGCCAATCGACACGACACCCGCGCTGGTCGGAATCGACCCGTGCACGAGGGAGCTCTTGCCGGAGCCGGCCACGCCGGTGAGCACGACCAGCACGCCAAGAGGAATGTCGACATCGACCTCGCGCAGATTGTTCTCCGTCGCGCCGCGGATTTCCAGGGCGCCGGTCGGAGTCCGCACGGTCTGCTTGAGCGAGGCTCGATCGTCGAAATGGCGGCCGGTGAGGGTGCCGCTTGACCGGAGACCATCCACGGTGCCCTCGAAGCACACCGAGCCGCCCGCGGTGCCGGCGCCCGGCCCGAGGTCGACCACGTGGTCGGCGATTGCGATGGTTTCGGGCTTGTGCTCCACGACGAGCACCGTGTTGCCCTTGTCCCGCAGGCGGAGCAGCAGCTCGTTCATCCGCTGGATGTCGTGCGGGTGCAGCCCGATGGTGGGCTCGTCGAAGACGTAGGTAACGTCGGTGAGGGAGGAACCGAGGTGACGAATCATCTTCGTGCGCTGCGCCTCACCGCCCGACAGGGTGCCAGCCGGCCGGTCGAGCGACAGATAACCGAGCCCGATGTTCACGAACGAATCGAGCGTCTCCTGCAGCGCCGTCAGCAGCGGCGCCACCGACGGCTCGGCGACGCCACGGACCCACTCGGCCAGGTCACTGATCTGCATGGCGCAGGCGTCGGCGATGCTGATCCCCTTGATCTTCGACGAACGGGCCGCCTCGCTGAGACGCGTGCCACCGCATTCCGGGCAGGTGGTGAAAGTGACTGCCCTGTCTACGAACGCCCGGATGTGCGGCTGCATCGCCTCGCGATCCTTCGAGAGCATCGACTTCTGGAGCTTGGGGATCAGCCCCTCGTACGTCAGGTTGATGTCGCCGACCTTCACCTTGATCGGCTCGCGGTACAGGAAGTCGTTCAGTTCCTTCTTCGTGTAGTCGCGGATCGCCTTGTCAGGGTCAAGGAAGCCCGACCCGGTGAAGATCCGCACTCCCCAGCCGTCCGCCGTGTAGCCGGGGATGGTGAGCGCGCCCTCGGCCAGGGACTTCGAATCGTCGTAGACCTGGGTGAGGTCGATGTCGTTCACCTTGCCCATGCCCTCGCAGCGCGGGCACATGCCGCCGGTGATGGTGAAGCTGCGCCGCTCTTTCACCGTTTTTCCGCCGCGCTCGAGCGAAACCGCTCCCGCTCCGCTGATCGAGGCGACGTTGAAGGAGAACGCCTGGGACGAGCCGATGTGGGGCTGCCCGAGCCTGCTGAAGAGAATGCGAAGCATCGCGTTGGCGTCCGTGGCGGTGCCGACGGTGGATCGCGCATTGGCGCCCATCCGCTCCTGGTCGACGATGATCGCCGTGGTCAGCCCGTCCAGAACGTCGACGTCGGGCCGCGCGAGGGTCGGCATGAATCCCTGGAGAAAGGCGCTGTACGTTTCGTTGATCATCCGCTGCGACTCCGCGGCGATCGTGCCGAACACCAGCGAGCTCTTGCCCGACCCGGAAACACCGGTGAACACCGTCAATCGACGTTTCGGGATCTCGATGTTGACGTCTTTGAGGTTGTTCTCGCGCGCGCCCTGCACGCGGATCAGGTCGTGGCTGTCGGCACCGTTTCGCGACGGCGACTCCGTGTTCGTGCTCGTTACGGTGCTCATCGTGCCTCCCGGCGGCAGGCCGTTCCGACAGTGGAGCGAGTGCTGAGATCCATGCCGGTCAGCCTACTTGCGGCATTATCAGCCGCGCTTCTCAATTTCTGATCGGTCTCCCCTGCCCCGGGCCCGGTTCACAGTTCAACGGCCTGGAGCAGCGGGCGGACCTCGCGCCCGAGGAAGGCGATGAATCCCTCGAGGTCGGGTTCGTCTTCGGTGGCCTGGACGACGACCGTGCTCGCGCCGGCGGCCGCGTACCGCCGAATCCCCTGCGCGATGACGTCGGCGCTACCGCCCGCGCCGATCCCCCGTCCCGCCGCGGCGCCCCACGTACGCAGTTCCGCGTTCAGGCGCTGCTGCGCGTTGGGACCGGTCGCCGCGATGATGGTGGCCACGATGGGATGGGCATCCCCCACTCCCCCGCGCGCCCGAACGGCGGACCGGATGAGGTCCGCGGCATCCGCAATTTCGGCGTCCGTCAGTGCATTCGTGAGCATCGAACCGTCGCCGAGTTCGCCGGTGAGCGCGAGTGACTTCGGCCCGCCCCCGCCCAGCATGATCGGAACCGGCACCAGGGGCGGCCAGGCCAACTGCACGCCGGTCAGCCTGACGTAGCGCCCCTCGACGGTGACGCTCTCGCCCGCCAGCAGCATCCGCAGGGCGTCTGTGTACTCGCGGAGAAGCGTGAGTGGCGAGGCGACCCGCACGCCGGCCTGGCCCATCCACTCCTGCACTCCGTGCCCCACTCCCCCGATGAGTCGACCGGGAAAGGCTCGCCCGAGCATCGCGAACTCCATCGCTGTCAAGGCAACATTTCGCAAAGGTGCTGGTAGGAGGCCGATTCCGACAGAAATTGACTCCGTGGATGCCAGCGCGATGGCCGCACTGGCAACGCCGCTCTCCTTGAAACTGTCTTCCCACACCCACAGCTCGTCGAGCCCGGACGCCTCGACGGCGCGGGCGACCGAAACGAGCAGCTCAGGGGCGATCGTGGGCGTGAACGCGAACCCCAGGGTGGTCATGACTGGTTATCGAAGACCGAGTCGAAGGATGCGGTCGGCAGCTTCCAGAGCAGCGAGCGGACGAAATTGACGGCTTCGGCCGCGCCGTGCAGCCGATCCATTCCGGCGTCTTCCCACTCGATCGAAATGGGTCCGGCATATCCGATGGATTCCAACGCCCGGAACGCGTCCTCCCACGGAACGTCGCCGTGGCCGGTCGAGACGAAGTCCCAGCCGCGCCGCGGATCGCCCCACGGCAGGTGCGAACCCAGCACGCCGGCGCGACCGTTGTGCGGGCGCATCCGGGTGTCTTTGCAGTCGACGTGGTAGATCCGATTCTTAAAGTCGACGATGAAGCCGACCGGGTCGATGTTCTGCCACATCATGTGCGAGGGGTCCCAGTTGAAGCCGAACGCCTCCCGGTGTCCGATTGCTTCCAGCGACCGCACACTCGACCAGTAGTCGTAGGCGATCTCGGAGGGGTGAACCTCATGAGCGAACCGCACGCCCTCGCCGTCGAAGACATCGAGTATCGGATTCCAGCGGTCCGCGAAATCCTGGTACCCCGCGTCGAGCACACTGGCGGGCACGGGCGGGAACTGCGCCACATACGGCCAAATGGACGACCCGGTGAAGCCGACGACGACGTCGACGCCGAGCTTGCGGGCGACGCGCGCCGACCGTTTCATGTCCTCGGCCGCACGCTGGCGAACCCCCTCGGCGTCGCCGTCTCCCCAGGTGTAGTCGCGCAGGATCGCCTTGTGACGAAAGTCGATTGGGTCATCGCAAACCGCCTGGCCGGTGAGGTGATTGGAGATGGCGTAGACCTTCAGTCCATACCTATCGAGCACGTCGAGCCGGGACTGCAGGTACGCGCCATCCTCGTCGGCCCGCTTCAGGTCGAGGTGGTCGCCGGATGCCGCAATCTCCAACCCGTCGTAGCCCCACGAAGCAGCGAGCCGGGCAACCTCCTCGAATGGCAGGTCCGCCCATTGCCCGGTGAACAGTGTCACCGGATGGGTGGACGTAGCGCCCGTTGCACCTGTCATTTCGTGAACCACTCCCTCGCTGGATTGGTAACGGACGGCACGGAATTCTCCGCGGCGGTCGGACGCGCCCATTCGACCGCGTTGGCCAAAATCCTGCGGATCGTGCCGTGGTTGTAGACCGGAAAGTCCTGGTCGCCGGGGCTGAAGTAGAAAATCCTGCCCTTGCCGCGAGTGAACGTCACTCCTGACCGAAACACCTCTCCCCCGGCGAACGAGCTGATGAACACGAGGTCATCGGGGGTCGGGATGTCGAAATACTCCCCGTACATCTCCTGGCGGTCGATCACGACCGGGCTTTCAATGCCCGCCGTGATTGGATGCGACGGATTCACGTTCCACACCAGCTCCCGTTCGCCACCCTCGTCACTGCGCCATGCCAGCGAGCAGGTAGTGCCCATGAGCCGGATGAAGATTTTCGAGAAGTGGCCCGAGTGCAGCACGACCAGCCCCATGCCGCCCATGACCCGCTGGTGCACGCGTTCGACAACCGCGCCATCCACCCTGTCGTGGGCGATGTGTCCCCACCAGAGCAGGACGTCGGTCGCGTCGAGCTTCTCCTGGCTGAGCCCGTGCTCCGGATCGGTGAGTTGGGCGGTGCTGATCACCGAATCCGCGGGGAGGTTCTCTGCCAACCCATCTCGGAGAGCGCCGTGTATGCCGTTCGGGTAATACTCGAGCATCTCCGGCTGTATGACTTCGTGGACACCCTCATTCCAGATGGTGATCCTGAGTGGCGCGGTCATCGGATGGCCTCCGTTGTGTCGTTGTGGTCGATCGTAGTTGGGGTGAGCAGGTCGAGGGTGAGGGCCGCCGTCCAACTGAAGGCGCGAGTTCCGCGTGGCGAGCCGTCGAACGGGTCAACGTATTCGGGAAAGTCGCCGGCAACCGCGAGCCGCATCATCCGTTCGGCGATCATGGCGACTTCCTCGTGGTGATCGAGATCGCGCAGCGCCTGCGCGAGCAGCCACGCGGTGTTGAACCAGGCCGGGCCGCGCCAATAGCTGGCCCGATCGAACGTCGCATCCAGCAAGTCATTGCTCGGCGGCAGGGCGGTGGTACGAAAATCGAAGGACGGGCCCCACAGCAACTGCAGCAACTCCGGTCCGTGAAGGAGACCGGGGACGAGGAGCGGCAGGAGGCCGGACACGGTGCGCTTGTCCACCAGTTCGCCGCTGAGGATGTCGCGCGCGGAGTAGCACCCGATGCGCGAGTTCCACAGTCCCTCGACCGCGGTCGCGAGCTCGGCCTGCCTGCGTACGTGCCCCGCGGAATCCTCACCGATATGGTCGGCGATGCTCGCAAGCGCGCGCTCGGAACGTGCCCAAATGGCGGTGAACCCGGGGTCCTCCAGGGCGAAAGGCAGCGAGGCCAGATCGTCGGAGGCATGTGAGTCCCGGTAGGCGGCCGCTATGGCGAAGTAGCGGGCATAGTCACGGTCTGTCGGACGCTCCCCCTCCCCCGCGTGCGCAAGATCAGGCCGCCGAAGGGAGGCGGTCGAAACCACTTCGATGCGCGCCATCGCGGCGTCCCACAGGGGTGAGTTGTCCAAACCGCTCTCCCACGGGTGCACGATCACACCGGCACCGTGCCCGGCGACCGTCCGGCGGGACGAGAGGTACTCGTGCCAGCGAAGTAGAGCGGGGTACGCCTTCTCGAGAAAGCCGCTTTCGCGCGATCCCTCGGGATCGGACTCATGTACGGCCAGCGCGGCCCACGCGTGCATGGGCGGCTGGATGAGTGCCGCGGTAGCGACGCCTGGCGCATCATCGAGGCGGGCGGACTGCCAGAACTCCGGGCCGGGCGAATAGTCGCCGCCCGGCGAGTAGACGATTTGAGGGATGCGCCCGTCTGCCCACTGCGCATCAAACAGGGTCGCGAGCTCGAGCCGAGCGTCGGCCGGACGCGAGTGTCTGGTGCCGAACGTGATGAACGCGGAATCCCAGCTCCACTGGTGGGGGTAGAGGCCGGCGGCCGGCACGGTATGAGTGCCGCGCCAATTGGAGGCGAGGAGCCTTTCTGCGCCGCGCCGCGCATCCTCGGTTTCCTGCGGAGTCATGCCTGCCTTTCAATCTCGCCGCGCGCCCTGCGCGGAGAGCCGGGGTGGGGCCCGTACGCCCCACCCCGACGATGGTCAGCGCTTGAGCAGCTTCGAAACCAGCGGCAGAACCTCAGCGCTGGGGCCGCTGAGCCCGCACTCCATGGCCAGCCAGCCGTCGAACTTGATGTCCTCGAGCGCATCGAGCGTGTCGTCCCAGTCATAGTGGCCGTGGCCGGGCTCCAGCCGATCGCTGTCGCCAAGCTGCACGTGCTTGATCCGGGATCCGGCTTCGCGGATGGCGTCCCCGGTCTTCGTCTCCTCGATCGACATGTGGAACGTGTCGGCGATCACCGCAACGCCGGGGGTCCCGGCCTGGTCGACGAACCACGAGGCATCCGCCAGCGTGTTGACGACGAAGTCCTCATACCGGTTGAGCGGCTCGAGGAACAGGGTAGTGCCCACGGATTCGGCGTGCGCACCCAGTTCCATCAGCGCGGCGACCAACAGCGACCTGGACTCCTCGTCCGATCGCGGCGGGGTGAACGGTGGGAGCTTCTTCGAGAACAGTCCGAAGGCGTGCGGAGCGACCACGCCAAGGCCGCCGGCCTCGCCGATGGTCGTGAGCAGGACCTTCAGCTGGTCGATCGCGTCGCGACGCTGATCCGGGTCGAAATCGCCGATGAAGTGGTCGAGGTGCATCACTGCACTCGGCATTTGCACGCCGGCGTCGCGAGCGGCCCGCAGTTCGGCCGCGCGGCCCGCGAACACCCCGTCGCCCTTGCCCGATAGCTCGATTCCGTCGAAACCCACGGTCAGCGCGAAGGCGTACTTCTCCTCGAGGGTTTCTCCCTCGAGCATCCACTCTGCAGCGGCTAGTTTTACGGTCACTTTGCGTCCTCCTCGAAGCTGAGAACGACCTGCAGGGCATCCTGCGGACTCGTGTCGAGCATGGTGAACGCCTCGCCCGCCTCGGATATGTCCATGGTGTGCGAGATCAGGTCGGTGAGGTTGATACGTCCCTCCACCGCGAGCTGGATCGCCGTCGATGCGAGCCGGTACTCGTTCCAGCGGTGCTGCAATACCGGAGCGACGCCGGAAATCTGCGACGCGATGACCGCGACGCGGTTGTGGTGGAACTCCTCGCCGAGCCGGAGGCCCGCGCCCTCGCCCTGCATGAAGCCGGCGACGCACACGCGCGAGCTGTACGCGACGGATCGAATCGCCTCGTGCAGCGCGCGGTAGTTTCCGGTCACCTCCATGGCCACATCAGCGCCACGTCCGTCAGTGAGCTCGCGGATCCGCTCCGCCACCTGGCCCTCCCCCGCATCCAGCACGATGTGGGTGCCGAGCTTCTCGGCCAGGTCGCGTCGCGCCTTGATGCCATCGACACCGATCACGCGCGCGCCGTTGAGGCGTGCGAGTTGCGCCACGATCTGGCCAGGCACGCCGAGCCCGAAGACCACCACGGTCTCGCCAACGTGGATGTCGGCGTCGAGGATCACGTTGAGACCGATGGCGCCGATCTGGGAGAAGATGCCGATCCGTGGGTCAGCATCCGGATGCAGGATGCGCTTGCTCGCGCGCTCCTCCGTCTGGATGGTCTCCGAGCGGTGGCCCCACGTTCCCCAGATGCGGTCCCCGACCTTGAGCTTGGTGACGCTGGCGCCGATCTCGGAGACCTCGCCCACTTCCTCGTAACCCCAGCCGTTGACCGGGTACTCGAAGCTGGTCGAGCCGTCAACGAACAGCCGTCGCTGCTGGTCCCACTTCTTGTTGAGGTAGGGGTTCGTGCCGCGGTAGGCGGTCAATTCCGTGCCGGCCGAAATGCCCGAATACAGGGTGCGAATGCGCACCTGATCCGGCTCGAGCGCGGGGAAGGACTCCTCCACGACCTCGGCGACGTTGGGTGAGGTGAAGCTCACCATTGATCCCATGATGTTTCTCTTTCTTCTTGGTTGTGTGAAGCGAATGGAGCGATGCCGGTCAGCCCTTGACAGCTCCGGAGATGAATCCCTCGGTCACCTGCTTCTGCAGGAAAGCGAAGAGAACGATGATCGGCAGGATCGTGATGAGCGTTCCCGCGGCCAGCGGCCCGATGTCAAGCGACCGTCCTCCGGTGAACATGTAGAGGCCGCTGGTGAGTGGCCGGAAACTGCCGCCGGGCAGGTAGAGCAGCGGCACGAGAAAGTTGTTCCAGTTCGCGAGGAACGTGAACACCGTCAGCGCGCCCATTCCGGATCGAACCAGCGGGAGCATGATCTTGACGAAGATCTGGAATTCCGATGCGCCATCCACTCGTGCGGCCTGCTCCAGTTCGACCGGCAGGTCGGAGAAGAATGCGCGCATGAAGAACGTGCCGAACGCAATGCCCAGCGACGCCATCACCAGGATCGCTCCGGGAAGGGTGTCGAGCAGGCCGATCGACCTCAGCTGGTAATACAGCGGGATCATGTACGTGAAGAACGGCACGAGCAGCCCGAGCAGTACGAGGTAGAACAGCACGGTCCTCCCCCGAAACGGCAGCCGCGCGAACGTGTACCCGGCCATCGTTGAGAACACGATGACTATTGCCGTCGACGGCACCGTTAGAAGGATGCTGTTCAACAGGTAGTCGCTGAACTTCCCGACCGTCCACGCTGCGACCAGGTTGTCCCACGAGAACGAGCTGAAAAATCCGAACGGGTTGACCCGAACATCCTGTGGCGTCTTCAGCGTCGTCGAGATGACGAGCAGGATGGGAAAGATGGTTCCAAGGGCGAGGATGACCAGCAGCGCGTGTTTGCCGAGGAACAGGCCGCGCTTGCGCTTCGATCCTCCGCGCATCGTGGGCGGCGGCGGGGCGTCGATATCGACCTTGCGAATTGTGGCGAGGTTGGTCATCAGGCACCCATTCCCTGGAGCGACAGACGGCGCTGCAACCGGTTGAGGAAGATCGCAAACGGGATCGACAGCACCGTGATCATCAGCGCGAGCGTTGTGCCGTAGCCGATGCGGTTGAGTGAGAAGGCGTTCTGATAGGCGTACGTCCCAAGAACGTTCGTGGCGTTCGCGGGACCTCCGCCGGTCATCACGAAGATGATGTCGAACACGCTGAATCCGCCGACCAGTGTGAGTGTCAGCACCATCATGAAGACGGGCATGATCTGCGGAAGGATGATGTACCACAGTCGCTGCGGAGCGTTGGCACCGTCGATGCGGGCGGCATCTACCAGCTCGATGTCCACGTTGCGCAGCGCCGAGAGGAAGATCACGATGACGAATCCCGTGGTCGCCCAGATGGCCGTCGCGAGGATCGCATAGATCGCGAGGGAGGGCTCCCCGAGCCAGCCCTTTTCCAGGTCCTTCAGCCCGATCGCGCCCAGCGCCTGGTTGAGCCAGCCGCTGACGGGGTCGTAGATCCAGCCCCAGACGATGCCGATGGCAACACCGGGAAGGATGTGTGGCAGGAAGAACAGGATGCGATAGAAGACGCCCCCGCGACGGACCGTCCAGAGCAGCATCGCGATCAGGAGTCCGATCACGATGGGTGAAATGGTTCCGACGATGATCCAGATGACGTTGTTGCTCAGCGCATGCCACACCTCCGGGTCGGCGAGCATCTCCTGGAAGTTGCCGAGGCCGACGAACTTCGGGTTCGGATTCAGCCCGTCGTAGTCGACGACTGAGAAATACAGCGCCTGTACGAGGGGAAAGAGGAAGAAGAAGCCCACCATGATCATCGCCGGGATGATGAGGGCGATGCCCAGGCGCGTTTGCGCGCGCCTGGTCACCGTCGGGGCCGTATTCCGGCTTGCGTTGCTCATCTGTCTGTTATCGCTCTTCTTTGGCGTCGCGGACGTTACTGGTAGGTCTTCTGCAGCGCCGTGGCTACGGCAGACGGCGTGGTCTGCTTGGTGAAGATTCCCTGGATGCCCTTCCACATGGCGTTGTTGAACTTGTCAGTGGTGAGCACGTCGATGTTGTAACCGAAGTCACCCGTGCCCGCTGCGATCTTCGACGTGTCGGAGATGATCTGCGAGAACAGCGGCGACGCCGTCACGGACGAGGTGTCGACCGGGAACGCCGGGATGGAGTGCTGCTTTTCCACTTCGAAGAGCCCGTGCGCCGCCGTCATCTGGTAGTTGAGGAAGGTGAGAGCCGCGGCTGACTTCTTGGTCGACGAGGAGATGAACAGTCCTGCGCCCAGGCCACCGCTGAAGATCCCGGTCCCCGTGCTCGACGGGAATGGGATGTAGCCGACCGGGAACTTTGCGTTGCGCTCGATGTCCTGCGCGAGCCACGATCCGGTCGGGTTAATGGCAGCCTTGCCCGAGTAGAACAGGGCGTTCGCGTTGTCGTAGGTGATGGCGGCCGGTGACGGCGTGAGCAGTCCCTCCTTGTTGAAGCGGTCCCAGACTCCGAGAGCGTTGCTCACCGGCGCGGTGTCCCACTTCGTGGTGCCAGCAATCAGGTCGGCGATGCCCTTTGACCCAACCTCGCTGGAGAGGGCCATGCTCAGCAGGTGCCCGCCCTGCCAGCCTTCCTTGTCGCTCACCGCGAACGGGATAACGCCCATTGCCTTGAGCTTCTTCGCTCCGGCTTCCAGGTCGGCGAGGTTCGTCGGGGCCGTGATGCCGGCCTTGGTGAAGAGTTCCTTGTTGTAGAACAGGCCAACGCTCTCCAGCTGGTCAGGGATGCCGACGATCTTGCCATCGAACGTCACACGCTTCTGGGCGAAGTCGTAGATCGGCCAGTTGTACTTCTTGTACGACGCGGTCAGGTCGTACAGCAGTCCCGCCTTCTCCAGCGCGCCTGCGAAGCCGGGGCCGGTGTCGTACCCGAACACGTCGGGACCGTCGCCGGAGCGCAACTGGGTCTGCAGCACGGTGCGCACATTGTCGGCGGGAATCACATCAAGCTGCACCTTGATCTTCGGGTTTTCCTTCTCGAACTTCGCGATGTCGTCCTTCGTCAACTGAAGGTCGGCAGGGTCTTCCGGCTGGCCGATGAGAAAGCGGATGGAGTTCAGGTCCTTGTTGCCGCTGGAACTCGGGGCACCGCCGGTGCATCCCGCGAGCGTCAGTGCGACGATCGCGGAAATGCCGACCGCGGCGAGACGGACTTTCCTATTCATGGTGACTCCTTTGTCGTGGGTGGTGATTGGTGGTTGGTGTACGGGTCAGGGGGTGACGGTCACCCACGAGTTCGATCTCGCGGATTCCATCACGGCGACACTGATGCGCGCGGTGCGCAGTCCGTCGCTGAAGGTCGGCAGCACGTCGCGAGTGCTGCCAGCAATTGCTCGGTAGGTGTCTGCGACAAAGTTGGCGAAGCAGTCCGAATACCCCATCGGGTGACCGGCGGGAAGCGCCGACAGCGCGGCGGCCTCCGCCGAGAGGAAGCGCGGATCACGAATCACGGTGGTGGTCGTGGCTGTCGTCGCCCACCACATGGTCTCCGGCTGTTCCTGGTCGAAGGCGACGGATGCGACAGCGCCACTGAGTTCGAAGTAGAGGCGGTTCTTCCGGCCGGGTGAAACCTGGCTGACAACGAGAGCGCCCAGCGCGCCGTTGTCGAAGCGCAGGTTGACAGACGCGATGTCTTCGGTTGCGACACTCACCGATCCACGCGTGTTGAAAACCGTGCTGGTGCTTGCGGAGACCTCGGTAATGCGAAGGCCGGAGACCCACTCAACGACGTCGCACCAGTGCGAGCCGATATCTGAAAAGGCGCGCGAGTCTCCCCCGCGCTGTGCCTCTACCCGCCAGTTCTCGTCGTCCGACGATGAAAGCCAGTCCTGCAGGTACGAGCCGTGTACCAGGTGGATGCGCCCAGCATCCCCTGACCCGACTCGGCTGTGCGCCTCGACCACGAGCGGGTGATACCGGTACACGAACGGGATCGTCGCGACGACGCCGGCTCGCGCCGCCCGCGCGGTGAGATCCGCTGCCTGCTCCGGCGTCAGTGCGAGCGGCTTCTCGCAGACGACGTGCTTGCCCGCTTCGATGGCGGCGACGCTGTACTCATAGTGAAGATGGTTGGGAACGCAGATGTGCACGACGTCAATCGACCGGTCGGCGAGCAGCGCTTCCACCGACACGACCGGAACCTTGAAACGCCAGTCGGCGCTGCTGTCGGTTGCGCGGTCAATGCTCGATCCTGCGACGGCGACCAGTATTGCGCCGGAACGGCGGATGGCGTCCGCGTGAACGCGGCCCATCATGCCCGTGCCGATTATTCCGGCGGAGATGCTCGTCACTGAGTGTCCTTCAAGGTGGTGCGTGGGGTGTGCTCGGCAAACGTAACAAGGCGAAGTTATGCGCGCAACGGATTTTAGTAAGGTTTTTTCGTGCAAAAGTCGCTAGGGTTGTGCTCATGTCACTGACTGCCGATCACAGCGGTACTCCGATCGCCGCCTCTAAGGTGGCCGAGGCGGGCAGTCGCCTGCTCTCCTACATCGCGCGGAACCCCGGAACGAACCGGGCCGACCTCGTGCTGGCATCCGGACTGTCCCGCACCACGGTGGCCAAGCGCCTCGACGAGTTCATCCGGATGGGGATGGTGCGAGAGACGCTGGGAGTGTCCATCGGCGGTCGACCGCCGCTCGAGCTGACGCTCAGCCCGGAATCGGGCGTGCTGCTCGCGGCAGATATCGGCGCTACCCACTGCAGCCTCGAAATCGCTGACCTCGAGGGCACGGTGCTCGCGCAGGACACCTACGCGATCGTGATCGGAGACGGCCCGGATGCGGTGCTCCAAGAGATCGACGACCGCTTCCGCGCGCTGCTGGCCGGCCTCGGTCGCCCCGTCTCCGCGGTGCTCGCGATCGGCATCGGAGTTCCCGGGCCGGTCGAACACCTCACCGGCACTGTGGTGCGTCCGCCGATCATGCCCGGCTGGGACGGCTACCGCGTTCCCGACTTCTTCTCCGAGCGCTATGGCGCTCCCACCCTCGTCGACAACGATGTGAACCTGGCGGCCCTCGGCGAGTACTGGTTGCGCAACGAGTCCGCCGAACACCTGCTCTACGTCAAGATCAGCACGGGTATCGGGTGCGGCATCGTCAGTGGTGGCGTGCTGCACCGGGGCGCGGAGGGAGCCGCTGGCGACATCGGCCACATTCGAGTACCGGGCGCATCCGAAAGCATCTGCGCCTGCGGAAATATCGGATGCCTCGAGGCGGTCGCGGGTGGCGAGGCGATCGCACGCAGCCTGCGCGAACTTGGCCTGACCGACGTGTACACGGCGAAGGATGTCACGCGGCTGGCTATCGAGGGAAATCGCCTCGCCCGACGCGCGGTCATTGATGCTTCCGAGAAGATCGGGCAGGTGCTCGCGTCGCTGGTGAGCTTCTACAACCCCAACGCGATCGTGATCGGCGGGCCGCTCACCGAACTGAATGAGGAATTGCTTGCCGGCATCCGCACCGCGATCTACCAGCGAGCCCTTCCGCTGGCAACTCGCGCGCTGCGGGTGGAGCGCAGCACCCACAGCAACTCGGTCGGGGCGCTGGGCGCCCGCGCGATGGCGCTCGACTTCATCCTCTCCCCCTCGGGCGTGCAGCAACTGCTCGCCCGCTAGAACACGAGTTGCCCACTTTCGTCGCTATTTCACGCGAAATAGCGACACATCCGGGCAACTCGTGTGGTGGTCAGGAGGCTAGGTAGCGCTTGATGGCCTCGGCGTTCGTGGCGTGGTCGACCACGTCGGGCTCGCCAGACATCGTGATCGTCGCGACGAGCTCTCCCCCGACGAACAGCGGGATGCTGCCGCCGTGGGCCTTGTGCGTCTCGTGATCGATGTCGTCGCGCTCCTCGAACGGGGCGCCGTCGGCGAGGTGCCTCAGCTTGACCAGCAGCGACGGTTCGCGGAACTTGCGAGCGACCGCGGCCTTACCGGCCAACCACGGGTCGTTGCCCTTGTTCGTGTTGCGCAACTTCGCGCGAAAAACCAGGTCATCGCCGATCACGATGTCGACGGCAAGGCTGTGCCCCGAGGACTTGATGACGTCGACCGCGATCAGGCCCAGTTCAACCGCGTCGTCGTAGCTGAAGTGTTCGAGTTCAACCGGCCCAGCGGCGACGAGCTCTTCGACGGTGAATTCGGGCAGGTTGTCAGTTGCCACGGGGCAGCTCCTTGGAGATGAGGTCGACAAGCTCTGCGGGTTCGTAGGGCTCGGTAGTGCTGCGAAGTTCGTCGAGGGTCCACCAGCGGGAGTCGAGAACATCGACGCGTTCGTCGTCCGTCCAATTATCCTGCGACGGCTGGAACGCATCCGTCACGGCACGGTAGAACTCGGCGTGCCCGGTGTCGTGGTCCGCGTCGTCCCACGCCACGACAAAGTCGTGGCTCCAAACGGGCTCCCCGAGATCGTTCAGGATCAGGCCCGTCTCCTCGAAGAGCTCGCGTTGTGCCGCCTGGGCGTGGGTCTCGCCCGGGTCCACTCCCCCGCCGGGCGTGATCCACCGGGCCATTCCGCTGGTATCGGGCGCCGTCGTGAGAAACAGAAGGATCCGGCCTTTCCGGTCGAAGAGCAGGATGCGGGACGTCAGCCTGTGGTGGTGACGGTTCACCTAGGCCGTGAATTCGCTCACGTCGCCGACGTAACGCGTGTTGTTCGCCGGCACCGGCTCAACCGCGGCGAGGGCCACCTCCGCCGCGAACTCGCCGACGTTGTACAGGCGGCCAGCGGCCTCTTTACGAGCGTCGATCGCGCCGGGATTCGCCCGTTCAAGCAGCGTCGCGGTGACCGTTCCCTCGATCATGTCCCCGGAGACCACGACGAAGCCGATTCCACGTTCCGCGAGCTGCGGGATCATCGCGCGCAGCGCATCCTCACCGGCCCGTTTGCTGAGAGCGATCGGCTGGTACTCGGGCATGGTCTCGACGTTCGAGTGGACAAAATGTGCCTGGTGGCTGGTCACGAATACAACGCGGCCGCCGTCGCTCAGGAGGGGAAGGGCAGTGTTCAGCAGCGTGACCTGCGCGTCGCGGTTGAGCTGCATCGCGTAGTCCTCCGCCATGCCGCTTTCCATGCCGCCGGATGCGTTCATCACGAGAATGTCGAGACCGCCGTACGAGCTCTTGATCGTGTCGAAGAGCGCGCCCAGCGATTCCTCGTCGGTCAGGTCGGCGCCGATGGCGATCGCTTCTCCGCCGTTCGCTTCGAGAGCCGCGACGAGCTTGAGCGCGCGCGCCTCCTTGTTGCGGTAGTTGACGACGACGCGGGCGCCAGCCTCGGCAAAGTAGGTGACCGTGTCAGCGCCGATGCCGCGGGAAGAGCCGGTGACGAGAACGCGTTTGCCGGCGAGTTCGCCAGGCTTGAGGGGGTTGTTACTCACGATGGAAAACACTACCAAGCCGACCCACCGCGAACGGGGAAGCAGGTGGTACGGTCTCTATCGAACGACACGAAGGGTGCCGGGTTCGCTATGGATTTCATCGTGCAGTACGGATGGGTCCTTTGGGTCGCGCTCATCCTCGTTTTCGTCATCCTCGAGCTGTTCACCGTCAACTTCATTTTCCTCATGCTCGCCGTCGGCAGCATCGGTGGATTGATTGCCGAAGTGGCCGGCGCGCCGCTGTGGGTGCAACTGATCATTGCGGGTCTCGCGTCGCTGTTGCTGATGTTCACCATTCGACCGCCGTTGCTCCGCGCCCTGAAAAAGGGCGGCGATCCGGCCCGCAGCAACGTGGATGCCCTGATCGGCCAGGTCGGCGAAGTCACCACCGCATTCGTCGATGGTGTCGGTCACGCCAAGCTCGCCAATGGTGAGACGTGGACAGCCAGGCTCTCCACAGCGTCCGGACGCCCGCAGCTCGCGCTCGGCGACAAGGTCATCGTTCTCACCATCGAGGGAGCGACGGCCGTCGTCGCGCCCGCTGAAAGGACCACCCCATGACCGGCATCACCTTCGGGAACGTTCTACTGTTCATCGTTCTCGTCATTGTCGCGATCTTCGTCATCGTCACGCTGTTCCGAGCTGTTCGCATAGTGCCGCAGGCGACAGCGGGCGTGGTTGAGCGTCTCGGCAAGTACCACAAGACACTGCTTCCCGGCCTCAACATCCTCGTTCCCTTCGTCGACCGGATGCGCCCACTCCTCGACATGCGCGAGCAGGTCGTCTCGTTCCCCCCGCAGCCGGTCATCACCGAGGACAACCTGGTCGTCTCGATCGACACCGTCGTCTACTTCCAGGTCACGGATGCCCGCGCCGCTACCTATGAGATCCGCAACTATCTCGGCGCCGTCGAGCAGCTGACGACCACGACGCTTCGTAACGTGGTTGGAAGCCTGAACCTCGAAGAGGCGCTCACCAGCCGCGACAAGATCAACAGCCAGCTGCGCATCGTGCTGGATGAGGCGACCGGCAAGTGGGGCGTTCGCGTCGGCCGTGTTGAACTGAAGGCGATCGAGCCGCCGGTGTCCATCCAGGACTCGATGGAAAAGCAGATGCGGGCAGAGCGCGACAAGCGCGCGGCGATCCTCACGGCCGAGGGCACGAAGCAGGCCGCGATCCTCCAGGCCGAGGGCGCGCGGCAGGCCGCCATCCTCAACGCGGAGGGTGATGCGAAGGCGCAGATTCTTCGTGCGGAAGGTGAGGCACAGGCCATCACCACGGTCTTCGGTGCGATCCACGCCGGCAACCCGGACGCCAAGCTGCTGGCCTACCAGTATCTTCAGACTCTCCCCAAGATCGCCGAAGGCGAATCGAACAAGCTGTGGATCATCCCATCGGAGCTCACCGAGGCGCTGAAGAACATCGGCCCCGGGTTCATCGATTCTCTGCGCAACACGACCCAGAATTGATCACTGGGTGACCGTTCCTTATCTGGAGACCCCGCTGCCGCGCGTTTTCGCGCATCGGGGGCTGGCGCTGGATGTGCCCGAGAACACGCTGCTCGCCTTCGTGAAAGCGCTCGCCCTTGGCGCGCACTATCTCGAGACTGACGTGCACGCGACCCTCGACGGCGTTGCGGTGATCAGTCACGACGCGGACCTGGTGCGCCTGGCGGGACTGAGGAAGAAGGTCGGCGAGCTGACGCTCGCGCAGCTCAAGGAGATCGACCTGGGCGAGGGCCAGACCTTCAGTTCACTGGCCGAGGCCCTTGAGGCGTTCCCGGATGCCCGCTTCAATATCGACATCAAGTCGACGGCCGCTGTTCGCCCGACGATCGCGGCGATCCTTGAGGCACGTGCGGTGCACCGGGTGCTGATCGGGTCGTTCGGGGGGCGTCGCCTGCGCGACACCCTGAAAGGCCTTCCTGGGGCTGCCCGTGGTGCTTCGCCAGCGCGGGTACTCCTCGTGGTAATCGCAGCGAAGCTCGGCATCACTCCCCTGCTTCGCGGGGCGGTGCGCCACATCGACGCGCTGCAGGTTCCGGAGCGGTTCGGGGGCATCCGGATTGCCACTCGCGGGATCGTTCGCCGGCTCCACGACGTCGGCATCGAGATGCACGTGTGGACGGTTAATGACGAGCGCATTATGCGTCGTTTGCTCGATATCGGAGTGGACGGTTTTATTACCGACCGCTCCGACCTTGCGCTCCGAATACTAGAAGAGCGCTCGTCGCGTTCGGCCTGATAGTCGCGCGCGACTGGGAGGTCGCTGTGAAAGCGCGCTGGGTTGAAAGGCTACGCCCAGCCCATGGGTTTATAACTTGGAATGCATCGGCAATTTAAAGGAGGCCACACAATGGCAGACCGGAGTTTGCGCGGCATGCGTCTCGGCACTCAGAGCCTACAGAGCGAAGAGGGCGTCGAGTTTTCGCCGCGAAAGAAGAGCAAGTACCGCACCGCTGACGGCACCGTTTTCGAGGTCGTGTTTTCGGCTGACGCCGAGGTTCCCGGAACCTGGGAGTCACCGAAGTCGGGTCAGGAGGGTGTTCTCCTCGATAGTGAGGGCGCACCGGTCGAGAGTGACCACGCTGACGTCAAGGTTCCACGCAGCCACTGGGACATGCTCCTCGAGCGTCGCACGCGTGCGGAGCTGGAGGAACTCCTCCAGGAGCGCCTCGACTTCCTGAGGGCTCGCAAGGGCCAGCAGAAGATCGGCGCCTAGTCAGTTCTGTACTAAACGAGTGTTACCGGTGAGGTCGGGCGTCGCGTTCCGCGCGTCAGGCCCCACCAGGTAATGCGCATCAGGGCCTCGACCACGATTCCAGACCCCATCTTGGAGCGCCCCGTCGCCCTTTCTTCAAAGGCGATGGGGTGTTCCTTTATCGTGTGGCCGCTGAGTTCGAGCAGCCATGCCAGTTCCACCTGGAAGCAATAGCCCTGTGACGCGACGTTCGTGAGGGCGAGGTCGCGCAGCGCGCTCGTTCGATAGACGCGATAGCCTGCGGTGAGATCGTGGATGCGGGATCGCAGCACGGTGCGTGCGTACCAGTTGCCGACCTTCGAGATGGCCTGTCGCATCCATGACCAGTTGTGCACGGATCCGCCGGGCACCCTTCGCGAGCCGATGACGAGGTCCGCACCCCCTCGTGCGATGCCGAGCATGGCAGGCAGTTCCGCAGGATCGTGGGACCCATCCGCGTCGATCTCGACCACGTAGTCGTAGCCTTTCGCCAGGGCGATAGCGAAGCCCGCAAGGTAGGCGCGACCGAGACCATCCTTTGTCGTGCGGTGAAGCACCGACACGCGAGGGTCGGATGCCGCAAGGGCGTCTGCCAGTTGCCCGGTACCGTCGGGACTCGAATCGTCGACCACGAGGATGTCTGCCGCCGGCGCAGCGACGCGGATCCGGCGAATGATCGATTCGAGGCTGTCGATCTCGTTGAAGGTCGGTACGACGATGAGGGCCTCAGGCACGACGTCGTCTCCGCTCCACAGTGCCGGCCACCAGGAGGGCGCCGAGGCCAATACCCGATACGAGCAGAGCGAACGGACCGCTACCGAAGGTGGCGGGGGTGATCGTCGTGCTGAGCGGGACGTCTTCGAGCATAGTTGCCGGAACGTAGGTCTTCAGTTGTGTGATCGTGTGGCCGTCCGGAGCGATGATCGCACTCGTACCGACGGTCGAGATGTTGACGACGCTGCGGCCGAATTCGAGGGCGCGGATGCGGGCGATCGCGAGCTGCTGCACGCTCTCGTCGGTGCGTCCGAAGTCCGCGTTGTTGGTTTGCGCGAGCAGCAGCTGGGCGCCGTTCTGCACGGAGTCCGCGATGACGCCGTCGTCGGTGATGTCAAAGCAGATGTCGATCCCCGCGATGACCCCGTTGATGTCGAACGTCGTGTCGGTCGTTCCTGGCGTGTACTCGCGACCGATGAGGTCGATCAGGTCAGGGGCGAATGGCCGCCAGAAAGAGCGGTCGGGCACGTATTCGCCGAAGGGCACCGGATGCTTCTTGTCGTAGTAGTCGACTGCTCCCTTCCCCGCCTTCCACAGCACCGACTCGTTGAAGTACTGGTCTCCGCGCTGCGTGATGATGCCCGCCACGAGGGGCGCGTTCATCTGGGTGCTGACGAAGTCGAAGACTTTCGCCGCGCTGGGGTCAGCGAGGGGATCGATGTCGCTTGAGCCCTCCGGCCAGACCACCATGTCGACTTTTTGCCCGAACAGCGGCACGGTGGCGTCATACTGCGCGCGCAGCAGGTCGCCGACGTTCCTGCGGTCGAAGTAGCCGGCCTTGCCGTTTCCCTGCACCGCAGCGACCCGCACGGTGCCGTGGGTCTCAACCGGGAACGCGGGGATGATGAGCAGCACGGCGAGAGCACCGACCGCGATCAGGGCCCGCGTGAGCCGCCGGATTCCGTCTGCCTTTCTGGCCTCCCAGCGCACGAGTTCGACGACGAGCGCGGTGAAGGCGACGATCAGGAAGCTGACCCCCGACATCCCGAACCACGAGAAAAGGTGGATGAACGGACTCTCCGATTGCGACATCGCCACGCGACCCCAGGAGAACCCACCGTACGGCCAGGTGCTGTCGATGGCCTCGCGGGCGGTCCAGATTCCAGCGACGGTGATGGGCAGCAGCGCCAGGCCTCCCAGCCTCGAGGGCCACACCCGCGGAAGCCAGCGATATGCCAGCGTGATCAGCATCGCGCCTGCCGCAACGAACAGGGACTCCAGTACGGACAGCGCTGTCATCGGCAGCAGGCCGAGGAACAGGGATGCCCAGTCGATCTGAACGAGATAGAAGCACAGACCCGAGATGAAGCCGACGAGAAGAGCGGCCCCGATGCGGCGACCGACGAGGGCGACGAGCACGAGCGCGATGGAGACGAACGTCAGCGGCCACCAGCCGCGGTCCGGGAAGCCGGCATCCAGAATCGGGCCGGAGGCTGCAGCGATCGGCAGGGCAGCCCACAGCGGCAGCAGCGGCGGGCGCGCGGCAGCAGCCGTCGGGGCGGGAGTCACGGGTGAAGCTTACGCAACACTGCTGTATGCGACGATCCCGCGGCGGATGGAGTCGAGTGCGCGGCGAGCGACGACGCCGACCGGCGAATCAGCGACGATCGAGAGCTGGTCGAGGAGATCGATGGTCTGCTTGGTCCAGCGCACGAAGTCGCCGGCGGCGAGGTCGGACAGGCTGAGCACGCTGTCGAGTGACGCTCCCTGTGCCCACTTGAACATGGCGAGCGTCAGACCGGTGCCCAGCGGCTGGCTCCCGGGCAGGCGGTTGTCTCGCTCGAGGTCGTCAAGATTCGCCCAGAGGTCCGTGGTGCGGTCGAACGCTTCGCGGAACGGACCGCGCGGAAGATTACGCTCATCGGGTGCGCCTTCGTCACGGCGGGGCTCGTAGACGAGCGCCGCCGCCATCGCCGCGATCGCGGGGGCGTCCAGGTTGTCCCAGAGGCCGTGCCGCAGGCTCTCGGCGACGAGCAGGTCCCTCTCGCCATAGATGCGTTTCAGGGTGCGACCATCGGGTGCCACGCTCACCGTGCCGCTGGTGTCCTGCACGAGGTAGCCGAGCCCCAGCAGCACGTCTGTCACGCGATCGAAGACCTTGGCGACGGCTCCGGTGCGGCCGCGGATCTGACCGCTCAGGGCATCCATCTCGCGCTTGAGTTTGTACCAGCGCTCCGCCCAGCGCGCATGCGCCTCGCGTTCCGGACAGGTGTGGCACGGGTGCTGCTTGAGCCTGCGCCGCAGTGACACCAGCTGGTGCTGCCTGCGCTCGCGCTCGGCCCGCGAACCGGAGTCGCCGCGCACGTTCGCCTTGCGCTCGAGGTCGGTGAGCTCGCGCCGAATACTGAAGTATTCGGCGAAGTCTCCGAGGTGGCAGGCCATCGACTTTGCGTAGCCGTCGAGGGATTCCTGCTGGCCGCGCACCTTGCGGGCGAGGTCAACGACGGCACGGTCGGCCTGGAACTGCGCAAACGAACTCTCGAGCACCTCGCGCGTGCGGTCGCGCCCGAACTGGTCGATCAGGTTGACGGCCATGTTGTACGTGGGGCGAAAACTGGAGTTCAGCGGATAGGTGCGCCGGGAAGCGAGGGATGCGACCGCTTGCGGGTCGAGCCCATCGAACCACTGGATGACCGAGTGGCCCTCGACGTCGATGCCGCGGCGTCCGGCGCGGCCGGTGAGTTGCGTGTACTCCCCCGGAGTGATCGGAACACGAGCCTCACCATTGAATTTCTCAAGCTTCTCGAGCACAACCGTTCGGGCCGGCATGTTGATGCCGAGGGCGAGCGTTTCGGTTGCAAACACGACCTTGACGAGCTTCAGCCTAAAGAGCTCCTCGACGACCTCCTTGAACGCGGGAAGCATACCGGCGTGGTGCGCCGCAACTCCGCGCTCCAGTCCCTCAAGCCATTCCCAGTATCCGAGCACCGCAAGGTCCTCATCGCGAAGCGTGCGGCACCGGTCTTCGACGATCGCGCGAATCTCGTCGCGCTCCTTCGCATCCGTCAAACGGACGCCGGCGCGCAGCACCTGGCGCACCGCGGAGTCGCAGCCGACGCGACTGAACACGAAAAAGATGGCCGGCAGCAGGTTCTTCGATTCGAGCAGTGCCACGACCTCGGGGCGGTCCATGCGGCCGCCCTCCTGCTTACCGCCGCGCGAGTGGTACCGGCCGACGTCCTTCATCTGGCGCGAACTAAGGGTGCGGCCGCCGTACCGCGCCATCTGCACCAGTTCGGGGTTCACGCGGTGGGTTGCGGCGAGACCGGTGCGCTGGACGGAGCCCGTCGAGGTGTCGAACAGGTCGATCAGCTTGGTACGCATCAGAACGTGCTGCTCCAGCGGAACCGGGCGCTCCTCCGAGACGATTACGTCGGTGTCTCCCCGCACTGCCTGCAGCCAGTCACCGAACTCCTCCGCGTTTGAGACGGTGGCGCTGAGAGCGATCATCCGCACCGACTGGGGAAGGTGGATGATGACCTCTTCCCACACGGCGCCGCGGAACCGGTCGGCCAGGTAGTGCACCTCATCCATGACCACGTAGGAGAGGTTCTTCAGAAGGCCGGAGTCGGCGTAGAGCATGTTGCGCAGCACTTCGGTCGTCATCACCACGATGCGTGCGCCCGAGTTGATGTTGGTATCCCCCGTGAGCAGGCCGACCTCGCTGGCACCGTACTCGTTCACCAGTTCCTGGAACTTCTGGTTACTGAGGGCCTTCATCGGGGCCGTGTAGAACACCTTGTCGCGGGTATCCTGCATCGCCAGGTACACGGCGAACTCGGCGACGATCGTCTTGCCGGCTCCCGTCGGAGCGGCGACAAGCACACTCCTGCCCTGCTCGAGCGTCGCGCACGCGGCGAGCTGGAACTCGTCGAGTTCGAACCTCTGGTGCGCGCGGAACGCCTCGAGGCGTGGTTGCTGCGACTTGGTTCGGGATGCGGCGTAGCGCTCGGCCGGGGAGAGTTGCGTCATCGGCGCTATACCGCGATCCCGGTGGAGAACGAATCCTGTCGCCTCGCGACGGACCGGTCGTGGAGGTAAGCGATACCCGCGGCGCCGAAATAGAGCGCCGTGATCGGAATCGCGAGAAGGAACATCGAGAGCACGTCGGCGGAGGGGGTGACCGCCGCGGAAAAGATGGTGATGAGCAGAATGGCCACGCGCCAGCCCTTGAGGATCGCCTTGCCACTGATGATGCCGATGAAGTTGAGCAAGACGAGGAACACCGGCAGCACGAATCCGATACCGACAGCGAGTACGAGCTTCATCACGAAATCCACATACCCCTTTACCCCGACAAGGGTCGTGGTCTGCTGCGGCGCGAAGCCGGCCAGCAACTGCACCATGTGCGGAAAGATGAACCATCCCACAACGCACCCGGCGAGGAAGAGCGGGATGGCGGTGAGCAGAAACCCGAGCGCGTAGCGCTTTTCCCTGCGCTTGAGGGCCGGCACGATGAATGCCCAGATCTGGTACAGCCAGATCGGGCTCGCGACCACCACGCCGAGCGTCATCGCGATCTGAAGCCGCACGTCGAACGCTTCGGTGAGAGTTTGGAAGTTGAGCTCTGCGAGGCGACCGGAGGTGTGCGTCACCGCGCGGAACGGGTCCTTGAGTGCGGTGAACACGAAATCGACGAGAAACCAGCAGCCGATGGCGGCCACGGCAACGGTGGCAGCGGCGACAAAGAGCCGCTTACGGAGTTCGACGAGGTGCTGGCCGAGCGACATCCGCCCCTCGGTGTTCGCGCCCCTGCCGGTGCGATTGGCCACGAAACCTTAGGGCTTTGGAGTCTTGTCGGCGGACTCGTCTGTCGGGGTCGTCGGAGTCTCGTCCACGTCGTTCTTCCTGACCTCGGACTTGAAGGCATTCATCGACTGGCCGATGCTGCGCGCGAGCGCGGGAAGCCGCGTTGCCCCGAACAGCAAGAGCACGATGAGCAGGACAACAACCAGGTGCCAGCCCGAGAAATTTGCCATCGTGCACTTCCTTACGAATCGATTGGGGAAAGTTTAGTCCGGAATGCGCGTGAACACCTGCGGGGCGCTCACGATCCTCATTCGTACCGGGCTGCCCCGGCGGCCGCCCACTCGGCGACTGCTGCGCGCGCCTCAGGCGGTTCGACTACCGTTGCGACCCCGGGCATGCTCGCCAGCAGGCGCTTGAGGCCGTGGTAGTGGGAGACGCGAACGGATGTGCGCAGCAGGCCATCGCGTTCGGTCGTCACAGCGCCATCCGGAATGTAGTCGGCGAGTAGCGGTGCAGCAGACGGCGTCACTTCGATCGTCACGATCAGGTCGTCCGCGGAACCCTCAAACAGCGTCTCAGGCAGGGTCACGTCTTCGGCGCCGAAGCTGATCGCCCGGTCGGTGATCGCCGGATTCGAGATGCGGTCGAGTCGGAACGTGCGCACGGCTTCACGCAGGTGGCACCAGGCGCGCAGGTACCAGTCGGCATCCAGCGACTCGATCCGCAGCGGGTCCACCCGGCGGCGCTCGAATTCACCGCGGGAGTTCAGGTAGTCGAACTCCAGCTGCACTCCGGATGCGACGGACTGCTTGATGAGCGCGAGCGTGGCATCCGAGTCTGTCGATTCGACCGCGACCTGGCTGGGAGCCGCCGAGGCACCGCGCGAGAGCTTCGCCATCAGCGACGCGATTGCGGCGCGGTCTGCGTGCTCGGGCAGCGCGGACAGGTACTGCAGGCCGGCGATGAGCGCTGCGGCCTCGCGAGCGGAGAACCGGGGCGCATCCTCGATGGCGACCCGGTTGGTGAGCACGATCTGGTCGTTTTCTTCGAAATCGTCCCACGAAATATCGAACAGGTCGCCGTGCTGGTACGCCGAAGTCTCCCCCGGAATGCCGGACACGCCGATCAGCCGCACGGCTTCGCGAATCTGTTCGGGCTTCATGCCGAAGTGTGTTGCCACCTCGGCGACGCTGACGCGGTCGTGGTCCATGAGGTAGGGCACGAGGGACAGAAGAAAGGTGAGTTTGTCCTGCGCCTGGAGGGGCTGCGCGCGTTCAGCCATGGTCGGCCGCCGTTCGGAGCAGCCGGTCACGCACGGCGGCGCGAAGCTCCGGCGGAGTGGTCACCAGAACCTCGGGGCCGAAGCTCGCGAGCTCGTCCGCGAGAATCTCGAAGTCGGAGTAGTGGAGCTGCAGCGAACCGTCGGGCAGTTGCACGGTACCGCGGCGCTTGTTGAGTCGAGCCGCCGCATCCGTTCCCGGTTCGACCTCGACCGTTGCGGTTCGTTCGTCCCAGATCTTCTCGAGCTCGGCAAGGGCGGCCCCGGTTGCCGTCGCGTCGAAGGCGGCGTGACGCTTGTTCGTCGTCGTGATGGGCGTCACGATCCGGCTCAGGAGAAAGTTGCGTGTGGCTCCGGCATCCTGGTCGTCAGCGTGCAACAGCCACCGGCCCTGGTGCTGGATGAGGGCGATGGGCGCGACCGTGCGGGTGCGGGCATCCGTCTCCCCCGGTTTCAGATAGCCGAATCGCACGATCACGTTCTTCTCGAGTGCGGTGCTGAGCGGCTCGAAGGCGGCGTCTCGAACTCGCACCCGGGGTGCGTAACCCAGCACGGGTTCGTCGGTGGTGACGCCGAGCGAGCGCAGCTTCAGGATGGCCCGGCGGGACTCCCCCGAAAGCGACCCCTCACGCCACACCCGCGCCGCGAGGTTGAGCAGGGTCGTCTCTTCCGGTGAGAAGGAGATGTCGGCGGGCAGCTCGTAGTCGCCGCGTGGGATGCGGTAGCGCAGGTTCTGGTTGTTGCCGGCCTGGCCGGGAGACTCAATCGTCTCCAGCGGAACCCCCAGTTCGCGAATGTCGTCTTTGTCGCGCTCGAACTGGCGCTCGAGGTTCGAGTTGTCGCCGGAGCGGTTGTACCGCTGGCGATAACCCTGAACGGTCGAGAGGATTTCGTTTTTCGTCAGGCCCGACTCCGTTGCGAGCAGCGCGAGAACGAGGCTGAAGAGTCGCTCCTCAACCGGAACGCGCGGGGGGCTGGCAGGTGACAAGAGAGTTGGTCCTTGGTAATCAGGGACACCCGGCCAGTGTCAGTAGAGCGAGTACTGGTTCGACGCTACTGGATGCCCAGAATGTCGATCACATACAGCAGGGTAGCTCCCGCATCGACGCCCGCGGGCAGTTTGCTCGAAGAAAATCCAAACTTTGGAGGCATCGCGACCAGCACCTGGCTGCCTACCGTCTGCCCGACCAGCGCCTTCTCAAGGCCGACCGGCACGCCGTTCGTCGCGTCGGTGCTGGAGACGTGCCGGGTGACGGGAGCGTGTTTGGTCCACGTCGAGTCGAACGCGTCGGTACTCGTGGATGCCCAGACGAAGCCCGAATAGTGCACGACCACCTGGTCGTTCTGCTTGACCTTCGCTCCCCCGCCGACCGTCACCGTTTCGATGCGCAGGTTCGTGGGCGGGCTCGTGTTGGGGATCGTCACTCCGGGAGTGCCGTCGGGAGCGGTGACCACTGCGGGCATGCCGTCCTGGGAGAAGCCGGGCACGCCGCTGGCGCGACCGAGGAAGGCCCGCTTGATGTCGGTCACGAAGATGAGGGAGTCGGCTGGCGCGAGGCCGAGGCTCGGGTCAGGGCCAGCGGCGCCGAAGTACTGCTTCACCGAGACGACGAGCGCGAGTCGCGAGCCGACGGTGGCGCACTGGATCGACGCGGAGAAGGGGTCAGTCTTGCCCCCCGCGGTCAGGCGCGGCGCATCCGACAGGTCGTACTTGGTGGCCGCGACCTGCTGGCCGGTCTTGCCGTTGAACAGGGAGGCCTCGACATCCGCGACCATGCCGGGGCGAACGAGTTCACCCTTGCCGACCGTGATCGTGGAGACTTCTGCGGTCTTCGTCACGACCGGCGTCGGGAAGGTGACCTTTGGCGTGGAACCAACCGGACCGGTCGCGCTGATCAGCTTCGACGCATCGCCCGTGGGCAGGGCGGGGGTGCATGCCCCGCCGCCAGCTGCGGAGCATCCGGTGAGAAGCCCCAGGAACAGTGCAGCCACAACAACCGCGACACTCTTGCGCACGAAGCCTTCTTTCGATCGAGCTGGGATCACCGAATCACTCTAACGGTTCCGGGCTGGGCACTTCGTCGTTCGCGGCGTGCGCGGCCGAGGCCGCTGCCCGCGACTCGCGTACCGCCTTGCGGAGCGCCTTATCGCTCGCCGAACGCTCGCCCAGCGCACCGGGGGTCCATGCTTCGACGTCCTCATCCGAGTAGTCGGACTTCGACGGCCGCCGCTTCAGCTGCGGCGGGATTGCGCCCGGGGCGAGACGACGGGCCGTCATCAGGAAGCCGGTGTGCCCGATCATCCGGTGGTCCGGTCGAACCGCGAGACCCTCGACATGCCAGGTGCGCACCATGGTCTCCGATGAGTCAGGGTCGGTGAAGAGGCCCGTGCCGCGGATCGCCTCGGCGACGCGCGACAGCTGGGTGACCGTGGCGATGTAGCAGATGAGCACGCCGCCGGGAGCGAGCGCATCGGCAACCGAGTCGATGCACTCCCAGGGCGCGAGCATGTCGAGAACGACCCGGTCGACGGAGCCCGGAGCGGCGGATGCGGGCAGCGCCTCGGCGAGGTCACCGACCGTGAGCGTCCAGTTGTCTGGTCTCGCGCCCAGGAATGCCTCGACGTTGCCGGTCGCGACATCCGCGAACTCCTGGCGGCGTTCAAAGGAGGTGAGGGTGCCGCTCGGTCCGATCGCGCGGAGCAGCCAGAGAGTGAGCGCGCCCGAACCCACGCCGGCCTCGACGACCGCTGCGCCCGGGAAGATGTCGGCGAGAGCCAGAATCTGGGCGGCATCCTTCGGGTAGACGATTGCTGCGCCGCGCGGCATCGACATGACGAAGTCGGTCAGCAGCGGGCGCATTGCCAGGTACTCGATGCCGTTCGAGCTGGTGACAACCGATGCGTCGGGCTGCCCGATGACAAGGTCATGGCTGAGGATGCCGCGGTGGGTGTGGAACTCGCCGCCGACCTCCAGCGTCACAGTATTGAAGCGACCCTTCGGACCGGTCAGTTGCACCCGGTCGCCGGCGCGAAACGGACCGCTCTGGCGGCGGACGGCGTCAGTCATGCCCGGTCCTTCGCGGCGAGCAGCGCGCGCAGGTCGTCGACGGTGCGTCCGGCGAGCGTGGGCCAGATCGCATAGCCGGAGTCCTCAGACAGCGGGATGTTCAGCGGCACGCCGATGGTTGCGGCACCGGAGGCTGTCGCGGAGGCAACACCGGGCGCGGAATCCTCGATCGCGACGCAGTCCGTGATGTCGACACCGAGCAGTTCAGCGGCGCGCAGGTACGGTCCTGGGTGGGGCTTCGCGTGCTCGACCTCGTCGCCAGCGACGATGACGTCAAAAGCGGGAAAGCCGATCGCACGCACGACGTGGTCGGCCATGCTGCGAATGGACATGGTCACTAGTGCGGTCTTGATCCCCTGATCCCTCAGGGCGATGAGCAGCTCGCGCGCGCCGGGACGGAATGGCGGCTCGCTGACGATCTGCTCCATCACGCGTGCGCTCAGGTGCTGGATGATCTCGTCTTCGGACATGCGTACGCCGTGTGCCTGCAACACGCGGGCGGAGTGCCAGAGTCCGGCGCCAACGAGAGTCAGGGCATCCTCGTGGGTCCAGGTGCCCCCGAACGACTCGACCAGAACGGTCTCCGCGTTCATCCAGTGCGGCTCGGTGTCGACGAGGGTGCCGTCCATGTCCCAGAGAACTGCGGCGGGGAAAGTTGTCACAACCCACGATCTTACTGTTGCGGGCCACTCGGGCCTGTGCCGTTCTATCCTTGTAGGCAGGATAAGTGCGGAACGCAAACCCGCACAGCAAAGGACCATTGGTGCCAGATACGTCGAAGTTTTCGACCGGGCGAGTGCTCGTCGTCGCATTCGAGGGGTGGAATGACGCCGGCGAAGCCGCAAGCGGCGCTGTGCGCACGCTCAAGGAACAGCTGGATGTCTACCCGATCGCCGAAGTGGACCCCGAAGACTACTTCGATTACCAGTTCAACCGGCCGACGGTGGCCTCGGATGAAGACGGCTCCCGCCAGCTGATCTGGCCCAGCGTCACAGCGTATGGTCCCGTCGCACCCGCCGCAGGCCGCGAAGCCGGAATCTACCTCCTGCTCGGAACGGAGCCCTCGCGCGGCTGGAAGACGTTCACCCAGGAAATTCTGGAAGTGATCGATGACGCCGAGATTACCGGCATCGTCTTCCTGGGCGCGATGCTCGCCGATGTTCCGCACACTCGTCCGATCTCGGTCTTCACCAGCAGCGAGAATGCGGGCGTGCGCGACGCGCTCGAGATCGAGAAGAGCAGCTATGAGGGGCCGGTCGGCATCCTGTCCGTGCTGTCGGATGCTGCGGAGAAGGCCGGGATTCCTACCCTGTCGATCTGGGCATCCGTTCCCCACTACGTGCACAACGCCCCGTCGCCCAAGGCGACGCTCGCGATCATCGAGAAGCTCGAACAGATCATCGGCGTCGTGATCCCCCGCGGCGACCTGGTTGAGGAGTCGGCGGCCTGGGAGAACGGCATCGATGTGCTCGCCGGGGACGACGACGACATGGCGGCGTACATCGAGCAGCTCGAGCAGGCGCGGGACACGGTGGATTCGCCCGAGGCGAGCGGCGAGGCGATCGCGCAGGAGTTCGAGCGCTACCTGCGCCGCCGTGACGGCAAGGGTGGACCGCCCGCGGGTGAAGACCCCTGGCGCCCGCCGAGCCCGTAACGGCTGCTTGGCCGAACTATCGGCGATCGCTCGAAGCCGAATTCAGAACTGGCTCACGCGCCAACCAGCGAGATGCCCAGGAGCGACTGAATCGCCAGCAGATCGCCCGCGGTCGCCTGTTCACCCGCCGAAATCGCCGCGTCGACGACCCTGACCGCGCCCGGCGCGTCGAGGTCGTTCGCGAGAACGCCACGCAGCCGCGCCAGCAGCAGCGATTCCCCGGGCACGGCATCCGCCGCCCAACCCTGCCACGCAGCCAGCTGCACGGTGGCCGCTGCGAGCTCCTCATCGTGCCACTCCCAGTTCGAGCGGTAGTGGTGCCCGAGCAGCGCCAGCCGGATCGCCTGCGGATCCGCTCCCGACTCGACCAGCTGCGAGACGAGCACGAGGTTACCGAGCGACTTGCTCATCTTCGAGCCGCGATAGGCGACCATTCCGGTGTGTGAATACAGCTCGGCGAGCGGGGTGCCCGACAGGGCTGCCGTGTGGCCCGCGCTGAACTCGTGGTGCGGAAAGATCAGGTCCGATCCCCCGCCCTTCACGGTGACCGGGATGTCGAGGAACATCTGCGCGATGACCGAGCACTCGATGTGCCAGCCGGGTCTGCCGGAGCCGATCGGCTCCTGCCAGGCCGGGTCGCCGTTGCATTCGCCCCGCCAGAGCAGCGGGTCCAGCGCATCACGCTTTCCCTCGCGCTCGGGATCGCCGCCGCGTTCGGCGCTGAGCACGAGCATTTGCGCACGCTCCAGGTGGCTCTCATCTCCCAGTTTCCAGGGGGATGCCGCTTCCGCGGCCACGCTGTCGAAGTAGATGTCGTCGCCGACGCGGTAGGCGAGCCCGCGGTCAAGCAGCGTTGTAACGGCGTCGGCGACCTCGTCGATGACCTCGGTGACCGCGACGTAGAAGTCCGGCGGGATGACCCCGAGCAACTGCATGTCGTTGCGGAACAGCTCGATCTGGCTGGCCGCGAGCTCGCGCCAGTCCACGTTGATGGCCGTTGCTCGTTCGAGGAGGGGATCGTCGATATCCGTGACGTTCTGCACGTAGCGAACGTCGTATCCGGCATCCAGCCACTGGCGCACCAACAGGTCGTACGCGAGGTAGGTCGCGGCGTGGCCGAGGTGCGTGGCGTCGTAGGGCGTGATGCCACAGACGTACAGCGCTGCAACGTCGTGCGGTCGCGCCTCGACCTGGCTGCGGGATGCCGTGTCCCAGATGCGGGGAGCCTCGCCGCTCCCGGGCAGGCCGGGAACCTCGGGGCGGTTCCACGACTTCACCGGACAAGCCTAATAGGCTCGCGGACCCACCGCTGTCGCCGGGGCGCTCGCACCTGACGAGGTGGCGAGATCTCGGCTAGAGATCGAGCTCCCGGCTAACCACCAGGCCTGCGACATCGCGCAGGATCAGGTTGTTCGAGCGGGCGTACGCTCGCAGGCGACCAAAGGCTTCATCCATGCCGACGTCGCGCAGCTGGGCGATGACTCCTTTGGCCTGCTCGATAATCACGCGCGAGTTGAGGGCGTTCTGCAACTGCTCCATGGCGATATCGCTCTCGCGAATGGCGCGCTCGTGCAGGATTCCGATGGTCGCGACATCCGCCAGTCCGCGGATGATCGAGCTATCCTCCAGGTCGAGCAGGCCGGGCTCGTCACGAAAAATGCCGAGTGTTCCGATGGTCACGCCGCGCAGTCGCAGCGGCACGGCATGTACGGAGCGAAATCCGAGCGCGTCGGATTCCGCCCGGAATTCCGGCCACTCGTCATCCAGTTGGCTGATGTCGGGAATGGCGACGACGGTACCCGTCTCGTAACTCTCGATGCAGGGCCCCGTGCCGTTGCGTGGCTGCATGAGGTTGACCAGGCGGTTGTCTTCGCTGGTGGATGCCACGACCTCGAGTACGCCCGCTGGATCTGCGATGAGTACCCCCGCCGCGGACGCCCCAAACAGGTCCGCGCAGGCGTCAACCAACTCCTGAAGCAGGTCGACCACGTCGTAGTCGTCGACCAGGGTGTCGGCCAGTGTGACAAAGGCCGCCGCAAGTCGTCCGTCTCGAGTGCTCGCCGTCATGCTCAAACCTTATCCCTCACGCCTGAATCGCCATCGTGAGTGGTGAAGTCCAGATTACGCGCAACGATGTCTGTCGCGACGTCGCGCACGCTCCTGCCCGAGGCGAATGCGTGTGCCTTGACGAGCAGCGCGGCGTCCTCCGCGGAGACGTTGAGCTGGGCGAGAACCATACCGGTTGCCTGGTGCACCTCCCGGCGGGAACTTGGGCCGTTGTCGAGCTCGGAAGCCTGGTCACCCAGCACACGGCGCAGCACCTGCCAGGCGGCGATCGAGGCGAGAGTGGCTGCATCCGACACTTGCTCGGAGTTCAGCTCACCCGGCTGCAGCGCGTACAGGTCGACGGCTCCAATATCGAGGGAACCGACCACCAGCGGGAAGGCGTACATGGCGGCGACTTCGTGTGCCCGCTGGTCGCGCCTGATCGCCTCAGCGAACGTCGGCCAGGCCGAGTTGTTGGCGGTTCGAAGGTCCGACGCCAGCACCGGGGCGCGGGTCGCCATGGCCTGCCAGCAGGGCCCCTCCCCCAGGTCGAACTGCAACTCGTCCAGGCGCTCCGCGATCGCATCCGTCGAGCAGACGGTCGACTGGCCGACCGGACTCGACAAGACGGATACCGAAGCTCCCGCCACGGGCAGAACGGCGAGAAAAGGCGCGCACAGGCTGGTACGGCGTTCGTGCGCTGTACTCAGCGCGCGACGCGCGTTATCAAAGGTTCCACGATTGACCACACGCCCACCGTAGCGCGCTCGGATGCCTGCGGATCAGAGCGCAGGGATGATTCCGGCCGAGAGCAGAATGATCAGCACGAGGCCAAGCACGATGCGGTAAACGACGAACGGCAGGAAGGAGCGCTTCGAGATGTACGTCATGAAGAAGGCGATGACGCCAAAGCCGACGACGCCGGCTATCACCGTCGCCACCGCCGTCTCGACTCCGGAGAATACGACGGGGGCGCATCCGACCGTGCCTTGCACACACGGGGTCTTCACTGTCTTGTACAGCTCGTAGAGCCCACTGCCGAACACCGCCGGGATGGCGAGCAGGAACGAGTAGCGGGCCGCAGCGCGCCGCTCGAACCCCATGAAGAGTCCGGCGGTGATCGTTCCGCCGGAGCGGGAGACGCCGGGGATGAGGGCGAGTGACTGCGCCAACCCGAAGATGACGGCCTTGGGCCAGGTGAGGTCCTTGAGCCGCAATTCCTTGCGTCCGACGTAGTCAGAGACGCCGAGCAGGATGCCGAACACGATCATGACGATCGCGATCACCCACAGGGAGCGCAGCGTGGTCTCGATCGCGGTTTGGAACAGCACGCCCAGGAGCACGATCGGGATGCTGCCGAGAATGATGAACCAGCCGAGGCGAACGTCCGGATCCGACTGCGGAACTCGGCGGAACAGTGCCTTGAACCACTTGCTGATGATGCGCGTGATGTCGAACCAGAAGTAGATCACCACCGCCGTCTCGGTACCGAGCTGGGTGATCGCGGTGAATGCCGCGCCCGGGTCGGCGCCGGTGCCAATGAGCTGGCCGACGATGCGAATGTGGGCGCTGGATGAGACGGGCAGGAACTCGGTGAGCCCCTGGACCAGTCCGAGGATGACCGCTTGAAAGAAAGTATTCACGTGGGAGCTTCCGTGAGGTGGTGCGCGACCGTTGGCTAGTAGTCCCGCAGCAGGTCGCCGAGAACCTGCCTGCCAAAGACTAATGCGTCTAATGGAACTCTCTCATCCACGCCATGGAACATGCCCGGAAAATCGATCCCGTCGGGCAGTCGAAGTGGCGCGAACCCGTACCCCGTGATATTGAGTTTCGCGAACGCTTTGTTGTCTGTTCCGCCCGAGAGCAGGTAGGGCAAGACCGGAGCGCCGGGGTCATGTGCCCCGAGGCTGGCGACCATCGCATCCACGAGCGGACCCGAGAACGGGTTCTCGAGCCCGATGTCGCGGTGCATAACGACAATTTCGATATCGGGACCCACCAACTCGGCGATCTCCGCAAGCACGGCATCCTCTTCGCCCGGAAGAGTGCGCACGTCGATGAGCGCCTCGGCCGTGTCGGGGATGACGTTGTGCTTGTAGCCGGCCTTCAGCAGTGTCGGGTTACTCGTCGTGCGCAGGGTTGCCTGGATGAATCCGGATGCCGTTCCGCTCGCGAGGACGATCTCGTCCGGTGATGTCTGCTGCGGGTCGGTGTCGAGCAGGCGGGCGAGTTCGCCGATCAACTGCTCGGTCGTGTCGGTGAGGCGTACCGGCCATTCGGCGCGGCCGATCTTCGCGACGGCTTCGGCGAGCTTCGTCACGGCGTTGTCGTGGATCACCCTGCTGCCGTGCGCGGCGCGACCGCGTGCGATCAGCTTGATCCAGATGAGCGCCTTTTCCCCGGTCTGCAGCAGGTAGGCGCGCTGCCCGCCGACCGTCACCGAGTATCCCCCGACCTCGCTGATCGCCTCGGTCGCTCCGGCGAACAATTCGGGGTGGTTGTCGACGAGCCAGTGGGAGCCGAAAACACCACCGTTTTCCTCGTCGGCGAAGAAGGCGATGATCAGGTCGCGATTCGGCTGGCCGCCATCCTTCAGGATGTCGCGGAGCGCGCCGATCATCATCGCGTCCATGTCTTTCATGTCCACCGCGCCGCGACCCCAGAGCATGCCGTCTTTGATCTCGCCCGCGAAGGGGTCGACGCTCCAGTTCGCGGGATCTGCGGGCACGACATCCGTGTGCCCATGCACGATCAGCGCCGGGCGCTTGCCGTGATCGAGCTTGTCGAGATCCGAGCCCGCGTAGGAACCTTCCACTTTCGCAACAACGGATGTGCGCCCTGGCTCCGACTCGAAATACTGGGTCTTCAGGCCCAGCTCTTCGAGCAGCGCGCCGAGGTACTCGGCCGCCTCGGTCTCGCCGTTCGAAACGCCCTCGCCGTAGTTCGTCGTGTCGAAGCGGATGAGGTCGCGCGCGATGGAAACGGTCTCTTCGAGCATGCGCTCAACGCTACCGTCTCGGTCGTCGGGCTCCCGCTCAACGGTGATGGAGCGGGGTCGAAGGATGCTATTCTCGTACGTCGGTGCTCCTCCCACAGGAGCAGCGAATGCGCGCGGATGGCGGAAATGGCAGACGCGCTAGCTTGAGGTGCTAGTGCCCTAACGGGCGTGGGGGTTCAAGTCCCCCTTCGCGCACAGTGTGATGTCTCGGGTCATCGTTCATAGATGACTCGGGACATCGTTCACAATTCGCTCTCCTTCGGGAGGGCGTTTTGTGGTTTCTGGGGTTGGTAGTTGCGGGTGGGGTCGAGGGTGAGCTCGCGGAGGAGTTCGCCGGTTCGTGCGTTGATGATGTGGATGTCGAGGTCCTGGCTGAGAATCAACCCTCAGCAGTCCCGGCGCCGTGTTCGCGAGTCAGGCGTTCGCGGCGGTTGAGAGTGCTCGATCGATCAGGAAGTAGCAGCGCATCAACGCGAGATGGTCGATTTCGTTACCAATGCGCAGCGCAGTAATGGAGTCCGCGACCGCCGAGATCGCCAGATCATGTGCCATGTTTTCTAGCTGATGCAGGACAGCCATCTGTCGTTCGTTCAGACGCGGTCGTCCAGTCGTCACGACCTCATCCAGCACATCGAGCACCGAGTTGCAGAGTCGAGCAGCGACGGTCGGGTGTTCGGGCGCCAACGCTGTCTCCAGATCGGCGACCCGCTTTGAAAATCTGGTCGACAGCCGATTGAATCGTTCTCGAAGCGCTGAAGGCCTGACTGTTTGCGGTGCTGTTGTGCGAGCGAAGTCGAGCGCTATCAAGCGCAGGTCCCCTTGCTCCCTGACAATGACACTGGATGGCTCGAAGGTGGCGCGCCCAGCGGTCACGCGTCTGTGGGCAAGTACGTACGCAAAGGTCATTTTGGCTTCAACCAAGGCGATCAGGACGTCCGCCCGTCTGGATGCGGCAGCTCCGAGAGGTATGCGTGTGTCGACTAGAAAGCCGTCGGCGTCGATGAGTTGCCAACTCAGCTGCTGGGCGGCTTCCTTCACGTCGAGGTCACCGAATCTGAGCGGGGCGAGCAGCATGGCTTTCGCGCGCGGCTCACCAAAGCTCAGCCGAGCACCGTCGAGCGATTGATGCGCGAGAGTCGACCAATTGCGAACGGCGATCCGGTCGAGGCTCTCGCGGTCTAGCGGACCGATTGACGCTTTGTCGATCGAACTGAGATCGCTTGTTGCAAGCGTTCCGTCCGGGCTGAGGCGTGGGGAGCGCAACGTGAAGGCTCCCGAGGTCAGCGTCGCGGCAGAGCTTCCCCACATCAAGTTCGGGCCGTCGCGCCGAAATGTCGGGTCAGTGCCTGCCGCACGAGCGGCGGTGGCCGTGACGAATTCTCCGGAGTCGGATTCAAGGCAGGTGAGGATTGCTCCTCTGGCACCTGACGGCGCTTCAAACCATCTGAGGTCGAGTGGGATCAAGTCGACAGCGGGCGCCTCTGCGAATGACCTGCGCGAAGCCCCTCGCAACTCTTCCAAGAAACGAGAATCGTTGACCGCTCCGTGGCTGGCGAATTCCAGTGCGGCACAGAGCGCGGCGGTCTCGGAGAGGGCTCGGGCCAGTTGCGGTTCGGTTATTTCATCGCTGTGGGATTGGACAGCTTCGGCCAAACCTGCGGCGGTCGTGACAAGCCGCGACAAGCGGTGAAGGCCGACAACGCGACAGTTCACAGCATCAGACGCTAATCGGTCAGCGGCGCTCTCACCAAGGTGGGCGAGTCCTACTCGCAGTAGCGACGCGATCGATGCACGGACGTCCGCTATCGCAATTGATTCTGCTGAACTCAGTTGCTCTGGGTGTGCCGCGACCGCCATGGAGTTGGCGGGCCATTCCCAAGTTCGGCCGTTCGCGGCAAAGATAAGTCGGATGGCAGTGAGGTGCCGTTCGGCTTTCTCTTGTTCTCGGTAGTCGGAGACCATCCCATCAAATCCGGAGCCGGCGAAGAACCGAACGGGTGATGATGCGCCGGGAAAAGTGACCGCAACGGAGTACGTGGTCGTCTCGACCGCGAGCTGTTCGTGGGAGGGGTGGGTAGCCGCCTCCTCGGCTTCCGCGATAGCGCGCGCGAGTCGAGTTGCGCGTGTCCCCGCGCTTTTCGCCAGGTGGAGTGGTGAGAGGTCGAGCAACTCGTGAATTGCGGTGCGGGATGTTGGCTCAGCGTCAGGGCCTGCTGTTTCGCGAATCCAGATGCTCGCGGCAAGGATGTGCTGGCAGGTTCCTGTTGCCACGCAGTCGCACACCGCCCTTGGTGGTCCCGAAGAGGTCACTCGGACCGTCGACTCTCCGACCAAGAGTGTTCCGTGGGTTTGGTCGGCCGAGGCAAGAGATACTCGGCCCGCTTCGACGTCGCGATGCGCCCGACGCAGTAGCCCGGCGTTTGCCAAGGAGGCGAGTGAGTCGTCGTCATAGGCGGCGAAGGCCGAGGTCCACGGGTGTTCGGTCATGACATCACGTCGCCCAACCATTCGGCGAAATGCTCGGGCGTGAGTGCGGCAACTTCCATGCCGCGCCCGGTAAGGCGTTCTGCCATCGATTTGTCGTAAGAGGGTTCAGCGTCCTCGTTCAGGGCGGCAAGCCCGAGAAGGGTGACTCCGGACGACTTGAGGCGGGAGACGCCCGCCAGGAGGTGCGTGACGGAGCCTCCTTCTTCGAAGTCGCTGATCAGGGCGATAACGGTGCGGGATGGTGTGGTGACGAGGGATTCGCAGAATGCCAATGCATTCGCAATGTCAGTTCCGCCACCGAGCTGTGCTGTCATGAGGACTGCCACAGGGTCGGAGGCGAGGTCGGTAAGGTCCGTCACGTTGGTATCGAAGAGCACCAGTTTCACAGTCACGCTGGGCAGTGCAGTAAGGATGCTGGCGCAGATGGCGCTGTACATGACGGAGCTGGCCATGGACCCGCTTTGGTCCACACACACGATTACTTCCCATGGGAGTGATCTGCGCACGCGCGAGGTGAAGCGCACGGTGTCGACGATGATGCGAGCCGAGTCGTGATCGTAGTTGGCAAGGTTGGCGCGGATGGTCCCCCGCCAGTCGAAGTTTTGACTTGAACGTTGGGGCGAGCGCGTCCGGTTTCGTTGACCCCTGAGTGCCTGAACGAAGCGTGGCTTGACTCGTTGAACGATGTCGGCAACGGTTGCGGCGATTACCGTGCGGACGCCATCCTCAAGGGACGCGTCCAGCCTGCCACGGATGGACAACAGGGCCGTCGCAAGCTCGGGTGTCGGCTGAAGGCTTGCTGCCGTCTGCTGGTCGACGAGGAGCTCGGTGAGCTGATACCGCTCAATCGCTTGAACTTGCATTCGCTCAAAGGTTGACCGGGGAAAGAGCGCGCGCGCTCCACCGAGCCAATTCAGGGCGGTAAGGGCCGACGGATCGAGGGAACCGCCTTTACCCTGATCTCCTTGACGGTGTCCGCGCGCTGTGTATTCGCGGTCGTACAGATAGCCGAGGGTGCGTTCGATCGCAGCGTCCTCGGTAGTAAAGCGGCCTGCGGGCAGCGTGTCATTTGCGTAGCGCCCGAGAATGAGGCGCCATCGTCGCGCAGCTTCCGTGTCGCCTGTCACTGGTCGCCGCCTGCCCACTCGGCCAGGCCGTCTGAGCTCAGCTCGGCTGACAGTGCGCGTTGAAGGGCAATCCCCTCCTGTAGGTCGGACGCACTTAGGTCAGTGCGCACCATCGTTAGTTCAATTGCGCGTCCGCCTGCGATTCGCTCAGCAAGCGCGGCGGTCTCAAGAGGTTTGAGCCAGCTGAACGCCCGGCGCAGATCGGGAAGATAGGACAGAAAAGCGTCCGATGTGAGGCCGCCAACACCGTCTTCGATCGCGGTGAACACGATTGGGTCCCGAACCAGAAGGTCGGGAGCAGCACGCATGAAACCGACGAGGAAGCGCACGGAGCGCTCGACGTCAGCCCCTGCCCCGAGTCGACTCAAAAGGAGATCGCTGAGTTGGCTGTCCTCCATCTTGCCGTCGAGGGCGGCCAACGCCACCAGCGCGCCATGCACGCTCGGAGAGGTTCTGGCATCAACCCGCACTCGCTCGAGTTCGCGTTCAATCGGGCCGGCCGATATTCCGGCTTGTTCGCTGAGTCGAAGCATCAGACTGCGCAATTCGACTATCAGCTCCGCGGCCTCGTCGTCGCGTGCCTCTTCGGTGGTTGCTAGTGACGGAACCAGGAAGGCGATCGAACCAACGCTGTGGTCAAGTAGTTGGCTGAGCGACCCGGTGTCTTCGAATTCGAGTTCATCCTTGCTGTTCCAGAGTCCAAGCAGGCGAAGTGCAGCCTGGACGACAGACGCTAAGGAGGGATCCGCGTCGAGAACGTCATCGACAAGGGAGGTAAGGCGAGGGAGGTGCTCGCTCAGCCCGATAGTCGCCGCTTGAGCGAGTAAGTTGACCGCAATTGAAGCGGAACGGGAGTTGGCTGACTGTCCCAGGCTCTGCTCGACGTCGATGATTCGGGCTAGGGCGATTTCGTTCAGCGTGGTCCCGAAGGAACTGAGTTCGATCAGGCGGGCCTCGACCAGCGGGGTCCATGCGTACGACCAGTCCTCGAAGAGCCGTCCGAGCCCCCGCCCTGAAATGAGGTCGGGTCCTCCTACGCGAGTCGCGAAGCCGGTACCCAAGAACTCCATCAGGCTCAGGTACCTGCTGGGCGAACGGTGCGCGGGTTTGCGCCGCAGGTCCAGGGACGCTGATCGGGTGGTTGAATCTGACACCGTGAGCTTCGCTTGAATCGCGCGTGCTCGAGCCTCCGCGACCACGGGGGGCGCGGCGGTGTCTGGCGGCACCTGGCCAAGCTTGTTGCCGACGAAGACCAGTTGAAGTGCGTCTCTTAGGGCTGGCGAGCTGTCGGCTTCGCCCTTCGTAAAGCTCGAACGAATCGCGTCCAGCACGTCCGTCCGTCCGATTTTTGGCCTGCCGCGTAACTCGGCCAGTCGCGTTGCCGAGGTCATCGCTGATGTGACGTCGGCAATTCCGAGCACGTCAGTCGTGTTGGCGGCCCGAACTGCGTGGGCGACGTCGAGGAGTACGTCGCGGGTCGGGTCGAATCCAGTTGGTGCCGTCCAGACCCGCCCGTAGTAGCCGGGGCTGGGCATTCCGGCACCGTACCCGGAGAGTGAGTCGAGACGTGCGTTGTCGAACCGGATGAGCCATGCGACTCCCGTGCCGTCGGCGGGTTTCTGGTACCCACCGGATGGGACCGCTTCCCGCACGATCGCGCCTTCGGCCGCCATTGTCAGTGCTTCGACAAGCGCGAGAGTGTGGAAGGCTCCTGTCACAACGACAATTGGACCCTTAGCGTCCTCCCGATACTCCTGTATGCGTGCGGCCATCCGGGCTTCGCGAGTGATCGATCCTTCGGAGACGAGGACGGGCGTCTCGTACTCCAGACGCGCCAGAGCGCTCCAGACAAAGACCTCATCGAGGAGGGTTCGGGAAGCGGGAAAGTCGACGAGGTCGCGAAGCTCGAAGAGCTGGTCCCATAGCTCGTCGTGGTCTCGGCAGTGTTCGCGGCGCGCGAGTTCATGGAGGACGCGACTGTGTGCAAGATACCGTTCGGCCTGGATGGTACGGGTCAGTTGTTGCTGTTGCGGGTCATCAGATGGGTCGGTCTTGCGCTCGCTCCATGATTCGTCGATGAAAGCGACCTTTGCATTCGCCAAGACGCCGGCGCGCAGTGCCACCCACTCCGGAGAGAACTCCGCCAGTGGGAAGAATCCGTTGTGCGCCACGGAGTCTCCCGCGGTGCTCAGAATGGCTACCGGAGGAATGGTTTCAGGCCTGGCAAGTTCGCCGATGAGGCTTGTGTATTCCTCCGGACCTTCGATCAGCACGGTTGTCGGCGCTGCCTCTGCGATGAGGGAGGCAACGGCCTGCGCGCAAGTCGGGCTGTGGTGTCGGATGGGCGCGAAATGAACGCCCTCTGCTTCGAGTTGGCGCAGCATCAAAATTGCGCGTTCGAGCCGCGGAGGAAGTTCCGCAAAGAACTTGGGCACACCGGCGTCGATCCGGATCGGTGCGGTCATTGTCGGCCTGTTAGTTCCAGAATTCCGACGCCGCGGAGAAGAACTGCTTCCACAGTGGGTCACGTCTGGCACGCTCCCGCACTACGTTGTCTACGTAGAACCGGAGTCGCTTGGCATCTTCCGGATTGTCTTTGAGAGCGACACCGGCGAGCTGGCGGGCAATCTCCTTCGGCGTCACATTGCCGTTCCCCAGATAGCGCGCGTCGAGTGCGGCCGCATACGCAACGTTTACCGCCTCTGCCGTTGACATCACCGTTTCTGGTGACTTGACCGGTGTTCCTTCAGCGGTGATGCCGGTGCGAAGTTCGGCAAAGGCCGTCACGAGGAGCTCGATGATGTTGCGGTCGAAGGTGATCTCCCCGCGGTGCTCTCCGAGTTCGCTGCTGAGTTGTTGTTCCACCAGGCGGACTTCGAATGCCCGGTCGGAGATCGGGTGCACCGTTTCAAAGTTGAAGCGCCGTTTGAGTGCCGCGGACATCTCGTTGACGCCGCGATCACGGATGTTTGCGGTGGCGATCAGGTTGAAGCCGGGGCGCGCAGCGACGCGCGAGCCTTCGCCAAATTCGGGAACGATCAGCTGCTTTTCGGAAAGGATCGAGACCAGGGTGTCCTGAATCTCCGGAGCGCAGCGCGTGATTTCCTCGAATCGAACGACCTGCCCGCGCGAGAGTCCTTGGTAGACCGGCGACGGCACAAGCGCGCGTTCGGTGGGTCCTTCGGCGAGCAGGAGTGCGTAGTTCCAGGAGTACCGGATATGGTCCTCAGTGGTGCCAGCAGTGCCCTGCACCGTCAAGCCTGAATTACCGCTGATGGCGGCAGAAAGCAACTCGGACAGCATGGATTTTGCGGTGCCAGGTTCGCCGATGAGCATGAGTCCCTGCCGGCCGAGCAATGTAACGATGGCGCGATCGACGAGAGGGTCGTTTCCGTAGAACTTTTGACTTACGCCTATCGCGGCGTCGCCGAGGATGAACGCTCGCACTGCTCGTGGGGACAGCGTCCATCCCGGTGGAACGAGCGCGCCGTTTGCCGCGTCCGCTTTCTGCAACGCGACAAGTTCTGTGGCGTACCGCCTCTCAGCGGGAGGTCGAATTTCAGAAAGCGGCTGCGTTTCTACCATCCTGCTTTCTTCTTCCAGTCGACGTCGAACGATCCAGTCGCCGCTATTGCCAGGTAGTCGGCGTAGCTCTCGGCCAACAGTACGGGCGGAACATCGGTCAAGGGGACTGGCTGGCCACGTCGCCGGCTTTTCAGCTGTCTAAATGAGAGCGTTGTGATTGCTGCTGGGATGTTTTCTTCCGGAAGTGTGTTGCCCGTGAACGTGATGATGGCTTCGATGTTGACGCTTGTGAAGCTCTTGAGATACTCGGAGAACCAACCTCCGTCCTCCCCTGGACCGCGTTGATAGCCGCGTTTGGTGGCAACCCCGCGAACGGTGAAAGTGTCAGCGAGCCAACCCTCGCGATCACGAATCTCGTCCTGTGCAGCACCGTCTACGTCAGGACGGGTGGTTGCGAGCTGATCGAACAATGGCACGACGTCATAGTCTGCGAGGTGGGCACTCCACACGTCGACCTCACTCTTCGTCATCAGCGACGCGTGCGCGACCTGGACTATGGATCCCGCGTCCAGGCTCACATCATTGTCGGCGACGTCGAGAAGTTGGCCTGTGCCGTCGGGCCGAAACAACGTGTAGCTCGACGCCGCGTCGGTCGCCCGCACGGTCCACACAAGCCGCGAGACTAATCGGGACATGAGCGGGTGACGGAGGAGGTACTCCTCGAAGTCGGATGCGCTCCAATGGCGTTCGGCGCACATCGCCTCATATAGTCGGCTCGTTTGCATTCCGAGCTGCTGCTTGAGTTCCTTGCGGCTGGCGGTCAGCTGCGACTTCGCCTCGGACACCAGATCCGTGCTTTCATCCACGCGGGCGGCAGGCAGAGCCTTTATGACTTTGCCGTTGTCGTCGGACAGTTCGAGTGTGTTGGTGTTGGTGATCCGCCCCAGGAATTCGCGAGTGCCGTAGTTGAGGTGCAAGATGCCATCGTCCTCAAACCCGGCTGTCGGTATCGTTCGGTCGGCGAGTTCATCAGCCGTCCAATTCCGCCGTTCCGCAAGCTGATCAACAAGTTCCCGTGCTTTGGCCTGCACAGAGGCCGTTCGATGTCGTCTTGCCGTCGCAAGAACCAGCTGGGTAGCCGCAAGATCGTCACTGGACGCCGCGAGTGTGACTAGGGCCTCTACCTGGGCCCGCTTGAGGTAATTGTCTTTCATGAACCGTTGGATGACCTGGACAAGGGTCGCACCGCGGGTTCCAGACGCTAGTGCTAGAAGGCCCTTTTCGTTGATCGCTGAGCCGAGATAGGTGGCTGCATGCTCGCGACGAACAACGTCGTACCAGGCATCGACTGTGAACCTGACCTGCGGCTCCTGCGCAAGCTGCGGATACGTCTTGGCATATCCCTGCCACGATGCGTAGCGACGCGGTGCTTCGGCTTGTGCCACTGCGCGGCAATCGGCGTCAGATGGATGACGTGTGTCTTGCGCAATCCATGTCGAGAGGATGAACTCGCCAAGCTGCTCCCGACTGGTCGGCTCCAACAACGAGAGATAACGTCCCACGATTCCGGCGCCGCTCGGATCTTTAAGCTTGTTGGCCAGCACGACCCACCACTGAAGCACCTCGGTCGATACCGGTTTTCCGTTGCTGGCCCACTTCACCTTCGGTAGAGCTGCGGTGGGAAACCACTCAAGCGCCGCCGGAAATTTGCCCTTCAGCCCGACAGCCGCCTCAGACTGAAGCTTTGCAGGCGCAAGGTCCTTGCCGATGTCGTCGCCGAGCTGTTCTAGCGCAGTTAGCAGTGATGCACGCACGACTTCCCGCTTTTCGCCAGCGAGTGCCCGGCGGACAGGCTTGATGGCGGAGGCGTCACCCATTCGGCCGAGCCATATTGCAGCCGTCGCGCGAACCTCGAGTTTTTTGTCAGCAAGGGCGCCCACGGCGAGGTCGATCACACCTGGACGTGCCTCAAGCAGTCGCTGCGCGGCCAACCGGTGTCGTTTTCCATCCCCGAGGGCGAGTTCGGTGATTCGTGGGAGAAGTTGCGCGGGAATTACCGGCATCATTCCGATCACCTGCAGTGCGCCGGCAATGTCGTCAGCGCTGACTTCACCGCTGCGCATAGGGCCGGACTCTACTCCCAATAGCTGGCGTAGCAGTTCGGGGTGTTCATCAAAAAATGGCCACACATTTTCATCGGAGAACTGCTCAAGACCGCTCCCCCATCGAGGAAAGCAAACGGCGGCAGTTGCTTCGAGCGCGTGGTGGAAACCCGCATCCTCCGCCGCATCCCGCATCTCTCGAAGGTCAAAATCCCCATTGCCGTTCGCCGCTGCGGTGATCGCCCACCACGGCACGTTCTGCGGGCCGCCGCGTCCATCCGTTCGGGCGGCGTAAAGCCGAGCCGCTTGGTGAAGGGTGAGCCCCTTGTGCTTGCCGTTGAAGTCATGTCGGCCCAGAAGCTCGAGAGATGCGGGCTGCGGGCCACCCGATGTCAGATAGGTGGCAAGTGCCCGCGCGTCCTTCTCGGAAAAGCGGGTCAGTTCCGCAAGTAGCTTTTCCGCGTGTGGGATGCGGTGTTTCTCCCACGTGTTCAAGTCTTTTGCGCCACGGCGTGCAATAACTTCACGCTGCGTTGCGGCAACTTCCGCAATTGTGTCCATCGTCCTGCGCACGAAATTTTCCCCGAGCGGAGTGCTAGCAGGTCGGACGTACCGGGTGCGTTCGAACTCGTCCGCGACCTCAACAAACGCAGTGCTGCGAGCGATGGCCGTCTGCAGAGCCTCGCGCCGCCTCGCGGCGGCGGCGCCCCCCGCGTGCGCGGACTCGACCAGCGCGCGAGCCAGCACGTCGGACCCGCCGGGCACCCGACTTGTCGCGACAATGATGTCTCCGATGCTGAAAGTCGGGGCGATGAGCAGCAACGGTTCAAGGACGTTCAGTTGTTCGTCATCGCTGAGCGACGCCACCGCGGCCACTGCATCCGCGCGCACGAGTTTGGACGAATCCTGTAGGAGCGATGAAATCAGCTCGCGAAGTGGAAGCACCAACTCCGGCTGGGACTTGATCAGCGAGAGTACTGACCGCCGCCCGTCGAGGGCAAAGCGTGGCAGAACCAGCGCGAGGTCATCTCGGTGCTGCACGATGTAGTCGTCTAAGCCGACCAGCCGCGACAACGAATCGATGGGGTACCGATACCAGTAGTTCCCGAGCGCCGCACGATCAAATAACGTACATAGAACGGTTTGAACGACTCCAGAAGCTTTCTCATCCGCATCCCAGACGTCGTCAAATTCATGCTCCAAAAGCCCCTGCAGGAAAATGGGCGTCCAACTCCCGCGCTGCGTCGTCACCCACGGCGCAGAAACGTTGCTGAGGCTGTAACTCTGCCCGTCTGGCTGCATGACGTCGATGAGCAAGCATGGCAACCAGTCGGGGCCCGAAGGCGAGGTTCGGACGACTGGATTCGCGCCGCGTATCGCAACAAGGAGCCGCCCGAATCTAACAACCTGCGCGGCTGAAAGGAGTTCGATGCGGTTGTACAGACTCTGTCGGGCGCGAGTCGATTTCAAAATCGACCACCCCGGAACCTTCTTAGCGATCAACTCATTCTGAGCGATGATGTTCGTCGAGTTGCTTCTGCCCTGAATGTCGCCCGGATGCTGGAAGTAGTCGAACAAAGAGCTGTCCTTGCTCGACGCGAGTTCCACCAGCAGCGCGGGATCGTCGCCGTCCACGACATACGCGAGGGCTCGCTTGTAGAGCGAAGACGAGTGCGCTTGGACCACACGTAGCGCATCGACTAGCTCGGCCGGCGCATGCACGGTGCCGCGAAGTGATTTGGTCCCGGATTTGATTCCGAACATTCGTGCGCCGCCCCCTCGAATCTCTGGAAACAGATTAGTGGAAGTCGAGTGGTTCTCGTTTCAGAAGGCCCGTAAGTCCGAGCTCTGTCGCGCGACTCGTCGCTGAACTCCAACCTCGACGCCAACGGTTCGTACGACATCCAGTCCTGATCGGAGTCGGCACCAAAGATGTGGACCATCTGCTCCTCGGGCTGGCGGAGTCTTCGCGATCAACACCAAGCACCACAGCGGGGCTTCAGTTTGGGTCGGCGACCACGCGCTTTGAGCGAACAACGCGAACACAGAGTCGTTAGTCGGTAGAGCGGTCCTGAGATGAGGACGTGCCTGGAAAAGTGCGGATCATCCGGATCTCCGCTACGCCACGCTCGGTTTTGCTGCTGCCGTCGGGAATGAATCCCTGCTTGCGATAGAACGCCTGCGCTCGTGGGTTGGGGTCCGCTACCCAGAGGGCCGCGCTCTGGTGTGGGTCGACGACGGCGTTCAACAGCGCCGGTCCAGCGCCAGAGCCAAGGTGCGCCGCGAGCACGTACATCACGTAGAGCTGCGCCGACCAGGATGCGTCCTGGTCTTGAGGAGGGCCGGCCATGGCGATTCCGATCACCGAGCCGTCGCGCTCGGCGACGGCGATACGGGTCTGCCCGTCGCGCTCGTCCGCGAGTGCTGTTGTCCAGAATCTCTCCCGCGCCGGGATGAAGTCGGGGTCGTCGAGGACTCGATCAGGCATCAGCCCGCGGTATGTCTCCCGCCAGGATGCAACGTGAACCCGCGCGATCGCCGGAGCATCCCCAGCCCGGCCCGCTCGAACCACAACGGAAGAGCCCATAGCTCGATGCTAAAGGCTCCGAACGCTGAGACACATTGATAGCGGGCGAGCCGGACACTTGTAGGCGACCCCGATAGTACGGTGCCTAGGCCGAGCGGACGAAGCCGGGAATCGAGCAACGAGAGTCGTACTCTCAGAGTCCTTCATCGCGGAGGGCATCGACAAGCAGCGCACGAGCGTCCGCCACTGCCTGAAGAAGGGTCTCCGGCTCGGGACCAAGCCGCGCGACAACAGCGTCGATTCGGCGAAGTCCAGCTCTGCTGAGCAGCTGCTTCTCGTTTGTGATCCATTCGCCCCGATGGGCCAAAATCGCGTGCGCGGTGTGGCATGCTGCCTCGCTCAGCAATCCCGCACACTGAGCAACGCGGCCGTGCCGAGCATGACCCTCCTCGGCATAAAGAAGGGTCAACTCGGCGTGACGGCGCCAGATCCTCGGCGCCGAGTTTCGAAGTGCATCCGGGTAGTCCCAGCGCGGCAGGTGTCCTCGAAGTGTTTTGTTCATCCCGAGCTCGGCCAACAGAATGTAGCTCGGAAGCCCGGCCTGGTGAAACAACAGCGACTCGATGGTGAACTCACCTCGACAGGCATCGTTGTGAATCTGATCGATCAGTCCCAGGTCGCGGTAGTGAATATCGATCACCCGCCCATCGACGGTTAGCTTGCCGCCGCCGTTAAAAACCCGGCCCCAGTCGCCGAATTCACTCAATTCTCCGGGCCAACCGAGTTGCCTGACGGACTCCGGGTCAAAACCTTCGTGGTAGTAGAGGGCCAGGTCCCAATCGCTGTCCGGGCGACTTGTTCCCTGCGCTCTGGAGCCGCCGAGCGCAACGCCTTCCACTCCAGGCAAGCTCTTGAGCGCATCCGCGACTTGTTCAACGAAGCGCGATTCGAGATTCTGATCTGAGCTGGACAAGGCGCTCTCCTTCTATTGCAGGATCGGTCAACTCGCCCACGGTCGCGGGGAGGACTGGAATCACTGCTAAAGGATCATGAGGCCTACCCTTGCACGGCGCTCCACTCCGAGCAAGAGAAAACACGCGAGTCCCGACGAGTTGGCCCCTGTGGCGACCCGCGAAAACATGGATGCCTAAGCCCCGGCGGCGACGATCTCGACCTTGAAGCGCTCATCATTTTCCAGAAACGCGGCATAGTGCCCGGCCGCGATCCCGTCTCTGGTTCCACTTACTAATGATTAGTAAATTACCGCCAACTTGTCCCGACTCGGAGGAATCGCGAGGGTTGAACTCGGCACCGGCACAACGGGTGCTTTGCCGCCGGACAGACGAAGGGCTTTCATGGTCAGCACGATTGGGATACTCGGCGCGGGTCGAGTCGGGACCGCTATCGGGCGCGCAGCGCTCGGTGCCGGGTACGCGGTGAACATCGCAGGGTCCGGGGCAGGCGCGGACATCGAGCTGCTCGTCGACATCGTCGTACCGGGCGCGCGGGCGATGTCCGCGCGGGATGCCGTTGCTGACGCCGACCTAGTGATCGTGGCGGTGCCGCTCCACAAGTTCCGCACGATCTCGCCGGGAATGCTCGCTGGCAAGATCGTGATCGACACGATGAACTACTGGGAGCCGATCGACGGCCGTCTCGACGAGTTCGAGAGGGACGCACGCACTTCGAGCGAGATCATCCGCGACTATTTCCCCGAAGCTCGGGTCGTGAAGACTCTCAACCACATCGGGTACCACGAGCTGGAGACGGACGGGCTTCCTGCCGGCCACGAAGAGCGCAGGGCCATCGCCGTTGCCGGGGATGATGACGCCGCAGTCGCCGTTGCGATGCAGCTCATCGAGCGCTTCGGCTACGACGCTATCTACTCTGGCCCGCTGCAGACGGGTACCGCGTTCCAGCCCGGCACGGCTATCTTCGGCGGCCGGCACAGCGCCGATGAACTGCGCGCCCAGCTGGCTCTGGCCTCCGGTCAACGACCCCTGAGCGGCGCGCAGCTGGCCTGACCGTCCGCTCCGATTCCCATCACCGACCATTTTCAGTTTGAACCAGACATTGAGGACCCCATGCAACTAGGCGCATACAGTTTCGGCGACACCCAGCTGAACCCAGACGGAACCCACCGGTCCACCGCGGAAGCGGTGCGCAACCTGTTCGACGCGATCGTGCACGCGGACCGCGTCGGGCTCGACTACTTCGGCGTCGGGGAGCACCACACGGTGAGCATGCCCGCCTCATCCCCCGGAGCGATGATTGCGGCCGCCGCGGCCGCGACCGACCGGATCATCCTGGGGAGCGCCGCCAGCATCATCAGCACCGATGATCCGGTTCGCGTGTTTCAGCAGTTCGCGGTAGCGGATGCCATCTCGGGCGGCGGACGGGTGGAGATCACTGCGGGTCGAGGGTCATCCGTGGAGACCTTTCCGCTGTTCGGGTTCGACCTTCGCGACTACGACAGGCTCTACGCCGAGAAGCTTGACCTGTTGATGACCATCAACGGCAGCACGGCCGAGGATGTCACCTGGTCAGGATCCGTGCGCCCGACGCTGGACAATCTTGCCGTCGTGCCTCGGCCAGTGGGCGGGCGGCTGCCGATCTGGATCGCAACCGGCGGCAACGCCTCATCTTCGGCGAGGGCCGGCCAACTCGGCCTTCCGATCTCCTACGGCATTATCGGAGGAGAGCCACACCGGTTCGCGCCGCTCGTCGAGCTCTATCGCCGCAGTGCCGCCCAGGCCGGCCACACCGGAGACAACATCAAAGTCTCCGTGGCAACCTTCGGGTTGATCGCGCCGACCAAAGAGGAGGCGCTGGAGCGCTTCTACCCCGGATGGCGCAATCTCAACATCGAGATGGGCAGGCTGCGCGGCTGGGCTGCACCGGACAAGCGCCAGTTCGACATCCAGGCCGAGGCGCCGGGTGCCTACTTCGTCGGCGATCCGGATGAGGTCGCCGAGCGGATTGTGCAGCTGCACGGGCACCTCGGCCACGTGCGACACTTCCTGCAGGCCGACCATGGTGGGCTCCCCCAGGAATACCTCCTGGAATCCATCGCCCTGCTCGCCACCGAGGTGAAGCCGCGCGTCGAACGCCTGCTCGCGGCAAAATAGGGTCCCTCACCGACACGGCGGGAGTTGGGTCACGCGGACCTGTGAGCGACCCTCTCCGACGAGGAAGGTCCTGGCGGCATGGCGTCTTGTGCGGCCGAAGTTGAGCCCGCCCGCAACCGGCTCCACGTGACCAACGGATGCAGCAGCGAAATCAACTCGCGCCCGGCCCGCGTGGGCGTGTAGCTGACCGAGACAGGCGTGGTCGGCTGCACGTCGCGCACCATCAGGCCTTCCGTTTCGAGTTCCTTCAGGCGCGCGGCAAGGAGACGGTCGGATACTCCGTCCACGAGCTGCCGGTACTCCGAGAAGCGGCGAGCCCCACGTACCCCGGCAAGCAGGATGGCCGCGTTCCATTTGCGACCCGCCAACTCTGCCGACACCTGAAAACGACGGCATTCTTCCTCGTCAATGTGCGCAAACTCGGCATCACTCATGGCATCTCCCAACCAGGTAATCGTATGCCCGCCGGGCTGCCGAGGCGCATCCGTGGCCTAGTCGACCGCGCCCGTTGGGGGCAACCAGATCTCACGCACGAGGTCCTCGAACGCGCGTGCCGCCGCGGTCGGTCGCCTCGCGGATGCAACGGCGAGGGACACTTCCCAGGTCAACTCCGGCTCGAGTGGCACGAGCGTCACCTGCTGCGTTCCGATCATGGTCGAACGTGGGATGAAGCCGAGGCCGAGGCCGGCAAGCACCAGTTCGGCGATGGTCGCGACATCCGCCACCTCGACGCTCACGATTCGATCAACGCCCGCCTTCGTGAGCGCGCGCTCGGTAACGGTTCTCGTTCCCCACCCCTGCGGCGCCTCGACAAAGGTCTCTCCTGCGAGCTCGGTCATGCGCACGGATGCCCGTGATTCGAATCGATGGCCGGGCGGTACAGCGAGCAGGATCGGCTCGGTCGCGAGCGTCGTCAGTGTCACGCCGGGATGCCGCTGGCCCGCGAAGGAGACAAAGGCAAGGTCGAGGGCACCGGATGCGACATCCCGCACGTGTTCCGCCGAGCCGCCCCGTGTCGGTCGCGGCTGGAGTTCCACGTTGGGCCGCTCCCGGCGGAAGCGGGTGAGCAGTCCGGCGAGGTCAATCACCGAGGGCGATTGCATGATGCCGATCTTCAGGCTGCCTCGAAGGCCACCGGTGACCGCGTCAACGGCGTCTCTCGCTGCTGCCGCCGCACCAAGGGTCGCACGCGCCTCAGGCAGAAGGGCTCGTCCTGCATCCGTCAACTCGACCTGATGCGTCGTTCGATCGAACAGCGGGGAGCCGAGCTCCTGTTCGAGCGACTTGATGGACACGGACAGAGCCGACTGCCCCAGGTGGATGCGATGCGAGCCCTTCGTAAAGCTGCGCTCCTCGGCGACAGCCACGAAGTGCGCCAGGTGTCGAAGTTCCACGGGATCATTCCTCACCGGCATAACAGTTATGCCCGTTATTCGTTTGACAGCATAACAACGCCTCCGGATGATGGGAAAGAACGTCTGGAGGACACATGAGCGTCACCACTGCTCACAGCTCGAACACTGCCCACATCCCGCGCATTCGCGGCCGCCTTTCGGTACTTCCACACTCGTGGGGGTTCTGGGTCGCCGCCGTCGCATTCCTGCTCAACATGGGCTTCTCGGCGGTGCCAACTCCCCTGTACGCGATCTACGCGACCCTCGACGGGCTGACCCCGCTGACCATCACCCTGATCTACGCGGTCTACGCCTGCGGTGTCATTGCGAGCCTGTTCCTCGGTGGGCACGTCTCGGACTGGATCGGACGCAAGGCAGTGTTCGTGCCCGCCCTGTTCATCAACGTGATCAGCGCTGGCCTGTTCATGGTCTGGCCAAGTCTTACGGGGCTGATCGTGGCTCGCATCCTGTCAGGCATTTCCATTGGGTTGACGACCGCCACCGCGACGGCGTACCTCGCTGAGCTCCACCTTGGCGCTCGGCCCGGTGCCCACGGCCGGCGGGCACAGGTCATCGCGACAGCGGCCAACCTCGGCGGAATCGGCGTCGGACCCCTCATCGCGGGATTTCTCGCACAATACGCGCCCGACCCGCTCGTGCTTCCCTACCTCGTGTTCGGCATCGCGATCGCGGTAATGGGGATCCTCGTGGCGATTTCCCCGGAGACAACGCTGAAGCCAGAACTCGCGGCTCGATACCGGCCGCAGCGCATCGCCGTACCCAAGGAATCACACCGGGTCTTCTTCGCCGCAACCGGAGCGGGAGTCGCGGGATTCGCCCTGTTCGGCGTGTTCAACTCCCTAGCGCCGAGTTTCCTGGCCGGCACGATGCACGTGACCTCCCACGCTGTTGCCGGTGCGGTCGCCTTCGCGGCATTCGCATCCGGAGCGGTAGCCCAGATTGCGCTGGCCCGCTGGGAGACCAACGTCATGCTCGTGCGGAGCATCCCCATCCTCGTCGTCGGACTCGGGCTCCTGACCACCGGGATGTGGCTGCCGAACGTTGTTGTCTTCATCATCGGCGGCGTGATCACCGGAGGAGGAAGCGGACTGGTGTTTCGCGCGGCGCTCGTCGCTGCGGCCAGCACCGCACCGCCGGCTGCCCGCGCCGAGGTGCTTTCGGGATACTTCCTGGGCGCGTACATCGGCCTCTCGGTCCCCGTGATCGGTCTCGGATTCGCGACGACGATTTGGCCCGCCCAGGACGCGATGCTGGTGTTCGTGCTGCTCGCACTCCTTGCGATCATCTTCTCGGTGCGCGGCGTTGTCCGCCCACGGAAAAGGGCCGCACAATCTTTATGAGATCGTGCGGCCCCGGGTCGGGTCCAGCGACTGCTAGAAGGCTCCTACAACCTCGAAAGCGGTGCTCACGAAGATGTGGTGCGGCCAGTTGACGCCGATGAAGTGCACCTCGTACTCGCCGTTGCTGAGCTTCACCACACGGTCGACGACGCCACCTGAGTAGGAACCCAGCGCGGCCTCGGCCGCCTTGTCGGCTGTCGTTCCGGTGACGATCGTGCCGTCGCCCTCGGTGTAGTTCGTGGGGATCTGGCCCTCATTCTTCGCGGCGCTCGGAGAGCCCTGCTTGAACGGGACCGCGGGTGACGGCGTGTACGACGCAGTGGCGGCGCTGCTGGCCGGCTGCACGGTGATCTGCGCCGCCGTGATGGTCGTTCCGTTGACAATGCCGAGCACCAGGGCGGTGGAGTTCGCGGTGACGGCGCTCACCGAACTCGAGCTCGACCCCTTCTTGTAGGTCGTCGACGATGCCTCCTTGACGGTCACCTTCTGGCCGGCGGATGTCGTCAGCGTGAAGCCTGAGGAAGTCACCGCGCTGACCGTTCCGACCGTTCCTCCTTCAGCCGCTCCCGAGCGAGCGTTGGATCCGCCGCCTCCGGCGGCGGGCATCCCGTGTCCTGCAGCGGGTGCCGTTGATGTCGCCGACGGCGTCGCACTGGTTGCGGCCGTGGATGTTGCGGCGCAGCCCGAGAGGCCGATCACTGCCACGGTGGCCGCCGCGGCCACGATCCATCCCCGTCGGCTCGACAGCAGTCGTCGCGCTCCTTGCTGGCGAGACTGCTCATCTGCGGGCTGGGTCGTGCGGCGGTTTGTTGGCTGGTTGTTCATGATGTGGCCCCTCCTAATTGGGAATCTCCCCATAGAGTGACCGCCGTTCCAATGAGCCTCCTATGGACGCTCTGTGAGAACTGTTAAACCTGCCGCTGAGGATCCAGGACGTTATTTCTGTGCGGGAACAGACGTGTAGTCGGCGCTGATGAGAATCGGCATGTGGTCCGAATTGCCTCGGGGCAACGTCTCGATGCTCGAGATTGCCAGCCCGACGGATGTCGCGAAATCGAAGTGTCCGCGGAAGAACTTGTACCGCGTGTAGGTGAGCGTGTCACTCAGGGTGAGGTCGTATCCGGAGGCCGTCATCCGCTCCCCCAGGTTTTCTTTGAACAGCGGGTAGTTGTAATCACCGACCATGAGAGTCGGTGACTCCGTTCCCAGCGTGCGCAGTTCCGCGTGGGCCGCGGCGATCTGGTTGCGGCGCAGCGAGTTGAGGGCCGTCAGCGGGGCGGCATGGAACGACGCGATGACGATCGAACGGCCCTCCTGCCGGTCCTGCAGCAGGGTGCCGATGAGACGCTCGTGCGCGGGGGCAAGCAGTCGGTCGTGCAGCGACTTCTTCAGCGCGAAAGTCTGGGTGGTGATCGCCTCGAAGCGGTCGCGGTTGTAATACACCGCGAGACCGAGTCGATTCGCCTTGGTTGAATCCGCGAGGTGCAGATGACCGAGTTCGGTGGGCAGCTCGCTCGTGTCGACCTCCTGGAGGCACAGCGCATCCAACTCGAACTTGCTTACCAGGTCGACGAGTTCGTGCCGGGCACTGTTCTTGCGGAGGTTATAGCTGATGGCTCGAATCATCGCGTCGGGCATCCATTCGTCATATGCAGAATCGGATTAAGACTAGGCGTCAGATGACGCGCGCCCGCACACGATCCACCCCGCGTACTGGGGGAATCGCAGCTTGCACGCCGCTCCCTAGACTCGAACTGGCCCGCGACCGGGCTATGACTACCGGGGGGATGTCGTGACACTCATAGCCGATCCACAGACGATCCCCGAGGGCTGGTACCCGGACCACGGGGACTCGTCGCGGCTGCGCTGGTGGAACGGCGAAGCCTGGACCGGCGCTCTCACCGTTCAGCTCACCACCGGACCGGTTGCCGTCGCTGAGCCGCCCGTTTCTCGCCGCGGCGCCCATGCCGCGCCCGTGTCGCTTCCGGATGTCGCACCCGAGGCCGCTGCGCCCTCCAGCCCCGGCGCACACGCGGCAGAGGCTCCAGTCGATGCGATCTCGCCGATTTTTGCTGCTGCTGTGGTTGAGGAGCCCGTGCTCCCGGCCCCTGTCGCGGCTGCTGTTGTTGCGGCTCCTCTTGCGGTGCCAGAGGCTGCGGTGCCGGTTGCTGCCGTGCCAGAGGCTGCGGTGCCGGTTGCTGCCGTGCCCGTTGTTCCCGTGCCAGTGACGGCTGTTCCTTTCACTCCTGTTCCCGTGCCCGCCGCACCGATCCCGGTTGCGCCGGTGCCCATCGTTCCCGCGCCTGTCGGTGTCGCCCCGGTGAAGCTGGCACTCCCGATCGCGGACTATCTCGGGGAGACTCGCGAGGTGCGCCCGGTGAGCCCGGTGGTCGTGACCATGTCGACGGTGGAGCTTCTGCCGTCGCGCGGAAGCGTTCAGCGCTTCTCACGCGGCTGGGCCGATGCGAGCCACGGGGACATCCGGGTTTCCGGCGGTTCCAACACCGGTGGCGCCTGGTTCTTCGCCCTGTTCCCCGCGATCCAACTCGGCATCGTGTGGGCCGTCTTCGATCTCTGGCAGCTGGGTGAGGCATCCCAGTTCCGGCTCGCGCTTGTACTGTTCACGGTCCTCGCTTACCTGGTTGCAGCGGTGAGCGACCGGCGTGCGCTCGTCCGCAACGGGCACGAGCATCTGCCGCATCCGGCACTCGCGTTCATCCCGATCGCGTACCTGGTTGCGCGCGTTGTCAAGCTCGGCGCTGGTGCCGTGGCAGCTCTCGTTACCTGGGTCCTGCTTCAGGCCGCTGTCGCCGCGGCCCTTCTCCTCGTGCTGCAACCGCTCGCGTTCTCATTCGTGTCCGACGTCCTTCCGGCACCGACTCCCCCGGTGGCGGCTGCTGCACCAGCTGCGCTGGTCCCAATCACGCCGGCCGAGCGGGCGGCCCAGCTCACACCGGCAGGTATGTCCGCGTCGGTCAAGGCGCAGATGCTCAGCCAAAAGATGGGTGCGCCGGCATCGGTTCGCTGCCCCAACCCCCCATCCGTCGACGATGGCGCACAGGTCACCTGCGCGGTGGTGCTGAAGGGCGGCCTCGCCATCAACGTCGTCGTGATGATCGATTCGACCTACCAATACGCGGCGGAGCGAATCGTGTCGGTAGCGCCCGGCAACTAGGGCTGCTGCGACTAGCTGTCGCCCGCGTTCTCGTTGACGAAGTACAGCGCCTCGTCGGCGACATCCTTCCAGCCGTGGTCGATGATCAGCGAGTGGCCGCGGCCCTCGATCGCCACTATCTGCGTGAGACCGGGATTCTTCGCCTGAATCTCGAAGGCAGCGCTCGCCACCGCCCACGGCACCGTGTGATCCTCCAGGCCCGAAATGAACAGCAGCGGGCCGCGGTCGGGGTTCTTCGTGTCGACGCTGTCTTCAGACCACGGGTTGAAGTTGGCCGCGGCGGCTTGGAACAGCGGAACGCCCGACCCGGCCACGTGGTACGTCTCGTAAAGTTCGCGGGCTTCAGCCTCATCCAGAGCGTTGGTCCAGCCGTAGTTGAACTGTTCGAACGTGAGGGTCACAGCCTTGCCGTAGTTCGTCGGGTTGCCAAGCACCGGCGCGCCTGACTTGAGCTGCGACAGCGGGAGCGGCAGCACTCCACGAAACTGTGCCGGGTCGATCGCCACTGTCGCGCGCGACAGTCCATCGCCGGCGAGCATCTGGGCAATGACGCCGCCAAATGAATGCCCGATGACAACCGGCTGCAGTTTCAGCTTTTCGATAGCTGCCATGTAGTTCGCGGTGATGACATCAAGGCCCTTCTTTGCGAATACCTCGGGGTGCGCCCGGGCCTCTTCGACAGTGTCGGGGTCGTCCGGCCATCCGGGTGCGATTGTCGCGTAGCCCTCCGCTTCGAACAACGCGCGCCATCGGTCCCAGCTGCTGGGCAGCAACCAGAGTCCATGAACGAAGACGACGGGCGTAAGTCCGGAGGCGTTTGCCTTCTCGATGTCGGTCTGAACTTGTTCGGTGAGCGCTCCCATGTCTTCCTCCCAGTGGAATAGATCGTCTACCGGAAGACTGGACCCGATTGGCGCCGAACGCCAGATGCAGCGTCCTACTGGGCAGTAAACACGTCGACGCTCATGACGAGGATCACGCGGTCCGGGCTGTCGGCCGGCGGTGTTTGCGCGGCGTTGCCGTAGCGCTTACCCAGTCGCACGTAGAACTGGCCCTCGGGGTCGGGGACGACCTCCAGAAGGCGCCCGCGCACCTCCAGGTAGCGAAATGGGTTCGCCGGGTCGATGATCGACAGGCTCATCGACGGGTTGTGCTGCAGGTTGCGGTACTTCTGCCGCTTCGTCGTGTGGGTGAACCGGATGTGCTGCCCGTCGTACTCGAACCACATGGGGTTCACCTGCACGGTGTTGTCGGGGCGGATTGTGCCGAGGGCGCCATAGTTGGGCTGCTCGAGCAGCGGCTGGTAGCCGGCGGGAATCGTGGATGCCATACCACCAGTTAACCATTCGCCGCGGGCGCTCCGACGCACCCGCGGGCGTCCGTCGATGCGGTCAGACGAACCGGATGGCGGCCTGCAGCCGGGTACGCACCTCGAAGAGGTCGGTTCCGCCGATTTCGGTTTTGTCATCGACCCCGTTGCGCAGCACCGCGGGCAGCTGGGAGCGACGCACGGCCGCAGTGGTCGCGCCGCGCACGCTGCCGAGCACAACCACGGGCGTGTCCAGCGCATCATCCGGAAGCACAATGAGCAGCGCACTGAACCTAACGCGGGCAGACCTGGCGACCAGCTTTGCGCGCAGCCCGAGCTCGTGCATGGGTCGCTCCCCCGCAACGGGCTCGCCGATGAGCTCGCCGCGCTTCACGCGCACGGGGCCGCCGTAATCCTCCGAGAGAATTGCGAACAGGCCGGTGGGTCCCAGGACGATGTGGTCGATCTTCTGTTCCGGCCCCCAGGTCGCGACATCGTGCCAGGCGGTGTACCCGATGCCGAGTTCGGCGAGCTGGCGGGCGGTGGCCTCCTCGGCGAGCGCATCCGCAAGGATGTGCCGGATCTCCCTCGGCGCACTCCGCACCAGCGCAGGGTCGTACGGGTTGGGCATCGACTCGCCGCGTCCGACCCACTCCTGCATGAGCGTAAGGAATCGCTCGCGGCGCCAGCCTCCCGGATGCCCGTACGCCCGGGCCCTCGGCCGCGTGTCCTGGCGCGGCCGCGCGGCCTGCGTCTCCCATGATCGGGAATTGCCTGCTGACGACGACCCACGCGCGGGAGACCCGCGGTCGTAGGCCGCCCGGCCTTCGGGGGTACCAATGCGCTCCCAGGCGATCTGCACCTGGTGGAAGCGGAGCGGGTCACCACCGGTATCCGGATGCGTCTCCCGCAGCAGCTTGCGGTACGCGCGGCGTAATTCATCGTGCGTCGCGGTCACGCGGACGCCGAGCACCTCGTAGGGTGTCGCCGAAATCGGACTGTCGGGCACGAAAGTACCCTACCCAGAAACCCTGCGTTAGCTTCGAGGATTTGTTCGGGCGAGAATCTTGGCGAGGATGCGGTCCAGGTCGCGCAGGTCGGCGGCGTCCAGCGGATCGATCACGGCATCCCGAACCGCCGCGACGTGGCCGGGTGCTGTCGCGACGACTTTCTGCCATCCGGAGTCGGTCAGCCGCGCGTTGATGGCGCGGCGATCCTCCGCGCACGGCTCCCGGTCGACGAACCCACGCTTTTCGAGGCGCGAGATGACGTGCGACAGGCGGGGCAGGCTTGCGTTGGTGGCGGTGGCGAGATCGGTCATCCGCAGGGTCTGGTCGGGCGCTTCGGAGAGCATCGCGAGCGTGAAGTACTCGTAGTGGGTCAACTCGGCGTCCCGCTGGAGCTGGGTATCAAGGATGCCCGGAAGCAGTTCGACAAGCGTGATTAGTTTGCGCCAGGCCGATTGCTGGTCGGCGGTGAGCCAGCGCGGCGCGGCGGCGGGTTCCATATACCCAGCGTACTCCGGAGGTTGTATCGACAACCAATGGGAAGGAGCTGTCTGACGCGCGACAGCCCCGAAGTGGGGCGGTCGCGGGGCCGGGCGCGTGCCTAAGCTGTACGCGGTAGCTGAGCATTCGTTTCGGGGGGAAACTTTTTGTCTGACGACGTACCGGGCGTGCCCGCTGCCGGATGGTTTGCGGATCCCGACCCCACGAACGGCCAGTTGCGGTGGTGGAACGGCGCCGCGTGGACCGAACACACGGCCCCTCGGCCAGTGGAGGTCGCACCGCCGCCCCTCCGTGGCACCGCCGTCGGTGCGGGAGGCCGCTGGCTCGAGGCGCAATCCGCGCCGCCCAGCCCGTACACGCCGTGGGTCTGGGTCATGGTGGGTACGCCCTTCATTTCCATGGCTTCATATGGTGCCCTCGCGGCGTTGCCCTGGGCCGCCGGGACGATCGTCTGGATGCTCCTGTCGCTCGCTGTCTTCGTCCTGCTCGTCGTCTCAGCGTTTTTTGACAGCGCCACACTGCGCAGCCGCGGGTTCACCAATCCGGCACACGGCGCATGGGTGTTCCTGATTGCTCCGCTGGTCTATCTGTCACTGCGATCGAGCCGCGTTCACAAGCAGGTCGGCAAGGGCAACGCTCCTGCCAACCTGTACGTTCTCGCACTGCTTCTGTCTGTAGTCGTCTACGTCGCACTCATGGGAGTCTCAACTCCCTCCGCGTGCTCTGCTTGCGGCTCACCCACCGGCATCGTGCAGCTGGGCGCTTTCGGCGCAGGGAGCGTCGGCCGATGACAGACCCGACCGCGGGGCCACCCGCCGGCTGGTACGCGGACCCGGAACCGAACACCGGGCTGCTGCGCTGGTGGAGCGGATCGGCCTGGACGGAGCACACCGCCCCCGTTCCTCTCCCTGAGCCTTCACCTGCACCCGCTGCCGCCCCGATCCCCTACAACTTCGCGCCGGAAAACGCGCTGCGGATGCGCATTACAGACGTGGAGCGCGGCACGTACAACCCGGACGGCCAGGTGGCCTCCCGAGGGCTGGTTCCGGGCTCGTTCATCGGCGACAAATTCGTTGGCGGAGGATTCTCTGCGAAGCCCCCAGCGATCATCGAGCCTTTCCGCCCCGCAGGGTGGAGCACGCAGGGCGTGTGGATCGTCGCCGCGAGCCCGCTGCTCAGCGTGCTGCTGGTACTCATGTCCACTGCCGTTCACGGCAGTACGAGTTCATCGCCAGCCTCCATCGGAATCAACGTCCTGTCATGGGTCGCGGTGATTTTTGGCGCGATCTACGACCGCCGTTCGCTCTGGCGAGCGGGTTATGAGAAACTCACGAGCCCCCTCTGGGTCGTGTTGCTGCCGTTGGCCTGGCTCATCATTCGAACGGTGCGTGTCCGTCGCGAGAACGGACGCGGGCTGGCACCGCTATTCGGATATCTCGCGGCGACCGTGATCTCGATTCCGTTGATCATCGCCATCCTGGTGCCGACGATCATTGCCGATAAGTCCGCGGCGTTCTCGCATCAGGTGCAAGTGAGCATGCAGGGGCAGTTCGATGCACGGGGGCTCGGATTGACAGTCGCCTGTCCCGCATCCATCCCGCAAAGGCGTTTAGGGGCGACGTTCACCTGCACCGCGACGGATGCGCAAGGCACGGTCCGCGACCTGCTGGTCACCGTGACCTCCAACGGCTACCGGGCGAGCTATTCGGACTCGGCAACCGTTCCCACGATCGGCTCCTAGGGGCGGCGCACAGCATCCAGCGAGCCCGCCAGCGTAACCTCGGACGCATGACCCTGAACAGCATTGAGCTGACAACGATCGACGGCGCTGTAACGACCCTGGGCGACTACTCCGACAACGTGATCCTCGTCGTCAACGTCGCCTCCCGGTGTGGCCTGTCGCCGCAGTACGAGAAGCTCGAAGGACTCCAGCAGACGTATGGCGAGCGAGGGTTCACCGTTCTCGGATTTCCCAGCAACCAGTTTCTGCAGGAGCTGAGCACCGAAGACGCCATCAAGGAGTACTGCTCGACCACCTGGGGCGTTACGTTCCCGATGTTCGAGAAGGTCAGGGTGAACGGGAAGAAGGCGCACCCGTTGTACCAGGAGCTGACCAGGACGCCGGATGCCGAGGGCAAGGCGGGCAGGGTGAGCTGGAATTTCGAGAAGTTCCTTATCACCCGCGACGGCGGAGTTCACCGCTTCCGTCCGCAGACCGAGCCGGACGCACCCGAGATAGTCGGCCTGATCGAGGCCTCCCTGACCGCGCCGGCCCGTACAGGCGGCTGAGGCCGGATCTCGCCGGCGAGATCATTCGGAATCGACCGGCACCCAGCCCCCGCGCACCCGCTGACTGACCTTCGCGCCCGTCACTGCGGCGACGGTCCCCGTCACAGCGACGATGTGTGAGGAGATCTGCGTCGCAACCTCGGCATCCTCCCCGGTGAACCGAATCGTGATGCGGGCGGTCCGCGCGACGACCGCCACATCCGCCGCCTCGACGGTGGTCAGTTGCATGCCCGCCGCCCGCGCGGTCGGCAGCACAACCGCCGGGTCGATGCCGGGGGCGAGCGCGCCCATTGTCATGGTTACGCGGTACGAGGGCATGGCTCCAGCGTAGGTCGGCGTCATGCGGGACCCGTTGGCTGCCGCAGCATGGGCGAATTCAAGGGGGGAGACGCCGGACGGGCAGGAGCGTATCGTGGGCGCCATGAGTGACGACAAGATCCAATCGGACGAGTCCATCGCACCTGAGTCCATCACCGACGAGACCCACCCGAAGCACAAGAAAGAGCGCACGCGCGAAGGGCTGCTTGGGCGGCTCCTCGGCGATGACCACGAGGAGTCGGCCGAAACGACGCCGGGCCGCACGGCATCCACTGCCGGGGGCGCGGGCGGCGGTGGCGAGGGCCGCTAGCACTCCCCCGACATTCGCTCGCTAGCCTGAGGTATGGCAGCGCGCGGGACGAACGGGCCGCGCACCCGAGCGCGCGCTGTTGTGGCGAAGCCGGTGGGCGCGATTGGTGGATTCTTTCGCGGCGTTGGCTACCTGCTGCGCGGACTGCGGATGTTCGCCACCTCACCCAGGCAGATGCTGCTCGGCGCCCTGCCAGCGGTTATCGTCGGGGCCGTTTTCGTCGGGCTCGGCATCCTGCTCGCCGTCAACCTGCAATCGATCGCCGTATGGCTGACCCCGTTCGCAAGCGACTGGGAGCCGGGGCTTCGGGATGCGCTGCGTTTTCTTGCGGGGATCGCCGTCCTCGGCGGTTCGATCGTCCTCCTGGTCAGCATTTTCGTTGCTGTGACCCTGGCGGTCGGCGACGTATTCTACGAACGGATCTGGCGCGGCGTCGAGACCGCACTCGGCAATCCACCGGTCGAGCGCGACGAGGGGTTCTGGAAGTCAGCAGGTCGTGCAATAGGCCAGAGCCTGCGCATTCTCGGGCGCACGATGCTGGTTGGCGTTCTACTGTTCGTGCTGGGGTTCATTCCGGTCGTCGGCCAGATTCTCGTGGTGGTGCTGGGCGCCGCGTTCGGCGGCTACTCGATGGCGCTGGAGCTCACCAGCCGCGCCTTCGACGCCCGCGGCTACACGCTGAGCGAGCGACGACGGATGCTCGGCTCCCGTCGCGCGACGACCCTCGGGTTCGGCGTCGCCGCATATGTGCTGTTTCTCGTTCCTGCGCTGGCGGTGGTGGTGATGCCGGCCGCAGTCGCCGGTGCGACACTGCTCAGTCGCGAAATTCTGGATACCGCCCCGCCGGTATCGAAACCCAAGTTCGTTGGTTGAGTAGCACGGCGCCGTCTACGGCGACGCGCGTATCGAAACCCGTCGTTCGGGCGACTCTTGGGTTTCGATACGCGGCCTCCTACGTCGGCTGCTACTCAACCAGCGATGAGTCGCGAGGCTGTGGATGGCACGAAAGGCCCGTTGGTTGAGTAGCACGGCGCCGCCCGCGGCGACGAGCGTATCGAAACCGGGCTGACGGGCGCGTCCTGGGTTTCGATACGCGGCCTCCTACGTCGGCTGCTACTCAACCAGCGAAAGGGTGCGGAGTGCGTTCGCGATCGCGAGGTTTGTTGGTTGAGTAGCACGGCGCCGCCCGCGGCGCCGCGCGTATCGAAACCCGCGCTTCGGGGCGAGTCCTGGGTTTCGATACGCGGCCTCCTGCGTCGGCTGCTACTCAACCAGCGACAAAGGTGCGGTTTCGATACGCGGCCTCCTCCGTCGGCTGCTACTCAACCAGCGGCGATGAGTCGCGGAGCGCGTTCGCGAGGTTTGTTGGTTGAGTAGCACGGCGCCGTCTACGGCGACGCGCGTATCGAAACCCGCGTGACGGGGCGAGACCTGGGTTTCGATACGCGGCCTCCTGCGTCGGCTGCTACTCAACCAGCGGCGATGAGTCGCGGAGCGCGTTCGCGAGGTTTGTTGGTTGAGTAGCACGGCGCCGTCTACGGCGTCGCGCGTATCGAAACCCGCGTGACGGGCGAGACCTGGGTTTCGATACGCGGCCTCCTGCGTCGGCTGCTACTCAACCAACGACAAGGGTGCGGTTTCGATACGCGGCCTCCTCCGTCGGCTGCTACTCAACCAGCGAAAAATCCTGCGTCGGCTGCTACTCAACCAGCGATGGCGGCGCGTACCAGGGCGGGTAGACCGCGACGCGCGCCTCATACCCGCTCTCATCGAGGAGGGCCTTCACCGACGCGCGCGCGCGATCGTTCGCGACCCCGATGAGGCTGATGAGATCGAACGAGAGGCTCTCCGAAACGAGGAGTTCCGCGCCTTCGCGCGGCACGGCATCCTCGTCGGCGCGCAGCTTGCGCAGGAGCCGCTCGAAGACGTCCGCTTCCGAAGCAAATCGGGTGAGCGGTGCGGCGGCGTCGCCGTCAGCGAGCACCACCTGCTTGTCCGACCCCCGTGCATCCAGCCGGATGCTGCGGACCGTGCTCACGAGCATGACGTAGTCACCGGCCGGGTGCGATTTCGCGTCCTTCGCCAGGCGTTTGTCGGCCTTGCCGGCGCGGATGCTCGTCCAGAACGTGGCATCGGGTGACAGCGAGAGCGGCACGAACGCGCTGACGCGGTTCGAGGTCTCGTCGTCCGAGCCCCCGGTGAGGCCGTCAACTGCGGCCACCCGCCGTGCCTCGCGGTTTGCCTCCGACGAGATGTCCACAGTCGGTCGTTCCGGTAGCGCGGCATCCGCAAAGATCGCACCCGCGGCAACGATGCTGGGCAGGTTCGAGATGTGGGTCAGGTGGTAGACGCGCTGCTCCCCAACGTCATCCAGCGGTGGCGCGGTCTTGCGCACAGCGGCGCGACGCGGCACTGTCGCCGTCGCCGTGCGGCTGGTGCTGGAGCGAGGTGGCGCAGCGAGAACTACGGGAACTGGGGCGGGGCTGCAGGTGTCGCAGCGGGCGCGATCCAGTCCGTGAATGCATTCGTCGATGAGAATCGGACCTTTCGTTACCTCCATTCTCCCTCGAATCGTGCGCAATGGCTGGGTCGGGGGCAAAACGGGGGCGCCCCCGGTCAGTTGGGCACGGTCTTGCCTAGGCTGGAGGGGTCATGAAACTGATTTTCGTTCGTCACGCGCAGACCCCCGCCAACGTCCGCGGTGAGCTCGATACCGCCTACCCGGGCCCGAAGCTGACCGCCCTCGGCCACCAGCAAGCGCGGAAGCTCCCGGATGCGCTGGCCGACCACCAGATCGAGGCGATCTTCGCGTCATCCCTCATTCGTACGCAGCTGACCGCGGATGCCCTGGCCGATCACCGCGCGCTCGACATCCGCGTGCAGCACGGCCTGCACGAGATCGAGGCTGGCGCGCTGGAGAAGCGGCGTGACATGGATTCGGTGCGCACCTACCTCCGGTCGGCGTTCGCCTGGGGTGCCGGCGATCGGGACGTGCGGATCCCGGGCGGTCCGGATGGCCACGAATTCTTCTACCGCTACGACAATGCCGTGGCCGAGATCGCGGCGACGGGTGTCGAGACAGCGGCGGTCTTCAGCCACGGCGCAGCGATCCGCGTCTGGGTCGCCGCTCGGTCGCAAAACGTGTCGCCGATGTTCGCGGCCGAGCATGAGCTCGACAACACCGGCGTCATCGTGCTGGAGGGGTCTCCGGATGCCGGCTGGACGCTCATCTCCTGGGCCGGCAACCCCGTGGGCGGCGCCTCCCTTGCAGACCCAACGGCTCCGGACCCGACAGGCCTCCCGATCGACTAGGGCCCGCCAGCGTGGTCGCGAACGGCGCGCGTGACGCGCTCAGTCCGTGAGGTTGGCGAAGGGCCGAGAGCCATAGTCGCGAGTGAATGCGGCAATCAGTCGCGTTTCGACGCCACCGGGGTCTTCGCCGGGCGTCTCTTTCCACGCGACCAGGTACTGCTCGCTGCCCGCCACCTGCCAGATGTACCGCCCGCCGGCGTGCCCGACCGGCTCTCCCCCGCCGTGCCGCCGGTACGAGCTGAGCCGGTTGCGCAGGTTGGTCGCCTTGCCGACATACATCACGGATGCACTTGACACCCACTCCGCGTGCAGCGTCGCCGGCAGCACCGTCGGATCCTTGCCCTTGAACCATCCGGCCGGGCTGGCATCCAGAAACACCGGCAGATCAGTGGATGTCCGCACCACGACGTACACGCCCTGGGTCGTCGGAACGCGGGCAGCCTGCAACCCGCCGAACCGGACCCAGCCGACGAAACCGATCTCTTCAAGACCCTCGCGCGTCCAGTTGGCCGGTGTCGCCCGAAAGTCGTTCACTCCTGGGAGTCGGTGATGTCTCCGGTGGCCTCGGACTCAACGACCGAATGCGTCGAACCCAACTCCTTGGCCAGGGCTTCGCCCTCTTCGATCGCTTCTTCCTTGCTGGAGTAGCTCTCCGAGCGCTCCGGTTCCCCGATCACGCGGTTGACCCACTGGCCACCCTTGTCGATGGTTTCTACGTCGCCGTTCGGCATGAGTGCTCCTTCATCGTGCGTTGGGTTCTAGCCAAGAGGACCGCCGATCATGTGGCAAGCGGAGACCGAGGCTAGTTCGTCAGTCGACATCCTGCGTACGCATCCCCAACCGCCTGGATCGACTTCAGCGCGCCAAGTATCTGGAACCCGAAGGATGCCACACCCGCCGCTCCCGAGTTCGGCACGACGGAAGTCGAGTTGATGTAGTCCGCGGCGTTGGACGCGGTGATCTCGGCGACATCCTGACCGCTCTGCGGTATAGCGAATGTCGACTGGCTCTCGGCGATCGCGAGTGCACCGGCCACGCAGCGCTGGCGCAGCTCGATGAGTGCGCAGGCGGACTGGAAGTCCGGGTTGTCGCTCGCGCAGATCTGCTGCAGCTGCGACAGCTCGGAGAAATAGCTGGCTTCGGAGGCTACCGGGGCCGTGGCGGGGTTGAAAGATCCGCCCTCGCAGGAGCCGACGCTCCACGTGTTCTTGGTGTGATCGGCCAGGATGCCCGGCCATGGGTAAACAATGATCGCACCGCACGTGCGGATCGGCACTGCGTCGACTGCCCAGGGATCATAGTTTGGATCGGATGTCTCAAACGGCCCGTCCGGCGTTCCCCAGTTGAAGTTGCGCGCGTCGATCAGGCAGCGTCCATCGTCCCAGGGACACGATTCGACCAGTCGTTGGTCTGGTGGCGGATTACTGACCGAGCCTGCGAGGTACGCGGTCCCTGCCGTCTGCCTCAGTACGGATCGTTTCGTGGTGCCGTTCGCTTGCGGCTGCAGGAACGTGAAGTCGGCATCCATGTATAGCGTGCCGCCGGTCTGCAGCACAGCCGGCAGGATGTTCGCGAACGAGAGCCGTGACACATCCGCGTTGGTTCCGCCGTAGCCGCTGATAAGACCCAGCGAGCCCCCGCGCCACGTGAGGCTGCCGGATTCGATTTGGATGCCCTGGCCCCAACGCACATCCGTGTGGTCGAGTGTCGCGGTGCCGCCAGCAACATCAATGTGCCCCACTATGTGGTCGTAGCCTGCCGAGTAAACGTTGGGCAAAGTCGCTGCGCCGTCGCCGTTCAAATCTCCGCCTGCGGTGTCGTCCGCGAAGGGAGTCAGAATGACTGGTTGGTCCGCCGTGCCCGCTGAGATGAGCTGACCGCCCGGGAACACGGTGATGCCGAACGAGTAGCTGTCGAACTTCACGACATCCCCGGCGGAAAGCCGAAGGATGCCGCCGTCTCCGATCGCGAACCTGTACCCGTACATCGAACCGATGACCCACGGGTAGCCGAAGGAGTCGTGCGTCAGGGTTCCCATCAAGATGCCTGCGATGTGAAACACGTCTGTCGTGTTTCCTATGGAGAGGTTTCCGGTAATGAGCGCCGGATCCAGTTGATCAGACGTTATATCGAACGGGTATGCGTAGCCCGATACGCGATTGTCCCTGATCGTTGGGGCTGCGTTTTGCAGAATGTCCGGGGTGTAAGTCGAATAGGTGATTCCTGCAAAGTATGCCTTTCCTCCGAAGTTTGACACCGTGTTGTTACTGATCACTGCTCGGGTGCTTCGTGGATGGGGCCCGTACACATTGTGTTTGACGGTCACCGAGCTCGCGGCCGTATTGCCGTCCACAGACACGTCGGAGTAAGTGCTGACGTTGATACTTCCCCCGCCATAGAACGTCATGCCCGGGCCATTGAGAGTATCTCCTGCGATAGAAACCGGCTGGTCCTGGTCCACGGGGCGTGCCATTGCATTCACAGTGATAGCCCCATACAGAAACGAGTTGGTGACAGTCGTCGAACCTGAGGTTTCGATGGACCCGTTCGGAAGAATCGCGTGATCGACAGAGAACGTGCCGGGGCCACCCAGGGAGGTGTAGTTCAAACTCGTGGGCACGTCGAGCGACACGTCCCCGCCGGTGTAAGTGTCGCCCAAACCAGTAACGATCACCGGCGCAGCGGCGGTGCCCTGGATGTCGAGTGCACCGAGGACGCTTAGTCCTCGCGCGATTTTGACAATTACGCCTGGCTTCACCGTGATGGTCACTCCCGCTGGCACCGTCACGCCGTCCTCTACGACGTACACGTCGGCGGATGTGGTCGACCAGGCGGCGCTCGCGGTGGGGTCACTAGCAATAGAGATGGTCCGAACGGGAGCAGCGACGGGCACAACCGCGTGGCTGACCCGAGCGAGCGGGGTGTAGCCGGTCTTCGAGCCGGTGACCCGGACTGTGATGTTGGCAGCGACATCCTGAGCCGTGAGAACGTAGGTGGATTTGATTGCGCCGTCGATCGCCTCGTTGTTGCGGAGCCACTGGTACGCAAGGGCTACGGGGGCTGGTTCCCACGTTCCCGGTTTGGCAGTCAGGGTCTGGTGCGTTTTCGCCGTTCCGGTGATGCTCGGCGTTGGAGCGGTCGCGATCGTCGCCGGGGGCACGATCCCGGCCGATGCAGTCGCCGAGGCGGTGGTGTAGCCGGAGCGCGCGCCCGTGACCGTGACGCTCAGCTCGTGGGCGACATCGGCTACCGCGATCACGTGAGTGGCGTTCGTCGCGTTCGAGATTGCGGATCCATCGCGTCGCCACTGGTACTTGAGCGTGACCGTGCTCGGCGCCCACTTGCCGGCAATCGCCCTGACGGTCTTGCCGACAGCCGCTGTTCCCGAGACGCTGGGGATGCCCGTCGCGATGAGTTTCGGTATGGCCTTCGCGGCGCTGGATTTTATGACCGTTAGATAGCCCTCGCGGGTGCCGGTCACCACGAAGGTGATCGTTTTGCCCGCGTCAGCGGGAGTCAGCAAATACGTCGAGCTCGTGGCATCCTCGATTGTGACTCCGGAGCGCTTCCACCGGAACGAGAGATCGACGGGTGCAGGCCCCCAAAGTCCGGCGGCGGCAGTGAGTGTGTGTCCGACCGCAAACACACCGGTGATGGTCGGGGCGGGGGTTGGGGCCAGCGCGAGGAGCACCGGAATCGGATCGCTGGAACTTGTGGCGGTCGTATAGCCGGTCCTACTGCCGGTGACTCGGATGCTGAGCTGGCTGTTCCCGTCGGCGGCCGTGAGCTTGTACGTGGCTTTGACGGCATTAGGGATGGGCGTGTCACCGCGCATCCACTGGTAGGTCGTTGTGGTCGTTGTTGGTGTCCAGGCGGAACTCCTCACCGTGACCGTGCTTCCGACGGCAACGTTGCCAGTGATGTGGGGAACGGTCGTGGTGAAGACCTTCTTGACCGCCAGCGCAGCGCTTCCCGCTGTTGCCGAGGCGAACGCATCCTGGGCGGGAACCAGCGAGATCGCGAGTGTGGCGGTCGCGAGGACGGCCAACCATGTTGCAACTATTCGACGCACGTGGCAGTCCTCCCGATTGCGGTCGGTCACCGCGCATCACCCCGATCGTATCGCCGAAAACTCCGCAGTTTTGCCCCGCAAACGGGGCCTAAAAGACGAGTACCCGAAACCCTCCGCAGTCCCCACCCCTCGGCCGCGGGAGCGCTGCTTTGAAGCTTCGATGAGCCGCCTTCGCCGCCGACGACTACCCTTAACCCAATGACGTCCCCTGAATCAACCGAGGCCGAAACGCCCGCCATCACCTTCGCCGACCTTGGACTGGGCGACGCGGTTTTGAAGGCGCTCAGGGATGTTGGGTACGAAACCCCCTCCGCCATCCAGGCAGCCACCATTCCGCTCCTGCTCCAGGGCCGCGACGTCCTCGGCGTCGCCCAGACGGGAACCGGTAAGACTGCCGCTTTCGCGCTGCCGATCCTCGACCGGCTCGACATCAGCCAGAAGATCCCCCAGGCGCTCGTGCTCGCCCCCACTCGCGAGCTCGCCCTGCAGGTCTGCGAGGCGTTCGAGCGCTACTCCGCGCACCTCAAGGGCGTACACGTCCTGCCGGTCTATGGCGGCCAGGGCTACGGCACCCAGCTGTCCGCGCTCCGCCGCGGAGTTCACGTCGTCGTCGGAACCCCAGGCCGCATCATGGACCACCTCGACAAGGGCACACTCGACCTCACGCAGCTCAAGTACCTCGTGCTCGACGAGGCCGACGAGATGCTCAAGATGGGCTTTGCCGAGGATGTCGAGACGATCCTCGCTGACACCCCGGATGACAAGCAGATCGCCCTGTTCTCCGCCACGATGCCGGCGCAGATCCGCCGGATCTCCGGCAAGTACCTGCACGACCCCGAAGAGATCACGGTTAAGAACAAGACCACCACCTCGGCGAACACCACGCAGCGCTACCTCATGGTTTCGTACCCGCAGAAGATCGACGCACTCACGCGCATCCTCGAGGTGGAGAACTTCGAGGGGATGATCGTGTTCGTCCGCACGAAGAATGAGACCGAGACGCTCGCCGAGAAGCTGCGCGCACGCGGCTACTCGGCAACCGCCATCAGCGGGGATGTGCCCCAGGTGCAGCGCGAGCGCACCGTCGAGCAGCTGAAGAACGGCAAGCTCGACATCCTGGTCGCAACGGATGTCGCAGCCCGCGGCCTCGACGTCGACCGCATCAGCCACGTCATCAACTACGACATCCCGATCGACACCGAGTCGTACGTCCACCGCATCGGCCGAACCGGCCGCGCGGGCCGCAGCGGCGCCGCGATCAGCTTCGTCACCCCGCGCGAGCGTCGGCTGCTCGACCAGATCGAGCGCGCCACCCGCCAGCCGATGGTCGAGATGCGGCTGCCCAGCGTCGAGGACGTCAACGTCACCCGCCTCACCCGCTTCGACGACGCGATCACCGCGGCGCTCGGAGACGAGTCGCAGCTGAACCAGTACCGCGACGTGATCGCCCACTACGTCGAGCACCACGACGTTCTGGAGGTGGATGTCGCGGCCGCCCTCGCCATCGTCGCCCAGGGCGACACTCCCCTGCTGCTGTCGCCCGACGACCCGCGCTTCGCGCGCCAGGCGCGCGAGCGGGAGGACCGGAGCAACCCGCGCGAGGGGCGTTCGTTCAAGGACGACCGGCCCGACCGTCCGGAGCGCGACCGCCGCCCGCGCGACTCGAACAAGAAGCTGGTCGCCTACCGCATCGAGGTTGGGCGCCGTCACCGCGTAGAGCCGCGCCAGATCGTCGGCGCGCTGGCGAACGAGGGCGGCCTGAGCCGGGAAGACTTCGGCCACATCGACATCAAGCCCGACTTCTCCCTTGTCGAGCTGCCCGCTGACCTGTCGAAGGAGACGCTCGACAAGCTGTCCGCGACGCGCATCAGCGGCAAGCTGATCGACATTCGCCCCGACCAGGGCGCGCCGGGGAAGCGGAACCAGCGACGGTAGCGCGGCCGCGCTAAGTGTTAGTAGCGAATCGCAGTATTTGCACTTAGGCTACTAAGTGTAAATAAGGCTCAGTGACGTTTCACTGAGGAGGCGAGCTGCGACATGTCCGATGGCAAATCACACACGCCCGACTCGCTCCGATGGCCTGCGCTCAAGAGCGAACAACACCTGTGGGCCTCACGGTTCAACAGCGACGACCTCACCCGTGCGCAACGCGATCGAGTTCGCCAGCCGTACTCGTCTGCCATCGTCCCGCAGATCGCGAAACTCTCCATAGAGCTCCCAGGCGACCTCGCCACCGAGATCGATGAGGCAACTCAACTCCTCACTCGGTTCGATGCAGAGGTCGGGCCTGGCGGACTTCCGTTCGCCTCGATCCTCGTTCGCACCGAGTCGGCTTCCTCGTCCGAGATCGAGAACTTGACCAGCGGGGCGCGGGCGATTGCCGAGGCCGAGCTTGGAGAACGCGAGACCGGCAACGCCGCGCAGATCGTGCGCAACGTTCGGACGATGGAATCAGCGCTGGCCCTTGCCGACAACATCGACGGAGAGAGCATCATCGCGATGCAGACCGCGTTGCTCGGATCAGTCGCACCCAGCTTCACTGGCCAGTGGCGCGATGAGCAGGTTTGGATCGGCGGCGACTCCCTCAGTCCCCATCTGGCTGACTTCGTCCCTCCGCACCACAATCGCGTGCCCGAAGCGATGGATGACGTGGTCGCCTTCATCGGGCGAGTGGACCTTCCCGTACTGGCCCAGGTCGCGATCGCCCACGCGCAGTTCGAGACCATTCACCCTTTCCCCGATGGCAACGGCCGGACCGGCCGCGCCATCGTCCAGGCGATGCTGCGCCAGGGCCGGGTCACCACGAACATCGCCGTGCCGGTATCAGCGGGACTCCTGCACGACGTAAGGGACTACTACAACGCCCTCACGGCATATCGGCGCGGAGAGCTCCGTCCCATCATCACGGCCTTCACCCGCGCGGCCAGCTACGCGGTCGTCAACGGACGTCAGCTCGTTCGCGACATCGGAAAAATCGAGACTGACTGGGAAGACAAAATGCGCGGCCTTCGCTCCGACGCAGCCGCGCGTCGCGTGAGCGTGTTGGCGATCGCCCACCCAGTCCTCAACTCAGACCTCGTAATTCGCGAACTCAGCGTGGCGCCACCGACTGCGTTCCGCGCTCTGGACGCACTGGTCGAGCGAGGCGTCCTACAGGCAGCCAACTCGCAACGCCGAAACCGGATCTGGCTCGCCGAACCGGTTCTCAACGCGCTGGATGACTTTGCTGCGCGCGCTGGGCGACGTCAGGTTGGTTCGTAATTGCTCTCTGAGAGGGCAACTTCCGCCTGTTTACTTGCCCTGGTCTAGCCGGTCGCTGGCCGCAGCAGCGCGCTCATAGCCAGCCTCAATGAAGCCGGATCCTCGACTCCGCACAGTTCACGCGCCGAATGCATCGAGAGCAGCGGCACGCCCACGTCGATCGTGCGGATGCCGAGTCGGGTTGCGGTGATCGGCCCGATCGTTGAACCGCAGGGCACGGCGTTGCTCGAGACGAACTCCTGGTACTCGACGCCGGCATCCGCACAGGCTCGCGCCCACTCGGCGGCGCCCACGGCATCCGTCGCGTAGCGCTGGTTCGCGTTGAGCTTCAGCAACGGGCCTGCGTTCACGATCGGACGATTCACCGGGTCGTGGCGGTCGGGGTAGTTGGGGTGGATAGCGTGCCCGGCATCGGCGGAGAGGTGCAGGCTGGCGGCGAAAGAGCGGGCACGGTCGACAGAGGTCGATTTCAGGCCGTGCTGGATGCGGGACAGGGTGTCCTCGAGGAAACTTCCGGCGGCGCCGGAGCGGGACTCGCTGCCCACCTCCTCGTGGTCGAAGGCGGCGAGGACGGGGATGGAGCTGAGGTCCTTGATTTCGACAAGGTCGAGCAGGGCGAGCAGGCCAGCGTGCACCGAAACGAGGTTGTCGAGGCGAGAGGAGGCGAAGAGCTCGTTGTTGAGGCCGAAGGTGCGCGGCGGCTGCGTGTCGGCGACGACGATGTCGTGGCCGGCGACATCCGCTCCCCCGCGTCCGGCGAGGCCCGCCAGGTGGTCGACGAGGTCGGCCTGCGACAGGTCGCCGACACCGAAGACCGGATTCAGGTGGCGCTGCGGGTCGAGCTTGAGGCCCTCCGAATTGACGGCGCGGTCGAGATGCACGGCCAGCTGCGGAAAGCGCAGGAACGGACCGGTGCGCACGAGGGCGGTGGTGCCGTCGGTGAAGGCGAGGCGTCCAGCGAACTCCAGTTCCCGGTCGAGCCAGGAGTTGAAAAGCGGTCCGCCGTAGACCTCGACGCCGGCCTGCAGCCATCCGAAGGCGCTCGTCGTCGGCTTCGGCTTGAGCTTGAAACCGGGCGAATCGGTGTGCGCACCGACGATGCGGAACGGGGTGTGCGGGTGGGCATCCGTCGGCTGGATCCAGGCGATCATCGCGCCATCCCGGATCACGAAGTAGCGGCCTGCGCCGGCCGGCCACTCGTCAACCTCGAGCAGCTCGGTGAATCCGGACTCGCTGAGGCGGCGTCCGGCCTCCGCCACCGCGTGGAACGACGACGGCGACGCGGTGAGAAAAGCGGCGAGGTCGTCAATGTGGGCGGTGGCGGCGGACGAGGTCATGGTTCGAGGGTATTCGAGACCGGCGCATCAGCGTTCCCGGGGACTCAGCTAAGAATCCCCTCCACAGACCGCCCCGCGTTTCGGAACGTCGGACATCGCGGCGTAGGGTGAATTGATGTCCGAGTTTCACCACATCCCGCGCGGTCGGGCCAGTCTCGAGGTTCTGCGCGCGGAGGCACACGAGGAACTCGACACCGTCATCCACGAGCGCCTCCTCGCCGGAGAAGACCCGTGGGAGTTCATGGATGAGCTGCCCACCATCGACGAATTGGTCGTCTACCTGCTCCGGGCCGACGCGATCAACGCCAACGATGGGCAACTGCCGTCGCCCACGCGGGAGTTCCGCGTGCTGCGACAGATCGCACTCGAACATCCGGCACTAACCGGAACGGTGTGGCGGATGCTCGGTCCGCGTGTTCCGACGCGCATCCGTGTGAACAACCCCGACCTCAGCTAGCCGGCCCGCTAGCCTGAAACAGTGACCGACGACTACCTCACTACCCCGCTCGACGCCACCGCGGTGGAGAACCTGAAGGCTGGCGGGTTGCGTTTCGTCCACCTCGGGGGCGACGACAAGGCCACCTTCGAGGCATGGCTCCAGGCGATAGGCCGCGGTTTCCACGCGCCCCGGGTCCCGGCCGAAGAAATCGACGGCCGTCTCGAAGCCTTCGCCGAAAGGCGGATGGCCGGCGTCTACGACGACACGGCCTCGGATGCCGCCACCCCGGTCGGCACCATCAGCTCCTGGCCGACCGACCTCACCGTTCCCGGCCACACGTCCGTGCTCGCCTGGGCGATCAGCACCGTCACGGTCTCGCCCACCCATCGCCGCCGTGGCATCGCCCGCAACCTCATGGAAGCGGAACTGCGCACCGCCTCCCGGCTCGGGGTTCCGGTAGCGATACTCACGGCATCCGAAGCCACGATCTACGAGCGCTTCGGTTTCGCCCCCGCAGCCATGGCCGCCTCGTGGAAGCTCGACGTCAAACGCATCCGGTGGACCGGTCCGGTGCCCACCGGCCGGGTGCACCTCGTGGAGAGCAACAGCATTCGCGACGGAGGCGGCTTCGACCTGCTCGAACGGGTGCGCCTCGGCCTGCCCGGCCAGACGCGCTTCTGGGGCATCCTCTGGAACCGCCTCTTCGAGTTTCCCGGCTCCGATGACGCAAAGCATGTCCGTGTCGTTCGCTATGACGATGCCGCGGGCGACCTGCAGGGCCTCGCGATCTACAAGGTCGTCGATAACGATCACGCGCCCGCCGAACTTCAACTGCGCTACCTCGTCGCGGCAACCGACGACGCCTACGCGGCACTCTGGCGCTACCTGCTCGAAATCGACCTCATCGGAACCATCACCACCAACCTCAGCAATGTCGTCGAACCATTTCTCTGGCAAATCTCGGATGCCCGTGCGGCACGCAAGCGCGACGAGGGCGATCACCTGTGGGTGCGCATCCTCGACGTGAAGGCTGCGCTCGAGGCTCGCCGCTACAGTGCTTCCGGCACGATCGCCCTCGAGATCAGTGACACCCTCGGCTTCGCTGCCGGCAACTACCTGCTCAGGGTGAATGGCGACGGTGTTGGCGTGGTCACCACGGGAGAGGCAACGCCGGATGCCGCTTGCCTCTCGCTCTCGGCAAACGAGCTCGCCGCGCTCTACCTGGGCGGCACATCCGCGTTCACCCTCGCGAGGGCGGGGCGTGTGGAGGAGAAGACGCCCGGTGCGGCGGAAGCGTTCGACCGGGCGTTCCGTTCGGAGCTTCCGCCGTCGCTCAACATCTGGTTCTAAGTCGCTCGTACAAACCGACCTGTGCGCCCACTTTTGGGGCGAGCGGTGCCAATGACGCGGGCGTACCGTAATTTCCGGGGGAACGAGTCGCGTTCCGCGTCAGGTCCGGGGGATCATGCCAAGTGCAGCCGCGTTCAGCGCCGCCGTTGCACACCGCAGGCTGGCAGGGTGGTACCCCGACGACACCGAACCGACACTCCGACGCTGGTGGAACGGCGCCGAGTGGACCTCATACCGATCTCCCGTGATCGTGTCGCAGCTCGAGATCGAGGCCGAGGTCGAGACGCCGCTCGTGCCGTCGACGACCTCAGCTGTCGACCTGCTGTTCAAGCCGACGGCTCCCGTCCGGATTGCGACCGTATTGGTTTCGGCGAACTGCATCCTGTTCGGGGTACTCGCGCACTGACCTCGCGGTCTTGAGCCGCCTTACCCGCCCGGGCCGGTAAAATCGTGCGCATGGTCACCAGACGAGAAGCCGCCCTTCGGCTGGACATCTCGCCGGAAATGGCCGTGCGGCACGGCATCCCGTCCCGGCTGTCGGAGGCGGAGGTCGTCGAACTCGACACCAATCCGCCGCCCTGGCTCGCCCAGTCGCGCGCCAATCGAACCGGCAAGCGAGCCGTGTGGACGCAGCTGACCTGCGACGTGTGCGGATTTACCGAGTCGGTGCGACCGAAGAAATGGTGGGGCACCTGGACCTACCTCAGTTGCGACTTCCATCGCGCCGATGAGTTGCCTCTGCCAGCGGACGGCATGAACCGCCGTGAGGTCGACGGCCTTGGCTCACGGTTCATCGCCATCGTCGACGAGCCGCGCGCGTGAGCAGCGTCGCCGCCGTCAGCCGTGACGACCAGCACCGTTTCAGCAAGCCGACGGTAGAAAGCATCCGACTCATTGCGGGATTCGGTATCGAGGGCGATTCGCACGCCGGCGCTACCACCCAGCATCGCTACCTCATGAAGCACGACCCGACTCGCGCCAACCTCACCCAGGTGCACCTGCTCCCCGAGGAACTCTTTGGCGACGTCGAGGGCTTCGTAGTCGGCCCGGGAGAACTCGGCGAGAATGTAACGACCCGCGGCATCGACCTGATGAGCATTCCGCTCGGAGCCCGACTTCACCTGGGCCCGGATGCCGTGGTGGAGATCACGGGGATGCGCAGCCCCTGCCACCAGATCGACAAATTGCAGAAGGGCCTGCTGAAGAAACTCATCTGGAAGGACGCGGACGGTTGCGTCGTGCGCCGCGGCGGCATCATGGGCATAGTCATTGAAGGCGGAGTCGTAACCCCTGGTGACGACATCCGCATCGTGCTTCCGGACGGAGAGCCGCGGACGCTCGGAGTGGTCTAGCGCCTTTCGGATCACACCGGTCGAACGGCATCCGGTGCTGCCTCTGGCCGCGTGATTTCGCAATGGGTTGATCGAGCGGATGCTGCGGAGTTGGCTGGAAAACGGAGCCGCACAGTCACGACTTCCACAAAGGCACGACTTCCAGAAAGGGAAAGCTCATGGCTTACGAGAGAGACGCTGACGAGAAGGAACCATTCGACCAGACGAACGGGCACGCTCCGGGCGTCGAGGGTGATGACGGCGGCGCAATCGATCCGGACGACGAAGAGACGGGCGGCAACCTCCTGACGAGAGCTGCGCAGGAGTTCGTCGGCGACGACTACGCCACACCACAACAGCCCAAGGGTGAGACGAAATACAGCGAAGAGGGCGCCGAGTAGCGACTACGCGCGATCATAGGCTTTCTTCAGCCACTCGACGAGTGTGCTGTCGATGGCATCACCGTCCGCCAGCCGAACCCGGTGGGTCACCATCGAATTCCAGGTTCCGGATGCCGTGAACCGGTCATTGACAGGCTCCCCGGGCAGCTTGATGCCGATATCGAAGCGGTCTGCCGTCGTCGCAACGACAGCGAACTTCGCCTGACCCTTCAGAATGCTGACGTAGGTGTTCGTCGGAGCCACATGGATGTCTCCCCACGGCTCCACTAGCTGCAGCAACTGGTCGTAGGTCAGTTGCCACTTCGCCTTGGCGCCCGCAAACTGGGCGGCGACCTTGTCGCCGGCAGACAGGTCGGCACCCTTGTGCATCCCGAGCACGCCGACAATCGCCATTGCGTGACCCGGGCCAAGGCCGTATTCCGTCTTGAGCCACTCGGTTATCGCGCCGGTCTTCGTGCCGGGCTCGAGGAGCCCTCGTTCGGTGGCGAGGGTGCGAAAGTCATCAGGGCCAAGACCCGTCCTGGCCTTGATCGTGTCGAGGTAGGCCTGAAACGTCATGCGGTGCTCCCGTTCGTCGGTTTGGCGCGTTCCCGCCATTATCGGCCGCCTCTGCCCACAAAACCTGCCCCAGTACGGCGTGGCGAGTTGACGTCCCCCCATTTGCGGGACTTTGCCTTATCGTGATCGTTCCGTAATGTGACTGGAGCGACAGAAGCATGGGGAAGTGATTCTGCGCGGGCAGCACCGGGGGCACCGCCATGTTTATCAATCGATCACGTTCGCGCACGAATGCAGTGCGCCTACTCACCGCAACTCTCGCAACTTTCGCGATTGCTGCTGGAGCGCTCCTGAGCGCGCCGGCCGCCTCCGCGATCGGCAGCGACGATTACCCGGCCAAGTGGAAAAACCACCCCCGGGACGCGATGTTCGATGACTGGGGCATGTACAACCGCGAATGTGTTTCGTGGGTGGCATGGACCCTGCACAACCGCAACAAGTTCGAGATGCCGTTTCACGCCAATGCCGAGGACTGGGGCGCGAAGGCTAAGAAGCTCGGCTACAGGGTAGACCACACGCCGACCGTCGGGTCCGTCGCCTGGTGGTCAACCAACCACGTCGCCTGGGTCGAGGCGGTCAACACCAACGGAACCGTCACCGTCTCCGAATACAACATCGGCGGCAAGGGCAAGTACGACACCGCCACGTTCGCAGCCACACGGCCGAGCGGCTACATCCACTTCAAAGACATGGCGGTGGACGTCTCCAGCGGCGCCTTCGTGCAATATGGCACTCGGGTCTACCGCATCGCCGGTGGCGCTCCCCTGTATGTCCCCAACTGGCAGGACCTGACACCCAGGCGCACGATCGGCGCATTGTCCGCTACTGCGTGGGCGAAGCTCGCACCCCGACCCGCCGACGGCACTTACATCACGGCCATGCCCAGCGGCACCGTTTATCGCATCGTCGGTGGTGCGCCCCTGGCGGTTGCCAACTGGGATGCCCTCGGCGGCACCAAGCCAACGGTCAAGGTCAGTGACGAAGACATTGCGCACTCCGGCACGACCATCAAGGGCAGCCCCTGGGCGCACCTCCGTTACTACCCGCTCACGGGCACGTATCTCACGACCGGCGCAGCCGACTCGTTGAAGATCTACCAGGTAACGAGTGGTGTCGCCGATCCGGTCACCGACTGGGCTGCCGTCGGGGGCGTAAAGCCATCGGTGCAGGTGGACCCAGCGGCGATCAGCAAGGCCGGGGCGACGAAGACCAGCGCATGGGGCCACCTCGTCGGGCGAATTCCACCGCTGAAAATCAAACTGGCCGGTTCACCTCTTGTCGGCCACACGATCAGCGTCTCGGTTGCAAGTACCGGTGTATCCGGCGTCTCCCTGCGCTACGTGTGGAAGCGCAACGGCGTCGTGATCAACGGGCACACCAGCCACTCGCTCACGATGAAGAAGGCGTACGTGGGAGCATCGATCACGGTCACCGTGGTTGCCACGAAGACCAACTTCCGCGGCGTCACCAAGGCCAGCACACCGCGCGTGGTCCGCACGCAGGCGGTTGGCGTCTAACGGGACGTCAACCGCGAGCCGGAGCGCCACAGTATGCCCTGCACCTGCAGGGCGAGATCGCGGAGCAGAGCGGCATCCGAGGTGCTGAACTTTCGGGGCTTCGAATCGACGATGCACAACGCGCCGACGCGCTGGCCATTGGGCGCCTCAAGCGGGTACCCGGCGTAGAACTGCACGTCTGATCCGCCGCGGACCCACGGATGCTGGGCGAATCGTTCGTCCTTGGATGCGTCTTCGACGACGAAGATTTCTGATCGCCGGATCGTGAACTCGCAGAATGCGAGTGCGCGCGGAGTGTCGGTGCGGCTGAGGCCGGCAGCCGCCATCACGAACTGGCGCGAGTGGTCGAGGAAAGTGACGGATGCGCCCTTCGAGCCGAACAGGTCGCGCGCAAGTCTCGCGACCCACTCGAAATTCTCGTCGGGGTCGGCGTCGAGAATTCCCAACTCGTCGACCGCGTCCTGCCGCGCCCGCTCGTTCGCCGGTTCGTGCCGCCGGGAGGCTCCCCCGGTGAGGTCGAGTTGGGTCGCGATGGTCGGGGCGACTTCGGTGGCGAGGTCCTCGTACACAGTGTTCTTCATGACGCTCAGCAGCTTGTGTGCTTTCCACGCCTCAAATTCGAGGAAAGTGACCCCGGAGCGCCTTTCGATGATCGATCGCGACGCCGCGTTGACCAGCCGGGTGTGGCTGTCGACCACCCGCTCGATGAGGAAGGGCAGCCCGAGCAGTGCGTGCGCGGGGGCAACCGAAACGACGAACACGTGCATCCCCTGCGGGGCCTGCGCGCTCACGGCGTCGAGGAGGCGGGCGAGGTCACGCTTCCAGGTGTGGATGGATCGGAGCTCAAGTGCGTCACGACCTCCGAGAGTGACGACAACCGCATCGAAACGCGCCAGCTCAACGCCGCGCAGCGCAGGGACGCAACTGGCGAGGGTCATTGCCGGGTCGGCGATGATGTCGATGTCGGTTCCGCGGTGTGTATGGGAGGAGACGCTGCGCGCCAGGTACCCTGCGAAAGCGAGCTCATGGGTGAGCACGCCGAACCCCACGGAGAGCCCGGCGCCGACGAGCAACAAGCGGTCGGGATTGGCGCCGCGAGAATGGACGCTGGGGTGGCCTTCCGGCCGCATCAGCGTCATCCACGACCGCGATGAGAAGCGCAGCCACAGTTGCATGAGCGGACGCAGCGCCGCGTGGGCCAATCGCAACAACATGAGTCCCCCACTCCCCGCCAATGCCAGCCCCGCCAATGCGTTATGGGCTTGAGTGTACCCCGAAATGTCCTCTATATCGTTCAAAATTTGCTCATTTGTACCCCAAAAAGCATTTCGTCGGGTCGGATAGCCTCGAGACATGCGCCTCCAGCCGCCCGTTGCATCCCGCCAGCCCGTGCTGCGCACGCACCACGGTGACACCGTCACCGATAACTACGAATGGATGCGCAACAAGAGCGATCCGGTCGTTATCGCGCACCTCGAAGCGGAGAACGCGTACACCGACCAGGAGACCGCCGACCTCGAGGTGCTGACCGAGCAGATCTTTGAGGAGATCACGGCGCACACGCTCGAGACAGACCTCAGTGTTCCGGTTCGCGAGGGCGGCTGGTGGTACTACTCGCGAACCGTCGAGGGCAGGCAATACGGCATTCGATGCCGGGTGCCTGCCGCGGGGACCGACGACTGGGTACCGCCAGTCGTTGACAGGGACCTCGTGGCTGGGATTTCGACCGACGGGATGCACGAGCAGGTATTGCTCGACTCAAACGCCGAAGCCGAGGGCCACGACTTCTTCTCGCTCGGCGGCTTCGACGTCAGTGGCGACGGACGAAGGCTGCTGTACGCCGTTGATGTCGTGGGCGACGAACGGTACACGCTCCGCATCCGCGATCTCGACACCGGGTCCGACCTGCCCGATGTCATCGAGAACATTTCGGGCGCGGCGGTATTCGATGCGACAGGCGGATTCATCTTCTATACGACCGTCGATGATGCCTGGCGCCCCGACACCGTCTGGCGCCACCGCGTTGGTACCAGCTCCGCCGAGGACGTGGAGGTATTCACCGAGCCGGATGAGCGCTACTGGGTCGGCGTCGGGCTTACCCGCAGCCGCCGATTTCTCGTGATCGACGCGGGCTCGAAGATCACCAGCGAAAGCTGGATCCTCGACACCGCTGACCCGGAAGGCGAGTTCCGCGTCGTCTGGCCGCGCAAGCAGGGCGTGGAGTACTCGGTCGAGCACGCCGTGATCGACGGCGATGACCGCATCCTCATCGTCCACAATGACGGCGCGCTCGACTTCGAACTGGTGGATGTCGCTGCCGCAGACCCCGCCGGAGACCGCCGGAGACTGGTACCGCACTCCCCCGGCACACGACTCGAGGCCGTCGAGGCGTTCGCCACTTTCCTCGCCCTGGAGTACCGGCGGGAGGCACTCCCCCGCCTGGCAGTGGCGACGCTCGATGGTTCTCCGATCGCGTTCACCGAGCTTCAGTTCACCGAGGAGCTGTTCTCGGTTGGCATTTCGGCCAACCCGGAATGGAACCAGCCGTCCCTGCGCTTCGGGTACACCAGCTTCGTCACTCCATCGACGGTGAACTCGTACGACGTGGGTTCCGGTGTGATCACTCAGCTCAAGCAGCAGCCAGTGCTCGGCTTCACTCCGTCGCTGTACACGCAGCGGCGGGAGTGGGCAACAGCTGCGGATGGCACCAGGGTGCCGATTTCCCTCTACTACCGTGCCGATCTCCTCGTCGCAGGCGAACCGTCGCCGCTCGTGTTGTACGGCTACGGGTCATACGAGACATCCATCGACCCGTCGTTCAGCATCCCGCGCCTGAGCCTGCTCAATCGGGGCGTCGTGCAGGCGGTCGCGCACGTTCGCGGCGGGGGCGAGCTGGGACGCGACTGGTACGAGCGGGGCAAGATGCTCACCAAGCCGAACAGCTTCAGCGACTTCGTCGACTGCGCGCGGTTCCTGACAGAGAGCGGCCTTACCAGTCCCGGGCAGCTCGTGGCACAGGGCGGGAGCGCGGGCGGACTCCTCATGGGCGCGGTGGCCAACCTCGCACCCGAGTTGTTTGCCGGGATCCTCGCGGTCGTTCCCTTTGTCGATCCACTGACCAGCATCCTCGACCCGTCCCTGCCCCTCACCGTGGTCGAATGGGACGAGTGGGGCGATCCGCTGCACGACCCCGAGATCTATGCGCTGATGAAGTCGTACTCGCCGTATGAGAACGTGCGCGAGGCGCGGTATCCGCAGATCCTGGCAGAGACGAGTCTCAACGACACCCGCGTGCTGTACGTTGAGCCGGCGAAGTGGGTGGCGCGGCTCCGCGAGGTGGGAGCTCCGGTCCTGCTGCGCACCGAGATGAGCGCGGGTCACGGCGGGGTGAGCGGACGCTACGAATCGTGGCGCAAGACCGCGTTCGACTACGCCTGGGTGTTGCGGGCGCTCGCCCAGAGCTCTTCCTGAGCCCGCAGGGCGAGCTCACGCAGCAGTCCCGCATCGGCGGCCGTGAAAACGCGGGGCAGTCTGTCGACGACGAACAGCGTCCCAACACGTTCTCCGCCCGGGGCCTCGATGGGATACCCGGCATAGAACCGGATGAATGGTGCCCCGGCGACGAGCGGACTGTTGCGGAAGCGCGGGTCTTTCAGTGCATCCTCCACCGTGAAGTGACCCTGGCCACGCATCGCGAACTCGCCGAACGTCCCCGCGCGCGACACCTCGGTTTCGCCCAGATTGACCCGACTCTTGAACCACTGGCGGTCGTTGTCGAGAAAGCTGATGCCTGCTGCCTCAGCGCCGAAACTGCTCTGCGCCTTTGCCGTGATGCGGTCGAACCGTTCCTCGGCGGGGGTGTCCAGGATGCCGAGACGCTCGAGCGCGGCCTGTCGAGCCTGCTCATCCTGCACTGCCAGGGGTCGCGGCGAGCTGCCCGACGGCTCCAGGTGAGCGACGATACTCGACACGAGCTGGCCGGCCCACGCCCGATAGGTCTCGGAACTGCGGTACAGGATCGTGTCCACGATGGCGCCGGGCTCGAACGGCACGAAAGCGACCCCCTCGCGCCCCCGCGCGAGCGATTCCAACTCCAGGTTGAGCAACCGACCGTGGCGATCTCCCACCCGGGAGACGCTTCTCGGAATCATCCCGAGCGAGGTGAGCGACGGAACGGCCACAAACAGGACTCTCAGGCTCGACGGACCCGCCGCGCGCAGGTGGTCGAGCAGGGCGGCGATCTCTCGTCTCCACAGGGAAACCGAGTGCAGCGTGCCCGCCTCGTTCAGCCCGAGCGTCATGACGGCCAGGTCGAACCGGGCGAGGTTGACAGCGTTGATCGCGGTAAGCGCCGATGACGCCGTCATGTCGGGGGTGGCGAAGATGTCGATGTCGGCGGCTCGCCCGGTGAGGGTCGTGAGCTGTCGCGCCAGGTGACCGGCGAAGGAGAGGTCGTGCGACAGGACGCCGTAGCCAACGGCCGCTCCGCTCCCGACCAGGAGAATACGGTCGGGGTTCGTGCCCGTGGTGTGCACGTGCGGATTGCCACTCGGGCGTGGCACAGCGGCCCGGGCGGCAGCTGTTGTTGCGAGGCTGACGCGCACGAAGGGCCGCAGGACTACCTGAAGAATGCGGCGAAACATCGGAGCCCCTTGCGAGTGTGCCGGGGAGTTCCGGCAGCGCGATATTACCCGCGGGTGCCTGCGCGAAAGCAGCGATATTGAGGCTGTGTCGCGACCGATCGGTCTAGTGGACCGCTACTTCTGGTCCATCAAATCGAGGAGATTCTTGCTGGCCTTTGCGATGTCATCGTGGTCGTTTTGCGCGGCCCTGCTCTCGAGTGAGATCACCGCGCAGCGATGGACGCGAGAGAAATCGCCGAACGGAAAACTGTAGCGACCCTTGGTTTCTTCTGCGGCATCCGTGTCGATGCCGAGGTGCCAGAGGGCGTACTCGCCATATCCGTGCTTTTCAATGAACGTGTTCTCGTCGCCTGCGCTGGGTGCGTCTTCGCTCCAGTCGTCGCGTTCGTCACGCCTCACGTGACCGTTCTTGACGAGGTCGCGCGCGTGGGTGAGTGCTTTCGAATTGAGTTTTACTGCCATGCCTCCAGCCAACGCCGAGGCTCCGCAGGCCTCAACCCCTTGCGCTCGGCGCCGCTGGCAAGCACCGCAGCTCAGGGAGACGCGACCTGCTCCTCGGGCTCTCCGTGGTGCTGGGGGGCCAGGCGCAATCGAAGGGAGCCCTCCCGCCAGTTCAGGGCGAGAGTACCGAACGCCCACCGGATGCGGCGCGCGATGCCGGGCAGGGTCTGAAACGGGCGGGCCGAGATTCCCACCCTCAGCGTCGCGTCGTAGATCACCGTGATCTGGGGATCGAAGTGGATGCTGAGGTCCAGGTCATCGTGTACCTCGCGCAGTTCGCTGTGAACGACATGCCGGACCCGGTCCCAGACGCCTCGGCGCATAGCGAAGTTGGATCCGAATACCGGCGAGTGCCCGAGCAGCCGGGTCACAAACCAGAAGAACCCGCCAATGTACAGCCTGCGGCCCGCCCAGCAGGTGAATGCGCCGGCGCCGTAGAAGTCGCCCGGACCGGTGACCGCCGAGAGCGCGGACGAGCCCATGAGCGTGGCTTCGACGCGCTCCAGCCAGTCGGCTGGAGGTACGGAGTCCGCATCCAGCCGGGCGATTATCTCGCCGGATGCCGCATCGAACCCCATCGCGGACGCCGGAAAAATCCCGCGGAGCGGCTGGTACAGCAGCGCGGCGCCAGCCTCGCGGGCGACGGCCGCCGTGGCATCCGTGCTGCCATTGTCGACGACAATCAGCTCGTCGAACGGGCGCGTCTGGTTGGCCAGGGCGTGGAGTGCGACGCCGAGGAATCGTGCATCGTTGTAGGCGGGAATGACCACCGAGATGGACGCCATGATGCACCATTCTAGAACCGCGCTCAATTATCGCGGGGGCGGCAGGAACCGGGTTCTGTAGCATTCAGTCTCATGCTGGATGCAGCGGCAGGAAGCGACGCGATCGACGAGGCTGCGCGCCTCGACGCGGAGCTTCCCGATGTCGACTGGAGCGTTCTGCCGCAGAATCTGGAGCCGGTCGTCTTCAGCGCCCCGAGTGGACAGCTGGCGGGGCTCGCCGCCGGGCCGGTCAGCAAACCGAGGGTGGTACTGGTTCCCGGAGTAACCGGCTCGAAGGAGGACTTTCTCTTTCTGATGCCTTTGCTCGCGGATGCCGGCTACCGGGTCGAGAGCTACGACCTGGCCGGGCAATATGATTCGGCGTCCGCGGGTCCGGAACTGTTGACGCCACCGCGACACCGGTACGACTTCGACCTGTTCGTCAATGACCTGGTCGCGGTGCTGGAGGCCGGAAGCACACCGGTGCACGTGCTCGGGTACTCGTTCGCGGCCTCCGTTGCCCAGCAGGCACTCGCGCGCCGGCCGGATCTCTTTGCCAGCTTCACGCTCCTGAGTTCCCCGCCGGAGAGCGGACAGAGCTTTCGGCACATCAAGCGCGTCGGCTGGATCAGCGACTTCGCCACCGCCCGCCTCGGTGCCGCCCTGATGATCTGGGGCGTTTCGAACAACCTCAACCGCGCTCCTGCCGGGCGAGTGCGCTTCGTGCGGAAACGGTTCGAGCTCACGCGGCGGTCCTCGGTTGTTGACGTGATCGCGCTGATGATGCAGCTGCCGGACCTGCGGGCGCAGCTTGCTGCGGCATCCATTCCCCTGCTCGTCGCCGTCGGCGAGCACGACCTGTGGCCGCTCGCCCTGCACGCCCGGTTCGCCGAGCAGATCGGCGCCCGACTCGCGGTCTACCGCACCGGCCACAGCCCCTGCGAGGAGTCGCCGCACCAGCTGGCACGGGACCTGCTGCACCTGTACCAGGCCTGACAGCGACCGACCGGCGAGGTTCGACGGGCGTTCGGCGTCAAGCCCCTTGTCGGGCTCCCGAGCGGCTGCGACCGTGAAGTATGAGCAGAGACCAGTACACCTTCACCGACCCACGCACGCTGTATCCCACTCCAGACCAGCAGCCCGACCCCGAGACACAGGGCGAACCGGGACTCCAGGAGGCGATGCGCGACTTCGTCGACATCGGTGCGGAGACCTACCGTGGCAGCGGCCGGCTGGATGGCCGCAAAGCACTCATCACGGGAGCAGACTCCGGCATCGGCGCGGCCGTAGCCGTCGCATTCGCGCGCGAGGGGGCGGATGTCGCGATCGCCTACCTGCCCGAAGAAGAGGAGGACGCACGACTCGTCGTCGATCTCATCGAAAAGAGCGGCCGTGTCGCCGCGGCGATTCCCGGCGACCTGAAGGACGAGGGTTACTGCGCCGACCTCGTTGCATCGGCTGTCGAAAAACTCGGCGGCCTGGACATCCTGGTGAACAACGCCGGCAAGCAGGTCTACGCCGAGAAGCTGGAAGACCTCACCGACGAGAACTTCGACGACACCCTGAAAACGAACGTCTACGGCATGTTCTGGGTGACCCGGGCGGCGGTGCCGCACCTGCCGCCGGGGTCCACCATCATCAACACGACGTCGGTGCAGGCGTACTCGCCGTCACCGATCCTCGTCGACTACGCAACCACGAAGGCGAGCATCAACGCGTTCACCAAGGCGACGGCACAGCAGCTGGCCCCACGCGGCATCCGAGTGAATGCTGTGGCACCCGGCCCCATCTGGACGCCCCTGCAGGTGTCGAAGGGACAGCCCAAGGATGCGCTGGAGGAGTTTGGCGCACACACTCCACTCGGCCGTGCCGGACAGCCGGCGGAACTCGCACCGGCGTATGTGTTCCTCGCGAGCGCGGAGTCGAGCTACGTCATCGGGGCCACACTCAGCGTCACCGGCGGAATGCCGACGCCGTAGCGCGGGCTGGCGCCGGACGTTCGTCGCGGGCCGGTGCTCGCTTGGGGCTTTCGCTGGCGCTCGTGGGCGCTCTTGCTTGCTCGTGGGCGGATTGGGCCTAGGCCGCGCCGATTTCGGCTGCCGCGACGACCCCAGCACACACCAGCGAGATCAGGGCGATGGCCGTCATGCCCGCCGCGAGAACGGCCAGGCGAACTCGGCCGGGCTTCAGGAAGAGCTGGGCGATCAACATCACGGCGTAAAGCAGAACGACCGCAACGACCCCGAAGCCGGCGACGCCCATCGGCGGCAACGAGAGCATCGGAATGAGAACGACCAGCGCGATGAGGCTGAGCAGGCCACCCAGAAGCAGCCAACTGCGGCCGGTAGACGTCGTCAGCGACGGCTGGTCGCGCATCCGGGGTGACGTTCCGATCGGATGCTCCTCGGGCTGGCCGAACAGCGGGTCGCTCACGGTGTCACTCGAGCGAGTCGGATACGGGTCATCCCCCCAGTGTGCGCCGCGAACTCGGGCGTGACCTGAGTGCGTGCGGGGCGGCGAGTCGGCGCGCCCGATGAACTATCCGGCTCCGCCGAGCATGGGAAATGCCCCGCCTCGCACGGCGAGGTCGGGGCATTCCTTTCGGGTCGCTCTGTGAGTTTCAGCGATGATGCTATTTGTTGTCGGTGAACGCATCCTTGACGTTCTCGCCGGCCTGCTTCAGGTTGGCTGACGTCTGGTCGGCCTCGCCCTCCGCTTCCATGCGTGGATTGTCGGTCGCGCGTCCGACCGTTTCCTTTGCTTTTCCTGCAACGTCCTGTGCGGCGTTGCGGACCTTGTCGTCGGCACCCATGGGAACCTCCTCCGTGTCGTTGTCCGATCCGGCAACGCTAACGCCGAACGCCCCCGTTCGGGGGGTGCTTGCAACCGCGGCGGCGGAGGTGTAACGGTGCGGTCAGTCGCCGCTTCCGCCAGCAGCCCGCTCGGCTTTGTGCTTCTCCGCGAGGCGCTCCTTGTCGCGACGAACACCCGCCTGCACTGCGCGTTCCTGCACGAGCCACTCCGGCGGCGCAGCAAGCAACTGCTTGATCTCTGCGGTCGTGAGCGCGTCAGTCACGCCAGCCCGCGCCAGCCCGGATGTCGAAACGCCGAGCTTGCCAGCGACGACGGATCGTGGATGCGGGCCGTCGGCCCGAAGAGCGACCAGCCACTCCGGCGGGCTGGCCAGTAACTCGTTCAGCTCGTCTCGCGTCACCGGCTTCGTCTGGAATTCTGCGGGCGTCGCCGGAAGGTAGACACCAAGCTTTTGTGCGGCGGTCGCCGGCTTCATGGATTGGGAGGAACTCTGCGCGGCCATCCCGACAGCGTAACCTGACCCTGTGCGCATCGCTTTCGTTCCTGGTGTGACTCTCGGCCGCTGGACAACGGCGTGGGAGGAGCGGAACCCGAAAATCCCGCTCGGCGTCTCTCCCGTTTCCGAGGCGGCGTCAGTGGGGGTGTTGCACTCCGGCGAGGCAGACCTCAGCTTTGTGCGCCTGCCCATCGAACGCGAGGGCCTCAGCGTGATCACGCTCTACTCCGAGATCGCGGTTGTTGTCGTCCCCGTCGAGGACCCACTCACCCTGCTGTCATCCGTGACGCCTGCGGACCTCGAAGGACGCACGCTGCGATCGGAGCCGGACATCTCGGAAGCGGTTGAACTGGTTGCTGCCGGTGTCGGCATCCTCGTCGTTCCGCATTCGATCGCTCGCCTGCACGCGCGCAAGGACGTCGAGGCACTGCCCCTGGTCGGTGCCCCGTCCACCGACATCGCAATAGCGTGGCTCAGCGACAAGACGACGGCGGAGATCGAGGAGTTCGTCGGCATCGTGCGCGGGCGAACCGCTGCGTCCTCCCGCGGGACGCCGACTCCCCCGACCCCCATTGTGAAAAAGGCGCGCACGCCGAGGCCCGCCGCGAAGCCCGGGTCTCGCACACGCCAGCCGCGCAAGCGCAAGGGTCGCTAAACCCTAGAACCCGACCGCCATCCGGATGCCGAGAAACAGCATGAGGACGGCGATGAACGCATCGAGGATGCGCCACGATCGCGGATTCGCAAAGAACGGGCGTAGCAGGCGGGCGCCGAAGCCGAGCCCGAAGAACCAGAGGAAGCTGCCCGCGACCGCGCCGCCCGCCCACCACCAGCGCTCGTTCACTCCCTGCTGGTTGGCAACGGATCCGAGAAAGATGACAGTGTCGAGGTAGACATGCGGGTTCAGCCAGGTGAGCGCGATCATCGTTCCGATGGCGACTTTGGGCAATACCTGGGCGGGAGCATCCGCCGGCTCGAGCACCTTGGGGCGCACCACCCGCACCGCCGCGAAGATTCCGTAGACGACCAGGAAGCCGGAACCGATTACGCGGATCACGACCAAGGCCGCCGGAACGCTCTGCAGAATCGCTCCGATGCCGAGCACGCCGGCCGCGATGAGCACCGCGTCAGAAACCGCACAGACCAGCACCACGGCCAGGATCAGCCGGTTGCGTCCCTCGATTCCCAGTCGCAGCACGTAGGCGTTCTGTGCGCCGATGGCGATGATGAGGGCTAGTCCGGTGCCGAGCCCGAGCAGTGCGGGCAGCAGCGTGGTGGCGGGAGTCACGATGCAAATCTAGGTGGTAGCGCGCTCAGGCCAGGCGCTGGCGGGTGCTGAACAGCAACTCGGGGACGAGCGCGTCGACGGTCTTGCTCCACTCCGCAGGCGTTCGGCGGGATGCCCTGCTCGGTCCGCACTCGGAGAGAAAGTCGATGAGGCGGCGAACGTCGCTCTCGTCCAGTTCGGCGGGCATGCTGGCGTCGAGCAGGTCCAGCCAGTGGTCGCGGGCGGCGCGCCACTGTGTGGGCGTTCCTGCTGCGCCGGGCGGGTGATCCGCGCTCCGCAGCACGGTACGCAGGCGCGTCGCGAGGTGCTCGGGAAGGGCGGAGGGCATCCATCAACCGTACCCACCCCTGCCCGCACCCGTGCCGTCTCGCGAGTGCCGTCCCGCGAGTTGTCGCATATCGACCCAAAATCCGCGATTTGGGTCGATATGCGACAACTCGGGAAGAGGGGGTGGGGAGGAGGGGCGGGGAGGGTGCGGGAGGGCGGGAGGTGACGCGGCCGTTACGCTCGAGAAATGACTGCTCGAACCATTCTCATCACGGGTGCCAGCGACGGGATCGGGGCGTCTGCCGCGGCATCCTTCGCCTCCACCGGTGACCGCGTCGTGATCGTCGGACGCTCCCCACAAAAGACCGAGGCGGTCGCCACACGGCTCGGCGTCGAGTTCTACGTCGCCGATTTCACGAGGCTGGATGACGTGCGCACTCTGGCCGCCAAACTCCTGGCCGCCTACCCGCGGATCGACGTGCTCGCGAACAATGCCGGGGGCATCATGGGCAAGCGCGAGGTGACCGGCGACGGGCACGAGAAGACGTTCCAGGTGAATCACCTCGCGCCGTTCCTACTGACCAACCTGCTGATGGACCGCCTGGTTGCGAGCGGGGCCAGCGTTATCAATACGTCCAGTGCCGCCAATAAGGTCCTGGCGCGGTTCGACATCGACGACCTCGAGAATGCGAACGGATACTCCGCGAGCCGGGCGTACGGGAACGGCAAGCTCGCCAACATCCTGTTCACGAAGGAGCTCGTGCGCCGCTACGGCGAGGCGGGCGTCTCGAGCGCGGCGTTCCATCCCGGTGTGGTCGCGACCAGCTTCGGTACCGGATCCTCCAGCGCCATGAAGCTGATGTACGGCGGGTTACTGAGCCGCTTCCTGCTGACGCCCGCGCAGGGTGCTGACACACTCGTCTGGCTCGGGATGACGCATCCCGGCACCGACTGGACCTCCGGCGAGTACTACGAGAAGCGCCGCGTCATCCGCGCGAACAAGCAGGCGTACGACGATTCGCTCGCGACCGAGCTGTGGGAACGCAGCTCCGCGATGGTGTTGTAGCGCGCGCTGTCCCTCCTCTCCCCCATTGCGGAGGATGACACGCCGCGCTCGGGGGTCGCGCGCGGGTTTCGCCGGCGTGTCGTCCTCCGCAATGGGGAGGGAGGGAAAATGCTCGCGACACGCCGTGAGGATGTCGGCGGCAATTGACACTATCGAACGTATGTTCGAATATGGGGAGATGACCTCGGCAGCAGCGACCCTCGAAGCAGATGCATTTGCTTCCGCCGTGCCCGGCTCTGTCCCAGCACGCCTTGCCCCAGCAAGCGCTGCCCAGACCCGCTCTGCCCAAACAAGCGCTACCCCAACAAGCGCTGCCCAGACTCGCTCTGCCCAAACCCGCTCCGCCCCAACGATGGCCACCGGGCAGACCGTGCGCGAACTGCAGGACCGCATCCGTTCCATGCAGGCCACGAAGCTCGATTCGCGCCTCATTCCCACACATCCGGCTATCGCCGACCTGCTGCCCGGCGGCGGGCTGAAGCAGGGCGCGACGTATTCGGTCGAGCACTCCGCGACGCTGCTCATGGCGCTGCTGGCTGGCCCGTCGCAGGCGGGTTCCTGGTGCGGCGTCGTCGGCGTCCCCGAGTTCGGGGTCGAAGCAGCGGAGGGCTTCGGCATCGACCTCGAGCGACTCGTGCTCGTGCCGAATCCCGGCGACCAGTGGCTGGCCGTCACCGCGGCCGTTGCGGATGTCATGGGCGTCGTGGTCACCCGCCCACCCAAGCGGGCATCCGACAGCAGTCTCGCCCGCCTCACCGCACGGTTGCGGCAGCGCGGGTCCGTGCTCCTGGTGCTGGGGCCGTGGCCGCAGAGCGAAGCCATGCTCTCGCTGTCAGAGAGCGAGTGGAGCGGCATCGGCCAGGGTCACGGCACACTCAGCGCACGGCAGGTCACCGTGACGGTGTCGACGCGGCTCGGCGGTCGGCCGCGGAGTGCGCGACTGGATCTCGACTTCGCTCGATCACCGGCCGATATCGCCCGGTCACAGGCGGATATGACCCAGTCGCCGGCGCTCGCTGACCGACCGGAACTGCGGGCCGTCGTATGAGTGACATCGTGCGCACCATGGTGCTGTGGGTTCCGGACTGGCCGATCACCGCGGCGGTGCGCGCCCATCGGCTCGACCCGGATGCAGCGATCGCCCTTATCGACAAGGGCCAGGTCTTCGCCTGCTCGGCCGAGGCACGCATCGAAGGGGTGAAGCGCGGCCTCCGCCTGCGCGAGGCCCAGGCCCGCTGCCCCGACCTGGTCGTGAAGACCTACGATCCGGTGATTGACGCGCGCTCCTTCGAGGTGATCGTCACCGCGATCGAAGAGCTGATGCCGGGAGTGCAGCTGCTGCGTCCGGGCATGTGCGCCATCCGGTCGCGGGGTCCCGCACGGTTCTACGGCGGTGAGAAGCCGGCAGCCCTCGCGCTGGTGCAGCTGCTGGATGAGCTGGGCATCCCAGGCAGCCGGGTCGGCGTCGCTGACGGACCGTTCACCGCCGAGCAGGCTGCCCGCACGACCGGTCGCACAAGGGTGCGGGTGGTGCCTGAGGGCGAGTCCGCCGAGTTCCTGGCTCCCCTGCCGATCAGCCTGCTCGAGCTGCCACCGCTCGTCACCCTGCTGCGCAGGCTCGGCGTCACCACGCTCGCCGACTTCGCAGCGCTGCCCGCCGACGACGTACTCGGCCGGTTCGGCGAGACCGGTGCGCACCTGCACTCGCTCTCGAGCGGCGCAGACAGCAGACCGGTCATTGCCCGTATTCCCCCGGAAGAACTGGATGCGCAGGTCGCCTTCGAGCCGCCCCTGGACCGGGTCGACCAGGTCACTTTCGGTTTTCGTGCCGCCGCCGACCGGTTCGTGCAGGCTCTCGTCGGTGCCCAGCTGGTCTGCACGATCCTGCGAGTGGAACTGGACACAGAAAACGGTGAGACCTCGGAGCGCAGCTGGCTGCATCCACGATCCTTTACCGCAGCGGATGTCGTCGACCGGGTGCGCTGGCAGCTGCAGGGCAGCGGCGAGGTCGACACCGGTCTCACCTCCGGGATCGTGCGCGTGCGAGTCGTGCCCGAAGCTGTCGATGCGATCGGCAACCACGAGGTGGGACTCTTCGGCGCGGGGCCGGATGAGCGCATCCACTCCGGCCTGTCCCGCGTGCAGAGCATGCTGGGGCACGGCGGCGTGCTCACCGCTGTCGTCGGTGGCGGGCGAACCCTCGCCGACCGGTCGCAGACGGTTCCGTGGGGCGACCGTGCCATCCTCACCCGCCCGGCGGCGCAGCCGTGGCCGGGGCGACTGCCGAAGCCCGCGCCATCCACCGTGTTTCCCGCTCCCCGACCGGTGCACGTCACCGACGCCGATGGCCAGGAGGTGCGCGTGGATGACCGCGGCGCCGTCTCCAGCGCGCCCGCGCGGTTCTCGGCGAGCGGTTCCGGTCGCGAAAGCCGCAGCATCACCGCATGGGCGGGTCCGTGGCCGGTGGACGAACGCTGGTGGGATGCGGATGCGCACCGCCTTTCCTACCGCTTCCAGGTGGTCGACGCATCCGGAATCGCCTGGCTGCTGGTATTGGAGGACGACGGCTGGTCGGCGGAAGCACGGTACGACTGATGGGGTGTGCGCATGGGCTATAGCAACCCGCCGATCTCCTGGTCGGAATTCGAGCGTGCCCTCTCCGATGGCAGCCGTCCCGGGGCTCCCCCAGTCGGAGCTGATGGCGGGGACAGCCCCGCCTGGTCGAGCAAGCGGCAGGCCTACGTTCCCCGCGAGGTGGATGCCGCTGCCGATGCCGTGCCCTACGCCGAGCTGCACGCGCACTCCAACTTCAGCTTTCTCGACGGGGCGAGTTCGCCCGAAGCGATGCTCGAGGAGGCAGCACGCCTCGGCCTGCGCGCCCTCTCCCTCACCGACCACGACGGCCTGTACGGCATCGTGCGCATGGCGGAGGCGGCCGAGAACTACGACATCGCCACCATTTTCGGCGCCGAACTCTCCTTCGGCCTCACCCGGCCGCAGAACGGCGCGGCCGACCCGGAGGGCAGCCATCTCGTCGTTCTCGCGCGCAGGGAGGAGGGCTACCACCGTCTCGCCAGCGCGATCACCTCCGGCCAGCTCGCCGGGCAGGAGAAGGGGCGGCCGGTGTACGACCTCGAGCAACTGGCCGATGAGGCCGGGGGTGAGTGGACAGTGCTGACCGGATGCCGCAAGGGCCGGGTGCGGCAGGCGCTGGCGGGTGTGCTCCCTGAAGACCTCGCGGCGGGCACGACCGGCGGTGACCGCTCTTCGCACGAACGCGCCGCCGCCCGCGAAGTCGACCGCCTGGTCGACCTGTTCGGGCGTGACCGCGTGCTCGTCGAACTCACCGATCACGGCAACCCGCTCGACACCACTTACAACGACGCCCTCGCCCGTATCGCCGCCCGCGCGAAGCTACCGGTGGTCGCGACCGGCAATGCGCACTACGCGACGCCGAAGCAGCACCGGCTGGCAACGGCGCTGGCGGCCGTGCGTGCCCGCAGGAGCCTGGATGAAATGGATGGCTGGCTCCCTGCATCCGGTGGGGCGCATCTCCGCAGTGGCACCGAGATGGCCGCCCGCTTCACCCGCTACCCCGGCGCGGTCGAGCGCACCGTCGAGGTCGCCGACGACCTGAGCTTCGAGCTGCGGCGTGCGAAGCCGGGACTCCCGAAGCAGAAAGTGCCAGACGGCCACACCCCGATGTCGTACCTGCGCCAGCTGGTCTGGGAGGGCGCCGATCGCAAATACCCGAACCTCACCGACGAGAACCGGGCGCGCATAGAACGTGAGCTGCACGTGATCGAGGAGAAGGATTTTCCCGGGTATTTCCTGATCGTGTGGGACATCGTGCGCTTCGCCCGTGAGCGCGGCATCCTCTGCCAGGGTCGCGGTTCTGCGGCGAACTCGGCGGTCTGCTTCTTGCTCAACGTCACCGCCGTCGACGCGATCTTCTACAAGCTGCCGTTCGAGCGGTTTTTGTCCAGCATGCGCGACGAGGAGCCCGACATCGATGTCGACTTCGACTCCGACCGGCGCGAGGAGGTCATCCAGTACGTCTACGAGAAGTACGGGCGGCACAACGCCGCGCAAGTGGCCAACGTCATCCAGTACCGTCCCAAGTTCGCGGTGCGCGACATGGCGAAGGCGCTCGGGGCGTCGACCGGCCAGCAGGATGCGTGGTCGAAGCAGGTGGAGCACTGGGGCGCGCTGGTCTCCAGCGACGACCATGACATCCCGGATGCCGTCGTCGCCCTCGCCCAGGACGTGCTGAAGTTTCCGCGCCACATGGGCATCCACTCCGGTGGAATGGTGCTGACCGACCGGCCGGTCGGCGAGGTTTGCCCGATCGAACACGGGCGAATGGATGGCCGCACCGTGCTGCAGTGGGACAAAGACGACTGCGCATGGATGGGTCTCGTCAAGTTCGACCTGCTCGGCCTCGGGATGCTCGCCGCCCTGCAGTACACGTTCGACCTCGTGCGCGAGAGCCTGGGGGAAGACTGGGCGCTCGACACTCTTCCGAAGGAGGAGAAGGGCGTCTACGACCAGCTCTGTCGCGCGGACTCGGTTGGGGTGTTCCAGGTGGAGTCGCGCGCGCAGATGGGGCTGCTCCCCCGGTTGCAGCCCCGGCGCTTCTACGACCTGGTCGTCGAGATTGCGATGGTGCGTCCCGGTCCGATCCAGGGCGGGGCTGTGCATCCTTTCGTCCGTCGCAAGCTTGGGGAGGAACCGGTCACCTACCTGCACGAAAAGCTCAAGGAGCCGCTCGAGCGCACCCTCGGCGTGCCCATCTTCCAGGAGCAGTTGATGCAGATGGCCGTGGCCGTCGGCAATTGCTCCGGAGAGGATGCCGACCTGCTGCGGCGCGCGATGGGTTCCAAGCGCGGCATCGAGCGGATCGAATCCCTGCGCGAGAAGCTCTACGCCGGCATGAAAGAGAACGACATCGAGGGGGCTGTGGCCGACGAGATCTACGGAAAGATCCAGGCCTTCGCCAACTTCGGGTTCGCCGAGAGCCACAGCCTCAGCTTCGGGCTGCTGGTCTACGCGAGCTCCTGGCTGCGGCTGCACTACCCGGCAGCGTTTCTCGCGGCACTGTTGCGCGCGCAGCCGATGGGCTTCTACTCGCCCCAGACCCTGGTGGCGGATGCCCGGCGGCACGGTGTCGAGGTGCGGCGTCCTGACATCCAGCTGTCCGGCGCCACGGCGGGGCTCGAGCCGGTGCTTGAGCCGGTGGTCGATCGCGGCGGGGCGGTCGCCCCAACCGGCCCGGCCACCTGCCTCGACACCGACCAGCCCCCGGTGGGCGAGTTCGACATCCGCATTCCGTTCAACTCCGATGACCACCGCCGCGACGGCAACCTCGTCGTGCGCCTCGGGATCGACGAGGTCACCGGTATCGGCAAGGCGCTTGCCGAGAAGATCGTCGAGGAGCGCACCCGTGGCGGGCTGTACGTCGACATGAATGATCTCGTTCGCCGGGTCGGCCTCACGACGGCGCAGCTCGAGACCCTTGCCGCCTCCGGGGCGTTCGACACCTTCGGTCTCACTCGCCGCGAGGCGATGTGGAACGCGGGCAACGCGGCGCAGGACCGCGCCGAGTTTCTCGCCGGAACCGTCGTGGCGGTGCAGCCACCGCTGTTCTCGATCCCGACGGAGGTGGACGAAATGATGTCCGACCTGTGGGCGACCGGGCTCTCGGCCGACAACCACCCCGTTCGGCACCTGCGCGATTCTCTGAGGGCTCGCGGCATCCTCACCGCCCAGGAGTTGCGCACGGCCGAACCCGGCCGCCGCATCGAGGTCGCGGGGGTCGTGACGCACCGGCAGCGCCCGGCAACCGCGAGTGGCATCACCTTCGTGAACCTCGAAGACGAGACCGGGCTGGTGAACGTGATCTGCGGGGTCGGGGTATGGACGCGCTACCGCCGCATCACGCGCGAGGCGCCAGCGATGATTATCCGCGGCATCCTCGAGCGCTCAGCCGAAGGGGTGACCAACCTGATCGCCGATCGTTTCGAGGTGCTCCGGATGGCGCCCCAGACCAGGTCGCGCGACTTCCGCTAACGCTGTTCGCTGGTTGACGCTCGCAACGAAGGAGCGCGCGTATCGAACTCCTCCGACCGAGATGTTCGCGTACGAAAACCAGCCGGGTCAAGAGTCGGCTGGCTGCTGCGGTTTCGCCGCACGCCCCGCGTAGGCGCGATCGGTGACGAGCGGGAACATGGTCGCAAAGAACACCGCGAACCGGTACCGCAGGGGAACGATGATCCTGCGACGCGGCCGTTTGAGCACGCTCATAACCGCGTCCACAACCACCTCCGGCCCCGGCATCTTCGCGCTGCGGGATGCCGTCAGCGGCGTCGCGATGTAACCAGGCTCGATCAGGCTCACCTGCACGCCCGTGCCCGCGACCTCGCGCCGTACCGAGTCGGTGATACCGCGCAGGCCGAACTTCGTCGCGGAATAGACACCATTCACCCCGATCTCGCCCGCGACCGAGCCGATGTTGATGATCGAGCCGGAACCCTGCGCCCGCATAGTGACGAGCACCTCCCGCATGAGCCGAATCGGGGCGAGCAGGTTGATGTCCAGCATCTGCACAATGCGCTCATCCGGTGTGCTGATCGAACTCGCGGCGCCGATTCCGGCGACGTTGAGCAGCACGTCTACTCGACCATTGATGGCGAGGGCCGCCGCGACCAGCTCGTCGATGTCGGGGAGTTTCGCCACATCCGCGACAACCGTTATCGCAGACCCGCCGGCCGCCTCGACCTCCGCCTTGACCACAGCGAGTTCCTCCGCCCGCCGCGCCGCCAGCACCAGCACGGTTCCCGGCACAGCGAGTCGATGGGCGATGGCGCGGCCTATGCCGCTCGATGCGCCGGTGAGAAGAACGATGCGGTCCATGGCACCAGTCTGGCGGACCGCCGCCCGACGGCCCTGCTGCGGCTCACCCGGGAGCCGGCACCTGGAAAATCGAACGCGGATCCTGCAGGAGGGCTGGATACGCAAACGCCGTCCGCGGGATTTCGTCATTCCAGCGCACGGAACGTCGGAAACCGACTTCCCCGTCGTCGTGCGCAAACGTCTGCAACTCTCCGACCACCCGGCCAGCGACCAGGCGCGCCCCACCCGGTTCGATCGCGGCGACCGGCGCACCCACCGGTAGGCCGGCAAGTTCATCCAACTGGGCCGTCCAGCCGGGCGATCGCTTACCGCGGGGGGACGCGTCGGCAAGGGCAACGGATGAGGTCCGAACCCATTCGTCCAGTTCGTCGTCGCTGCGGGGTCGCAAAACCCACATCCGATCGCCGGATGCGTCGGTCGGGTGAGGAAGAGGGTCAGCACCGGGCCAGACGTAGGGCAGATCGCCGGGGACGCCGGGGAACTGTGGGCCGTAGAACTCGGGGAACTTGCGCACGAGATTCGACTGGTGACTGATGTGCACCTCGTCGCGCCCCAGCCAGGACGGGGTCGCCAGTGCCGAAGCCGGAACACCATCCACCTCGGGAGCGAATTCGGCGATCTGCTCTCGGGTGGTGTCGGTGTGGCCGAGCGCGGTCCAGGCATCCACCATGGCCATTGCGTACCTGGTCAGCGCGGGCACGTAGCCGCGCCACATGACGAGAGCCGGGTGGTTTTGCCAGCCATAGCTCGGGAAGATGCTCGCCCGCAGCAGCTGCAGCGCCTCGACCCGCTGCTTGCCGAGCCGCGGCGCATCGAGGGAGTGCGCGCTGGCATCGAAGTCGGGGAACGGGAGGAACGTCTGCACCATCCCAGTGTGTGCCGTTCCCACTCGATTTTTCTCGCCCTTGCGCGGGCACCCTCACGCACATGCCTCCCGACCACCCCCAATTGCAGTACCCCATCGCAAATTCAGGAGATCGCGCGCAAACATCGGCGTGTCGGGCCCAACACGCCGGGCAGTCCTCGCGATCTCCTGAATTTGCAAAGAGACACACACGCGGGGGCGGGCTCGAGGCCGGGGCAGCAGCACGGGGGCTAGTGCTGCTTCATTCCCTTGCGCAGGTAGTCGATTCGCGCCTGCAGTTGCGTGACAGAGGCCTGCGCGACCGCGGGGCCGCCGCACACACGACGAAGCTCGGCATGAATCAGCGCGTGCGGCTCATTGTTCAACTTTGCCCGCATGCCGACGAGGCTGTTCAGGAGCGTGCGCTGCTCCTTGAGCGTTCGGTACAGCGCCTTCGGCTCCGGGTCGGCCTCCGGCGGTCGCGCTGATGACGCGGCCGCAGATCGCCGGGACTGCCGCGCCTGGCGCGCCTTGAGCAGGTCGCGCACCTGGTCGGGTTCGAGAATGCCAGGGATGCCGATGAAGTCGAGCTCCTCGTCGCTGCCCGGCTCTGCCGCGAATCCGAATTCGGTGCCCTCGTACAGCACCCGGTCGAAGTTGGCAGTGGACTCGAGCGCTTCCCAGGTGAATTCGTTGGTGAGCTCCTCGGACGCCTTTTCCTCCCGCTGCTCCGAATCGAGCAGAGAATCGTCCAGGCCGTCGTTCGTCGACTCGCGATCGAGCGCATGGTCACGTTCCAGTTCGAGGGCGGATGCCAGCGACATCAGCTGGGGAACGCTCGGAACGAAGATGGATGCCGTCTCGCCCCGACGTCGCGCCCGCACGAACCGGCCGACCGCCTGCGCGAAGTACAGCGGCGTCGCGGCCGATGTCGCATACACGCCGACTGCCAGCCGCGGGACATCCACGCCCTCCGAGACCATTCGCACGGCGACCATCCACCTGGTGTCGGCCTTCGAGAACTCCTCGATGCGCAGGCTCGCCGCCTTCTCGTCGGAGAGCACGACGGTTGGATGCTCGCCGGTGATGCCATGCAGCACCTTCGCGTACGCGCGAGCGGTGTAGTGGTCGGTGGCGATGACGAGACCGCCGGCGTCGGGAATCGAGTGGCGCACCTCGGAAAGTCGTCGATTCGCCGCGGTCAACACGGCGGGTATCCACTCCCCCTGCGGGTCGAGTGCCGTTCGCCAGGCCTGCGCCGTGACGTCCTTCGTATCGCCCTCGCCGAGCCGTGCCTCCATCTCGTCGCCCATGCGCGTGCGCCAGCGCATCTTGCCCGCGTACGCCAGGAACAGCACCGGGCGAACGACGCCGTCGGCCAGCGCGCGGCCGTAACCGTAGTTGTAGTCGGTAAGCGAGGTGCGGATGCCCTTCTCATCCGGCGCATACGTCACGAATGGGATCGGCGACGTGTCCGATCGAAACGGCGTGCCGGTGAGCGAGAGCCGCCGCGCGGCCGGTTCGAACGCCTCGCGAATCGCGTCGCCCCAGCTGAGGGCGTCACCACCGTGGTGAATCTCGTCCAGAATCACGAGCGTGCGCGCCGACTCCGTGAGCTGCCGGTGCAGGGATGCCCGCACCGCGACCTGCGCGTAGGTCACGGCAACACCGTGGAACCGCCGACCGGTGAAAGCGTGGCTGTTCTTGAACTCCGGGTTCAACCGGATGCCCACCTTGTGCGCCGCATCCGCCCACTGGCGTTTCAGGTGCTCGGTGGGAGCAACAACCGTGACCCGATCAACGACGCGGCGCGCGAGCAGTTCAACCGCGAGCCGCAACGCGAACGTCGTCTTGCCGGCACCGGGGGTCGCGGCGGCGAGAAAGTCGCGCGGTTCGCGCTCGAAATAGATATCGAGGGCCTCGGCCTGCCAGGCGCGGAGCTTGTCCGCGGTACCGCGGGCGGCGCGCTCCGGGTACGAGGGTGAGAGGTGTTCCGCCGCGAATGTGCCGACCGTGGGGCCGGGAAGGGACGGTGTGCTCACTTGAAAAGACACTACCCGCAGCGTCCGACACGAGGCGCCAGTCTCACAGGTCGGTCAGGTCCTCCGCGTCGCGCGGGGCTGGGGAGGACTGCTTGAGACGCCGTGAGGCGGAGGACTGTGCGGTGGGCGAGGCCACAAGGGTGGCGGGTCGCACGAGTCCGGCGCCGAAGCGAGCGGTCACCGCATCCATCGCCTGCTCTGCGTCGCGCCAGTCCTCGTCGGTCTGCCACAGTGACAGGCCGGCGCCACCGGTCGGCGCAAGCTGCTCGACCCGCACGCCGATCAGCCGGATGCGGGCATCCGCGCTGTCCAGCGCCTCGTACAGGCCGACCACTTCTTCGTAGATGCGCCGGCCGAGGTCCGTCGGCTCGGCCAGCGTCTTCGAGCGGGTGATCGTGGAGAAATCGCCGTAGCGGAGCTTGAGGGACACGGTCCGGCCCTCGAGTCCGGCGCGACGCAGTCGAACGGCCGACTTGTCGCTCATCCGAAGCAGCTCGCGCCGGATGACCGCGGGGTCGGTCACGTCGTACTCGAATGTGCTCTCGTGGCCGATGCTCTTTTCCTCACGTTCCACCGTCACCGCGCGGGGGTCCCGAGCCCAGGCGAGGTCGTGCAGCTTCTGCCCCGCTGCAACACCGAGCATCTTCTGCAGTGCAGCCAGGGGCGTTTGGGCGACGTCCCCGACCGTGCGCAGTCCGAGTCGCGAGAGGCGTTCCTCGGTTTTGGCGCCAACGCCCCAGAGGGCGGAGATGGGCAGGGGATGCAGGAAGGCAAGAGTTCCCTCGAGCGGCACGAATAACAGGCCGTCGGGTTTCGCCCGCGACGACGCGAGCTTGGCGACGAACTTCGTCGCAGCGACGCCGACCGAGCAGGTGAGACCGGTGGATGCGAGCACCCGTGCCCGCAGCAGCGTCGCAATCTCGAAGGGCGAGCCCAAAAGGCGACGCGCGCCCGCAACGTCCAGGAATGCCTCGTCGATGGAGAGAGGCTCGACGAGCGGCGTGAGGTCGCGGCAGAGATCCATCACGATTTTCGAGTAGTGCGAGTAGCGGTCGAAGTGCGGCTCGAGCACAATCGCGTTGGGGCAGCGGCGCAGCGCGATCGACATCGGCATCGCCGAGTTCACGCCGTATTTGCGCGCCTCGTAGGTCGCCGCGGTCACGACCGAGCGCTGGCCCGGATGCCCGACGATCACGGGAAGGCCACGAAGTTCGGGCCGCGTGAGGAGTTCCACGGATGCGTAGAACGCATCCATGTCGACGTGCAGGATGTGGGCTCTGCCGTCATCGGCGGCGGCGGCGCTGACCTGCCGCGTACTCCCATCCTGCTTGCTCACTCCCCCAGTCTTGCAGCAGGTACCGACGGGGTACTGGCGAGGGCCGGGTTAACGCGAGATGGGCGGCTCGCCGAAGCGAGCCGCCCATCCCCTTGGGAATAGTCTTACGCCCGTCGAGCGCTTCCGCGGGTTACCAGGCCGTAGATCAGCAGCACGATAATCGAGCCACCAATTGCGAGCAGCCAGGTGGAGAGGCTCCAGAACGAACTGATGTCCACGTGGAACAGAACACTTCCGAGGAAGCCGCCGAGCAGTGCTCCGACGATGCCAAGGATGATTGTTACGATCCAGCCACCGCCCTGACGTCCGGGCAAAATTGCCTTCGCGATAGCGCCAGCAATAAGGCCAAGAACGATCCAGCCGATGATACTCATGACGACCTCCCAGAGGGTCCTATACGTTCGGCGCCGAGTCTCGGCGCCGATAAATACTCTGGCATTGCCCCCCTTTGGGGGACAGGGGGTTGACACCCTGTTCGGGATCGCGGTAGCGGGAGGGGCCTTCCGCGGCGGTTGCAACGACGGCAGCGCGGGGCAATCGGGTGCACACTGGGTGCATGCCTGAGCAACATCCGTGGTCCCGTTATGTCGCGATCGGCGACTCGTTTACCGAGGGAATCGGGGACCCCGAGCCGGCGAGCCCGGGCGGGTACCGCGGCTGGGCAGATCGGGTTGCGGAGGTATTGAGTGCGCAGACCAGCGACTTCGCCTATGCCAATCTCGCCGTCCGCGGGCGACTGATGCAGCAGATCTTCGATGAGCAACTAGAGCCCGCTCTCGCGCTGCGGCCCGACCTGATCACGATCTCTGCGGGCGGCAACAACATCATCCGTCCGGGCTCGGATCCGGATGTCGTCGCCGCCAGTCTCGACGAAGCCGTCGGTCGCCTGCGTACCGACGGGGCGACCGTCGTCGTGTTCAACGGTCCGGACATCGGGATGACGCCGGTACTGAAGCGCGTGCGGGGAAAGGTCGCGATCTACAACGAGAACATCCACACGCTGGCCAAGAAGCACGACGCGATTGTCGCCGACATGTGGTCGCTCCGTGAACTCAGCGACCCGAGGATGTGGGCGCCCGACCGCCTGCACTTCTCGCCCATCGGCCACAACACGATCGCGGCGATGGTGCTCGACTCCCTGGGCGTCGAGCACACGATCGAGCCCTTCAACCCGGAGCCGCTGCCGCGAATTGCCTGGCGAACCGCACGGGTCGAAGACCTCGGTTGGGCGCGCGAGCACCTTGTTCCGTGGGTTCTCCGCCGGTTGCGGCACCAGTCATCCGGTGACTTCATCACGGCGAAACGCCCGACGTTTCTCCCGCCGGGCGAATCGAAGCGCTCCTAGGCGAAGCGGGTTTGCTTAGCGGCCGTACCGCATCGCCGATGGGCAGTCGAACGGGTCGCGGGCCGTGAGCCCCACCCGGTTCAGATACTTGATGACGATGCCGTACGACTCCGGCAGGCTCGCCTGGGTGTAGACGATGCCCTTCGACTCGCAGTACTCGCGAACGATCTCGCCCGCGCGGCGCAGGTTCGGGCGCGGCATGCTCGGGAACAGGTGGTGCTCGATCTGGTAGTTGAGGCCGCCCATGTAGACGTTCATCCCGAATCCGCCGCGGATGTTGCGGCTGGTGAGCACCTGGCGACGCAGGAAGTCGACCTTGGCGTCGCGGGGAAGCATCGGCATTCCCTTGTGGTTCGGGGCGAAGGATGCGCCCATGTAGACACCGAACACGGCGAGCTGAACGCCGAGAAATGCAAACGCCATGCCGAGCGGCAGGATGCTGAAGATCACGGCGACGTAACCGATGTTGCGGATCGCGAGCAGCGCGATCTCCGTCTTGCGGCGGTCAACCTTGCGGTTCGGGTTGAATACCTCTTTGAAGGCGTGCAGGTGCAGGTTGAGTCCCTCGAGCGTGAGCACGGGGAAGAAAAGCCAGCCCTGTCGGCGTGCCATGAAGCCGGACACGCCCTTAAGCACGGCGGCGTGCTTCTCCTGGAAGACGATGAAGTCGGGCTCGATGTCGGGATCGCGATCGACCGTGTTCGGCGCCGAGTGGTGCCGGGAGTGCTTGGTCATCCACCATGAGTAGCTGATACCGACGAGCAGGTCGGCGAGAATTCGCCCGGTGTGGTCGTTGGCCTTGCCCGATTCCCAGACCTGGCGATGCGATGCCTCGTGCGCCATGAAGGCGTACTGCGTGAAGAGCACTCCCATGACTCCAGCGATGATCAACTGGTACCAGGTGTGTCCCAGCATCGCGAAACCGACCCACGCGCCGGCCATGGCAAGCGTGATGACGGTGAAGTTGAGGATGTAGAAGGTGCGACGACGCCGAAGGAGCCCGGCATCCTTGATTGTTGCCAGGAGGCCCGAGAACTCCGAGGTCGGATTGGTGAGGCCACGCGGCCCGGTTCGGACGATGCGAATTGGCGATGCTGTGGCAATTGGATTCGTCACGGTACCCCTAAATCGTGGTGACTTCCCAGCCGGCGAAGTGAGCAAACGCTCGTTCAGATACGGCCAGCCTATGGGCGAATACTGTGAATTGCTGCCTAACCTGCTCCGAGTATCAAAACAGCGCGCCGGGGTTGGTAAGTCGCCACCACGGGCCGGGATCGAGTATCGCATGGTCGAGTACCAGCGGAACCGACACGACCTGCTCCCCCGCCGTGAACACGACCGTGCCGGCGCCTGCCCCGCGTGACGCGAGGATCAGGGATGCCGTGGTCAGCTTCGAGGAGATGGTCGTCTTCGCCCACACCACGATCGATTCCGTGCGCTTCGCCGTTGCATGTGCGACGGTTCCCCACGCGGTCGTGTAGGTGCCGAATTTCTGCCCGGCAGTGGACAGGGTCACCTCGCGGAAACCGGCCCGGACGCTGGTGATGAGTTTCTTGATCTGCGAATCGATCGTCGGGTGGTCCGGCCCATCGAGAACCACGCCGACGAGCGTGATCTTCTTCGGCCCGACCGTGTAGTCCGCGGCGAACAGCAGCGACGAGCCGAACGGGTTGAGCGTTCCCGTCTTGATGCCCTTGACCCCCAGCGACCCGAGCAGCTGATTCGTATTCGTGACCGTGCCGACGACCGGCACTGTCGCGCGTTTCAGCGCCGTAAGCTGCGAAACGACAGGGTTGACCAGAGCGAGCTTTCCGATCTCGACGAGGTCAGCGGGCGTGCTTCGGTTGTGCGGGTTGAGTCCCGTGGCATCCGCCAGCGTCGTCGACGTGAGCCCATGGCTGGCGAGCCAGCTGCGGGCGGCAACGAGAAACTTCTGCTCAGATCCGAACGCCCAGTCGACCAGGGTTCTCGCGTAGTTGTTGGCCGACGGCAGGAGCATGACCGTCAGAACCTGACGTTCGCTGAGGGTTGCTCCAATCTGTACCGGGTACACCTCGCCATCCTCCGCCTGGTATTGCGCTCGGTACTGTTCGTCGAGAGCCGTGAACGTGATCGGGGGGCCGTTCTTGCTGGCAGCCAGCGGCTTCTTCTGGAGCACGACGAGCGCGGTCACGACCTTCGTGATCGAGGCGATCGGCAGCGGCTGGGAGCTGCCGCGCTGGGCGAGCAGGCCGGGATACCCCACCGCGCCGATCCCGCTCGCGCCGTACCCGGGAAGGCTCATGGCGGGAACAGCGACCGTGGGGATGGGGTAGTCCTGCTGCGTCGCACCGATTGATTTGAGCGGCGCGAGCAGGGTGCTCGGCACGTAGAACGCAAGACCGAGCAGAAGGAGCACCAGAAAAGCTCCGCCGCCCACCGCGATACGGCGCCGGCGATACTGCTGTCGGCGGGTAGGCACCCGTTGATCCTAAGCGAAGCTGAATATGATGACGCCCATGCACGCCGCGCCGTTCGAGCCCGCGGGCATCGATGCGTACCCGAGGGTGGCGGACTGGACGGCCGAGGCGCCAGGCATCCTGGCCACGATGCTGCAGCGCTGGGACCTGCGCCCCGGTGAGGCGTTCGTCGGCGGGATCGCCGCGTCAGTGCTGGCGGTCACCCGGCCCGACGGGTCGCCGGCCGTTCTGAAAATCGGCCTGCCTCACGTCGAGGGCATCTGGGAGGCAGTCGGCCTGCAGGCTTTCCCGTCGGGACTCGCTCCCGAACTGCTCGACCAGGACGCATGGACATGGTCGCTGCTGCTCGCTGCCGTGTCGCCGGGGGTGCCGCTGGCTCGAGCAGGGCTGGACCCCGAGCGAGCGGTGCGGATAGGTGGCGAATTGCACGCGCGACTCGCGTCGGGCGCTATCCCCCAGACGGTTCCGACGCTCGCCGAAGCGATGCGCGACTACGCCAACCAGGCACGCGCGCGCATCCCGGACCAGGCCGCCGCCCTTGGCGCCCTGGGCGTGCGCGTGCTTGTGGAACGTGCGCTCGACGAACTGGAAGAGCTCGCGACGACCCCCGCGCCAACCTCCCTGTTGCACGGTGATTACAACCCCGGCAATATCCTCAGCTCCGAAGGCGACGAGCCGTGGGTGGTCATCGACCCCAAGCCACTGGTTGGTGACCCGGCGTACGACCTTTGGCCGCTGATCTCGCAGATCGGGGAGCCCTACAACGCGCAGGATCCCGCTGCACGACTAACGTCCCAGCTGGTGATTGCCGCGGCCGCCGCGGGGGTCGATCCCGTGCGCGTAGCGCGCTGGTCGCGTGCCCGCACGGGGCTGAACGTCTCCTGGTACCTCGCCGACGGTGAGCCCGGGCAGGCAGCGGTCGAAGCCGGCGCGCTCAGCGCGTGGAACTCCGTCGTCGGGGACTGAGGGCGTACAGCGCCACGGCGCTGGCAGAGGCGACGTTCAGCGAATCCACCCCGTGCATCATCGGGATCGTGACAGTCGTGTCCGCCTGCTTCAGCGCAGCGCTTGACAGCCCGTCACCCTCGGTGCCGAGCAGCAGGGCGATCCTTTCGGGTGCGCTCGCCACGAATTCATCGAGGTCGATCGCGTCGTCGTCGAGGGCAAGTGCGGCGAGGTGGAAGCCCAGGTCTTTCAGCACTGCCGCACCCTCCGGCCAGTCCGGCAGCCGGGTCCACGGCACCTGCAGCACGGTTCCCATGCTCACGCGCACGCTGCGGCGGTAGAGCGGGTCCGCGCACCGCGGGGTGATCAGTACAGCATCCGCTCCGAGGCCCGCAACGCTTCGGAAGATCGCGCCGACGTTGGTGTGGTCGACAATGTCTTCCAGGACGACGATCCTGCGGGCGTCTTTCACGGTCTCGGCCACGGATCTCAGCGGGGGCCGATGCATGGACGCGAGCGCGCCGCGATGCATCGAGAAACCGGTGAGGCTCTCCAGCAGCTCGGGTGACCCGAGATAGATGGGCACGTCGTACGGCTGGAGAATCGGCCCGAGCTCGGCCAGGAACTTCTCCTGCAGCAGCACGGATCGCGGCTGGTGTCCCGCGGCAAGAGCGCGCTCGATCACCTTGGTGGACTCGGCAATGTACAGGCCGTCGGCCGGTTCGGACAGGCGGCGGAGCACCACGTCGGTGAGCCGGGCATAGTCGCGCAGGCCATCATCGTCGATCGAATCGATGGGGACGACATGCATGTCAGGGCTCTTTCCGTGGGTGCCGAAAGCAAATGCTGGCAGCATTCGGAAACATATCCGAAAACTTCGTTGTTTAGTCTGGTGCCAGCAGCAGGTCTATCGCTGCAGCAGGGAGGGTATGGGATGCCACAGGCCGCCGCCCCTGCCGCGCCACCTTCCGCCACCCTCGCCGCCGCACTCGAGTCCGCGGTCGCCGCGCTGAAGGGCAGGCGCGTGGCCGTGCTTACCGGCGCCGGCATCAGCACGGACTCGGGCATTCCCGACTACCGGGGGCTGGGCGCACCGGTTCGAACGCCGATGACATTCCAGCAGTTTCTCTCGGATAGCCAGTACCGCAAGCGCTACTGGGCGGGCAGCCAGCTCGGCTGGACCCGGTTCTACGGTGCCCGCCCCAACGCGGGCCACGAGGCGCTCGTGCACCTCGAAGCCGCCAGCATCATCAACGGAATCATCACGCAGAACGTGGACGGACTTCACCTGCGGGCCGGCTCGCAGCGCGTTGTGGACCTGCACGGTTCCATGGACCGCGTGCGCTGCATGCAGTGCGGCCAGTACTACGCCCGGCGCGACATCTCGGCGTCCATCTCCGAGGCCAACCCGTGGCTTTCCGAGCCGGAAGCCTTCGTCCTTGCACCCGACGGAGATGCCGAGATCACGGATGTCGATCGCTTTGTCGTTCCCGAGTGCACCGTCTGCGGCGGCACCCTGAAGCCCGACGTCGTGTTTTTCGGCGAGTTCGTGCCGCGCGAGAAGTTCATCGAAGCGAGTGCGCTCGTACAAAAAGCGGGGGCGCTGCTGATTGTGGGTTCGTCACTCGTTGTGAACTCCGGCATCCGCCTGCTCGACCAGGCGTCCCGCAAGAAACTGCCGATCGTGATCATCAACCGGGGGCTCACGAAGGGTGATTCTCGTGCCACGGTTAAGATTGACGCTGGTACGTCCGAAACGCTGGTTGCCCTGACGGAGTTGCTCGGCGAATAGCGCGGGCGTCGCCACTGTCGACGACGAAACGCGAAGGGCGACGATGACCTCCCTCTACCTGGTTCGCCACGGTGAGACGCACTGGAACGCGCAGCACCGCATCCAGGGAGCAACCGACATCCCGCTCAACGACGTGGGGCGGGAACAGGCGCGAACGACCGGGCAGTTGCTGGCGTCTCGACCATGGGATGCCATCATCACGAGCCCGCTCTCGCGCGCCAGGGAGACCGCGCGCATCGTTGCGGCCGAGGTGGGCCTGGCTGAACCGACAACCGTGGCTGCCCTGGTGGAGCGCCAGTACGGCGCTGCCGAGGGCATGGACTGGGAGGAAGTCGAGCGTGAGTACCCGAATGGCGCGCCTGTTCCCGGTCGCGAGACCCGCGAGGAGGTAGCCGCACGCGTTCTGCCGGTGCTCACCGAGATCGCGGCCAGCCGACCGGGCGAGAGAATTCTCGTCGTTACACACGGGGGTGTCATCCGCACCGTCCTGGAGTCCATCGATCCGACGACCAAGCATGGTGCGATCACCAACGGGTCCGTTCACAGCTTCGAACTCGTCGACGGCTCGTTGCAGCTGGTCGCCTTCAACGACCCGATCGAGGAAGAGTCACTCGGAATTTCGGCGGAAGACCTCGACGAGCAGAACGCGCTCGAGGCTCGCGCCTGACCCGACCCGGTGGCCGAACGGCGAGCATCCCACGGCTAGCGCGCGGTGCGAGCCGCAACCGTGCGCTGCAGTACCGCGAGCAGCGTTTCGGCGGACCTGTTCCAGTCATAGGCGAGCGACCGCTCGTGGGAAAGCAGTGAGCGCCGCGTCCACTCGGCTGGGTCCTCGAGCGACTTGACGGCGGCGGCAAACGACGAGGGCGCGTCGACGTCGAAATAGACGGCCGCATCCCCGCCAATCTCACGGAAGATCGGTATGTCGCTGACCACGACCGGTGTTCCCCCCGCCATCGATTCCACGAGCGGGATGCCGAACCCCTCGTCCCGCGAGGCGGAGACCAGGGCATCCGCGGTCGCCAGCAGCGAGAAGTACTCCTCGTCGCTCACTCCCCCGTGAAACTTCAATGACCCTGCGGGCGCCAGCGCTTCAAGCCTGGCGATGTCCGAATCCGACGCTCGGCTCATCAGGTGCAGCGTGTACCCGGGAAGCTCGTGCAGCCCGCGCGCGAGAAGCTCCACGTTCTTGTAGGGCATGAACGAACCCATGTACACAAGGTCCCGCGATCCGGTCGACGTCGAGCGCACCGACGCTGGGGCATCCACCGCGTTCGAAACCACGGTGATCGGATGCTTCGTCAGGCGGTGCTCGAGCATGATCCTGCGCGTTGTCTCCGAAACGGCGACGTGCGCGTCAGCGGACCGCAGCAGCATTCGCTGCGGCCACCACGCGAGGTGGTAGAGCCGCCAGAGCAGCCGGACCGGCCAGGCAAGGTCTCGCGGCGGCGTGCGGTTCGTGTAATAGATGAGGTCATGGACCGTGGTCACGAGCGCGAACCGGCGGCCACCCGGTCCCAGCGTCTGCATGGGCGTATAGACGATGTCGGGTGCGAAGCGATTGATCCTGCGCGAGACGAACGGCTCGGCCGCGGAGGTCGGTGGGGTTGCCATCACCCAGGGCATGTCGGGCAGCACAGCGAGCTGGCGTTCGTCGCTGATCAGCATGGTCAGCGGGTGGATACGCGCGAGTGACTCCACCAGCTTCGCGCTGAAGCGGCTGATGCCGTCGTGGTGGTCGACCCGAACGTAGCGGCAGTCGAAGATGATCTTCATCCGGCAGCGCCGACCACGGTTCCGGAACCGAGGAAGTCGACGATTGCGCGCGCGGCATCCTGCGGCTTTTCGTAGTGGATGAGGTGGCCAACCGCTGGCAACACGACCAGGGTCGCGTTGGGGAACAGCCGCACGGTGCGCTCCTGGGCAGCAACAGTTGTGATCGGGTCCTGCTCGGCCGCGATCAGCAGCGTCGGCACGGAGATCTTCGACGCAACCATGCTCACGTCGCGGCTGATGGACGCGTTGAAGCCCTCGACGACCGTCCTGCGGTCGGAAAACCGGCTGAAATACTGCCGGTGCTGGTCGTGGATCCACGCGCGCAGTCCCGGGCGCCTCGTCTTGACCATCGACTGGCTCATGAATCGAACGATGCCGGGGTTCGACAGCCAGGCGTGGCCCACGCGCTCCGGCAGCAGCATGGCTGCCCGGTACCAGAGCAAAGTCAGCGCGGTCAGGATCGCCTTGGGCCCGGATGTTGCCGGCTCGGAGATCGGATTGATCAGGATCAGCTTCGGTGCCGGCAGTCCGGCGGCAACCGCGTGGGCGGTCACGATCGATCCGAAGGAGTGCCCGAGAACGACCGCGGTGCCGGTCAGTCCGAGGGCCTCGATGAATGCGGTGAGCCACTCGGCGTAGTCGTCGATGGTGTGGGTGCGACCGGGCAGGGGCGACGATTCGCCGAAGCCGGGGAGGTCGGGCGATACGAGGCGCAGACCGGCGAGCTGGGCGATCACCGGTTCGAGACCGTGATGCTCACCCCGGTAGCCATGGGCGATCACGATGGTCGTTTCGGCGTCGGCGTGCCCGTAGTCCCAATAGTGCGTGTCGCTGCCGAGAACCGTCACCTGTTTCTCGGAAACGGGGACGGCGGCGAGCAGCTCGGCGTACGGGGAGGGAACAGACATTGCAGCCAATTCTAGGGAGCGCGGCGGCAGCACAAGCGTTTGCGTGCGCCCATAGACTCGAATCGTGACCTTCACCGCGCCCATCCAGTTGCCCGGCCTCGCACTTGATCCCCAGTGGTACCGGCGGGCGGTGTTCTACGAAGTAATGGTTCGCGGGTTCGTTGACAGCAACGGTGACGGCTCGGGCGATCTCAGCGGTCTCATCTCCCGCCTCGATTACCTGCAGTGGCTGGGCGTCGACGCCCTGTGGCTGCCGCCGTTCTACATGTCACCGCTCAAGGACGGCGGCTACGACGTCTCCGACTTCAAGGCGATACTTCCCGACTTCGGCACCGTGGACGAGTTCAAGGACCTGGTTACCAAGGCCCACGAGCGCAACATGCGCATCGTGATCGATTACCCGCTCAACCACACCTCTGACCAGCACGACTGGTTCCAGCAGTCCCGCGCCGATCCCACAGGCCCATACGGCGACTTCTACGTGTGGAGCGACACCGACGAGAAGTACCCGAATATTCGCATCATCTTCGTCGACACGGAAGAGTCGAACTGGACCTTCGACCCGGTGCGGCGCCAGTTCTTCTTCCACCGGTTCTTCTCGCACCAGCCGGACCTCAACTTCGAGCACCCCGCTGTGCGCGAGGCGGTCTTCGACACCGTGCGCTTCTGGATGGACCTCGGCGTCGACGGCATCCGGCTGGATGCCATTCCTTACCTCTTCGAATCCGAAGACGGCAACGGCGAGGGCGAGCCGGAGACGCACGCGTTCATTCGCGAACTGCGGGCGATGATGGACCGCGACTACCCCGGCCGCATCCTCATCGCCGAGGCGAACCAGTGGCCGCAGGAGGTCGCGCAGTTCTTCGGAACCGAGGAGGAACCCGAGTGCCACATGGCGTTCGACTTCCCGGTGATGCCGCGCATTTTCTACTCGCTGCGCTCCCAGCAGGCGGGAGAACTGATCCGCATCCTGTCGGAGACGACGGAAGCGCCGCCGACCGCGGGCTGGGGAGTCTTCCTTCGCAACCACGACGAACTAACGCTCGAGATGGTTTCGGAAGAGTACCGCCAGGCGATGTACGGCTGGTACGCGTACGACCCGCGGATGCGCTCCAACATTGGCATCCGACGTCGCCTCGCTCCCCTCCTCGACAACTCTCGCGCCGAACTCGAGCTGGCTCATGCGCTGCTCTTCTCTCTCAAGGGCAGCCCGTTTCTGTACTACGGCGATGAAATCGGCATGGGTGACAACATCTGGCTGCCCGACCGCGACAGCTCACGCACGCCGATGCAGTGGACGCCAGACCGCAACGCCGGCTTCTCGACCGCCGATCCGGGCAAGCTGTACCTGCCGATCGTGCAGTCCCTGGTCTACAACTACAACCTGATCAACGTGGAATCGCAGCTCGCGCAATCACGGTCCCTGCTGCACTGGGTGCGCAACGTCATCCACGTTCGCAAGGCGCATCCGGCCTTTGGGCTCGGCACCCTGCGCATCCTCGAGACCGACCACGAGTCGGTGCTCGCCTTCGTGCGCGAGTACGAGGGAACGGGAACGCAGTTCGGTGACTCACCGGAAAACATCCTCTGCGTCTTTAGCTTCGCCCACAATCCGGTTTCGGTGAAGATCCAGGCCGAAGAGTTCGCGGGCTCGACGCTCTTCGACCTGTTCGGCGGCGGCCAGTTCCCCACGGTCGAGGATGACGGGAGCATCACCCTGACGCTCGGAACCCAGAGCTTCTACTGGCTGCACGTCGGAGATTCGCACTTTGCCGGAGGTCGCTCCTAGCGGTGTCACCCGGTGGCTCTATCGTGATGACATGAGCAACACATGGTTCGACACCCTCGGCGTTTTCGACCTCGAAACCACCGGAATCGACGTAGAAACCAGCCGGATTGTTTCCGCCCACGTCGGCGTGCTGGATGCGAACGGCACCCTCACGGAGATGTGGGACTGGCTGGCGGATCCGGGAGTCGAGATCCCTGTCCAGGCCAGCGCGGTGCACGGGATCTCGACCGAGCGCGCACGCGCTGAAGGTCGCCCGGCGGCGGAGGTCGTCGCTGAGATCATCGCGACACTGTCAGCCCTCTTCGCTCGCGGCATGGCCGTGACCATCTACAACGCCTCCTACGATCTCAGCCTGCTTCACCACGAAGCGCTGCGGTACAACCTGGACCCCCTTATTGAGCCCGCCCCCATCATCGACCCCCTCGTGCTCGACCGCGTGGTCGACCGCTACCGCAAGGGCAAGCGCACTCTCGAGGCCGCCGCGGTCGTCTACGGCGTGGAACTGACGGATGCGCATGACGCTAGCGCGGACGCCGTCGCGGCGGGCCGCGTTGCGCAGGCCATGGCACGCAAGCATCCGGAGCAACTGGGCATCGAGTCCGCCCTGCTGCATGCACAGCAGATCGCGTGGAGCCAGGAGCAGGCGCTGTCCTTCCAGGATTACATGCGCCGCACGCACAATCCCGACTTCAGTTCGAGCGGTATGTGGCCCGTGCGCACCGCAGGCGTCTGACGTCGCGAGTCTGCGGACGCGCTGAGCGTGGTTTTGACTCCCCCGCCGTGCGCGCCGATACTGGCTGGATGCGTTCCGTAATCAACCGGGGGGCGAGCGCAGTCGCATTGGCCGTCGCCCTCGTGTCTCTTGTACCGGCACCACCCGCCTCGGCGCAGGAGGCGACGCCCCCGGTTTCCCCGGCCGTCACGTCCGCGACGACCTACGGGTACGACGTCTCGTGGCCGCAGTGCAACACCACGCTGCCCGCTGACAGGCCGTTCGCCATCATCGGCCTGAACAAGGGCATCGCGACAGTGGCAAATCCCTGTTTTGAGAACGAGTTCGCCTGGGCCAAGGCGTCGACTGGCGCGACGGAGCAGCCGGCCGCGGCCGTGTACGTCAATACCGGCAATCCGGCGCTCAAGGCGGCATGGTGGCCCACCGCAAACGTCACCCGCAATGACAGTCTTCCTGTGGACACGTCGCACGGGACCTGCGCACACACGGCGAGCAGCGCATGCGCCTACGTGTATGGGTACTCGATTGCGCACGACGACGTCACAATGCCGACGACCGCCCTCCCGTCCGGACTGCACTGGTGGCTCGACGTCGAGACCAGCAACACCTGGCAAAGCGACACCCACGCCAACGCATCCGTACTTGCCGGAATGAAGGCATATTTCACCTCGATCGGCGACACCGTTGGCATCTACTCGACCAGCTACCAGTGGAAGACCATCGTAGGTGCGACCTCGTCGTCGAGCAGCCTTGCGGGAATCCCCACCTGGCTCGCCGGAGCGTCGTCGAACACCGCGGCGGCGGCGGCCTGTGCCAACTCACCACTCACCCCGGGCGATCGCGTATCGATGGTCCAGTTCGTTGTGAACAATCTCGACCGGAACTACTCCTGCCACCAGTTCGCGGATGCTCCGGCACCGGTCATGTCCGTGTCGGGATCATTCGGCGTGGGGAAGAAGTTGACGGCTGTCACCGGCACGTGGACCGTCAATCCAACCAGCTTCAGCTACCAGTGGCTCCGCAGCGGGCTGGCAATCAGCAATGCCACGAAGTCGACTTACACCGCGACATCCACCGATGGCGGCAAGCAACTCAGCGTGAAGGTTACGGCCACGAGACGCGGATACACGACGCTCGCCCAGAAGAGCGCGCAGGTTCTGATCCTCAAAACACTCACGGCGACGCCCGTGCCGAAGATCACCGGAACGGCAAAGGTCGGCGTCACCCTGACCGCCAGCGCTGGGACCTGGTCGCCGTCACCGGTGACGCTCAGCTACCAGTGGAACCGAGACGGGGTTGCGATCAGCACGAACGCCACAGGGAAGACCTATGTTCCGGTCGCCGGGGATGTCGGAAAGGCGATCACCGTCACGGTTACCGGCTCCCGCTCCGGCTACATGTCGGTGCACCACTCGAGTCCTTCGGTAACTCCGAAGGCCTAGCGGCAGCGTGGCTCGCAGGGGCGAGCCCACAAACAGAACGAGGCGACCGGCTGATGCCGGTCGCCTCGATAAAAGCCTGTGGTTACTTGCCGAAACCCTTGTAGCGCGAGTTGAACTTCTCCACGCGGCCGGCGGAGTCAAGGATGCGCTGCTTACCCGTGTAGAACGGGTGCGACTCTGACGAGATCTCGACGTCGATCACCGGGTAGGTGTTGCCGTCTTCCCACTCGATGGTCTTGGAGCTGCTCACCGTCGAGCGGGTGAGGAACGTGGTGCCGGAGGCCAGGTCGCGGAACACGACGGGCTCGTACGTGGGGTGGATTTCGGTCTTCATGGCGATTCCTTGAATTGGATGAGTGGAGAAGAAAGCTGGGGCAGTGGGCGCAGAACGCACCGGGCCGACTCGATAGCTTACCAGACGAGCACTGCCGAGAATAGCTGCCGGAGGTCGTCGCAGCTCACGCGGCGCGAGCGGTGAACCGCCCGCCTTCGCTGGTGACTTCCAGCGGCAGGCCGAATGTCTCCGACAGCGCCTCGGCCGTGATGACCTCGTCGATAGGGCCGGATGCGGTGATCGCGCCGTCGGCGAGCAGCAGGGCGTGCGTGAATCCAACCGGGATCTCTTCTGCGTGGTGGGTGACCATCACGATCCCAGCCGCCTCGGGTGCACTGGCGTAGCCACCGAGCAACTGCAACAGTTCCTCACGCGAGCCGAGATCGAGGCTCGCGGCGGGCTCATCCAGAAGCAGCAGCTCCGGGTCGGTCATGACGGCTCGCGCGATCTGCACGCGTTTCTGCTCGCCATCGCTGAGCAGGCCGAAGCGGCGGTCCGAGAGGTGATCGAGCTTCCACTCGCTCAGCACGCGCTGGGCGCGGCGTACGTCGACGTCCTCGTATTCCTCGTTCCAGCGGCCGGTGACAGACCACGCGGCGGTAAGAACGACGTTCAGCACGGTTTCGTCAGCCGGGAACCGGCGCGCCATCGCCGAGGAGGCGAATCCGATGCGTGGGCGCAGCTCGAAGACATCAACCGCGCCGAGCGTGTCATCGAGGATGTGCGCGGTGCCCGAACTCGGATGCACGAAGGCCGCAGCGACCTGAAGCAACGTCGTCTTGCCGGCTCCGTTCGGACCGAGGATGACCCAGCGTTCGGAGCCGTCCACCGTCCAGGAAATCCGGTCGAGGATGGTGTTGCCATCTCGAATGATGGACACGTCGGTGAGCTGCAGAACACTTGCCATGATCTCTCCAGACTAGAGCAGTGGGACACTCCCCGAAGGGCCTACAGGAGCGAGGCGTAGATCTCTTTGGTACGGAGGGCGATGCGGTCCCACCCGAACTCGGCTTCGGCACGGCGACGACCCGACTCGCCCATGCTGCGCGCGGCAACCGGATCGCTGACGACCTCGATGAGCGCGGCTGCCAGGTCGCTGACGAACCGGTCGGCATCCAGCGGCGTGCCCGTGCCATCCTGCATCTGCTCGATCGGCACCAGGCGACCGGTGACACCGTCGTCGACGACCTCGGGGATGCCGCCGGTAGCCGTTCCCACGACCGGTGCCCCGCACGCCATAGCTTCCAGGTTCACGATCCCGAGCGGCTCGTACACGGACGGGCAGACAAACGTGGTCGCGGCGGTCAGGACGGCGGACAGTTCCGGTTGACTGAGGAGCCGGTCGATCCAGATGACCCCGGAGCGCTCCCGCTGCAGTGCGGCGACCCCTTCACGAACCTCGGCGAGGATCTCCGGCGTATCCGGCGCCCCGGCGCACAGCACCAGCTGCACGTCGTCTGGCAGCATCGCGGCCGCGCGCAGCAGGTACGGCAGGCCTTTCTGGCGAGTGATCCGGCCGACGAACACCACGGAGGGTCGATCCGGGTCGATGCCGAGCGAGCGAACGACATCCGCGTCGTCGAGCGGCTTCCACTTCTCCAGGTCGACGCCGTTGTGCACCGTGAGCACGCGGGATTCGTCGAGAAACGGGTACGACCTCAGGATGTCGCGGCGCATCCCCTCGCTTACGGCAATGATCGCGGCGGCACCCGCAAACGCGGTGCTTTCGATCCAGCTGGAGAGTTTGTAGCCGCCGCCGAGCTGCTCTGCCTTCCACGGTCGCAGCGGCTCGAGGCTGTGGGCGGTCACGACGTGCGGGATGCCATGCAGCAGGGAGCCGACGTGGCCGGCTGCATTCGCGTACCAGGTGTGCGAGTGCACGATGTCAGCGCCCTCGAGATCGCGCGCAATCTGCAGGTCGACGCCCAGCGTCGCCAGGGCTGGATTCGCCCCGCTGAGTTCCGGCGGAACGAGGTAGGAGTGCACGTCCTGCTCTTCGCGCGGCATGCCGAAGCAACGCACAACGACGTCCGTGTCGGGCCGGAGCGCCTTCACCAGCTCGGCGACGTGCACTCCGGCACCGCCATAAACCTCTGGAGGATACTCACGGGTGATCAGGTCGACTCGCATGCTTTAGACGCTAGTACAGGCTGGGGCGCTGTCCTACGCTGAGACAATGGCTTCAAAGAAGATCTTCGGTATCGTCCTCGCCGGTGGAGAGGGCAAGCGGCTGATGCCGCTCACCGCGGACCGGGCGAAGCCGGCGGTTCCATTCGGAGGCGGTTACCGCCTCATCGATTTCGCCCTCAGCAACCTCATCAACTCGGGTCTGCGCCAGATCGTCGTGCTCACCCAGTACAAGTCGCACAGCCTCGACCGTCACGTTTCGCAGACCTGGCGGCTCGACGGCATCACCAGCTCCTACGTCGCATCCGTTCCGGCGCAGCAGCGTCTCGGCAAGCGCTGGTTCAGCGGCTCAGCGGACGCCATCCTGCAGAGCCTGAATCTCCTGCGCGACGAGAAGCCGGACATCGTCGTCGTCGTGGGCGCGGATCACGTCTACCGCATGGACTTCACACAGATGATCGACGCGCACGTCGAGTCCGGTGCGGGTGTGACCGTCGCCGCCATTCGCCAGCCCATCGAGCTCGCCGACCAGTTCGGCGTTATCGAGCTCGACCCGAAAGACCCGAACAAGATCCACGCCTTCCTCGAGAAGCCGAAGAACGCTGTGGGTCTCGCGGATTCTCCGCGCGAGGTTCTCGCATCGATGGGCAACTACGTGTTCGACGCGCAGGTGCTCATGGATGCCGTGATCCGTGACGGCGTCAACAATGAGTCCAACCACGACATGGGCGGCGACATCGTGCCCGACTTCGTTTCGCGCGGCGAGGCCGGCGTCTACGACCTCAACCGCAATATCGTGCCTGGCTCGATTGCTCGCGATCGGTTCTACTGGCGCGACGTGGGAACGATCGAGTCGTTCTACGACGCCCACCAGGACCTGATTTCCGCCCTGCCGATCTTCAACCTGTACAACCGGGAATGGCCGATCTTCAGTTCGCAACTGAACTCGCCGCCGGCCAAGTTCGTCCGCGACGGCAAGGGAAACCTCGGGACGACGATCGACTCGATCGTGTCGCTCGGAACCCTGATCTCCGGGGCTCACATTGAGCGCAGCGTCATCGGCTCCTGGTGCACGATTGAATCGGGCGCCTCCGTGGTCGATTCCGTCGTCTTCGAGCGGGTGATGATCCATCCGGATGCCACCGTTCGCCGGGCTATCCTTGACAAGGATGTGGTGATCGACGCGGGCACGACAGTCGGCGTTGACGCCAACGCTGATCGAGCCCGTGGCTTCACCGTAACCGACTCCGGCATCACGGTTGTGGGCAAGGGAGTGCACGTCTCGTAGCCCGCAGGAAGGCCCGACCCATGCCCCGCTTTCTCGTCGTGCTCGACGTCGATTCGACCCTCATCGAGAACGAGGTGATCGAGCTCCTGGCCGCCGAGGCCGGTTCGCTTGCCGAAGTCGCTGCGATCACGTCGCACGCCATGAACGGCGAGCTCGACTTCGAGCAGAGCCTGCGGGCTCGCGTCGCCACGCTGGCCGGCCTGCCCGAATCGGTCTTCGACACGGTTCGCGAACGGGTGCAGGTGACGGCGGGCGTGCCCGCGATGATCGCGGCCGTGCATGCGGCAGGCGGTCGAGTCGGCGTCGTTTCCGGCGGTTTTCACGAAATCGTCGATCCGATAGCGGAAGAGCTCGGCCTCGACTACTGGCGCGCCAACCGTCTTGCGGTGCACGATGGCCAGCTCACCGGAGAGGTCAGTGGATCGGTAATCGACGCAGTGGCGAAAGCGCACACGTTGCGCGAGTGGGCCGACGACTTCGATGTGCCGCTGTCCCGCACCGTCGCCGTGGGCGATGGAGCGAACGACCTCCCCATGATGGCAATCACGGGGCTATCGGTCGGCTTCGACGCCAAGGCGCCGGTGCGCGACGAAGCACACGTGCTCATCGACGTGCGCGACCTGTCGCAGTTGCTTCCGCTGCTGGGACTGCGCGGCTAGAAACCTGGGCTAGTGCCCCATCCCGAGACCGCCGTCGACAGGGATGACGGCGCCGGAGATGTAGGCAGCGTCGTCGCTGGCGATCCAGGCGATCACCCTCGCGACTTCCTCGGCGGTGGCGAACCGGCCCGCGGGAATCGACTTCTTGTACTCCGCCTGCTGCTGCTCGGGCAGCTCCGCCGTCATGTCGGTCTCGATGAAGCCGGGGGCGACCACGTTCGCGGTGATCCCACGCGAGCCGAGTTCGCGGGTAATGGACCGCGCGAGGCCGACGAGACCGCTCTTGGATGCCGCGTAGTTCACCTGGCCGGCGCCGCCCAGCAGGCCAACCACGCTGGAAACGAGGATGATGCGCCCGAACTTCGCCTTGAGCATCCCCTTGGAGGCCCGCTTGACGACCCGGAAGGCGCCGCTGAGGTTCGTGTCGATGACGTCGGTGAAGTCTTCTTCCGACATCCGCATCAGCAGCATGTCCCGGGTGATTCCGGCGTTAGCGACGACAACCTCGACCGGCCCGAGCTCCGCCTCGACCTGCGTGAATGCGGCGTCGAGAGCGGCCGAGTCCGTGACATCCGCCCGTACGGTCAGGGTTCCGGCCGGGCCGGAGCCTGAGCGCGCGGTGACCGCGACACGGTGGCCTTGTGCGACGAATTCTGAGGCGATTGCGAAGCCGATTCCGCGATTGCCACCGGTAACGAGAACGGTGCGGGGTGTAGTCATGACCCCAAGCGTATAAGTCGGGGCGCGGCGACGTAGGCTGGAGCGAGAGCCATGAAAAAGCAGCCCGTGCAGTCAGCAACGTCGCTCCCGCCGTCGCCGGACGAAGAGCGACGCGGCCGCATGCTCATGTACAGCCTCGCCATGGGAATCCGCATGCTGTGCGTGGTCGCCTTCTTCTTCCTGCACGGCTGGTGGTTGGTTGCTCCCATCGTTGGCGCGATCATCCTTCCCTACATCGCCGTTGTGATCGCCAATACCGTGAGGTCGGGCGCGACCGCTGTGGTGCAGCGACCGGGCGCCGTGATGCCCGTTCCCCTTACGCATGCGGGAGAGGGCGAGTGATCGGGTTCGGTGACTCCCCCGACGGCTCGACACCGCGCTGCTCCAGGGCCGGATGCGGGTCGGCGGCGACGGCGGCGGTCAACTGGCGCAATCCGAAGATCCACTCCGCTGATCGTGTGAAGACCTGGCTCGCGTGTGACGAGCACCGTGAGTACCTGCGCGACTACCTGGCGACTCGGGACTTTCCGGTCGTCGTGACCGCGCTCGATGACATCCCCGCAATCGTCCCTGCAATCACCCCCGCAATCACCCCCGGCGGAGCCTCGTGATGCCCGGGTGGCGCTTTGTGCTCAACCGCCGCTGGTTCGGCTACCTCGCCATGGCGATCGTGTTCGCCATCGCCTGCTACTTTCTCGCGCAATGGCAGTTCGCGCGCCGCGATGAAGCGATAGCGGCGATCGCGAAAGTGCAGAACAACTACGACCGCGCACCCCAACCCCTGCCCGACGTCGTGCCGGCGTTGGCTGCTTTCCGCGCGGCGGACGAGTGGACGCCGGTGGAGGCGACCGGCACCTACCTGGTGCAGGACCAGCTGCTCGTGCGCAACCGGCCGTACGGCGGCAATCCGGGGTTCGAGGTGCTCACCCCGCTGCGCTTGTCGAATGGCAGCATCTTCATCGTCGACCGGGGCTGGGTCCCGATTGGCAACGACCAGGACACTCCCGACAGCGTCCCCGCTCCTCCGAGCGGACTGGTGAAGGTGGATGCCCGGCTGCAGCCGAGCGAACCCGACCTGCCCGGCCGGTCCGCGCCATCCGGCCAGGTTGCGACAATCAACCTACCCACCGTGCAGAAGCTACTCGGCACCGCGACCTACACGGGCGCATACGGCCTGCTGTCGAAGGAGTCGCCGTCCGTCGCCGTCCGGCCCGCGCCCGCTGTGAAGCCAACGCTCGACGAGGGCCCACACCTCTCCTACGCGCTGCAGTGGTTCGCGTTCGCGATCTTCGGCTTTTTCGGCCTGGGCTGGGCGATTCGGCAGGAGTATCGGCACCTCAACGCCGACGACCCGGACGAGCGCGCACGCGCCCTGGCGCGACGGAAGAAGGCCCAGGCCAAGGCCCCCACTGATGCCGACATTGAGGATGCGATCCTCGACGGCAGCGAGGATGCGGTCCTCGACGGCAGCGCCACCCGCTGACGCTGCTGTCGGGCGCGTGGATCGGGCTGCGGTGCCCTTCGCTGCGGCGATCCTGGCTGCGGTGACCTTTTCGCGGCATCCTGCCGTGGTGGCGGGGGTCGTGGCGCTGGTGGCGGGAGTTGCGGCGCTGGTGGCGGGAGTCGTGGCGCGTGGTGGCGGGAGAACGGTGCCGGCGGCGGGAGACATTGCCAACGTGGCGGGAGCTAGTGCGTGATGGCGGGAGCCTGGGCTCCCGCCATCACAACGTTTCTCCCGCCACCACAACCGGCGGGAGTAGGCGGAAGCGCGAGGGTGCGGAAGCGCGGGCGAGAGCGAGAAGCCGATCGGCGTCAGGGGACGCGGATCCGGGAGTAGCAGCGCGTGGTGGCGGGGGTCGTGGCGCTGGTGGCGGGAGTCGTGGCGCGTGGTGGCGGGGGAACTGTGCCGGCGGCGGGAGACATTGCCAACGTGGCGGGAGCTAGTGCGTGATGGCGGGAGCCTGGGCTCCCGCCGTCACAACGTTTCTCCCGCCACCACAACCGGCGGGAGCGGGAGCGGGAGAAGCGAAAGCGCGCGGGAGCGGGAGCGTGAGAAGCGGAGGCGGAAGGGCGGGGGCGCGACCGCAAGTGCGAGATCACAACCCGCAGCCGAACCCCCGACCGCGATCAAGACACGCTGATCAGGTCCGCGTAGTCAGGGTTCCAGTGGTCTTCGACGCCATCGGGCAGGATGAGCACCCGTTCCGGGTTCAGCGCCTCGACAGCGCCCTCGTCGTGGCTGACGAGCACGACGGCGCCCGCGTAGTTCGACAGCGCATCCAGGATCTCGTTCCGACTGGCCGGGTCGAGGTTGTTCGTGGGCTCGTCGAGCAGCAGCACGTTCGCCCCGGACACGACGATCATCGCGAGGGCCAGCCGCGTCTTCTCGCCGCCGGAGAGTACTCCCGCAGGTTTCTTGGAGTCATCCCCGGTGAACAGGAACGAGCCGAGAACGCGCCGCGCCTCCGTCTCCGTGATGTTCGGGGATGACGAAACCATGTTCTCCAGCACACTGCGCTTGACGTCGATCGTCTCGTGCTCCTGCGCGTAGTACCCGATCCGCAAGCCATGGCCGGGTTCTACCTGGCCGGTGTCCGGCTTGTCCTGGCCGGCGAGGATGCGCAGTAGGGTCGTCTTTCCTGCACCGTTGAGTCCCAGCACGACCACCTTCGAACCGCGGTCGATCGCGAGGTCGACGGCAGCAAAAATTTCTAGCGAGCCGTAGCTCTTGCTGAGGTTCGATGCCATCAGCGGCGTTCGACCGCACGCTACCGGGTCGGGGAACCGCAGCTTCGCCACGCGGTCGGATGCCCGTACCTCCTCGAGCCCGGAGAGCATCTTCTCGGCACGCGCAACCATCTGGTGTGCGGCGGCGGCCTTGCTGGCCTTCGCACCGAAGCGGGCGGCCTGCAGTTGCAGCTGCGTCGCCTTCTTCTCGACGTTGACGCGTTCCTTCTTGCGACGCTCCTCGTCGGCCTCGCGCTGGCGCAGGTAGTGCTTCCAGCCCATGTTGTAGACGTCGATCTGCTCACGGTTCGCGTCGAGGTAGAAGACCTTGTTGACGGTCTCCCCCACGAGTTCGACGTCGTGGCTGATCACGATGAAGCCGCCCGCATAGTTCTTCAGGAAGTCGCGCAGCCAGACGACGGAGTCGGCATCCAAATGGTTCGTCGGTTCGTCCAGAATCAGCGTCTGAGCATCGGAGAACAGGATGCGCGCGAGTTCGATTCGGCGCCGCTGCCCACCCGAAAGCGTCTTCAGCGGCTGATCGAGGATGCGGTCGGGCAGGCTGAGATTGCTGGCGATGGATGCCGCTTCCGCTTCGGCCGCGTAGCCGCCGAGCGAATCGAACCGGTCGGTCAGCGAACCGTACTTCTTCATCGCGGCGGCGCTGACGGCCGGATCCGTGCTGGCCATCGCCACCGATGCCTCGTTCATGCCGAGCACGAGCGATCCGAGGCCGCGGGCGTTGAGGATGCGCGTGCGCGCCAGCTCCTCGGGGTCGCCGGAGCGCGGGTCCTGGGGCAGGTAGCCGATGTCGCCGGAGCGATCGATCGTCCCACCGTTCTGGAGCAGCTCACCGGCGAGCACTTTGGTGAGGGTCGTCTTGCCCGCGCCGTTGCGCCCGACGAGGCCCACCTTGTCTCCGCGGTCTACACGAAAGGTGACTTCAGACATCAGTGTCCGCGCCCCGACCCGAATCTCGAGGTCTTGCACAGACAGCACAGGCATAGTCCAGTTCTTTAGGCGTGTTTCGACAACACAAGGGAGGGGGGACAGCCAGATAGTCTACTTGGCAGTCCCCTGTAACTTCTGCGAGGCCCCGAGGAGCAATATGTCGACCCTGACCCTGGCGTACGGACGCCCCACTCTCGCCGACCGCGTGTTCGCGCGCGGCCTGCTGATGGATGTCGTTCTCATTGCGGCCGGAGCCGGCCTTACCGCGATCGCGGCGCAGCTGATCATTCCGATCTGGCCGGTGCCAATCACTGGCCAGACTTTCGCTGTGCTGCTCGTCGGAACGGTTCTCGGGCCGGTGCGCGGCGCGCTGGCGATGGTGCTGTACGCGGTTCTCGGAATCGTCGGGCTTCCCGTCTTCGCCGGCGGAGGATCCGGAAGCATCTGGAATTCGACGTCGGGCGGGTTCATCGTCGGGTTCATTTTTGCCGCGGCGCTCGTCGGCTGGCTGGCGCAGCGCGAGTGGGACCACAAAATCGTCCGCACGTTTGTCTCGTTCGTGGCTGGCACCGTGGTGATGTACCTGTTCGGCCTTCCGTGGCTGTATGTCGTGCTCACCACCTTCCCGGACGCCGTGCTGGTGAAATTCTTTGGTACGACGAACGAACTGCAGGCGACTTTCGCCGGCGGCATCGTTCCGTTCCTGCTCGGCGACGTGCTGAAGGCGATCGTGGCGGCCGCCATCCTGCCGATCGCCTGGCGCGGGGTGCGCTCGGCCGACAAGAGCACGGGCAGAGACGCCGAGGCCTGATTTCCGGTTCACCAGTCGTTATCGGCTGATTCGCGGATGCCGCACAAGAGAATGGGCACATGGCAACATCTGGGGGGCGAACACGGGCCATCGTCATTCTCGCTGCGGCGGCTGCGGCCTTAGCGGTTGGTGGGTTTCTGGTGTCGACGTTCGTTCGGCCGCAGTCCGCGGGCAACCCGTTCGCCGGCACGAGCCTGTACATCGACCCGGACTCGACCGCCCAGCGCGCTCTCGCTTCGGCGACGGATGCCGACCGGGCTGCGATCGCGAAGATAGCGGACACGCCGTCGGCGATCTGGCTGCTGCCCGAGACGTACCCGACCGCGTCCATTGCTGCATACGTCGACGGCGTGGCGACGGATGCCAACGGCAAGCAGCAGACGCCCGTCTTCGTCGTCTACGGCATCCCCGATCGCGACTGCGCTGCCAAACAGTCGGCTGGCGGGCTGACACCGGACCAGTATCCGGACTGGATCTCACAAATCGCGCGCGGGCTGGCGAAACACACGTCCGTCGTCATCCTCGAACCGGATGCCCTTGCCCTCGCGCCCGAGTGCGACAACGTGGGCGCGCGCACCGCTCAGATCCGAGCGGCGGTCTCGACGCTGGTCCCATCGGGTGCCTCGATCTACCTCGACGCGGGGCACTCGAACTTCCGTGATGCGGCGACGATCGCGACCCTGCTCAAGCAGGCGGGCATCGATCAGGTGCGCGGGTTCTCCAGCAACGTCGCCAACTTCAACTCGACGGCGGACGAGGTCGCATACGACCAGAAGGTCAGCGACCTGACCGGCGGTGCGCACTTCGTGATCGACACCTCGCGCAATGGCAGCGGACCGGCTTCCGACGCCCAGTTCTGCAATCCGCCGGGACGCACCCTCGGCCCTGGCCCCGTGGTGATCAGCGATGGAACCGCGCACGACGCCAATCTCTGGATCAAGAATCCGGGGGAAAGCGACGGCGCCTGCAACGGCGGGCCTCCCGCCGGACAGTGGTGGAACGCGGGCGCGGTCGCACTCGCGGGCGGCCAGTAGCCGCGCCTGTACAACACGCACCACCGCAGTTGTTAGCATCAAGGCATGGATAGCGGGGGGCAGCCACGGGTCGCGGTGGTTGTAGAAGACGACGATGACATCAGGCACCTCCTTGAGACCGTGCTCAGCCAGGCCGGTTTCCAGGTAATTTCGGCAGGCAATGGACCGGACGGCATCGAGGCGGTGCGCCGGTACGAGCCGATTGTGACCACGCTCGACGTCAACATGCCCGGCATCGACGGCTTCGAAACCGCACGCCGGATCCGCGCGTTCAGCTCCACCTACATCATCATGATGACCGCTCTGAGCGAAGAGATTGACGCCATGCAGGGGCTGGATGCCGGGGCCGACGACTACATCGTTAAGCCCTTCCGTCCCCGCGAGTTGCGCGCGCGTATCGAGGCGATGCTCCGTCGGCCGCGCGTCATCGCGGACCCGGTGGTGGCGCCGGGCGCCGCGCCCGCAGAGGCACCCGAACCAGTTGCCTCCTCCCCCGCTCCGGCACCCTACGTTCCCGCCGGACGCAGGACGTACCAGCCCCGCTCCGCGGTCTCCCCCGCCGCGCCCGCGCCGGTGGCGCACACGGCAGAGCCGTTGATCGTCGCCCCACCGGAAGCGGTCAGCACGCAGGAGCCCGAGTCGGCCTCCGCTCCAGCGCCCCGCGAGGGATCCGGGTGGCTCGAACACAACGGACTGTGGCTCAATGTCGAGACGCGGGTGGTGCAGGTCGATGGACGAGAGCTGGAGCTTACGCGCAGCGAGTTCGATCTGCTCGGCGGCCTGATGGAATCCGGTCGTCGGGTTCGCACGAAGGCTGACCTGGTTCTACTCCTGCGCGGCGAGAGCTACGTGACGAGCCATTTCATCAGCGAGGCAGACAAGCGCGCCATCGAAGTGCATCTGGCGAACCTCCGCAAGAAGCTCACGGATACCGCCCAGACCCCACGCTGGGTCGAGACGGTCCGCGGCGTCGGCTACCGGATGACGGCCGGTTCGTAGCATTCTCGCGCAGCTGCGGTCCGCTGGCTGTCCGACTGCTTGCTAGACCTTGTAGCCGCGGTGACGCTGGAACAACTTGCCCAGCATCGAGATGGTCTGGACGCCGGTGATGACACCGAGGATCGGCCATCCGATCCACAGGATCGTCGACCGCACCACGAATGAGAGCTGGAACCAGGTGAAGACCGCGGCAACGACAACGAGGGCAAAGACGACGATCGGAACCAGGTAGCCGTTGCCCGAGCCCCGCTCCGCCTTGGCCTGTGCCGCCCAGTTGTCGGTCTGCTTGCGACTCAGGAACTTCGTCCATGCCCGCAGGAAATGGCCGAGACGCACCCACATGTAGATCTCCGCGGGAAAAAGCAGCAGGGCGAACAGGATGTCCTTCCAGTTTCGGTTCTTCATCGATGCCGCGATCCGCAGGTTCAGGAGGATCGCCGCAACGGGCGGGATCAGCCAGATCGGCGAGAAGACGAACGCGTGGATGGAGAGCGAAAAGAACAGGAGAACTAGGAACATCAGTCGCGTGACCGCGTTGACGAGCATGGAGAAGTTTTCGAGCCAGCGCAGGCGCAGGTTCGGATGCAGCGGCTGACCCTTCGTGTCGCCGCGCTGTCCCGGCCACATGAGTTCGATCGCGCCGAAGTTCCACTTGACCTGCTGGGCGTCGAGTCCGCGCAGCGTGGTCATGCCACCGACATCCGCACGTGCCTGGGCGCTGATCTTGGTCAGGTAACCGGCGCTCTTGATCTGCAGCGACAGCAGCGAGTCTTCGACCTCGGAGTCTTTCACCCACGGCGTTGACTGGTGGTTGTCTTCCATCGCCTGGCGGAGCGCCTCGACGGAAAAGATCGAGAACTGACCGCCGAGCACGGCCATGTTGCGACCGCGCAGCATGTTCTGCATGTTAAAGGCGGCGAACTGGGTGCGCTGGCCTGCGATGAGGAACTGCGGGATCATGCCCTTGATCGGTGCGTCATCGATGCTGAAGATTGCCGAAATTCCGCCGATGCGGGTGTCGGACGCGATTTCAGCCTCCAGCATCTCAACGGCATCCGGGGACGCCACGGTGTCGCCGTCGACGCCCAGAAGGTAGTCGCAACCTTCGACGAGGGTGAACCCGTAGTTGAGTGCGCCCACCTTCTTGTCCTTGTTCTTGCCGATGTCGTGCACGTACACCTCGGTGAACTGCTCCACGCCGTCGACGACGCGCGTGTGCGGGCCGGCGAAATCCGCGGCGATCCTGACCGTGTCATCCGTCGTGTTGTTGACGACCACGTGGATGACGTCGGGCAGGCGAGTCTGCGCAAGAAGCGACTTGAGAACGTCGGCGATCGACTCCGCCTCGTTGTACGCGGGAATCAGGCATCCGATGGTCGGACGGTAAGCCTGCATGGAGTCGACGGATGCGATGAACTCGGCGGAAAGCTCGTCGTCAACGGCGACAGCCGTCTCGTTGCTCACGTAGCGGGTGTTGAGTGAAGTCAAAAGTGTGCCCCCGGCGATGGTTCTGTGGTTATGCCCGGTGGCCCTGCGCTCCGGTGTCTGTGCTCAACGCAATGGCGTTAATGCAATGCTGCACGAGCCTGCTCTGGATTCCCGCGCGTTCAGGGCAGTATTAGCTCAGGATTGGCTCAAGATCAGCACCGGTAAGGTGGTGACCTCACAAGGGGGAGAAATGGCACCATCGAAAAGACTGACAGCTCGCATCGCTGGACTCATGCTGGCTGGAATGCTGGCCGCTGCGCTCACCGGATGCGGGGCGGCACCTTTCGAGAAGAGCCTGACACCCACCGGCAGCGCCATCCCCACCCCGACGACCACGCCGCGCGCCGCGACCACTGTCGAGAACGAGCTCGCCAACGGAACGACACAGCGCGACCTGAAGGCAGGCGACATCAACCTCACCGTGAACTACTTCTCAACGCTGCGCATGGACAAGTGGACGTATGGCGCAAACAAGCCACTGAGCGTTTCCCTCGTTGGCACGCTCGGCCACGGCGGCAAGAACAAGATCTACCTCTCCCAGGTCACCATGGCGACCCAGGTGCTGGCTGCAGATGGAACCACCCTGCCGGCGGTGCCGACGGTCGTCGAGGACGCATCGGTGAGCCCCGGCTACCTCGTGAAGAAGCCGTACACGTACAGCAACACGTTCACGCTGCCCGCCGTGGACCCCGGCGCGCAGCAGATCATCTTCACGTTCAGCTACGACCTGCTGTTGCAGTCGACTCCGAAGTCGCACACCTACGCAAAGCAGACGGCAACGGACACCCTCAAAGTAGCGATCGCGAACTAGGCCACGACGAGCGCGCGGTTCAGCAAGCACCCCGCTGGTTGAGTAGCACGCGAGGAACGAGCGCGCGTATCGAAACCGGTGAAGCGAGACAGCGCACCGCCGGCTACTACGAGACCGAGACCGGGGTTTCGATACGCGCCGTGCCGCGAGCGGCCCGGCGCTACCCAACCACCGAACACCCACCCAACCGGGTTTCGATACGCGCCGGGCCGCAGGCGGCCCGGAGCTACTCAACCACCGAACACACACCCGCTGGTTGAGTAGCACGCGAGGAACGAGCGCGCGTATCGAAACCGGTGGAACGAGAAAGCGCACCGCGGGATCGAGAAAAGAGGGCGCGGGTTTCGATACGCGCCGTGCCGCGAGCGGCCCGGAGCTACTCAACCAGCGAGGACACGCTAGATCGAGAAACCTAGGGCGCGCATCATGTCGCGGCCGTCCTCGGTGATCTTCTCGGGTCCCCACGGCGGCATCCACACCCAGTTGATGCGAAAGGCGTCGACGATTCCGTCGAGGGCCTGGGCGGTCTGTTCTTCGAGCACATCGGTGAGCGGGCAGCCGGCGCTCGTCAGGGTCATGCTGATGATCAGAGCGGTGTTCTCGTCGTCCCAGGAGAGATCGTAAATCAGGCCGAGGTCGACGATGTTTACCCCGAGTTCAGGGTCGACCACGTCTTTGAGTGCCTCTTCGACCGAGTCGAAGAGCGCCGGAGCGAGCGCGGTAGCCATGGATTCAGCCTACGCTCGCGACATCAGATCCGTTGGCGAGCGCGTAGCGGTCGTAGCCCTCGTTTTCGAGTCGCTCGGCAAGTTCGGGGCCGCCCTCTTCAGCGACGCGACCGTCCACGAACACGTGCACGAAGTCAGGGTGGATGTATCGCAGGATGCGCGTGTAGTGAGTGATCAGCAGCACCCCGAGCCCGGTGTTCTCGTGCGCCCGGTTGACCCCCTCGGAAACGATCTTCAGCGCATCGACGTCAAGGCCCGAGTCGGTCTCATCCAGAATCGCAAAGGCTGGCTTCAGCAATTCGAGCTGCAGGATCTCGTGGCGCTTCTTCTCGCCTCCCGAAAAGCCCTCGTTGACGTTGCGCTCGGCGAAGGACTTGTCCATGCGCAGTGCTTCCATGGACGTTTTGATGTCCTTCACCCAGCTGCGGATGCTCGGCGCCTCGCCGTCGATCGCGGTCTTCGCGGTCTTCAGGAAGTTGGTTACCGTCACGCCCGGGATTTCGACCGGGTACTGCATTGCGAGGAAGAGTCCCGCGCGGGCGCGGGCATCCACCGTCATGGCGAGAACATCCTGTCCATCGAGCGTGATGCTGCCCCTTGTGACCTTGTACTTCGGGTGACCGGCGATCGTGTACGCGAGTGTCGACTTGCCGGAGCCGTTGGGGCCCATGATCGCGTGGATGGACCCCTGCTCAATGGTCAGGTCGACACCCTTGAGGATGTTCTTGGTGCCCTGGTCGGTTTCGACGCTGACGTGCAGGTCGCTGATGACGAGTGTTGACATGAATGCGTTCCTTGGGTCTGAAGTTTAGGCAGCGACTGTCGCGCTGGGGTCGATGTAGATGTCGCCATCCTGAATGGTCACGACGAACACGGGTACCGGCTCATACGCGGGCAGCGAGAGCGGCTTGCCGGTCACGAGCGAGAACTTGGAGCCGTGGGCCCAGCACTCCAGGGTGTCGCCCTCGACGAAGCCCTCGGCCAGCGAGATGTCGCCGTGTGAGCACCGGTCGCCGATGGCGTGCACGGTGCCGGTGGAATCCTTGACGACCGCGATGGAGATTCCCTCGAGGTCGACGCGCAGCGCCTCGTCCTGTCCGAGTTGATCGAGGGCGCAGATGCGTACGGCGGTCATGCCACTCCCCTGAGCTCGGCTTCGATCGCGGCCTGGAGGCGTGTGTGCAGCTCGCCGACGCCCACCTTCTGCACGATTTCGCTGAGGAACCCCAGCACAACAAGACGGCGTGCCTCACGCTCGGTGATTCCGCGGGCCATCAGGTAGAACAACTGCTCGTCGTCGAATCGGCCGGTCGCACTCGCGTGCCCGGCGCCAGCGATGTCGCCCGTTTGGATCTCCAGGTTCGGGATGCTGTCCGCGCGCGTTCCCTCGCTCAGCACGAGGTTGCGGTTCTGCTCGTAGGTGTCGGTGCCGGCAGCCTTCGGGCCAATCAGCACGTCTCCGACCCAGACGGTGTGTGCGCCCTCGCCGTTCAGCGCGCCCTTGTAGGTCACGCGAGAGCGGGTATTGGGCGCCACGTGGTTGACGTAGACGCGATGCTCGAGGTGCTGGCCGGCATCCGCGAAATACACGCCGAACAGTTCGGCGTCAGCGCCCTGGTCGACAAGGTGCGTCGAAGGGTTGATGCGAACGACCTTGCCGCCGAGCGAGACGATGATGTGCCTGAGGCGCGCATCGCGCCCCACCCGCGCGAAGTGGCTCGCCAGGTGAATGGATGCGTCATCCCATTCCTGTACTGAGATCACCGTGAGGTGCGCCCCGTCTTCGACCACGATCTCGACGTTCTCGCTGAGCTGGGCCGCGCCCCCGTTCTGCAGAACGACGGTTGCAACCGAGTTGGCCCGGGCGGTGATAATCGTGTGCCCGGCACGCAGGCCGGTGCCGAGCGAATCGCGCGCCACCGTCAACTCGGCCGCATCCTCGCCGGTCACGGTGATGGACAGCGCTTTCTCGAAGCTGGTCCACGCGTTGGCGGAAGCCCGCTCCTCCGGCGTGCCGGCGATGCCGACCCTGGCGGAATCGCGATCGATCCACTCGACCGTCGCGCCCGCGACATCCGTCGCCGTGTAGTCGTACGGCGAGCCGTCGAGGGCGCCGTCGATCAGCGGACGCACCAGTTCGACCGGTGTCAGCTTCCAGTCCGCCTCGCGACCGGAAACCTCAGGAAAGTCGCCGTGGACGAACGAGGTGAAACGGTCGGAACGCGTCTGGACAGGTACAACCTTCTCGGCTGCATCCCATCCACCGTCGCTGTGTGCTTTGATCCCGTGCTGTTCGGGCGTCGTTGTAACGGCGGACATCTAGCCGACGGGTCCTTTCGAGAGGGGCAGGAGGGTCAACCGACACTGCCTTCCATGCTCATCTCGATGAGCTTGTTGAGTTCGAGGGCGTACTCCATCGGCAGTTCGCGGGCGATCGGCTCGATGAACCCGCGAACGATCATGGCCATGGCTTCGTCTTCGGGCATCCCGCGCGACATCAGGTAGAAGAGCTGCTCTTCGCTGACGCGCGAGACAGTGGCCTCGTGGCCGAGCTGCACATCGTCTACGCGGATGTCGATGGACGGATAGGTGTCCGATCGCGAGATTGTGTCCACAAGCAACGCGTCGCAGCGCACCGTGTTGGCCGAGTGGTGTGCCTTCTCATCCACGCGCACCTCGCCACGGTAACCGGCGCGGCCCCCGCCGCGAGCGATGGACTTCGAGACGATCGACGACGTCGTGTACGGCGCCATGTGGATCATCTTCGCGCCCGCGTCCTGGTGCTGGCCGGGGCCCGCGAACGCTACGGAGAGCGTTTCGCCCTTGGCGTGCTCGCCCACAAGGTAGATCGACGGGTACTTCATCGTCACCTTGGAACCGATGTTGCCGTCGATCCACTCCATGGTTGCGCCCTCGTGGGCGATCGCACGCTTGGTGACGAGGTTGTAGACGTTGTTCGACCAGTTCTGGATGGTCGTGTAGCGAACGCGCGCGTTCTTCTTCACGATGATCTCGACGACGGCGCTGTGCAGCGAGTCGCTCTTGTAGATCGGCGCGGTGCATCCCTCGATGTAGTGCACGTACGAGCCCTCATCGGCGATGATCAGCGTGCGCTCGAACTGGCCCATGTTCTCGGTGTTGATGCGGAAGTAGGCCTGCAGCGGAATCTCGACGTGCACGCCCTTGGGAACGTAGACGAACGACCCGCCCGACCAGACGGCCGTGTTCAGAGCGGCGAACTTGTTGTCGCCAGCGGGAATCACGGTGCCGAAGTACTCATCAAAGAACTCGGGGTGCTCACGGAGCGCGGTGTCGGTGTCCATGAAAATGACACCCTGGGCTTCCAGCTCCGCGTTGATGGAGTGGAACACGACCTCGGACTCGTACTGAGCGGCAACGCCGGAGACGAGGCGCTTGCGCTCGGCCTCGGGGATGCCCAGCTTCTCGTAGGTGTTGCGGATGTCTTCGGGGAGGTCTTCCCAGGTCTGGGCCTGCTTCTCCGTCGAGCGCACGAAGTACTTGATGTTGTCGAAGTCGATGCCGGAGAGGTCGGCGCCCCACGTGGGCATCGGCTTCTTGCGGAAGAGGGCGAGGCCCTTGAGTCGGTTCTTGAGCATGGACTCGGACTCGTTCTTCAGCTTCGAAATGTCCGTGACGACCTGCTCGTTGATCCCACGCTTTGCCGAGGCACCGGCGGCGTCCGAATCGGACCAGCCGAACTCATACTGCCCGAGGGCGTGCAACTCGGGACGATCAATGAGTACGTCAGACATGATTACCTCTTTCTCTGCCGTGGTGACTGCTGCTCGGGACAACCGGAACGATAGGGCTGGCATTCCGGGTTCAATGACCCCCGTTGTCAGCATTGACTCCCTGGTATGGGCTGTGTTCCACGAACCTAGTAATTGTACAGGGCCCTCGTGCAAATGCCCGGAGTTGGCGGAAACTGCCCAGCTTCGCATCCATAGAATTGGAAACGTTGCCTATCGAGCGGAGACTCGTGTTACGCAGGTTCTGGTCCGCGCGGGTGCGCGTCCTGGCGGTCGCTTCGCTCGTAGCGGAGATCGTCCTCGTTGGAACGGGCGGCGCAGTGCGCCTCACCGGCTCCGGACTCGGATGCCCGACCTGGCCATATTGCACCGCCGATTCGCTCGTGACCACCCCGGCCATGGGCATCCACGGAGTCGTGGAATTCGTCAATCGACTCCTCGCAGTAGTCATCTCGCTGATCGCCATCGCCGTATTCCTCGCGGTGCTGCGCATCCGCAAGGAGCGACGCGACCTTTTCGTGCTGACGCTCCTGCAGGGCCTCAGCATCCCGGCACAGGCGATACTGGGCGGCATAACCGTGCTGACCGGGCTGAATCCTTACGTCGTCGGTGCGCATTTCCTGGTGTCTGTGCTTCTGGTCGTGGATGTCACGATCCTGGTGTGGCGCGTCTATTTCGGGCCGCGCGGCGCCCGGCGGGTCGTGCCGCTGTGGATGTTCATCGTCGGCCAGGTGACGTCGCTGTTCGTCGCCGTGACGGTGGTTTTCGGCATCCTGACGACCGGGTCGGGGCCGCACGCGGGCGATCCGGGCACTCCGCGCAACGGGCTGAATTCCTCTGTCGCCCAGGACATCCACAGCGTGCCCGCCTATATCGTGTTCGCGCTGACGCTCGTGTTGGTGGTCGGTGCGCTGGTGCTGCGACTCCCCCGGCGCTGGGTCGTGTTGTTGCTGCTCGTCGAGATCGCGCAGATCGCGGTCGGTATCACCCAGGCGAACACCGGGCTCCCGGTCACGCTCGTCGGCATCCACCTGGTGTTGGCGGCCGCACTCGTTGCGGCGATGACCGCCGTGCTGCTCTCGGCCCGCGCGTCGCACTCCCCCGAGTCCCCATCACCCGAGACCTCATCACCCCAGAGGTCTTCACCCGAGTTGCCCACTTCGGTCGCTTAGATCGCGCGAATAGCGACCAATCCGGGCAACTCGTGTAGCTGACTCGTGTAGCTGACTGGTGTAGTTAGAGGAGGGGGATGTGCACCAGCGGGTCGATCCCCACCGCCAGGAAGATCAGGGTCAGGTACGTGATCGAGCTGTGGAACACGCGCATCGGCCGGGCATCCGTGTGACGAATGGCCCGGCCATACAGGCGGTGTGACTCGTAGACGAACCAGCCGCCGGCAACTACTGCGACCGCCGCATAGACCAGCCCGACGCGCGCGACGGGAACCAGGAGCAGCGAGCACGCGACAGTCGCCCACGCGTACAGCACGACCTGCAGGCCGACCACCGTGCGGCCGCGAACCACAGCGAGCATCGGCACCCCGACCGCCTGGTAATCGGCGCGGTACCTCATCGAGAGCGGCCAGTAGTGCGGTGGCGTCCAGAGAAAAACGATGCCGAACAGGATGAGCGGGGCCCAGCCGAGCGAATTGGTCACGGCCGACCAGCCGATCAAGACCGGCATGCATCCGGCGGCTCCGCCCCAGACGATGTTCTGTGGGGTGCGGCGCTTGAGCAGCAGCGTGTAAATCAGGACGTAATAGAGGATGGCCGCAAGCGAGAGCGCGGCGGACAGCCAGTTGACGAGAAAGCCGAGCCAGAGAACGGATGCGACGCCCAACACCCAGGCGAAGACCAGCGCCTCACGGTCAGAGAGCTCGCCCGTCACCAGCGGGCGCTTCTTCGTGCGATCCATGACGCGGTCGATATCGCGGTCGATGTAGCAGTTGAACGCCCCCGCGGATCCGGCACTGAGCGACCCACCGATCAGGGTTCCGAGCACCAGCCACAGGTTCGGAAGCACTCCGTGCGGCTGCCCCAGACTCGCCTGCGCCAGAATCATCACCGGCGCGGTCGTCACCAGCAGCAGCTCGATAACCCGGGGCTTGGTAAGGGCGATGTAGGCCGCAAACTTGCGCCGGACGCCGATTCGACCCCGGGCTTTTGGGGTTTCTACGACTACGTCCATGGCTCCTCGATCGGCATCTTTCGCTACCGATCCTAGGCGATCCCATTACGCTCGCCCGCAGCCGGGCGCAAGCACTACAGCCGAGGTGGTTCACCATTCTCTATACTTGTATGTGCTTGCTAACCGCTGGCCGACTAACCACCCCCGCCTCCTCACCTGGCGTGTTGTCGTGCCTGCGGCCGGCCGATGACGTCCACAGCAGGCGTAACCGCATCTCGATGCGACAACGCTTAGGTTGCGTAGCGCGAGCTTTAGGAAAGGTCATCATTCAGTGTCAGTACTCCAGTGGGATCCGATTGACGAGAAAGCCGTCAACACTGTTCGCGTTCTAGCGGCGGATGCCGTGGAGAAGGTGGGCAACGGACATCCCGGAACCGCGATGAGCCTCGCTCCCGCCGCTTACCTGCTTTTCCAGCGGATCATGCGCCGCGACCCCAGTGACAGCACCTGGATCGGCCGCGATCGCTTCATCCTCTCGATCGGGCACAGCTCGCTTACGCAGTACATCCAGTTCTACCTCGGTGGCTACGGCCTCGAACTCGAAGACCTCGAGGCGCTGCGCACCTGGGGCTCGAAGACCCCCGGACACCCCGAGTACGGTCACACCGACGGCGTTGAGATCACGACCGGCCCCCTCGGGCAGGGCCTCGCCTCCGCTGTCGGCTTCGCCTACGCATCCCGCTTCGAGCGTCACCTGTTCGACCCGGAGGCTCCCGCGGGAACCAGCCCGTTCGACCACTTCATCTACGTGATGGCCGGCGACGGCGACCTGCAGGAGGGCGTGACCAGCGAGGCATCATCGCTCGCGGGTCACCAGGAGCTCGGCAATCTCGTCGTGATTTACGACTCCAACCAGATCTCTATCGAGGACGACACCAACATCGCCTTCACCGAGGACGTCCACGCTCGGTACGAGGCCTACGGCTGGCAGGTGCAGGTCGTCGACTGGAAGAAGACCGGCGAATACGTCGAAGATGTCCAGGCATTGAACGACGCCATCAAGGCCGCACAGGGCGAGACGTCCAAGCCCTCGCTGATCATCCTGAAGACGATCATCGGATGGCCCTCGCCAAAGAAGCAGAACAGCGGCAAGATCCACGGATCCGCGCTCGGTGCAGAAGAGGTAGCCGGCCTGAAGGCGGTTCTCGGCTTCGATCCCGAGAAGAGCTTCGACGTCGACCCCGAAGTACTGGCGCACACGCGCAAGGCAATTGACCGTGGACAGGCGCAGCACGCCGAGTGGACCGAGAAGTTCAACGGCTGGGCAACCGCAAACCCGGACAAGAAGAAGCTGCTCGACCGCATCCTGAGTGGCGCGTTGCCCGAGGGCGTCGACGAGGCCCTCCCGGTGTTCGAGGCCGGCAAGGATGTCTCGACCCGCGCAGCGTCAGGCAAGGTCATCAACGCCATTGCCGGCGTCGTTCCCGAGCTGTGGGGCGGCTCTGCCGACCTGGCCGAGTCGAACCTCACCACCATCGAGGGTGCGGGGTCGTTCGTGCCCGAGAAGTGGCAGACCCACGAGTGGCAGTACAAGCCCGGCGGGCGCGTATTGCACTTCGGCATTCGCGAGCACGCGATGGGATCGATCCTCAACGGCATCGTGCTTCACGGAAACACCCGCCCCTTCGGCGGAACCTTCCTGATCTTCAGCGACTACATGCGCCCTGCCGTTCGTCTCGCAGCGCTCATGAAGGCGCCGGCGATCTACGTCTGGACGCACGACTCCGTCGCGCTCGGCGAGGATGGTCCGACCCACCAGCCCGTGGAGCAGCTCGCAGCGCTGCGCGCCATCCCCGGCCTCGATATCGTGCGCCCCGGCGATGCGAACGAGGTTTCGTGGGCGTGGAAGACCATCCTCGAGCGTCGTGAGGGCCCCGCCGGAATCGCGCTGAGCCGGCAGAACCTGCCGGTGTTCGAGCGAGGCGACGGCGAGGCGAGCGGCGACACCCTCGCATCGGCGAAGTACACGGCGAAGGGCGCTTACGTTCTCGCCGAGGCGCCGGGCGGAACCGCCGACGTGATCCTGATCGCGACCGGTTCCGAAGTGCAGATCGCCGTCGACGCACGGGAAGCGCTGAAGAGCGAGGGCATCAACGCCCGCGTTGTTTCGGCCCCGAGCCTCGAGTGGTTCGAGGAGCAGGACGCGGCCTACAAGGAATCGGTGCTGCCGGCATCCATCAAGGCCCGTGTCTCCATCGAGGCGGGCATCGACCTGAGCTGGAGAAAGTACATCGGCGACGCCGGTCGTAGCGTCTCGATCGAACACTTCGGCGCATCCGCCGACTACAAGACCCTCTTCAGCAAGTTCGGTATGACCACCGAGCACGCTGTGGCCGCAGCCAAGGAATCGCTGGCAGCCCTCTAGGCGCCTGCACACAAGGAAGAAGACAATGAGCGACAACACCACCACGGCCCAGCTCTCTGCTCTGGGCACCAGCATCTGGCTGGACGATCTCTCCCGCGAACGCATTGCATCCGGCGGGCTGAAGAAGCTCATCGACACCCGCAATGTCGTCGGCGTCACCACCAACCCCACGATCTTCGCTGCGGCACTCGCCAAGGGTGAGGCATACGATGCGCAGGTCTCCGAACTGGCCAAGGCAGGCACCTCGGTGACGGATGCCGTGTTCGAAATCACGACGGACGACGTCGCGAATGCGAGCGACATCTTCCGTCCCGTGTACGACTCGAGCAACGGCTTCGACGGTCGAGTTTCGATCGAGGTCGAGCCCGGGCTCGCCAACGATTCCGCCGGCACCATCGCCCAGGCGCAGCAGCTGTGGGACAAGGTGGGTCGCCCCAACGCGATGATCAAGATTCCGGCGACACACGCCGGGCTCGAAGCCATCACCGAGACGATCGCCGCCGGAATCAGCGTGAACGTGACGCTGATCTTCAGCCTTGAGCGCCACCGCGAAGTAATCAACGCGTACCTCACCGGTCTCGAGAAGGCCCGGGCGGCCGGCATCGACATCTCCACCATCCACTCCGTCGCGTCGTTCTTTGTCTCGCGGGTCGACACCGAGGTGAACAACCGGCTCGACGCGATTGGCACGGACGAGGCCAAGGCGCTCAAGAGCAAGGCCGGTATCGCGAACGCCCGGCTGGCCTACCAGGTCTTCGAGCAGGCCTTCGACAGCGAGCGGGCCAAGCTCCTGCTCGCGGCCGGCGGTAACAAACAGCGACCGCTGTGGGCATCCACCGGCGTGAAGGACCCAACGCTCCCGGACACCCTGTATGTGACCGAGCTCGCCGTCGCCGACGTCGTCAACACGATGCCGGAGAAGACGCTGGAGGCCACCTTCGACCACGGAGTGCTCGAGGGCGACCAGGTCACCGGCCGCTACGCCGAGGCGAGCGCGACGCTCGACGCCATCGCGGCCCAGGGCATCTCGTACACCGAGGTCACCGAGTTGCTGGAGAAGGAGGGCGTTGAGAAGTTCATCGTCTCCTGGAACGAACTGCTCGACACCGTTACCGCGGCTCTCGAGGCCGCAAAGTGAGCGTCAAGGTCGCCGTCACCGGCGCAGCAGCCGAAGCGGTTGCCCGGCTGGTCCCCACGCTGGTGAGCGACCTGGTCGCGAGCAGCATCACGGGTCAGGACCCGGCCCTGTGGGGTGCGGATGCCGAAGCAGAGTCAGCAAAGCGCCTCGGCTGGACCGAGTCGGCGAGCGTTTCACGCCCGCTGGTCCCGGAGATCTTCGCGCTGCGTGACAAGCTGCACGCTGCCGGCGTCAACCACATCGTGCTCGGCGGCATGGGCGGTTCGTCGCTCGCTCCCGAGGTCATCACGCGCACGTACGGCGTCGAGCTCACCGTCCTCGACACGACCGACCCGGGCCAGGTGCTCGCCGCGCTGAACGACCGGCTGGAGACGACCGCGGTCGTCATCTCGTCGAAGTCGGGCGGAACGGTCGAAACCGACAGCCAGAAGCGCGTCTACGAGAAGGCGTTCCGTGAAATCGGAGTCGACCCGCTCGAGCGCATCATCGTGGTGACGGATCCAGGCTCGCCGCTCGATATTTCCGCTCGCGCGGACGGCTACCGCGTCTTCAATGCCGACCCGAACGTGGGCGGCCGTTACTCCGCCCTGACCGCGTTCGGGCTCGTGCCATCCGGCCTCGCCGGCGTCGACATCATTGCGCTGCTCGACGAGGCCCAGGCCGAGGCACTGGAACTCGCGCAGGACAGCGCCGACAACCCGGCGCTCGTACTCGGCGCAGCCATCGCCGGCACGTCACCGCTGAAGGACAAGCTGGGGATCGTCGCCGACGGCACCCACATCGTCGGGTTCGGCGACTGGGTGGAGCAGCTCATCGCCGAGTCCACGGGAAAGCTGGGCAAGGGCATCCTGCCCGTCGTCCTGGGCAAGAATGCGCCCGAGCTGTCGGAGAACCTGCCCGACCTGCAGGTCATTCGCCTCGTCGGCTCCTGGGCAGACGAGAAGCACGTCGTGGATGGCGAGATCGAGATCACCGGCACGCTCGGTGGACAGATGCTCACCTGGGAATACGCGACAGCGATCGCCGGTCGTCTGCTGGGAATCAACCCGTTCGACCAGCCCGACGTCGAGTCGGCAAAGATCGCGACGCGCGCGCTGCTCGATTCACGCCCCGCTGCGACCGAGCCGGTCTTCACCGAGGACTCGATCGAGGTTCGCGCTACCGAAGGGTTCCTCGGTGACGCCTCTGACATCCACTCCGCGGTCGATGCCCTGCTCGGCCAGCTCGGACCGGACGGCTACGTCTCGATCCAGGCCTACGTCGATCGAGTCGCCCACCCGCAGCTCGCCGAACTGCGCGACCTGATCGCCGCGCGCTCCGGTCGTCCTGTCACGTTCGGGTGGGGACCCCGGTTCCTGCACTCGACGGGTCAGTTCCACAAGGGCGGCCCCGCGGTCGGCGTGTTCCTGCAGCTCACCGCGGTTGCGCCGGTCGATCTTGAGATTCCCGACCGGCCGTTCACCTTCGGCCAGCTCATCCAGTCGCAGGCCGCCGGCGACGCCAGCGTCCTGGCCGACCACGGTCGACCGGTGCTGACGCTCACACTGACAGATCCGGCATCCGGCGTTGCCGTGCTCGCCGGCGCACTGCGCTAAAACGCCACGAGAAGGAGCACCATGTCCCCCGTGGATATCACGCCGCAGTTCAACCCGTTGCGCGTTCCATCTGACCGGCGGCTGAACCGCATCGCGGGTCCCAGCGCACTCATCATTTTCGGTGTGACAGGTGACCTGTCGCGCAAGAAGCTGATGCCGGCCGTCTACGACCTCGCCAACCGCGGCCTGTTGCCGCCCGGCTTCGCGCTCGTCGGGTTCGCCCGCCGCGAGTGGGAGGACCAGGACTTCGAGAAGGTCGTCTACGAAGCGGTCAAGCAGTATGCCCGTACCCCCTTCGATGAGGATGTCTGGAACCAGCTCAGCCAGGGCATCCGGTTCGTGCAGGGCGAATTCGATGACGCCGCGGCGTTCCTTCGCCTGAAGGACGTGCTGCACGACCTCGACGAGCATCGCGGCACGATGGGAAACCACGCTTTCTACCTGTCGATTCCGCCGAAGTCGTTCCCGCAGGTAACCGAGCAGCTGCGGCAGTCCGGTCTCGCGGATGCGAAAGAGGGCCAGTGGAGCCGTGTCGTCATCGAGAAGCCGTTCGGCAGCGACCTGAAGACAGCCCGCGAACTGAATGAGGTCGTGGAGTCGGTTTTCCCAGCCGACAGCGTGTTCCGCATCGACCACTACCTCGGCAAAGAGACGGTGCAGAACATCCTCGCGCTACGCTTTGCAAACGAGATGTACGACCCGATCTGGAACGCCAACTACGTCGACCACGTGCAGATCACGATGGCAGAAGACATCGGCGTTGGCGGTCGCGCCGGGTACTACGACGGCATCGGTGCAGCGCGCGACGTTATCCAGAACCATCTCTTGCAGCTGCTTGCGCTCACCGCCATGGAAGAACCGGTGTCGTTCGATGCCGCGGACCTCCGCGCTGAGAAGGAGAAGGTACTCTCCGCGGTTCGACTGCCGAAGGATCTCTCCACCGCCACCGCCCGTGGCCAGTACTCCGGCGGGTGGCAGGGTGGCGAGAACGTTATTGGCTTCCTCGACGAGGACGGCATGGACCCGAAGTCCCTCACCGAGACGTTCGCGGCCATCAAGCTCGAGGTCGGAACCCGCCGCTGGGCGGGTGTTCCGTTCTACCTGCGCGCGGGCAAGCGCCTCGGTCGCCGGGTGACGGAGATCGCGGTCGTGTTCAAGCGCGCGCCCCAGTACCTGTTCGCCGAAAGCCAGACCGGGGTGCTCGGGCAGAACGCACTCGTCATCCGGGTGCAGCCCGACGAGGGCGTGACCATCCGCTTCGGCTCGAAGGTCCCCGGCGCCGGCATGCAGGTTCGCGACGTAACGATGGACTTCGGATACGGCCACGCCTTCACAGAGGCGAGCCCCGAGGCCTACGAACGACTGATTCTCGACGTGCTGCTCGGCGACCCGCCGCTGTTCCCGCGCCATGAGGAAGTCGAACTCAGCTGGAAGATCCTCGATCCGATCGAGGAGTTCTGGGCTACGCAGGGCCAGCCGGAACAGTACCGCCCCGGCACCTGGGGTCCGGAATCCGCCAACGAACTACTGGCCCGCGATGGCCGCACCTGGAGGCGTCCATGATTGTCGACCTGCCCAACACGACGACCAGCAAGATTTCGAAGGCACTCGTCAAGATCCGCGAAGAGGGCGGCGCTGTTGCCCTCGGACGAGTGCTCACGCTGATCATTTCCACTCGTCTCGGCGAGGAAGAAGAGGCGATCGAGGCCGCCAACGACGCCTCGCGCGAGCACCCGATGCGCGTGCTGGTCGTTTCGACCAGCGGCGATGCGAACGACCACAGTGACGCGCGCCTCGACGCGCAGATTCGCGTGGGTGGCGACGCCGGTGCGAGCGAGGTCATCATCGTGCGCGCGTATGGCGACGCAGCGAGCGACAAAGAGGGACTGGTCACCGGACTGCTGCTTCCCGACGCCCCCGTGGTCGCCTGGTGGCCGGGCGAAGCTCCGAGCATCGCCTCGCAGTCGGCGCTTGGACGCATCTCACAGAGGCGGATTACGGATGCGGCTGCCGCATCCAACCCGCTCGGGGCACTGCAGCACCTGGAAAAGACCTACGCTCCCGGCGACACCGACTTCGCCTGGACCCGCCTGACGCTGTGGCGGGCGCAACTTGCCGCCGTTCTTGACCAGCCGCCGTTCGAGCCGATTACGGCCGTTGAGGTGCACGGCGCTGCCGACTCGCCATCCACGGTGCTGCTTGCCGCGTGGTTGCAGTTGCAGCTCAAGGTAGAGGTAACCCTCGAGTTCACCAGCCCGGCCAGCGGCTCGATCGGAATCCAGGGTGTGCGCCTGCACCGTGGCCCCGGCGTCATCGAGCTGGAGCGGTCGATTCCGAACATCGCGACGCTCGTACAGCCCAACCAGCCGACGCATGACATCTCGCTCCCCCGCCGCAGCCTTCGCGACTGCCTGGCCGAGGAGTTGCGCAGACTCGACCCGGATGATTTGTTTGGAGAGGTGATCCACAGTGTCGACCAGCTGTCCTCCAGCAAGTCGACCCGCAGGGCCACCTCTCACCTGAGCAAGAAGCCGGCTACATCGAAGAAGACCAAGGCGACCACCAAGTGACCAATGAACGGCGAGTGCTCGTCCACCCCGACAAATCCTCGCTCGCCGGATCGGTCGCCGCGCGTTTCCTGACCAAACTGGTCGACGTGATCAGTGATCGCGGTGAAGCGACGGTCGTCCTGACCGGCGGCACCATGGGTTACGCCATCCTCCAGGCCGTCAACGAGTCGCCGGCTCGCGACAGCGTGGACTGGTCGCAGGTCAACTTCTGGTGGGGCGACGAGCGCTGGGTCCCGCGCGGTCATCCCGACCGCAACGAGGTGCAGAGCCGCGAGGCGCTGCTGGACCACATCGCCATCGATCCCGCGCGGGTGCACGCCTTTCCGGCATCCGATGACGGCCTGGACCTGGATGCGGCTGCCGCGGCGTTCGCTGCCGAACTGGCCGAGTTCGCGACGGACGGCGCCAAACTGCCGCACTTCGACATCACCTTTCTCGGTGTCGGCCCCGACGGTCACATCGCCTCACTGTTTCCTGAGCGGGGCGGAATCCGCGAGGAGGGCAACACCGTGATCTCGGTGCGCAACTCCCCCAAGCCGCCGCCCGAGCGCCTGAGCCTCACCCTGCCGGTCATCAATTCGTCGGACCGTGTCTGGCTCGTGCTGTCCGGCCCGGACAAGGCGGCGGCGCTGGGACTCACCCTCGCGGGCGTGAGCACCATCGAGGTTCCCGCAGCGGGCGCGCAGGGGCGTCGCAAGACCCTCTTCTTCGTCGACCAGGAAGCTGCGGCCGAGGTGCCGGAGAACCTCACCACGCCCGGCCTGTTCTGGACCGGCGAAGACGTCTAACCGCTGAGATCAGCACCCGCTCGCCGACGCGCGCGGAGCCCTTAGGACGTGACGCGTCCGCGGCGTTCGCGCAGTTGCTGCAATGCCTCTTCGAGGAGCTCGGCCGCTTCCGTCTCGGTACGCCGCTCTTTCACGTAGGCGAGGTGCGTCTTGTACGGCTCGAGCTTCGCAACCGACGGCGGATTCTCTTTGTCCCGTCCGGCGGGAAGCCCGGTCGAGGGCGAATCGATGATGTCGGGAATCTCTTCCGCAGGCAGGTTAGCGGCGAAGTTGCGCACCGTCTCGTTGCCCATTTCGTCCCAGTACGACACCTGGATGCGCTCCGCGTGGTATCCGCGGTCCTGTTCTCCCATGGGGCCAGCGCCTACGCGCGAGCCACGAATTGCACTACCACCAGAAGCCATTGCTTTGCCTTTACTAGAGGATTGAGGGCGGAATCAGGCGCCGGTGAACTTGGTGATGAGACCAAGGATGACGATGCAGCTGATCCACACGATGCCCAGAATGACGGTGATGCGATTCAGGTTCCGCTCGGCCACGCCTGACGCGCCGAGGTTGGACGTGACGCCTCCGCCGAACATGTCGGAGAGACCGCCGCCGCGACCACGGTGCAGCAGGATGAGCAGCGTAAGCAGGAGACTGGTGAGACCCAGGATCACCTGCAGTACGACTTCGAGAATTTGCACGGACTACCTTTCGAACGGGTGTGAACCGTATTGAAGTATAACGGGCAGGGGAACGAACAGGCGCGACCGCCTCCGAATACCCCTCAGGTTCCGACGTGCTTCAGGAACTGCGCGATGCTGGCGAACTCGCCGATGTCGAGGCTCGCTCCTCCCACGAGGGCGCCATCGACGTTCGACTGCCGCATGAAGCTCGCGATGTTGGATGCCTTCACCGATCCGCCGTAGAGAATGCGCGTCGCGGCCGCGACCTCGTCGCCGAGCACCGCTGCGACCACCTCGCGCAGGGCAGCGCATACCTGCTCCGCCTGCTCCGGCGTCGCCGCCTGGCCCGAACCGATAGCCCACACGGGTTCATAGGCGACGACAATGTCAGTCGCTCCGGCGATGCCCGACAGCGCTCCACGCAGCTGCTGGACGGGGATGGCGCTCGGCCCGTACCGTGCCAGGTCCTCGGCCGTTTCCCCAACGCAGATTACGGGCACGATGCCGTGCTTGACGGCCGCCGCCACCTTGGCCGCGACCTTCTCGTCATCTTCGCCGTGCAGGGTTCGACGCTCGGAGTGGCCGATGATCACGTACGCGGCGTCGAGTGCCTTGAGAAATGCCGCTGAGATCTCGCCGGTGTAAGCGCCGGACTCGTGCTCGGAGACATCCTGTGCGCCGAATTTGAGATCGAGCTTGTCGGCCGAGATCAGCGTCTGCACGCTGCGGAGGTCGGTGAACGGCGGGAACACCGCGACCTCGGTCGCGGCGAAGTCGTGCCGGGCGTCCTTGAGACTCCACGCCAGCTTCTGAACGAATGCGATGGCCTGGAGGTGATCCAGGTTCATCTTCCAGTTGCCCGCGATGAACGGGATGCGGGCTACTTTTGCCATCCGAGGACCTCCAGGCCGGGCAGGTGCTTGCCTTCGAGGTATTCGAGGCTGGCGCCGCCGCCGGTAGAGATGTGTCCGAACTGGTCGTCGTGGAACCCGAGCTCGCGTACTGCGGCCGCGGAGTCTCCACCACCGACGACCCCGAAGCCGTCGAGAGTAGTGAGTGCGGCCGCGACGGCCTTCGTTCCGGCCGCAAACGGCGCGAGCTCGAATACGCCCATCGGGCCGTTCCAGAAGACCGTCTTCGACGACGAGATAATGTCGGCGAAGTTCTTTGCGGTGTCGGGGCCGATGTCGAGGCCCAGTCCCCCAGCTCCGAACTCGGTGTCCTCGATCGCCTGCGCGGGAGCAACGACGTGTTTCGCGTCGCTGCCGAATTTTTCGGCGACGACCACATCCGTCGGCAGCACGATCTCCACGCCGAGCTCTTTCGCCTTCGCGAGGTAGCCGGTGACCGCCTCGACCTGGTCTTTCTCGAGCAGGCTCGCGCCGACCTTGTAGCCCTGGGCGACCAGGAAGGTGAACAACATCCCTCCACCGATCAGCAGCCGGTTGACCTTGGGCAGCAGGGCGCCGATCACGTCGAGCTTGTCGGAGACCTTCGACCCGCCCAGAACCACCGTGTACGGCTGCTCCGGGTTGATCGTGAGCTTCTCCAGCACCGCGAGTTCCGACTCGATCAGCAGTCCGGCCGCGCTCGGCAGTAGCGTCGCCAGTTCGTAGACGCTCGCCTGCTTGCGATGAACGACGCCGAACCCGTCGGACACAAAGGCGTCGCCGAATTTCGCAAGGCGCTTCGCGAACTCGGTACGCTCACCCTCGTCCTTTGTCGTCTCGTGTGCGTTGAATCGCAGGTTCTCCAACAGGGCGACGTCTCCCGTATCGAGACCCTCGACTGCTTCCTCGGCCGCCGAACCAACGGTGTCGGCCGCAAAGACGACCGGCTTGCCCAGGAGCTCGCACATGCGCTGCGCCACGGGCGCGAGGCTGTACTTCGCGTCGGGCTCACCGTCCGGGCGACCGAGGTGCGAAATCACGACCAGCTTCGCTCCGGCCTGGATCAACGCGTTCAGGGTCCCCAGGGACGCGCGGATGCGACCGTCGTCAGTGATGTGGCCGTTCTTCAAAGGAACATTCAGATCACAGCGGACGATCACCCGCTTGCCCGTCAGGTCGCCGAGACTGTCCAGCGTTCGGAGCGACATGATTCTGCCTACAGTCGCTCTGCGACGTACTCGGTGATGTCAACGAGACGGTTGGAATAGCCCCACTCGTTGTCGTACCAGGATGCAACCTTGACCTGGTCGCCGATCACCTTGGTGAGGCCGGCATCGAAGATCGACGAGTGCGGGTCGCCCTGGATGTCGCTCGAGACGATTTCGTCCTCGGTGTAGCTGAGGATGCCCTTGAGCGGACCCTCGGCGGCAGCCTTGTAGGCCGCGTTGACCTCGGCGACCGTTACCGGGCGCGAAGCCGTGACCGTCAGGTCGGTGATCGAGCCCGTGATGACCGGAACGCGCAGTGCATAGCCGTCGAGCTTGCCGACGAGCTCCGGGATGACCAGGCCGAGCGCCTTGGCTGCACCGGTTGACGTCGGGATGATGTTCGCGGCGGCCGCGCGGGCACGACGCAGGTCGCTGTGCGGGCCATCCTGCAGGTTCTGGTCGGCCGTGTAGGCGTGGACCGTTGTCATCAGGCCGCGTTCGATCCCGAAGCTGTCCATGAACACCTTGGCCAGCGGCGCGAGGCAGTTCGTGGTGCAGGACGCGTTGGAGATGATGTCGTGGGTCGCGGGGTCGTAGGTACCCTCATTGACGCCGAGAACCAGTGTGGCGACATCGTCGCCCGTCGCGGGAGCGGAGACGATGACCTTCCGGGCTCCTGCTTCGATGTGCTTGCGCGCATCCGCCGACTTGGTGAAACGACCGGTGGACTCGATCACCACATCGACGCCGAGGTCTCCCCACGGCAGGGCGGACGGGTCGCGCTCTGCGAGGACCTTGATCGGCTTGCCGTTGACGATGATGGTGTCGCCATCAACCTCAACGGTGGCGTCGAGGCGGCCACCAACCGTGTCGTACTTCAGCAGGTGCGCGAGGGCGGCGGGGTTGTCGAGGTCGTTGACGGCAACGATCTCGAGGTCGCTACCCTTCGCAAGGGCCGCACGGAAAAAGTTACGGCCGATACGACCGAAGCCGTTGATACCGATCTTGACACTCAATGGAACTCCAGGGTTTCAGGCGTCTGAGGGTGACGCTCAGGGTGGTGGATTTGCAGCTGTGGCCGGGGTGGAAGCCCCGGCCACAATGCCGTTACGACAGTAGCAGTAGCCCACTCGCGTTTTCGCGAGCGGCCGTGAAGCGGGCGTCAACGTCCACCCAGTTCACGATGTTCCAGAAGGCCTTCACGTAGTCAGCCTTCACGTTGACGTAGTCGAGGTAGAAGGCGTGCTCCCACATGTCGAGCTGCAGCACTGGGACGGTGCCGAGTGCGGTGTTGCCCTGCTGGTCGAACAGCTGCTGGATGATGAGCTGCTTGCCCACCGGATCCCAGGAGAGCACCGCCCAGCCCGATCCCTGCAGGCTGGTCGCCGCTGCGGAGAAGTGGCCGACGAACTTGTCGAAGGAACCGAAGAACTCGTCGATCGCCGCCGCGAGTTCGCCGGTGGGCTTGTCCCCGCCGTCCGGTGAGAGGTTCTTCCAGAAAATCGAGTGGTTGATGTGGCCGCCGAGGTGGAACGCGAGGTCCTTCTCGAGCTTCGGCACTGTGGCGTAATCGCCGGATTCGCGCGCCTCCGCGAGCTTGGCGAGGGCGGTGTTGGCACCGGCGACGTAGACCGCGTGGTGCTTGTCGTGGTGCAACTCCATGATCCGAGCGCTGATATGCGGCTCGAGGGCCGCATAGTCGTAGGGAAGGTCTGGAAGGGTGTACTCAGCCATCAATATCTCCTAGCAAATTGGCCCGAACGGCGCGCTTTCGTGCCGCGGCGGGTGACCTGTTCAGTCTAATGAACTGAACCCGCGCGCCCCCTCGATGCTTCCCGTGAGGAACGAACCCGCCAGCAGGACGCCGTTCGTGCTTAGACGTCGTCCATGTCTGGCGGAACGTTTGCATCCGTGCCGGGGATGCCGAGATCGGAGGCCTTCTTGTCGGCCATCGCGAGCAGGCGGCGGATGCGGCCGGCCACGGCATCCTTCGTCATGGGCGGATCCGCGTGGTGGCCGAGTTCGTCGAGGCTCGCGTCACGGAAACGCAGGCGCAGGTCCCCCGCGTAGCGAAGGTGCTCGGGAACGTCGTCGGCGAGAATCTCCATCGCACGCTCGACCCGCAGGCAGGCGGCCACTGCGGCCTGGGCGGAGCGCCGCAGGTTCGCGTCGTCGAAGTTAACCAGGCGGTTGGCTGTCGCGCGAACCTCGCGGCGCTTGCGCATTTCTTCCCACGCGGCGACGCTGTGGACGGCGCCCATGAGCACGAGCATCGCGCCGATCGCCTCACCGTCGCGGATGACGACGCGGTGCACCCCCCGCACCTCGCGCGCCTTGGCGGAGATCTTGAGTCGGCCGGCCGCACCCACGAGGGCCATCGCCGCCTCGTTGCCGGGGCAGGTGATCTCGAGTGCCGCAGAGCGGCCCGGGTCGGTGAGAGAGCCGTGCGCAAGGAACGCCCCACGCCAGACCGCGGCGAGTTCTTCACGCGAGCCGGTGGTCAGCTTGTTCGGGAGGCCGCGGATGGGGCGACGGCGCGCATCGAGGAGGCCGGTCTGCCGGGCGAGGGTCTCTCCCCCGTCGAGAACGCGCACGAGGTAGTGGCTGGTGCGACGGATACCGGATGCCGAAACGACGGAGATCTCGCTGCGTACCCCGTACAGCTCCGCCAGGTCTTTGCGGACGCGGCGGCCGAGCTGTGGGGTGTCCAGTTCTGCTTCGATCGCGATGCGGCCGGAGATCAGGTGCAGCCCACCGGCGAAACGCAGGATCGTGGCCAGTTCTGCCGCTCTAACCGTGGTCTTGCTGACCTCGACACCGGTCAGTTCGTCCTTCACGTCAGCGGTAAGTGCCACAGGTTGATTCCTTTTCTACTTCGGTGTGCCGGGCCGCTATTCGCGGCCGAGATCGCGGTGCTTAACATTCACCGCAACACCCGGAAGGCCGCTGAGCAGCGTCGCGAGGCGAACGGCAACGGCAACGGAGCGGTGCTTTCCTCCGGTACATCCAACGGCGATCGTAGCGTGTCTCTTGTTCTCACGCTGGTACCCGGCGAACACCGGAGCCATCGCCGAGGCGTACCTGTCGATGAATTCGGTGGCACCCGGCTGGGCGAGAACATACTCGCTCACCAGCTCATCGAGCCCGGTGAGGGACTTCAGCTCGGGGATCCAGAACGGGTTCGGCAAAAATCGCAGGTCGGCGACCAGGTCGGCGTCGGCGGGCAGCCCGTACTTGAAGCCGAAGCTCAGGATCGTCAGCTGCACGCCCGCGGCATCCTCGCGCGCGAACTTGTCGTTGATGGCCGTTGCGAGCTGATGGATGTTGAGTTCCGACGTGTCGAGCACGATGTCGCTCGTCTCGCGCAGCTCCTGCATTCGCTCGCGCTCGGCGGCTATGCCATCGAGGAGCGTGCCGGTGCCCTGCAGCGGGTGCGGTCGACGAACCTGCTCGAACCGGCGTACGAGCGCGCCGTCGGTCGCATCGAGGAAAAGCACGCGCACTGCCGTGGTCGAACGCAGTGACTCGACCGCCTCGAGGACGTCAGCGAACAGCCTTCCGCCGCGCACATCGACGATCGCCGCGAGCTTCGGCAGTGCCGTTCCGGCGTGCTCGGCAAGGTCGACCAGCGGGCGCAGCATCTGCGGCGGGAGGTTGTCAACGACATACCAGCCGAGGTCTTCCAGAGCATTTCCGACGGTTGACCGGCCCGCGCCGGACATCCCCGTCACGATCAGCAGGTCCTGTTGCTCGCTATCCGCGGTCATGGTGCCCAGGCTCTCGATCGGCGCGTGAAGAAGTAGTCGCTAGTTTACCGGCGTGCTGCCGCGGCCTGACGCCGCCGGGACTCCGCGGGCTAGGAACGCAGCCGCTCGTAGATCTGGTTGGCAAGCGTTGCGCCGACACCGGTCACCTCGGAAATCGCCTCACGGTCGGCCGCGCGCAGCCGTGTGACGGACCCGAAGTGCTTGAGCAGGGACTTGACCCGCGACGGGCCGAGACCGGGGATGTCGGTAAGCATCGACGTGATATCGCCGGAGCGGCGCTGGCGCTGGTACGTGATCGCAAAGCGGTGTGCCTCATCCCGAATCCGTTGGAACAGAAACAGAGCGTCACTGTTCCGGGGCAGGATGACGGGAAAATCGGAATCCGGAAGCCAGATCTCCTCCAGCCGCTTTGCAATCCCGCACAGGGTGATGCCGGTGATGCCGGCGTCATCGAGTGCGCGCTGCGCGGCCGCGACCTGGGGCTGCCCGCCGTCCACGATCAGCAGGTTCGGGCGGTATGCAAACTTGCCTCGCTTGGTCTCATCTCCCGCCACCTCCCCCTCGGAGAGCGACAACTCGACGGCATCCTGCGCGTTGCGCACCTCGTCACTGTCGAGGTAGGCGAGGCGGCGGCTGAGCGTCTGGTAGATCGAATCGGTGTCGTCCGTGGTTTCGGGGATGCTGAAGCGGCGGTACTGGTCTTTGCGCGGCAGGCCGTCTTCGAAGACCACCATCGACGCGACGACATTGGTTCCGCCAAGGTGGGATGCGTCGTAGCACTCCATGCGCAGCGGCGCATCGGGCATGCCCAGCGCCTCCTGAATATCGGCGAGGGCCTGGGACCGTGCCACGAAGTCACCGCTGCGGCGGGTCTTGTAGAGGATGAGCGCACTCTTGGCGTTCGTCTCAACGGTCTGTGCGAGCGCGGCCTTGTCGCCGCGCTGCGCGACTCGGAGCGCCACCCTGCCGGCCGAGTCGCTGGCGCGCACGTTGCTGAGAAACTGCTCGAGCTCTGCCTGGTCGTCCGGGAGCGCCGGGACGAGAATCTCGCGAGGAGGCACGACATCGCCCTCATAGGCGTTCTGCAGCACGATCTCGACCAGTTCGGGCAGTTCGACATCGAGCTCCTTGTCGACGACCCAGCTGCGGACACCGCGGATCCGCCCGCCACGCACGATGAACTGCTGCACGGCAGCGGCAAGCTCGTCGTGGGCAATGCCGAAGATGTCGGCGTCAATGTCGTCGGCCAGCACGATCGCGCTCTTCGAGAGCGCGGCCTCCATGGCTCCCAGCTGGTCGCGATAGCGGGCTGCAGACTCGTAATCGAATTCGGTGGATGCTGCCTTCATCTTCCGCGCGATCTCTCCCGTGTAGCGAGCATCGTTGCCCGCCATGAACGAGGCGAAGTCCAGGGCGATCGCCTTGTGGTCCTCTTTCGAAATGCGGCCGACACAGGGAGCGGCGCACTTGCCGATATCGCCGAGGAGGCAGGGCCGGCCGGTCTGTTCCGCGCGCTTGTAGGTCGCATCCGAGCAGCTGCGCATCGGGAATGCCTTGAGGAGCACGTCCACGGTCTCGCGAATCGCCCAGACCTTCGTGTAGGGCCCGAAATAGCGTGCGCCCTTCATCGCGCGGTTGCGGGTGACAAGCACGCGAGGAACCTGTTCCTGCAGCGTGATCGCGAGGTAGGGGTACGACTTGTCGTCGCGGAACACGACGTTGAACGGCGGTACGAACTCTTTGATCCACGTGTACTCGAGCTGCAGGGCCTCGAACTCAGTGCCGACCACCGTCCATTCGACGGATGACGCAGTCGTGACCATCCGCCGCGTGCGATCGTGCAGCGTATGCAGTGGTGCGAAATAGTTGCTCAGCCGTGCGCGGAGATTCTTTGCCTTGCCGACGTACAGCACCCGGCCGGAGGGGTCGCGGAAGCGATACACGCCCGGCTGGGTGGGGATTTCGCCCGCCTTGGGGCGATAACTGACGGTATCGGCCATGTGCGCGCCCGGCGGCCTACGAGCCCGCCAGGACCTCCTTGAGGAAGCTGGCAGTGTGGCTCTTCTTCAGCCTCGACAACTCCTCAGGCGTGCCCTCACCGAGCACCTTGCCGCCGCCCGCCCCGCCCTCGGGGCCGAGGTCGATAATCCAGTCGGCGGACTTGATCACGTCAAGGTTGTGCTCGATCACGATCACAGTATTGCCCTTGTCGACCAGGCCGTTCAAGACGAGCAGGAGCTTGCGCACGTCTTCGAAGTGCAGGCCCGTGGTCGGCTCATCCAGCACGTAGATGCTTCGGCCCATCGAACGGCGCTGCAGCTCCGTCGCGAGCTTGACCCGCTGCGCCTCACCGCCCGAGAGGGTGGTGGCGCTCTGGCCGAGCCGCACGTAGCCCAGCCCGACCTCCTCGAGCGTCTTCAGGTACCGGTGGATGGCCGAGATGGCCTCGAAGAAGTCCGCGGCTTCGCTGATGGGCATGTCGAGCACCTCGGCGATGTTCTTGCCCTTGTACTTCACCGCGAGGGTCTCCCGGTTGTACCGCGCTCCCCCGCACACCTCGCACGCGACGTACACGTCGGGCAGAAAGTTCATCTCGATCTTGATCGTGCCGTCACCGGAGCAGTTCTCGCAGCGACCGCCTTTGACGTTGAAGCTGAACCGGCCGGGCAGGTAGCCGCGAGCCTTCGCATCCCCGGTCTCGGAGAAGAGCGTGCGGATCTTGTCGAACACGCCGGTGTAGGTCGCCGGGTTCGAGCGCGGGGTACGTCCGATCGGTGCCTGGTCGACGTGCACGACCTTGTCGAGATTGTCGAGACCCGTGACCCGCGTGTGCTTTCCCGGAATCTGGCGCGCACCATTCAATTCGTTGGCGAGAACCTTGTACAGGATGTCGTTGACGAGCGAGGACTTGCCCGAACCGCTGACGCCCGTGACGGCCGTCATCAAGCCGAGGGGGAACGTCACGTTCACGTTCTTCAGGTTGTTGGCGCGAGCGCCCTCGACCGTGATCTCCCGCTTCGGGTCGACCGCACGACGGGAGGTCGGCGTCTCAATGGACTTGCGCCCGGAGAGATAGTCCCCGGTCAGCGACCTCTTGTTCGCGAGCAGGTCTTTGTACGAGCCGGAGTGGACTACCTCGCCGCCGTGCTCGCCGGCTCCGGGGCCGATATCCACGATCCAGTCGGCAGTGCGGATGGTGTCTTCGTCGTGCTCGACCACGATAAGCGTGTTGCCGAGATTCTTCAGCTTGACAAGGGTCTCGATGAGCCTGCGATTGTCGCGCTGGTGCAGGCCGATGCTCGGCTCATCCAGAACATACAGGACACCCGTGAGCCCCGAACCGATCTGGGTGGCGAGACGGATGCGCTGGGCCTCGCCGCCGCTCAGTGTGGCTGCGGCGCGAGAGAGGTCGAGGTAGCTCAAACCCACTTCGACGAGAAACTCGAGGCGCAGCTTGATCTCACGCAGGACCTGCGCCGCGATCTTTGCCTCGCGCTCGGTCAGCACCACCTTGGCCATGAAGTCGTGCGACTGCACGAGGCTGAGCTCGCAGATGTCCGAAATACTGAAGTCGTTCACAGTGACGGCGAGCACTTCGGGCTTGAGCCGCTTGCCATTGCAGACCGGGCATGGCGTCTCGCGCAGGTACGCCGCGAATCGCTGGCGCGTCCAGTCCGTGTCTGCCTCGAGGTTTTTGCGTTCGATGTACGGGATGACCCCCTCGAAACCGGTCGAGTACTTCATCTGGCGCCCGAAGCGGTTGCGCCACTGCACCGTCACCTCGAAGTTGTTGCCATTGAGGATGGCGCCCCGGACTTGGTCGGGCAGGTCGCCCCACGGGGTGTCCAGTGAAAAGTCGAGGTCGCGGCCGAGCCCCTCGAGCAACCGCTCGAAGTAGTTGTACACGCCCTTGCCGGAGTTGGTCCACGGCAGAATGGCGCCGTCGCGCAGGCTCACCGAATTGTCGGCAATGAGCAGGTCGGCATCGACCGTCATGCGGGTACCGAGTCCGGAACATTCCGGGCAGGCGCCGAACGGGGCGTTGAATGAGAAGGTGCGCGGCTCGATCTCGGTGAGCTGCAGCGGGTGGCCGTTCGGGCAGGAGAGTTTCTCAGAGAAGTTTCGCCACGCGGCATCCCCTGTCTCGTCCACGAAGTTGACCGAGACGAGCCCGTCTGTCAGGCGCAACGCCGTCTCGAGGGAGTCGGTCAGCCGGGTCAGGATGTCGTCGGCAGCCACGAGCCGGTCGACCACGACCGAGATGTCGTGCTTGACCTGCTTTTTCAGAGTCGGTGGTTCGCTCAGCTGGATCTGCTCGCCATCGACGATCGCCCGGGAGTATCCGCTCGCCGCAAGCTCCTTGAAGAGGTCGACAAACTCGCCCTTCTTCTGCGAGATCACCGGGCTGACGATCTGGTAGCGCGTTCCCGTCTCCAGGGTCATCAGCTGGTCGGCGATCTGCTGCACCGTCTGGCGCTCGATCTTTTCGCCACAGATGGGGCAGTGCGGGATGCCAATGCGTGCCCAGAGCAGGCGCATGTAGTCATAGATCTCGGTGATGGTGCCGACCGTCGACCGCGGGTTGCGGTTCGTGGACTTCTGGTCGATCGAGACGGCCGGGCTCAGTCCCTCGATGAAGTCGACATCCGGGCGATCGACCTGGCCGAGAAACTGGCGGGCATAGGCAGAGAGCGACTCGACGTAGCGGCGCTGGCCCTCGGCGAAGATGGTGTCGAACGCCAGCGAGGACTTACCGGAGCCGGAAAGGCCGGTGAACACGACGAGCGCGTCGCGCGGAATCTCTAGGTCGACATCCTTCAGGTTGTGTACCCGAGCGCCTCGAACGCTGAGCGTCGGGAGGCCCTCTACGGATGAAATTGTCACTCTCTACATTCTATGGCGACGACCGACATTGCTGCTGCGCGCGCCCCTCGGACCCGGGCGCGAATGGTCGGCGGGGGATAATTGCACCCATGCGCATCGTGCACGTCGCCAACTTCCACGGCCCGGCATCCGGTGCCCTCGCCACCACCCTCGAGCAGCTGGGCCGTGCCTATCGCCGCGCCGGCCACCAGTACTTCGTCATCGCTCCCGGGCCGAGGCAGGATCACGAACACCTGCCCTGGGGCACCCGGCACACCATCGCCGCCCGATCGCTCGTGGGTGACCGCTACCGCCCGCTCGCCGTCGACTTCGGGGTGCGTCGACTGCTCGCACAGTTGGCGCCGGACAGCCTTGAGGTTTCCGATCGCCTCACGATGCGGCGACTCGGCGGCTGGGCGCAGAAGCAGGGCATTCCCGCGACCGTCGTCTCCCTGGGTCCCCCCGCGGAGTGGACGCTCCAGCCGGGCCTCCTCGCCCCGTACCGCGCCGTCGTTAGCTCGCACGAGGCATCCGCCCGCCGGTTCGAGGCAATCCTTCCGGGCCGCGTGATTCGCGTCGATCCGGGCGTCGACCTGGAGGTCTTCTCGCCGCTTCGCTGGTCGGCCAAAGTGCGCTCCGAGGTGCTCGACCGGTCGCAGGTGCTGCTCACCCATGTCGGCCGGCTCTCCAACGACCGGATGCCGCTCGCATCGCTCGACGCCCTGCGCACCCTTCGCGCCCGCGGCGTCGATGCGCGGCTGGTCGTCGTCGGCGCCGGTCCCCTTCGCGGCCGCGTCGAACGCGCAGCGGTGGACCTGCCGGTGAGCCTTCTGGGGCGACTGGATGACCGCCACGAGCTGGCGGTGCTGCTCGCGAGCTCGGACGCCATGCTCTCCCCCGCGACCCACGATGTGCGCCGGCTGTCAGGACTCGAGGCGCTGGCGAGCGGAACCCCGGTGGCGCTCGGGAGCACCGGCATCCAGCTCGCGGATGCCGTTCAGGGCATCCTCGCGCAGCCCACCGAAACCAGGCGTTCCGATGCCCGCGCTCTCGCCGCCCAGTTCGACTGGAGGTCGACCACGGCAAGAATGATCGACCTCCACGAATCCCTCGCGGGCGTGCCGTCCGTGGCCTGAGTGCCCTCGGGGCGATTGTGCCCCCTGCGGACGATTGTGCCCGCGCGCGCGGGCACAATCGTCGCGGAAGGGAACAGAAGCGCGGGCGGTCGCCTAGCGCAGGTGGCCGGCGGATTCCATCTGGCGGAGTTCCTTCTTCAGGTCGGACACTTCGTCGCGCAGGCGTGCCGCCAGCTCGAATTTCAGCTCACCAGCCGCCTGGAGCATCTGCTCGTTGAGGTCGGCAATGATCGATTCGAGACTGTTGCCCCCCTCGGCGGCGAGGCCCTCGCGACGGAGGTTCGGCGTGGGCGAACGCTTCTTGCCGTTGCCGCGCCCGGACAGCAGTTCGGCGGTATCCGCGCCCTCCCTGAGGAGAATGTCGGTGATGTCGGCGATCTTCTTGCGCAGTGGCTGCGGATCCACCCCGCGCTCCAGGTTGTAGGCAACCTGCTTCTCGCGGCGGCGGTTGGTCTCCTCGATCGCCTGCTTCATCGAGTCGGTGAGCACATCGGCGTACATGTGCACCTCGCCGGACACGTTTCGAGCGGCCCGACCGATGGTTTGGATGAGGGAGGTGGACGACCGGAGGAATCCCTCCTTGTCCGCATCCAAAATGGCCACGAGTGAGACCTCCGGCAGGTCGAGGCCCTCCCGGAGCAGGTTGATACCGACCAGCACGTCGTACACGCCCGCGCGCAGTTCGGTCAGCAGCTCGACCCGGCGGAGCGTGTCGACATCCGAGTGCAGGTAGCGCACGCGAACACCCGCCTCGCCAAGGAAGTCGGTGAGTTCCTCGGACATCTTCTTGGTGAGGGTCGTCACGAGCACTCGCTCGTTCTTTTCCACCCGCTGCCGGATCTGCTCGAGCAGGTCGTCGATCTGACCTTTGGACGGCTTGACGACAATCTGCGGATCGATGAGCCCGGTCGGGCGGATAATCTGCTCGACCACCGAGTCGGTGATGCCCATTTCGTACTTGCCCGGCGTCGCCGAGAGGTAGACCTTCTGGCCGACCCGGTCGAGAAACTCTTCCCACCGCAACGGGCGGTTGTCCAGCGCGCTGGGCAGGCGGAAGCCGTGCTCGACCAGGGTGCGTTTGCGGGAGGCATCGCCCTCGTACATCGCGCCGATCTGCGGCACGGTCACGTGAGATTCGTCGATGACCACGAGGAAATCGTCGGGAAAGTAATCCAGCAGGCAGTTCGGCGCCTGGCCGGGAGCACGCCCGTCGATGTGGCGGGAGTAGTTCTCGATTCCGTTGCAGAACCCGATCTGCTCCATCATTTCGATGTCGAAGGTCGTGCGCATCCGCAGCCGCTGCGCCTCGAGGAGCTTGCCCTGGCGCTCGAGGTCGGCAAGGCGAAGTGCCAGCTCCTCCTTGATCGTGACGATCGCGCTTTTCATGGTGTCGGGGCTGGCCGCGTAGTGGGTCGCCGGAAAGACGGAGACGGCATCCATTCTCTTGAGCACGTCGCCGGTCAGGGGATGCAGCGCATAGATCGCCTCGATCTCGTCGCCGAACATCTCGATGCGGATGGCGTGCTCCTCGTACACGGGGATGATCTCGAGCGTGTCGCCACGCACGCGGAACTTGCCGCGGGAGAAGTCCACGTCGTTGCGCTGGTACTGCATTCCGACGAACTTGCGGATGAGAGTCTCGCGCGGGATCTTCATGCCGACCTGCAGCGCCACCATGGCCTCCAGGTACTCCTCGGCCGCTCCGAGCCCATAGATGCACGACACGGTAGACACGACGATGACATCACGCCGACTGAGCAGCGAGTTGGTTGTCGAGTGCCGCAGTCGCTCCACCTCGGCGTTGATCGAACTGTCTTTCTCGATGAAGGTATCGGTCTGCGGAACGTAGGCCTCAGGCTGGTAATAGTCGTAGTAGGAGACGAAATACTCCACGGCGTTGTTGGGCATGAGTTCGCGGAACTCGTTGGCGAGTTGGGCGGCCAGGGTCTTGTTGTGCGCGAGGACGAGGGTCGGGCGCTGCACCTGCTCGATGAGCCAGGCGGTGGTTGCGGACTTACCGGTACCGGTGGCCCCGAGGAGAACGACGTCTGTTTCGCCCGCATTGATGCGATGGGCGAGTTCCGCGATAGCCGTGGGCTGGTCGCCGCTCGGCACATAGTCGCTGACGACCTCAAACGGGCGCACTGAACGGGTTGGCTCCATACCCCAAGTTTACGGAGCGCCACTGACAGGCGCTGGCGTTGCGCCCCCAGCGCAATTCCGCGCTAGCCGGCCCGGTTCGCCAGCATCTGCCAGAGCGCGTCTACCTCGGCCAGCGTGTTCTCGAGGTCGCCATCGTTGTCAATCACGACGTCAGCGACCGCGAGGCGCTCCGTGTCGCTGGCCTGCGAGTTCAGACGGTGCAGCGCTTCATCCCGACTCATTCCACGCAACTCGACCATGCGCGAAATGCGGGTGGCCATGCTCGCATGCACGACCACGATGAGGTCGAACGTCATCGGTCGTGAATCGGATCCCTCGACCAGCAGCGGCACGTCGTAGATGACGATCGCGTTCGGATCGGCCACCTCCGCCGCGGCGAACAGTTCGCGCGACCGCTTCCAGACCGCAGGATGCGTGATCCCGTTGAGAACGGCACGCTTCTGCGGATCGGTGAACACAATTGCTCCCAGCGCGGCGCGATCGAGCGAGCCGTCCGGCGCGATCACCCCGTCGCCAAAAGCCGCGCGGATGCTGGCGAGGCCCGGAGTTCCCGGTTCGACGACCTCGCGGGCTATCGCGTCGGCATCCACGTGCACCGCACCCAGCTCGGCGAGCCGCTTCGCGACAACGGATTTGCCCGACGCGATGCCGCCGGTGAGTCCGATCAGTTGCATGGGGCAATGCTAGCGGGACGCAAAACGGCCGGACTCCCGAGGGAATCCGGCCGTTCTTACTGGCTAAGCCAGAGGACTAGTTGTTCGAAGACAGCTTCTCGCGAAGCGCCGCAAGCGACTCGTCATCAGCAAGCGTTCCGGCTGACGCCGACTCGCTGGAGAACGAGGAGCCGGCTGCCGGGGCGGACGGTGCGTCCTCCTCGTTGGCTGCAGTTGCGACCTGCTTCTTGTGCTGCTCCCAGCGAGCCTGTGCGGCAGCGTAATCCTGCTCCCACTTCTCGCGCTGGGTCTCGAAGCCCTCTTTCCACTCGTTGGTCTCCGGGTCGAAGCCGTCGGGGTACTTGTAGTTTCCCGCGTCGTCGTACTCGGTGAGCATTCCGTAGAGTGCCGGGTCGAACTCGGTACCCTCGGGGTCGACGCCCTCATTCGCCTGCTTCAGCGAAAGGCTGATGCGGCGACGCTCGAGGTCGATGTCGATGACCTTGACGAAAACCTCGTCGCCGACCGATACGACCTGCTCGGCGAGCTCAACGTGCTTGCCCGACAGCTCGGAGATGTGCACCAGGCCCTCGATGCCCTCGGCAACGCGAACGAACGCGCCGAAGGGAACAAGCTTGGTGACCTTTCCGGGTGCAACCTGGCCGATGGCGTGGGTGCGTGCGAATACCTGCCACGGGTCTTCCTGCGTCGCCTTGAGCGACAGGGAGACGCGCTCGCGCTCGAGGTCGACCTCGAGGATCTCGACGGTGACCTCCTGGCCAACCTCGACAACCTCTGAGGCGTGCTCGATGTGCTTCCACGACAGCTCGGAAACGTGAACGAGTCCGTCGACGCCGCCGAGGTCGACGAAGGCGCCGAAGTTGACGATGGACGAAACGACGCCCTTGCGAACCTGGCCCTTGGCGAGGTTGTTGAGGAACGTGGTGCGGCTCTCGCTCTGCGTCTGCTCCAGCAGCGCACGGCGGGAGAGCACGACGTTGTTGCGGTTCTTGTCGAGCTCGAGGATCTTGGCCTCGATCTCCTGGCCGAGGTATGGCGTGAGGTCGCGAACGCGGCGCAGCTCGATGAGCGATGCCGGCAGGAAGCCACGGAGCCCGATGTCGACGATGAGGCCACCCTTGACGACCTCGATCACGGAACCGGTGACAATGCCGTCGGCTTCCTTGATCTTCTCAACGTCGCCCCACGCACGCTCGTACTGCGCGCGCTTCTTGGAAAGGATGAGACGGCCTTCTTTGTCTTCCTTCTGGAGAACGAGGGCCTCAACACTGTCGCCGACCTGGACAACTTCGCTCGGGTCTACGTCGTGCTTGATGGAAAGTTCGCGGGAGGGGATGACACCCTCCGTCTTGTAACCGACGTCGAGGAGAACCTCGTCACGATCGATCTTGACGACGATGCCTTCGATAAGGTCACCATCGTTGAAAAACTTCAGAGTCTTTTCGACCGCGGCAAGAAAATCTTCAGCAGATCCAATGTCATTGATGGCGACCTGCTTGGGTGCCCTGTCGGTCGTTGCGATTGTCATGTAGTTATTGCTCCAGCTATGGACATACTCAGGCCACGGAGAAAGTTACTGTTGTGGGGATCGCCGCGGCGGCGGATAGAAAGTCACAAAAGTGCGACGTTCAAGCTTAGCCGCATGGTCGCGCGGCCTGCAACAGGCCAAACAGCACGGATAACCGGATCATTCCCCCGCCGAATGCAACGCGTTCCGCATGAATTCGATCTCACTGTCGTAGATGTGCGCCGACTTGACAATGAACGTCAGCCTGCCGATTGGCGCCTCGAGGGCTGCGGCAACGTGCTCCTGCAGCCAGGCGAGTTCGACCAGGTTGCCGTAGCCCTTTGCCCCGAAGTCGATGCTGTGCGCGTACACGACCTGTTCGAGCGCCCCGTTCCGCAGCCAGAAATCGAGCAGGCTCACGCACGGGATGTAGGTCGTGTCGAGCAGCGGCTCGAACGTGGTGATCGTCGCCGAGCGGGTGGTCGGGTCATCCCGCAGGCGCTGGATGACCCAGTCCACCTGGCTCCTGCCGGTGCCCGCGTAGTCGAACAGCCGGCTTGCGTAGCTCCGAGCGTCACCGAGCGCGGCCACGAGCGCGTGGTCGGTGAAATTGGCATGCATCCAGGCCAGTCGCTCGGGGTCCGCACGGTGCTCGATAATCGGGTCGGCGGAGCGCGGGTGCGCGATGGTGAGGGTCGCCCGGGCTACTTCGAGGATAGGCAGGGAGTCGTAACTGCTCGCCGCGCCGCTGTCGAGGATGCGCGCGGCGATCTCCAGCCACCCCTCACCGATGGTGTCGGCGGGGATGGCCAGGTCATCCGTCACTTGAGCAGGGCGGCCTTGAGAGTGTCGAGACCGACACCGCCAAGGTCCAGGGCCTTGCGGTGGAATTCCTTCGGGTTGAAGGAATCGCCCTCGCGCGCCTTGTACTCGTCACGAATCTGTTCCCAGATGCGCTGGCCCACCTTGTACGACGGGGCCTGTCCCGGCCAGCCGAGGTAGCGGTTCACCTCGAACTTGACGAACTGGTCGTTCATGTTGACATTGCGGCCCATGAACTCGAACGCGTACTCGCCCGTCCAGGTTCCGCCGCCATCCGGGCGCTGCTTCTCGAGGTGCACGCCGATGTCGAGCACGACGCGGGCCGCCCGCATGCGCTGGCCGTCCAGCATCCCCAGCCGGTCCGCTGGGTCGCTCAGGTAGCCGAGCTCCTCCATCAGCCGCTCCGCGTACAGCGCCCAGCCCTCGGCATGGCCGGAGGTGCCGGCCAGCAGTCGACGCCAGCTGTTGAGTTCCTTGCGGTTGTAGACGGCCTGGCCGATCTGCAGGTGATGACCGGGGACACCCTCGTGGTAAACGGTCGTGAGTTCGCGCCAGGTGTCGAACTCCGTGACTCCCTCGGGCACCGACCACCACATCCGGCCGGGGCGCGAGAAATCATCGGTCGGCCCCGTGTAGTAGATGATTCCGGTGTGACTCGGGGCGATCATGCACTCGAGGCGCCTGACCTCCTCGGGAATGTCGAAATTAGACTTCGCAAGGTCGGCGATCGCCTTGTCGCTGGTTTCCTGCATCCAACGCTGAAGCGCCTCCGTGCCCTGCAGCTTGCGGCTCGCATCACCGTTCAGAAACTCGATGGCTTCTTCGACGGATGCTCCGGGCTTGATCTCGTTGGCGACGGACGTCTGCTCGGCGACCATCCGCGCGAGCTCCTCGACGCCCCACTCGTAGGTCTCGTCCAGATCGATCGTGGCGCCCAGGAACTGGCGCGATGCCAGGGTGTACATCTCGCGGCCGACGGCATCCTTCTCCCCCGCCTTCGGCAGCAACTCGTCCTGGAGGAATTCGGCGAGCCGGCCGTAGGCGGCAGCGGATTTGGCCGCGCCAGCGGCGAGATCACTGGTGAGCCCGGCGCTCACGCCCTCGGCGCCACCGACGAGCTGCTTGAACAGGCCCTCGGGATCCGCCGATGATTTCGACTGTTCAACCACCTCGCGGACCTGGCGAGCCGCAGGAACAATGCCCTTCGCGATGCCCTCGCGGAGGGTCTCGATGTATCCGGAGATCGCGTCCGGCAGCAGGGTCAGCCGGGACGAGATATCCGCCCAGTTCTCCTCGGAGGCGGTCGGCATGATGTCGAAGATTTCCCGGATGCCCTGGGCCGGCGACGCGATGACGTTCAGGTCGCGCAGGTGCATGCCGGCGTCGATGCGGTCGAGATCGAGCTGGAGTTGCTCACGCAGGTCGGTCTTCGTCACCCAGTCGACATCATCCTTTGGCTCCTCGGCATCGAGGCGCGCAATGACGCTGGCGCTGGCTTCGCGAATCGCTTCGTAGCCGGCGGGTGAGTAATCCTGCCACTGTCCGGTCTTGCCATTCTCGAGACCGATGTAGGTCGCGAGCTCGGGGGCAAGCCCCGCGTAGGTGACGACCCAGTCTTCGGCGATGGCATCGATCGGGGTGGTGGTGCGGTCAGGCGTTTCGTTCGGTGAACTCATCCTTCGAGACTAGGACACGCCCCCTATGCGCTGTCTATGACTCCTCCGAGAGCCGCGTAGACCTCCTCGGTCGTCTTCGCCCCGCTGAGTGCCTCGGCTCCCCCGATTTCGAGCAGGGCGGATGCCAGCTGACCGAGGAGGGCGATGTAGCCGCGCCCGCGGGCGGCGATGCCGATCACGAGCGAAACCCGCTCCCCGCCCCAGTCGATCGCCTCGGCCAGGCGCAGCACGGCAAGGCCGTCGGCGACGACCGCGACCTTGACCGCGGAGGTGCCGTGCGGGAGCGCGACTCCATCGCCGACGAAGGTCGACACGGCGGCCTCTCGTTCGATCATGGCCTCCACGTACTCGGGCCCGACCCGACCCGCCGCGACCAGCAACGCACCGACATGGCGAATGGCGTCTTCCTGGTTCGTCGCCGAGCCGTCGAGAACGATGGATGATGCAGGGAGCAGGTCCCGAAGGCGATCCGGGGTGAGTCGATTCACGTCTAGTGCGCCGCCTGGTCCCAGTTCGCGCCGGTGCCGACCTGCACGTCGAGCGGAACCCGCAGGTCCGCCGCGTGGCCCATCCTGTCGCGGACGATGTCCGTGAGCACATCCAGTTCGCCGGTCGCCACCTCGAAGACGAGTTCGTCGTGAACCTGCAGCAGCAGCTGCGACTTGAGCTCCTTCTCCCGCAGGTCCGCGGCGACACCCAGCATCGCGATCTTGAGGATGTCGGCAGCAGAACCCTGGATCGGCGCGTTCAGCGCGGCGCGCTCCGCGTTCTCGCGCAAGACCCGGTTGTTCGACTTGAGATCGCCGAACGGGCGGCGACGGCCGAAAATCGTCTCGGTGTAGCCGTCTTCGCGCGCCTGCTCCACGACATTGCGGAGATACTCCCGCACCGCGCCGAAACGGGCGAAGTAGTCGGCCATCAACTGCTTCGCCTCGGCCGTCTCGATCCGCAGCTGCTTGCTGAGGCCGAATGCGCTGAGCCCGTACGCGAGGCCATAGGACATCGCCTTCACCTTCGTGCGCATGGTCGGTGTCACGTCGGCCGGCTCGACGCCGAAAATTCGAGACCCGACGAACCGGTGCAGGTCTTCGCCCTCGTTGAAGGCGGCGATCAGCCCGGCATCGCCGGAAAGGTGGGCCATGATCCGCATCTCGATCTGCGAGTAGTCGGCGGTCAGCAGCGTCTCGAATCCGGCGCCCTTCTCGAATGCGGACCGGATCTCGCGACCGACCGAGGTCTTCACCGGGATGTTCTGCAGGTTCGGGTCGTTCGATGAGATCCGGCCCGTGCTGGTACCGGTCTGGTCGTAGGTGGTGTGGATGCGGCCATCCGGCCCGGTCCCCCGCTCGAGCGTCTCGATGATCTGCTTCAGCTTCGTGGCATCCCGGTGCTGCAGCAGCAGGTCGAGAAAGGGGTGCGGCGCCGTCTCCTGCAGATCGGCGAGCGAAGCCGCGTCCGTCGAGAAGCCGGTCTTGTTCGCCCGCGTCTTCGGCATACCGAGTTCTTCGAACAGCACCTGCTGCAGCTGCTTCGGCGAACCCAGGTTGACCTCGTGCCCGATCTGGGCGTACGCGTTCGTCGCCAACTCCGCGGCGGATGCCGTGAGCTCAGCATTGAGGCGCGCCAGGATCTGCCCGCTCACCGTCACGCCGGTTGTCTCCATCAGCGCGAGCACCGGGACCATGGGCAGCTCGATCTCGGCCAGAACCTTCTGCGAGCCCGAGTCCAGGCGCTCAGCGAGATATTCGGAGAGCCGCAGCACGTACCAGGCCTCGGTCGCGGGGCTGAGCGCCTCGGTGTCGGGCACCAGCTGGTTCGGGTCGGACTGCGGCAGGGTTTCGCCGAGATGGGAGTACACCTGCGCCGCGAGGTCTTCCGCCCGTCCGCTGGGCTTCAGCAGGTAGGCGGCCAGAGTCGTGTCGAACGCGACGCCGTTGAGCTCCAGACCGGCGCGCTGCAGCGCCTTCAGTTCGCGCTTGGAATCGTGCAGGAATTTCGGCGCGGCGCTCGCAAGCCACTGCTCCAATGCCACGTAATCGGGGCGCCCGGATGCCCACGGGACGAAAGCGGAATCGGTTGCCGTCGCGAGGCCGAGGCCGGTCACCACGCCGCCGACGGTCTCTACCCGAAGCCCGAGCGCCCTGGTTCCCTGGGCAGAAGCCGTATCGAGCCACTTCGCGAGCTCCTCGTCGATGAGGGTGCGCACCGGCGGCGTCTCGTCGCCTTGGAACAGGCCCTCAACCGGAACAGCATCCGGATCCTGTCCCTCAGCGGCCGCGATCTTGAGCACACGGTCGAGCAGCGTGCGGAACTGCAGGCGGTCGAAGATCTCCTTTATCGCCGTCGTATTCATGGGCTTTCGCTCGAGATCGGCCGGCCCATACGGCAGTTCGATGTCGGTCAGCAGGTGGTTCAGCCTGCGGTTGCGGATGGCGTTTTCTTTCTGCTCCCGCAGCTTCTCCCCCACGACGCCCTTGATCTCGTCGGCGTGCGCGAGGATCTCGCTGAGGCTCCCGTACTGCACGATCCACTTGACGGCGGTCTTCTCGCCAACCTTGTCGATGCCGATGAGGTTGTCGCTGGTCTCCCCGACGAGGGCGGCGACATCCGGGTACTGGTGCGGTTCGATCCCGTAGCGCTCGAACACCGCGTCGCGGTCGTAGCGCTTCAGCTCCGAGACGCCGCGGGCATTCGGGTAGAGCAGCGTGACGTTGTCGTTGACCATCTGGATCGCATCCCGGTCACCAGAGACCACATAGACGTTGTAGCCCTGCTCCGAGCCCTGGTGGGCGAGGGTCGCGAGGATGTCGTCGGCCTCGTAGTCCTCCTTGGCCAGGGTCGGGATGCTCATCGCCTTGAGCGCCTCTTCGAGCAGGGGAACCTGGCCGACGAACTCCGGCGGTGTCTCGCCGCGGGTGCCCTTGTACTCGGGGTATTCGCGAGTGCGGAAGGAATATCGCGAGATGTCGAACGCCACGGCAACGTGGGTCGGCTTCTCGTTTGCGAGCAGGTTCAGCAGCATCGAAATGAAGCCGTGGATCGCGTTGGTGTGCTGGCCCTCACGGTTCACAAAACTGTCGACGGGAAGAGCGTAGAACGCCCGGAACGCGAGCGAATGGCCGTCAATGACCATGAGGGTAGGCTTTTCGTTGTCCGACACGCAGCAAGCCTAGCCGCGGCTGCCGACAGGCCCAGCAGCGAAAAAGGATGCAATGACGACGTTCCCCGATGACCTCGACCCTGCCCTCATCGAACGGCTGGTGAACAGCGGAGGCGGCGAACTCGCCGTCAAAATGGGCATCGAATTCCTCGAGCTGTCGGCTGGACACTCCGTCGCCACGATGCCCGTCGCCGGCAACACGCAGGTGGTCGGCATCCTTCATGGTGGAGCCCACGTGGTGCTCGGCGAGTCCCTCGGATCTGTGTCGTCCGCCATCCACGCCGGCCCCGGCCGCATCGCCGTCGGTATCGAGATCAACGCGTCCCATTCGCGATCCATCGACTCGGGTGTGGTCACCGCGACCTGCGACGCCATCAACCTCGGGCGCACGCTTGCAACGCATGAAATCGTGGTTCGGGATGAGAGCGGCCGCCGGCTGTCCACCATCCGGATGACGAATTTTCTCAAGGACAGGTAGCGGTCGCGCTCGCCGGGGCGTGGTGGGGCGCGTCGCGGGCGTGTTGGTTGTGCGGTCGTGTGGCGGTGGTGCTGCTGTGGGCTTCGCTCGCGCGGCGTTGTGCGCTCGTGCGGCAGGAGTTGTTGCCGCTCGCGGCGGGAGTTGTTGCCCTCACGGCGGGGTCGTTGCCTCTGGTGGCGAGAAATTGCACCAACTCGCGCGTGATGGCGGGAGATAAAGCGAACTGGCGGGAGCCTGGGCTCCCGCCGTCAAGACATAATTCCCGCCACTCGCGCCATAGCTCCCGCCACCACGTCACGGGGGCAGGGATGGATGGGGGCAAGCGCGCGAACGGGACGCGGCGAGCAGGATGCGGCGGCGGCTACTTCTTGGCGGAGAGCTGCTCGATGATCGCCTGCGCGACATCGTGCATGGTGAGGCGGCGATCCATGGATGCCTTCTGGATCCACCGGAATGCCTCCGGCTCCGTGAGCCCCATCTTCTCGTTGAGCAGGCCCTTGGCCCGGTCGACCAGCTTGCGGGTCTCGAACCGCTCCACGAGGTCCGCGACCTCGGCCTCGAGCGTGATGATCTGGGTGTAACGGCTGAGCGCGATCTCGATCGCCGGCAGCAGGTCGTTCGGCGTGAACGGCTTGACGACGTAGGCGAGCGCACCAGCCTCGCTCGCGCGCTCGACCAGTTCCTTCTGGCTGAACGCGGTAAGCAGGACCACGGGTGCGATGTGGTTCTTGGTGAGGCGCTCGGCGGCCGAGATGCCGTCCAGCTGCGGCATCTTCACGTCCATGATGACGAGATCCGGGCGAAGCTCGGTCGCGAGGGCAACTGCGGTTTCGCCGTCCCCCGCTTCTCCGACAACTTCAAAACCGTTGTCGCGAAGAATCTCGACGATATCCATGCGGATGAGGGATTCATCCTCCGCGACGACTACGCGACGTGGCGCTGACGGCGCACTCTCCTGCTCACTCACGGCACAAGCCTATCGCGCGCGGAGTCCCGCCAAATCAATCGCCGCCGCCATGGCGCCGCCACGAGAGCCGCCGTGCGCGACCAACGAGAGCCGCAGGGTGCGGATGCGGCGCCCGGCGGAGCGGCGAGACGTTCCCCGAGTCAACGGGGGAAGGACACCGGCGTGGGCAGAACCTGCGGCTACGGCTGATTGCTATAAACTCGGCGTTGTTGTGCGCCGGTGTGGCGGAATGGCAGACGCGGAGCACTCAAAATGCTTTGCTCGAAAGGGCGTGTGGGTTCGACCCCCACCACCGGCACAACGGCTACCTCAGGCCAGGGCACGACAGTAACTCCCGCCACCAGCAAAACGGGTACCCACAGGACCGGCACAACACGTGCCTCACGCCACGGGCACGACGGGTACTTCATGCCCCTGGCACAACGGGTACCCACCGGACCGGCACGGCGGGTACTTCATGCCACCGCACTACGGGTCCCGACGGCACCGGCACGACGATACCTCCCGCCACCAGGACAACGGGTACGCAGGGGCGACCCGCCATCCACGCCGTCGCGCGCACGAGTGACCGCCGCTCCGGCCCGATTCCGTGATCGGATGCGGCAACGACGTACTGCGGCGAACAGTCACCAGTCGACTCTTCGCCGCAGCACGCAGGGCACTCCCGCCTTAGCGGCCTAAGCCGCCTAAGCGCCTGAGACGCCTAAGCCGCCTCAGGCTTGAGAGGCCCAAGCGACCTACACGCCCTGAGCGCCCAGCGGCCTGAGCCGCCCCAAGCGCCCCAACAACTAACCGCCTACTGCCAGACCGGTGCCGCTGCGTTCTGCGCGTCGCCGACGATGTGCACCCGCAGGTCGTTAGTCGAACCGGAGATTCCGGGAGGGGATCCCGAGATCACCACGACCTTGTCGCCGACTTCGGCGAGTCCTTCGGCCAGCAGCACGTCATCCACCTGGCGGTACATGGCGTCGGTGTGCTTCACGCGGTCGACGACGAACGATTCGATTCCCCAGATCAGCGACATGCGGCGTCGGATGGCCGGATCGGGCGTGAACGCCTTCATCGGGATGCGGAACCGCAGGCGCGACATGCGCCGCGCGGCATCGCCGGACTCGGTAAAGACGCACACATACTTCGCGTCGACGAAATCAGCGACCTCCGCCGCAGCGAGCGTGATGGCGCCGCCCTGCGTGCGCGGCTTGGTGCCGAGCGGTGGGATGCGCTCGAGGCCATGGTCCTCGGTGGACTCGACGATGCGCGCCATGGTGCGAACCGTAATCTCCGGGTACTCACCGACGCTGGTCTCACCGCTGAGCATGACCGCGTCTGCGCCATCGAGGATCGCGTTCGCGACGTCAGAGGTCTCCGCGCGGGTCGGGACGGGAGAGGAGATCATCGACTCCAGCATCTGCGTCGCGACAATGACCGGCTTGGCCATGCGTCGCGCGAGCTCGATGGTGCGCTTCTGCACGATCGGCACGGCCTCGAGCGGAAGCTCGACACCCAGGTCACCGCGGGCAACCATGATCGCATCGAAAGCGTCGATGATTGCCTCGAGGTGGTCGACCGCCTGCGGCTTCTCGATCTTGGCGATGACGGGAACCCTGCGGCCCTCTTCCTCCATGATCTCGTGGACGCGGAGCACGTCATCCGCGTTCCTCACGAACGAGAGCGCGATGAGGTCGGCGCCGAGGCGCAGTCCCCAGCGGAGATCCGCCTCATCCTTGTCGGACAGCGCCGGGACGTTGACCGCGACACCGGGCAGGTTGATGCCCTTGTTGTTGGATACCGGACCGGCGACGATCACCCTGGTGACGACCTGCACGCCGTCGGTCGAGACGACCTCGACCTTGACCTTGCCGTCATCGATGAGCAGGAAGTCGCCGGGCTTGACGTCCTGGGGCAGCCCCTTGAACGTGGTGCCAACGAGTTCCTTCGTTCCCACGACATCCTCGGTCGTGATCGTGAAGGTGTCACCCACCGCGAGTTCGTAGGGGCCACCTTCGAACTTTCCGAGACGAATCTTCGGACCCTGCAGGTCGACGAGTACGGCGACGGCGCGGCCGGAATCTTCTGCGGCCTTACGGACGTTGGCGTAGACGCCCTCGTGCACGTCGTACGACCCGTGGCTCAGGTTCATTCTGGCGACATCCACGCCCGCGTCAATAATGGCGCGAATGTCTTCGTAACTCGACGTGGCTGGGCCGAGCGTCGCGACGATTTTGGCTCGTCTCATGACTTCCTTCTGTAATGGTGCTGTGGTGGTGGGTGAAATCGGTGAATTTGCGAGCGAAGTCGAGACTAGAGCGCGATGGCGCGGTCGGTCGGCTTGACCGGGAACGGCAGCTGGGTCTCGCCCTCGAGGAACGCGTCGACGGCGGATGCTGCGGCCCTGCCCTCGGCGATGGCCCAGACGATGAGCGACTGGCCGCGACCGGCGTCCCCGGCGACGAACACGCCCGACTCGCTGGTCTCGTAGTTGCCCGCGCGCTCGACATTGCCGCGGTTGTCGAACGGGATGCGCAGCTGGCCGTCGATCTGGTCGCTCTCCGGCCCGGTAAAGCCGAGGGCGAGCAGCACGAGGTCGGCCGGGATCTCGCGCTCGGTGCCAGCCTTCGGCACGCGACGCCCATCCAGGTATTCGGTCTCGGCCACGCGGATTCCGCGAACCTCTCCCGCGTCGTTTGACAGGAACTCGACGGTGGACGCGAGGAATACCCGCTCACCGCCCTCCTCGTGGGCGCTCGATACCTCGAACAGGGTCGGCGTCATCGGCCAGGGCTGGTCGCTGTCGCGCTCAAGAGGCGGCTGCTTGCCGATGGCGAGGTTGGTAACGGAGAGCGCCCCCTGGCGGTGGGCGGTGCCAATGCAGTCAGCTCCGGTGTCTCCGCCGCCGAGCACGACGACATGCTTGCCTTCCGCGGTCAGCTGGTTCACGACACGGTCGCCCGCACCCACCTTGTTCTGCTGCACGAGGTAGTCCATGGCGAAGTGCACACCGAGCAGGTCACGACCGGGGATCGGCAGGTCGCGGGGCACTGTCGCGCCCGTGGCGATGATGACGGCGTCGTAGCGAGCCTTCAGGTCATCCCAGGTGATGTCGACGCCGATGTTGACGCCGGCACGAAAACGAGTGCCCTCCGCCTTCATCTGGTCGAGCCGCGCCTCGATCTGCTTCTTTTCCATCTTGAAATCTGGGATGCCGTAGCGCAGCAGGCCGCCGATGCGGTCGTCGCGTTCGTACACGGCGACGGTGTGCCCGGCGCGGGTGAGCTGCTGTGCCGCCGCGAGCCCGGCCGGGCCGGATCCGACGACAGCTACCGTCTTGCCGGTCAGCCTCTCCGGCGGATGCGGGGTGACCCAGCCGTTGGCGAAGGCCTGGTCGATGATCGAAACCTCGACCTGCTTGATGGTGACCGGCGGCTGGTTGATGCCCAGCACGCAGGCCGCCTCGCACGGCGCGGGGCACAGCCGGCCCGTGAACTCGGGGAAGTTGTTGGTCGCGTGCAGGCGGTCAATCGCCGCCCGACCCTCGTCGCGCCAGGTCAGGTCATTCCACTCGGGGATGAGGTTGCCGAGCGGGCAGCCGTGATGGCAGAACGGGATGCCGCAGTCCATGCAGCGCCCGGCCTGTCGGCGAAGCTGGGTGACGTCGCCCTGCTCGTAGACCTCTTTCCAGTCCATGAGTCTCACGGCAACGGGACGACGCGGCGGCGTCTCCCGCTCCGGTACTTTCAGGAATCCCTTGGGATCAGCCACCGGTCACCTCCAAAATGCGTGACCACACGACGTCGCCGTCGGGGTCGAGTCCCTCGTGGACGGCCTCGGCCCGCGTCGCGAGCACCGCCGCGAAATCGCGCGGAAGCACCTTAGTGAAGCGGGCGATCGTCTCGTCCATGTTCTCAAGCATCCGACCGGCAACAGCGGAGTCCGTCTCGTCGCGGTGCCGCTCCAGCAGATCGCGCACGATCGCTACGTCGGCGCTGCCGAGCTCTTCGAGCAACAGTTCGCCGGTCGCAAGCGAGTCGCGGTTGACGCGTTCCGGGCGCAGGTCGTAGACGTATGCGGTACCGCCGGACATGCCCGCGCCGAGGTTTCGGCCGGTTCCGCCGAGGATCAGTGCGAGACCGCCGGTCATGTACTCGAGCGCGTGGTCACCCACACCCTCGACAACGGCTGTTGCACCCGAGTTGCGAACCAGGAACCGCTCCCCCACGATGCCGCGGATGAACATGGTTCCGCGCGTCGCGCCATAGCCGATGACGTTGCCGGCGATGACATTGCGCTCGGCAAGGAACACGCTGTTGCGGTCGGGGCGCACGATGATCTCGCCGCCGCACAGGCCCTTTCCCACGTAGTCGTTGCTGTCACCCTCAAGACGCAGGGTGATGCCGCTGGGCATGAAAGCGCCGAGCGACTGTCCCGCGGATCCGGTGAGGGTGATGTCGATCGATCCGGTCGGGAGTCCGTGCTCGCCGTGACGCTTGGTCACCTCGTGGCCGAGCATGGTGCCAACGGCGCGCTCGGTGTTGCGAACAGGCAGTTCGATGGAGATGTGGCCACCGTTGTCGAGAACATCCCGGCTGCGGCGGATCAGCTCGTTGTCGAAGTGCTTCTCGAGCTCGTGCTCCTGGCCGCGCTTGTTGCTGCGCGGCTCGTCGTCGTCGAAGTGCGGCCCGACAAGGATCGGCTCGAGGTCGAGGCCGGATGCCTTCCAGTGCTCGACCGCGCGGTCCATGTTGAGCAGCTCGTGGTGTCCGACGGCCTCCTCGATGCTGCGGAAACCGAGCGCCGCGAGATACTCGCGTACTTCCTGGGCCAGAAACTCGAAGAAGTTCACGACGAACTCCGGCTTGCCCGTGAACCGCTCCCGCAAAACGGGGTTCTGCGTGGCAACGCCGACCGGGCAGGTGTCCAGGTGGCAGACCCGCATCAGGATGCATCCGGAGACCACCAGCGGGGCCGTCGCGAACCCGAACTCTTCGGCTCCGAGAAGCGCGCCGATGATCACGTCACGACCCGTCTTCATCTGGCCGTCCACCTGCACGACGACCCGATCGCGCATGCCGTTCAGCATGAGCGTCTGCTGGGTTTCCGCCAGTCCGATCTCCCACGGCGTGCCGGCGTGCTTGAGCGAGTTGAGCGGGCTTGCACCCGTTCCGCCGTCGTGGCCGGAGACCAGGACCACGTCGGCAAGCGCCTTCGTCACCCCGGCGGCGACCGCGCCGATTCCGGACTGGCTCACCAGCTTCACGTGCACGCGAGCGACAGGATTCGCCCTCTTCACGTCGAAGATTAGCTGCTTGAGGTCCTCGATCGAGTAGATGTCGTGGTGCGGAGGCGGAGAGATGAGCCCGACGCCCGCCGTCCCATTGCGGGTGCGCGCGATCCACGGGTACACCTTGCTCGAGGGCAGCTGGCCGCCTTCACCGGGCTTTGCGCCCTGCGCCATCTTGAGCTGAATGTCGGTCGCGTTCGTCAGATACAGACTCGTTACTCCGAATCGACCGGATGCGACCTGTTTGATTGCGCTGCGGCGACGCGGGTCGAGAAGCCTGTCGACATCCTCACCGCCCTCACCGGTGTTCGACTTGCCACCGATTGAGTTCATGGCAATCGCCAGCGTTTCGTGCGCCTCTTTTGAGATCGAGCCGTAGCTCATCGCGCCGGTTGAGAACCGCTTGAT
>JAODMF010000014.1 GCA_025464095.1 Glaciihabitans sp.
GTTCCGGCCATGGTCGGTCTCCCTTTCGTCGCTCTGTGCTTTCACCTCATGCTAATCTTGCTTCTCGGTCCGGAAGTTCACGTGGCCAGCGCACCTCTAGCTCAATTGGCAGAGCAACTGACTCTTAATCAGTGGGTTCTCGGTTCAAGTCCGAGGGGGTGCACCACTTCCCAGTAGACAACTCAACCTCTACTAAAACTCGGCGTCTACGAATCACTCGCTGCGTCGAGATATGCCCGTATCTCCTCCACCTGAGCCCGCGAGACGCGCCGCGAGGCGATCGTCGACCGGATCAGCAAGGTGGACCCGTTCTCCAGCCGCAGGGACAACATCCAGAGCGAACGCGATTCACGGTACCCGTAAATCAGTCCCCAATACGGCACACGATCACAGCGCCCAATTTCCCTGACATCCAAACGGTTCGTTCGGAGCCACGAACGCGCAACAAGTTTCCCATCGATTAGCCAAACCCCGAACAGGAGCGATCGCGCGGCAATGAGTACGATGACAGCCACGATTAATCCGAACATAGGCCAGTCCACGCTGGCGGGAGTCGGGCTGACGGTCGTCCCGATCACAGCGCATCCAATTTCAATAATCGCTGAAGGCAGGACCCAATACCGAAGCAACCGTCCCGTCTTGTAGACGTGGATCCGCCGCGCGACGCTCACGGCGCCAGCATACCCATGCCGCCTCCGCCGCAGCGCCAACCGTGCGACATCGAAGTTCGTCCACGTCATCCAGGAGGGAAGCGGCGGCACCGCCTTGATCCCACTAGGGGCATGATTTTCTGCTCGAACTAATAAGCGAATAGGAACAACATGGACTCGGCTCGTATCGATGATGATCATGTCCAATTAGTCGTCACACACGGCGAACTCCAAGCCCTCAGGAGCGCCCTCCTTGAATCGGATGAGGCAATCAGTGACGATGTCGCCCTTTCCGCGCGACTTGGAGTTCCGCGCTGGATGATTCGACGGCTGTGGATTGAAACCGTCTACGCGCAGCGCTGGCACCAGCCGGACCCATCCTCCGCTCCCGTGCGCATCAGTGATGATTTCCTCGCGGCCGAGCACGTGCCAGTCCCGCCCGCGGGCCTGCAATAGCTCGCGTCCCCCGCGGCCGCCACGGCATCTCGGCGCCCTCTCCGCTGTGGCTGCATCGGAACATCCGGATGAGGCCGACCGCGAGGCACTGGAATAATTGCGAGGGTGTCCGTCCACAGCTGCACCGGAGCCGAACTATCGCGTGGGTTCTTCGATGACTTGGTCAGACCCTTACTTCTAGCGCACCTGCCGGGAGAATCGTTTGCAGCGGGACGCCTCGGCGCCGGCTCCGATGTGCTCGGCCTGGATGATGAGGTATCTCGTGACCACGACTGGGGACTCCGGCTGAGCGTCTTCGTCGCTCAGGAAGATCAGATCGACGCGACCGTCCGTCTGCTCGACAACGAGCTCCCAACAGTATTCCGAGGTCTTCCGATCCGATTTGCCTTCACTGGTGAAACCGCTGCTCGACACCACGTTGAGGTCCAAACTGTTTCAGGTTTCCTGTCAGCGACGATCGGGGTCGATCGGAGCGATCGCCTAACGACGAGTGACTGGCTGTCCATCACGGGTCAGGCGGCGTTAGAGGTCACCGCAGGTCCAGTCTTCTTCGACGGCAACGGTGAACTCGGCCGTGCTCGCGATGCTCTTGCTTGGTACCCGGAGGACCTCTGGCGGTATGTCATCGCATGCGACTGGGCCCGGCTCTCTCAGGAGATGCCGTTCCTGGGTCGAGCAGCCTACGTCGGCGATGAAGCCGGCTCCCGAGTGATTGGCGCCCGGCTGGCACAGATCATCATGCACCTGACGTTCCTGCTCGAGCGACACTGGCCCCCTTACTCGAAGTGGTTTGGAACGCTGTGGGGCGCACTGGCAGATGCGGGAGAGCTGCGCCCCTTCTTGGAGGCGATGCTCTCCGGCGCCGACCACGCTGCGCGGCAAGCAGGTATGGCTGCGGCGCTCGAGGTATTGCTCGCACGCCAGAACCGACTTGGATTGAGCGAGGCCGCACACGCGACCGTCCCGTTTTGGGATCGCCCCTATCTGCACCCGGCGCCAGAAATCACAGATCAGCTCCTCGCGGGGATTGTGAACCAGGAAGTGCGTGCACTGCCGCTCGGTCTCGGGTCAATCGAGCAGCGAACAGACAACGTCGATCTGCTCGTGTCGCCGCAGCTGCGACGTCAGTTCATCCGCGACCGTTCGTAACGTACGTCCCGAAGCCGGTCAGCGGCGGGCACAGATCATTCAGTATGAACACTGCGGCCGAATCGCAGTCTGGTGCCGTGAAGACGTATGAAGAATCCCGCGAGGGTGCCTGAGCATGTCTCCGGCGCGGGCATTTCGCCAATACCAGTCCAGCGATCCATCCCGATCTGGTTCGGCGCCCGTTCAACTCCAGCCTTCTTACTGACAGCCGCGGTGGCTTTGATCTGACCTAACGCGAAAACGTACTCGCCAGCACGCCCTCCGAGGACTACGTTGGCAGCGTCAGCACTGTGATTTGGGACGCCCCCGGTAGGCACGTCGCCACTGGGCGCGGCCCCGTGGCCTCCCGCAAGCTGAGCTAGAAAGAAGCACCCCGTGGCTACCGGACTTGGATTCTTCGACGCAGAGGGCGTCTGCCAGGTTGGCGACGTTCCCGCGCGGGGGATCAGCAGTCCGATCAATCGGATGACCGCGTACGCGACCACCACGCTCGCCGCCGCCCTCACGGCCTTGACGAACTTCGATATCACGATCCGCAACGCCGCCGGGCACGTGGTCCGCGCCGGCAGGCGGATTCAACTTAGGAACGGCTGATGGCTCACCGCAATGGGTTCATACCGAGCAGGGACCGCAACACAATTCCCGGAACGTCGATGACAGCCCTCATCGCCTCGGTGAATGCGTTCCTGCGGATGCAGGCCGCGGCGCGCAGGGAGGGAGTGCGCGTGTACGTGATCGGACCGATTGGCGCGTACCGCAACTGGTTCGTCCAGGTCCGACTGCAGCTGCGCCGCTGGTGGAAGCGCTACAACGTGGATCCGCTCCTCGGGGTGCACATCGCGCCACCAGGAAGCTCGAACCACGGGTTCGGTGTAGCTCTCGACATTGGGACCTCAGACGTAGCGTGGCTCCGCGCGAACATGCACCGGTTCGGGTTCTCCCTGCCGTTCGGCAACGCCGACCGCAACCACTACCTCCACGACGGCCACACCGCCGGTACAGCGCTGGCATCCGTAACCAGCTCAACTCATCCAGTCACGATCCCCGAGGAGACACTCATGCGAATCCACAGTCCTCATCACTGGTACAACGTCGGCGAGACAACCATCGTCGAAGTGAATCAGGACACCGCTCGCGCTTTCAACGCCGGCAACAACGGCGTGCCCTACTCCGATGTCACGAGCACTGAAGCGAAGCGGATCTTCAACGCCGTTGCCAAGGCCGCCACGAAGTCCAACGCGGCGCTCATCGACGCGATGGCGGCCGAGGAGAACGACGGGGACGATCTTCCCGATGAGAACGGAACACCATAACCAAGGTGCTCATCTCCGAACCGCGTTTCGCCCTTCGGGTGGTTGAATGATGGCATGAAGTCGAGATTAATTCGTGAAACCGTTCACCTAGGGCTCTTTGGGCTCGCCGTGGCGGTGGCCTTGGGCCTCTCGGGCTGCACCTCCGAACTACAGGTTCTTTGCCATCCGTCGATCGCGGTGACCAACAGCGAGCTCGTTCTAGGCGAATCGGCGTCGATCTCGGTCGATACTTGCGCAAGCGCAACGTCCTACGTCTATCTGACAAAACCCGCTGTCCCTCTAAAGCCAGGAGAGATCCGCGCGGATGACTCGTCGCTGCCGAGCGCTCTCGCGACCGCCCCGTCGACCCAACTGCGTGTTCCCACGCGATTCCGAACGGGCAAAGCGAAACTCATTTTGGTCCCCGACGGGAAGATGCCGAAATGCATCGAAGAATGCGGCTACCCCGAGGTCGACGTCACCATCGTGAACTAGGCAGGCCGCGAAATCACTGAGGCCGGCTGCTTTCTGCACGTGAAGAGGTCGAGGTGCGCCCGAGTGCTCAGGCCGTAGCCGCCTGCGCGATCCGGACGGTGTTGCCCGAGGGGTCGCGGAACGCGCAGTCGCGCGGGCCCCACGGCTGGTCGATGGGCTCCTGGAGAACCTCGGCCCCGGATGCGCGCACGGCCTCGAAGGTCGCGTCAATGTCGTCGGAGCGAAACACGAGCGTCGGCAGAACGCCCTTGGTGAGCAGCTCCTGCATCGCGTCACCGTCGGCCTGCGAGCGGCCAGCATGGGGGACGGACAGCACGATGCCGAGGCCCGGTTGCGCGTCGCTGCCAAGCGTGACCCAGCGGAAGTTGCCGGAAGCCACGTCGTTCTGCACATCGAGACCGAGCGCGTCCCGGTAGAAGGTGAGTGACTCGTCGACATCGGTGACGGTGATGTTGGTGTACTGGAGTTCGATTGTCATGTTCGGACTCTATTCCGCGGCCACACGTGGCGCTTCTTCGATCCTGCCCGATGGTTCTGCGAGCCAGCGAGCGGTCTCACTCAGGGGATCGCACCATCCCGGCGCTCGGCTCGCGCAGCCCGCCAGACGGCGCGCGCCGCATCCGCATTCAGCAGGCCGATTGCGATTCCGACGATGATGTCGGGCCATCCGGAGTTCAGCCACAGCGTTACAGCCGCGGCCGCGATGATCGCCACATTCGCGAGCGAGTCGTTGCGGGCAGACAGCCACGCCGCCCGTACCAGGCTGCCGGAGCGACCGCGGTGCCGGGCGAGGATGAACGCAGCCGAAAGGTTCACCGCGAGCGCTCCGAAGGCGGTCAGCGAGAGAGCGGCGACGTTTGGTGGAGACGGCGCAAGGATTTTCGCGATCGCGATATAGATGGTCGCCAATGCCGGAACGAGGATCACGAAGGCCAGCACATGCCCGACGGTGGAGCGCCTCTTCAGCGACCACGCCACCGCGAAGAAGATCAGCAGGTTGATGCTCGTGTCCTCGAGAAAGTCCACGCTGTCGGCGAGCAGGGATACCGATCCGATGAGCTGGGCGACGATGAACTCGATGACGAAGTAGGCGCCGTTGAGGATGGCCACGATCAGAACCGCCCGGCGGAATGACCTGTCGTCGGATGCGGGGATCATCCGCTAAGCCTGTCGATCCCGAGGCCGGCGTGCAAATCTGTCCGCGGCGTCGGCAGCCACGATTATCGGCGAATTTCAAGGGTCGGAATCTTGGCGTCTGTCGGCCAACTTGCTACCATTTTTCTAGTAGTTGAGTCATAGTGACTCAAGTTCAGGGAAAGGGGAATTTTCATTATGGCCATGTCATTTGATCCTTTCAGCGAGCTCGACAGGCTCACGGGAAGCCTCCTCCAGTTCCGGCCCGGACCGCGCTTCATGCCGGTCGACCTGTACCGGGATGGCGACCGCTACGTGCTGAACGCTGACCTGCCCGGAATTGACCCCGGGTCGGTGGATGTCGACGTAGACGGCCAGTTATTGACCATTCGCGCGCAGCGCACGGCCGCGAGCCACGAGAACGCGAAGTGGTTGTCGCAGGAGCGGCCGCACGGAACCTACCTCCGCCAGTTCAGCCTCGGCGAGGGAGTCAACTCCGAGGGCATCAGCGCCCACTACGACAATGGCGTGCTGAGCGTCATCATCCCGGTCAGCGAGAAGGCCAAGCCGCGCAAGATCGCGGTGTCAGCCGCAGCCACATCCACGGAGCACGGATCCATCACCGCCTGACCGTTGGTCACGAGGGGTCGGCCGTCTCGGCCGGCCCCTTTGTGGCGCCCCAATTCCGGGGCGATTGACAACGGCCAGTGGACGAGGCGAGGATCGCCGCGTAAATTCAGTCCGTCGTATCCGATTCGTTACCAACACGAAGCAAGCGTGAGTCACTCAGGAGAACCTGCATGCCCCACCCCAGCGAACCCGGTGCACAGCATGTCGTTTTCTGAGGAGTTCCGGTCGGTGACCTGTCCCGTGTGCAGCGAATCGGCCGTCGCGCACTTCTCGCCGTGGACCCCGCGGTCACCCGCTGGCATGCGCGGGTTCGTCGAACTGGACTGCCCGAACGGTTGCGGTGACGCCGCCGGGCCGCATGCCGCGATGATGGGCTCCATGTTCGACGCCCAGGCCTGAGGCGAATACTCGGTTAGCCGAGGAATCGGCTGGGTTTGACCAGCAGCTGTTGGGTAGTGGCAGTTGAATAGGGGCATGGGAATCTTCACGCTGGGCTCGCTGACTACCGTTGCCGCCGCCGAGCGCCCGGACCTTCTCGGTCCGACCGTGCTCGCCGAACTCGATCGGCTCGGACTGCTGGACGCGGTCGGCGTCGTCGGCATCGATGCGGTGATGTCCGACACGGCCTCCACCCGGGAGCACTACGGCCTCGACCTTCACACGCTGGCGAACTGCGTCGTTGTCTCCGGCAAGCGCGACGGCGTGGAGAAGATGGCCGCCTGCCTGATCCCGGCCACCACGCGGGCCGACGTCAACGGCATCGTTCGGCATGAGCTCGACGTTCGAAAGGCATCCTTCCTCTCCCAGGATCGTGCCGTCGAGCTGACCGGCATGGAGCCCGGCGGAATCACGCCGATCGGGTTGCCCGAGGACTGGCCGGTGTTCGTGGATGACGCGGTCATCAACACGGGGCTGGTCATGATTGGTTCCGGGGTGCGTCGCTCGAAGCTCATCGTTCGCGGCGCCGACCTGGTCGCGTTCCCTGCCGTGCGCGTGATTGCCGGGCTCGGTAAGGGCGACTAGCGAGAGCGGTAGGAAGCGCCCCCGCCGACTAGTCGGTCAGGCGCGCGGAGGTGAGCGACGGTGTCTCGACGCGAATCGAGACGTCCCAGGCGATCGCCTCGGCGATGGTTTCGCTGAACAGCGCGTCGCCGTTGTCGGAGCGAAGCGTGATGGCGAACGAGCCTCCCGGCCCGACCATCCGCAGAATCCGCGCCCGCACGAGATCGTAAACAACCTGCTGCAGGTCGTCGTCGGCGATCGGCTCGGCCGTGGCGATAGCCCACAGATCGCGGACAGTGCTGGTGGATGCCACGGGCGCGCCTTTCGTCGAGTTGGTTCATTGTGTTGCCGCCCGCCTTTTAGGCCATGCAGACACGCCGAAGGGCCTCCCCCCGACAGCCCAGGTCGGGGAGAGGCCCTTCTCGAACGCGGTGCAGCTGCTACTTCTTGTCGAAGACGTCCGCTTCCATGACGTCGTACCCCTCGGCCTGCGGGTCGCCGTGGAGGCCGCCGCTGAGCGCGTACTCCTCCTCGGGCGACAGCACGAGATTGTGGCGGCCGATCAGGGCGAACAGTGCTACCCCGACCACGAAGATGATGACGAAGGTCACGACGGCCGTGCCGAACGCCACATTGGTGAGGATGCCGAGGAACGCCGCGAAGGCGATCACCAGCGCCACCACGGCGCCGACGACGCCGGTCGGGCTCTTGTATGGGCGTCTGGCGTTGGGGAACTTCCTGCGGAGCACGACGAACGACACCATCTGCATCATGTAGGAGATGACCGCCGCGAACACCGCGATGAGCAGAATTACGCCGCTCGCGGTCGAGGCGAGATCCTTGTTGGCCGAAGGGATGATCTGCAGCACGATGAACAGGATGATGTAGCCGACCACCGCTCCGATGACCAGGGCTACCCACGGAGTCTGGTGCTTCCTGCCGGTGAGGGAGAGGAACTTGGGGTAGTAGCCCGCACGAGACAGCGAGTACATGTTGCGCCCGTAGGCGAACATGATGCCCTGCAGCGACGCGAGGAGGCCGATAAGCGCCGCGATCGCGAGGATGGCCGCGACGTTGTCCGGGAGGAACGCGCGGAATCCGGCCAGCAGCGGCTCGTCGCCGTCGCCGGGCGACACGGTGATCGCCTTGGAGCCAGTGACCGCGGGGTTGAGGAACAGCACGACGAGCGCGAAGAACGCCAGAGTGATGACGCCCCACACGCTGGCTTTCGGGATGTCCCTGGCGGGATTGTTCGCCTCTTCCGCAGCGAGTGGCAGTTCCTCGATCCCGAGGAAGAACCAAATGGCGAACGGGAGCGAGAACAGGATGCCAATCGCCCCGAATGGCAGGAAGCTCGAGTTGCCGTCCTTTGGAGCGATGTCTGACAGCCGCGAGAAGTCGATCGCGCCGTTCACCATGGCGAGCACCGCGAACAGCAGGATGACGGCCATCGAGATGATGGCAACGATCAGGGCGAAGCGAAAGCCGATCGATGCGCCCAGCGAGTTCAGCCCGACGAAGACGATGTAGAGGATGGCCCACCAGAGCGGTGCCGGCAGCGAGATTCCGGCCAGCGCGTGGAGTGCCGAATCTGCATACGAACCGGAGAACCAGACGATGACAGCGGTCGTCACCACGTATTCGATGGTCTCGGCGAGCCCGGTGACGAAACCGCCCCACGGCCCCATTGCCGCTCGGGAGAACGAGTACGCACCACCGGTGTGTGGCATCGCCGCCGACATCTCGCCGATAGAAAAGATCATGGTGAAGTACATGACGACGATCACGATGGTCGCGATCAGCAGCCCGCCCCAGCCGGTTGTCGCGAGGCCAACGTTCCAGCCGCTGAAGTCTCCCGAGATAACGGCCGCGATGCCGATGCCCCAGAGGCCCCAGAAGCCAGCGGTCCGCTTGAGGCTGCGTTTCTCGAAGTAGCCGGCGCCGGCTTTCGTATAGGTGACGCCCGAAGCAGTTTTCTCAGACATGGATTCCTCCATTGGTATGCGGCCGGGGATCACGCCGGCCGTCCGGGGTGTTGCCCGGGACCGCCCACGCTTATCGGAGAGCATGACGCCCTATTGGTAGCCCTGTCTACCTTTGGATGTAAATACCTCGTTACAGAAGCACCGGACCCGTGGCATCCACTGTGGTGTAATGGTCGGGTCGACGGCAAAGCGCGATCGCGGGAACGAGGACTCCAATGGCAGGGACGACGGCGCCGGTGCGCTCAGGAAACCTCACGATCGAGGAATTGACGGCTCTTGTCGCCGCCAAAGAGGTGGACACGGTCATCATCGCATTCACCGACATGCAGGGACGACTGGTCGGCAAGCGCGCATCCGCTCGACTGTTCCTCGAAGAACTTGCCGAGCACGGGGCGGAATGTTGCAACTACCTGCTCGCGGTCGACGTGGAGATGAACACCGTCGACGGCTACGCAATCTCGTCGTGGGACAAGGGATACGGCGACATGGCGATGATCCCCGATCTCGACACCCTGCGAATCGTGCCGTGGCTGCCCGCAACCGCGATGGTGATCGCCGACATGACCTGGCTGGATGAGAAACCGGTGGTGCAGTCGCCGCGGGAGATCCTGAAGACACAGATCTCGCGGCTGGCGGAGCGGGGACTGGTTCCGTTCGTCGGCACCGAACTCGAGTTCATCGTGTTCGACGACACCTATCGCTCGGCGTGGGCGAAGAAGTACGAGAGGCTCACTCCCGCCAGCGATTACAACATCGACTATGCGCTGCTGGCGTCCACGCGGATGGAGCCGTTGATGCGGGCGATCCGGAACGGGATGGATGCCGCCGGCATGTACTCGGAGGGAATCAAGGGCGAGTGCAACCTCGGCCAGCAGGAGATCGCCTTCCGCTATGCCCACGCGCTCGCCACGTGCGACAACCACTCGATCTACAAGAACGGCGCGAAGGAGATCGCGGACCAGCACGGCAAGTCGCTGACCTTCATGGCGAAGTTCAATGAGCGTGAGGGCAATAGTTGCCACATTCACCTCAGCGTGCGTGGAACGGATGGCGCGGCCGTCATGGCGGGCGAGGAGCCGTACGGGTTCTCCCGGCTCATGGAGCACTGGATCGCCGGCCAACTGAAGACCATGCGCGAGTTCGCACTCTTCTTCGCTCCCAACATCAACTCCTACAAGCGCTACGTCGAGGGCAGCTTCGCGCCGACCGCGGTGGCCTGGGGCGTCGACAACCGCACCTGCGCACTGCGCGTGGTCGGCCACGGGCAGAGCCTGCGCGTCGAGAACCGGGTGCCCGGCGGCGACGTCAACCAGTACCTCGCGGTTGCAGCCCTCATTGCGGGCGGCCTGTATGGCATCGAACACGAGCTGGAGCTGGAGCCGATTTTCGAGGGGAACGCCTACGGTTCCGCCGCACCACGGGTGCCCGCGTCGTTGCGGGAGGCGGCAGCCCTGTTCGGCGAATCCGCCATCGCGCGCGAGGCCTTCGGAGCGGATGTCGTGCAGCACTACCTGAACAACGCGCGCATCGAGCAGCAGGCGTACGACTCCGTCATCACCGATTGGGAGCGGGTCCGTGGCTTCGAACGGTTCTAGCGTCATCATCGGCCTCACGACCTACCTCGAGCAGGCCCAGACGGGTGTGTGGGATGTTCCGGCGTCCTTCCTGCCGAAGGCCTACTTTGACGCGGTCAACAGGGCCGGCGGTATCGCCGTGCTCCTGCCGCCGCAGCCGGTGGACGAGGACATCGCCGCCCGCGTCCTGGACGGTCTCGACGGGCTCATTATTACCGGCGGCAAGGATGTCGATCCGTCGCGCTATGGACAGGCTGCGCATCCAACCACCGACCTCCCGCGCCGTGACCGCGACGCGTGGGAAGACGCGCTTCTCCTCGCGGCGATCCGGCGCGAGCTGCCCTTTCTCGGCATCTGTCGGGGCGCGCAGGTGCTCAATGTTGCACTGGGGGGAACATTGATCCAACACCTGCCGGAGGTCATCGGCAGCACTCGCTACAACCTCGGCGAGGGCAACTTCAACGAGGTGGATGTCTCGGTCGAGCCGGGAACGGAACTGGCAGGGCTCATCGGCGCCGGCCTGACCGCCAAGGTCTACCACCACCAGGCGATCGACCGCGTGGCCGACAGGCTGCGGGTCACCGCGCGCGCGGACGACGGAGTCATCCAGGCGGTCGAACTCGACAGCGTGCCGTTCGGCGTCGCCGTGCAATGGCATCCCGAGGAGTCGCAGGACGACGTGCGACTGTTCGCCGGGCTCGTCGAGGCGGCACGTGCCTATCGCGAGGATCACCATGTCTAGCGTCACCCTCATCAACCCGGCAGACGAAAGCATCCTGCGCACCATCGAACACACGACGGTGGAGGGAGTGGACGACGCGGTCGCCCGCGCCGTGACCGCACAGCGGGCGTGGTCCCGTCTCGCGCCGGTCGAACGTGCCGCCGGGCTGCGCCGGTTTGCGGCAGCGGTGGACCTGGCGGTCGAAGAACTCGCGTGGCTCGAGGTGCGCAACTCCGGGCATCCGATCACCCAGGCGCGGTGGGAGGCCGGACACGTTCGCGACGTGCTGACCTACTACTCCGCCGCGCCGGAGCGGATGATGGGCAGGCAGATCCCGGTGGCCGGCGGTCTCGATGTGACGTTCCTCGAGCCGCTCGGCGTCGTTGGCATCATCGTGCCGTGGAACTTTCCCATGACAATCGCCGCCTGGGGCTTTGCCCCGGCGCTCGCCGCGGGCAACGCCGTGCTGCTCAAGCCGGCGGAGTGGACGCCGCTCACCGCGATCCGCCTCGGCGAGCTGGCGGTCGAGTCCGGGCTTCCGGAGGGACTGTTCCAGGTACTCCCGGGCAAGGGAACAGTCGTCGGCGAGCGGTTCGTGACCAACGAGCAGGTGCGCAAGGTCGTCTTCACCGGTTCGACGACCGTCGGCAAGCGGGTCATGGCAGGATGCGCGGAGCAGGTCAAGGCAGTGACACTCGAGCTCGGCGGCAAGAGCGCGAACGTCATCTTCGCTGACTCGGACCTCGAGAAGGCCGCGGCCACGGCACCGTACGCGGTGTTCGAGAACGCCGGGCAGGACTGCTGCGCTCGCAGCCGCATCCTGGTCGAGCGGAGCGTTTTCGACAGGTTTCTCGAACTGCTCGAACCGGCCGTCAAGGGCGTCAAGGTCGGGCTCCCCGGCGACAACGCCACCGAGATGGGCCCGCTCGTCGCGAAAGCGCATTTCGACAGGGTGTCGTCTTACGTGCCCGACGACTCGCAGGTCGCCTTCCGCGGGAGCGCGCCGGAGGGCCCCGGGTTCTGGTTTGCCCCAACGGTGCTGCTGCCGGCATCTCGAACCGACCGCGTGGCCGTCGACGAGATCTTCGGGCCGGTTGTCTCGGTGCTGCCATTCGACGACGAAGCCGATGCGATCGCCCTGGCCAACGACAGCATCTACGGGCTCTCCGGCTCCATCTGGACGCGTGACATCGGCCGGGCGATCCGCGTTGCGCGCGGTGTCGAAAGCGGGAACCTCTCCGTGAACTCGCACTCGTCGGTGCGCTACTCCACGCCCTTCGGCGGGTTCAAGCAGAGTGGGCTCGGCCGTGAACTCGGTCCGGATGCGGCTGCCGCGTTCACCGAGACGAAAAACGTCTTCATCAGTACCGACTAGCAGCGCCGGTGATCTCGATCACTGATAACAAGGAGCAAGCATGACAATCGCGAAGATCGACCTGACCCAGCGCCTCGCGGGCAAGGTCGCCGTGATCACCGGCGGAGCCAGCGGCATCGGCCTCGCCACGGCGAAGCGGTTCGCGGCGGAGGGCGCCACGGTAGTGATCGGCGATTTCAATGCCGAGGCCGGCGAGGCTGCCGCGGCCCTCGTTGGTGGCCTGTTCATCCAAGTGGATGTCACGGACGAGGCCCAGGTGAACCACCTGTTCGACCACGCGGCCCGGACCTACGGGTCCGTGGACATTGCTTTCAACAACGCTGGAATCTCGCCGCCCGACGACGATTCCATCGAGACGACCGAGCTTCCCGCCTGGGACCGCGTGCAGGACGTGAACCTCAAATCGGTTTACCTCTGCTCGCGAGCGGCGCTGCGGCACATGGTTGCGCAACAGTCCGGGTCGATCATCAACACGGCATCCTTTGTCGCGGTCATGGGGTCGGCCACCAGCCAGATCTCGTACACCGCGTCGAAGGGTGGGGTGTTGGCGATGACGCGGGAACTGGGCGTGCAGTTCGCGCGGCAGGGCATCCGCGTCAACGCCCTGTGCCCGGGGCCGGTGAACACGCCGCTGCTGCAGGAACTCTTCGCGAAGGATCCCGAGCGTGCCGAACGACGGCTCGTGCACATCCCCAAGGGCCGCTTCGCCGAGCCCGAAGAATTGGCGGCAGCCGTCGCGTTTCTCGCCAGCGATGACGCCAGCTTCATCACGGCATCCAGTTTTCTGGTCGACGGCGGCATCAGCTCGGCGTATGTGACCCCGCTGTGATGCGCACATGAGCGACGCAGCCCAGACCTACCAGAGCCTGATCGACGAGGCGCTGTTCCGCCCGGTGCGCAGTGGGAATGCGTTCGAAGACACTGTTGCCCGCCTGCTGCAGACGATTCGACTGGGCATCGTGGCGCCGGGGGAGGCGCTGCCGGCGGAGCGCGAACTCGCGACGCGCTTCTCGGTGAGCCGGGACACGGTGCGGGAGGCGATCCGAGAGCTGGCGGATGCCGGATACCTCGTCAGCCGTCGTGGTCGGTATGGCGGCACCTTCGTCACCGACACGCTGCCCGTCGCATCCGGAAGCATCCACCCGCTGGAGCCGGGAGAGATCGAGGATGTGCTCGGGCTGCGTGAAATCCTCGAGCTCGGCGCCGCCCGGGCGGCCGCCGCCCGCACCCTCAGTGCTGCCGAACGGGACCTGCTGTGGACGCGCCTGCAGGAGACCGGGGCTGCCGCGGAGGCGGACTACCGGCGCCTCGATTCACGGCTGCACCTGACGCTCGCCGAACTGGTGGGAACGCCGTCGCTCGTGTCGCTCATCGCGGACAACCGCACGCGCGTCAACGAGCTGCTCGACCGTATCCCGCTGCTGCGGCCCAACATCGAGCACTCCAACCGGCAGCACGAAGCAATCGTCGTCGCCATTCTGACCGGCGATGCGGATCGCGCCGCCGCCGCGATGGGCGAGCACCTCGAAGGCTCGGCCGCGCTGCTGCGCGGCTTTCTGGCCTGACGCCTCTAAGGGTTCGCTAGACCACGGGAGGGGTCGGCGGCGTTCGCGGGGTGCGGGGCTTCGTTGCGGGCGCGGTCGTGGGCTGCGCCGAGGCGGGCATGGCCGTCGGTACCGTAGCGGTCGCGGTGGACGTCGGCGTGGCAGTGCTGCGTGACACCGGTGCAGCCGGCTTGGCCGGTCCGTTCTTGTCGAGGTAAACCTGTGCCGCCTTGGTGCCGATCCAGAGGAAGCGGACGAGCAGGGCGACCAGAGCCACGAAGATGACGAGCATGACGAGTGCGAAGAGTCCGTATACGACGGCGCCGATTGCGTGGGTGATGCCGCCCCAGCCCATTCCCGGTTCGAACATGATGGTTACTCCTCCAGCTCGTTGGCCGCTTGTGCGTCCTTGATGATCGTTCCGACTGCGATGGCAAGAGTTGCTCCCCAGCTCACCCAGAGAAGCACCGTGCGCCAGTCACGAGGACCGCTGCGCGTTGCGGACAGGGCACCGATGCCGCTGAAGATGGAGCTGATGATGCTGCCGTTGAAAATGAACTTCCGCACGTCACACCTTTCGGATCAGTCGTTTCAACGCTACCGCGCGTGGTGACACAGCGCGAATGGGACGGCGGGGCCTTGTGCGCGGTGCTCGCGGACCGATAGGCCGGACACAGCCAGGCGCCGGATGGCTACAGCCGCCTACTGCCGGCTCCGTCTGGCTACGGCCAGCTAGGGCTGCTGCAGGCTCGCGACCGCCTTCTCGACCCTGCGCAGGCGTGTCTCGTCCGTCTTCGCCTCGTTGATCGGGTCGATGTGCGCGCGCTGTCGTGAGTAGGAGAGCGCAGTGAAGACCTCGAGAACGCCGGCGGACCTGAGGGCGGCGGCCAGGTCATCCGGAATCTCCATGGAGCGCGGGGCGGTGTCGAGCTCGAGAGTGGCCTCGACAACGTCACCGGCCTTCAGGCCGGTGGCTTCGCGGTTGGCGGCGCTGAACCCCATGATGAACGAGCCGTTGCGCGTCGCAATCCTGCCGCGATAGCTGAAGCCCGGAATGGAGACCACTACGGCCGGCGCGCGACCACCCCCGAGCGCCTCGACGGCACTGTCCGGAATCGGCAGGCCGGTCGCCTGCATCCCCTCCGCCTGGGTCAGGGTCGTGGTGAAGGTCACGCTCATGAATCGAGCGTAGACCTCGGATGCGGGCCTAGGGCTGAAGCCGACGGGGGACCCAGCCGCCGGTCTCCCGCGTGTAGAGCAGGCGGCGGTGGAGCCGGTTGGCGCGGCCGTGCCAGAACTCGATAGTGGCCGGCACGACGCGGAATGCGCCCCAGTCCGCGGGCCGAGGGATGACGCCGGGTGACTCGAGAAGAACGCGAGCCGCCTCCGCGAGCGCCGCTTCGCTCTCGAGCTCCTCGCCCTCGCTGCTCGCCACGACCGTTGCCTGCGCTTCCCGCGACCGGTCACGCCACAGTTGATCGTCGACGTCGGCAGCGAATCGGTGCGCCTCCCCGGTGACCGTGATTTGCTGCATCGTCTCGCGCCAGTAGAAAGTCAGGGCCGCCGAGGGGTTGGCCGCGAGCTGCCGCGCCTTGCGACTGGTGAGAGCGGTGGTGAAGACGAACCCGGCGATATCCACTTCTTTCACGAGCACCGTTCGCGCGCTGACCGCGCCGGTGGGGCTCGCCGTTGACAGCACCGCGCTGTGCAGTTCGAGCACGCCACGCTGGCCCGCACGCTCGATCCACTCGCGCACGAGATCGAGCGGATTCGCGGGCGGCGCGTCGAATTCGGGGAGTTCGATCGACTCGTCACCGGTCAGGGAATCGGGCACGGGGCATCCTTCCATTCTGACCTCAGGCTATCGGCGCACCCCGGTAGCCTGAGAGCACGCCGCCTGAGAGACACCGAGACCCGAGGAGACCGTGCGCACCGCAGTTCTCGGCGCCGCGCTTCTCATGCTCGGTGCGATCGCGATCCTGACAGGTATCCTGCCGCCGCCGGAAGCCCTTGCCGTGGCCGATCGTGTGTGGCCGGTGCTGTTGTTCGTCGTCGCGATAACGGTCGTCACCGAATTGGCAGCGGATGCCGGGTTGTTCACCGTTGTCGCCGAGCGCCTGGCGCAGTGGGGCCTCGATCGCGCCTGGCTGCTGTGGATATTCGTGGTGTTGCTGGCCTCCGCCAGCACAATTTTCCTGTCGCTCGACACGACCGCGGTGCTGCTCACGCCGGTGGTCGTGCTGCTCGCGCGGCACATCGGCCTGCCGCCCGTTCCCTTTGCGCTCACGACCGTGTGGCTCGCGAACAGCGCATCGCTGCTGCTGCCCGTCTCGAACCTGACGAACCTGCTGGCCCAGCGCGCGGGCGGAATCGGCGGTCCGGCCGAGTTCGCAGCTCTCCTCGCCGGGCCGGCCATCGTCTCGATCGTCGTGCCCAGCGTCATCCTGTTCGTCGTTTTTCGCCGGTCGCTGCTCCAGCGCTACGAGGTGAGGGAGCGGACGCAGCCAGCGGACCGTGTGCTGCTGGTTGCGAGCGCCGTCGTCGTGATTGCGCTGCTGCCCGCGCTCGTATCGGGAATCGCCGTGTGGATTCCCGCCGTGGCCGGCGCGCTCATCCTGGTGGCCTTCTTCCTGGTGCGAAGGCGCACAGCGCTGCGCTTCGGATTGGTGCCGTGGCAACTGGTGCTGCTGGCATCCGGGCTCTTCGTCGTCATCGAGGCTGCACACGGCCTCGGGCTTGGTACCGTGCTGTCGGCTGCTGCGGGAACGGGAGCCGAGCCGTTGGACCTGCTGCGCGTCTCGGGCCTCGGTGCTGTTTCCGCCAATGCGATCGACAACCTGCCGGCCTATCTGGCGTTGGAACCGGTCGCGGCGCAGGATCCGGTGCGGCTCGCTGCGCTGCTCATCGGCGTCAACGTCGGTCCGCTCATCACGCCGTGGGCGTCGCTGGCGACACTGCTCTGGCACCAGCGGCTGACAGCGCTCGGCGTCGACATCTCGTGGCGCCGATACATGCTTCTCGGGCTCGTCGTGGTGCCGCTGACGACCGTGCCTGCCACCCTGTTGCTGGCATTTCTGCGATAACGCTGGCAGTTCCCTGCCAAACTGACCGATCGGACAGTTTCTGACCGATCGGTCAGTTAGCTTCGAATCATGTCCACTCACGACGACCTGCGCGCCATTGCCCTCTCCGAGTTCGCGATCGCGGGCTACGGCGCAACGAGCCTGCAGCGCATCGCGGAACTGGCCGGGCTGTCCAAGTCCAGCGTGCTGTACCACTTCGCCTCAAAGGAGGCACTGCTCGAGGCCGCGATCTCTCCGGCACTCGACCGCATGGAGCACATCATCACCCCGCTCGACGGCGCGCTGACAGAGGCATCGCAGCGCGAGTTCATCGTCGATTTTGTCGACTTCCTCCTCGACCACCGCCTCGAAGTGCACATGTTCATCAACCAGGGCCAGTCGCTCGTCGACGTTCCCGTCGTCCAGCGGGCAAACCAGATCGTGCTGCGGATGGCCACCTACTTTTCGTCCACCATCCGCACGACCGAAGACCGCATGCGTTTCGGTGTCGCCCTGGGCGGCGCCGCGTACACGCTCGTCACGTCCGGCACGCTCGTGCCCGACCCATCGCCGGTGGAAGAAACCAGGGCCGCTCTTGTCGCCATCGTGAGCGAACTGCTCGCGCCCATCACCATCAAACCGATCGCTCTGTAGGAGTTCGAGATGGCCACCCTGCTCTACCGGCTCGGCCGGTTCTCGTTCCGTCGCCCGTGGCGCGTCATCGGCGTCTGGGTGCTGCTGCTGCTCGCCATCCTCGGTGGCGGTGTTGCTCTCGGCGGCCACACTCAGGAGTCGTTCTCGATTCCGGGCACCGAGTCGCAGAACGCGATCGACCGGCTCGCGGCCGTCTTTCCATCGGCGGCCGGCGCGAGCGCGCAACTCGTCGTGCAGACACCCGACGGCGAGGCGATCACGGCGCCCGCGTACAAGGCCGCGATAGCCGAGATCGTCGCGGATGCCACGAAGGTCGGTGGTGTCGTGGCAGCCAGCGATCCATTCGGCAAGTACGCGTCCGACGCCGTGTCTGCGGACAAGACGACCGCCATCGTCGCCGTGCAGTTCAGCAAACAACAGTCCGATGTCTCCGCAGCGAGCCTCGCGGGAGTGAAAGACCTTGGGTCAATTGCCACGGACGCGGGCCTCAAGATCGGATTCGGCGGCCAGGTCTTCTCCAAGACGACATTCGGTGTCACGCCCACCGAGGGACTGGGCGTGCTCTTCGCCGGACTCGTGCTCTTCGTGGCGTTCGGCTCGTTCCTGGCCGCGGGGATGCCGCTGGTAACCGCGATCGTCGGCATCGGCATCTCGATGGGCGCCGTGATTGGCGCCTCGGCGTTGACCACGATCGGCAGTTCGACACCGCTGCTCGCCCTGATGATCGGGCTCGCGGTTGGCATCGACTACGGCCTGTTCATCCTGTCGCGGCATCGAAACCAGCTCGCTCGCGGGATGACGCCGGAAGAGTCGGCAGCGACGGCCGTCGCCACTGCGGGCAGCTCGGTCGTGTTCGCCGGGGTGACAGTAATCATTGCCCTGCTCGGACTTCTCGTGGTGGGCATCCCGTTCCTGAGCGCCATGGGCGTGGCGGCCGCAGCCGCTGTATTCCTCGCGATCCTCGTGTCGGTCACGATGCTTCCCGCCATCATGGGCCTCTACAAGGGCAAGCTCGCTCCCCGGGCGGGGTCGCGTGCGTTCAGGCGTGCGACCGCGGGGGAGGGGACGCGTGCCGCTGGCAAGAAATCCTTCGGCCAGCGGTGGGTGGAGCTCGTGCTCAAAGCGCCGGCGGTTGCCGTAATCGCAGTCATCGCGATTTTGGGAACGCTCGCCATTCCCGCATTCAGCCTCACGCTTGCCCTGCCCGACGGGTCCACCGAAGCGAAGGGGACCATCACTCGCACCTCCTACGACATGATCTCGAACAGTTTCGGGCCCGGCCGCAACGGGCCGCTCATCGTGCTGATCGATGTGACGCAGACCAACGACCTCACTGGCGCCCTTGGCGGCATCCGTTCGCAGCTGCAGGGCCTCGGCGACGTGAGTTATGTGAGCCAGGGACTTCCCAACGCGAGCATCGACACGGCGATCATGCAGGTCATCCCGAAGAGCGCACCCGACTCGCCGACAACCGCCGCCCTCGTACAGTCAATTCGCGACCTCGAACCGTCGTTCGACAGCAGGTACCACACGCAGATCTCGGTCACCGGGGCGACCGCGGTACAGATCGACGTGTCGACCCGGCTGAACAGCGCACTCATCCCATTCGGGCTCGTGGTGGTCGGCCTGTCGATTTTGCTCCTGATGATGGTGTTCCGCTCCGTCGCGGTGCCGGTCAAGGCGGCCGTCGGATTCCTGCTCTCCGTGTTCTCCTCGTTCGGCGTTGTCGTCGCGATCTTCCAGTGGGGCTGGTTCGCCGACGCGCTGGGAGTGGTGCCCGGCCCCATCCTGAGCTTCCTGCCGATCCTGCTGATGGCCGTGCTTTTCGGCCTTGCGATGGACTACGAAGTGTTCCTGGTTTCCGGGATGCGCGAGACATTCGTGCACACCGGCAACGCGAAGCAGGCGATCGTTTCCGGATTCTCCGGGGCATCCCGCGTGGTCACCGCCGCGGCATTGATCATGTTCTTCGTGTTCGCGTCATTTATCCCCGAAGGTACGGGCGTGATCAAGGCGATCGCGGTCGGTCTCGCGGTCGGCATTCTCGCGGACGCATTCCTCGTTCGCATGACGCTCGTGCCGGCCGTTATGGCGCTGCTCGGAAGGGCAGCGTGGTGGATGCCGAAGTGGCTCGGCCGGATGTTGCCGAACGTCGACATCGAGGGCGAGAACCTGCGGGAGCACCGCGAGGCCGTGCAATGGGCGGGGCGCTATCCCCACGATGCGATCACCGCTGAGTACCTCGTCGCCGGTTCGCGGGGCGCCAGCGTAGGCCCGCTCAACCTCAGCGTCACGGCGGGCAGCCTGGTATTCGCCAGCGGGAGTTCCACCGACCGCCGTCTGATCGCCGCGACCCTGGCAGGGCGGCTGGATCCGGTTGCCGGTCTCGCCCAGGTGGCCGGTCATCCGCTGCCGTCGGAGTCGTCGCGCGTCGCCCGCCTCGTCGCACTCGAAGACATCGGGGGCGGTGAGCGCGCCGAGATCCGGGTCACGGTCGGCCAGCTGTTCGAGGAGCGCCTGCGGCTGACGCTGCCCTGGTACCGAACGTTCACGGTGCGTCGCCGCGTCGGGAGCTGGATAGACCGCGTGAACGCGGTCGTGGGTCGCCCCGGATGCGTCACCGAGGCATCCAACCTGCAGCAGCTTCCCCAGTTGGAACGCGCGGTCGCGCTTGCAGCGATCGCATTCGCCGAGCACACGCCCGTCGTGATGCTCGACCAGTTGGACGCGTTTGCCGATCCCGCTGATGAGGCAGCGTTCCTCGTTGCCCTCGACCGACTCGCGCCCGCGACGACGACCGTTGTGCTCGGTGCTCCAACTCCGCCGCGCCACATCGATCGCGCGATGGTGCCGCGCGCGATTCTGCATCTCGACCTCGACAACTTGCCGGCGCTGCCGGCGCTGCCGAAGCTGCCTGCTTTGCCGACGCCGCCTGCGCTGCCGATGACGGACGCGCTGGCACCGCAACGCGACCACACTCTCGACCAGAAGGGCGCACTCCAGTGAGCCAGGCATCCACCACACCGTCGACCATCACCGTCGGCCGCAGTCGCTGGCTTCGCCGCCTCGCGCTCGCTGCCGTCGTGCTCGTGCCCCTCGCGTTCGCGGGACTCTTTGTCGGCGCGGTCGGCCAGGTCTCGACCGGCATCAAGGACATCCCCGCCGCGATCGTGAACAACGACAAGCTCGTCTACCAGACGGATGCCAGCGGCAAGAAGAACCCGATCCTGGCCGGGAGGCAACTCGTCACCGAGCTCACCGGCAAAAACTCGCCCGGGTTCTCCTGGACGATCACCAACACGGCGGATGCCAAGAAGGCGCTCGCAGACGGCACGGTCTACGCGATCATTACGGTTCCGGCGGACTTCTCGAAGTCGGTAATTTCGCTGTCGTCGCCGAATCCGGTGCAGGCGAAGCTCCAGATCTCGACCGACGACTCGCACAACTACCTCACCGGCTCGGTCGCCCAGGTCGTCGGCGACGGCATGGTCGCCACCTTCGGCAAGGCGATAACGCAGCAGTACATCGCGGGCATCTACTCGGGACTGAGCGGTGTGGGGGACTCGCTGTCCACGGCGGCGGATGGCGCGGGCACGCTCGCCGACGGAACCGACGGCCTCGCTTCTGGCCTCGGCAAGCTCAGCACGGGGCTCGCTCAGAGCCAGTCCGGGGCGAGCCAGCTCTCCAGCGGTGTGAGCAAGTACACCGGGGGCGTGGACCAGCTCGCCACGGGCCTCAAGAAGTATTCGGCCGGAGCGACGGCGGCGGACAAGAATCTTTCTCCCGCCGTCACGGCATATACGGGCGGTGTCGCGTACCTCTCCGGTCTTCTCACTACCGCCGCCGACACGGCTGCTGCCGATCCGACCTCGGATAATCTCGCGCGGGTGCAATCCCTCGCGGGTCAGCTGTCCGACGCTGCCGCGGGAGGATCGGCGCTCTCATCCGCAACCTCTTCGGCGCTCGGCGGCCTCGCATCCGGATCCCGGACGATCGCCTCCGGCGCATCCAAGCTCTCGAGCGGCAGCGCCCCGATTCGATCGGGAACCTCGGGCCTGGCATCCGGACTCGGCCAGTTGGCGTCGGGCGTCTCGCAGTCGGCATCCGGGGCCAGGAAGCTCGCCACCGGCGCACATGACCTGTCATCCGGGCTCGCGTCGGGCGCGAAGCAGGTGCCGTCGTACTCGGCCGCGCAGACGACTGCCGCGGCGAAGGTCGCGGCAAGCCCGATCGGACTGACGGTCTCACGGGCCAACGAGGTGTCCAACGTCGGGCAGATCATCGCGACGCTGTTCGTGCCGCTCGGCCTCTGGATCGGATCGCTCGCGGTGTTCCTCGTGCTGCGTCCGGCGAGCCGTCGCATCCTGTCGTCGACCGCGGCCGGGAGCCGGCTGGTTCTGAACGCCTTCGCTCGGGCCAGCATCGTCACCGGCGCCCAGGCGCTGCTGCTGGTCGGGCTGCTGCACATCGTGCTCGGCGTGAGTTGGAGCCTGCTGCCCGCGACCATTCTCTTCTCGCTCGTGATGGCGCTCGCGTTCACCGCGTTCCATTACCTGCTGACAATCGGGCTGGGGCGCGCGGGGCTCGTCGTGTCGCTGTTCCTGCTCGCGATCCAGATCACGTCGACCGGTGGGTTGTATCCAATCCAGCTGCTCGCGACGCCGTTCCAGGTGGTGAGCCCGTTCCTGCCGCTGACGTACGGGGTCGCGGGGATGCAGGCGATCATGGCGAACTCAGGTGCGGCAGCCGCGACCGGGGCGGCGATCGCGCTGCTGGTGTTCGGCGCGCTGAGCCTGGTCGTGGCACTCCTGGCGATCCGGCGGGTGCGCCGGGCGGGAGCGCTCGGGCTCGTCCAGGCCCCCGCCTAACCCATTTCGGAGGACGGCGCGCCGCGGCAGGCGCCGTTTCGGCCCGTTCCGCGGCGTGTCATCCTCCGCATTGGGGCGGGGGATGAGGCGCGGGGGATGAGGCGCGGGCTGGCGAATTCGGGCCGACGCGCGCGCTGGTAAGTTGGAAGAACGAGGGCAGGCGAGGCAATGACGAGTTCGAACACCGAGGACTACGACTTTCTGGTCCTCTCGAATCGGCTGCCGGTCGACCGGGTTGTGGCCGCTGACGGATCGGCGTCGTGGCAGCACTCGCCCGGAGGTCTCGTCACCGCGCTCGAGCCGGTCATGCGCGCCGCCGATGGCGCGTGGGTCGGATGGGCGGGCCAGGCCGACCTGCACGTTGAGCCATTCGAGAGCGACGGCATCCAAATCGTCCCGGTGGCGCTGAGCGCCGACGAGGTCGAGAACTACTACGAGGGCTTCAGCAACGACACGCTCTGGCCCCTCTACCACGACGTTATTGCGCCGCCGAGCTACCACCGGGAGTGGTGGGAGTCCTACGTGAAGGTGAACCGGCGCTTCGCCGAGGCGGCCGTCGCGATCGCCGCCGAGGGTGCCATCGTCTGGGTGCAGGACTACCAGCTGCAACTGGTTCCGCGGATGCTGCGCGAGGCACGCCCCGACCTCACCATCGGGTTCTTCAACCACATCCCATTTCCGCCCTACGGCATCTTCTCGCAACTGCCCTGGCGCACGCAGATCATCGAGGGAGTGCTCGGCGCTGACGTCATCGGCTTCCAGCGGGTCGCGGATGCCGCCAACTTCTCCCGCGCGGTTCGGCGCCTGCTCGGGTTCGTCACCAAGAACCCGTACATCGAGGTGCCGGAGACGATCGGCGGCGAGCAGTCGCGGCGAGTCCTGGCGAAATCGTTCCCGATCTCGATCGATTCACGCAGCTTCGAGCAGCTCGCCCGCGAGCCCGCCGTACAGGCACGAGCGCAGGAGATTCGCGAGGGGCTCGGCAATCCGAAGACGATCATGCTGGGCGTCGACCGTCTCGACTACACGAAGGGCATCGGCCACCGCCTCAAGGCGTACGGGGAGTTGCTGACCGAGGGTCGCATCCAGGTCGAAGACGTCACGCTGGTACAGGTCGCGAACCCGAGCCGTGAGCGCGTACAGGCGTACATGCAACTGCGGGATGAGATCGAGCTCACCGTCGGTCGGATCAACGGCGACTTCGCAACGATGAGCCACACGGCGATCAGCTACCACCACCACGGCTACCCGCGGGAGGAGATGGTCGCCCTCTACCTCGCTGCGGACGTCATGCTCGTCACCGCCCTTCGTGACGGGATGAACCTCGTCGCCAAGGAGTACGTCGCCACCCGTTTCGATGAGAGCGGCGTGCTGGTGCTCAGTGAGTTCACCGGCGCATCCGACGAATTGAAGCGTTCGCTCAGAATCAACCCGCACGACATCGAGGGGTTGAAGGATGCCATAGTGCGCGCCATCGATATGCCCCGCGAGGAACAGACCCGCCGCATGCGATCGATGCGCAAGCGCGTCTTCGTCAACGATGTGGAGCGCTGGTCGCTGGACTTCCTCACCGCGCTGCGGTCGTCGCGTGAGTTGCCTGCGGAGCTTGCGGAGGACCCGCTCGGCGAGCTGGAGTGGACAGTGGATCGGGTTCGCCGCCCGTGAGCGAAGCCCCCGTTTCAGAGAAGGGCCTGTCGCGCGAACTCGTTGGGGCCCTCAATGAGCTTGCCCGCGTGAAGCGCCTGCTCGTTGCGCTCGACTTCGACGGGACGCTCGCGCCGGAGGTCGACGACCCCGAGCAGGCGAGGGCGATTCCCGAGGCGCGGGCCGCGGTGTTGCGGCTGCTCGCACTTCCGAACACCCGGGTTGCCATGGTTTCGGGTCGCGCACTCGCGAGCCTCGAGAAGGTGACTGACCTGCCTGACACCACCCTGCTGGTCGGCTCACACGGCATCGAGATCCGCCTCGACGAGCCGGACGACAGCCTCAACCTCGACAGCCGGGAGCAGCAGCAGGTGCAGGTGCTCAACGAGGTGCTCGGCGAGGTTGCCGACTCGTTCGACCAGGTCTGGCTGGAGCCGAAACCGGCCGGTTTCGCGCTGCACACCCGGCTTGCCACCGAGCACAACTCGCGCGTGGCGCACCTCGTTGCCCTCAGCGAGGCGCGAGCGGAGGTCGAGGACCTCAAGATCCGCACCGGCAAGAACGTGCTCGAATTCTCCGTACGTAACACGACCAAGGGCGAGGCAGTCGAGCACCTCCGCGGCTACACCAACGCGGATGCCGTCTTCTACGCCGGCGACGACGTCACCGACGAGGATGCCTTCGCCGCTCTCGCCCCCCATGACCTGGGACTGAAGAGCGGGACGGGCGACACTCTCGCCGCCTACCGGGTCGCCGGACCCCACCAGATCGCCCAGGTGCTTGCGCTGCTCGCGACCTATCGCGAGGGTGGGGTGCACGAGCAGTAGGGCATGCCGTGGCGCCGACCCGACGCAACCTGCCGGATTGCCGGCGCCAGAGCGACAATTGGCGTCGGCTCACGGCCGGTCGGTGGCTGAGCAGCAGGAACGCCCGGTACCGCGCGAAGTCTTACACTTTGTAACATGCCGGACACACCTGCGCCCTCCGTCCCCACCACTCCCGACATCAAGCCCCGCTCCCGCACCGTCACCGACGGTATCGAGGCGACGACGTCCCGCGGCATGCTGCGCGCGGTCGGCATGGGCGACGCTGACTGGGACAAGCCGCAGATCGGCATCGCGAGCTCGTGGAACGAGATCACGCCCTGCAACCTCTCCCTCGCCCGCCTTGCGCAGGCCGCCAAAGAGGGCGTGCACGGCGGTGGCGGTTACCCCCTGCAGTTCGGCACCGTCTCCGTCTCCGACGGCATCTCGATGGGCCACGAGGGCATGCACTTCTCACTCGTCAGCCGCGAGGTCATCGCCGACTCCGTCGAAGTGGTCATGCAGGCCGAACGGCTGGACGGCTCCGTGCTGCTCGCGGGGTGTGACAAGTCGATCCCCGGCATGTTGATGGCTGCCGCGCGTCTCGATCTGGCATCCGTGTTTCTCTACGCCGGTTCGATCGCCCCGGGCTGGGTGAAGCTCAGCGACGGCACGGAGAAAGACATCTCCATCATCGACTCCTTCGAGGCTGTCGGCGGAGTGCTCGCCGGCACGATGAGCCTCGAGGATGCCAAGCGCATCGAGTGCGCCTTCGCTCCGGGCGAGGGTGCCTGCGGCGGCATGTACACCGCCAACACGATGGCATCGGTCGCCGAGGCGATTGGGATGTCCCTGCCGGGCTCCGCGTCACCGGCATCGGCCGACCGCCGCCGCGACTACTACGCGCACCGCTCGGGTGAGGCCGTCGTGAACATGTTGCGCCTCGGCATCACGGCGCGCGACATCCTGACGAAGGATGCGTTCGAGAACGGCATCGCCGTCGCCATGGCGCTCGGCGGCTCGACCAACGTCGTGCTGCACCTGCTGGCCATCGCCTGGGAGGCGGGAGTCGAGCTGACCCTCGCCGACTTCAACCGCATCGGCGACAAGATCCCGCACGTCGGCGACCTGAAGCCGTTTGGCAAGTACGTCATGAACGACGTCGACCGCCACGGCGGGCTGCCCGTCCTGATGAAGGCGCTGCTGGATGCCGGACTCATGCACGGCGACGCGCTCACCATCACCGGCAAGACCCTCGCGGAGAACCTCGCCGAGCTCCAGATTGAGCCCCTGGATGGCGAGGTGCTGCGCACGCTCGACAACCCCATCCACCCGACCGGCGGCCTCACCATCCTGCACGGATCGCTGGCGCCCGAGGGCGCAGTCGTGAAGACGGCCGGTTTTGACCGGGCGAGCTTCGAGGGTCCCGCGCGCGTGTTCGAGCGCGAACGAGCGGCCATGGATGCCCTCACCAACGGTGAAATCGTCGCCGGCGACATCGTCGTGATCCGCTACGAGGGGCCCAAGGGGGGACCGGGAATGCGCGAGATGCTCGCCATCACCGCCGCCATCAAGGGGGCTGGCCTCGGAAAAGATGTACTACTCTTAACAGACGGACGATTCTCGGGCGGCACAACCGGCCTCTGCATCGGCCACATAGCTCCCGAAGCAGTGGACGCAGGTCCAATTGCATTCGTGCGCGATGGTGATCTCATACGGGTCGATATCGCAGCTCGCTCGCTCGACCTACTTGTCGACGCTGCAGAGCTGGAAGCTCGCCGCAACGGCTGGGCTCCTCTTCCTCCGCGCTACACCCGTGGCGTTCTCGCGAAGTATTCGAAGCTGGTGCACTCTGCCGCAGAGGGCGCAGTCACCGGCTGATCCGGGATAACCGGATCTCGACTTCGCTCGATCACCGATACCTAAGGAATTGCCCATGTCCACGGACCTGAGTCCACGGCCAAAGACCACGGCGCCCGAGAACCTGACCGGTTCCGGTGCGATCCTTCGCACGCTCGAGCATCTCGGCATCAAAGACGTCTTCGGCCTGCCAGGCGGCGCGATCATCCCGTTCTACGACGAGCTGATGGCGTCGACGACCATTCGGCACATCCTGGTCCGCCACGAACAGGGCGCGGGCCACGCCGCCGAGGGCTACTCCGCGACCGGCGGCCAGGTGGGTGTCTGCATCGCGACATCCGGCCCGGGAGCCACGAACCTCGTCACCGCCATCGCCGACGCGCACATGGATTCGGTGCCGCTCCTCGTCATCACCGGCCAGGTCTTCTCGTTCCTCATGGGAACGGATGCGTTCCAGGAGGTCGACATCGTCGGCATCACCATGCCCATCACGAAGCACTCCTTCCTGGTGACGGATGCCGCCGACGTGCCGGCGACCCTCGCTGCCGCGTACCAAATCGCGACGACCGGCCGCCCCGGACCGGTGCTCGTCGACATCACCAAGGATGCGCAGCAGCAGCGCGTCCCGTTCATCTGGCCGCCCAAGATCGACCTGCCCGGCTACCGTCCCGTCGTGAAGGCGCACGGCAAGCAGATCCAGGCCGCGGCGCAGCTGCTGGCCGAAGCGAAGAAGCCGGTGCTCTATGTTGGCGGTGGCGTCATCCGCGCCCACGCCTCGCAGGAACTGCTGACCCTCGCCGAGACCACGGATGCCGCGGTCGTTACTACTCTCATGGCGCGCGGGGCATTTCCCGACTCCCACGCGCAGAACCTCGGCATGCCCGGCATGCACGGCACGGTTCCCGCCGTGCTCGCACTGCAGGAATCCGACCTGATCATCGCGCTTGGTGCCCGATTCGACGACCGGGTCACCGGCAAGCCGAGCGAGTTCGCCCCGCTCGCGAAAATTGTGCACGTTGACATCGACCCGGCCGAGATCGGCAAGATCCGCGCGGCAGATGTTCCGATCGTCGGCGATGCCAAAGACGTCATCGCCGACCTGACCGCTGCCTACACGGAGGCGATCAAGGAGACGACGCCGGACGTCACCGAGTGGTGGACCCGCCTGAACTCCCTGCGCGCGCAGTACCCGCTCGGCTACGACATCCCCGACGACGGTTTGCTGTCGCCGCAGATGGTCATCGAGCGAATCGGCCAGCTGACCGGGCCGGAGGCGGTCTACGCTGCCGGTGTCGGCCAGCACCAGATGTGGGCAGCCCAATTCATCAAATACGAGCGCCCCAACTCCTGGCTGAACTCCGGCGGCGCCGGGACCATGGGATACGCGGTACCCGCTGCCATGGGCGCGAAGGTCGCCGAGCCCGACCGCGTGGTCTGGGCGATCGACGGTGATGGATGCTTCCAGATGACCAACCAGGAGCTGGCCACCTGCACGATCAACAAGATCCCGATCAAGGTCGCGATCATCAACAACTCCTCGCTCGGAATGGTGCGCCAGTGGCAGACGCTGTTCTACGACGGTCGCCACTCGTTCACCGACCTCAATACCGGCCACATGGGTGGCGGTACGCAGACGGAGATGATTCCGGACTTCGTGAAGCTGGCGGACGCGTACGGCGCCCTCGGTATCCGTGTCACCAGGGTCGAGGAGATCGACGCGGCCATCACGCTGGCCCTCGAGACCAACGACCGACCCGTCGTCATCGACTTCATCGTGAGTCGCGATGCCATGGTGTGGCCGATGGTCCCGCAGGGTGTCGGCAACTCGTCCGTGCAGTACGCCCGCGAGCATGCCCCCGAGTGGGACGAGGAGTAAAGCCATGAGCCACGTTCTCTCCCTCCTCGTGGAAGACAAACCGGGCCTGCTGACCCGCGTCGCCGGTCTTTTCGCCCGCCGCGGCTTCAACATCGAGTCGCTCGCCGTTGGCAAGAGCGAGATCGAGGGCCTCTCTCGCATCACGGTCGTCGTGGATGTCGAGGAGTTGCCGCTCGAGCAGGTGACCAAGCAGCTGAACAAGCTGATCAACGTGATCAAGATCGTCGAGCTCGACCCCGCGCAGGCAGTGACCCGTGAGCACCTGTTGATCAAGGTGCGCGTGGACAACGCCACCCGCTCGCAGATACTCGAGGCGGTCAACTTGTTCCGCGCCCGCGTCGTCGATGTGGCGACGGATGCGCTGGTCATCGAGGCGACCGGCGACAGTGGAAAAATCCAGGCCCTGCTGCGCATCCTCGAGCCGTACGGCATCAAGGAAATTGCACAGTCCGGTCTTCTTGCGATCGGTCGCGGCTCGAAGAGCATCACCGAACGCGTCTTCAAGAGTTAACAGCTGCACCCCCAGCACGTCATCACAAAATAGAGAGAGATAAATCAAGTGACCGAAATCTTCTACGACAAAGATGCAGACCTCGCCCTGATCCAGGGCAAGAAGGTCGCCGTTGTCGGCTATGGCTCGCAGGGCCACGCCCATGCCCTCAACCTTCGTGACTCCGGTGTCGAGGTCGTCATCGGCCTCAAGGCCGACTCGAAGTCGAAGCCGAAGGCCGAGGAGGCGGGCTTCACGGTGCTGACCGTTGCCGAGGCCTCCGCGTGGGCTGACGTCATCGTCATCCTCGCTCCCGACCAGTACCAGCGCCACATCTACCGCGACGACATCCAGCCCAACCTCGCCGAAGGCAAGGCGATCCTGTTCGGCCACGGCTTCAACATCCGTTTTGGCTACATCGAGGCACCGGCTGGCGTCGATGTCATCATGGTCGCGCCCAAGGGACCTGGCCACACCGTTCGCCGCGAGTACGAGGCGGGACGCGGCGTTCCCGTGATTGTCGCTGTCGAAGAGGATGCGACCGGCCAGGCCTGGCAGCTCGCCTGGTCGTATGCCAAGGGGATCGGCGGACTCCGTGCCGGCGGTATCAAGACCACGTTCACCGAGGAGACCGAGACCGACCTGTTCGGCGAGCAGGCAGTGCTCTGTGGCGGAGTTTCGCAGCTCGTGCAGTACGGCTTCGAGACCCTCACCGAGGCGGGCTACCAGCCGCAGATCGCCTACTTCGAGGTGCTGCACGAGCTCAAGCTCATCGTCGACCTCATGTGGGAGGGCGGAATTGCCAAGCAGCGCTGGAGCATCTCCGACACGGCGGAGTACGGCGACTACGTCTCCGGCCCACGGGTGATCGACCCGCACGTGAAGGAGAACATGCAGGCCGTGCTGTCCGACATTCAGGACGGCACCTTTGCGAAGCGCTTCATCGCCGACCAGGATGCCGGAGCTCCCGAGTTCCTCGCCCTGCGCGAGAAGGGTGCCCAGCACCCGATCGAGGCGACCGGCAAGGAACTGCGCGCGCTCTTCGCGTGGAAGCAGCAGGACGCCGACTACACGGATGGCTCCGCCGCCCGCTAGCTGTCGCTGGCGCTACCGGTGGTCGGGTCCGTTCGGGCTCGACCACCGGTTCGCGTCGTTCACTCGGCCAGGGGTCGCGGCTTGCCGGTGTGTCCGAGGACCGCGACGGCAATCGTGATGATCGCGGCGAGGGCGGTTCCGAAGCCGAGGTGAGCCCGCAGCAGTAGCGCCCCGGTCGCGGCGCCCGCGCCGAGGAGCAGCACGGCTCCCGCGCGACGTTTCCACTGCTGTTTCGCATTGCCGCCGAGCCGTGAGTCGAAGGCGAGGCCGACGAGCGTCGATGTCACGACGACGGTGGTGACATCCTTGATGGCGATCTGTCGAGCAGTACCGCCCTGAATACCCATGGCGAGCCCGAGCGCGCCGGTGATGCAGTAGTTGACCAGGTCCGTGCGTGTGCCAATGAAGCCGAACGCCACGATCGTGATCAGCGACAGGATGATCGACACGGTCGAGATCAGCTGCGTCGTGCGATGCGTCCAGCCGATGGGTTGCGCGCGCAACGTCCGCCCAGCGATTGCCGCGCCGAGCAGGAAGAACAGCAACGCGATCACCGGCCCGATGATCGGCAGCCCATTCGCGCCCGTGAGTGCCATCGCGAGAATCACCACGTTGCCCGTCATGTTGCCCGTGAAGACACGGTCGAGACCGAGGTAACCGACTGCGTCCACGATGCCCGTTGAGAACGTCAGCGCGAGCATGAGGCCGAGGTGCAGGCGGTCGGAGTCGGCGCCGATACGGGCTGCGAACGCGGTTTTCGTCATATCGGTAGTGTTTCAGACAGTTGCCGCAGCGAGTCACCTGCCCGCGCGGATGCCGCGAGCGGGTGCCGGAACTGGACGTGGCGAGTCGACGTGGCGAGTGGATGTGGCGAGTGGATGTGGGGGAGCGGATATGACTGAACTCACGCACAGCTCCGATGGCGGAACACGCCCGGCCGAGGTCGACCCCGCCATCTGGCGAGTCGTTGGGTCGCCGTTGGTCGCCGGTGCGGCATCCGGACCGCTGGTTGGCGAAACGGTCGCCGTGAAAGACCTGTTCAGCGTGGCGGGGTATGCAACCGGCGGGGGAGTGCCGGAGTACCTGGCGTCCGCGCCGATCGAGACCGTGACCTCGCCCGCCGTCACCGCGCTTCTGGATGCCGGGGCGAGCGTGCGGGGCATCGCCCAGACCGACGAGTTCGCATTCTCGATCGCCGGCCTCAACCCGCACTATGGGACTCCGCCGAACGGCGCCGTCGTGGGCGGGATCCCTGGCGGGTCGTCGAGTGGACCAGCGTCCGCCGTGTCGAACGGGCAGGCATCCATTGGTCTCGGCACAGATACCGGCGGCTCGATTCGCGTGCCCGCCTCCTACCAGGGGCTGTGGGGACTGCGCACGACCCACGGCGCCGTCTCGGCTGAGGGGCTGTTGCCGCTGGCGCCCTCTTTTGACACGGTCGGCTGGATGACGCGGTCCGCAGCGACGCTGCGTGCGGCGGCAGCAGCCACCCTCGATGCCGCGGCGCAGGTGCAGCCGGAACGCCGCTACCTCGTATCGCCCGCGCTGCTGGCCCTGTGCTCACCGGAGGTTCAGGACGCCTTCGCCGCGTTCGTCGCCGATCTCGACACCGAGGCGGTGGAGTTGGGCAACCTCGACAAGATGTTCGAGACCTATCGCACCCTGCAGGGGGCGGAGGCGTGGCGCGTGCACGGCCCGTTCATCGAGACGCACCCTGACGCTCTCGGGGCAGACGTCGCGTCGCGATTCGCCTGGGCATCGACGGTGTCGGGAGAGGCGGAGACGCAGGCGAGGGCCGCGATGGCGATTGCCGAGGCGCGCATGGCTGGCGCGCTCGGTGGCGACATCCTGTTGCTGCCGTCCGCGTCGTCGGCTGCGCCGCAGACCACGGCGCCGGCGGCGGCGATCGAATCGGTCAGGGCGGCAACGATGCGGCTGACCAGCATCGCCGGACTGTCCCGCCGACCCGGATTGTCGGTGCCCATACTGTCGACTCCGGACGGGCCGGTCGGGCTCTGCCTCGTGGGGCCGCGGTTCAGCGACCTTGCGCTCATCGACATCGCACTGGAACTCGGCGACGCTGCGCTGTAACTCATCGACACGCTGGCTGGCGTAACGCGAGCCTAAACCTGCGCGGCGCCCATCTCCACGGCCGGATGCGTCACGTAGCTGCGCCCGGTCGGAGAAGTCCAGGTGAGTGCGCCGCGGCCGTCGGTCGATTGCCGCACGCCCCACGCGCCCGTGCTCTTGAGCGTGTGGTGAAACCGACACAGGTGCGCCAGGTTGATGTGGCTGGTCTCGCCGCGTTCGTGCCATTCCTCGGTGTGATCGACGTCGCACCGCATCGCAGATCGGCCGCAGCCGACGAACCGGCAGGTTCCATCCCGAACCCGTAACCAGGCTCGGAGGTCTTTCGGAACCTTGTACCGTTTTCGACCGACCGACAGGACGACCCCGGTTTCCGGATGCGTGAGCACCCGAAGAAAGCTCGGCGCCCGCGCTGAGAGGATGCACGCCGCTTCCCCGTCGACCGGGCCGAAGCCCTCGATTGTCGCGGGCTCGTTGCCCCTGCCCAACAGCGTGAGAACCGGGACGGTGACGACTACCTGCGCCCGGATCCCTCGGAACCAGCGCGCGAAGGCCTGGCTGTCGTCTTCGGGTGGAACGCATCCCGGAGTGACCTCGCCCGGTAAGGGCGTGCCGAGAAACACTGTCAGGAAAATGTCGGCCCGCCGTTGCGCAAGGGTGCGATCGTCGCACTCCGCGCGCGCGCCGCGCGAGGTGAGCGCGGCGGTCGTCAGCCGATCGTGGATGGCTGCGATCTGCGCGTTGGGAAGGTGCGCGGTCAGCCATCCCATTCCGTCGCGGCCCGGCTCTACGAAGACGGCGCGTTCCTCGCGGGCAGCCGCGTGGCGCTCCGCGATGGATTCGGGATGCCGCCGCTCACGCAGGTCTTTCGCCACCCGCCGGAGCTGCGGTGGCGTTGCGGGCTGCGCCTTGGCGAGGACCGCCTGCTCGAGGGCGGCGGCATCCTCATCCGACAGCCCACTGCACTCGTCGGTCATGACCTGCGCGTGGCGGTAAGAGATGCGGCCCGACTGCAGCGCATCGAGGGTCGCCGGCAGTGTCTCCACGAGCGTCTGGCTGGCCGCGATGAGATTGCCGGCGGCCTGGTCGGACAACTGCAGGGCCGCGCCGAGTTCGGCCATGAGCGACCGCGTCTGCAGTTCCGTGCTGAGCCCGGGCGACTCGACCTGGTTCTGACGGCGGCCGAGATCGACCAGCCGTGCCTTGTAGGCCTCGAGCTTACGAATCTGCTTGTCGACCAGCACTGTGGCATCAACCAGGTCGTCGAGGCGGGGCGTATCGCCGCGGACTTCGATGCCAATGCGCCCACCAATGATGAGCGCGGAAATACCCTGCGCCGTCTCGGTGAAGGTCTGGATTGCCATGTTTTAAGCCAACCCAATGCCCACGACATTTACCGCGGTTATCCACAGGATTTCGGCGCGCTCGGCGGAAGTTTTTTAAAACTCTCGCGACGCTCACCCGTGCTGCGGAATACCCGTGCCCATGGGGCTGCCGTTGGTGGCCGCCGAAGGCACCGCAATTGCCCCGATATCGTTGAGCGCGGATGGCCCACTCGTCGAGCCAGCTGATTCAACTGAAAGGCACCATCGTGGCACCAACAACCGCACACCTCGTCGGCAGCATCAACCTGCCCGATGCCGAGACGACGTTTCGCACCGTCAGCCAGCACCTCGGCGACCGGCTGCCACGCATCCCGGATGGCGAAGTGGGCGACCGCTTCTACTGGATCCAGTTCCAGAAGGATTTCTTCGACGTCACCGAGGGCCTCAGCCGCGTCGGAGACAGTCCCATCTACATTCGGGAGCGCTTCGACACTCGACCGCTCCGCATCGACGAGAGCGTCGACCCCCTCGAACTCGCACTGCCACCCCTCGGCTACGCGGATGCCGCTCTCGAGTCCTACGCGACCTTCGCCCGACTGAAGGCGGAGGGCGTGATCCCGCCCGCGACCCGATTCCAGGTGTCGCTGCCGACGCCCGCGGGCGTCGTCGGGAGCTTCTTCGTGCCGGAGAGCCGCGCGGACTTCGAGCCCGTGTACGAGTCAGCTCTCATGGATGAGCTGCGCCGCATCCTCGACGGAATTCCCCACGACCAGCTCGCCATCCAGTGGGACACCGCCCTCGAGTTCGGGATGCTGGAGCAGGCCGAGATTCGCGGCAACAGGATCACGGCCTGGTTCGGCAGCGATCACGACGCGATCCTTGCCGGTGTGATCGAACGCGGGGTTCGACAGGCGGCAGCCGTGCCCGCGGACGTTGAGGTCGGTTACCACCTCTGCTACGGCGACGTGGAGGAACACCACTTCGTCGAGCCGGCGGATGCCACGATGCTCGCCGAAGTCGCGGGCGGGCTGTTCGCAGCATCCCCGCGTCCCATCACCTGGATGCACCTGCCGGTTCCGATCGACCGGGACGATGACGCGTACTTCGCGCCCCTCGCCTCCGTCACCTGGCCCGCGGGCACCGAGATCTATCTCGGGCTGCTGCACCACGAGGACGGCGTGGATGGCGCCCTGCGTCGAGCCGCGACCGCGGGCCGCGTGGTTCCTGCCTTCGGCGTCGCCACCGAGTGTGGGTTCGGCCGTGGCCCGCGCGAGCGGACGGTTGCGCTGCTCGACCTGCATGAGGCTGTTGCGAGCGACCTCGCCGGGGAGCCTCAGTAGTCGGTGCGGTGCCCGTGCGCCAGCCAGGCGTCGAAGGGGTCAGGCGAGTTCGCCAGCCGCAGCGAGTGGGGGCAAGGTAAACCGCTGATCAGGGATACTTGACCCGTGGCACGCGACGAAGAAGAGGATCCGCTCAGCTGGGTGGGCACCAACGACTTCACGCACACGGAATCGAAAGTCAAGCCGCCGAAGGAACGCAAGCTGAGGGATGCCGCCGGGGCGGTCATCCCGGCAAGCGTTGTCAGCTCCGCGCTTCTCATCACCTTCGGCATCCTGGCTGGCGCGTACCTGCTCTTCACGGTCGGCTGGATCATCGCGCTCAGCCGGGATCCGTTCACCCCGGCCGGCGTGCTCGACTCGCTCATGTACCAACTGCGCCACCTCCTCTCAGTCATCGCACCTGCCGCCTGGTACACGACGGTGCTCGTGCTCACCCGCCAGCGCCGGCCGACCTTGCGTCTGCTCTGGCTGCTCATCGGTGTCGTCACGCTCATTCCCTGGCCGTTCGTAGTGGGGGTTTAGGTGACCGAACAAACCGCAGGTTCGTGGCAGGATCCAGCCGTGGATGCCGCCGCGACGCCGCGACGCACCTACCGCTGGCCGAGCATCGCGGTCGCGATCGCGTTCGGGCTGGTCTTCGCGTACTACGTCTGGGACGCCGTGCAGAACATGCTGCAGCTGCCGACGATCTACGAGCTGTCGGGGCTGAAGGCCAGCGGCATCCCGTGGTGGCTCCTGATCGTCGTGCTCGTGCTTCCGATTGCGCTGTACTCCGCCGCGTTCGTTCTCGGCCGGCGCTACGGGATCGCCGTTCGCGCGCTGTTGTTCTTCGTCGCGCTCACCGTGCTCGCGTGCCTGACGCTCTCCAGCGTCACGCTGGAGGCAGTGCTGCGCTCGCGCCTCTAGCGCGATTCCTCCGGGCCGCGGAGTCCGAGGGCGGCGGCCCTCGACCTCCGGCGTAACGCAAACCCACATGCCACTAAACTTTTGGAGGTTGTGCCGGTGGCGCGCAACGCCTCCCCCCACCTAAAAGGACTCGATTCGTGGCCAAGCCGATCGTGCTCATTGCCGAAGAACTTTCTCCCGCGACGGTCGATGCCCTCGGCCCCGACTTCGACGTGCGTAACGTCGACGGGACCGACCGGCCCGCGCTGCTCACCGCACTCGCGGACGCGGACGCTATCCTGATCCGCTCCGCGACGAACGTGGATGGCGAAGCAATCGCGGCCGCGAAGAAGCTCAAGGTCATCGCGCGCGCCGGTGTCGGACTCGACAACGTGGACATCAAGGCGGCGACCGCAGCGGGCGTCATGGTCGTGAACGCCCCGACCTCCAACATCATCTCGGCCGCGGAACTCACCGTCGGCCACATCCTGAGCCTCGCCCGCCACATCCCGGGCGCCCATGCGAGTCTCGCCGCAGGAACGTGGGCTCGCTCCAGGTACACCGGCGTCGAACTGTACGAGAAGACGATCGGCATCATCGGCCTCGGACGTATCGGCGCGCTGATTACTGCCCGCCTGCAGGCGTTCGGAATGAACGTCATCGCCTACGACCCCTACGTGACCGCGGCCCGCGCCCAGCAGCTCGGCGTGACCCTTCTACCCTTGGATGACGTGCTCGGGCAGTCCGACTTCCTCACCATCCACATGCCGAAGACGCCCGAGACGACCGGCATGATCTCGACCGAGCAGCTTGCCCTCATGAAGCCGACCGCGTTCATCGTGAACGTCGCCCGCGGCGGACTGATCGACGAAGACGCCCTCTATGCCGCAGTGAAATCGCACCGCATCGCGGGCGCTGGCCTGGATGTCTTCGTCAGCGAGCCGCCGACATCCTCACCGCTGCTCGAGCTCGACAACATCGTGCTCACCCCGCACCTCGGTGCATCGACGGACGAGGCCCAGGAGAAGGCGGGCGTCTCCGTCGCAAGATCGGTTCGCCTCGCGCTTGGGGGCGAGCTGGTTCCGGATGCCGTCAACGTCGCCGGCGGAATCATCGACACGACAGTGCGTCCCGGCATCCCTCTCATGGAAAAGCTCGGCCAGGTATTCTCTGGCCTCGCCGACAGCCCGATCACGAGCGTGGACGTCGAAGTGCGGGGCGAGATCGCCGAGCTCGACGTGAGCGTGCTCAAGCTCGCGGCGCTCAAGGGCATCTTCTCGAACATCGTCAGCGAATCCGTCAGCTACGTGAATGCACCACTGCTGGCCGAAGCGCGCGGAGTGACGGTTCGCCTGGTCACCGACTCGGTGAGCGAGGAGTACCGCAACCTGCTCACCATCCGCGGGTCGCTCAGTGACGGCTCGCAGGTGTCGGTCTCCGGCACCCTGACCGGCACGAAGCAGACCCAGAAGATCGTCGAGATCAACGGCTATGACGTCGAGGTCCCGTTCGCCGATCACCTGCTCGTGATGCTCTACACCGACCGTCCCGGCATCGTGGCGATCTACGGCAAGGAGTTCGGCGACGCGAACATCAACATCGCGGGCATGCAGATCGCGCGCACGTCGGCCGGCGGCCAGGCACTCAGCGTGCTGACGGTCGACACCGAGGTTCCGGAGGGATTGCTCGAGAAGGTCCGCGTCGCGATTGATGCCTCGCTCATGCGCGAGATCGACATCACCGAGTAGTTCCCTCCGCCGCACTCGCGGCCCCGGCCCGCCTCTCGGCCCTGCGCCCGCGCTCAGCCTGATCCCGCGTGACCCCTTTGCAAATTCAGGAGATCGCGCCAGACATCCGGCGTGTCGAGTGACAATCGCGGCGAGCCGCGCGCGATCTCCTGAATTTGCAAAAATGCAAAGTGCAAAAATGCAAAATGACTGGCGATGTCGAAAGGGACGGGTACCGTTCGTCGGGAGACCGAACGCGCGGATTGGCCGCGCCGAACTGAGGAGCCAGTCATGGCTGAAGAATTCGTAGTCCTCATCGTCGAAGAGGAGTGGGATCCCGCGACGGTCACCGAGGACGATTGGTCGAAGGCGATGCGCGAGCACACCGCCTTCGCAGAAGCCGTCGCGGCGGCTGGCGCACAGCTGCTGGGCGGCGACGCCCTGTCCGGGCAGGCAGCGGCCGTTCGCGTCGTTCCCGCGCGCGATGGAGCCCCCGCCGTCTTCACCGACGGCCCGTTCGGGGAAACCAAGGAAGTCGTCACCGGCTTCTACAAGATCGGGGCGAAGGATGCGGCACAGGCCCGCGAGCTCGCCGCGCTCTGCCCGACCGCCGGCTGGGTCGAACTGTACCCCGTGCTCGACACGAACGGAGCCTGATCATGGCCGCTGAATTCATCCTCCTCATCCGGGAGTCAGAGGAACACACCCAGCTGGCTGAGGGTGAGCGCGAGGCGGCCCAGGCCGAGATCCACGCCGCGCACAGCGCCTTCTTCCAGGCGATCACCGAGTTGGGCGGCACGTTCGTCGGCGGAGCGGGGCTGCAGCCGACCAGCGCGGCCGTGCGCATCGTGCCCGCGCGAGACGGTCATCCGGCGATCTTCACCGACGGCCCCTTCACGGAGACGAAAGAGGTCGTGAGCGGTTACTACAAGGTGACTGCGCCCGACGCCGACGCGGCTCGGGCCATCGCCGCCAAGTGCCCGACCCACGGCTGGATCGAGCTCTATCCCGTCGCCGACGTCGGCATGTGAGGTCGCCCGTAGCACAATGGATGCGTGGCCAGCACGGTACTCGATGAGACGTTCCGTCGTGAGTGGCCACGCATTCTTGCGGCCGTCATCCGTTACACGGGGAGCATCGATCTCGCCGAGGACTCCGTGCAGGAGGCCTTCCTGCGGGCGGCCGCATCCCGGGAGCGCGAACTGCTGATCAATCCGGCCGCGTGGATAACCACGGTCGCGAAGCGGATTGCTGTCGACACGGTGCGCAGGGATGCGTCGCTGCGCACGAAGCTGCCCCTGCTCGCGACCGAGGAAGCGCGACCGATGGACCTGACGGATGACCTCGAGTCCCCCGGGGGTGACGACCGCCTCGGGCTCCTGTTCGTCGCCTGCAACCCGGAGCTCGCGCCGGAAACCCGGCTCGCCCTTGCACTCCGGTTCGTCTGTGGCATCCCGACAGCGAGAATCGCGGAAGCCATGCTTGTCACCCACACGGCGATGAGCGCCCGGCTGACGCGAGCGAAGCAGCAGATCGAACGCGACGGCATCCGGTTCACGCCCCCCGACGAGTTCGAGCGCGGCCACCGGTTGGATGACGTACTTGGTGTCGTCCACCTGCTCTATACCGTCGGCCACACCGCTTTCGAAGGCGCGGAGATCGGATCGCGCACCGTCGCGACGACGGCGATCGAACTGGCGCGGGCGCTGCGCCGAATCGCCCCGGGCGACCCGGAGGCGGCGGGACTGCTCGCGCTCCTGCTGCTGACGGATGCCCGCGCGGCGACCCGCACCGGTCCACGCGGCGAGGTCGTCACCCTCGAGCACGCGGACCGCGCACTCTGGAGCGCCGAACTGATCGGCGAGGGCCTGGACCTGGCGGCGACGGCGCTGCCCGCGGGCGGCCGGTTCGCCCTCGAGGCGGGGATCTCCGGGCTTCACTCACAGGCGCCCGACTGGCAGACGACCGACTGGGGCGCGATTTGTGCGCTTTACGACCGGCTGGTCGAGCGCTGGCCGACCCCGCCCGCTGTGCTGGCCAGGGTGGTCGCCCGCAGCTACCGGGACGGCGCCCAGTCAGCGCTGGCCGAACTCGACAGTCGCGAGTTCACCGGATCGACGGCCCGTCAGGCGACCGCCGTGCGTGCCGACCTGCTCCGCAGGCTCGGACGCAATATTGAGGCCCGCGCGACCTATGAGGTCGCGCGGGCACAGGAAGAAAACGCTCCGGTTCGCGACTTCTTCGCGCGCCGGATCGACGAACTCGGTTAGATCACGTCGTCGGGCGTGCTGTGCGTGGTGCGCGACTGCACGTTCTCGCCGCTCTGCGGGTCAACCGCCGAGCGAACGGTGGTGGTTGACGAGCGGCGCCGCAGCAAGAACACGAGTCCGATCACGAAAACGATCACACCCGCGCCCATCAGCAGGTAGCCGACGAGGTGCAAGTCGATCCAGCCCACGTTGATGTTCAGCGCGAAGGCCAGCACGGCGCCGATCACGAACAATACGATTCCGGTTCCTATACTCATGGCCCCAACGGTAGGGCTGATTTTGGCCGCGGGGAACCCCCCTTTGGCCGCTGGCCAACCTGTGGTATGCACTGGCGGTAGCCTTAACCCATGCCAAAAACCCTCAGTGTCGCGATCATCCCGGGCGACGGAATCGGGCCGGAAGTCACCGCTGAGGCGGTCAAGATCCTGCGCGCCGTGTCTCCCGCCGATGTCGTTTTCGAGACCACCGAGTACCCGTTCGGTGCCGGCCACTACCTCGAGACCGGCGAGATCCTCAGCGACGACGACCTGAACTCGCTTGCACAGCACGACGCGATCATCCTCGGCGCCGTCGGGGGAGACCCCCGCGACCCCAGACTCGCGGGCGGCATCATCGAGCGCGGGCTGCTGCTCAAACTCCGGTTCGCCTTCGACCACTACGTCAACCTGCGCCCCACCGTGCTGCTGCCCAACGTGGTGTCGCCGCTCGCGAATCCCGGCGAGGTCGACTTCGTCGTCATTCGTGAGGGCACCGAGGGCCCGTATGTGGGAAACGGCGGCGTGATCCGCAAGGGAACACCGCAGGAGATCGCGAACGAGCTGTCGATCAACACCGCGTTCGGTGTCGAACGGGTGGTGCGTTTCGGCTTCGCCACGGCATCCAGGCGGTCGAAGAAGCTCACGCTCGTGCACAAGACGAACGTGCTGACGAACGCGGGCGGCCTCTGGCAGCGGACCGTGGACCGGGTGGCCGTCGAGTTTCCGGATGTCACGGTCGATTACCTGCACGTCGACGCAGCGACTATCTTCCTCGTCACCGATCCCGCTAGATTTGACACCATCGTCACGGACAACCTCTTCGGCGACATCCTCACCGATCTTGCAGCGGCTATCAGCGGCGGCATCGGACTGGCGGCCTCGGGCAATATCAACCCGGATGGCACCTTTCCCAGCATGTTCGAGCCGGTCCATGGATCCGCGCCCGACATCGCCGGGCAGCAGAAGGCCGACCCCACCGCGGCCATCCTCTCGGTCGCGCTCCTGCTCGACCATCTGGGATTCGCGGATGCTGCGGCTCGCGTGAGCGACGCCGTGCGGGCTGACCTTGCCGGCCGTACGGCATCCCGCAGCACCGCCGCCGTCGGTGACGCAATTGCCGCCCGACTGGCGCACAATTAGACGACACTCCCAGAAAGAACGACACATGCCCATTCAGCTCCAGATGGCAACGCAGGATCTCGTCTTCCAGACGGTCCGCAACGAGAACGCAAAGTCCGTCGAGGAGCGTGAGCAGATTCTCGCCGATCCCGGCTTCGGCAAGTACTTCACCGACCATATGGTCGACATCTGCTGGTCGGAGCGGGGCGGATGGCACCGCCCGCGCGTGCAGCCGTATGGTCCGATCGCCATGGATCCCGCGGCCGCGGTTCTGCACTACGCCCAGGAGGTCTTCGAGGGGCTGAAGGCGTACCGGCACGAGGACGGCTCCATCCATACCTTCCGCGCGGAGGCGAATGCAGCCCGGATGCAGCGATCCGCCCGCAGGCTTGCGCTGCCGGAGCTGCCCACCGAGTACTTCGTCGAGTCGTTGAAGCAGTTGATTGCCGTTGACGGCGACTGGGTTCCGTCCGCTCCGGAGACGAGCCTGTACATCCGGCCGTTCATGTTCGCAAAGGAGGCGTTCCTCGGCGTTCGCCCAGCGGCGAAGGTGAACTACTACGTGATCGCGAGCCCGGCGGGAGCGTACTTCCCCGGCGGCGTCGCGCCGGTTTCGATCTGGCTGTCCACCGACTACTCCCGCGCCGGACGTGGCGGAATGGGAGCAGCGAAGACGGGCGGCAACTACGCGTCGTCTCTCGTGGCCCAGCAGGAAGCGTACGAGAACGGATGCGCGCAGGTGTTGTTCCTCGATTCCGAGGAGAGCAAGTACCTCGAAGAACTCGGCGGCATGAACGTGGTGCTGGTTCACAAGAACGGAACGCTGGTCACGCCGGAGTCGAGCAGCATCCTGGCCGGTATCACCCTGGACTCCGTGCTGCAGCTGGCGCGCGATCGCGGCCTCTCCACTGAGCAGCGCCGCGTGACCATCGACGAGTGGCGCACCGGCGTCGAGTCGGGCGACATCACCGAGGTGTTCGCCTGCGGAACCGCCGCCGTCATCACGCCGATCGCGCAGCTGAAGGGCGCCAACTTCTCAGTGGGCGACCCGGATGCCCCGGCCGGAGAGCTGACGATGTCACTGCGCCAGGAGCTCACCGATATCCAGTACGGGCGCGCCGAAGACAAGCACGGCTGGCTGACGCGGCTCGACGCGTAGGCGCGGGTAGGCTCGAAGGGTGAAGATCGCGCGGTTCAGTTCTGACGGTGACCCCCGCTACGGGATTGTCGACGGTGACGACCTCGTCGTGCTTACCGGGGATCCGATGTTCAGCGGGTTCGGAACCACGGGAGAGCGCGTGCCGCTCGACTCGGTTCGCCTGCTCGCGCCGGTCATCCCTCGCTCGAAGGTCGTCTGCGTGGGGCTGAACTATGGCGCGCACAAGGCCGACATGCACGTGGCCAGCCCCGAAACCCCGCTGCTGTTCCTGAAGCCCAACACGGCGATCATCGGCCCGGGGGACGCCATCCAGATTCCACCGGTCGAGGGTCGCATCGTGCACGAGGGCGAGCTTGCCATCGTGATCGGCCGCATTGCCAAGCAGGTCAGCGCCGAGAACGCCGCGGACTACATATTCGGCTACACGATCGCTAACGACGTCTCCGCTCGCGACGTCATGTTCTCCGACGGGCAGTGGGCCCGGGCGAAGGGCTATGACACGTTCTGCCCGATCGGACCGGTCATCGAGACCGAATTGGATACGTCCAGCCTCGACATCCAGACGTACGTCGACGGGGAGCCCCGCAGACACGGCAACACGGCGGACATGATCCACGGGATCGGCGAGATTCTTGCCTTCGCTTCGGATGTGTGGACGCTGCTGCCCGGCGACCTCATCCTCACCGGCACGCCGGCAGGCCTCGGCGGGTTCGTCGATGGCCAGACGATCGACATCACGATCGAGGGCATCGGAACGCTGAGCAACCCGGCGCGCAATCGGCCCGAGGCGGCCGTCGCTGGCTAAGGCACTGACTACGAAGCCCTGGCTCGGTGTTCTCGCTGCTGCCATTGCGGCGGCGGCAGGGTTCGGCATCCACGCCGTTGTCCCTGCCATTCCGTGGCTCACCGCCTCGCTCGCCCTCGGCGTGATCGTTGGCTGCATCCCGCCGGTGCGTCCACTCCTCGATGGCCCGCTGAGGCCCGGACTCGCGATCGCATCGCGTCGCCTCCTGCGTCTGGGTATCGTCGTGCTCGGCCTCGCACTCAGCCTCGTCGACATCGCTCACCTCGGCTGGGTCGCGATTGTCGCCATAGTCGTGTTGGTGGTGGCCAGCTTCGGCCTGACCTGGGCGATCGGGCGACTGTTTCGTCTGGAAGGCGACCAGCCCATCCTGTTGGCCGCCGGATTCTCGATCTGCGGCGTTTCCGCGATCGGCGCCATGAGTGCCGCACGCGGCTCTGACCAGAAGGATGCCGCGACGCCAACCGCGCTGGTCACGCTGTTCGGCACGGCCGCGATCCTGGTTCTGCCCGCCCTCGCGCCGCTGCTCGGTCTCGATCCAACAGAATTCGGCCGCTGGGTCGGGGCGAGCGTGCACGACGTCGGCCAGGTGGTCGCGACGGCGCAGATCGCCGGCCCGGTCGCTCTCGCGGTCGCGGTCGTGGTGAAGCTCACGCGGGTGCTGATGCTCGCGCCCATGGTTGCCGTGACCTCGTTGGTTGCCCGGCGCAGCGCTCCGCTCACGGTAGAGGGAGAGGCGCGAGCGAAGCGTCCGCCGATCGTGCCGCTGTTCATCCTCGGGTTCCTCGCCCTTGTGCTCGTGCGGTCGTTCCTCCCGGTTCCGGATGCGGTGCTCGCCGCCGCGAGCATTCTCCAGTCGATCCTGCTGGCCATGGCGCTGTTTGCGATTGGTGCCTCGCTGCGGCTGGAGGCGCTGGCGCGCTCGGGACTTCGTGCCGTCGGTGCCGGCCTCGTGGCGTGGGTCGTCATCCTCGGCCTCGGCCTTGGCTTCGTCTGGCTCGCCGGAGCCGTCTGACCCAAGCTCCTCAGCCCCCTCAGCCGCCTCCTTCCTCCCCCCCCTTTCTTCCTCCCGAGTTGTCACATATCGACCTAAACCTCGCGTTTTGGGTCGATACGTGACAACTCGGGAGGAAGGAGGGGAAGAGGGGCGGGGGATTCGGTCGCCGGTAGGATTGCTGGCGATGTCTGCCCCCTTCTCTACCGCCACCGGCGCCGCGATTCGCGTGCGTTTCTGCCCCTCGCCCACCGGGACGCCGCACGTCGGGCTCATCCGAACGGCCCTGTTCAACTGGGCGTATGCGCGGCACACAGGGGGCAAGCTCATCTTCCGTATCGAAGACACGGATGCGGAGCGCGACTCCGAGGAGAGCTACCTGCAGCTGCTCGATGCGCTTCGCTGGCTGCACATCGACTGGGACGAGGGCATCGATATCGGGGGGCCACACGCGCCATACCGGCAGTCCCAGCGCACCGACATCTACCTCGACATCATCGAGCGGCTAAAGGCATCCGGCCAGCTCTACGAAAGCTACGTCACTCCCGAGGAAATGGAAGCGCGCAACGTTGCGCTCGGCCGTGATCCCAAGCAGGGCTACGACAACTTCGAGCGCGACCTCACCGTCGACGAGCGCGCCGCCTTCCGCGCCCAGGGTCGCCTGCCCGCGCTGCGCCTGCGCGTTCCGGACGAGGATCTGAGCTTCGACGACCTCGTCCGCGGCGAGATTACCTTTCCGGCAGGGTCATTCAGCGACTTCGTCGTCGTTCGGCCGAACGGGGCGCCGCTGTACACGTTCGTGAACCCCGTTGACGACGCGCTCATGGGCGTAACGCATGTTCTGCGCGGCGAAGACCTGCTCTCGAGTACGCCGCGGCAGATCGCGCTGTACCTGGCGCTGATCGAGATCGGACTGATCGATGTCATCCCGCGCTTCGGCCACCTGCCGTACGTGATGGGCGAGGGCAACAAGAAGCTCTCCAAGCGCGATCCGGAGTCGAACCTGTTCCACCACCGTGACCGCGGATTCATCCCCGAGGGCCTCGTCAACTACCTGGCCCTGCTCGGCTGGTCGCTGACGCACGATCGGGACGTCTTCTCCATCGAGGAGATGGTCGACGCGTTCGACGTCCAGGACGTGAACCCGAATCCAGCCCGGTTCGACCTGAAGAAGGCCGAGTCGATCAACGGCGACCACATCCGACTTCTGGAGGTCGACGATTTCGCCTCCCGGATGCTGCCCTATCTCGGCACCCTCATCCAGTCGCCGGAGCAGGTCCAGTTGCTGCACCGGGCCGCCCCGCTGGTACAGGAGCGGATGCAGTTGCTGGGCGAAGCGCCCGCCCTGCTCGCCTTCCTGTTTACTCCGGATGACGCCCTCGAGTTCGACGCGGATGCCCTGCCCAAACCGGACGCGGCCCCGATTCTCGACGCGGCGATCGCGGCGCTCGGCGAGCTCGATGACTGGACACCGGAATCGATCGAGTCGGTGCTGCGGGTCGCCCTGATCGACCAGATGGAACTCAAACCGCGACTGGCTTTCGGCCCCCTCCGCACCGCGATCTCGGGAAAACGCATCAGCCCGCCGCTCTTTGAGTCCATGGAACTGCTCGGCAAAGAGTCGACGCTTTCGCGCCTTGCTCGGCTGCGCGCGCACCTGTAGGCCCGCGCCGACTAGCAGTGGGAGGCACATTGATACCGGTGTTCGCTTCTCCGTTTGTCGGCCCGCGCAGGGTACGTTAGAGTAACTAGTCGGCCCGGTTTCGGCTTGGTGCTGTGGGGTATGGTGTAATTGGCAACACGGAAGATTCTGATTCTTTTGTTCTTGGTTCGAGTCCAGGTACCCCAGCTGTAATTGCTGGTCAGAGGCCGTTTATTCAAAGTAAACGATCCTCACTAGAGCGGTGTGCGCGTGAATTCCGCCTCAGGCTCCGCGCGAGCACCTCGTGGTCAACGCAAGAAAGCCCCGCTCAACCCGAGTGAACAATCGGTCCCCATTGAGTTCCGAATGCGCGCTGTTGCGCTCGTTCGGGCCGGTATCGATCACGACCGCGGCCGTCGAGTTGGGGCTTGAGGTCGTGCTCTGCTTTCTTGGACTCAGTATCGCTAGACCCAAGCAGTTGATATTCGCCGCGGCACGCACCTCGTCGGCTACCTCCTGCGCATCGAGCCTGAGGGAAACTCCCTTCGAGCGAAATACAGTATGGTTGGGTCGCCGTTCATCGTGAAGCATCTCTTTGCTCGCATTGCTTAGGTGCCAGTGCACGTGCTGCAACGGAATTCCTTCCCCGTTCCGGGGACAGAGCAACGGGATCTAGACGGGTCAATCAATGGCGATCATCAGCACGCTGTGCGCTGCGGCGGTACGCCCCGACAGACGCCGACTGCGGCGTCGCGGCGCTCTAAATTCGATATCTCCGGCCTACCGCAGAGACGCGGTTGCCATGGGATTCGCGGGAACCAAGTGACCACCGCGAATTCTTCGGCTGGCCTCGAGGCCGATGATTCACACCTTCGACTGTTCTGGTCGCGACCTGCCCGGGCCTGGGAGGAAGCGATTCCCATCGGCAACGGACGGATCGCCGCAATGGTCTTCGGCGGCGCCTCCGAAGCGCGCTGGCAGGTCAACGACGCAACGGTGTGGTCGGGCGACCCCGCAGGACCGGCGCGCGAGCTTGAGACAGTACGGGAAGCAGGGGCGGGGCCGGAACGGCTTGCACAGGTCCGAGCGGCAATCGACGCGGGCGATCTGCGTGAAGCCGAGCGCCTTCTCCTCACCTTCGAGGGGCGGTACTCGCAGGAGTTTCTGCCCTTCATCGATCTCGGCATGCGCATCACGTCGGGCCATGGCGACGCGAGCTACGACGGGAGGACGCTGGATCTCGACCACGCGGTTGTCGAAGAGAGTTTCCGCCTCGGTGGCGCGCTGGTCCACCGACGAAGTTGGTCGTCTTTTCCCGCCGGCGTGCTCTGCATCGATCTGGACTCTACCGAGGCGATCGACCTGGAGCTCTCGCTGGACTCTCCGCTGCGGATCGCTCGCCGCTTCGAGAACGTGGATGGATGGGGCATTGAGCTCGACGTTCCCGTCGATGGCGCCCCGATCCATGAGGATGTCGTCGATGAGCCGCACGTCTACCTGCCTTCCGGCACGGCGACGCCGGAGGGCTACGACCCGGTCGCGGTTGCTCGAGTCGCTGTCTCGAGCGACGGGCGCGTTACCGCTCGCAACGGCATCCTCGCGATCGACGGTGCCAGGCGGCTCTTCATCGTCATTGCCAGCGACACGCAAGCTGGCTCATGGTGGAACGATGGCGGACCGGTCTCTCGCGATGGTCTCGCCGACAGGGCGATGCAGCGTGCTAGACGCGCCGTCGACCGCGGGGCGGACACCATACTCGAGGAACACCGCCTGGATGCCGAGAAGGTGCGTGGGGGAACCCGACTCGACATCGGCGGCCACCGCTCCGGCACCTGGGACGTCGAATCCGAGGTGCTGAGAGGTGACAACGACGCGCTCACCGCGACGGTTCTCGCGGAGTATGGGCGTTACCTTCTCGCGTCGTCATCCCGCGATGGGTCGCCGCCCGCCAACCTGCAGGGGCAGTGGAATTCCAACATCCGTCCGCCATGGTCATCGAATTACACCCTCAATATCAACACCCAGATGAACTACTGGCCCGCAGAAGTCACCGGCCTGACGGAGTGCGTGCCGCCCCTGATTGATCTGATCCGAACCATCGCGCGACAGGGCGAGGCTGTCGCCAGGGAGCTCTATGGAGCACGCGGCTGGGTGGCGCATCACAACACCGATATCTGGGGCTGGGCCCTTCCGGTGGGGATGGGGCACGGCAACCCCAGTTGGGCAATCTGGATGGCCGGTGGCACTTGGCTGGCCCATCACCTGTGGGATCACTACGACTTCACTCGCGACCTCGACTACCTCGCCAATGCGGCCTGGCCCCTCCTTCGCGGTGCCGCAGAGTTCGGTCTCGACTGGCTCATTGACGGACCGAGCGGCCAGCTGCGAACCATCCCGTCAACTTCGCCGGAGAACTTGTTCCGCGGAGCGGACGGACATCCGGAATCACTTGGTGAGTCGTCTGCAATGGATATTGCTCTTCTCCGTTCGCTGTTCGAACGATGCCTGCTCGCGCTCGCCGCGCTCGAACTCGACGATCCGATTGCGAACCGGCTCTGCTCTGCGCTCGCCAGGATGCCGCAGCCACTTCTTACCTCGGACGGCCGAATCCGCGAGTGGGGGAGCGACGAAACCGAAGTCGATCCGAGCCATCGACACCTGTCGGCGGTCGTCGCCCTGTTCCCCCTCGATCTGATTACGCCAGAGGGCACGCCGGAATTGGCGGAAGCCGCCGGGCGCTATCTCGACGTCCGTGGGCCCGGTGCGATGGGCTGGTCCTGGGCCTGGAAGATGGCGCTCAGGGCACGCCTCGGTGATGGCGAAATCGCGCGAGAACTGTTCATCGAGGCGACACACGCGTTCGATCGCGATCCGAGCCGACTTGCGCCGCTCGACGGTTCGGAGTGGGGAGGGCTTCTGCCCAATCTGTTCAGCACCCATCCGCCATTCCAGATCGACGGCAACATGGGATTCAGCGCCGCGCTCGCCGAAATGATTCTGCAAAGCCATGCAGGACGTGTGCACCTGCTGCCCGCGCTTCCCCGCGGCTGGCCGACAGGAAGCGCGATCGGTCTCCGCGCGCGCGGTGGATTCTCCGTCGACGTGAGCTGGGTGGACGGGCGACTTGTCAGCGCGATGATCACCAACCTCCGACCGGATGTCGCGCGCACCACGATCGTCGTCGACGGCGTCGAACGCGACATCAAACTCGCCGCTGGAGAAACTCGAAGCCTGAGTGTGCTTCCGGCCAACCGGAATGGATGAACAATGACTCGAACCAATACCGACATTCCCATCGAGGTGCTCGCCGAATCCGTCGACGGTGCGGTCGAACTCGAGTGGTTCGATGATGGATTCTCGCCTCGCCGATTACCGAGCTGGACCCGGGAGCGCCAGCCCGAGGTCGGCATCCAGAGGATTGCCGGGGCGACGGTTGGTGTGCGTTTGCGCTTGCGCACGTCTGCGCGATTTCTCACCTTCGACTTCCTCTTCGCGAGGGCGGGGGACACCGTGACCGGCCGTCCTCGGCAGTCCGTGCAGCTTGCCGTTGAGATAGACGGCTCGATAGTCGACAGGCACGAGCTCGACGCGGGCATTCTCCATCTCGACTATCCGCACGGCACAACCGATGTCGACGGTGCGCCTTCGCGGGTCACCTTTTCGCTCGGTGGAGATGGCGAGACAGTGCGCGAGGTGGACGTCTGGCTGCCCCACACGTCAGAGACCGTGATTCGTGGCGGATCCGCGGATGCGCCGGTCGTGGCCCGTGCGCCTCTCCAGGGGCCGCGGTGGATTCATCACGGCAGTTCGATCAGCCACTGCCAGGAAGCCGATGGACCGCTCGGCCCGTGGCCGCAACAAGCCTCGCGAGCGCTGGGGATCCCCGTCACCAACCTCGGCTTCGCGGGAAATGCGCTTCTCGATCCGTTCGTTGCGCAAACTATTGCCGGCCTCGCCGCCGACGTCATCACCCTGAAGCTCGGCATCAACGTCGTCAATCTCGACGGGATGAGAACTCGCACTTTTGGACCAGCGGCACACGGCTTTCTCGATCTGATCCGGCAGGGCCACCCTCAGACTCCGCTGGTCGTCATCTCGGCGATCACCAGCCCATATTTCGAGAACACTCCCGGCCCATCCCGGGAGCGCACGCCGGGCCGTTACGGCGGCACTCCCCGGGAGGAGCTGCCAGGCGACGGTTCGTTGACGATCGCACGCACGCGGGAGTCGCTCGAGCGAGTAGTGGCCTCCAGGTCGGATGACCCCAACCTCTATTTCCTGGATGGCCGCAGGCTCCTCGGCCCCGGCGATGCCGAGCGCCTCTACGACGACCTGCACCCCGATCAGGCCGGGTACGACCTGATGGCAGGGAGGTTCGTCGACCTGGCGCAAGACGGCAACACCGCGCTTGGTCGTGCGTTTAGTGGGCTTCTGAATGGAGCAGGTTACGCCGCACCGACCGTTGATTCTCGGATGGCGAGAGAGTAGCCAGACACAATCTCCTCCCGCGCACCACGGGCGCCGCCTTCCTCGATCCGCCGCTGGAGGAGGCCGACCGCGGCTCGGGCGAGCTCGTCACGTCCCGGTGCGACGCTGGTCAGCGACGGGAATGAGAAGCGAGCGTCTTCCGTGTCGTCGAAACCGGCTATTGCGACGTCGCCGGGAACCTTCAGGCCTGCCGAGAGCAGAGTGCGGAGAGCCCCGATGGCCAGCGCGTCGTTACAGCAGAACACCGCGTCGAATGGCACCCCTGAGTCCAAAAGTGCCCGCATGGAGGACGCTCCGCTGTGCCGTTCCCACTCGCTGTCGAAGATCACCAGGTCGTGCCGGTACGCGATACCGGCCGACTCAAGCGCGTTCCGATAACCTCGCAGCCGGAGGGCAGCCGCACCGAAATCGGTGTCCGGTTCCGCACCGATAAAAGCAACCTGTGTGCGGCCGAGGGAAATCAGATGCTGCACGGCGGCCCGTGCGCCCTCCAGGTTTGGAAGAGTGACGTGGTCGAACTGGCTATCCAGGATTCGGTCCCCGAGAAGAACGATCGGAAACTCAATATTCTGTGCGGTCAGGATGTCGGCATCAATCGACTTGGGGATGTAGAGTACGCCGTCGACCAGCTGCGATTGGGTGCCACCGAGGACCGCGAGCTCCCTCTCGGGGTTGCCGTCAGTGGTCTCAACGAACACCGTCAATCCCGCGTCGCGAGCCGCGCTAATCACCGATTGAGCCAACTCTGCAAAGTACGGCTGGCGCAAGTCCGGTATGGCAAGTGCGATCATTCCCGTGCTGCCATTGCGAAGGTTGCGTGCCGTGATGTTGGGGTGGTAATCGAGCTGTTTGATCGCATCGAGTACGCGCGCTCGGGTCTCCTCTCGAATGCCGGCATAGCCGCGAAGAAGTCGCGAGACGGTTTGGTGTGACACGCCAGCCACTTTCGCAACGTCATAGATTGTCGACGCCTTGGTGGATGCCACGGATTCTCCTGTTCCGGCTCGTGTTGACTTGCCCCGATCGCACCCGAAGAGTTTATCGATAAAAAAAGCGACCATCGCCAAGAAAAGATTATTTGTCGAACTCGGACTTTATCGATAACATCGCCTGACGCACCATTCACTCACGTACGCACCATTGCCTCACTTCCGTACCATTCACTCATTGGCGAGCCGGATCCGGAGCGCCCAACCAGGAGACACAATGAAGTTCTCAAAAACAACAGCGCTAGTTGCCGCGGCCGCGGCCGCGGCATCGCTCACGCTCGCCGGCTGCTCGGCCGGCTCTACATCGAGCGGATCGCAGATCGCTGCGGACGCGAAGCAGACCATCAACGTATGGGGGTGGGCAGGAGCACCCGGCAAAGACGTGATGGCAGGCGTGATCTCCGGTTTTGAAAAAGCCAACCCATCGATCACGGTCAAATTCACCGAGATCGCCAGCCTCGACTACAAGAACAAAGCCACCCTGGCGCTCAGCTCTAAGGACTCGATCGACGTAGTCGGGGTCTCGCCGAGTGCGTGGGCCGCCGACAATGCGAGCTACCTCCTCCCCGTCTCCAAATGGCCAAACGGTGCTGCGCTGGTGTCCAAGTACCAGCCTCAGACGATCGATCAGATGAAGAAGCTCTTTCCTGACGACGAGATTCGTGCCGTACCGTTCGGCTCCAGCGGCTCTGTGGTCGGTTTCTACAACGCAGACTTGCTGAAGAAGGCGGGGCTCAGCACACCGCCGAAGACCTGGGCCGACTTCAAGACGCTTGCGGATTCGCTCAAGGGAACCGGGATAGTCCCTGCGGTCATGCCAAGCGACAGTTGGTTCCAGGATGAATTCCTGACCACCCTGGTGGGTCAGACGGACCCCTCCTTCTGGAACAACATCCGCTATAACAAGGGCTCATTCGACACGAAGTCCTACATCGACGCACTAGCCAAGTACAAGAGTCTGTACGACGACGGGTTATTCGATAAGAGCACCCTTGATCTGCCCTACTCCGATGCGATGGCTCTTTTCGATCAGGGAAAGGCGGCGGTCGTCTTCAACGGATCGTGGGAGGCAGGACGACTCCTCGCGAGTTACCGCGCGGCGAACAAGGTCCAACCCAGTGACGTTGGAGCGATGGGCGTTCCCGCCGACTCCGCCGACCAGGTTTCGGCTCGCTCGTTCCTCGACGTGACCTACGCGATCCCGGTTGCATCCACGCATCAGGCGGCGGCGGAGAAGTTCATCGAATACACCACGGCTGGGGCCGGTGTAGACGCTTGGGCATCGAGTCTCGGCTTCATCCCCGCGGAGAAGGATTGGAAGCTCCCGTCAGACCTGCTGACAACCGATGTTGAGACGAGCGGTTACGCCACGTTGCAGACGTTGATCGGCTCCCCGTCGAGTGACCGCAACAACCTGAGCAACCTGTCTGCCCAGGTCGGAACGTACATCCTGCAGGTGGTAAACGGCACGATGACCCCTGAGGCCGCAGCAAAGCAGGCCGAAGCAGATCACCAAAGCGGTAAGTACAACTAGTCCAACCAGTGTGAGGGTGGGCCGCCGGTCTCGACGGCGGTCCACATGCTCAATTTATCCAGCACGGCATTAGCAGGGAGAACCATGACCATTCGAGAGCAACCGCGACCGGTCCTCAAACGCCGCACGTCTCGGCGATCGGACTGGAAAGTGGCTCTTGTCTTCTTGCTCCCGTTGTTCGTGATGTACGGGATCTACTACCTGTACAGCATCGGCTTCCTCGCGTCGACGAGTACTACAAAGGTCTCGGTGACGTTCTTCAACTCGATCGACGTTGGATGGCGAAACTATGTGCAGCTGTTAACCGATCCAGTTTTTATTCGCTCAATGGTCAACAACGTTCTGTTCGCGTGCATCAGCATCGTTGCGGCACTGACTGTCGCATTCTTCATCGCGACCGCTCTCGCGACAGGAGTCCGGGCGAAGCGATTGTTCTACCTGATTTTCCTGTTGCCGGCACTGATGCCACTCTCGCTCGTCGCCACGATTTTTGGGTCAATGCTCACGGAACGGACCGGCGTTCTGAACGAAACGCTCCGGGCCATCGGCCTTGGGGCGCTGGCGCAACCATGGTTGACACAGCCCGGACTCGCCTTCGCGGTCGTTGCGGTGATTTTCTGCTATCTCATCGGCCTGCCGATCATGTACTACACGGCTGACCTTTCGGCACTGCCGACAGAGTCACTCGAAGCGGCACTGCTGGACGGCGCAGGAACTTTCCGGATCATGCGCTCCATCATCTATCCCATGATGCGTGGCACCCACATCACCATCGTCCTTTCCTTGCTCTTAGGTTCATTCCGATCCCTCGAAGTGGTGCTCTTCTCAACGCGGGGCGGGCCGGGCCAATCGACCGAGATCGTCGGAACTTACATCTACGGCTTTGCTACGTCCGGGGGCCCGACGATTGGTTTCGTCTCGGCGGTTTCGATCATCGTGCTTGTGATCGCACTGGTGCTATCGATCGCCCAGATGGTCATCACTCGGCCGCGAAAGGACATGCGATGAGCGACACTCTTCCGACGGTCGTTGGGCTCGAACTCGAACGCGAATTTGCTGAGCGCCCGAACGACGACAAGCCCCGCCAATCCAGGAACGATGGGCCGCCTCGCCGCCCAAAGCGCAGGAGGCGCCGCTCGCGGGCCGACAATCCAATGCGCGGTATTGTCACCGGCAAAGCTGATCGCTTCACGATCTATGCGCTCCTAATCCTCATGGCGGTGTTGTTCGCCTTCCCCCTGTATTCGGCGATCGTCAAGTCGCTCGAGGTCAACGGGATCCAAAACTACGTCAGCCTCTTCACAGACCCGGTCGGGGATGTTCCGATCTGGCAGACCTATTTGAACTCCCTTGCGGTGGGCGCCGTGCATGCCGCCATTGTGGTCACCGTTTCCGTCACCGCGGGCTATGCATTCTCCAAATTGCAGTTTCGCGGACGAGAACTGAGCTTCTCCGCTGTTCTGCTCTTTCTCGCAGTGCCTGGAATCGCCATCCTTGTTCCCGTCTACCGGATCACTCAAGAACTCGGCCTCTTCAACACCTACCTCGGGGTCGGCATGCCGGAAGCCGCGATCACCATCCCGTTCGGGGTGCTGCTCATGCGCAACTACGGTCGGAACATCGGTGACTCGCTGATTGAGGCTGCCAACCTTGACGGCGCCGGGCACTTTCGCATCTTCTGGAACATCTTCGTGCCGCTCAGCAGGCCTGCAATCATCAACCTGATGGTGCTGTGTTTCATCTGGTCTCTGCAGGACTTCCTCTGGCCCTCGTTCCTGTTTACCGACCCGAGTCTCACGACCGCCGCACAGGCAGTTTCAACGTTCTCCAGTGCCCTGGGCCGCGGGGCCGGCGACCTCGCCCGCTTCAACGCGAGCCTCGTTGTACTCGCGGTGCCCGCTGTGTTGTTTGTAGTCTTCGGCCTGCGCTTCATCGTGAACGGTCTCACCACCGGAAGCACGAAGGACTGACGTGGGAGAGCACGAAATCTGGTTCGCAAAGCCCGCGATGGAGTGGACTGAAGCGCTCCCACTCGGCAACGGCAAGCTCGGGGCAATGTTGTTCGGCGGTGGAACTATCGAGCGGCTTCAGCTGAACGATGGGACCGCCTGGTCTGGTAGCCCAGCCAGCGAGCGAGAAGAGCCACGGATCAACGCTGCGGACGCCGCTATCGCCTTGGCTGACGCTCGCGCAGCGATCCTTGTTCGCGACCACCTGCGAGCCACCGAATCGCTCAAACGCTTGCAGCACCGGCACTCCCAGACCTACCTGCCAATAGCGGATGTGGTGGTCGAGCAAGTGGCCAACATGACGGTTGTCTCAACCGACTACCGCCGGTCGCTGGACCTCACCACAGCAACGCACTCCGTGAGAACCGTCGTAGATGATCACCCAGTCCGACGCAGCACGTTCGTGAGCGCCGGCTCGCGAGTGTTGGTTCACCAATTCGTGAGCGACGCGCCGGACGGGGTCGAGTTGCGCCTGAGCGTCTCAACGCTCCTTCGGGAACTCGGACGCGAGTCATCGAAAGGCCGAGTTGCCGTCGCTCTGAAGATGCCTTCGGACGTGATTCCGCTCCATGACGAGGCGGCAGAGCCAGTGGTCTACTCGGACGACGATGCTCTCTCCCTCCAGGGAGCAGTGGTCGTGCAGTGGGTTCACGACGGTCTCGATGAGGCCGCGACCGGTGGCGAATCACTGCGCGCATCTGGGGTGCGGTCGGCCACGATCTTCATGACAACAGAGACGACCTTCACTACGATCGCCTTGAGCCCAGAAGGCACCGCCGCCGATGCACTCAGCACCGCACACGGATCTATTGACCGTGCCGTCGCGTTGGGGGCAGCAACCATCTATGCGCGGCACTGTTCGGATCACGACGAGCTGTATGGTCGCGTCGAGCTTGAGTTGGGGTCGACAACGGCGTCAGACGTCCCCACCGATGAGCGAATCCGCCGCGGAAACGCAGACGCTGATGGTGTGCTCGCGGTCGATCCGGGCCTTGCTTCGCTGCTTTTTCATTACGGCCGCTACCTGCTCATATCGAGCTCGAGGGCCGGGGGCGTTCCAGCCAATTTGCAGGGAATTTGGAACCCTTCGTTGCAACCCCCGTGGAGTTCGAACTACACCACCAACATCAATTTGCAGATGAACTATTGGTTGGCCGAGATTGGCAATCTTGCTGAATGCCTACCGCCTTTGTTCGACCTCATTGATGGGCTTGTCTACACCGGCACTGAGACTGCGCGGCGGCTCTATGCTGCTCCAGGATGGGTGGCCCATCACAACACTGACGTATGGGCCTACTCGCAGCCGGTAGGCGGCGGGATGCATGACCCCAAATGGGCATTTTGGCCGTTCGCCGGGGGATGGCTGGTGAGGCACCTTTGGGAACGTCTGTTGCACGGTGGTGACGATGATTTCGCCCGCGATAGGGCTTGGGGGCCAATTCGTTCGTCTGCCGAATTTTACCTCTCCTGGCTAGTCGAGCAGCTTGATGGCACCCTTGGGACCTCGCCGTCGACATCCCCCGAAAACGAGTTCTTTACTGATGATGGCCAGATTGCGTCGGTTGCCCGTTCGTCTGCATTCGATCTAGTGGTCATTGCCGATCTATTCGGAATGGTCATTCAGCTTGCAGATCGTCTGCATGTGGAGGGGGACTCGGTCGTCGAAGCAGCCAGAAAGGCGCTACCCCGGCTGGCTCGACCGACGATCGGGCCGGACGGCACCGTAAAGGAGTGGGCCGACTACTTCGAATTCCCCGACCCACTTCATAGGCACGTTGCCCATCTCTACTTCCTGTATCCGGGAAATGGCCCTATGACCACGGAGCTTGCAGAGGCGGCATCTCTCAGCCTCGATCAGCGAGGCGACGAGTCCACCGGATGGTCGCTGGCCTGGAAGTTGGCGATGCGGGCCCGGCTAGGCGAGGCCGATAAGGTGAGCGACCTGCTTCGCCTGGTCTTCCGCGATATGGACTTAGACCGCGGTCCCTGGGTCGGCGGGCTCTACCCGAACCTGTTCGCAGCTCATCCGCCGTTTCAGATTGACGGCAACTTTGGCTTTGTTAGCGGGCTCGCAGAGTGTCTGGTGCAAAGCCATGGTGCGACGATCGACCTCCTCAGCGCGGTGCCGCGAGAACTGGTGAGCGGCAGCGTCCGTGGGCTCATTGCCCGGCCGGGCATCGAGATCGCGATCGATTGGGCTCCGGACGAAGAGGGAAATCCTAATCTTGTCGTCGCAACGCTACGCGCGGTGGTTTCCTCGGCGGTGGGCGAACACCGTGTGCGCTACGCAGGCCGTGAATTGCTTGTGACGGTTGGGACCGACTCCACCAGCACAGTTAGAGCGAGCGACTTCAAAGAGATCTTGCGCTCCCATGCTGGCTCAGACAACGGTAGCGTCCCCTAGCTGGACTGCCCGGGGATGTTGGGTAACCTCCTGGTGAACCGCCGGGCACACGGTGAGCTGGCGCTTCGCGCGAGAGCTATAGGAGCCTCGTGAGCACGGAATTGCATTCGACCGCGAGGATTGGCCGGCGGCAAATTCCAACAGCCGCCTTCGCGGCTATTGGGATAGCGCTGACAGCCTGGGCTTACACTGTTCCGCCGGTTTGCATGGGTACGTATACAGGGCCCTGCGGACCCGATGCGAGGCTGATGCCAGCCGCCATCGGGATTAGCACGATCGTGGCTCTTTTTGCGGCGATCATCGTGCTTCAACTCTGGAATCGAGGGCCGTCCCGAAGAGTCATAGTCCTTGTATTCACGATCGCGTTGGCCCTAGCGATGCTCGTTTCCCCGTGGGAAACACTCAACAATCCGGGATTTGCTGGGGCGTAGGACCAGCTCGTGCGCGCTGGCGCAATGCGGCGCAGGTTATCCACGGAGTTGTCGGGCTCGGTAGCGTCCGCTGATCTGGAGATCAGTATCGCGTGCGGTTTGCCTGCCTCAGGCTCGAGCCGGCCGCGGCGCATCGTCCACCGCGGGCTTGGGCGCCGGCTCGGCCACGGCGGTCGGTGTCACCGCGGTTATCGGGACGGACCCGCTGGTGTTTCCCCCGACCCGCAGCCCCTCCTGGCGCAACTCGAGTTGCGCCATGATGAGCGCGGCGAGATCCTGCAGGCTGGCGAGCTGTGACTCCGACGCTGTTCCCGGGACGAAGTCGGCGACCGAGAGCGTGCCGATCGTTCGGCCGTCTTTTCTCTGGAGCGGCACTCCGACATAGAAGCGCAGGCCACCCGGCCCGGTGACCAAATTGCTGTCTGCGGAACGGGGATCCGTCAGCGCATTCTCGATGACAACGGTCTCCGTGCTCGGAGCCTCCGGGTTCGACAGGTCGAGCTGCCGAACGATCTCCTCGACTTCCTCCCCGTAGTGGGACACCAGCCAGGTTCGGTCGTGGTCGACAATGCTCACTACTGAGATCGGCGCGGCGAACAGCCGCGCGGCCATCGCGGTCGCACGGTGGAGTGCCTCATCCGGGATCGTGTCGAGATTGTCCGATCGTTCGTCGCTACCGGGAAAGATGTCGCTCTCCGCATCCCTGTGGCGGCCGGTCTCGGCGATCACCAGCTGGCGGAACGCCGAGACGAGATCGCGCGCGGGTGGGCGGGCCGCGGGATCGCGCGCCGTCATCGAGGCGAGCAGTTCCCGCCAGTGCTCGGGAAGGTAGGAGGGCATGACGGGGTCGCGAGACAGGCGCGCGACCGCTGATTCCACGGCGGTGCCAGGGAATTCGAGCGCACGCGTGAAGCACTGCAGCAGCACGAGGCCAAGGGAGTACACGTCGGTGGGCTTGCCGACCGCAGCCCCGGCAGCCTGCTCCGGGCTGAGGTAGCCAGCGGTGCCTGTCGTCGCGCCTTCGGCGGTCATCCGCTCGACGTCGTCGCTCACGGCGATCCCGAAGTCCATCAGCTTCGCCCTCGCCCGCGGCGCGTCGGTGCCGTAGTCGACCAGAAGGATGTTCGACGGCTTGATGTCCCGATGGACGACGTTCTGACCGTGGACATATTCGAGCGCCTCGGCCATGTCGTAGCCGATTTCCGCGATGTTGCGTGTGGCAATCCTCGCCCCCCGCAACCGCTCCTGGAGGTTGATCCCCGTGACGAGCGCCATCACCAGGTAGCGCTGCGCTCGCCCGCCCGTGTTGTAGTCGACACCCGCGTCGAACAGGTTGACGAGACCGTGGTGGTCGAGGCTCGCGAGAACCGCGAGCTCGCTCTCCTGGCGGCCAGCGTCGACGATGTCGACATCGAACAACTTGACCGCGACGGCGCGACCGAGAAACTCGTCGCGCGCCCGGTATACGGTCGCCATTCCCCCGGAACCTATTGCCGCCTCGAGACGGTATCGGTCTCCGAGGAGCCGGTCGGTCGCGTCTGTTTCTGATGGCACGGCCTCTGCACCCACTTTCAGGTGAATTGTATTCGACTCAACTCCTCCACCCAATCGAGCGCGCTGGGACTTGACACGGGGCAAGGAATCCGACACACACATCCGCAACTCGCTGGGGGCGGTCTTCCGGCCCGCCGCTCGCGGTCTGGACGACCGCGGAGACCGCGAATTAGAGTTATGGCCGATGGCGAAGCTCATCTACACCGCGACCACGTCGTTGGACGGCTACGTCAAGGACGCCTCCGACTCGTTCGACTGGGCGGTCCCCAGCGAAGAGGTGCACGCGTATATCAACGATCTTGAGCGTCCCGTCGGCACCTACCTCTACGGCCGCCGGCTCTACGAGACCATGCGCGCGTGGGAGAAGATCGGTGCCGAGCCCGGCCAGGCACCGGTGATGTACGACTACGCGAACATCTGGACGAGCGCCGAGAAGGTTGTTTATTCATCCACGCTGGATGCGGCCTCCACGGCCCGAACCCGGATCGAGCGCAGCTTCGACCCTGACGCCGTGCGCGCACTGAAGCGCCAGTCGGCCACGGACCTCAGCATCGGTGGAGCGACGCTCGCCAGGACGGCGATCGCTGCCGGGCTTGTCGACGAGTTTCGGCAATTCATCCGGCCGGTCGTCGTCGGCGGAGGCACACGGTTTCTTCCCGACGGCGTTCATCTCGACCTTCAGCTTCTCCAGGAGCGACGATTCGAGGACGGAACCGTTTTCGTGCGGTACGCGGCGCGGTGAGTGTGCTCTTTCCCACAAAGCCGACGCTGACCGGTCAACGAGTCGTCCTGCGACCCTTTGGCGCGTACGACATCGAGGCGATGGGACCGATTCTCGCCGACCCCGACGTGATCCGCCTGACCGGCAGCGCGCACACGACCGCAGAGACTCTCGCGGCGTCAGCGGGGCTGGATGCCCGAACGCGCAGCTGGTACGAAACGCGCGTCGACCAGCCCGACCGCCTCGATCTCGCCATCGTGGATCGCGAGTCCGACCGGTGCGTCGGCGAGGCGGTGCTGAACGAGTGGAGCGAAGCGGACGATTCGTGCAACTTCCGCATCCTGGTCGGGCCGGCCGGCCGCGACCGCGGACTGGGCTCCGAGGCCACGCGCCTGCTCGTCGACTACGCGTTTCAGAACACCACGCTGAACCGCATCGAGCTTGGCGTGTACGCCTTCAACCCGCGCGCGCTGCGTGTCTATGGGCGCGCCGGCTTCGTGGTCGAGGGCCGTCGCCGCGACGCGCTGAAGTTCGACGGGGAATACATCGACGAGATCGCAATGGCGATCCTGCGGGCGGACTGGGAGAGCCGTCCAGCCGGGTAGCCGGCGATTCAGGGCAGTCGTCGAACCGTTCCCGACAGTTGGGCGATGCGCACCAGCACCGGCGGCCGGAGCACCACCCATGCGATCGCCAGCACGACGATCGAGACGACGAAGACGAGGGCACCCCAGAGGCTGCCGTCATCACGACCCGCGTACATGTGGTTGAGGTTGCGCACGGCGCCGGTCGCCAGCACCAGCGTCAGGTGAACGGCGGTGAACAGGACGAACCACAGCATCACGGGCCAGTGGATGGCTCGGGCCAGGCGGATCGGGAATGCCCGGTCGAGGAACGCGAGGCGCCCGGCGAGGCCGGGCGTCATCCGAAGGCCGGTAATCAGCGCGAGCGGAGCGGCAACAAACACGGTGGCGAAGTACGACAGGACCTGCAGTGCGTTGTAGTTGTTCCAGCCGTCATCGGTCGGCCAGTAGAGAGTGGCGTACTGGATGGCCGTCGACAGCGCATTCGGAACAACCGCCCAGTCGAGGGGGACGAGCCGCATCCACTGGCCGGTCGAGAAGAGCAGCACGTAGTAGACCAGCCCGTTCAGCACCCAGAGCGCGTCGAGGCTGAGGTGAAACCAGAGCGGCATGCCGATACGCACCGGTGAGTTGCGGGTGCGAAGGAGGCCATCGTTCCGTCGCATCCAGAACGCAGACGGGCGGCCGCCGGTGCGCAACTGCCAGCCCGTGCGCACGATGAACAGCAGCAGGAACGAGTTGAGGAAGTGCTGCACGTTCAGCCAGGCGGGGAAGCCGACGGGAGCATCCGCCGGCAGCGGGAGCTGGCCCGGGTACCGCAGCATGAACGACTGAACGGGGGCCAGACCAGCGACCAGACGCCCCACGATGACGATCAGAACGAAGAGAACGAGCAACCCCGGAATGACCCAGACCAGCGGAAACCAACGGCTTCTGCTTTCGGCAGGCGCACGACTCCGGTCGCTCACTCATACCTCCGTCGAATTGACCATTCCTACCTTAACGTCGTGGCCGGGTTCCGCGGGGCAGCGGTGGATGACCGCACGACCAGTTCGACGGCGGTGGCTTCGGAGCGCAGAGTTGCTGCCGGTTCCTGGTCGGCCAGCACCAGCGCAGCCGCGCCGATCTCGGTCATCGATAGCCGAACCGTCGTGAGGGCCGGCGACAGCTCCGCGGCGACGGCGATGTCGTCAATGCCCGTCACCGACACGTCCTGCGGCACTCGGATGCCGCGCTCACGTAACTCCGCGAGCACCCCGATCGCCATCACGTCACTGAGCGCGACGATTGCGGTCGCGTCGGGAGTGGCGTCGAGAACGGCGCGCGCTCCGCTGACCCCGCCCTCCCTGCTGAACGGATGATGGGTCACCGTGACCCGCGCGGAGCCGAGTGCCCCGAGCAGGCCGTCCAGGCGATCGGCCACGGTATTCAGTTCGGCGGGACCGGCGAGGACGGCAACCTGCGAATGGCCGAGCGCGAGAAGGTGCTCGGCCACGGCGCGGCCAGCCCCGACATTGTCGGGGAGCACCGCATCCACGGCCAGCGAATGCCGCCCGATGGCGGCGACCCGGCCACCGGACGCCAGGAAGGATGCCAGCTCGGCCTCGACGGCGGCCTCGCGCACGGGGTCGACCATGCCCGATCCCGCGAGGATGATCGCGCCGACCCGGTTCGCGCGCAACAGGCGCACCTGCGCGACCAGGGTCTCCGGGTCCTCCGCGTGGCAGATTTGCACCAGACGGTCGCTCTCGGCCGCAATGCCGATGACCCCGCTCGCTATTTCGGTGAAGTAGGGGTCGCCGATTTCGCCGACGATGAGGCCGACGGAGGACTCCTGGCCGCCGGCCAGCGAGCGCGCGTGCGCGTTCGGGACGAAGCCCATGGATTCGGCGACCTGGCGCACCCGGTCGGCGACCGCGGGGGAGACGCCAGCGACGCCATTGAGGGAGCGCGACGCCGTCGCGATGGAGACACCCGCGCGGTCGGCGACGTCGAGCAGGCGGGGCGGCCGCGGTGCGCGGGTCATCGCATTCCCTTCGGGTTCTTGCGGGTGTTCACTCCGCACTATAGGTTAACGTAAGCGCTTACGTAAGTGCTTGAGCACGCGGGGCGACCCGCTCCCCGCGATCGCGCGGGCCACGACCGGAGGACGACCCCATGGCCACTCGAACCGTCAGAATAATCATGAACGGCATCACCGGACGCATGGGTTATCGCCAGCACCTGGTGCGCTCGATCCTCGCCATTCGGGCCGACGGCGGAGTGCTACTGCCCGATGGTTCACGCATCCAGGTCGAGCCGATCCTGGTCGGTCGCAACCTCGAAAAGATTGCCGAACTCGCGAAACTGCACGACGTGGCCGAGTACACGACCGACCTGGATGCCGCGCTCGCCGACGAGACAGCGAGCATCTACTTCGACGCGGCGCTCACCAGCGCGCGCAAGCACGGCATCCTGGCCGCGGTCGCCGCGGGCAAGCACGTCTTCACCGAGAAGCCGATTGCCGAGTCGGTTGCCGACGGCCTGGAACTCGCCGAAGCCGCGCAGGCGGCCGGCGTGATTCACGGAGTTGTGCACGACAAGCTTTACCTGCCGGGGCTGTTGAAGCTGCGGCGCCTCATCGACTCCGGATTCTTCGGCCGCATCCTGAGCGTGCGCGGGGAGTTCGGCTACTGGGTCTTCGAGGGCGATCTCATCCCCGCGCAGCGCCCGAGCTGGAACTACCGCAAGGAAGACGGCGGCGGAATGACACTCGACATGTACTGCCACTGGAACTACGTGCTCGAGAACCTCTTCGGACGCGTGCAGGCCGTCACCAGCAAGTCGGTTACACACATCCACGAGCGCTGGGACGAACAGGGCAAGCCCTACGTCGCCACCGCCGACGACGCCGCCTACGGCATCTTCGAGCTCGAGGGCGACATCATCGCCCAGATCAACTCGAGCTGGGCGGTGCGGGTCGACCGCGGCGAACTGGTCGAGTTCCAGGTGGATGGCACGCACGGCTCGGCCGTCGCCGGCCTGTTCGACTGCCGCATCCAGCCGCGCGTGTCTACCCCGAAGCCGGTGTGGAACCCCGACCTCAGGACCGACCAGGATTTCCGTTCGCAGTGGACGGACGTTCCCGACAACCAGGTCTTCGACAACGGCTTCCGCTCGCAGTGGGAGGAGTTCATCACCGACGTCGACGCCGGTCGCCCGCACGCCTACGACTTCATGGCGGGGGTGCGCGGTCTCCAACTGGTCGCCGCGGGGCTGCAGTCCAGCGACGAGGGTCGCCGCATCGAGATTCCCTCGCACGCGGAAATCGGCGCCCGATGAGCGCGGTCGGATCGCGGATGCAGCTTCCGACGGCAGACGGCTGGTCGCCGATCGAACTGAACGCGGCGCGGGACTGGGCCAAGCATCCGGAGCCCTACCGCCAGCGCGTTGCATTCGCTGCGGCCCATGTGGTCGCCGACCCGTGGGCAGAGAACGTGCCCGGCGCCCCCGCTGTCATCGACTGGGAATCCACGCTGGCCTTCCGCCGGGGACTGTTCGAGTACGGTTTCGGGGTCGCCGAAGCAATGGATACCGCCCAGCGCAACATGGGACTCGACTGGCCGACCGCGCAGAAGCTGATCGCGCGCAGCGCCGTCCAGGCAAAGGAGTTCGGCGCGCGTATCGCGAGTGGCGCGGGCACCGACCACCTGCTCGCCGGCGCAACGCTCGAGGAAGTCACCAATGGCTACCTCGAGCAGGTCGCGTTCGTGGAGTCGACCGGCTCGCAGGTCATCGTCATGGCCTCCCGCCACCTGGCCGCAATCGCCACGTCGTCGGACGACTACGAGCGCGTCTACGGCACGATCCTCTCCCAGGTGTCGTCACCGGTCATCCTGCACTGGCTGGGGGAGGCCTTCGATCCGCAACTGGCCGGCTATTGGGGCTCCGCGGATGTCGCAGCCGCAACCGACACCTTCGTGCGCCTCGTGGAGGCCTACGCCGCCAGGATCGACGGGGTGAAGGTGTCGCTGCTGTCGGCCGAGCATGAGATCGCGCTGCGCCGCCGACTGCCAGCGGGAATCCGCATGTACACGGGCGACGACTTCAACTATCCCGAGCTGATCCGCGGTGACGCCGGTAACCACTCGGATGCGCTGCTGGGAGCATTCGCTGCCATAGCGCCCGCGGCATCCGCGGCACTCGCGGCGCTCGATGCCGGAAACGTGCGCCGGTACGAGGAGGAATTCGCGCCGACCCTCGCGCTCTCCCGCCACATCTTCGAGGCGCCGACCTTCTACTACAAGACCGGCGTGGCGTTCCTGAGTTGGCTGAACGGGTACCAGCCCGGATTCACCATGGTGGGGGGCCTGCAGTCCTCGCGCAGCATCCTGCACCTGTCGACGCTCTTCTCGCTGGCGAACGATGCGCGGCTGCTGGTCGACCCGGACCTCGCGGCCCACCGCCTCGCTGTGCTGTTCGAGGCGAATGGCGTGACACGGTGACCTCGCTGGATGTTCCGAGTCGCATGCCGGCCCGCGTGCCGACACCCCGGCCGGGAGACCCGCGCCTTGCCCGGCTCTCGCTGAACCAGCGCACCACCGCGAACTGGACGCTCGCAGAAGCGATCGAAGGGTCGGTCAGGGCGGGCATCGGGTCGATCGGCGTGTGGCGCGAACCGCTTGCCGAGGTGGGGCTCGAAGCGGGGAAGCGGATGCTCGACGACGCAGGACTTCGCGTCTCGTCCGTCTGCCGCGGCGGTTTCTTCACCGACCCGGCCACCTTCTACGACGCCCTGGAGACGAACCGCGCCGCGATCGACGAGACCGCGTTTCTCGGCGCGGAGACACTCGTACTGGTCGCCGGGGGATTACCGGCGGGCAGCCGTGACGTCGTCGCCGCGCGGGACCGGGTCATCCAGGCGATCGCCCTCCTCGTGCCCTACGCACGCGAGCGCGGGGTGAACCTCTCGATCGAGCCCATGCATCCGATTTTCGCGGCCGATCGCGGAGTCATCTCCACCCTCGGCCAGGCCCTCGGCATCGCCGAGCGGTTCGATCCGGCAGATGTCGGCGTCGTTGTCGACACGTTCCATGTCTGGTGGGATCCCGAGGTGCTCCCGCAGATCCAGCGCGCGGCGGGCCGAATCTCGAGCTACCAGGTGTGCGAGTGGATCACGCCGCTGCCGCCGGATGCCCTGCTCTCGCGCGGCATGATGGGCGACGGCCATATCGACTTCGCCACGCTCACCGCCGCTGTGGCGGCCGCCGGCTACACCGGTGATGTCGAGGTCGAGATCTTCAACGCCGACGTGTGGGCAGCCGACGGTGACGCGGTCGTCGGGACGCTCGCGCGCCGCTACGTCGAACTGGTGCAGCCGTACCTGTAGCCGGCGCTGCCGGTGCTACTTGCCGTAGCCCGCGCTCAGCCCCTGGATGAACTGGCGCGACAGCACGATGAACAGCACGATCAGCGGCACCGCACCGAGGGTCAGCGCGGCGAGCAGCGCCGGGTAGTTGCTTTGGAACTGCCCGACGAACTGCTGCACGCCCAGCGTTACCGTCTGGTTCTGTTCGCTGGGCGCAAAGATCAGCGGGAACCACAGGTCGTTCCACACCGGAAGCATGGTGATGGATGCGACCGCGGCGATGCCCGGGCGCACCAGCGGCAGGGCGATGCCCAGCGTGCGGAATTCGCCCGCGCCATCCATTCGCGCTGCCTCTTTCAGCTCGGTTGGCACGGATCGAAAATAGGTCATCATGAGGGCGACAGCGAGCGGAATCTGCATGGCCGTGTACACCAGCACGAGCGCGAGCAGCGTGTCGATCAGGTGCCAGGAGATCATGGTCTTCAGCAGCGGCACGGTGCCCAGCCGGATCGGCAGCATGATGCCGACAATGAAGAAGCCCGTGACGATCGGGCTGATCCGTACCTTGTACTCGACCAGTGCCCAGGCTGCGCCGGTTCCGAGAACGACAGTCAGCGCGATCGTCGACACCGTGACCAGGATGCTGTTGCGGTAGTTCAGCAGGAAGTTGCCGTCCGTGAGGACGTCGGAGTAGCCCTTCAGGGTGAAGGTATCGGCGGCCGGGAGTGCGAACGGCGCATTGAAGATGCCCATCGTTCCCTTGAACGAGTTGAGCACGACGATGAGGATCGGCGCGATCGCGATGATGGCGAAGATGATGAGCAGCCCGTGCACCAGCAGGGCCGACGCGCGGTCGCCTCGCTGCGCCACGGGGCGACGACGGACGATGGATCGCTCGAGAGTAGTCATCTGTGGTCCTAGAGCTCGTAGGTCTTGATTCGACGCTGCAGCACCACGAAGTAGGCCGCTGTCGTAATGAGGATGATGAAGAAGATCACCGAGGCGATGGTCGCGCCCTGGTCGAGGTCGGCCACCTGGCCGCTCGAGCCGAAGAAGGTGCGGTAGAACAGCGTTCCCAGGATGTCGGTTGAGTAGTTCGGCCCCGGCGCCGAGCCGTTGAGGGCGTAGACGATGTCGAAACCGTTGAAGGTCCAGATGTAGGTAAGGATCGTGATCAGTCCGAACTGCGGGGCGATCAGCGGGAACTTGATGCGCCAGAAGACCTGCCAGGGCCGAGCGCCGTCGATGCGGGATGCCTCGATGATGTCTTCGGGAACGGCGAGCAGCGCCGTGTACAGGAAGATCATCGGGATGCCGACGTATTCCCAGACCGACATGAGTGAGATCGTGGCGAGTGCGGTCTTCGCATCACCCAGCAGCGGGAAGGAGACGAGGCCCCACAGCGGGTTGATGATCAAGCGCCAGATAAAGCCCACGATGACGACCGAGAGCGTGGCGGGAATGAACAGGATGGTGCGGTAGACGCCGCGCGCGCGGCGCAGCGTTCCCGAGGTGAGAAGGGCGGCCATGAGAAGGCCGACCGGAAGCTCGACGAGAAGGTGGATGCCGAAGAACTCCACGTTGTTCAGCAGTGCGTTCCAGAATCGCTCGCTCGTGTACGGGTCGGTAAACAGGTGGATGTAGTTGCCGATGCCGACGAACATGCTCGCACCCCGGCCGGAGGACCTGAAGAAGCTGAGGGCAACCGAACTCAGCAGCGGAAACACCGAAAAAACGACGTAGACCGCCAGCGCCGGCAGAACGAAGATTGCGAGGAGTCGGTATCGACTGGCGGTGCGAAGCATTCGAATTCCAGGGGGTCGGTGGAGCGGAAAAAAGCGAAGCGGGCCGCGCCGTCGAAATGGCGCGGCCCGCTCCGAGTGCTACTTGGTCGGCTTGTACCAGCTGTCGAGATCCTTCTGAAGCTTGGCACTCGCGGCCGCTGGCGTCACCCCGTCGTTGAAGACGGTCTGGAGAACGGCCCAGGTGTCGTCATCCAGCGGTGGCTTGCCCGCGCTCAGCCGGTCGAGAGCCAGGCGCGGCGTGAGCTTTGCGCCCTTCTTCAGGTCGGCGAAGTCCTGGGCCAGCTTGTTGTCATAGGTCACCGGGGTGGTGCCCATCGAGAAGAAGCCGGGGACCTTGTTGACGTAGACCTGCTGGAAGTCGGTCGTGCCGAGCCAGTCGAGGAAGACCTTGGAGGCCGCCTTGTTCTTGCTCTTCGAGTTGAGGCCGACGCCCTGGTCGGGCATTTCCTGCAGGTAGCGCTGGTCGCCCGCGTTGACGACGGGCGGAGCGAATGCCCCGACGTCGAGGCCGGTCGCGGTTGCCGCGGTGACATCCCACGAACCGTCGGGCAGGATCGCTGCCTTTCCGAGCGTGAACAGCTGCATCATGTCCTCGTACTTCAGCGACTGGTATCCCTTCGGCAGGAAAGGCTTGAGGTCACTGACGGCCTGGATGGAGGCAACGAACTGCGGATCGGTCAGCTTCTTGGTGCCGTCGATCAGGCCGAGGCGGCCGTCTTCGCCGCCCCAGTAGTTCGGGCCGATGCTGTCGAGCACGTTGTACGCCAGCTGCCAGCCGTCCGCGGAACCCAGGGCGAGCGGCGTGTACTTGCCGTTGTCCTTGATCTTCTGCAGGAGAGCGGTGAACTCCGCCATCGTGGTTGGCGGCGTGAGGCCCAGCTCCTTGAAGATGGCCTTGTTGTAGTAGAAGCCAGCGAGTACGGATGCGATGGGCACGCAGTACGGGTCGCCGTTGGAGCCCTGCCACGCTGCGAGGGCGGTCGGGGTGAAGTTGCTGATCGATTTGAGCGACTTGAGGTCGTCGAAGTAGCCCTTGTCAATCCACGCGCGGTTGACGTCGAACGGACGGCACATGATGACGTCCGGGCCGGTACCGCTGTCGACCTGCGACTGGATCGCCGCGTTGTAGTCGTTCGTGTCAGTCGCGCGGTAAACCACCTTGATGCCGGGGTGGGTCTTCTCGAACGCGGGGATAACGTCGTTCTCCCACAGCTTGGCGTCTTCTGTTCGCCAGTTACCGAATGTGATCGTCGTGGTCTTTGTCGTGCCGCCCGTGTCGGTGCCCGTCGAACATCCGGTTAGACCGATGCCCACTGCTGCTACGACCACGAGTGCGAACGGTGCAAGTTTCGAACGCATCTGTGCCCTTTCTCTCTCATTGAACGAATGCTCAAAGGTGTTCGGGCGGGGTGCCCGTTGCATGGTGAGCATATACAGGCATTGAAGAGGTAGCAAGAGGTATGCACATTACGTTCTTGTTTCGGGCTTTAGTTCCCATTGGTAGACAAACTCGTCCCGATAGGTATTATCTGGTCTACTGCGATCAATGAGGTCGCCGCAGAGTGGAGCATCCCATGATTCGTGTCGGCATTCTCGGCTCCGGCTTCATCGCCGATTCCTACGCCGACTCCCTGCTGGATGTTCGCAACGCCGTGCTTACCGCTAACTACTCCCGCAACCCGTCCCGCGCGGCCGAATTCGCCGAGCGCTGGTCGAGTGGCGCATCCTTTGATTCTATGGAGGCGCTCTGCGCGAGCCCCGAGGTCGATCTCGTCGTAATCGCCCTGCCCAACGAGGCGCATGTGCAGGCTGCCCGCATCGCGGCGGCGGTAGGCAAGGGGATCATCTGCACGAAGCCGCTCGCGCGCACCGCCGCGGAGGCGCAACAGATCGTGGACCTCGCCCGCGAGGCGGGCGTATGGCACGGATACGCCGAGAGTTCGGTCTTCTCGCCCAACATCCAGAAGGCGTACGAGATGGTGCAGGCCGGCGGAATCGGCGACCTGTTGACCATGCGCGCCCGGGAGGCGCACTCCGGCCCGCACGCGGCGCACTTCTGGGACGCGGACACGGCCGGCGGCGGCGCCCTGCTCGATATGGGCTGCCACACGGTGGAATCCGCCCGGCATTTCTTTGGCAAAGACAACCACGTGACCGAGGTCTTCGCCTACGGCGCGACCATGGTGCACGGCGACAAGACCACGGGTGAAGACACCGCGGTTGCGATGCTCAAGTTCGAGGGTGGCCAGCTGGCGGTGATCGAGTCCTCGTGGGTGGAGAAGGGCGGCATGCAACTGCGGCACGAGCTCGTCGGCAGCGCGGGTCGTCTCGTTACAGACACGTCGGTCACGCCGGTATGGGGCTTCATCGAAAACCCGGTCGGCTACCTGGTCGAGAAGTCCGACGCGGACACCGGATGGGTGTATCCCGTTCCCGAGGAAACCCGCGCGTACGGCTTCTCGCAGCAGATGCGCCACTTCGTGGATTCCTTCGCCGCGGGCACCCAGCCATCGGAGACCTTCGACGACGGCCTGGTCGTGAACACCATTCTCGATGCCTGCTACCGCGCGATGGCCAGCCGCACCTGGGAGCCGGTCGTGTACCCGAACGCGGTGTTCCCATCGTGACCATCGCTCGTTCGGTCCGTTCGGCCGGGTCGCCGCGCGGAGAATGGCCGACAAACCTCGAGTCGTTCGGCGAGACCGCCCGCCGCATGGGCCTGGTCTCCAGCTCGCGTGTACGTCGCCAGGAGGTCGTCGCGGCGACCATCGACGAAGCCGAAGAACTCGCGATAGTCCCCGGGATGCCGGTCCTCCACCTCGAACGCATTCGCATGCTCGACGGAGTACCGATTGCCAGCGACTGGTCCTGCCTGCCCGCGGGGCTCGTGCCGGGCATCCTCGACGTCGACTTCTCACGCCACAGCCTGTACGAAACGCTCGCCGCGGCTGGCGTGCACCCGCGGCGGGCGGAGACGACCATCGAGGCGCACGCTTCGGATCCCGGGGTCGCGGAAGACCTGGGCATCGCGGTGGAGAGCCCGATCCTCTCGATGCGCCAGTTGGCGACCGACGGCGAGGGGCATCCCGTCCTCCTCAGCCGGATCCGGTACGCCGGGGATCGCTATCGGCTACGAACGGTCTTCGCGCGTGCCTCGCCCGGTGTGTGACGGGTCCTCCGACTTCGCGGGCGGATTCGCGAGCCGCGGCGGACCGTGGTGGTATGAAAGAGCTAACGTAAGAATCGAGAGAAGGAGCGGTCGATGGTGCTGACGCACGACGCTCCCTCCGGCATCCGTGCCGACTACCCGGAGCCCCTCTGGATCCAGGCGGTCAACTTGATCAGCGGTGAGATCGCCAGCGGCGCCCTGCAGCCCGGCTCGCGGCTTCCCCCCGAGCGGGAACTGTGCCAGCAGCTCGGGATCTCCCGCGTCACGCTTCGTAAAGCGCTGAACAAACTCGTCGAGAACGGCGTGCTCAGCCCATCGCACGGTCGCGGCTGGTATGTCGCGGATGCCGCAGCGAAGGCCACCCCCGCTGCCAACAAGGAGTGGCCGAACTACCTCGAGTCATTCAGCGAGACCGCCGCTCGTGTCGGGCTCATCGCGACCTCCCGCGTATTGCGCGCGGAGCTGTCCCCGGCAAGCCTCGACGAGGCGGAGACCCTGATGATCGCCGCGGGAACGCCGCTGTTCCGGCTCCATCGGGTGCGAATGCTCAACGACGTGCCGATCGCGATCGACGCAACCGAGATACCGGCGAACCTCGCGCCCGGGGTCGCGTCGGTTGACTTCACCACCGCATCCCTGTTCCAGGTGTTGGCGGACGCGAACGTGCAGCCGGTGCGGGCGGATGCGACGATCGAAGCCATCGAAGCGGATGAGGCATCGGCTGAACTGCTGCAGCTCGAGATCGGCAAACCGTTGCTCGTGATGAAGCAACTCGCCATCGACAATGCGGAGCGACCGCTGTTCAGCTCGACCATCCGGTACGCGGGCGACCGGTACCGCCTGCGCACGTTCTTCGCGCGGAACACCGGCACCTCCCGCTAACTCCGGTCTGCCCGGCAGGCCGGTTCCCCGAGAGGGTGGGAACCGCGCCTCCGTCGATGCACAGTGTGGTTTTCTTTGGTCGATGCCATTGGCATAGTGGCTCAGCATTGGTATACAGTGGTGCCTATCTTCGCACCGCTGGTGCGTCTGGCCCATCACGACCGTGGAAGTTGAGAACCAGTGGAACATCGCGCGACCGAACCGTCGATCCTCAGTGCAGCACTCGCGACTGTCAGCGCGGCCGAGATCGAAGCGTCGCGCAGCATCCTGGTGCGGGAGGGACTCCTGGGCGAGTCCACCCACGTCTCCTACTTCGGACTCGACGAACAGGACAAGCGCGAACTGCTCGCGGGCACCGTCTCGGCTCGCCGGTTCCGCGCGATGCTCGTCGACATGACCAGCGGCGCCTCGCACGACGTGATCGTCGTCCCGGGGGAGGACCGCGTCGCATCCGCTCGCCAGCTCGACCCCGAGGTCGACGGGCAGGTTCCCGTCGTGCTGGTCGAGTTCTCGCTGGTGGAGCAGATCGTGCACAAGGATGAGCGGTGGCTGGAGGCCATGCGCAAGCGTGGGCTGACCGATCTCTCGACGCTGCGCGTGAACCCGCTGTCGGCGGGCGTGCTGGCGCTTTCAGAAACCGGGCGCCGCATCCAGCGCTGCTTCACGTTCGTGCAGTCCACGCCGAATGACCTCGGCTGGGCGCATCCGGTCGACGGCGTCACGGTCATGGTCGATGTGGTCTCCCACGAGGTGCTCGAGGTGCTGGACTACGTGAACCTGCCCGTACCCCAGGAGGACGGCAACTTTCACGACCCCACCTGGGTCAACCAGCCCGACCGTCCGGGCATCAAGCCCATCGAGATCACGCAGCCCGAGGGGCCGAGCTTCACGATCGGCGACGACAACGTCATCGACTGGCTCGGCTGGAAGCTTCAGGTCGGATTCGACCAGCGCGAAGGACTGGTCGTGCACAACGTGTCCATCAATGACGCGGGCGTGCAGCGTCCCGTGCTCTACCGGGCATCCATCGCGGAGATGATGGTGCCCTACGGTGACCCGTCGCCGCAGCGTTGGTTCCAGAACTTCTTCGACTGCGGGGAATACCTGCTGGGCGGATTTGCGAACTCCCTCGAACTCGGCTGCGACTGCGTCGGTGACATCACCTACCTCGACGCGGTGGTCGCGGATGCCGCGGGTCATGCCCGCGTGATTCCGCAGGCCATCTGCATCCACGAGGAAGACACCGGCATCCTCTGGAAGCACACCGACAACTGGAACGGCTCGAGTGATTCGCGCCGCAACCGTCGACTGGTCGTCTCTTTCTTCGTCACGGTCGGCAACTACGACTACGGCTTCTACTGGTACTTCTCGCTCGACGGCTCGATCGAGCTCGAGGTCAAGGCCACCGGGATCGTATTCACCTCCTCCTACCCGAACCAGGGGTACGAATTCGCCAGCGAACTCGCACCCGGGCTCGGTGCCCCGTACCACCAGCACCTGTTCAGCGCTCGGCTCGACATGATGGTGGACGGCAGCGTGAATGCCGTCGACGAGCTCGAGGCCGTGCTGGTCCCGCGCGGCGACCGAAACCCAACCGGCACCGGGTTCACCCAGTCGGTAACGAGACTGAAGACGGAATCGGATGCCCAGCGCCTGGCCGATAACGCCAGGAACCGCGTCTGGCTCGTGTCCAATCCGGGCGTGAAGAACCGGCTCGGGGGCGACGTGGGTTACGTGCTCTATCCCGAAGGCAAGCCGGTGCTTCTCGCTGACAGCGAGTCCGACATTTACAAGCGCGCCACATTCTCGACCAAGCACCTGTGGGTGACGCCATACGAGCCGGGAGAGCTGTACCCGGCCGGCGATTTCGTGAACATGCACTCGGGCGGGTCCGGGCTTCCCGCGTGGACGGCCGCCGACCGCAACGTGGACAGCACCGACATCGTTCTCTGGCACACGTTCGGCCTCACCCACTTTCCGCGCATCGAGGACTGGCCGATCATGCCCGTCGACTCCAGCGGGTTCGTACTCAAGCCGCACGGGTTCTTCGGCCGAAACCCCACGCTCGACATCCCGGAATCGTCGAGCGACCACTGCGCGCCGGGCCACCACGACGGCCATGCACACCACCAGGAAGTACAGGAATCGGAATGATCAACAGCGACTACATCTCCTTTGCCGCCGCTCGCGCGACGCAGGCCGAGGAGCTGAAGGCGGCCCTCGGACGACTGTCGTCCCAGGTGCTGGACCGGCAGGCGGCCGGCGACTTCTCCGGTGAGGGACCCATCTTCGTCGGGATCGGAGCCAGCCTCGCGGCGGCCGCCGCTCCCGTGTGGGCGCTGCGCACGCGCGGCATCCACTCCTGGCGTCTCGGCGCGGGGGACTACCCCCTGCCGTTCCCGCCGAGCGAGCACGCGGTCATCGGGATCTCGCAGAGCGGCCGGAGCGCTGAGACGCTCGCGGTCCTCACCTCGGTGGATCCGGCCCTGCGTTACGCGGTCGTCAACAACCAGCCGTCACCCATCGCCGATCTCGTCGACAAGACGATCGCCCTCGGCAACATCGCTGACAGCTACGCCTCCACGATCGGGTACACCGCGACCGTGGCCGCGCTCGGAATGATCGCAGACGCCTGGAACGGCGGCGCGATCGACGAGGCGTGGAGCCAGCTGCCCGACCTGTTCGACTGGACCCAGGCTTCCGTCGGCGCTCGCGCCGAGGAACTCGCCGCGACCTTTGACGGCGTCGGCACCGCCGACTTCGTCGGCGCCGGGCCTGCCGTCGGGTCCGCGGAAGCCGGCGCGCTGCTGTTCCGCGAGGTCGCGCGCATCCCGAGCTCGGGCATGAGCACCCGGCAGTACCTGCACGGTTCGATGGAGTCAGCCGGCCGTGGCGTGCACGTCGTGTTCGGCGACACCCGCGAGCTCGAGGTGGCGCACACCCTCTCCGGTGCGGGTCACCGCGTCATCCTCATCACCAATGCCGAGGTGAACGAAACCGCCACGCTGCAGGTGGTTCGCCTTCCGAAGCTGTCTTCCGCTCCACGCGCGATTCTCGAAGCGCTCGTATTGCAGATCCTGGTCGAGGCGGTCGCGAAGGCCGCCGGCACCGAAATCGAAGAGTTCGTGTTCCACAACTCCGATACCAAGGTCGAGAGCCCGCTGTCCGGGGGCCTGACTATTTCATGACCCAGGTCGTAGTCGGCCTCGATGTGGGCGGAACCAAGACGGACGTGATCGTCGAGACTCTCGACGGCCAGCGGCTGCTCGTTGCCGACGTGCCATCGACGGGGTGGGATGCCGAGCCGGTTGAGTCCGGCGCGGCCTGGATCTCAGACTTGCTCGGGCGCGTGGTGGCGCCCGAGCATGAAATCGTCTCGGTCGGCATTGGGGCTCAGGGGCTGGATACGGCGGAGATCGCGTCGCAGTTTCGCGCCGCGCTCGCAGCCACCGGCATCGTGGCCACCGCGGTCAACGATGCAGCGCTGCTCATTCCGGCTGCCGGCTTCGCCGAGGGAATCGGACTCATCTCCGGCACCGGGGCGATCGGCGTGAGCTATGACCAGTACCAGCGCCTCCTGGTCACGGGCGGCTGGGGGTGGGTGATCGGGGACGAAGCGGGCGCCGCCGGGATCGTCCGCCGTGCTACCCAGGTCGCGCTGCTCGCCCACGATGACGGCGCTGCCGACGACGGCCTGCTCTCCAACCTCGTTGCGGGCTTCGACGTCGCCGACGCCGAGCGCCTCGCCCGAGTCGTCAACGACGACCCGACGATGGCCAACTGGGGCCCGCGGGCGAGCGCAGTGTTCGCCGCCGCCGATACCGGTTCCTCGCTCGCCATCTCGGTCATTGCCGAGGCGGCTGATCACCTGGTGCGACTGGTGACCCAGCTGGTTCGACGCGGAGCCGCGGGCACGCACGTGGTGGCGGCCGGCGGAGTGATCGTGAACCAGCCACGCCTGCAGGATGCCCTGCGCTCGCGACTAGCGGTGCGGCATCCGCAGCTCTCCCTGACGCTGCTCGACCGCCCACCGGTCGAGGGCGCCCTCGCTCTCGCCCGCGCACTATTGGCGTCGCCACTCGCCTGACCCGTCCCCCACGACAACCAAAACGAAGGAGTTTTCTCTCATGGCCATCGCAACTGTCAATCCAACGACCGGTGAGGTCGAGAAGTCCTTCAATTCGCACACGGCGGAGGAGGTCGAGCAGATCCTGCAGGCGGCGTTCGAAGCGAACGCTGCGATGCGTGCGACGACATTCGCCCAGCGATCCGAGTGGATGCACCGCGCCGCCGACCTGATGGATGCGGAACTCGAGACGGTCGCCGCGCTCGCGTCGACGGAGATGGGCAAGACGCTCGGCACCGCGAAGTACGAGGTCACCAAGTCCGCGAACGGCATGCGCCACTTCGCCGACCACGCCGAGGAATACCTGGCGAGCGAGACCCCGGTCGCAGCGAGCACGGTCGGGGCGTCCGCGGCGAGCGTGCTCTTCCAGCCGATCGGAACGGTCCTCGCGGTCATGCCGTGGAACTACCCGTTCTGGCAGGTCATCCGATTCGCCGCGCCGGCGCTCATGGCGGGCAACACGGGTCTGCTCAAGCACGCCTCGAGCGTGCCGCAAGTCGCGCTCTACCTCGGTGCGCTGTTCGAGCGCGCCGGGTTCCCGAGCGGCGCATTCCAGACCCTGCTGATTGAGGGCGCCGCGGCATCCCGGCTTCTGGATGACCGCCGCATCCGCGCGGTCACGCTCACCGGATCGGTCGGCGCCGGTTCAGCGGTCGCGGAGGCGGCTGGCCGAAACATCAAGAAGTCGGTTCTGGAACTCGGCGGAACCGACGCCTTCGTCGTGCTGCCGAGCGCGGACATCGCGAAATCCGTCGACATGGCCGTTGCGTCGCGCACCCAGAACAGCGGACAGAGCTGCATTTGCGCGAAGCGCTTCTTCATCCACGCCGACATCTACGACCAGTGGCTGGCCGCGTTTGTCGAGAAGATGGCGGCGACGCGGCCGGGCAGCCCGTTCGACGCCGCCTCGTCGTTCGGACCGATGGCGACGAAGCAGGTTCGGGCCGAAGCGCACGAACTCGTCGAGGACGCCAAGGCGAAGGGTGTCACCGTACTGACCGGCGGCGAGATTCCGGATGGTGCCGGCTGGTTCTACCCGGCGACCGTTCTCACCGACGTGACGCCGGACATGAAGATCTACCGTGACGAGTGCTTCGGACCGGTCGCCTGTGTGTACCCGGTTGCCGACATCGACGAGGCGATCGCGCGCTCGAACGATTCCGACTTCGGCCTCGCGGCGAGCGTCTGGACGACCGACCAGGCCGAGATCGACAAGCTGCAGGCCGAGTTGGAGTTCGGCGCCGTCTTCGCCAATGGCAACACCGCGTCGTTCTTCGGCCTGCCGTTCGGCGGAGTGAAGGATTCTGGGTTCGGTCGCGAGCTTGGCTCCTTCGGTATCCGGGAATTCGTGAATGTGAAAACGGTGTGGCAGGCATAGCCGCGCTGGGACGCGCCCAGGGAACCCCGACAACCGCGGTTCGTCTCTGGCCCCATGTGGCAATGGGGGCAGTCATGACCGCGGCGATGGTCGGCGCCCACAGCGCCGGGTTGCTCACCGCCAGCGCGTTCGTCGCAATCGCCGCATCCCTCTTTTTCGCGCGGTCGGCCAGACGCAATCCGAGCGCACGCGAGTACATCGTGGACCTGTGGGCGATGGCGCTCGTGGCTCTCACGCTCGTGCCCGGGCAGGCCCATGAGTTTGCCGCGGGCTTTCACGACCACTTCGCGCTGCCGGGTGGTCTTGCGGCATTCGTTGTGGTCTACCTGGGCTGGGTCGCCGCGCGCTTCTTTCTGCTGCGGTCCTCGCCGCTCTCCCCTACCAGTTCGCTCCTGACGGGCGGAATCACCGCCGCCAGTCTCGCCGCTATGGCCGTTTTCTGTGGCTGAACCCGTTCCACAACCGCATTGATCAACGAAAGAGAGTGAAGTACATGTCCAGTTCAGTACCTTCTGCCCCGTCGCAGAAAATTCGCCTCAAACGCAGCCTCGGAACCCCCGCGCTGCTCGTGTTCGGGCTCGCGTATATGCTGCCGCTCGCCGTATTCACGAGCTTCGGATACGCGACCGCCGCGGCAAACGGGCACCTTGCCGGTGCCTACGTGGTCACAACTATCGCGATGCTCTTCACCGCCTACAGCTACGCCAACATGGTTCGCGCGTATCCGGCCGCCGGTTCCGCGTACACCTACACGCAGAAGGCCTTCGGCGGGCACCTCGGGTTCATGACCGGCTGGGCACTCCTGCTGGATTACCTGCTGCTGCCCATCCTGAGCTACGTCCTCATCGGCCAGTACATGTCGGCAGTGTTGCCGGCGATCCCGTTCTGGGTCTGGGTCGTCGTCTCGGTGCTGCTGGTGACGATTTTGAACTTCGTCGGCATCAACCTCGTGACGAACGTCAACCTCGCCCTCGTCGGGGCGCAGATCGTGTTCGTGGTGATCTTCGTTATATCGAGCATCGGATACATCTCGGGGAACCCCCACACGGTCGGCATCCTCGACCCGTTCTTCGGCAAGGGCGCGGATGTCTCGCACCTCGCCGCGGGGGCCGCCATCCTGGCCCTGGCGTTCCTCGGCTTCGATGCCGTCTCGACGATGTCGGAGGAGGCACGTGAGCCGCGCAAGTCGATCCCGCGCGCGATCCTGCTGACCACGCTCGCCGGCGGAGTCATCTTCATCGTCTGCGCGTGGGTTGCCGGGCTGGTCTTCCCCGACTTCACCCACCTGAGCGAATCTGCACCGACGCTCGACCTCATGCACCGCGCCGGCGGAGTCGTGCTCGGTGGCTTGTTCACCGCGGCGTTCGTTGCGGGAAGCTTCGCGGCCGCCATGACCTCGCAGGTCAGCGTGTCTCGCATCCTGTACTCGATGGGTCGGGACGGGATGCTGCCAAGCCGGGTGTTCGGCCAGTTGCACGCACGCTTCAAGACGCCGTACCTCGCGATCGTGGTCGTCGGGGTTCTGGGCCTGGTTGCGCTCTTCATCCCGCTCGACTGGGTATTCCAGATGATCAACTTCGGCGCGCTCATTGCGTTCTCGTTCGTCAACCTGAGCGTGATCAAGACGTACCTTGTCGACCAGAAGGCGCGTGGCGCGGGTGCGATCATCAAGTACCTCGTAGCTCCCGCTGTCGGGTTCGCGCTGACCATCTGGCTGTGGACGAGCCTGCCGGCGCTGGCGTTCATCATCGGTGGCAGCTGGCTCGTCATCGGCTTCGTCTATCTGCTGGTGTTGACTCGCGGGCTCAGGAAGAAGCCTCCGGTCATGGACTTCAGCGAAGAGGCGCCGATTCTCGAAGCCGTCTAGCGCTCGCGGCGGGTCCGGCCGAGTTCGTCCACTTCGACCATTTCTTTCGAAGGATGATCTCGGCCGGCTCGCCCGCGCGAAGGTCCGCCTTGGGCGAGTCGCCTGGAAACTCCTTCGCTGGCTCGCTGTGAGACGCTGGTCGCATGAACAATTCGCCATCCACCCTCGCTGGATCGGTGGCCCTGGTCACGGGCGGAGGCACTGGAATCGGTCGCGCCGTCTGCGAGGCACTTGCCGCTGCTGATGCCCGCGCGATCGTGGTGAACTACTCGCGCTCCGTCGACGATGCAGAAGCGACCGTGGCAGCGATCCAGAACGCCGGATGCCAGGCCGTCGCGATCAAAGCGGACGTGGCGAACCGTGACGAGGTCGAGGCAATGATCGCCGACACCCTGACTCGATTCGGCACACTCGACGTCCTCGTCAACAACGCCGGCGTTACGCGGCTGATCCCGCACACCGATCTAGATGCGGTGACCGACGAGGACTGGGATGCGATGCTCGGCGTGAACGTGCGCGGTGCCTTCAACTGCGTGAGGGCAGCTGCCCCCGCGTTGAAGGCGTCGCGGGGCGCCGTCGTGAACGTGGCGTCGACGGCAGGCCACCGTGCGTCCGGCACGTCCATCCCGTACTCGGTCAGCAAGGCGGGGATGCTTCAACTCACGCGGCTGCTCGCGGGTGCGCTTGCGCCGGAAGTACGTGTGAACTCAGTCTCCCCTGGCGCGGTCGACTCTCGCTGGCTCGACGAGTTGCTGGGCGCAGCGGCGGCCGCCGAGAACGCCGAGCGCGAGGCGAGCGCGACCCCACTCGGGCGGATCGCGCGGCCCAGCGACGTCGCCCAGGCGGTCCTCGGACTCCTCACATCGGAGTTCGTCACCGGCCAGGACCTCATCGTCGATGGCGGGAAGCACCTGCTGTACTAACCAGTTAGTCCGCTACGGCTTCGCTTTGCACGCGCAGGCTCGCGATACCGCGCAATTCGATGACGGTGCCGGTCGCGGTCTCGACGACCGTCATGAGCACCTCCGCACAGGTCGAGCAGCGCGCAACGAGCCCCATCGGGTCTTCCCACACCTGCGCCACGGCGAACACCTTCACGTCTCCGCAGTGCATGCACTCAACGAGAGCGGTGGTCGAATCGAATTGGAACACCTCCGACAGCGGGCCGGCGAGCACGTTGCCGTCGAGGTTTGCAGGCATCAGGCACCCCCGAAACGTTCGGTCTTCACGCGCGCCGGATCGTGGCCGGTGTCGACCAGGATGTTCGAAACCGCTTCAACGAAACCGGTCGGGCCGCAGATGAACGTCATCAGGTTCGGCGATGGCGCGAACGTCACCCGCTCGACCAGCTCCCGGTTGACGCGCCCCGGTGGGGTGGGCCACCCGGCCGGAACCGTTCGGGTGTACGCCCAGGTCAGCTCGAAGGTGTCATTCGCGAGGGCGGCCAGCTCGTCGGCGAAGAATGCGTCCTCCGGCGCACGCACCGAATACAGCAGCCGGAACTTCGCCGCGCTGCCGCCGGCGGCGTGCGACCGGACCATCGCCACGAGGGGCACGACGCCAGACCCGCCGCCGATGAGTTGGACGTTCTCGACCTGTTCGGGTCGCCAGACGAACCAGCCACCCAGGGGGCCGCGGAACTCGAGCTGGTCTCCGGGGCGGAGGTCGTCCACCAGGTACGGCGAAACCTCGCCCTCGGGCAGCCGGTCGACGGCGAGTTGGATGCTCTCACCCGGGCCGGAGGAGGCGAGACTGTAGGAGCGCACCGCCCGGTAGCCGTCCGGGGCGGTGAGGCGCACATCCACGTGTTGGCCGGCGACGTTTCCGGGCCAGCCCGGCACCGCGAGGTCGATGCTGCGACCCGTTGGTGTTTGCGTCCGCGTTGCTGTCACGGTGCCGACCTTCCAGCCGCTGGTTACCAATACCGCTCTTCCTTGAACGGGTCGCCGTACATGTGGTAGCCGTTCTGCTCCCAGAACCCGGGCTGGTCCTCGGCCATCATCGTGAGGCCGCGAATCCACTTCGCGCTCTTCCAGAAGTAGAGGTGGGGCAGGAGCAGGCGCGCTGGGCCGCCGTGCTCGGGGTCGAGCGGCTCGCCCTCAAATTCGAACGCGATCCACGCCTGTCCGTCGAGCAGGTCGGCGAGGGGAACGTTGGTCGTGTACCCGCCATAGGAGTGCTCCATGACGTACTCGTAGCTCGTGTCGACATCCGCGAACAGGGTGTCGAGGGACACGCCGCGCCACCCGGTTGCGAGCTTCGACCAGCGGGTGACGCAGTGGATGTCGGTGTGGATGTCTTCGATCGGCAGGGCCATGAGCTGTTCCCAGTTCCACCGATGCACCGTGCCGGACTCGGTGGTGATCGTGAACTCCCAGACGTCCGTGTCGATGCGGGGCGTCGGCCCGGCCGAGAGCACGGGAAAGTCTTCGGTCAGGTACTGGCCGGGTGGAAGAGCCGGGTTATTGTCGCGCCCTCGTCCGGAGAATCCGCGCGTGAAGATGCTCATCTGGTCGCCTTCCGTTGGATCAACCCTAGCCATCCCCCAGCAGCCGTGTCATCGACCACCTAGGGTTATTTCATGACAGCGATCGCGCTCGGTGTGCCGGCAATCCGCCGCGATCCGGCGCGGATGCCGACGACTTTCGAGCGTCCGGATGTCGCCGGCCTCGTCGATCGTTTCGGCCGCGTCGCGCGGGACCTCCGGGTCTCCGTCACGGAGAAGTGTTCGCTGCGGTGCACGTATTGCATGCCGGAGGCGGGGCTCCCGCCCATCGCGCGCAGCAATCTCCTCACGCCGCCCGAGATCGCGCGCCTCGTGGCCATCGCGGTTCGGGACCTCGGAGTTCGCGACCTTCGTTTCACGGGGGGCGAGCCGCTGATGCGCGCCGACCTGGCGGAGATCATTGCGCTGAGTTCGGCGGTGGCGCAGGGTGCATCCATTTCGATGACGACCAATGGAATCGGGCTGGATCATCGCATCCGGCAACTCGTGGATGCCGGGCTCACCCGCATCAATATCTCGCTCGACACGGTTGACCGTGATCACTTCTCGCGCCTCACCCGTCGTGACCGGCTTCCGTCGGTGTTCGCGGGGATCCGGGCCGCGCAGGATGCCGGGCTCGCTCCGCTCAAGATCAACGCCGTGCTGATGCGCGACACGCTCGCGGGCGCGGCGGACCTGCTGGAGTGGGCCCTGGCCAATGGATGTCGCCTGCGGTTTATCGAGCAGATGCCGCTCGATGCCGACGAGGCCTGGGCTCGCGACAACATGGTTGATGCCGCCGAACTGCTCACGGTGCTCGGTGACCGCTTCGCGCTCACCCAACCGCACCGCGAGGACCCATCCGCACCGGCCGAGGAGTGGCTCGTCGATGGCGGTCCCGCGACCGTGGGCATCATCGCCTCGGTCACGCGCTCGTTCTGCGAGAGCTGCGATCGCACGCGGGTAACCGCGGAGGGCACGGTTCGCTCCTGCCTCTTCGGCGACGACGAGACCGACCTGCGCGCACTGCTCCGGGATGGCGCGGACGACGCGACCATTGCCGAGTGGTGGCGCGCGGCGATGTGGGGCAAGCAGGCGGGCCACGGGATCAACGCGGCCGACTTCATCCGTCCGCTTCGATCGATGGGTGCCATCGGTGGCTGACGTGCTGGTGCGCTATTTTGCGGCTGCCGCGGAGGCGGCTGGCGTGGAGGAGGAGACGCTCTCGGCCGACACGGTTGGTGCGCTGCGAACCCAGCTGGTCGAGCGCTACGGCGACACCATGTCACGTGTGTTGCGAGCCGGATCGTTCCTGGTCGACGGCGTCGTCAGTCGCGATGACGCGCGCGCGCTGGGAGCCCGCGTCGACGTGCTGCCGCCGTTCGCCGGTGGGTAGGAACCTACAACCCCACCCACTCGCTCGCACCGTCTGCAAGGTGCTGGCGCTTCCAAATCGGTACCGACTGCTTGATGAGGTCGACGAGCTGTCCGCAGGCGGCGAAGGCCTCCCCGCGATGCGCGGCCGCGACCGAGGCGACCAGCGCGACATCGCCGATGACGAGTGATCCGACGCGATGTGCAGCCGCCACCCGCAGCCCGGAGCCCGCGGCCACGATGGCGCAGCAGTCCTCCAGAAAGCGCTGCGCATCCGGATGCGCCTGGTAATCCAGCGCCGACACCGCGAGCCCGTGGTCGTGGTCGCGAACGATCCCGCGAAACGTCACGAGCGCGCCCTTGTCGGGCGCGAGCACGAATCGCTCGATCGCGGCGGTGTCGAGTGGCTGGTCGGAAATCAGCGCCAGTACGTCCGGGCGCTGGTCACTCATGGGCACCCTCACCGGCGAGCTGCGCAACGACGTGATCGAGCAGTCCCTCGAGAACCGCGAGCCCGTCTTTCACCCCGCCGGATGACCCGGGCAGGTTCACGACGAAGGTCCCGCGGGCCGAACCCGCGAGCCCGCGACTCAGTGCCGCCGTCGGGGTCGTGGCGAGTCCCCGCGCGCGGATCGCCTCGGCGATGCCGGGCAGTTCGCGATCGAGAACGGCGGCCGTCGCCTCCGGCGTGCGGTCGGTGGGGCTCACGCCCGTACCGCCGGTGGTGATGAGCACCGCGGGGGCCGTCGCGACTGCGGCCAGCACAGCGGTCGCGATGTCGGCATCCGCTACGACGGTCACCGAGTCGACGACGTAGCCGTGCAGCTCGAGCCATTCGGCGATGCGCGGGCCCGTCGTGTCCTGCCGCAGTCCCGCGGCGCCGCCGGTCGATGAAACGAGAACGGCGGCGGTGTGCGCGCGGGGCGCCGCGAAACCAGCGACGGCTGCCTCCACCCGGGTCCAGTGCCCGCGCTTGCCGCCTGTTTTTTCGTCCAGGCGCACGTCGGTGAGCACGGCAGCCGGGTCAACGGCCTTGATCATGTCGTGAAGAGTGAGCCCCGCAATCGCTACCGCGGTCAGCGCCTCCATCTCGACGCCGGTCTGCCCGGTTGTCTTCGCCGTCGCGGTGATCACGATGGCGGCATCCTCGAGGGTGAAGTCGACGTTGAGCGAACTCAGCGGCAGCGGGTGGCAGAGCGGAATCAGCTCGCTCGTTTTCTTTGCCCCCTGGATGCCCGCGATGCGCGCGGTGGCGAGAACGTCCGCCTTGGGCAGGTCGTCGGCGCGCACCAGCGCGAGCACGTCTGCCCGCGTGACGAGCCGTCCGCTCGCGATCGCCGTGCGAGCGGTGACGGCCTTGTCGCCGACGTCGACCATGCGTGCACGACCGTCCGAGTCGAGATGGGTGAGTCCAGCCTGCGTCGGTTCGTTCATAGAAGGAGTGTCTCCACGATCTCTCCGGCCGCCACGAAGCCGGCGGATTCGGCCAACACGATGAGCCGGTCGGATGCCGCCAGTCCGGCGACGAGGTGGGATCCCGGTCCGGAGACGGGCTCGACGGTGCCGTCGGGCCGCAACCGCGCTCGCAGATACTGGCGCCGGTTGGGCACCGACGTGACACTGACGGCGAGCTCTCGCCGCTCGACCACCGCTGCCGGCAAACCGGCAACCGATCGCAGCAGCGGTGCGAGCAGGATCTCGAACGAGAGCTGCGTGCTCACCGGGTTGCCGGGAAAGCCGATAATCGGCGTGCCATCGAAGACGGCTGTTGCCTGCGGCCCTCCCGGCTGCATCTGGATGTGCACGACGCGTGCACCGAGCGGCTCCAGCGTCTCTCGCACTACCTCGTACGCGCCCTCGGAGATGCCACCGGAGGTGACCACGAGATCGCACACGGCAACCGCCCGCTCGAGCGCCGCGGAGAAGGCGACGACGTCATCCGCAACCCGCTCGCGGTAGCCGACATCCGCCCCGGCCGCATCGATCGCCGCCGCGAGCGCGACGGCGTTCGCATCGAAAACCTGGCCGGTCGCTGGCGGAGTGCCCGGCTCGATCAACTCGGCACCGGTGGTCAGGATGCCGACGCGTACCCGGCGGCGCACGGTCACCTCGTCAAGTCCCGCGGCTGCGATCACCGCAAGGTGGCGGGATGCCAGGCGCAGCCCCGCCGGTAGCAACTCGTCACCCGCTCGTGCGTCACTCCCGCGCTCGCGCAGGTACGACTCGCTCGGAACAGACTCGACTGTGACCACCCCGTCCTCGACGGTCGCATTCTCCACCGGGACGACGACCGTCGCACCGTCGGGAGCAACCGCTCCGGTCATGATCCTGGCGGCCGTGCCGGGTGCGAGTGGCGCAGGGATCCCGGGTTGGGCGGGAATCTCGGCCACGATCGGAAAACTGGCGGGGAGAACAGCGAGCTCTTCGCGCCGCAGGGCGAAGCCATCCATCTGCGAATTGCGGAACAGCGGCAGGTCGACCGGCGACAGCACGGCTTCCGCGGTCACGCGGTACAGCGCATCGGCCAGCGGCACCAACTCGCTGGCCATCGCGAGCACCGTCTCGGTCATGGCGCGGATGCGGGCCGCGTGCTCGTCAACTGTTTCCCGGCCAGCGTGCTCGTGAGCGTGATTGCCCCGCCCCCCGGAAAGAACGCTCGCCCACTCGTGCTGGGAGTCGCGGCCGTGCGCGGCATGCGTCCCGTGTGAGTGCGCCGCGTGCGCACCATCGCCGGTCGCCACCATCAGTACCTCGCCATCGTCGGGTCGATTTCCCGTGCCCAGGCATCGATACCGCCGTCGAGGTGTTGGGCGTGGTCAAAACCTCTCGCGCGCAGCAGCGCGAGCGCAGAGCGCGACCGGATGCCGTGGTGACAGTAGACGACGACCGCGGCGTGCGGGTCGAGCTGGTCGATCGCGCCGCCAAGGGAGGCGAGGGGAATCAGCAGCGCCCCGGGCAGCTGCGCGATCTCGGCTTCCCAGGATTCACGGACGTCGAGCAGCACGGGTGCGTCACCCAGCCGGCTGGCGAGTTCGGCCGCTGTGATCGATTCGGCCAGCGGGGCGAGGCCGCACAACGCCTCGTAGTCGACGAGGCCGGTGATCGGCAGGGCGGTGGGGTCGCGCTCGCAGGCGAGCTCCCGGAACCCGCCGCTCAGCGCATCGAAGGTGATCACGCGGCCGACAAGCGGGGTGCCGACGCCGGTGACGATCTTGATCGCCTCCGTCGCGAGGATCGCGCCGATCACTGCGCACACCGTGGGTAATACGCCCCCAACCTCGCACGACTCGACCGAGTCGGGCGCGGGAGGCACGGGGAAGAGGTCACGGTAGGTCGGCCCGACGCTCGCCCAGCTGACCCCGGCCTGCCCGCCGTACTGCGCCACCGCGCCCCAGACCAGGGGGATCCCGATGAGCACCGCCGCATCGTTGGCGAGGTATCGGGTGGGGAAGTTGTCGCTGCCGTCGATGACCAGGTCGTACCGATCGAAGAGCTCGAGCGCGTTCGCCGGAGACAGGCGGGAGTCGTGCTGTTCGACGACTGTCGCGGGATCGAGGCCGGCCACAGTCGCAGCGGCGGACGCCACCTTGGCTGAGCCGACATCCGCGGCTCCGTGGATGAGCTGGCGGGCGAGATTGCTCTCCTCCACCCGGTCGTCGTCGATGATGCCGATGGTGCCGACACCGGCGGCCGCGAGGGCGGGGATCACGGCACTGCCGAGCCCGCCGGCGCCGATGACGAGTATTCGCGCCCGGGCGAGTTTCGCCTGGGCCGCGGGTCCGAAGCCCGGGAGTACGCGCTGGCGCGCGTACCGTTCACTCGCCGGATCGACGCTCATGACTTGATTCTCTCAGTCGAGCGAATACATCGTCACATCCCGGGGCTCCGCAGTGAGGGCCACGCGGTGTCCGGGTGCCAGATCGAGGTCCGCGACCACGGAGGGCGTGACGTCCGCCGCGATCGTGCCCACTCGAATGCGGATCAGGTCGCCCCGTGGCTCGAGGTCGGTGATTGTCCCCTCGAAGCGAACGCTGCCCGCCCCGCCAACGGTCATCGCGGTCGGCCGGATCACCGCCGCGACGCGCGCGCCGATCGGCGCTACGCCGTCGGTGACAGCGACCTGATCACCGTCGTGGGTGACCATTCCGGTGGCCGTGCGGGTTCCGAGCAGCAGGTTGAGTCCGGCGAGATCGGCGGCGAACCGGCTCCGCGGACGCTCCAGCACCTCGCGGGTGGGGCCGGCATCCACGATTCGCCCCTCGTTCAACACGATCACGCGGTCGGCAAGCACGAGGGCGTCGAGGATGTCGTGGGTCACGATGACCACGGTGCGGCCGTGAAGCACGCGACGGAGCACGCGGCGCACCAGGGGAGCGACCGTAACGTCGAGGGCCGCCATCGGCTCGTCGAGGAGAAGCAGCCGTGGATCCGTGGCGAGGGCACGGGCGACCGCGACTCGCTGTGCTTCACCGCCGGAAAGCTCCGCGGGCTTGCGGCCGGCGAGGCTGCTCGCCTCCACTTCGTCCAGCCAGTGGTCGGCGGTCGCGTGTGCGCGCGCCCGCGAGACGCCAGCGCTGCGTGGTCCGAATGCGACGTTCTCGCGAACGGTGAGGTGGGGAAACAGCAGCGGGTCCTGGGCAAGCAGGGAGACGTTGCGCGCATGCGGCGGCATCCATTTGTGCGTGCCGCCGCGGAAGTCGAAGAGCGAGCGACCGTCGAGGGTGGCGAATCCCGTATCCGGGCGGAGCAGCCCGGCCAGGATCCCGATTGTGGTCGACTTGCCGGCGCCGTTGGGCCCGAGGATCGCGACGGTCTCCCCGCCGGCCAGCTCGAGGTCGACCTCGAGCGAGCGGGCCGAAAGCGCGGCTGAGAACGAGAGGCTCACAGCGATCCCTGACGACGGAGCGAAAGCGGATCGGCCACGCGCTGGGCGATCCCGATGACAACGACGGCGACGGCCACCAGCACCAGGGCGAGCGCGACAGCGGCATCCGGGTCGGTCTCGCGCTGCAGGTAGATCTCGAGCGGGAGCGTGCGCGTCACCCCCTGAAGGCTGCCGGCGAAGGTCAGCGTCGCGCCGAATTCGCCGAGCGCGCGGGCGAACGAGAGCACGGCACCGGAGAGCACCGCGGGCAGAACGAGGGGGAGTGTTACTCGCCACAACACTGTCGTCGGCCGCGCTCCGAGAGTAGCGGCGACTTCTTCGTACCGTGTGCCGGCCGTGCGCAGCGCGCCCTCGAGGCTGAGGACCAGGAAGGGGAGAGCCACGAAGGTCTGTGCGAGAACGACCGCAGTGGTCGAGAACGCGATGTCGACGCCGAGGATGCTGAGCGTCGATCCGAGCAGTCCCTGCCGGCCGAACGTGTAGAGCAGTGCGATGCCGCCGACCACGGGCGGCAGCACGAGCGGCAGAAGAACCAGTGAGCGCAGAATGCGCTGGCCGGCGAAGCGCGTGCGCCCGACCACGACGGCCATCGGCACGCCAAGCACGAAGCACAGGGCGGTCGCCGCAAGCGATGTGCGCAGGCTCAGCAACAGCGCAGCGACGGATGACGGCGACGATACGAGCGCGCCGAACTGCCCCCAGTTCACCCGCGTCGCCATCGCGGCCAGCGGCAGCAGCACGAAGACGCCGCCCACGATGGCGACAGCGATGACCCAGCGCGGCACCGGGCCGCTGGTGGCCCGCAGCCTCGTCACGCCGACGCCCCTGCTCACCGGCACGTCAATGCGGCGCGCCGAATCCGTCGGCCGAGAGCAGGGACTGCGCGTCACTGCCCAGGACGAAGGCGACGAAGGCGGATGCCAGTCGCGGGTTGTCCGAGCGCTTCAGAACGCTGATCGGATAGGCGTTGACCGCCCGGGTCGACTCGGGAAAGGTCACGCCATCGACGCTGCCGTTCGATGCCCGGATGTCCGTCACATAGACGAGGCCGGCATCCGCCTCGCCTGAGCGGACCTTGCCGAGCACGTCGGTGACCGCGGTCTCCTCGCTCACGGGCCTGATCGTCACCCCGGTTAGTTGTTCGAGCGTGAGCGTCGCCGCTCCACAGGGCACGGCGGCCGCGCAGACGACCGTTTTGACAGCGGGCTTCGCGAGATCCGCGAAGGATCTCACCTTGGCGGGGTTGCCCTTCGGCACCGCGATTTCCAGCCGATTCGTGGCGAAGTTGACGGGCGTGCCGGTGAGGGAGGCATGCGTCAGTTTCCCCATGGTGGCCGTGTCGGCGAAGGCGGCGACATCCGCTGGCGCGCCGCCCGTGATCTGCGTGACGAGGTCAGCGGATCCTCCGAAGGAGAAAGCGATCTTGGTACCGGGGTGTGCCTTCTCGAAGCGCGCGCCGAGGGTCGTGAACGAGGTGGTGAGGGATGCCGCCGCGAATACCGTGATGGAGCCGCCGAGCGCGGTTGTCGCCGAGGTCGATGCCGATGGCGCGGATGCGCATCCGGAAAGGGGGAGAAGCAGGGCGACGGCCGCGGGTGCGAGGACGACTCGCCAGCTGAAGTGGGAGATTCAGGGCCTCCCCGAAGGAGTCTCCACGATCACGGTCGTTGCTTTCACGACGGCAATCGCGACCGAACCCAGCTCCAGGCCGAGCTCGCGGACTGCCTCGCTGCTCATCAGGGAGACGACGCGGAACGGACCGCACTGCAACTCGACCTGCGCCATCACCGTGTCCATCGTGATTGCGGTGACGAGCCCCACGAACCGATTGCGGGCGGAGCGCCCGATGGTCGAGGGGTCATCGGGCAGCACCGCGTTCTTCCGGGCGAGCTGGGCGAGAGCAAAACCGTCGACGACCGTACGGCCGGAGGAGTCCTTCTCGCTGGTGAGCACGCCCCCGTCGATCCACCGCCGGATGGTGTCGTCGCTCACGCCGAGGTACATCGCTGCGTCTCGAATCCGTATCTGCGGCATGGAGATCACATTACCGCCGCAATCGCGATTCTGCGCAGGCGATTGCATCTGGACAGTTCTACTATCCGATAGTTACACTATCCATATGCGAATGGGCGAGCTGAGTGCGGCGACCGGTGTTCCGGTGCCCACGATCAAGTACTACCTGCGGGAAAACCTCCTGCCCGCTGGCGACCGCACCGGCCCGAACCAGGCGTCGTACGACGCCGCGCACGTCCGGCGCCTGCGGCTCATCCGTGCGCTGCTCGACGTGGGCGGGCTCTCGGTGACGACGGCTCGGCAGGTGATCACGGCGGTCGACACCCCCGACCTGCCGCTCAGCTGGATTTTCGGCGTCGCGCAGCACGCGGTCTCGGATACCACCCTGTATGAACCGCTGGACGGCGACGGACCCGGCGTCGCCCTGGTCGACGAAGCCATCGACCGGATGGGCTGGCACGTTCACGACGACAACCCCGGACGTCGCGGCGCTGCCCGTGTTCTCAATACCTACGCGGCGCTCGGCGCTGACGACCTCGCCGAAATCTCCGACGGCTACGCGCGGGCGGCCGAACTCATCGCGCGCGCCGACCTCGCGGCCGTCGCGCAGGGTGGCTCGGTGTCCGACATGTCAGAGACCGTCGTGATCGGCACGGTACTCGGCGATGCGCTCGTCGCATCCCTGCGCCGAATCGCCCAGGAGCACGTCTCGTTCGAGTTGTTCCCGGATGCTGTGGCCCCAGTGAAATCCCAGAAAGGCCGATCCTCATGATCGCTCTGCCGCCCACCACCTGGCACCGCCCCCTGCTCTGGCTCGCCATCGCGATGGGCGCGCTCGCCCTCTTTTGCGTGGTCGCGATACCGTTCGATTCCCGCACCTCTGTCGGGGTGGAGATCTGGGAGAAGCCGCTCAAGTTCGCAATCTCAGTCGGCATCTACGCCGTCACCTGGAGCTGGCTTCTCGGCCAGCTGCCGCGCTTTCGACGACTCGCCTGGTGGGCGGGCACCGTGAGTGCCGTGTTACTTGTGGTCGAAATGGTCATCATTGTGGGGGCGGCGGCCGGTGGCATCCGCAGCCACTTCAATGTCTCGACGCCTGTGAACACGGTGCTGTGGGCAATCATGGCGTTCTCGATCAGCGCCGTGTGGGTCGCGACATTTGTCGTGAGCGTGCTGCTGTTCCGCGCGAAGATCGGGGATGCAGCGAGAACCCTCGCGGTGCGTGCCGGAGCGGTCATCGCCCTCGCCGGGATGGCGCTCGCGTTCCTCATGACCGGTCCGACTGCCGCACAGCTCAAGGACTTCCAGGGAATCGCTGGGGCACACACGGTCGGCGTCGCCGACGGGGGTCCCGGACTGCCGCTCCTCGGTTGGAGCACCGTCGCGGGCGACCTGCGCATCCCGCACTTCGTCGGCATGCACGCCTTGCAGGCGATCCCCATTGCGCTGATCCTGCTCGAGGTCCTCGCGCGATGGGTACCCCGGTTGCAGATTGGAGCGGTGCGGTACCGCCTGGTGGCGACGCTCGCGGCAACCTACGTCGCGGTGCTGGGGGTCCTCACCTGGCAGGCGGAGCGCGGGCAGTCGATAGTGCGTCCGGATGCGCTCACGCTGGTCGTTGTCGGTGCACTCGCCCTGCTCGCCGCGATCGCGGTCGCTGCGTCGCTGCTGGTGCGTACGAGCTCGAGTACGCCGACGGCATCGGGGCACGCGGTCGCCTGACCGCAGGGTGGATGAGCCGCTACAGGTCGATGGACTCGGTGGGCTCGAGCGGGAAGAAGGTGCCGCCGCCCGCCTCGGTCAGCTGTTTGATTCGCCCGTAGGCCATCTGGTTGCCGATGACAGAGTTGATCAACTCGTGCGCGGGGAAGCTGCGTTTCGGTTTCACGGCGATCACGAAATCCATCATTTCGCCGGTCTTCATCCACGGGGCGCTGGCCGGGACAGCGAGCGTGTCGACCGGCACCGTTGGCACCGTGAATGAATCGCCCGGGTAGTAGACGGTGTCGTTGATCAGAACGCCGACGTTGTCGACGACCGGGATCGACGAGTGGATGACGGCGTGCTTCTCGCCGAAGAATTTCAGGGTGAAGGGGCCGACGTCGACCACGTCGCCGCCATTCACCTCGGTGAAGTCGAAGGAGGCCGCTGCCTTCACGACGCCGGCCGGGCCGTACAGCTTCGCGCCCGGATTTCGGTCGAGGATGCGCGTGAGCTGCTCGGGAGTCCAGTGGTCCTGGTGCTCATGGGTGATGACGACCGCGACCACGCCTGCGATGTCGCCGAGAGGGGAGGTAAATGAACCGGGATCGACGATCAGGCGGTCTTCGCCGTCCTCGACAACAAATGCGGCGTGTTCGTACTTGGTGACTCTCATCTTTCGAGACTATCCCCGCCATGGCGTCGAAATACCCCCTAGGGGTATGCTCGTCTCATGATTGTGGACATTAAGAAGCGCGCGTTGCACCGCAGCCGCATCCTCGAGGGCCAGATGCGGGGCCTCGAGAAGATGATCGAGAACGAGGAATATTGCGTCGACATCATCACGCAGTCGCTCGCGATCCAGAAGTCTCTGCGCAGCCTGAACAAGCTGCTGGTTGAGAATCACCTGCGCACGCATGTCACGAACATGTTCGAGGCCGGCGGCGACGAGCGCGAGGCCGCGGTCTCGGAACTGCTGAACGTATTCGAACTGAAGAATCGAGCGGAGTAGCAATGGAACTCGACCATGCACAGCTGCAGCACGAAACGCCAACCGAGCACGCACCCTCCGGCCATGACGCCCATGCGGGCCACGCGGAACACGACGCGCATTCCGGGCACGGCGACCATTCTCACCACGACCCCGCGCAGTTCAAGCGGAAGTTCTGGATCAGCCTCGCCCTCACCATTCCGACCCTCGTCTTCAGTTCTGGCCTGCAGGGCATCCTGAATCTGGACGGGCCGCGGTTCCCGGGCAGCCAATTCATCCCCGCCATATTCGGCATCGCCCTGTTCATCTATGGCGGCTGGGTATTCATCACCGGCGGTGTCGCCGAAGTGCGGGCGAAGCAACCGGGCATGATGACGCTGATCTCCCTCGCCATCCTCGTTGCCTTTGGCTACAGCCTCGCGGTCACCCTTGGCCTGGCCGGCATGGACTTCTGGTGGGAGCTCGCGACGCTCATCACGATCATGCTGCTCGGTCACTGGATCGAAATGTCAGCCATCATGGGCGCGCAGAACGCACTGGGTGAACTGGCCAAACTGCTCCCGGATGAAGCGGATCTCGTGCACGACGACCACACCATGACCGTGGCGGTGTCGTCCCTCGCGATCGGTGACCACGTGCTCGTGCGCCCGGGATCCCGCATCCCGGTCGACGGCGAGATCACCGACGGCGAATCCGACGTGGACGAGTCGCTGCTCACCGGCGAGAGCGCAGCCGTGTCCAAGCACGTGGGCGACACTGTTGTCGCCGGCAGCGTCAACGCATCCGGGTCGTTGACCGTGAGGGTCACCGCAACAGCGGAGGGCACAGCCGTCGCCGGGATCATGAAGCTGGTCGCGGATGCGCAGGCAAGCAAGTCCGGCGCGCAGGTGCTCGCCGACCGTGCCGCTGGCCTGCTGTTTTATTTCGCGCTCGCCGCCGCCGTGGTCACGGCTGTGGTGTGGTTGTTGATCCTGCCGAACAACCTCAATTTCGTGCTCGAGCGCGTCGTCACCGTGCTCGTCATCGCCTGCCCGCACGCCCTGGGTCTCGCGATTCCCCTCGTCGCCTCTATCTCGACCGCCATCGGTGCGAAGCGCGGCATTCTCGTGCGCAACCGGTCGGCCCTCGAGGAGGCGCGACGTATCCGAGTGGTGCTGTTCGACAAGACCGGAACGCTCACCCAGGGACGCCAGGGCGTGAGTGACATCGTGACGGTCGACGGCACCGATGAGGACGAGTTGCTGCGGCTGGCCGCGTCCGTCGAAGCCGCGTCGGAGCATCCGGTCGCCCGCGCGATTGTGGCTGCGGCCGCCGAGCGCGGGCTCAAGCTCCAGAAGTCGACGCGATTCGCCGCGCTCGCCGGACGAGGCGCCCAGGCGAAGGTCGACGGCCGGATGCTCACTGTCGCGAGCGCGCGCGTTGCGTCGGAGCGGGGTATTCACATCGATCCCGAGTTGGTGAACGCCGCACGGGACGCGGGCGCCGAGGGCAAGACCGCGGTGTTCGTTCTCGACGGCGACAGCGTGGTCGCGATGATCGCCGTCGCGGACGTGCTGCGCCCGGAGTCGGCGGAGGCCGTGGCGGGGCTCAAGGCGCGCGGCATTCGCGTGGCCATGCTGACCGGCGATTCGCACGGGGTCGCGAACTGGGTCGCACGACAGCTCGGCATCGACGAGGTTTACGCCGAGGTGCTCCCGGGCGAGAAGGGCGATGTCGTGCGCAAGCTGCAGCAGGGCGGAACCCTTGTCGCCATGGTCGGCGACGGCGTGAACGATGCGCCGGCACTCGCCCTTGCAGACGTCGGCATCGCGATCGGTGCCGGCACCGACGTCGCGATCGAGACCGCAGGCGTGGTCCTGGCCTCGAGCGACCCGCGTGGCGTCCTGGCGACCCTGCGACTCAGTGAAGCCACCTACCGCAAGATGCTGCAGAACCTGTTCTGGGCGACCGGGTACAACGTGATCGGTATTCCGCTCGCGGCCGGCGTGCTCTTCGGCGGGGGCATCCTGCTTTCGCCCGCGCTCGGTGCCGCGTTCATGTCGATCTCGACCATCGTGGTCGCCCTGAACGCGCAGTTGCTGCGGCGGCTCAAGCTCTAGGCCGCGTGGGCGCAGCCCGTCGCCCTCGGGCGCGGCACCGAACAATGGATGTGAACATTCGGGGCACCTCCATCGGCCATACTTCTGCCATGCCGTCGAAGAAGCCGAAGCGCATCATTGTTGCCGTCAACCCGAGCGCGTCGTTCGGGGCGACCCGCGCGACCGGTCCCGCGCTGGTGAGTACGCTTCGTGGTCTCGGCCATGACGTCACCATGCTGATCGAGCCCGACTACGAACAGCTGATTGCGACCGCGAAGGCGGCCGTGGCATCCAAGCCGGACGCGTTCGTTGTGGTCGGCGGCGACGGCATGGTGAACCTCGGCACGAACCTCGTGGCCGGAACGAAGGTGCCGCTTGGCATAGTTCCGAGCGGCACTGGCAACGATATGGCGCGCGCCCTGAACATTCCGGTCGGCAACCTGGAGCAGGCGGTCGCCGCTCTCGATGAGGCGCTCACCCGTGCTCCGCGCGTCATCGACGCGGGGCTGGCGACGGATGCCGAAGGAAACCAGCGCTGGTTCGGCTGCATGCTGTCCGCCGGTTTTGACGCCGTCGTGAACGAGCGCGCGAACCGGATGCACCACCCGAAGGGCAAGAGCCGCTACACGATCGCGCTGCTGCTCGAACTGGTCAGTCTCAGGCCGATCCCGTACACGATCACGATGGACGGCGAGAGGCTGGTGACCCGGGGCATGCTCGTGTCCGTCGGCAACGGGCAGTCGCTGGGCGGCGGCATGAGAGTGACCCCCGACGCGATGGTGGATGACGGCCTGCTCGACGTTCTGGTCGTGCGGCCGCTGTCGCGCATCCAGTTCATGCGTATCTTCCCGAAGGTCTATCAAGGGACCCACGTTCTCGACCCGCGAGTGAGCGTGACCAAGGTGAGGAAGGTGCGACTCGAATCCGGGGATGACGTGGTCGCCTACACGGACGGCGAGCGCTTCGCGCAGCTTCCCATCGACATCGAGGTCAGGGCCGGCGCGCTGCGCGTTCTCTGCCCGGCGGTTACAGCGGCGGATCCTCGGTGATCCGGTAGCCTCGCGACTTTCGGGACGATCGCGCGATCTCGGCATCGATGTCGTCGTCGGTGATGATGCGTTTGCCGGGGCCGTACGCGTTCAGGGCGCCGAAGAAAACGCCGATTGCGACTCCGGTGATGGGCCAGGCCGGCCAGAAGTAGCGTGGTGCGCCGGTGAAGAACCAGATCGCCGTCAGAAACACGGAGAGCCCGATCCAGGTCCAGAAGAAACGCCAGAACTCCTGCTTGCGCTTGATCCGTTCGAGGGCCTGGGCGCGCAAGGTGTCATGAGCGTTGGTCATGGCTCGACAATAGCGGCGGAGGACGATGCTGGCGAGGTACACGCTGGATGCGAAGGGGCGTGCGGATATGGCATACTCATAAAGTTGTCGTGACGGCCCCATCGTATAGCGGCCTAGTACGCTGCCCTCTCACGGCGGTAACACCGGTTCGAATCCGGTTGGGGTCACGATTGCCCGGTTGCCAGTTATCTACTGGGGACCGGGCCTTTTACTTTTGGCGGTGCGAACGGCCCAATCGGGCTTTGGCCACATTCTGGAATGACAGGGACCGGTAGATAGAAGAAAGGGTTAGGCAGAGAGAAGAGGTTTGATCTGATCGAATTCTTCGTGATGCTGAGCGACAGCGATGTCCAGGTCGTAGCGGCTCTGAAGATTCATCCAAAAACGGTCCGACGTTCCGAGCGCACGAGACAGACGCAGCGCGGTGTCGGGAGAGATCGCCCGCTTGCCGTGCACGATCTCGTTGATGCGCCTAGCCGGCACAGAGATCGTCTTAGCTAGCCGATACTGCGTGATGCCCATCGGGCTCAGGAACTCTTCCAGCAGAATCTCCCCCGGGTGGATGGGTTCGTGTGCGGTTGCCATTTGTCGCTCCTCTCTCAGTGGTAGTCGGTGATCTCGACGTCTGCTGGGCCCGCGGAGTTCCAGGTGAAGCAGATGCGCCATTGGTCGTTAATTCGGATGCTGTGTTGCCCTTGACGGTTGCCGTGCAGTTGCTCGAGGCGGTTGCCTGGTGGAATTCGAAGGTCGTTGATGTTCTCGGCGGCGTCGAGCATCAGGAGCTTCCGGTTGGCGATTCGCTGAAGGTCGGAGCCGAACTTGCGGACGTGCACGCGATTCCAGACGAGTTCGGTTTCCTTGTCCGCGAACGACTGGATCACTCACAAAGCATAACGTGTTGCGTTACTAAAATCCAGAGGCTCCAATTTAAACAAGTAGCGGGAGTTTAGGTGTGCAAATCGGCACCGTACGTAAGCGTTGGCGTAGCGCGGACGATACGCCGCAAGACCACTGGTTCCCTATTCAAATCCCTGCAGACCAGAGCTTCAGCGAGGGAGTTTTGGCGCACTTGCTAGCTCGTCGCCCGCTCGATATGGGGCTAACCCCCTCGTTACAGGGATGCGGCGACCGTGTGCTTCAAACGTGAGATGTGTGCAACCTGTCGTCCTGCTGCTCGGCGCGGCAATGTACATCGTCAATGAGATCAGGATGACTGAATGAAGCCCAGAAAATCGCGGAATTCGCGGTAAATCCGCGCTGCAATGGGCCCCCGGCTCGCCCTCTCACGGCGGTAACACCGGTTCGAATCCGGTTGGGGTCACGATTGCCCGGTTGCCAGTTATCCACTGGGGACCGGGCCTTTTTCTTTGGCATTTCTTTGGGCAGTGCAACAGCCCAAGATCTGCCGTTCTAGTCCGAAGAGACGGACGTGCGCCTCATCGTGTCCGATGGTCGTTCGGAGTAGCGGCGTCGGTAGCTGGCTGCAAATCGCCCGAAATGGCTGATTCCCCATCTCGCCGCGACCTCGGTCACCGTGACCGAACCCGGCTCGGCGTCAGCAAGCTCCTTGTGGATCTGTTCCAGGCGCAACTGGCGGAGATAGGCCATCGGGGTGTTGTTCATCGCCCTGCGAAACCCTTCCTGGAGGCTTCGCACGCTGACCGCGACATCCCCCGCCAGTTCGGAGACGGTCCACGCGTGCTCCGGGCTGGCCCTGAGCAATTCGACTGCCTGGGCTACGGGACGCGGTCCGGGGGAGGGGACGGTGGAATTGAGGGCCTCGGAATGGTTATGGGGTTGAGCAAGCAGGAGGGACTCCATGAGCACCTGTTCGAGGCGCTGCGCGGCGAGCGGATGTTGCAGCAGTCCGCGTTCGTCCTTCGATGCCAGATCGATGAGGTGCAGTGTCTGAAGCAGCGTGCCGCCTGAAGCCGTCGTCAGGTCCAGTTCGGCGGAGAACACCAGCGGCTCGACGACGCTGCGGCCGAGAAGATTTTCCAGTTCAAGCTGCAGCTCCGCGTGAGGGACCATGAGCGACACCTGGGCGAAATCCTTGTCGCAATCCAGATCGGCAGGGTGCCCGGGCGTAAACACGGCGGCAGTCCGAGGTGTTCCATAGACGGGACTGTGCATGCCAGCCCGCATCGTGGCCCTGCCTGTCAGCGGTATGTCGATGTGGTAGTCGGTGGCATCGCTCGTGCGGATCCGAACGGCGTCGCCGAATCGCAGGTAGCCCGCGGTCACGCGCCCCACTTTGATGACGTTAAGGCTGAGATCCAGCGCCGTGGACGCCGAGGCCGAGGCAAAATCCAGTGGCAGGAATACGTCGCTGAGCACCTGGCGTGCGTGGTCGATGTCGCCTGACGATGCGACCGGATGGCTCCGGAACATCTCACTGGTGGCTAATGGCACCCCGAGAGTATAGGTCTGGCGTCTGTGCATGGTCAGGGGCGGATCGCATCCCGCGCAAAGTGGATGTTCGTGCGCGTCGGGCGGATGTCGCGCCCGGCGACGTCAACCTACATTTGCATACATCTGCAGCCCGACGGTTGTCGTTAGGGGAGTCGATGGGAAACGTGCCTCGCTGGGTGACCGTCCCGGTGCTGCGAGCGTGGGTAGCTTCCAAGACGGGCGAGGTCAATCGACTCCCGCGGCCCGTTGACGCACCGGAATCGCACTCGATTGGGTTCAACAGCGATCGCGTGCTCATCTTCGGAGGAGGTCCTGCAGTCGGGTGGGGAGTGCTCAGCCACGAGATCGCGCTTCCTGGCGCTCTTGGCCGTGCACTGTCGAGCCGCACGGGTCGGGGGGCAGATGTTCACGTTGCCGCCGTTCCGCAACTGAAAGTCGGCTCAGCGGTTAACGAGCTGAGCAGGATCAAGCTGCATTGCTACGACGCGATAGTCGTCACCCTGGGCGTGAACGACGCCGGAGCCCTCACATCGCTCGCGGCCTGGCGACGCGATCTGACCAACACGCTGCGCCTGATCGCCAGGCAGTCATCGTCGGTCTCGCGGATCTTCGTGGCCGGCGTGCATCCAATACGTTCGATCCCGGTCTACAACGGCCCGCTGGGTTCCATTGCGGATGCACACGCGCGCAAGATGAACGCCATCTCCGCGGAGGTCTGCAGTCTGGAGCCACGAGCGACGTATGTCTCGTTGACTGCTCCGCAGCAAAGCAGCACCTTCCGGTCCAGCGACGCGATGTCCTACCTGCACTGGGGCGAGGAGCTGGCCGACCGCATGGCACCTCAACTGGACGCCGAACGCCTGCTGGCTGATCTGGACCGGACCCTGAGCCGCGATCAAGGCCCTGATGCCGCGAAGGACAGGGCAGCGGCCGTTCTGGAGCTCGGAATCCTCCACGACGATCGAACCTGGCAATTCGACAGCGTCATAGCCCAGGCGTGCACCACGTTCGGCGTGCGATCGGCCACCGTGAGTGTTATCGATTCCGGCCACCTCGTGCATAAGGCACAGACAGGGAACGTGCCCCAGCTGATTACGCTCGGCGCTTCCTTCACTGCCTCCGTCATTCGTGAACGGGACGGCATGATGGTGCCGGACGCAGGTGCGGATGCGCGATTCCGGAATCTTCCCCACGTGGCTGGTGAACCCCGCATCCGCTTCTATGCCGGATTCCCCGTGGAGAGCCCCAACGGGAACCGTATTGGCACTCTGAACATCTTCGACCCGGAGCCACAGTTCGCGTGTGACTCGGATCGGTTGCCCGTTCTCCGTCAGCTCGGCCTCATGGCGCAGGCAGAGGTACGTCGGGGCGCGGATGGGCGGCAGTGACCACGACCTCCGGCTCGCCCTCTCCGGGCGATAACACCGGTTCGAATCCGGTCGGGGAGTGCCGCCCGGCTCCGCGCAGGCGCAAACGAATCATGGTCAAGTTGCACGGTGTCAACCCCCGCGTCCGTTTCGCAGGGGAATTGGGCGCCGTCCGTAGAGTTATCGGATGACGGACTCTTCCCGAAAAACGGCCGCAGTCATCTACAACCCCATCAAGGTTGATCTCGGGGCCCTCCGCACCGCGGTGGCGTCGGCTGAGCAAGACGCCGGCTGGGCCGAGAGTGTCTGGCTGGAGACATCCGTCGAGGATGTCGGCCAGGGTGTGACTGCCAAGGCCAGGGAAATGGGCGTGGACCTTGTCATCGCCGCGGGCGGCGACGGCACGGTTCGTGCGGTCGCGGAAGGGCTGAGGGGCAGCGATGTCCCCCTGGCACTTCTTCCTGCTGGCACGGGCAACCTGTTGGCGCGCAACCTGAAACTGACCCTGAACGACATGCCCGGCTCGGTGCAATCCGCTTTCAAGGGCATTGACCGGCCGATCGACCTGGGTGTTATCGACATCGAACGCGAGGACAAGACCAGGGACCGGCATGTGTTCGTGGTCATGGCGGGAATGGGCATCGACGCGAAGATGATCGAAAACACCGACGAAGACGTGAAAGCGAAAGCGGGCTGGGCCGCGTACGTCGGCGCGATCGTGAAGTCGCTGCGCGATCCCAACGAGCTGCATCTGAGGTTCAAGCTCAACGATGAGCCCACGAAACGCGCGACAGTGCACACGCTCATCATTGGCAACTGCGGGTCGCTGCCGGCGAACATCCTGCTGATGCCCCAGGCGGTGGTCGACGACGGGCTCTTCGACCTCCTGCTGATGCGTCCGGGGGGTGCACTCGGCTGGATCAGGGTGTGGGCGAAGGTGGCATGGGTGAACGGGGTGGTTCGACGCACCAAGGCAGGCAAGGCACTGGCCGGTGAGCACGAGAACGACGGCGACCTTCACTACCAAACCGGCACGAAGTTCGTCGCCCGTCTCTCACGGCCCGAACAGATCGAACTCGACGGCGATGCTTTCGGCAAGGCAACCGCTTTCCGGGCTTGGCTGGAGCCGGGGGCCCTGAAGGTCCGTGTACCGGCCGACGCTGCACGGTAACAGTGACAAATACCCATATAGTTGCGCTACATCCTGCAATTTCGTCCAACCCGAAGGCCGACAATGAGCGCGCAGAACCTCGAGGAAGATCGCCGTCCCGTTCGAGACTGGATCGAAAACGTAGCCGAAACGTTCCTCTTCGGAAGCCGCTGGCTGCTCGCGCCGATCTATATCGGCCTCATCGGCGGGATCGTGGTCGTCCTGATCAAGTTCTTCCAGGAACTGTGGGTGCTCCTCGCGGATGCGGTCACCTCCGACGCGCACGACGTGGTGCTGGGCGTCCTGGGCCTGCTGGATCTCGCATTGCTCGGCAACCTCATCATCATCGTCATCTTCGCCGGCTATGAGAATTTCGTCTCGAAGATTGGCGTGGCCGAGCGCTCGGAGGACCGTCCGCAGTGGATGGGGCACGTCGACTTCTCGGGGCTGAAGATCAAGCTCATCGGTTCCCTTGTCGCGATCTCGGTGATCGAACTGCTGCAGGATTTCATGCGAGCGGGCGAACAGGTCGGGCATGACGAGATCTGGCGCATCGTGCTGCACCTCACCTTCGTGGTCTCCGGCGTGCTGTTCGCCCTCATGGACTACATCGCCGATAAGCGAAAAATCATGTTCGACGCTCACCGCGCCGAACTCGAGGCAACGGGCCAGACACCCGTGGCCGCCGCGAGCGACGGGATCTAGAGCGGCATCCCCTAGGATTATTCATGCGAAGGGGAGTATCCCACCTCGCCACGTTCGTCATCACGGGTCCCAGCGTTGCGGCTCCGGGCGTGGCCATCGAAATCTGGTGAGGGAGAGACTTTCGGGTCCTGTCACGCCCAGATCCCGAAGGAACTCCAATGTCCTCACTCCCCGCCTGGTTCCAAATCGGCACGTTCGTCGTGCTGCTGCTGATTCTCGCCGCCGACCTCGTTATCGCCTACCGTCGTCCGCACATTCCGTCCACGAAGGAATCGGCCATCTGGGTCGGCTTCTACGTGCTGCTGGCGCTGGGCTTCGCACTCGCCATGTTGCTCATCGGCGATGCCGAGCACGCGAGCCAGTTCGTCGCCGGCTGGCTCACCGAGTACAGCCTGTCGATCGACAACCTGTTCGTGTTCGTGATCATCATGGGTCGCTTCTCGGTGCCGAGAAAGTACCAACAGGAAGTGCTGATGGTCGGCATCATCCTGGCGCTGATTTTCCGTGGCATCTTCATCCTGCTCGGTGCCCAGTTGATCGAGCACTTCAGCTGGATCTTCTACCTCTTCGGGCTGTTCCTGCTCTACACCGCGGCCAACCAGGCGTTCACCGACCACAGCGACGAAGAAGACACCGAAAACCGGCTGATCAGGTTCCTGCGCAAGCGCATCCCCATCACGGAGCGGTTCGACGGCGCGAAGCTGCGGGTTCGCATCGAGGGCAGGCGCGTATTCACCCCCATCCTCATCGTGTTCATCGCCATCGGAACGACCGACCTGGTCTTCGCGCTGGACTCGATTCCGGCGATCTTCGGCATCACCACTAATCCGTTTATCGTCTTCACCGCCAACGTTTTCGCGCTGATGGGATTGCGGCAGCTGTACTTCCTCCTCGGCGATCTCATCGATCGTCTCGTCTACCTCAAATACGGGATCGCGGTCGTGCTCGCCTTCATCGGAGTGAAGCTGTTCTTCCACGCGCTCCACGCGAACGAGTTACCGTTTATTAACGGTGGGCACGGCGTGGAGTGGGCTCCCGAGATTGACACCCTTGTCTCTCTCGGCGTGATCGTGGCATCCATGGCGGTCGCGACCGTCGCGAGCCTCGTGAAACTGCGACTGGACGCGCGGCGGACCCCGGTGGAGTAGAACGGGTATTCCCTGAGACTCCCTCGGTGTTGGTACCGTTGACCCGCGGATACAGGAGGGCGAGCGGATGCACCAGACGATGAACGTGGCTTTGCCGGGCGCCAGCGCCCGAATCGTCGTGTCGGCCCGCAGCGAGGTCGGCCACGTGCGCCTCGTCAATGAAGACAGCTTTATCGCCCAGTCGCCGTTGTTCCTGGTGGCGGACGGCATGGGCGGCCATGCGCGGGGCGACCGGGCCAGCCAGGCGGTGGTGGCGGAACTCGGGGAGCGCATTTCGGCCGATTTCCTGCCGACTGCCGCGGACATCCTGAACGCAATCCGCACCGCGAACGACGCTGTCATCTCGCTTGCCCAACAGGATGACGGCGCGATGTCCGGAACCACTCTCGCGGGAGTGGCTCTCGTGGCTACGAGTGACGGCACGGCGGCGCAGTGGATGGCCTTCAACGTCGGCGATTCCCGCATCTACAGCTGGGACGGCCGCGTCCTCGAACAGTTGAGCGTCGACCATTCCGCAGTTCAGGAACTGGTGGATGCTGGCCTCCTCAGTGACGAGGATGCGCGCGTGCACCCCAACCGCAACGTCATCACGCGGGCGATCGGCGCTCGCAGCGACGTCGACGCGGACGTGTGGCTGCTGCCGGTTGCGGGCGCGCAGTCGTTCCTCATCTGCTCTGACGGCCTAACCAAAGAGCTCGACGACGACGAAATCGCCGAGCTGCTCGGGCGTCACGATGACGAGAACACGATCGCTGACGTTCTCGTTGAGGCTGCCAATGCGGCGGGTGGGCGCGACAACATCACGGTTGTCGCTGTCCAGTCGACGCTGATCGATGACAAGGAACCAGCAAACCCGACCATTTAGGACTCAGGATGCCCCACTACGCGCCCGCACAAGGTGACGACTGGCTGCTCGCCGTTGTCGACGACTTCGCGCTGATCTGTCGCTCGAGCCAGACGACGCCGCAGCAACTGTGGGACGTTCTCGGCGGGCCGGACCCGATCCAGTCCACGCTCGACCTGCTCACCTCCGGCGGGGTGCGTGCGACCCCGGACTTTGCGATGGCGCGCTGGTCCCGACAGGCAGGTGCGTCTGCGCTTCTCCTCGTGCGCGGCCCCGCTGTCATATCGGTGGATGCGGCGGCCGGACGGCGCGAATTCGACGGATTGGGCGTCGCGACCTGGTTGGAGACGCGTGTCGACGACGTGAGGTCGATGGGCATCGTCGCGGGAGCCGTGGGCGCAGAACCATCCGTACCGATTTTCGCCGGGGTCGCCTGGGCTGCCAGCGTCGCCATGACCATCGACGACCTCGACGTCGTCGCGGTTCCCGCGCGGCGGGCGCAATCCCAACCCACCCTTCCCGTCATCGTCGACGTGGCAACGCCGGAGCCTGGTGCGCAGCAACAGCCGAAGCTCCGCGCGAGTCGCAGGCACGCCCACCCGGAGTCCACCACCGGCCCAGCGGCTGCTGACGGTTTCTACCTCGAGCTGCCGGGCGGCACCCGCGAACCGCTCAACCAACCGATTCTGGTCGGCCGGAGTCCCAGTGTGAGCAAGGTCTCGAGCGGGCAGATCCCCCGGCTGCTCACGATCGCCGGCGAGCAGGACATCTCGCGCAACCAGGCGCAGTTCACCCTTGACGGCGAGGCTGTGATCGTCACTGACCTGCACTCGCGCAACGGGACCTCCGTCACCGTGCCGGGGGAGACGCGACGGCTGCTGCCGCAGGGGGAGCCCACGCCCGTGCCGGTGGGAACGGTCGTCGATCTCGGTGGAGGCGCGCTGCTGGTGATTGGCAAGGAGGACTAGGTGGCGTCCAACACACCCGATTTGCGGTCGGGTGATAACCTCGGGGGATGCAGTTCGAGCGGACGATTCTCCTCCTTCTTCGCCGCGACGAGACCTAATCCAGAGGCCTGACTCGTCGCGGAGTTTGCCGATGGCTGACCACTCGACACGAAGAAAGACCCCAGCTCATGACTACTTCATTTCCCGATAGTTCCGATTCCCGCTCCGGCCGCACCCTGGCTGAGAAGGTCTGGGATGACCACCTCGTGGTCAAAGGCGAAGACGGCAGCCCCGACCTGCTGTACATCGACCTGCACCTCGTGCACGAGGTGACGAGCCCGCAGGCGTTCGACGGCCTGCGCATGGCCGGACGCCCGGTTCGCCGCCCCGACCTCACCATCGCGACCGAGGACCACAACACTCCGACGCTCGCGATCGACAAGCCGATCGCCGACCTCACCAGTCGCACGCAGATCGAGACACTGCGCCGCAACGCGCTCGAGTTCGGCGTTCGCCTGCACTCGCTCGGCGACATCGAGCAGGGCATCGTTCACGTCGTCGGACCCCAGCTCGGGCTCACCATGCCCGGCATCACCGTCGTCTGCGGTGACAGCCACACCTCGACTCACGGTGCGTTCGGCGCGATGGCGTTCGGAATCGGTACCAGCGAGGTCGAGCACGTGCTCGCGACGCAGACCCTGCCGCTGCAGCCGTTCAAGACGATGGCGATCACGGTGGAGGGCGAACTGCGACCCGGCGTGACCGCGAAGGACATCATCCTTGCCGTCATCGCGAAGATCGGAACCGGCGGCGGCCAGGGCTACGTGCTCGAGTATCGCGGCAGCGCCATCCGCTCCCTGTCGATGGATGGCCGCATGACCATCTGCAACATGTCGATCGAGGCGGGCGCGCGAGCCGGCATGGTCGCCCCCGACCAGACGACCTACGACTACCTCAGGGGTCGCCCGCACTCTCCGGAGGGCGACGACTGGGACGCCGCCGTCGCCTACTGGGAGACGCTGAAGACGGACGACGACGCCGTTTTCGACGCGGAGGTCTACCTCGACGCGAACGAGCTGGAGCCATTCGTCACCTGGGGAACGAACCCCGGCCAGGGCGTCTCGCTGAGCCAGCCCGTCCCGGACCCGTCGGCCATCAGCGACCTGAACGAGCGTGCCTCTGCCGAGCGCGCGCTCGAATACATGGACCTCGCCGCCGGGACCCCTATGAAAGACATCCACGTGGATGCCGTATTCATGGGCTCGTGCACGAATAGCCGCATCGAGGACCTGCGTGCCTTCGCATCCATCATCAAGGGACAGAAGAAGGCGGATGGCGTTCGCGTCATGGTGGTTCCCGGCTCCGCGCGCGTGCGGCTCGAGGCAGAGGCCGAGGGCATCGACAAGATCGTCGAGGAATTCGGCGCGGAGTGGCGCTTTGCTGGCTGCTCGATGTGTCTCGGCATGAATCCCGACCAGCTCGCACCCGGCGAACGGTGCGCGTCGACCTCCAACCGCAACTTCGAAGGGCGCCAGGGCAAGGGCGGCCGCACGCACCTCGTTTCGCCTCTGGTCGCGGCCGCGACGGCGATCCGCGGCACACTCTCATCGCCGTGGGACCTCGGGATCACGGTGCCGGAAGACCTCGCGGGCGACTACGCGTCCGCCGCCGCATCCGGAAATCCGGCCAATCGCGGTGCGCGCACGCTGGACCTCGACACTGCGACGAGTCCGCGAGCAACCTCGACTGAAGGGCAGCGGTAATGGAGAAAATCACCACGGTTGCCGGGCCGGCAGTGCCGTTGCAGCGAGCCAACGTCGACACCGACCAGATCATCCCCGCCGTGTTCCTGAAGCGGGTCACGAAGACCGGCTTCGACGATGCGCTCTTTTACGCGTGGCGCCAGGATCCCGACTTCGTGATCAACCAGGAGCCCTTCAAGCACGGCGGCGTCCTGGTGGCCGGGCCCGATTTCGGCACCGGCTCGAGTCGCGAGCACGCAGTGTGGGCACTGCGTGATTTCGGATTCAGCGCAGTGCTCAGCCCGCGGTTCGGCGACATTTTCCGTGGCAACGCCGGCAAGCAGGGCCTGCTGGCCGCTCAGATCACCGAAGCGGATGTCGAAAAGATCTGGTCGATCATCGACCAGACCCCGGGAATAGAGATCTCCGTCGATCTTGTTGCCAAGACTGCGACCATCGCTGATCTCACCGTGCCATTTGAGATCGATGATTACACTAGGTGGCGTTTGCTCGAAGGGCTCGATGACATCGGGCTCACCCTGCGTAGCGAGGCGCAGATTACTGAGTTCGAAGCCCGCCGCGAATCGTGGCGACCCAAGACATTGCCGGTGAAGTGAGTGAATGCCCTCGTGCGAGATGTGCCACAGCCCGTTGGCCTCAGTGACGCCCAGAAGTCGGGCGAGCGGGTGGGCCTGAAGTCCGACAAGATCGTCATCAACGGTGGCAAGCCGCTGCGCGGCCGCATCGAGGTGCGCGGCGCGAAGAACCTCGCAACCAAGGCCATGGTGGCCGCGCTGCTCGGCGAAACGCCCAGCCTGCTCAAGGATGTCCCCGACATTTCCGACGTGGGCGTCGTCACCGGAATGCTCAACGCCTACGGCGTCTCGGTCACGAGCCCGGCACCGGGCGAGTTGCTGCTGGACCCCAGCAACGTGCTCAAGGCGCATTTCGCAGAAATCGACGCGCTCGCGGGCTCGTCCCGCATCCCGATCCTGTTCTGTGGTCCGCTGCTGCATCGCCTCGGGGAAGCACTCATCCCCGACCTCGGTGGCTGCCGTATCGGTGACCGCCCCATCGACTTCCACCTCGACGCGCTGCGCGCTTTCGGTGCCGTCGTCGACAAGAGCTACGAGGGAATCCGTCTCACGGCCCCGAACGGGCTGACCGGCGCGAACATCGATCTGCCCTACCCCAGCGTCGGCGCCACCGAGCAGGTGCTGCTCACCGGCGTTCTCGCGAAGGGCACGACCGAACTGCGCAACGCCGCCATCGAGCCCGAGATCATGGATCTCATCGCCATCCTGCAGAAGATGGGCGCGATCATTTCGGTCGAGCCCAACCGCGTGATCTTCATCGAGGGCGTCGACTCGCTGCGCGGCTACGAGCACCGTGCGCTGTTCGACCGCAACGAGGCCGCGAGCTGGGCATCCGCCGCGCTCGCCACGGAGGGCGACATTTTCGTCGGCGGGGCGAAGCAGCAGGAGCTGATGACGTTCCTCAACATCTTCCGCAAGGTCGGTGGTGCCTTCGACATCCACGAGGACGGCATCCGGTTCTACCACCCGGGCGGCGAGCTCAAGCCCGTCGTCGTGGAGACTGACGTGCACCCCGGCTTCATGACCGACTGGCAGCAGCCGCTCATCGTGGCGCTCACCAAGGCGCAGGGCGTCTCCGTCGTGCACGAGACGGTTTACGAGAACCGATTCGGCTTCACGGATGCCCTCATCCAGATGGGCGCGGACATCGTCGTTCACAAGGACGGGCTCTCCGGTCTCACCCGGCGTGTGCCGCAGCGTCCGCTCGAGCAGGCGGCGGTCATCACGGGACCGACGGCGCTGCACGGAGCCGACATTCGGGTCCCCGACCTCCGCGGCGGGTTCAGCCACCTCATCGCCGCTCTCACCGCCGAGGGGCAGTCAACCATCAGCAACGTCGGCATCATCAGCCGCGGCTACGAGCACTTCATCGACAAGCTGCGCCTGCTCGGCGCTGACTTCATCTACGAGGGCTAAGCGCTTCGTGTCGACGACGACTTCCGGGGCGCCGAAGCCCCGCTCGGAGAAGACGCCGATGTTTCGCGTGCTCGCGGCGCTGCTCGTGCCGTTCATGTACATGATCGCCAGGTTCCACCTGCACGCAACCGAGAACGTGCCGAAGACCGGCGCGTTCGTGCTCGCGCCGAACCACTTCAGCGAGATCGACCCGCTCGTGATGGGTGTCTCGATGTGGCAGCTGAACCGGATGCCGCGGTACCTGGCGAAGGCATCCCTGTTCAAGATTCCGCTGTTCGGCGCGCTCCTGCGCGCGACCGGCCAGGTGCCGGTGATGCGCAGCAGCGGCGTGGATCGAGCGAGCGACCCGATCGCGGCCGCACGGAAGATCGCAACGGATGGCTCCGCGGTCGTGATCTATCCGGAGGGCACGCTCACCCGCGACCCCGACCTCTGGCCGATGCGCGGCAAGTCGGGGGCCGTTCGTACCGCGCTCCAGGCGGACATCCCTGTCATTCCTGCCGCGCACTGGGGAACCCAGAAGCTGTTGCCCCGGTACGGCAAGCGCATCAGCCTGTTTCCGCGCAAAGACATCAACATCCTGTTCGGGCCGCCGGTAGACCTGTCGGCGTTTCGCGGGCGTCCGCTCGACGCGAGCGACTACGCCGCCGCGACCGACCTCGTGATGGACGCGATTACCGGCCTGCTTGAGACACTGCGGGGCGAAACTGCTCCCGCCGAGCGCTGGGATCCGACAACCCACAACCAATCAGAAACGGGACGCTTTGAGCAGCCTTAACTCGACAGGCCGGGGCCGCAAAGTCGCGGTTCTGGGCGCCGGTTCCTGGGGCACCACCTTCGCGAAGGTGCTCGCCGATGGAGGATCGGATGTCGTGCTGTGGGCCCGCCGCCCCGAGCTCGCCCGCGAAATCTCCGAATCCAAGCGAAACAGCGACTACCTGCCGGGCATCAACCTGCCCCGCACCGTTCGGGCGAGCGCGCGCCTGGCCGTGGTGCTTGACGGCGCCGAACAGGTCTTTATCTCGGTGCCCAGCCAGTCACTGCGCGAGAATCTCAGCCAGTTCCGTGACCTGATTCCGGCCGACGCGCTGATCATCTCGCTGATGAAGGGCGTAGAAAAGGGCACGCGCTTCCGCATGAGCGAGGTGCTGAAGCAGGAACTGGGCATCGACGGAGAGCGCATCGCCGTCGCATCCGGTCCCAACCTCGCGCTCGAGATCGCGAAGGAGCAGCCGACGGCCGCGGTGATCTCATCCGACAATCTGGAGACCGCGACGACCATCGCGATGACGGCCACCAACCCGTACTTCCGCTCGTTCGTCAACACGGATGTGATCGGCACCGAGTTCGGTGGCGTGCTGAAAAACCTCATTGCGGTCGCGATTGGAATCGTCGACGGCGTCGGATACGGCGAGAACACGAAAGCGTCGATCATCACGCGCGGCCTCGCCGAGATGACGGACTTCTCGGTGGCATACGGCGCCCGGGCGGAGACGCTCGCTGGCCTTGCCGGACTCGGCGACCTCATCGCCACTTGCGAGTCGCCGCTGTCACGCAACAACACGGCCGGCAGGCTGCTCGGCCAGGGCTACAGCTTCTCCGAGGTCATCAAACAGATGAACCAGACGGCGGAGGGCCTGTCGTCGGTCGCGCCGATCCTGGAGCTGGCCCTCGCGAAGGGCGTCGAGATGCCGATCGTTAGTCAGGTCTCGAAGGTTCTGGCCGGTACGCTGGCTCCGCGGGACATTGCGCCTCACCTCACCTCCGACCCGACCCCACAGGGAGAGTAAACGTGCCACTGATCACCGTCGCCCTTCTCTTCGGCGGCCGGTCGTCAGAGCACACGATCAGCTGCGCGACGGCGGGGGGCGTACTCGCCGCCATCGACCGATCGAAGTACCGCGTCATCCCGATCGGCATCACCCGCGCGGGCGCGTTCACCCTCGAGGATGACGATGCGGCGAAGTTCGTGCTGGACCCCGCGAACATGCCGCAGATAGTCGACAACGGCTCGCGCATCCTGTGGCCGGAGTCCAGTGCCACGCGCGAGCTGCGATTCATGGATGCCGCTGGGGACACTCACTCGCTCGGTGACATCGACATCGTGTTTCCCATCCTGCACGGGCCGATGGGCGAAGACGGCAGCCTCCAGGGCATGCTCGAGCTGCTCGACCTGCCCTATGTTGGCGACGGTGTGCTCGCATCCGCGATCGGCATGGACAAGCACTACGCCAAAATCGTGTTCTCGCACGCCGGGATCCCCGTCGCTCCCGGATTCACCGCAACCGCCCGCGAATGGATCAACGAGCCGGATGCCGTGGCCGGCAGGGCGGAGGCGCTCGGGTGGCCGGTGTTCGTCAAGCCCGCTCGCGCCGGCTCCAGCATCGGAGTGACGCGCGTCGCCTCGGCCGCAGAGTTGGGCGCCGCCATGGCGGTCGGGCTCGCGGAAGACTCGAAGGTGCTCATCGAGGTCGCGATCGTGGGCCGCGAGATCGAGTGTGGCGTACTGGGCGGTCGTGGCGGCGAGGCCACCCGGGTGTCCCTGCCCGGAGAGATCGTCGTCAGCGGGCGGTCTTTCTACGATTTCGATGCCAAGTACCTGGATGCTCCCGGCATCGACCTGGTCTGCCCGGCATCCATAAGCCCGGAGGAATTCGCGGTTCTGCGCGACCTCGCCGCCCGCGCGTTCGACGCCATTGGTGGCGCCGGGCTCGCGCGCGCCGACTTCTTTCTCACCGATTCCGGTTTCATCATCAACGAGGTGAACACCATGCCCGGGTTCACGCCGATCTCGATGTTCCCGAAATGCTGGGAGGCGAGCGGCGTCGGCTACACGCAACTGATCGACGAGCTGATCGAGCTCGGCCTGGAGACGGTGCGCTAGCGTTCGGCCGATCCGGTGGAGCCGACTCGGTTCTTCCTTCGTCGAACCCGGCCGCGCCTTCGGAGCGTTCTCGCTAGCGGGTTACGGGGCCGGTGGTCGGCTTCTCCGTAGGGGTACCAGACGGTTTCGGCTTGCCGGTGGGGACGCCGGTCGGCGTTGGCACGGGGCCGAACGGGTCTGCCGGAGCGATGCACTTGCGCGTGGACGGAATGGTGCCAACGGCCACCGCGACATCGGTGAGCGCGCCGGTGGAGCTCGCCTTGTCGTTGACGACGAGCTGTACGGCGGGGTTCCGGCCGTAGGTCGTGAAGACAAAGTTGGGGTCGCCGCTGTCGTCGCGCAGCCAGTCGATGCCTTCCACAGTCACGCAGGGAAGGGCGGCGGTCGGGTCGGGAACGGCGACGCCGCAGTGCAGGAGGATCCGCGTCGGGTCTCCGTAGGCCGCGGTCGACTGCGCATTGGTTTGGCGCGACGAGAGGCCCGCCACCGTGGCCGGAAGATGAACGATGACGCTCGCGCACTTCGGGTTGGTCGCATCCGCCGCCGGTTGAAGGGGGATCGTCGGAGTGCAACCGCAGAGAACGAGAAGCATGAGGCCCGCGATTACGGCTGTGCCAACCTTCGCTTTCATCGCGTTCAGGCTACCGTGTGAATCATGACGGCAGCCGAGAGCACGGGCACACTCGGCGAGCTGGGTGAGTCGGCTGCCCTCGCGCGGATCTTTCCGAGGCTGCCGGCAGCATTCGCCCAGCTGCTCGGCCCCGGCGACGACGCTGCGATCCTCGCTGCACCGGACGGCCGCTTTGTCGTGACAACCGACATGATGATCCACGGGCCGGATTTTCGCCTCGCCTGGTCGACTCCGCACGACCTGGGCTGGAAGGCTGCCGCAACGAACCTGTCTGACCTCGCCGCCATGGGGGCGGTGGGGACCGGTCTCGTCGTCGCGATCGCTGCGCCGGCATCCACCCCAGTCGAGGTGCTCGAGGGGATCGCCGATGGCCTCCGCGAAGCTTGCTCGGCCCTCGCCCCCGGCTGTGGGGTCGTGGGCGGCGACCTGTCAGTGTCGGCGACGCTGACCATCGCCGTTACCGCATTCGGCGACCTCGAGGGGCGCGCGCCGGTGCTTCGGTCGGGCGCTCGGGTTGGAGACGTCGTCGCGGTATCCGGTGGGCTCGGGGTCGCGGCGGCAGGGCTGCGCATCCTGTTCCGGGACGGCGTTGTCGACGGCGAACCGGATGCCGCTGCCGCGGCTGCGCTACGCCGCGACCCGTTGGTCGCGTTCCAGCTCGCCCCCGTGCCGCCGATCGCAGACGGCCCCGTGGCCGCCGCAGCGGGCGCGACGGCGATGCTCGATCTCAGCGATGGGCTGGCCCGCGACGCCCGGCGCATCGCCTCGGCCAGTGGCGTCGCTCTCGACCTGTCGGCCGCGGCGATCGGATCGCACGAGGCGCTGGTCGGCGGGGAGGACCACTCGCTGCTCGCCACGTTCCCGGCCGGGAGAGGGCTGCCCCCGTCGTTCCGGGTGATCGGTTCCGTGGTGCCGGGCACTGGACTGCTTGTCGACGGTGTGGCGTTCGATGAGCTCGGCGGCTGGGACCCGTACGCCGACTGGAACGGCGGCGTCGGATGAAGCGCGACCTGTTTTCCGCAATCAGCGACCCGAACCGGCGGCGCATCCTCGAGTTGTTGTCGGCCTCGCCGCGCACGGTAGGCGAGCTCGCCGCCGAGCTCGGCATTGCACAGCCGTCGGCCACGCAGCACCTCGCGCTACTGCGGGAGGTCGGCGCGGTGCAGTTCGAGAAACGCGGCACAGCGTCGGTGTACCGGCTGGTGGACGGCGGTCTCGACGCGGTGACGGCGTGGATCTCGTCGCTGGCCGAGTAGCAGCCGGGAACGAGAACGCGAAGCGGAACCGTGCTGGCCGCAGCCTGCGCTACTTGATCGCTGGCAGCGAGAGCCAGTACAGCGTCGTGTCGCCGTAGTCTTTGCGGCGGTCGAGCTCGAGTCCCTCCGGCCAGGCGGGTTCCGGGTCGCGTGAGCTGCGTTCCAGCAGCACCACGGCATCCGGGGCCAGTCGCGGCACGAGGGCGGACAGGTTGTGGCCGAGCTCGACCGCACCCAGCTCGTACGGCGGGTCGAGGAAGACAACATCCCAGAACTGGCGCGCGGACGTGACGTAGTTCTGCACGGGCGAGCCCGTCACGTCGATCGCGATGGTCGTGCCGCGCGGCGCTGCCTTCAGCACCCTCGCGGCGTTCTTGCGGCAGGCCTGCGTCGCCGCGTTGCTGTTGTCCACGAGTGTGACGTGCGCTGCACCGCGCGATGCCGCCTCCAGGCCGAGGGCGCCGGTTCCGGCGTAGAGGTCGAGAACGCGGGCTCCGGGCAGGATGCCGCGGGCATCCAGCGCGGAGAAGATCGCCTCCCGCACGCGGTCGCTCGTCGGCCGCGTGCCCGCCCCCGGCACGTCGATGGTGAGCGATCCGGCGAACCCGGCGATGATGCGCGTCATGAGTTCCACGGTACCGGGCGGGTCGGTGCCCTCGTGCCCGCCCGCGTGGCGGCCCGCGTGGCCGCCCGCGTGGCGGCTCGCGTGGCCGCCCGCGT
>JAODMF010000025.1 GCA_025464095.1 Glaciihabitans sp.
CAACCATGATGGACGTCGTCGTCGGCTCCGTGACCTCGACGAATCCCGGATTGACCGGCACTTCGACGATGGCGACGGCCAGCTCGTCGTCCGGCGCCGCATGAACGGTGTTCGGGAGGCTCACTTCGATGATGAGGCTCTCCGGCAGGCTCGAAGCGAGGTCCTCCGATGGCGTATCGATCAGATCCACGTCGCTCTCGGAGTCCGAGTACGCTCCATGCTCGTCAGACTGCCTGCCTCTTGTTGCCATGACAACAACACCTTCCGTCGATTCAAGAACCCTCTAGTTTACCGCGGACCCTTGCCGTACAACGGTATCGGGTCGAAGGCACCGATCAGGCGAGTTCGATCTCGAGGAGGAGGTCCCCACCATCCACCTGCTGGGTCTTGGGCACTGCGAGGCGGCGGACGACACCGCCGATGGCCGCGGTGATGGCCGCCTCCATCTTCATCGCTTCGATCGAGGCGACACTCTGGCCGGCCTCGACCCGCTCGCCCTCCACCACCTGCAGGGTGACCACCCCGGAGAACGGCGCGGCGACGTGACCCGGCTTGGTCGCATCCGCCTTCTCCGCCGATTTGCTCTCCACCGCGATACCGCGGTCGCGAACGAAGACCGGTCGCAGCTGGCCGTTGAGGATGGTCATGACCGTGCGCATGCCCTTGTTGTCTGCCTCGCCGATGGCCTCGAGACCGACGAAGAGGCTGACACCCTTGCTGATCTCGATCACATGCTCGGTGCCCTGGCGCAGGCCATAGAGGTAGTCGATCGTATCGACGACGGACAGGTCGCCGTAGAGTTCGCGCAGCTGTTCGAACTGCTTCGTCGGCACCGGGAACAACAGCCGGTTGAGCGTCGAACGACGCGAGATCGCATCACCGGCCAGCGCGGCCCTGTCGCCCTCGGTGATCTCCTCGACGCCGATCTTGACTTTGCGGCCGGCGAGCACCTTGCTGCGGAACGGCTCGGGCCATCCGCCGGGCAGGTCGCCGAGCTCGCCCGCCATGAAACCGATCACCGAGTCGGGTATGTCGTACCTGTCAGGATTCTGCTCGAAGTCGTGCGGGTCGGCGTTCGCGGCCGCGAGAGCGAGGGCGAGGTCGCCGACCACTTTCGAGGACGGCGTGACCTTGGGCGGCCTGCCGAGGATCTTGTTGGCGGCGGCGTAGAGATCTTCGATCTTCTCGAACTGGTCGGCGAGGCCGAGCGCAATGGCCTGCTGGCGCAGGTTGGAGAGCTGGCCACCGGGAATCTCGTGCTTGTACACGCGGCCGGTTGGCCCGGGCAGGCCGGACTCGAAAGGTTTGTACGCGTGGCGCACGGCCTCCCAATACGGCTCGAGATCCGAAACCGCCTGCAGGGAGATCCCGGTGTCCCGCTCGGTGTGTGCAAGGGCTGCGACGAGGGCGGATGCGGAGGGCTGGCTGGTGGTTCCGGCCATCGGTGCGCTCGCGACATCCACCGCGTCCGCTCCAGCACGGCTGGCAGCGAGCAGGGTGGCCAGCTGGCCGCCCGCGGTGTCGTGGGTGTGCACATGTACCGGAAGGTCGAAACGATCGCGCAGCGCGGTCACCAGCTTCTCCGCGGCGCTCGCGCGCAACAGCCCTGCCATGTCCTTGATCGCCAGGATGTGCGCGCCGGCTTCCACGATCTGCTCGGCGAGCTTCAGGTAGTAGTCGAGCGTGTAGAGATCCTCGGCGGGGTCGAGCAGGTCGCCGGTGTAGCAGACGGCGACCTCTGCGACGGCAGTGCCGGTGGCGAGCACGGCATCGATCGCCGGACGCATCTGCGAGACGTCGTTGAGGGCGTCGAAGATGCGGAAGATATCGACACCGGTCGATGCTGCCTCGCGCACGAATGCATCCGTCACCTCGGTCGGATACGGCGTGTAACCGACGGTATTGCGTCCGCGCAGCAGCATCTGGATGGCGACGTTCGGCAGCGCCTCACGCAGGCTCGCGAGGCGGTCCCATGGATCTTCGCCGAGGAAACGCAGCGCGACGTCGTAGGTCGCTCCACCCCACGCCTCGACGGAAAGCAGCTCGGGGGTGAGACGGGCGACATAGGGTGCGACGGCGACGAGGTCCTTCGTGCGCACACGGGTGGCCAGCAGCGACTGGTGGGCATCGCGGAAGGTGGTCTCGGTCACCGCGAGGGCGGTCTGCTGGCGCAGCGCGCTTGCGAAGCCGACCGGACCGAGTTCGAGCAGGCGCTGGCGCGAGCCGGCGGGCGCAGGTTGTGTGAGATCGATCTTCGGAAGCTTCAGCGCCGGGTTGATGATGCCGCTCCCGTCGCCGTTCGGACGGTTGACCGTGACATCCGCGAGCCAGTTGAGGATCTTGGTGCCGCGGTCCTTTGACTGGTGCGTCTCGAACAGCTCCGGACGCTCCTCGATGAAGGAGGTACTCAACTCCCCCGCGGCGAACGACGGGTCGTCGAGTACGGCCTGCAGGAACGGGATGTTGGTCGAGACACCGCGGATGCGAAACTCGGCAAGACCGCGCTTCGCCCTCGCGACCGCGGCGGGGAAGTCCCGACCGCGGCAGGTCATCTTCACCAGCATCGAGTCGAAGTGCGGGCTGATCTGGGTGCCGGGGTCGATCGTTCCACCGTCCAGACGGATGCCGCCACCGCCGGGCGAGCGGTAGGTGGTGATCTTGCCGGTATCCGGCCGGAATCCCGCCGCAGGATCCTCGGTCGTGATGCGACACTGCAGTGCGGCACCGCGCAGGCGGAGGTCGCCCTGCTGCAACCCGAGCTCCTTGAGGGTCTGGCCGAAGGCGATGCGCATCTGCGACTGCACGAGGTCGACATCGGTGACCTCCTCGGTCACCGTGTGCTCCACCTGGATGCGAGGGTTCATCTCTATGAAGAAGTGCTGGCCCTTGCGCTCCCCCGCCGTGTCGAGCAGGAACTCCACCGTTCCCGCGTTCACGTAGCCGATCGACTTGGCGAACGCGATCGCGTCGCGGTACATCGCCTGGCGGGTGTCCTCGTCCAGGTTCGGCGCAGGAGCGATCTCGATGACCTTCTGATGCCGGCGCTGCACGGAGCAGTCGCGTTCGAAGAGGTGGACCGTCTCGCCCGTTGCATCCGCGAGGATCTGTACCTCGATGTGCCGGGGGCGCACGACGGCCTGCTCGAGGAACATCGTCGAGTCGCCGAAAGCACTGTCCGCCTCGCGCATGGCCTCTTCCAGCGCAGCCCTGAGATCTTCCTTCTTCTCGACTCGGCGCATCCCTCGGCCACCGCCACCCGCGACGGCCTTCGCGAAGATCGGGAAACCGATCGCGTCGGCACCGTTGAGCAGTTCGTCCAGATCCTTCGACGCAGGCGTCGACTTCAGTACGGGAACCCCCGCCGCAATCGCATGTTCCTTCGCCGTGACCTTGTTGCCCGCCATCTCGAGCACGCGCGTCGGCGGCCCGATGAAGGTGATGCCTGCCGCGGCGGCTGCGGACGCGAGGTCCGGGTTCTCGGAGAGGAAGCCGTAACCGGGGTAGATGGCGTCGGCTCCGGATTCCCTGGCCACACGAATGATCTCGTCGACATCCAGGTACGCCCGAACCGGGTGCCCCTTTTCGCCGATCTGGTAGGCCTCATCCGCCTTGAGCCGGTGCATGGAATTGCGATCCTCGTATGGGAAGACGGCTACCGTCTTCGCCCCCAGCTCAAAGGCAGCACGAAATGCTCGAATGGCGATTTCACCGCGGTTGGCTACGAGAATCTTCGTGAACATGGGTTCCTCTCCTTGGCCTCTCAATCTTAGAGTGGCCGCGGACCGCGCCCGGATCGCGAGATCCGGCTGCGACGGATGCCCGCTGTTAGGTTGTTCACAACTCCGACGGGTATTCTCGTTTCTCGTGCATGTACTCAGCGTCAGCTCCCTCAAGGGGGGCGTGGGAAAGACCACGGTGACGCTCGGGCTCGCATCTGCGGCTTTCGCCAAGGGCCTCCGCACGCTCGTCGTCGACCTCGACCCCCAGTCGGATGTCTCCACCGGCATGGACATTTCGGTGGCCGGCCACCTCAATGTCGCCGATGTTCTCGCTTCGCCGAAGGAGCGCGTTGTGCGCGCCGCGATTACCCCGAGCGGGTGGACGCGCGGACGACCCGGCAAGATCGACGTCATGATCGGCTCGCCCTCGGCTATCAATTTCGATGGCCCGCATCCGAGCATCCGCGATATCTGGAAGCTCGAAGAGGCACTCGCCAACGTCGAGGCGGACTACGACCTCGTTCTCATCGACTGCGCTCCGTCGCTCAACGCGCTGACCCGCACGGCGTGGGCGGCAAGCGACCGCGTGACCGTCGTGACGGAGCCCGGCCTGTTCTCGGTCGCGGCCGCGGATCGTGCGCTCAGGGCTATCGAAGAGATTCGCCGCGGGCTCTCCCCCCGCCTGCAACCGCTCGGCATCATTGTCAATCGTGCTCGCGTGCAGTCGCTCGAGCACCAGTTCCGCATCAAGGAACTGCGTGACATGTTCGGTCCGCTCGTACTGTCACCCCAGCTGCCGGAGCGCACGTCGCTGCAGCAGGCACAGGGTGCCGCGAAGCCCCTGCATGTATGGCCGGGCGAGAGCGCGCAGGAGATGGCCCGCAACTTCGACCAGTTGCTTGAGCGCGTGATGCGCACGGCAAAAATCGGTGAGTTCGCCTGACACCTGGTCTCGTTAGACCAACCTCGTTGAACCAGCACGCGCTCGGCTAGGTCAACGCCACGATCAAGACTGCACGATCAGCACTGAGCGGGCTCAGTTGATCGAGAGCGAGCTCAGCTGATCGCGCTCAGCTGATTGGGAGCCAGCTCAGGAAGCCCGCGTGGCCCGTCGACGAGCCAGCTCATCCGCCGGGTCTTCCGCGGGAACCGAGTCCAGTTCGACCAGGCTCGACTCGACTTCGCGCAGCACCTTGCCGACCGCGATGCCGAAGACGCCCTGGCCGCGACTGACCAGGTCGATGACCTCGTCGTTCGAGGTGCACAGGTAGACGCTCGCGCCGTCGCTCATGAGCGTCGTCTGCGCAAGGTCGCTGATTCCGGATTCGCGCAGCTGGTTCACCGCGACGCGGATCTGCTGCAGCGAAATGCCGGTGTCGAGCAGGCGTTTGACCAGCTTGAGAACGAGGATGTCGCGAAATCCGTAGAGCCGCTGCGAACCGGAACCCGCGGCACCACGAACGGTCGGCTCGACCAGTTGCGTGCGCGCCCAGTAGTCAAGCTGGCGATAGCTGATGCCCGCAGCCTTGGCTGCGATCGCTCCGCGATAGCCGGCGGTGTCTTCGTATTCAGGCATGCCGTCGGTGAAGAGCAGGCCAAGGTCGTAGCGGTCGCTATCGCTACGGATCACTTCGGTCATTTTGAGGGCCCTTCACACACGTGTCACCGCCACCCAACCGAGGAAACAAATCTAACCCTCATGTTGAACTTGACACTTTTTGTTTGGTTGTTCCCACGGTACCCACGCGGTCCGCGTCGATCAATGACATTCGAAGAAATAGCCGCGGCGTGTCGAAATGGGGGGTACTACTGTTGCAGTTTCGACAGCGCCGAACGGATGATGCTGCTCCGCACGATCTCCAGCTGTCCCGCGATCTCGCGCGCGAGTTCGGCGGCCTTCGCCCTGCTCGAGGCATCCTTGCGGCGGGCGACCGGAATCAACGCGCTTTCGATCAGCCCGAGCTCGCGCTCCGCCGCTGCCCGGAACCCGCGGAGGTGCCGCGGCTCGATTCCCGACCGCTGTAGTTCGACGAGCGAGCGCAGCACGGCGACCGAGTCCTCACCGAACACGTCGGCCGGCACGATGAGCGAGGCGCTGATGGCGTCGCCGAGGAGCATGGTGGTCGCGCCCGCTTCGCGAATGAGTTCATCACGCGTGAAACGGCGTTCGCCGGAGAGCATCGACGGGGACTGCACCGTGCCGCCGGGCAATGTGGGCTGGCGGCCCGCATCCATTTCGTCCAGGTAGCCACGGATGACCTTCAGCGGCAGGTAGTGATCGCGCTGCATCGCGAGAACGAATCGGAGTCGTTCCAGATCGCGGGCCGAGAATTTGCGGTAGCCCGACTCGGTGCGAGCGGGTGAGATCAGCTGGCGCTCTTCGAGGAACCGGAGCTTCGAGGGCGTGAGGTCCGGAAATTCCGGGCTAAGCCGGGCAAGCACCTGACCGATGCTGAGAAGGGTGGAACCCCCAGGCTCGCGAGCCTGGGCTGACGCGCGCCCCACTAGCGGCTGGCCAGGTGGGCGAGATCAACGCGGGACGCGTAGAAGGTGAGCCGGAACTTGCCGATCTGCACCTCTGATCCGTCGCTCAGGGGCGAGGAATCGATACGCGAGCCATCGAAATACGTGCCGTTAAGCGAGCCAAGGTCTTTGACCAGGAAGCTGGTGGAATTGCGCAGAAACTCGGCGTGGCGACGCGACACGGTCACGTCGTCGAGAAAAATATCCGCCTCCGGGTGGCGACCAACCGTCGTGACGTCGGCATCGAGCAGAAAGCGCGCGCCCACGTTCGGACCCCGACGAACCACGAGCAGTGCCGAGCCGGAAGGGAGCGCGGCGATTGCCTCGTGTTCCTCGGTGGTGACATTGCTGTCAATCGACGCCAGCTGGGCACCGAAGTTGCCGGTGAAGGTGAGGGTGGTGTCGTTCTGCTGCGGAGCGGGAACGGCAGAGCCGGGTGCCCGACCTTCGTCAGGATCAACCATCGTTCGCCTCCTTTATCGAACCCAGCGTATCGGATCGCGCCCCCGGCTCGACCCGTGGAATTCGAATAACTCGCGCAGTTTCGATCGCGTACACGATGCCGGCCCACCAGTAGAGGAATGCTCCCCAGAGTGCGAAGGCCCATCCAATCGGGTAAGTGTACGGCGCGAGAACGCCGAAGGCCTGGCCGAGGGTCAGGATCGGGAGGGCATAGAACAGGCTGAAGGTCGCCAGCTTGCCGAGGTGATGAACCGGCAGCGGACCGAAGCCGAAGTTGGCCAGGGTGATGCCGAGCACCAGAAGCATCACGTCGCGGGCGACGATGATGAGAAACAGCCACCAGGGCAGGATTCCCCGGACCGCGAGCCCGATGAGCGCGGCGAAGATGAACAACCGGTCCGCCGCCGGATCGAGCAACTGCCCGAGGCGGGTTATCTGCCCGAACTTGCGGGCGATCACGCCGTCGAAGTAGTCCGAAATACTCGAGAAGACAAGAACGATGAGGGCCGCGAGGTCTTTGCCTGCGATGAGCAGGATGAGAAAGACCGGAACGAGGCAGAGCCGGATGAAGCTCAGGCCGTTCGGAACAGTGAAGACCCGCGAACTCACTTCGCTGTTCTGTCCGGTCGGCACGTGGGGAAGTCTACCGAGTGCCTGCCGCGCGTAGGATTTCGCCATGACTCCCCTGTTCGTCGCTCTGTGCATCGCCGCAGGAGCCTGTGCCTTCGTCTGGATCGCATCCCTGGTCACGAAGGATTACTCCTGGGTCGATCGCATCTGGTCGATCGTTCCAGTCGTTTACGTGTGGGTTTTTGCGGCATCCGCGGGCCTTGGCGACGTGCGACTCGACGTGATGGCCGCGCTGGTGACCATCTGGGGCGCCCGCCTCACCTTTAACTTCGCCCGCAAGGGCGGCTACACCGGGGTCGAGGATTACCGCTGGGCGATTCTCCGCGCCCGGATGCCGGGCTGGCGGTTCCAGGTCTTCAACTTATTCTTCATCGTGATCTACCAGAACGCGATCCTGCTGCTCATTGCGCTTCCGGCTTTCACGGCATGGGAGCACCGCAACGCACCATTCGGCCCCCTCGATGCGCTCGTCGCCGTCGTATTCGTCTCCCTGACTATCGGTGAGACCGTTGCAGACCAGCAGCAGTGGAATTTCCAGGCCCGAAAGAAGCAGGTTACGGACGGCGGCGGAGTACCGAACCCACGCTTCGTGCAAACCGGACTGTGGCGCTTCTCGCGCCATCCCAACTTTTTCTTCGAACAGGCGCAGTGGTGGGCGCTGTTCTTTCTCGGGGCTGCCGCGGCAGGGTCCGTGCTCCAGTGGACCGTCCTCGGGCCGTTCCTGCTGACGCTGCTGTTCGTCGGATCCACGATTTTCACCGAGAGCATTTCGAAGTCCAGGTACCCGGAATACGCGCAGTATCAGGCAACGACGTCGCCCATCATCCCGTGGCCGCCGCGCTCGGCTCCGCCGGTCGCAGTACCGCGCTCCTGAGGCCCTATCCGCTGCCGTGCGCATGAGCAGCGGGCCACTGCATTGAATTCCGGTTTGCCGCAGCCCTTGCGCGGTCGATGCGGGCCGGAGTATACCTAGGGATAGTCGAGCAATCCCCGGCGACGATCGTTCCGTGAGGCGACCGCCGATCCTGCTACGGCTGTACATCAGTACACCCGCATACCCGTGCCGGCCGCGACTCCCCCGATGAGTGGCCGGATCAGACCCTGCACCTCCCCGCGGTGCAGCGCCTACCCGCACTTCCCCTGGTTTCCCGCCAGCCTGTGGATCCGTTGCGCTCCCCCGATATTGCTATATCGACGTGACTAGCAGGTCCCCCACTGTGAAAATTTCCGCGACCCCTGCCCAAGCAGGTTCACCCCGCCCGCTTGCCGCCATCCCGACCGCCTGGCCAGCGAAATGACGGCCTCTCCCCTGTCGGTGCGAGCGACGAGCACCCCTTCCCTGGCAGCAGGGCGCCCCGACAAGTCGTGGCTGCGTGCATACCGCGCCCGCCTGCGCGTCTCCGACGCCGGCATGGTGACCGCAATGGTGATTCTCGCCGCGATAACCGCCGGCAGAGTCGATGCCTTTTCGCAGCCCCGCGCCGCGCTTGAAGTGCTCGCACTCGTGCTCGCCTGGACCTGGGCGCTGTCCGCCTGGCACACCCGCGACCTGCGATTGGTAGGCAGCGGCGCTGCGGAATACCGTCGCGTGCTGAGCGCCAGTGTCACCGCCTTCGGAACGCTCGCAATCGCGACCGTGATCACCCGGGTCGACTTGCCCCGCGAGTTCTTTCTTGTCGCGTTTCCCGCGGGCACGATCGGGTTGGTCGGAACACGGTGGTTGTGGCGGCAGTGGCTCACCCGTCAGCGCCGGCTCGGGCACTCCCTATTCCGCTCGCTCGTGGTGGGATCCCGCGACGACGTGGTCTACGTGCTGCAGCAGATTGAGCGTGCCGGCGCCTGCTATCAGGTCGTCGCGGCCGCCATCCACGACCATGATTCGGCTACCTTGCAGTCGGGCAACCGACGGATTCCCGTCATCGGTGATCTCGCCCGCGTCTCGTCCGTAGTGCAGGACCTCGGCGCCGATGTTGTCATCGTGGCCGGTCACCCCGAGGGTGAAGCGGATTTCGTCCGCGATCTCGCCTGGGAGCTCGAGGGAACCGCGACCGAGCTGGTGCTCGCCTCCCGCCTGACCAACGTGGCCGGGCCACGCATCCATTTCCGCCCCGTCGAGGGCCTGCCACTCATGCACGTGGAGCTGCCCCAATTCGACGGTGGCAAGCACGTTGTGAAGCGCGTCTTCGATGTCGTGAACTCGCTGGTGCTGCTCATTCTCACCGCGCCGCTCATGGGGGTGCTGTGCGTGCTGATCGCGGCGGAGAGTCCCGGCAGCCCGATTTTCCGGCAGGAGCGCGTAGGCCGTGACGGGGCGACGTTCACCCTCTTCAAACTCCGGTCGATGGTGCACACGGCGAATGATCGCCTGCCTGAGCTCGCAGCCGCGAACCAGGGAGCCGGGCCCCTCTTCAAGATGCGCAATGACCCACGTGTTACCCGCCTCGGACGGTTCATCCGCAAGTACTCGATCGATGAACTGCCCCAGCTGTGGAACGTGCTGATTGGCGACATGAGCCTGGTCGGCCCGCGGCCGCCCCTGCCGCGCGAGGTCGCGGAATACTCCGGGTACGTGCAGCGCCGCCTCTATATCAAGCCCGGCCTGACAGGCATGTGGCAGGTCAATGGCCGTTCGAACCTCAGCTGGGAGGAGAGCATCCGCCTCGATCTCTTCTACGTCGAGAACTGGTCGCTGACCGGCGACCTCGTGATCCTGTGGCGGACGGCGCACGCCGTACTCCGTCCGGTGGGGGCGTACTGATGCGCGGGCAGACGACACGCCAGAGGGCCTGGGCATCGCTCGCGATGGCCGTCGCGCTGTTCGGTCTCACCGGCTGCGTTGCGGCATCCCACCAGCTGGGCGCCGGCGGTTCCGACACGCCAGGTGCAATCGAGACTCCCGCGCCATCGTCGGTGCCGCGGCCCGCGTACACGGCGACAAAGTCGGGAGCTCCCCGCATCACGCGGCCCGGCCAGCTCCCGCAGGCGCAACGTGCTACCGCGCCGAAAGCGGCGATTGGTTCGCCCGCGGTCTTCACCGATGGCGTGCGGCTTACGGCACTGAGCTTCTCGCGGGGAACGGTCACTGCAAAGGGTGCCGGCATCGTGACCGGGTCGCCGTACATCGTGTTCAGCCTGTCGCTCAGCAATCGCTCCAGCGAGCCCCTTCGACTCGACAATGTCGTAGTCACCCTCCAGTACGGTGCGGCAGGCACTCCCGCGGGACCTCTGTACGACGACGTGAAGGTACGTGACTTCTCCGGCGTCGTGGCACCGGGCGCGAGCACGACCGCACGCTACGCGTTCATGGTTCCGCGCAATCTCGCACACGCGACTCTCTGGGTCGACACGGACGGAACGCGGATGCCGGCCGAATTCACGGGAACTCTTCCGCAATGACGACCACAGTCTCGCCGACGTCATTTCGGCTCAAGATCGCTGCCTCGCGCGGGGCAGCGGGGGCGGTCAGCGCCCAAGTGATCCAGGCGGCGGGAAGCCTGGCACTGCAAGTGCTGACCGCCCGACTTCTCGGCGTTGCCGGGCTCGGGCGATTCGCCGTGTTATTTGGCGTCATCGTGCTGGTCACGGCTGTCACGTCTGGCTTTGTCGGCGATTCGCTTACCGTGCTCGATCGGCGCAACCGGTCCCTGCGATCCGGGCTGGAGGCGTGGGCCCTCATTCTCGCGACCGGCGCAGGACTGCTCGCTTTCGGTGCGGCGTGGATCTCGGGGTTTGCGACGGCCGCCGAATCGGCGCTCTTCGGGCTCGCGGCATCCGCGTTCCTGCTCGAGGACCTCATTCGACGACTCCTCATGGCGACGTTCCAGTTCTGGCGGATCGTGATCGTCGACCTGAGCGCGGCTCTCACGACAATCGCTCTCATGGTCGGGCTCGCGCTGGCTCGGTCGCTCTCCCTGGCAGCGGTGCTCGGATGCCTCGCGCTCGGCCAGTGCGTTGGACTGGCCGTGGGCATGCGCATTGTGTCCCGCTCCGAGCGCTACCTAGTGCCACTGCGGCTCGGTGGGATGCGCAAGGTCGCGTCCTTCGGAGCCTGGCGCGCTGCCCAGCAGGCGCTTCGACCCGGCGTACTCACCTTCACCCGAGTCGCGGTCGTGGTGGCCGCGGGCGTCGTCGCCACCGGCGGTCTCGAGGCGGCCCGCATCTACGCGGCTCCGACCATGCTGTTCATCGGCGGGATCTCGTCATTCCTGTTCGCTTGGTTCGCGCGGAACGAGCTGAAGCCGCTCGGCGTGCTTCGACTGCGCGCCGACCAGGGCGTAGTCGCCCTGCTCGGCCTCACCCTTCTCATCACCATCATCGGACTCATCGCTGTTCCGGTTCTCGGGCCGATGCTCGTGGGCGTGCCCCTCAATCCCGTCGCCCTCGCGGGCTGGTTCGCGTTCGCCGCGACCATTGCCGCGGTGACCCCCTATGGAACTCTCGCCTCGGTGCGAGGGCGCCAGGCGGCGGTTTTCCTCATTCGCCTCTGCGACTCGGTTGCGGCGGCGCTTGGCGTCGCAGCCCTGCTGTGGCTCGGCGGTGCCCCCGTCTTCGCTCCTCTCATCCTGGCCGGGGCGTCCCTCGCGGGCGGCCTTGTCATACGTTTTGTTGTCCTCTCCACCGGCTACCGCCGTCAGCTCGCCCCGCATCCCGCATCACCCGTCAAAGGAGACATATCCCGTGTTCGCATCAGTTGATCGGCGGGGGCGCTCCGCGACCCTCATTGCCGTAGCAATAGCAGCCCTCGTTTCCACCGCCGTGGTGCTTCCCGGCGGAGCCGCCGTCGCAGACGTTCCGGCCCCGCTTCCCACGACAGTGAGTGCGGATGTACTTCCCACCCCGCAGATCAATGGCGTCGTCTGGAGTGTCGCCGTCGTCGGCACGACCGCGTACGCGGTCGGCAGCTTCACCAAGGCGCGACCCTACGGCTCCGCCGCGGGCGTGAGTGAGGTCACGCGCAACAACGCCATGTCGTTCAACGTCACGACGGGAGCGATCCTCAGCTGGAATCCGAACCTCAATGCGCAGGGACGACGGGTCGAGGCTTCGCCGGATGGCGCGGAGATCTACGTCGGCGGCGACTTCACCGCGGTCAATGGGGTCGCGAAAAGCAAGCTCGCCGGATTCTTCACGGCGAGCGGCGCTCTCGACACCGCCTTCTCGACGAGTGCTGCCGGGTCGGTGCTCGGCATCGGCGTGACGAACGACCGCGTCTACTTCGGTGGGTCCTTCCAGACCGCGGGAGGCCAGCCACGCGCCAATCTCGCTGCCGTCGCCCGCAGCAACGGTGCGATTCTGCCCTGGGCACCGACCGCGAGCGACATGGTGCACGCCATCGTCGCAGCACCGGACAACTCCCGGGTGGTGGTCGGCGGCCGCTTCCAAACGCTGAACGGCTCCCCGATCGTCGGTCTCGCCGCTACGAACGGCAGCACGGGAGCGACGGCAGCCTTCTCGGCGCCGATCATCCCCGCGGCCCAGGGCTCGAATCGCTCGTGGGTGACCGACCTCGTTCTCACCAATGGCGTTATCTACGGAACAGCGAACGGTGAAGGCGGCCACTGGTTCGATGGCCGGTTCGCCGCCCAGTTCGCCACCGGAGACCTCGTCTGGCTCGACAACTGCTACGGCGCGAGCTATGGGGCTGCGGTGCTCGGCCAAGTCGTCTACCACGTCTCCCACGCCCACGACTGCCTGTCGGTCAACACCTTCCCCCAGCAAAATCCGACCATCTGGAAGCGCGCGACGGCCGACACTGTCGCGGCGACCGGGATCGACCAGACTCCCCCTAGTTCCAACAGCCAGATCTCGCACCAGCCAATTCCTACGCAGCTCAACTGGTATCCGTTGGTGAATGCGGGCACCTACACCGGCCAGTCGCAGGGCGGTTGGGACCTGTCTTCCGGCGGCAAGTACCTCGTGATGGGCGGCGAATTCACCTCCGTCAATAGCAAGTCCCAGCAGGGTCTCGCGGTCTTCGCCACGCGGGACATCGCTCCGAACAAGATCGCTCCGGTCTATAACGCGAACACGAAGCCGTCCGCGATCTCCATCGCGTCGGGATCTGCGCGGGTTTCGTTCCTCGGCACGACCGACTACGACGACGCGACGCTCACCTACGGGGTGTTGCGCGACAACAGCACGACGCCGATCTACACCGTCAATGCGCTGTCTCCCTGGTGGGCAATTCCGCAGCTCGGATATGTCGACTCGGGACTGGCAGCCGGCAGCACGCACACCTACCGCATCCAGATCACGGATGCCGAGGGCAATACCTATATATCTCCCCGCTCCGACCCGGTGACCATTTCGTCCTCGGCTCCCAGTGCGTACTCCAACGCCGTAATCGGCGACGGCGCGCTCAACTACTGGACGCTCGGTGAACCCAGTGGCCTGACGGCATACGACCACGCCGCATTCTCCGACCTCGACGTCGGATCGGATGTGACGAGGAACACCGCCGGAGCAATTCCCGGCGATGCGTCGTCGACCTTCCCCGGAAGCGCGACAGGAATCGCGGCGAGCCGATCGGCAATCGCCGGGCCGACCGTCTTCACCCTGGAAGCGTGGGTCAAGACCACGAGCACGTCGGGTGGCAAGATTCTCGGCTTCGGGGCATCCCGCAGCGGCGACTCGTCGAGCTACGACCGCCACCTGTACATGAACAACTCAGGAAGGATCACCTTCGGCGTCTACCCGAATGCCGTGCGCGCGATCTCCAGTGCGCCGGGCTATAACGACGGCGCCTGGCACCTGATCACCGCGTCCCTCGGCAGCGGCGGCATGGCGCTGTACATCGACGGCACCCGAGTTGCGCGAGACACCGGGACCACAGGGGCCCAGGACTATGCGGGCTACTGGCGCATCGGCGGTGACAACCAGAACGGCTGGCCGAACACCGGGTCCAGTTCATCGTTCGCGGGCGCAATCGACGATGTCGCCATCTACCCGACGGCACTCGCACCTTCGGCGGTTGCCAGCCACTGGACGGCGAGCGGCCGTACCTCCTCCGCTCCGACGCCTCCTTCGGATGCGTTCGGCAAGGCGGTGTGGGCAGACGAACCAGACATCTTCTGGCGACTCGATGACTCATCCGCAACGACCGCGACCGATTCCAGCCCCAACGCGAACACCGGGCTCATCAGCGGCGGGGTCACCCGCGGCGAGCCCGGGGCACTGGGTGCAGTCGGCAAGGCGAGCCGGTTCGACGGGTCGAGCGGACTGGTGGCGGCATCCTCGTCCACCAGCGGTCCGACGGTCTATTCACTCGAAGCCTGGTTCAAGACGACAACCACCCAGGGAGGCAAGATAATCGGCTTCGGTGACCAGCAGACGGGAACCTCGTCGAACTACGATCGCCACGTCTACATGCAGGACGACGGCCGACTGATCTTCGGAACCTGGACAGGCGGGCCGAACCTCGCGGTAAGCACCCAGTCCTACAACGATGGCAACTGGCATCAGGTGGATGCGACGCAGGGCTCCGGTGGCATGGCGCTCTATGTTGACGGTGTGCAGGTTGGGTCCAACCCGCAGACCTCGGCGCAGGGCTACAACGGCTACTGGCGCATCGGCGGCGACAACACGTGGAGCTCATCCAGCCCCTGGTTCAACGGCTGGATCGACGAGGCATCCGTCTACTCGACGGCGCTTTCACCGTCGCGTGTGGCTGCCCACTTCACGGCGGCGGGAGGCACACTGCCCAACACGCCGCCAACAGCCGCCTTCACCTCGGTGGCGACGGGAGCCAGCGTCGCATTCGACGCCAGCGGTTCAACCGACAGCGACGGGACGATCTCGAGCTACGCGTGGGACTTCGGCGACTCCTCCAGTGGCACGGGCAAGACCCCGAGCCACGCATACACAGTGAGCGGCGACTACACCGCGGTGCTCACCGTGACGGATGACCAGAACGCGACCGCGACGGTGAGCCACGTCGTGAGCGTTACGGTTCCGCCCGCGAACACGCCACCGACCGCCGCCTTCACCTCCGTGGCGACGGCCGGCAGTGTTGCATTCGATGCCAGCGGTTCGACCGACAGCGACGGGACGATCTCGAGCTACGCGTGGAACTTCGGCGACTCATCCAGCGGCACCGGTAAGACCCCGACCCACGACTACACGGTCTCGGGAACCTACTCGGTGACGCTCACCGTGAAAGACGATGGCAACCTCACGGACTCGGTGACGCATTCCGTGACCGTGACGGTGCCTGCGCCACCGAGCACCTTCGCTTCCGACACGTTCACGCGGTCGGTTGCGAGCGGGTGGGGCAGCGCCAACGTCGGCGGGGCGTGGACGACGGCCAGCTCGGCCAACTTCTCCGTGGCCAGCGGGACCGGAAGAATCCGCATGGCGAGCGCCGGTGCGGGTTCGACCATCCTGCTGAACTCGGTCTCGTCCTCGAGCACCGAAATGACCGTCGACGTCGCTTCTGACCAGCTGACGACCGGGAGTGGAGTCTATGCATCAGTGATTGGCCGCTCGATCGCCAGCCAGGGCGATTACCGGGTCAAGCTGGTGTTCAAGGCGAACGGCACGGTGTCGCTGACCCTCATGAGCGCCACCTCGGCCGGTGTTGGCACCGTAATCGGCACCGAGTCGATCATCCCGGGCATCACCTACGCGGCCAACGACGTCATGACTGTTCGATTGCTGGTAACGGGAAGCTCGCCGACAACACTCAAGGCGAAAGTGTGGAAGGCCGGCACGACCGAACCGGCGACGTGGCAGAAGACGGCGACCGACTCCACGGCCGGGCTCCAGGCGGCCGGGCGAATCGGTTTCTACTCCTACCTGTCCGGGTCGTCCACTAACGCCCCGGCGAACACGATCTGGGACAACCTGTCCGCGGGAGCGCCGCAGTGATACCGCATGCGCGCCAGCCGGGTGCGCCCCGGGTGGTGCTCATTCATTCCTCAGATGAGTTGTACGGTGCCGATCGCATAGCCCTTCAGGTTGCGGAATGCCTGGAGGAGACCGGCCGCGTCGAAGTGTGGTTGCCGCGGGAATGCCCGAAAGGAGCACTCACCGCCGCGCTCAACGCTCGGGGAGTCCCTGTGCGCCGAGTGGACCTGCCGATTCTTCGGCGACGCGACCTCGGCCTTCGCGGCGGCGTGAGGCTGCTGGTGCGCTCGCTGTCCACGCTGCGCGAACTGAGGTCACGGCGTTTCGACCTTGTCTACCTGGGCACGAGCGCGTGCCTGGTCGTGGCGCCGCTTGCTCGACTGGCCGGCGACCGGCGCGTCGTCCTGCACGTGCAGGAGCAGTGGCAACCCCGCGAGCGCCGAATACTGCGACTGCTCGCTCGAGCCTGCTCACGCATCCTCGCAGTGTCACCGGAGGCGCTGCGCTCCACCGGGCTGGCAGGTCGTCGGCGCTCAGCGGTGGTGAGCAACGCCACCCCCGATCGGAGTGACGAAGTTCGGGCGCCGCTGGCACCGTCGACTCGACCCCGGTACGTCGTTGCGAGCAGGTGGAGCCCGGGCAAGGGCCACGCCACTCTCCTCGCGGCATGGGAGCTCGCCGGCTGCCCTGGAGACCTGGTGCTATTGGGCGGTCCTCCCCCACTCGGACGTGCGGTCGACGTGCCCGGCCTCGTCTCTCAGCTGGTGTCGCATCCGGAAACCGTCACCATCGTCGGCGAGGTGCCGGATGCCACGCCGTACCTCTCTGCGGCGGATGCGGTTGTGCTCCCGTCGGACGGCACCGAGGGCCTCGGTCTGGTTCTGCTGGAAGCGGCATGCCTCTCGGTTCCCGCGATTGCCAGTCGTTGCGGCGGTCCCGAGGGTGTGATCGAGGACGGCCGAAGCGGGTGGCTCTTCGATCGGGGAGACCGCGAGGCGCTGGCCCGACTGTTCGGGCAGCTCGACCGGGCGACGCTGGCCCAGGCGGGTCAGCTGGCGCGGCTCGCGTACGAACGGGACTACACGCCCGCGGTGATGCACGACGCGCTCGTTTCGATCCTGGGCGCGGACCTCCGCAGGCGTCCCCGACCTGCAACCACTCTCCTGGGGAGCACAGCCGCATGACGCCCAGCCCCGAGCCGATGAGCCTGCGGATCGCGATGATCGGCACCAGGGGCGTGCCCGCCGCGTATGGCGGCTTCGAGACAGCCGTCGAGGAGATCGGCTCCCGACTGGTGGATCGCGGCCACGAGGTAACGGTGTTCTGCCGCTGGGCGGACGACCCGACGATCCAGAAATTCCGCGGGATGAGACTCGTGCACCTGCCCTCGGTGAGAAAGCGGTCGCTCGAGACCCTCGCGCACACCGCGCTTTCTGTTCGACATGTCATACGCCAGGCCGCGACGGATGTCGCCTTCGTGTTCAATGCCGCAAACTCTCCCCTGCTCGGACCGCTGCAGCGCCGCGGCATCCCCGTCGCCGTGCACGTGGACGGGCTGGAATGGCGGCGCGCAAAGTGGGGCGCAGCGGGCAGGACCTATTACCGGCTCGCCGAATCGGCCGCCGTCCGACGGGCGGATGCCCTCATCGCCGACGCGCAGGGAATCTCCGACTACTACACGGCCGAGTTCGGAGCCCGCACCGAGCTGCTGGCATACGGCGCACCGCTCCGGTGGGCGGACGCATCCGATCGCCTGGCGGCGGTCGGGGTTCGCGAGCGCGAGTTTCACCTCGTCGTTGCGCGGTTGGAGCCGGAGAACCACGTGCACCTGATTGTCGAGGGGTACCGTCGAAGTGGAGCGACGTTACCCCTCGTCGTTGTCGGCTCCGCCCCCTACGGCAAGCAGTACATCCAGGGCATCACCGAAAGCGCGAGCGGCGATCCCCGCATCCGGTTTCTTGGCTCGGTGTGGGACCAGCTGTTGCTCGACCAGTTGTACGCGAACGCCCTCACCTACCTGCACGGCCACTCGGTCGGTGGCACCAATCCCTCACTGCTGCGGGCGATGGGTGCGGGCGCTGCCGTTCTCGCGTTCGACGTCGGATTCAATCGTGAGGTTCTTGGACGCGCTGGTCGCTTCTTTTCAACTCCGGATGACGTGCGTCGCCTCATCGACGAAGCCGAGGCGAGCCCCGCGGCCCAGCGCGATCTCGGCAGTGAGCTGCGGGAACGGGCGGCGGAGCGGTACAACTGGGACGACGTCGCCGAAGGCTACGACACGCTCGCTCGTCGCCTCGCCGCGGGTTACCGGTACACGCCGCGCGGGAGCAGGCGTCGCCACGATCCGGCCTGGGCGCACAACCGCGGGCGGGTGACGCGCCATGCCTGAAACTTTCCGCCAGGCATTTGCCGGTACCGCTTCCGCCCAGAAGACCTCCCGGGGGGCACCCGCCTACTCCCGATTCGTCAACCGGCGTGCTGGCCGCGTGCTGGTCGCCGCCGCCCAGGTGGTGCGGCTGTCGCCCAACCAGCTCACCCTCATCAGCGCTGCGCTCACACTCGGTGGCGTGCTTGCGATCGCGCTCATGCCTCCGAGTGTGCTCGCGGCTGTGGCGATTGTGCTGCTTCTGCTTCTCGGCTACGCCTTCGACTCGGCGGACGGCCAGCTGGCACGACTTCGCGGTGGCGGCACGCTTGCCGGGGAATGGCTGGATCACGTCGTGGACGCGGTGAAGGTGGTCCTCCTCCACCTCGCGGTATTCGTGCACCTCGTCTTGTTCTCGACAGTGCCGTGGATCATCCTCGCTGTCCCGCTGGCCTATGGGGCGGTTGCGAGCATCCTGTTCTTCACGATGATCCTGACCGAGCAGTTGCGCCGGCGTGCCGGAATCGCTCCCGCTTCGTCGGCCTCCTCTTCGCCGCTGTACTCCATCGCCGTCATGCCGACCGACTACGGCGTGCTGTGCCTCGTCTTCGTGCTGCTGTGGTGGGATCCCGCCTTCCTCGCCGCATACACCGCTCTCCTTATCGCAAACGGCGCCTTCCTCGTGTTAGCGCTCGTGAAGTGGTTTGGAGAACTCAAGAAAGTGTGACGAGCGCCGCTCGTCCATCCGATCCCGCTCGGAGGACAGAAAAATGGATATTGCCGATTACCTGCAGGTATTCCGCAGGTACTGGAAAACCGTGACGATAACAACCGTGGCAGCGGCGCTCATCGCGCTCGCCGTCGGCAGCGTGCTGCCATCCCAGTACCGCGCAACGGCGCTGCTCTATGTCTCCGCTCAGTCCAAGACCGCAACCCTGTTCGAGCTCTCCCAGGTGAGTCTCCAGCGGGCGGCGTCCTATCCGGAGCTCGCGAGCAGCCCCGCCGTGCTCGAACCGGTGCGGGAGATCCTCGGACTGCCGCTCACTCTCGACCAGCTGGCCGCCAAGGTGAAGGTGTCGAACCCGACAGGGACCCTTTTTGTCGCGGTGGATGCAACCGACAGCGACCCGAAGCTGGCCGCCGCCATCGCCAATGAGGTCGCGCGTTCCCTCACCGTAGAGGCCCGCTCTCTCGAGTCGGCGGCGGGCTCGCAGGGCACCGTCAGCCTGACCACGGCGACAAATGCCGTGGCCCCCGGCAACCCCGACGCCCCGGTCAAGGCGCTCGCGCTCGGGCTCGGCATTCTCATCGGGCTGTTCGTCGGCGGAGTTATCGCGATCCTGCTGGATCGACGCCGAACGCAGACGCCGACGCCGGCAGCCATCGAGACGATCAGCGGCGTGCCCGTTCTTGGCAGCATAGAACCGAGCCGGCGATGGGCCAGCCGCGGCAACGCGCCGGTTCAGGCGCAGCGAGAAGTCGTTCTCGGCCTGCTGCAGGAGACGAACGGGGAAATTCCGGGCGTCTTGCTCGTCGTTCCCGTTCCCGATACCGCGGCGGTTCGCCGCGGCATCCACGATCTTGCCGCCGGTCTCACCGGTGCCGGGCGCCGGGTCGTGCTGCTGCAGGGCGGCGCTGGCCGAAAGGATCGTCCGGGCATCTCCGAGTTGCTCGCGGGCACGGCAGACGCGACCGGCCTCGTGCCCGCCGACGCCGGTCTGCACGTGGTCGGCGCGGGAGATCCGGATGCAGCGCCCGCGCGAAAGGGGCTCGTCACGCGCACCGGAACCGTGCTGCGACAACTGCGCAAGCTCACCGATGTGACGGTCATCGTCGCCACCGAAACCTCACGACCGGTGGACACCTCGCTCGCCGCCCGTGGAGTGGATGCGGTGCTGCTCTTTGTCGATGCGAGGCCGGGTGTTGCCGACCAGGTACGACAGGCCGCCGCTGAGCTGGCCGTGCACCAGATCGTGCCGGTCGGAGTGGTTCTGGTAGGACAGGCCACCGCTCGGCCAGCCAGGCAGCAGGTCGAACCGGTCGGAGTGGTTCTGGAGGGGACGACGTGACACTAGCCCCCGCCGCTCCGATCGACCGGCACTCGCCTGCTATCGGCACGGCATTCCTGATCTGGCTGCTCTTGCTCGCCAGTGTCGTCCCGTGGCGCCAGGGCGTGCTCTACCGCGGTGGCATCGACCCGGTCGTGGCCGCGAAGGCGGTGCTCGGCGTGCTGGCCCTGCTTCTCGCGGCAACCCGGCGGCGCGATGCGCCCCGACCCGTCGGCGCCCGCTCCACGGCGGTGGTGAGCACGATCCTGGCGATCGGAATCATCGGTGCTATCGCGGCGGGCTCGGTGTCCGCCGACGTTGTACTCACCGTGCGGTTGTTCCTGACCCTCGCCACCATCCTGTTCGTCATCCGTACCTGGCCGGCGGCGGCAGTACTCAATTCGCTCATGGCCGCCGTTGCCACGATCGCCGCAATCGCCGCGGTGTCCGGGCTTCCTGGGGCCGCGGGTGGCGGGCGGTTGGGAGGCATTACGCCGCCGCTCAATCCGAATGAGATCGCCCTGCTGGCTGGCCTGCCCTTCGTCGCCCTGCTTCACCGGCTGGTGTCCGGCCCCGGCTCCCGCGGTGCTGCGTTCATTGCCGCGGCCATTCTCGGCGGGATTGTCGTGGCCACCGGCTCACGGACCGCGCTTGTCGGCATCATCGTGGCCGCCCTTGTGATCCTCGCGACGCGCCGAACGGTGCGGCGCTCCTCGGCGATCGTCCTGCTCGCACTCGTGCCCGTTCTCTATGCGGTTCTCACGTTCACCGACCTGGCGTCACAGGTGATCTCCCGCGGGGAAGCGGTCGGCAGGATCGCGACCCTGAATTCGCGAACCATCGCCTGGGATGCCGTGCTCTCCACTCCCCCCGGCGAATGGTCGCGATGGTGGGGCACCGGCCTCGCAACGACTCAGGTGCGGGTGAGCGGACAGTACTGGGACTACCAGGTTCTCGACAGCAGCTGGATCTCGGTGCTGGCGCAGTTCGGGGTTCTCGGCGTCGTGTTGCTCGCCCTGTGGGCCGTCTCCACGACGGTCGCGGCGGCGCATTCCCAATTGCGGTCGGGGGTCGCGCTTCCGCTCGTCGTATTCATCCTGGTTCGCAGCACCGTCGAGAGCGGGCTGGTGGACTCGAGCACCACCTTCGTGGTTTTCTTCACGCTCGCTGTGCTCGTCGAACCGGCAACCCAGCGATCCAGGGCGCTGCGCGTGCAGCCTGAGTTCGAGAGTGTGCCTGCATGAGCCAGAGAAAAATCGGATACGCCCGCGGTGCTTTCGACCTCTTCCATGTTGGTCACGTCAACCTGCTTCGCCGGGCACGTGCTGCCTGCGACTACCTCGTCGTCGGTGTCGTGCCCGACGAGACACTCACAGCGAGGAAAGGCATGCGACCCGTGGTTCCGCTCGGCGAACGGGTGGACATCGTCCGTTCCATGAGGTTCGTCGACGAGGTCGTGGTCGATGCCTCGGACGATGTGATGGAGACCTGGCGCCAGGTCGGATTCACCCACTTCTTCAAGGGCGATGACTGGCGCGGCACCGAGAAGGGCCAGGCATTGGAGGCCACGCTGTCGCAGGTCGGCGTCGAGGTGGTCTACTTTCCCTACACGACGACCACCTCGAGCACCGGATTACGCCGCGCGCTCGACATGCTCGGCTGAGGCGCGGCGGCGTGTCTCAGTGCGCGTGTTTCGGTGCGCGTGTCTCGCCACGCTCATGCAGCCGCGGAGTAGCGTGAATACATGTCGTGCATTCGCTTCAACACCCCCGCCCAGCGGCAGGCGATGCGTGATCACGCGCCGACCATGCTCACCGCCGAGCAGGCTGCTGCGCTGCATCCCGCTCCCCCGGTGACGGACAGCAAGATCTCCCGCCTCCGGCTCCTCGCGATCGACCCGAACCCGAAGATCCGCGAGAGCGTCGCCAGCAACTACCACACCCCACAAGACGTGCAGGCGAAACTGGCGGCCGACCCGGACGAGGGCGTGCGCGGCTGCGTCGCGCGCAACGAGTACACGTCGTGCGACATCTTGCGTTCGATGGCCGATGACCCGTCGGAAATGGTTCGTGGCTGGCTCGCCGTCAACTACTTCGTGCCCGCGGATGTCATGGACCGACTCGCACAGGACGAAAGTGAAACCGTGCGCAGCCTGGTTCGGTGGAAGTCGGATCTCGTTTCCCCGTGAGCTCGCAAGCAGGCTCATCACCACCCGCGCCCAGCACCCGCGTCGATAGCTGGATCTGGGCGGTGCGCCTGATCAAATCCCGCTCGCTCGCCACGGCCGCCTGCCGCGCCGGCCACGTGCGGGTCAATGGCGAGAAGGTCAAGGCGGCGCAAGCGGTTCGAGTCGGCGACGAAGTTCGCGTTCGCGAAGCGGGATTCGACAAGATCGTCGTGGTCGGAGCCATCCTCTCGAAGCGCGTGAGTGCGCCGGTCGCCGCAGCGAGCTACACCGACCTCACGCCCCCACCCCCACCGCGTGAAGAACTGGCGCTCGCCCCGATGCGCGACCGTGGCGCGGGGAGGCCAACCAAGCGCGAGCGACGCGACCTCGAGAAGCTACGGGGTCGCGACTCGGTCGACGAATAGGGCGGCTAGGGACATCTCCGCCGCGCGGACTACTCCCCGACGGTATTCACAAGTGGAACCGGCATCGATCGATCCTGCGTGAGGAACAGCGAGAGCAGCCCGGACACCACGGCGATCGCGATGAGGATCCCGCCGACGAGGTGGAAGGAACTGATCGTGGCGGCGAGGGTCGCACCGCCGGCGACGATGGATCCGAGGATGCTGACCCCGATCGATCCGCCCAGCCGCTGGGTGATGTTGAAGAGCGTGTTGCCGTCCGCCAGCTGCTCTTCCGGCAGCGGCGCGAGCATCGCGACAAGCAGCGGGGTGGTGACGAAACCGATCGCGATTGCCCTTCCGGACAGGATGAGCGCGATCGCCCACAGTGGCGTGTCTTGTTCGAGGAAGAGCAGGAAGACGCTCGAGAGTGCGAGGATCGCGAACCCGCTCACGACGAGTACCTTCAGCGGCACCCGACCGGTCAGCTTTTGGCCCACAAAGGTACCGATGCCCATCACGATTCCCTGGGGCAGCAGCGCGAGGCCGGTTTCCACGGCGCTGTGGCCCTGGACGGCCTGCGTGAACACCGGAAGCAGGAACACGGTGCCGAAGGCGACGATGGAGCAGAGCACCTGCAGCAGGAGGGCGAGCGCGGAGTTCTTGTGGCGGATCATCCCGACATCCACGGCCGGATGCTCGCGCCGCAGTGCCCAGAACGTGTAGGCGACGAGCAGCAGGAGTCCCCCACCCAGTGGCGCCCACGAGATGGGATTGTCCCAGCCCTCGTTCGTGCCCTGCGTTGCGCCAAACAGCGCGGCGGTCAGGCCCAGCGCGAGCAGTACGAAGCCGACGGGATCGAAGCGCGTCTGCGGGTTGGCCGCCGCACCAATCGCCTTGGGAACGCGCAACAGGAGCAACAGCCCGACGATGCCGACCGGCACGTTGACGAGAAAAATCCACCGCCAGCCGCCCGCTCCAATCAGCAGTCCACCCAGCGTCGGGCCGAGCGCAGGGGCCAGGAAAAGGATGAGTGCCGCCGAGACGGGAATCTTGCCGCCGCCGATTCCGTCTTTGCCCAACAGGATGCTCAGCGCCAGCGGCACGAGCGGCGCGCCCACCAGGCCCTGCACTGCGCGGAAGGCGATGAGCCATTCGATGTTCGGAGCGAACGCGCAGGCGGCCGACACCACGACAAACAGGATCATGCTCACCGTGTACACCCGCAGGGTGCCGAACCGTTTGGCCAGGTACGAGGTTGCGGCCAGGGCCACGCCCAGGGCGAGCAGGTACCCGCTGACCACCCACTGCACCTCGTCGAGTTGCGCCTTCAGCTCCGTCGCGATGTCGGGAACGGCGACGTTCACGATGCTCGAGTCGATCATGCTGAGCAGCGGTCCGATGAGGAGCCCGTAGCGGGCTACTGCCCCGATCGGCGTGCGCGGCGCTCCGGCACCCGGTGATCCTGTCGACATGGTCCTCCGCTTCCGGTCAATCCTCGCATCGCGGGGGAAGCTCACCTTACGGCCCCGTGGCACGCGAACTGCCCCAGAAATGCCGCGACGACTCATTTCGGAGAGGTCCGATGCCGGTACGCTCGAGGGTACGAGTCGTCCGGCTCCCGAGGAGGATCCAGAGCAATGGCAGACAAGTCACCGAAGAAGTCCAGCGCGAAAACCGCGGCCAGCAAGTCTCTCAAGGAGAAGCGCGCCGACAAGCACGCGAAGGCTGCTGACAAGCGCAAGGACTAAGTATTTCGTCGCAAGCACCGCGATCGAGGGCGAGGGCTATCTGCCTTCGCCCTCCTTCTTTTCCTCATCGTTGCGCTCAAGGCTCCTGAGGATGTCGTCCTCGGGCACGGGTGCGAAGTGGTCCCAGACAAAGAACAGGATGCCAAGCGCGAGCATCGCCAGACCCGCCCACAGGTTGATGGCGATTCCGCCGGTTTGCCGGGAATCGGACGCCGCGTTCAGGATGCCGATGACGGTGACCACCAGCCCGTACAGCACGAACAGCCCGCCCAGGATGCGACGCAGGTCGAAGCGGCGAGTCGACGTTACCCTCGCCCGTTCCTCGGCGGTCAGGCTGTCGTCGTTAGTCTTGCTCATTGGTTGTCCTTTGTCTTCTCAGAGAAACCCGGCGGCCGCGATCAAATGAACGGCAGGTAGAGGGCCACGCACAGTACAAGAGCTGCCGTGCCGAGCAGTGCCGGTGAGCGGTACCACTTGGTGTCGCCGGCCACGACGTCTTTGGTGAGATCCACCTTTCCGACGCCGTACACGAGGCCGGTCAGTTCGCTCACTGGCTTCGGCGTGGTGAACATGCTGATCGCGACCCCGATCACCACGACCGTCGCGAACGAGATGATTGCTCCGTAGAGAGTTTCCGCGGTCGCGGTCTGGAAGAGCTTGTTGTTGTTGAGGTAGGCGATGTAGACGATGGTGGGTGCGAGGATTCCCGCGAGGTACGAGACGAATGCCGCAACCGGGGTCATCCTCTTCCAGACCAGGCCCAGGATGAACACCCCGAACAGTGGCGCGTTGAAGAACGAGAACAGGGTCTGCAGGTAGGTCATGATGTTGGCCGCCTGAGCCGCAATGAAAGCGGTCAGGATGCCGATGAGCACTCCAGCGACTGTCACCCAGCGGCCGGTCTTCAGGTAATACTCGTCCGGCCGGTCCTTCTTGATGTAGCGCTGCCAGATGTCGTAGCTGAACACGGTATTGAAGCTGGAAACGTTGGCGGCCATCCCCGCCATGAATGACGCGAGCAGTCCCGTGACGGCAATACCCAGAACGCCCGTCGGAAGGTACATCTGCATGAGCTTCGGGATGACGTCGTTGTAGGTGAGCTTGCCCGGCCCTGCCGTTGCGCTCAACTGGTTGCCGATCGTCGCGGCCGCGATGAGACCGGGAACCACGACGATGAACGGGATGAACAGCTTGGGGAACGCACCGATCAGCGGCGTGCGTCGCGCGGCTGACATGTTCTTGGCTGAGAACGCCCTCTGCACCTCCGTGAAGTTCGTCGTCCAGTAGCCGAAGCTGAGCACGAAACCGAGTCCGAACACGATGGCCAGCCAGTCCGCGCCGATCGGGTTCGTCACATTGCCGACGGCGGTGCCCTGCCAGGTGGACAGCAATTTGGCGCCCTCGGTCTTCTGCAGCGCATCCACCAGCCCGCCCCAGCCGTGCACCCGGTTCAGCCCGACGATGGTCAGGGGCACGAGGCCCGCGACGATGACGAAGAACTGCATCACCTCGTTGTAGATAGCACTCGAGAGGCCGCCCAGTGTGATGTAGACCAGAACGAAACCGCCGGAGACGACGATCGCGATCCACTGCGGCCATCCCAGCATCGCCTCGATCACGATCGCCATCGCATAGAGGTTGATGCCGGCGATCAGCACGCTGGAGATCGCGAAGGCGATGGAGTTGGCGATGTGGGATGGCTTGCCGAACCGACGAAGCATGAACTCGGGGACGCTGCGAACCTTCGAGCCGTAATAGAAGGGCATCAGCACGAGGCCGAGGAAGACCATCGCCGGAACTGCCCCGATCAGGTAGTAGTGCAGCGTCGACATGCCAATCTGGGCACCGTTAGCGGCCATGCCCAGAATTTCGGTTGCACCGAGGTTGGCCGACACGAAGGCGAGACCGGTAATCCAGGCGGGCATTGAGCGACCGGATAGGAAGAAGTCCATGCTGGTCTTTACCCGGGTCCGCGCGACGAATCCGATGCCGATCACGACGGCGAAGTACACAACCAGCATCAGGTAGTCGACCCAGCTGAGGTTCAGGCGAATGCTGTTGTCGACGGCTGCGGCGAGGAACATCGTTTCAACTCCAACCCTTGTCCGGGCGGGTGGAGCTCCCCTGGACGCGTTAGCGGGGCGTAGATCACTACGTCAAATTCGTTACCAACGCTAACGATTCAGGAATCCGACGAAAAGCCCCTTGCGCGGCCGTGCGCAGAGGAATAGGGGACGGTAGCGAAACAGGCTCAGCGTGGCGTGAGGCGGAAGATGCGCAGATCGCGTCCGGACGCGCGCTCGTAGCCGCGGTATCCGGGCCACTGATCTTCGATGTAGGCCCAGACCGCCTCCCGTTCGGCGTCGGCGATCGGTATCGCGAGCACGGGGATGCGGCGTCCGTGCAGGCTGACGGCCGCGTTGGGGTTCTTGCGCAGGTTGCCGGTCCAGGCTGGGTGGCGGTCACGGGCGAAATTGCTGCCGGTCACGAGCATCCGGTCGCCCTCGGGCACGTACATCAGCGTGGAGTCCCGTTCGATTCCCGACCGCGCACCGATGGTGTGGAGGACGAGCGAAGGCACCAACAGTCCGCTGACCTGCACTTTTCCGCTCGTCAACAAGCGGATGCCTCGCTCCAGCGGCGGCATGATGGTCGGACCGACGCGGCGGAAGAACATCGTTCGCGAGAACCGCGCCACGCCGCGGCGAACCAAACGGGTCGCTCGGGACTGTAACCCCGGCGACTGCAGGGCCGGCGACCGCGATTCCGGCGACCGTGGCACGGGCGATTGGGCTCCCGGCGACCGTGGCACGCGCGACTTAGCTCCCGTCATGGGCGGCCTGCAGCGCGGACATGTCGAGCTTCGACATCCCGATCATCGCCTGCATCGTGCGGCCGGCCTTCTCGGGGTCAGGATCAGAGAGCAGCTCACCGAGCAGGGATGGGACGATCTGCCAGGAGACTCCCCAGCGATCGAGCAACCAGCCGCACCGGCTCGGCGCGCCGCCGTCGGAAATCAGGGCATCCCACAGGCGATCGATCTCGGCCTGGCTCTCGACGTAGACGAACAGCGAGATCGCGTCGGTGAACGGGTGACCGGGACCGCCATTCATGGCTTGAAAGTCCACGCCATCCAGCTCGAAACTGACGGCGAGTGCCGTGCCGGACAGTGGACCCGACCCCTCGGGGTAGCGGGAGACGTTCGTCACCCTCGAATTCGGGAACAGTGAGACGTAGAACTCGGCGGCTTCCTCGGCCTGGTCGTTGAACCAGAGAAACGGACTGATCTTTGACATGCGCAGCTCCCAGCATTCTCAGTGGACCCAGCTATCCCAGTGGACTGCTGCCCAGTCTGGCCCAGTGCGCCCGGCCAGCCAAGGGGTAGCGGGTGGCGCCCCGGGCGTCCGGTTCGGTGCGTGCCTAGTCTGAGTCGAGGCCGCCGAGCCGGTCGAGTACGGCCATGAGCAGTGTGCCACTCGCGTCAGGGATGACGTGGTGGTTCAGGTAGATGCCCTCGAGCCACACCAACACCTCATCTGCGGGCAGGCCGATCTCGTTCCAGTCCACCCCGGGCAGGGCGCGGGTGACCGGCGCCTCCGTTTCGGGATCGATCCAGGCCTCGGCGATGGGGCGGTCGGGCTCGGACTCCCCCGGACCCCACAGCAGTGCAATCGGATGGTTGTCGCCCTCGATGTGGTCGTTGGCGACTGAGCCGGCGCCCAGCCACGGCAGAGTGAGAAACTCGCCCTCGACCTGCGCCTCGATGAGGTCCAGCTGCGCGGGTTCTTCGACCTCACACACGTACAGGTCGAAACCGGCGTCGTGCCAGGCGGCGGCCTGCTGGATGTCGTCGAGCAGCCCGGGCATGAGTGCGTGGAAGTCGGCCGTCAGGAGTTCGCCCCAGGCGACCAGCTGCGCGGTTTCGCGCGGCGGCCACGGGCTGGAGCGAATGTCTTCGCCGCGCGGACCGTGAAAGTGGTGATCGATTCCGCACCCGGTGGTCTCGAGATGGAGCTGGCCGTGTTCGAACTCGATGTACAGGGCGGATGATTGCCCCTCGTCATCCCAGTCGGCGAAGAGTTCCGGCTCGGCGAATCGAGCGGGCAGCTTCATCGCCGCCGCGCGTTTGGGTCCCAGGTTCAGCACGGCACGCACTCGGGAGTCGGGCAGGCGCAGGCTCAGATCAGTCATTGTTATCCCAGCCTATTTGAGAGCGGATCGCCCGGACCCGGCAATTGAAGCAAATGTGTGCCCGGCGCCGGTCACTATTCCTTCAGCTCATTGGTGGCAGCGACACCGGCAGCTGTTGACCGGGAAAGAAAGTCGGCAATCGTCTCGAGCTGGGTCTCGTCGTAGGCGGCGAGCACGGCATCCATCGACCCGTCCATTCCCGCGTAGTGCTGAACGACCTCACGCGTGCGCTCTTTGAGCGCGCGCACCTGCACCGCGCGGCGATCTGTCGCTGCTCGCTCGCGCACGATCCACCCGCCAGCCTCCAGCCGGTCGAGAATCCCGGTCATCGTGGCGGGATGAACGCCTGAGCGTCGTGCAATCTCGCCGGGGCTGAGCGGACCGTGCTGCGAGATGAGATCGAGGCAGTCCAGGTCGATGTCCTTCAGGGCGAGGCGCGCGCTGACCTGGTGATTGAGGAGAGCGATCTGGTTGCTGAGATCACGCAGCGAACGTTTGATCCCCGTCGTCAGGCGATTTCGTTCGCGCATTCTCGGTCACCATCGCCTTTCCGAATTAGTACTGATCTCATATGATACCGTTCTCGTATTCTATCGTGCTCAAGGAGGCTGCAATGAATCTTGCCGTATTTGGCGCCAACGGGCCCACAGGCAGGCTGTTAGTCGCGCAGGCGCTCGACGCGGGTCACGCGGTAACAGCGGTGACGCGCCATCCGACGGACTTCCCTCTCGCTCACCCCCGACTCCGGGTGGTTGCCGCGGATGTCTACAACTTCGACTCCGTCTCGGCCGCCGTAGAAGGCAAGGACGCCGTGCTGTCGACCCTGGGCGTCCCCTATGGACGCAAACCGATCTCGGTGTATTCCGTCGGCGCAACGAACATCGTCCGCGCAATGGATGCCCACGGTGTGCGACGCCTGCTCGCGGTCTCGTCGAGCGCGACCGATCCGCAGGACCGCTCCCGCGATACCGGGGGCGGGTTCTTCTTCGAGAAGTTGCTCAAGCCGATCATCACGGCAACACTCGGGCGCACCCTCTACGCCGACATGCGACTGATGGAAGAAATCCTGGCGGCATCCGACCTGGACTGGACCGTGGTTCGGCCTTCCGGTCTCTTCGGTACAGAAGCCGTGACCGACTACAGAACCGCACCCGGATTCATCAAGGGCCGATACACCTCCCGCCGCGACCTGGCCCATAGCATGCTGCGTGAACTGGACGAACGCAGGTTTGTGCGCGCTCCAATGGCCGTCGCCACCTTCAGCGAACAGCCAACGGTGCTGCAATTGATTCGCCAGGAGGCGCTCTCGAAGTAGTCGCGCCGGCGACTACGGTCCGAGGATGTTGGCGGGCTCGTTTCGATACCGGTGGCCGCTCGGCGAGGTCCACTCGATTACTCCCCCGCCGAGCTGGCTGGGCTTCCACCCGGTGTTGTGTTTATCGGCGTGATGCTTTTGGCAGAGATGAGCCAGATTGTCGTGCGCCGTGTGGCCACCGAATTGCGCGTCATCCGTGTGGTCAATGTCACAGGATCGGGCGGACTTGTCGCATCCGAATCGGCAGGTCTCGTCGCGCAACCGCAGGTACCGCCTGAGGTCGGCGGGCACGCGGTACCTGTCCCGGCCCACGGAGAGCGTGACGCCGGTCTCGGGGTGGGTGAGGATGCGCGTGAAGCTGGGCGCATTCACGGCAAGTCGGCGGGCGGTGTCGGGATCGAAGGGCCCGTAGTTCTCCAGCTTGGCGGGCTCCTCGCTCATGCCGAGAAGGGTCAGCGCGGGAACGACGAGCGCGATCTCCGGGCGGATTCCTCCGGGCAACGAGTCAGCCTCGCCACTGAGCAACAGGTCGCTGATGACATCGGCGCGCAATTGGGTGAGCGTGCGGGGCTCATCCGGCCCCTGCATGGTCATTGCCATCGCGGTAGCGCGGTTCCAGATCGCAACGACGTCCTCCGCCGCTGCGTAGAGGCTCAACAGCGCCATGCCATCACGCTCTGCCTGGAACTCGACCGAGCGATCGGCGATTGACCGCGCACGCCGCTCAACGATCGAGTCGGGGTGCAGCTTCTCTCGGAGGCTGCGGGCGCGGCGGTCGAACCTGGCAGCGGTCAGCCGACGTGCGTAGGGCAGAATCTGTCGCTCGAATTCGGGCCAGGCCGCCTCGGGCATCGACCACGCGTTGTCGGCGATCATCGTCACGTGGCGGTAGCTGATTGCTCCCTCGCGCAGCGCCTCGAGTGTTTCGTGAAGGTGATGTACGAGCAGTTCGCTCACAGCCATCCGCGCCTCGGCGGTTCGCTCAGGGATGCGCAGAATCGCGGCAATTTCCGTCACCGCGGTGCGGTGGGCAGTTCGCTTTTGGTCCCAGGTCGCGTACAGGTCGTTCGGAACCGGCACGACCTCGGCATCGCAGAACCGCCGCACCTGGTCGATGAACTCTGCCTCCGCGGCATCGGCCAGTCCGTGCATCCGGTCGACCGCGGCGATCGAGTCGATGAGCGTGCCGAGCGTGTCGGAAAACGCATCGGCGCGCGACTTCGACCCGCCCGTCGCGTTCTGACTTTCGACCATGCACACAGTCAACCAGCTGCCACCGACATTGTTTGCGTCCTATACGCAAACTGTTGACAAATTCAGCCGTGCTGCTTGACTGAAGGAAAAGACCTGCTATCCCGGTTCTGGATACAGCGACTTCTGCTCAGCGGCCCATTGTCGCCTTCCGACAATTCGCCACAGCAGTCGAACTGGTGCAGGCAGATTCGCGCGCATCCATGTTTCGGCCTCGGTTGGCGTCATCGAATCGAGGATGTAACCGAGGCTGATGAGCCGGCGTGGCCCGGGAACGGATGCCCGGCCGTGCTTGCCCAACTCGTCGAACTCCGCCTGCGGCATCGATGCGGCCACTATGGGAAGAATGTCGGCTTCTTCCTGTCCGAGATGGGCGGTGAGGCTGGCATTGATTGACTCGAGGGCCGTGGCCAGGCGCTCGATCGACGCGGCATCCGGAGACGAGCGAAAGGGCGCAACCACCGCCGGCAACTCGCCGAGCAGCGCCGCCATCGAAGCGTGCTGTGCCTTCATTTGTGCGACGTGCAGGGCACACGCGGGAGCCCGGGCCTCAAGCTGGTCCCAGAGCAGCAGGTCCTCGCCGTGATGATGCGCGTGCAGCGTCTGGGACATCTCGTCGAGGTGATCGGCGACGGCTGCCGAGTGCGCCGTGTCTCCGGGGGCGACCGAGCGCACGAGCGGAATCGCATCAGCGAAGAGTTTCCGCAGGTTCCGATGGAACATGATCATGCCGGAGGTGTCGCAGCCGGCAGCGCCTGAATTCGGCAACTCGATACCCATGTGAGCCTCCATCGGATTGCCACGATAATATCAGCCGGTATTCGAGAATAGGTCGGCTTAGCCCAATTCCGCGGCGTGATCGGGCACGTACTTGTACAGTTCGCGGGGCGGCCGCTCGTAGTCCTGCGCCTCGGGCCGATCCGGGATCGTCACCTTCTCGGGCTCTCGGTGCTGGTACGGGATCTGCGAGAGCAGGTGAGCAATCGTGTTCAGCCGTGCCGCCCGCTTGTCGTCGCTTTCGATCGTCCACCACGGGGCTTCGGCGGTGTCTGTCTTGGCAAACATCGCGTCCTTCGCGCGGGAGTAGTCCTCCCACTTCGTAATCGACAGCAGGTCGGTCTCCGAAAGCTTCCAGCGCCGCATCGGGTCTTTCAGGCGCGACTTGAACCGTCGCTGCTGCTCCTTGTCGGACACCGAGTACCAATACTTGATGAGGATGATGCCGTCATCCACCAAGAGCTTCTCGAGCACCGGGGTCTGCTCCAGGAATCGCTCGTACTCGTCCGGCGTGCAGAATCCGAGAACATGCTCGACCCCGGCCCGGTTGTACCAGGAGCGGTCCATCAGCACGATTTCCCCGGCGGTCGGCATGTGCTGCAGGTAACGCTGGTAATACCACTCCCCGCGCTCGCGCTCGCTCGGCTGCGGCAGGGCGACGACGCGGGCCGATCGCGGGTTGAGGTACTGCATGACGCGCTTAATCGCGCCACCCTTGCCCGCAGCATCCCTGCCCTCAAAGATGACGAGCACGCGCGTCCCGGTTTCGATGATCCAGCGCTGCATCGTTACCAACTCGACCTGCAGCCGCTCAAGCTCGGCTTCATAGAGGTCTTTGGGCACACGCTTCGTTTTTGTGGGCATCCTCGGAGCCTAGGACGGATGCGCTCCCGGGCGCAGGAAAACGGGAGGGGGTTGACGGGAAGCGCCGCTAGCTGCCATTGCGCCCCAAATTGGCTGGGCTGCTCAAGAACTACTCCCCCGGGTGCACGACAGGGAGCGCAGCCCCGGCCAAGATAGGAACATGACAACAACTACCGTCGCTCCCCCAGCGTTCAAGTGGTTTACCGCCCTCACCGGCGTGACCTCGCTCGGCATCTTCGTTGAAGCACTTCTCGCAGGACAGTTCGTGTCGCAGGACCATCGAGACTCCTGGATCGACATTCACGGCACGGTCGCGAACGTCGTCGTCCTTGCCTCACTGGCGGCAGCCGTCGTCGCACTCATAACGCTGAGGCGTACCTTTCCGCGGCTCACGTGGGGCTCGGTCGTGCTGTTCGTGCTGATCGTGATCCAGACAATCATTGGTCACCTCATCACTGACGCCAGTATCGACGGTCTTATCGGCGTGCACGTTCCCCTCGTGCTGGTCATCTTCGGACTCACCGTGTCGCTGTCGATCACTGCCACGGCCGCTCGTCGAAAGCTGACGACCACCTGACCGAAGCCGTTTGCCCTGTCGTTACCTGAATGGATGCCCGATGACAACAACCTTGGCGACTGTCTTTGTCGTACTGCTGGCGATGCTTGCCGCCTTTCAACTGGCGCTGGCAGCGGGCCTGCCCTTCGGCCGCTTCGCCTGGGGCGGCCAGAACAAGGTCCTCCCCGCTCGACTGCGCGTCGGGAGCGCACTGTCGGTGGTGGCGTACGCGATTTTCGCATTCGTGGCACTAGAGCGAGCTGACATCACCAGCGTCATCAGCGTTCCACTTGTCTCGATTATCGCGATGTGGGTCATCGCCGGTTTCCTGGCTCTCAGCATCCTGCCGAACCTGGCGTCAAAGAGCCGCCACGAGAAGCGACTGATGGTTCCCGTCTCGCTGGGACTGGCAACACTGGCAATTCTCGTCGCTATCAGCTGAGCGCGGAACCCGACGAAGCTGTCGTGCTGAAACGCGCGAGCGTGTCACCGGTCGCGAAGTCGACGGTGCCCTCGATCGGTTGAGGCCCGGTGGGTATTGCTTCGAACTGCGCCCGAGCTGTCGCGTACGCGACGCGGCCGAATCGCCAGCGCGAGCACGCCGAGCAGGGTCAAGAGGACTCCTGACGCGAGGAGCGGCGCGACATCCGTTCCAGTAGCGGGGAGCACCGGGTCGATCGGCGCGGACGCGGCGCAGGTCGGTCGAGGCACCACGGTACCGGCGGCCGCCGTCAGGCAGACTCTGAGGCCGGTTCTTGGCTGAGTGATCAGCGTTGCACCGTGGGCGAGCGCCCACGAGACCGGGTCATCGAGAAGGTCCGGGTCGGCCAGGTTGAGCCAGATGTTGTTGTAGAAGACGGGCTGCAGCTTTCCCGCGGCGGGGGGCGGCGGTGGACCGTTTCCACTGTTGCACGGGTCGCCGGCCGGGCCGAAGCGCGGCAACAGGCCGAGAACGACCGAGAAATTGGGTGGAAATCCGCTGAAACTCCACCGACCGGATGCGTCGCTGATCGCCAGCACGATGTCACCTCCGGCACCTATCGCGATCACGCACACATCGGAGAGCGGAGTGTTGCCAACGGTGACGACGGTACCGGACAGCGCCACGGTGGAAGGAGCGCACGGCGACGTCGGCAACGCATCGACCCCCAGGCACGCGACGACATCGGATGACCCTGCGGGGACCGCCGTGGCGCCATTCGGCGGCACGATGACGTGCTCGTCTGTACCGTCCAGCGGTTGGTTGATGTACCAGGACGGCACGGGACTCGGCAGGATCGGCTGGCTGCAGTCGCCGTTCGCCGTGGTGTAGAACGCGAGATTGAACGGTCCGACTTCATCGGTTTCGAAGGACCAGTATCCGGCCAGGTCAACCTCGGTGTAGTTCGTCATCCCCGGCGACGAGACCGGCGAGAAAACGACACAGCTGTTCGGGATGGCCTCTCCCGTCACTGAATCGCGCAGCACTCCGGAAGTTCTCGTCGGCGACGGCTGAGCATGGACGATCGACTGCGGCGGGACGATCGCCGACGCGGGCGTGACGGGTCCGAACATCCAGGTTCCCGCCGTCACGAGAACAATTGACACGACCATCGCGCCTCTTCGGGCGGCTTTCGCGCTCCCACGCAGCACACTGCTGTCGGCGCCACGCACCCGGCTGCTCCGAACCGTCTGCAAACCGCGAATTGCACGAGCGGGGCCGCGTGGCGGAATGGACCGCCCTCGTAAATCCCCCATGGTCGCTCGCTTCCGGTCTTTCGACGGAACAGCTTCGTGACGCGACTCTACATCCGACTTGGCCAATCCATGAGAGAAACCCGAAAACTCGCTTTAGGGGCACACCAGCTCCCCGGGCGGCTGAGCGCACAGCCAGCTCCCAACGAACCCCCAGATCGCCGATGCGAAAATGCTGATGGATCAACCAGCAGGTTCACTTGGAGGATTGACTGATGAAGATCGCGTTTCTCGGGCTCGGCCGAATGGGCCGGGAGCTCGTTACCCATGTTCAAGGAGCTGGCCATTCGGTCACGGTCTGGAATCGCACACCCCAGGCGGCCGAGAGCGCCGTGGAGGCGGGCGCCACCCTCGCACCAACCGCAGCCGAAGCGGTCAGGGACGCCGACGTCGTTCTCTCGGTGCTATTCGGACCGGACACCGTTCGCGAAGTGATCACGGGTGGCGAGTTGCCTTTCGCCTCAGGCGCCCTGTGGATCGACATCACCACGGTGTCGCCAGCGGATGCCACAGAATTCGATGCGTTCGCCAAGGCAAACGGCATCAGGTACGTCCACTCGCCCGTGATCGGCTCACTGGCGCCGGCCCGTGCCGCCAAGCTGGGAGTGCTGATCGGTGGAGATGCGGCGGCTGTGACGGACGCGACTCCCCTGGTGTCGCTGTGGGCGGACCCCGAGAAAATTCGGACGTTCAGCAGTGCTGCCGGAGCGGCCGTCGGCAAGCTGATCGCCAATCTCGCACTGGCGACCGCGACCCAGGGCGTTCTCGAGGCACTGCGTTTGGGTCACTCGGTCGGCGTCGCGACCGATGACGTGCTGTCCCTTCTCGCCCTCACCCCCCTCGGGGCAATGGCTGGCGTGAAGGGGCCCGCGATCCAAGCGAACTCCTTCGACGACGCCCAGTTCTCTGTAAATGCGCTCAGCAAAGACACCCTGCTGATGCTTCACACCTCCAGGTTCGCGCTTCCGTCGGTCACCGCGATGGCGGATGGCCTGGACCGGCTCAAGCGCGCCGGTCACGGCGAGTGGGACTTCTCGGCGGTTGCTTCGGAGCGCGCGTCGTAGCCGCAGCTGTCATCAGGTTTCAGGATGTGGCTGAGTGGGTGCTCATCGATCAAAGCCAGCCGACTCGTAGATCGCATCGATGATCGCCATATTGTGCACGGGGTCCGTTCCCTCGGTGAGTAGCGGATCTCCGGATTCCAGCCCCCGGACCACAGCTTCGAGCTGGTGATCGTAGGTCTCGCGCCCCGCTACCGTGAACGCGGACGTGAGACCGTCGACCACAATCTGGATGTTGTGGCCCCGGGAGGGAAACACGAGGTTATTGAACCGTGCAGTGCCCGCGGTCCCAATCAATTCGACCGACGAGTTGAATGGCGTGTCCTCAACCATGGTGCAGGTAACTTTCGCGAGGACTCCCGACGGGAAGGCGAGATCCGCGTCCATACTCAGGTCGGCTCCAAATGGGTTGAGCGTCGCGGCGGCGCTGATCACCGCCGGTTCCTCGCCGATCAGAGCCCTGATTTGGTGCACGCTGTAGCAGCCAAGGTCCATCAGCGATCCACCACCCACCGTCGGGTCATGACGTATCGACGAGGGAGAGATGGGGATGGATGCGGAGAAGTCGGCGTGCACGCTGATCAGGCGGCCCAGACGTTCCGAAGCGAGAATGCGATCCATCTCGCTGCTCAGCGGGTGATACCTGTCATGGAACGCTTCGATGATTCGGCGTCCATTGGCAACGGCCACCGCTGTCATTTCCTCCGCCTCGCTCCGATTCATGGCAAAAGGCTTTTCGCAGAGCACATCCTTTCCGGCTTCGAGCGCCGCAATCGACCATCGCGCGTGTTGGGATGGTGGCAGCGCGACATAAACGAGTTGCACGGTGGGGTCAGCCAACAGCGCATCATAGGAGCCGTAGGAGCGCTCAATTCCGTGGGTGGCCGCGTAATCGTCCGCAGCCGACGTGCTGCGCGATGCAACTGCGGCGACGACGGCGTCTTCGCGGCGACGCGCGGGCCGGATGATCGATGCCGGAGCAATTCCAGAGGCACCAAGAATTCCGATCCTGAGCATTGCGTCCTCCTGATTCTCCGTGCACCTGCGCTCCCGAATCATGGGCGCGCGTGAGCGCTCAGCGCCGGCTACTCGGGGGCGGAGCCGAGGTGCCCAGCCCACGGCTGAACCTTCGTCTCCACGGTCTCCCTGTTCGCCGCCGCCGCATGGATCGTCAGCGCGAGGTACTGGTCCTGTGAGGCGTCGGCGAGTGAATACCCACCCATGCGATCGGGCGCCATCGAGAGCAAGAGACAGGTCGCGACCGCAATCTCGTCATCAGAGAGACGAGCGCCCTGGAACGCGTTCCGATAGACCACACGACCGCCCCAGGTGAGGACGTCGAAGTCGGCGCCCTCGAGGTTACCGTTCACGCCGAGCTGGCGGCGATAGATCGGCGCCTTCATAGGAGTACCGTCCTGGCCGGACCACGTCACGTTCTGCTCGTCGAGCTCTCCGGAACTGCCCCGAACCAGGATGCGCCGCTCGCGAAGGGGGTTGTACCACTGGTTGGAGACGAAGTCGTAGAAAGCACTCTTGTTGCCACTATCCAGAAGCGCTCTCGTATGTGTCCCGTCGACAACCTCAAGCGAGGAGCCGCCATTCCGTCGGTCAGCAGCGTCGAGCAGCGGCTCCGTGGTCGCCGTCGCGAAGACCCTGAGGCTCTCGCCTGCGATTCCGAGCGTCCGCCGGAGTACCGACATCGCGTGGTAGTCGTGTGTCCACGAGAGCGAGGCCGAAGAGACCTTGCCGAGCACGCCGGTTGCGATGATGTTCTGAATCCCAGCAAAAATCGGCAGATAGGGGTTCTGCTCGGCCACGCAGACCAGGCCGGATTCGCCGACGGCGTCCCACAACTTGAGCAGCTCGTCGACACTGCCAGCCGGGGGCGTCTCTGTGAGCACCCGAAGTCCCAATTCGACGAGGTGCGCCACAACCGCGGGCGTCACCGCTCGAGGGATTGAAACCACTACAACGTCGATGTCGTGATGCTCGAGCAGCTGCTCGATCGACCGATAGCTCGGGATGCCCCACTCCTCCTGAAGCGCGAGTCCCGCCTCCTCGGTGCGGGTGACCGCGCCGACGCAGCTGAAGAACTCGGGCGCCTGCCTCGCGATTCGCAGGAAGAAGTCCGCCCGCCATCCGTGCCCTACCACCGCGAACCTGCCCGGTCGCTGGGGTGGGCGCACCTGTTGCGGCGTTGGGGCGGTCATGATGACGTCCTTTCATCGGTTCGGTCTATCGTCGGCGTGGCGTCGTGGAGGAGGACCAGGCACTGCCAGGGCGCGAGAACAAGGGTGTCACCGACCGAGTAACCCACGCCGGTGACCCCGTCAGTGCCGTCCACCGGCGCGACGATACTCACCGCCGTGTCCGCCCAGTTGCTCACGAACCACGTGCGGCGCCCGTCACCGTTCGTGCCAGACACCACGCGGACGGACTCCGGAATGTGCGACAGCCACGGCTGGGCGATCGGCTCCGGTACCACATACCTAAAGATGTCGGCCGCCAATGAGGCATTCGGCACCGTGCCGACGCAGGTGATCCGCCCCGCACCGCTCTTCTGGGTTGTGACCGCCGCGAAATCCCCAAAACGCGGATGCGAGTACCGCGCGAGCACGTCGGCTGTGCTGACGATGAGACCATCGGCCCACGCGGTCGCGCGCGAGTCCACATCCAGCTGCATCCCGTTGCCGGCCGTCAGGGCCACCGGCGCGTCGAGATTGCTGACTTCGTCGTAGCTCACGCCTGCGGCATCAGAAAGGAATGCCGGTGCGACAGCGGCACGCGCCCGCGCCTCGTGGTCACCGTACCCGGTGCGGGGGCCGACGACGAGATGCCCACCCGCGGCCGCGTAGTCACGGAGAAAGATCAGTTCGCCATCACTGGCCACGAAAAAGCCCGGCACGACCAGGACCGGGTGCGACGTTGCGAACGAACTTGGGTCGTCGCCGAGCTGACTCGCGTGGATGATGCGTGCCTGGGCGCCCGCGTCAAGAACTCCTCGATAGAACGCGTCGAACATCCGCTGGTAGGAGAGGCGGTCGGGCGCGCCATCCGGGGTCTGCAACGGTGGGAAGAAGTTGAATGCCCACTTACTGTCGTTGGAGAAGAGCACCGCGACGTCGAAGTCCGGCACGTAGCCGTCCAGGGCGGTGCCCAGGGCAGCGAGTGACCGGCCGAGGTCGGCAACCTCGGCATAGATCCTTCCGGGGCGAAGGCTGTGTGGAAGTACGCCTCCCCAGTAGGTCTCCGTTCCATAGTGCAGCGAGTGCCAATGCCAGTACTCGATCATCGCGGCGCCCCGCGAGATCAGCGCGAACGCCGCAAGTGACAGCTGGCCCGGGTACGGAGGGTAATTCTGATCGCTGCTGAGGATGCTTTGGGCGTTCGTCTCGGTCACAAGGAAGCGGGCCTGCTTTGAGGCGAAAATGCGGTCTCCCTGCCGAAGCAGACCCCAGTATCCGGTCGTGCTCGGTGGGGTGCCCACCCGCAACTCCGTGCCGATGGCGAAGTGATCCTGCATGTCGTAGTACGCGTTGCCCGAGGTGATGTCGAGGTTCTTGCTCAGGTCGACATCCTCCAGCGCGGGGCGAAGGTAGGCGATGCACGTGGTGACGAACTGGCTCTCGCTGCTGTACTCGCGAACGATGTCCGCGTGCCGTGCGATGAACTCGGTCGTCAGGTCGGCCTGGTAGCGGCGCCATGCGAGGTCGTACTGAGGGAGGGTGTTGCCGTCGCTGACCCACAGCTCCGACCAATCAGAGATCCGGTGCGACCAGTAAGTGAGCCCCCACTCACGGTTGAGCGTGTCTACGTCGCCATATTGGTCCCGAAGCCGATCCACGAATCGCTTGAAGGTGCTCGGGTTGTGCGGGAGTTGCATGCCCGGCTCATTGTCCACCTGGAAGCCAATCACCGCCGGGTGCTGCGCATACCGCTCGAGAATTGCACGAGCCACCCGATCCGCGTGGAAGAGGAACGCCGGATGCGAGAAGTCGGCTTCCTGACGACCTCCCCAGGGGATGGGCTGGCCGGTGGCACGCTGCGCCGCGATCTCCGGGTGGGCCGTTTGCAGCCACGGCGGGATGGCATAAGTAGGGGTGCCAAGGATGACGCCGATTCCACGCGCGTGCGCTCCATCGAGTACCGGCAGCAGCCACTCGAGGTCGAACTCGCCGTCACGCGGCTCCCAGGTCGACCAGACCGACTCACCAACTCGGATCACCGTGAATCTCGCCTCCGCCATGAGGTCAAGGTCTTCCACGATGCGATCAGTCAGTTGGTATTCCGCGTAATAGGCGGCGCCGAAGCGAATGCCGCTCATCTGCATGGTGTCTCTTGGTTGCGTCAACTTTCGGGCTTCCTGTCGTGAACGGGCAGTGGTCATTTGATGGCGCCCGCGGAGAGCCCGCGTTCGAAGAGTCGCTGGAGGAGGAGGTAGGCGCCGACCTCGGGGATGGCGGTGATCACGGCAGAGGCAAGGACCTTGGTTTGATCGTTGTTGAATTCCCCAACAAAGAATTGCGGGATCAGCGTGATGGTTTCCGTGCTGGGATCCTGCAGGAAGACGAGCGGCAGGAGGTAATCGTTCCAAGACGCCAGAAGGGTGAAGATCACGATCGCGGCGGCAATCGGACGTGACAGCGGGATGACGATGCTCCAAAACGCATGCCAGGTATTGGCGCCGTCGACCCGTGCCGCTTCGAAAAGTTCGTTCGGGATGCCATCGATGAAATTGCGCGAGAGCAGCACCGCGAACGGAATGTGAAGAGCCGCAAGCGGGATGATCACCGACCAGTACGTGTTGAAGAGGCCGAGCGGTGAAGCAAGCGCGAACAGGGGTGCGAGCAGCACGACTTCAGGGAGGGTAATGCACGCGAGGATCAGCCAGAAGTAGAACTCGCGGCCGCGGATGCGAAGTTTCGAGAACCCAAACGCGGCAGGCAGAGAAACGGCGTACACGATGACGATGGTCGAGACGGCGATGATGGCGCTGTTCCGAAAGAACAGTGCGAAGCCGGGGACGGCCAGCACGCGAGCGTAATTTTCCCAGCCCTGGCCGGACAAGGAGCCCTGGACCATGGCGACGAGGGGAAAGAGGTACGGGATCACCATGATGGTGACGATGATTTGTAGCCCGATTTTTGCGGGTCGACTTCGTGCCTCGAACATCAGCGGATTCGACCTTTCTTCTCGCGCCCGGTGGCCTGCAGCAGTATCGCCATAGTGAGTGCGACGACGAGCAGGACGATGGATATCGCGGCCCCGTAGCCGACGTGTCCGGCGGGGATGCTGATGCGAAAGATGTACGTGCCGAGAAACTCGGTCGAGTAGTTCGGTCCGCCCGCTGTGACGAGGTACGGGATGTCGAAGGTTTTCAACGAACCGATCGCGGTGAGCATCGCCAGGGCGACGGTAGTCCCGCGCACCTCGGGCCAGATGATGCTTATCAGGGTCCGAATGTTGCCGGCACCGTCGATATGGGCTGCCTCCAGCACGGCTGGGTCGATCTGCCCCATCGCAGCGTAATAGAGCACGAACGTCAGCCCCGTGAACTCCCAGATCTGGATCGACATGATCACACCGAGGGAGGTGCTGGATTGCGCCAGCCAGGGTTGTTCAAGGAAGCCGAGACCGACATGTCCGAGCACCCAGTTGATCTGACCCTCAACTCCCCAGATCTGCCGGAAGACCGGCGCCATGATCGCCGGCGCGAGCACGACGGGCACAAAGATGATGATCTTGTAGAAGACGGCAAGTCTCACCTTCGAGTGCAGCAGCACCGCGAAGATGAGCCCGAGCGCAGTTTGCGCGACGAACACGACCACGAAGAAGATCACCGTGTGCTCGAGAGCCTGCCAAAATACCGGGTCCCCGAGGATCCGCAGATAGTTCGCACCGCCGACGCTCGGTGGGTTGGGCGTGAGCCCGTTCCAACTCAACGTGGAGGCGGCACCGGTGTAACCGATGCCGAAATAGATCACCCCGACCGTCATCGCCAGGGCGGGAAGGATCCACGGCACTCCCAGGGGGTACAGGCGGCGGCGCATGGAGGCGCCGCCGCCCGTTCGACGGGGAATTCGTGACCGGACCCGCTTGGACTTGACTATGGATGCCTCGGTCATGATCACACTCTTCTCCGGTTATCTGACTGCCGAAATGATCGACGGTGCTAGAACGCTGCGCTGAATGTGTCCTGCAGGGTCTGCGCCGCCTGTTGCGGGGTCGCCTGCCCTGCGCCGACCGAGGTCGCTGCAGCACCCACCGCGTTGGTCATGTCCTGACTCAGGATGCCCAACCGTGGTTGTGTGATCGTTCCGGCGGCGTCTTCCAGAGCTTGAATCGGAGCCTGCTGCACAGAAGGGTCGACCAGTCCCATTGCGGGCCAGTCGGGCTTCGCCGACAGCAGCGCCGCAATATCGCCACCGGAATTCGCGATCGCCTGCTGCCCTGCCTCGGACGTGCCGAGCCATACTGCGAAGGTTTTGGCCGCCTCGACATACTTCGATTTGCTGTTAACCGCGACAGCGTAATCGACGTCCCCGTACATGGAGTACTGGGGAGCTGACGTTCCGGTCACCGACGGATACGGAATCGGGATCATGACGAACGGCTTGGGGTTCGCAACCCCCGCTGCAGACTGCGCTGCAGCCATCCCCTTCACCGTGGCGTACTGCGTCTCCCACGTGCCCATCATGATCATCGCGGTATTGCCCTTGAAGAACTGGTTTTGGGCGTCAGGGAACTGCATCGCTGCGATCGCGCCCGGCTGCATGATGCCCGTACTGAACAGCGACTTCCATACTGTCAACGCCTGGACGATCGTCGGGTCAGTCCACTTCGCCTTCCCCTGGGAGGCTGCGGTCCATACCCCGGGCTTGATGCTGTTGGAGATCGACTGCAGGTGATCGCGGTCGAATGCCGCCTGCGCAGCGCCCTGAACGAAGCAGGCAACTCCGTTCTTCTTGAACACCGCACAATCACTCACCCATTCCGCCAGTGTTGTCGGCGGCGTGAGCTTGTACTTGTCGAACAGGTCCTTGTTGATCCAGATCGAGCCACCATCAGCGGTACCGACACCGGCGCCAACGAGCTTGCCACTCGGTGTATACATCTGGGGCACATAGTCCAGCGGAGTGACCTTCGACTTCCAGTCAGCTCCCAGGGATGCCTTGATCGCCGGCGCGATGTCCACCGCCTGTTCACCGTAGTTGGCTACCTTCGGCCCGGGAGAGATTCCGTAGAGATCCGGGCCGTTCGAGGACGCCAACGCGGGCTTGAGCGCGGCATCCCAGCCATCCAACGTCACCAATTTGTAGGTGATGTGGATGTTCGGATACTGCTTGTTGAAGGCCGTGATGAAGTCCTGTGCCGGTCCCAGTTGCGGGGACCACCCCCACCACACAAGGTTTCCCTTGGTCGCGGACCCCGCCTGTTTCGCCGTCGTTCCCGACGAGCTACATCCCATCAATCCGGCGAGCGCCAGACCCGTGACCGCAACACCAGCGATCAAACGAATCCGCGACGTCGCACTTGAACTTCTACGCATTTCACTCCCTTGTGTGTGATGAAGAACATTCGTGCCGAACAGCGCATCGAACACGCTGATGACCGGCGAGCAGCTCGCCGGGTGCGTTCGCTTCTACCTCGAAGACAGCTTGCCGACGGAGACCCGATCCGAGTGGACGCGACGGGTAAGCCGTTGATGACGTCGTGCGACGAACTACGAGCGAGCGATTCTGTTTTCAAGTGCCTGCGACGAATCGCAAGCGATGTCCAGTTAACATCTCGTTCTGGATTACGTCAAGTTTCTATTTGATTACGGAGATGTTTAGTAGTTTTGAATGGGAGGATTGGTCGAGGCAGCGCACAAACTGGCCAAAAAGCGCGCCTTAGTGCCAGCATTTTCCGCGGCTGACTGAGCGAAACACTGCGAAACATCGGCCAAATGGCACCGAAGTGTCACCAGGCGTTCGCCGCGCACAGGTGAGAAACATTTCGTTTGCATCCTGAAAGACCACGCTGTGACGCGTGGCGAAAAGTCGCTGCTCGAGCTATTGCTGGAGTTCGATAACCTGTGCCGCTGTGAGAGGTCGAACTGGGACGCCACGCGTTGCGAAGTAGATTTTCGCGGATTCTTCGAGTTCGACCAGCAACGTGATCGCGTCGTCGAGTGACGCGGCGGCCGCCACCGCACCGTGGTTGCGCATCAAGATGATTCTCGGCCGACTGGAATCGCCACGCAGGAGGTCACCGAGCCCCGGCGAACCGGGACGCAGGTAGTCGACCACCTCAAGCGGTGCCGCGCGCATCGAGAGGTACGGCGTAAGGATGGGCACAGTCGCGCGACCCGCAGCCCCCACCTCTTCGAGGCACGACAGTGCGGTGGCGAAGGTCTGGTGGCTGTGCGCGACCGCGGAAACGGATGCAGCCTCATACAGAGCCACGTGCATCGGCCATTCCTTGCTCGGTGGCTGCCCCGCGATCAATCGGCCGTCCTCAGCTAACACCGCCAGCGAGCGGGCGTGAATGGAGCCCAGGTCACTTCCGGTCGGTGTGGCGAGGATGTGGGCGCCAACCCGCACGCTGATGTTGCCGGTCGTGCCTGGCGACAGGCCGCAGGCGCGCATTCGGGCACCTCCGGCCACGAGCTCCCGCCGGGCACGGCCGAGGGCGCTCACCGCGCCACCGCCTCTATGAAGAATTCGGGCGCCCCGAAGTTGCCTGACTTGAGCAGCAATGTCATTGGGTTCGGCCCGCCCGTGGCGATCCAGGGCACGCCTGGAGCGACTTCATCGTGCACGCTGACGCGCGCGATGTTGAGCGCATTGACCACTGCCCCGGATACCTCTCCCCCGGCGATGATCAGGCGTGTTGCGCCCAGCTCCCTCGCGCCTACCGCAATTCGCGCAAGCGCGCTCTCGACGAGTTCTGCCGCCGGCCGGATCCCGACCTGATTCTGGGCACGCAGAATCTCATCTCGCTCGACTGTCGAAAATACGAGCGGCACCGCGCCGGCGGCCAGGGCGTCCGCGACGAACTCGAGCGCAGCCTCAACCACCGGATCGCCGCGCTCCAGGGCGAACGGACTGACTTCGAACGAGGGATTCGATCGTCGGAATGCCGCGACCTGGCCCCGAGTGGCCGCAGACGTACTGCCACTGATCACGACCGTTCCGCCGAGCGCCGGTCGCGGCGCTGGCAGCACTGACCATGCCCGTCGACCCCGCCTTGTCCTCGCGAGCGCCGCGGCGAGACCAGCGGACCCCGTCGTCAGGGGCAGGGATTCGGTCGCGCGCGCAATCGAAGCGAGATCCTCATCCGAAATGGCATCGATGATTACGTGAGTGCTGTTGGCAAGTGCGTCGATCTCCGTCGCTATCTGCTCGGCGCCCCTCGCGACTGCCCCATGCGTGATGTTGGAGACGCTCCACGAGACCTGTGGCGTCAGGAGACGGGCCAGGTCCGAGTCCCGCATCGGATTGAGGGGATGGTTGCGCAGCGGCGACTCATCGAGCAGTTCCCGACCCACGAACAGGTGACCTTGGTACACCGTTCGCCCATTGGCCGGCGCACTCGGCACGAATGGCACGATCCGTGCCCCGGTCTCCTTGGCAAGGGCCTCGGCGACCTGCCCGATGTTGCCCCGTTCCGTGGAGTCGAACGTCGAACAGTACTTGAAGTAGAGGTGCTCGATCCCGCCAGTCCGCAACGAGCGCGCTGCCGCGATGCTCAGGTCTACCGCCGCGCTCGCCTCGACGCTCCGCGACTTCAGCGCCACCACGGCACAGTCGGCGAGGTCACTCGCGATCTCGCCGGGAGGGGGAACCCCGAACCAGAGCGTGACGCTCGTTCCCTCCGACGCGATGCGACCAGCCAGATCTGTTGCTCCCGTGTAGTCGTCCGCGACGACGCCAAGCCAGGGGGTCATCGGACTATGCCTCCGATTCCAACTCCGCCCGAAGACGTGCAAGTGCGACATAAGAACGATCGCGCCGGCTCGCCATCTCGGCGGACTCTTCCTTCGACATACCGAGGTAGCCGCCACCGGTCTTGGTACCGAGATCGCCTTTCGCGATGCGCTCGGCGAGCGAAGGCGGGCAGTCGAATCGCGAACCCAAACCGGCAGAGAGTGTGGCATAGGAGCTCGCATACACGTCGAGACCCGCCATGTCGGCGATAGCGAACGGTCCAAAGAACGGGAGGCGGAAGCCGAATCCGCTCTTCACAACCTCGTCAATCTGTTGTGGCGTCGCTGTGCCGTCCTCCACCATGGATGCCGCCTCTTTGAACAGGGCAAATTGCAGCCTGTTGGCGATGAAGCCGGGCGTGTCCGCGACGACTACCGGCTTCTTTCCTGCCCTCACGAGCAGCGCGGTCACGTCGTCCAACAGCGCTGGATCGGAGGCCTCACCGAGAATGATCTCGATTCCGGGCAGATACGGTGCCGGGTTGAACCAGTGCACCCCGAAGAACCGCTCAGGGTGCCGCAGCGCCGTTGCGAGCACCCCCACCGGGATTGCTGATGTATTTGTACCGATCACGGTCGATTCGCTTACGTTCGCTTCGATCGCCGCGAGGACCGCATGCTTGACGCTCAGCTCCTCGAACACCGCCTCCACCACGAATTCGGCGCCCGCCAGTCCGGACTCGAGGTCGGCGGAGGAGGAATTTCGCCGAACGACCTCCGCGGATCCTGGATCGGCCAGGCCGGCCGCCTCGGCCGCCACGGCATCCCCGATCATGGCATCCAGGGCAGCCCGCGCGACCTCGGCATCCCTGTCGATGAGAGTGATGGTTGCTCCGGCACGGGCGAGCGTCTGCGCGATGCCCTTGCCCATGTATCCCGATCCCACAACGGCGACCCGAAGTGTCTGGCTGGTCATGACTCGTCCAATCTCTTTAGTGCCCGTAACTCTTTAGTGCCCGTAAACCGGCGCATCGCCGCGCAGCGTCTGCCACACCTCATCGCACTGCGCGATGGCCGCGTCGTCGAGGCGGGGGCCATCAATCGCCGCGAGGTTCGATTTCAGTTGCGCAGCGCTGGATGCGCCGACGAGCACGCTGCCAGTGGCCGGCCGGCTGAGCAGCCATCGCAAGGCGAGCCCGACCAGAGTGAGCTGCGACTCTTCGGCTATCTCGGACAACCGAGAGATCGCCGCAAATACCGAGTCCTTCCAATACCGGTCGCGATACATGTCCCCGCGCTCCTCCGAGGAGAAGCGCCCACCGGCGGTCGCGCTGCGGCTCGCACTGTACTTGCCTGTGAGTAGTCCCCCTGCGAGTGGATTGAAGATCACGTTGACCAGCTTTTCCTTCGCAGAGTAATCGGCGTAGTCGTCTTCGAGACGCCGTGAGAGCAGGTTGTACATGAGTTCCGAAACCTCGAGGGTTGGCAAGCCCGCCATTCGCGCGGTCCAGATGGTCTCCGCGACGCGCCATGACGCGAAGTTCGATACCCCGTAACTGCGGATCTTTCCTTCGGCAATCAGCGCGCCGATTTCGGTGACCGTCTCGAGAATCGGCGTGGTGGGATCGGGATGGTGCATGAAGAAAATGTCGAGATGGTCGCGGCCCAGGCGGCGCAGGCTACCCTCGACGCCGGCACGCACGGCCTGCCGCGACAGTGGCGGCAAGTCCGGTGCATCGGGGCTCGGATAGCCGCCCGCCTTGCTCGCGATGAGAAACTGCCCGTCGAAGGAGGGAAGCAGTCGTCCGAGAACCTCTTCACTCGCACCCCGGCTGTAGGCATTCGCCGTATCGAGGAGTGTAACCCCCGCCTCAGCGCACGCCTCCAGCATTAACCCCGCTTCAGTTTCATCGACCTGATCGCCGAAGGTCATCGTGCCGAGCGCGGCTCGGGATACACGAATTCCCGAATATGGCAGCTCGGTGAATTGCATCGCGCTCACGAATGCACGCCCCGGGGAGCAAGTGCCGCGAACACATCATGCGCGCGGTGATATCCAATAGTCATGCGATCCAACAACTCCTCGATCACGGGGTCTCCTCCTGCTTCCTGGGGATGCTCGCCTCGCCAGCGCGCCATATCGACAACCGAACGAATGAAGGTGTGCTGTGGCGCGAACGACGGCACGTACCTGCGGATCTTCGAATTGTCGAAAATTGCGCTGTGCCCGAGGTCACCCATGAACAGCTCGGACCAGTGCCATTCCGGCGCCGCGAGCATGAAGAACTCTGACGGTACGTGGATGAGCTTGACCGAGACCCCGAGCGCGTCGCCAACCAGCGTGTAGATCTGGTCCCAGGTGTACACGTCGTCTGAAGTGATGTGGAACGCTTCGCCCACGGCGCGTTGGTTGCCCATGAGCCCAACGAGACCCTGGGCGAAGTCGGCCGCGTGGGTCAGCGTCCAGAGCGATGTGCCGTCCCCGTGCACCACAACCTCTGTGCCCCGCTCGATGCGATCGAATACCGTCCAGCTTCCCGCGAGGGGAGGATTGGCTTCGTCATAGGTGTGCGACGGCCGCACGATGGTCACCGGAAATCCGTCGGCAACATGCGCCTGCATCAGTAGATCTTCGGCAGCAATCTTTTCTCGGGAGTACGGAACGAAGCTGTTCTGTCGCAGGTTCGACTCCACTATCGGCAATTGAAGGATCGGCTTGTGGTACATCGACGCGGTACTGATGTGGATGTAGTGGCGGGTGCGGGCGCGGAAAAGCTCGATAGCGCGTGCCGCATCCTCGGCGCCGTAGCTGAGGAAGTTGACCACCACGTCGAAGGTCAGGGCGCCAAGGGCAGCCTCAACCGAGGCCGCATCCGTGATGTCGCCGGTGAGCCAGGTCACCGAATCGGGGATCGAGCGCTTCTTCTGATTCCGGCCGCGGTTCAAAACGAACACCTGCATGCCCTGCGCGGCCGCGAGCCGGACCGACGACGCGCTGATGGTGCCGGTTCCACCAATAAATAGTGCAGTCAATGCGCCACGTGGGGCCACGCCGCTCACCCTGGCCTTTCATCTCATCGGGACCGGGTCGTCGTCAGTCGTGACCCGGTCAGGTACTGCTAGAGCTTGCCCGCGAACCAGTCCTCAAATCCGTTCTCGACAAGGGCGATCTGAACGTCATCGGCGCGTACGCCGATTGCCGCCAGCCTGTCGAGGATCGCCTTGTAGAGGCCCTTTTTGGTTACTACCGAATGCCTGTGTACGAGCGTGATCCGGATGACCATGAGACTGCGCCGGTCAACGCCGCCGTATGTTGGGTTGAACTTGAGCTCGCCCGGCTCGTGCGGGTGGAAGATCTGGAACAGGTCGTCAGGGGCGGTTCCGAGGGCATCAATCTGCGCTTGATGGATCTCGCGGCTGATTTCGTCGCCTTTTTCGTCGTACAGCTTTCGGTCCAGCTCCACTTGGATGAGGGGCACCATTACTCCTTCTGCGAACGGCGGCTCGCGCGGCTCGCAACTGCGAATTCCCGCGAATGTTCGTTGCTGACATGCTACGGACTCGGAGTCGCTCACGCAAACTTGATAAACAAATAACGAAATATCTCTCTGCGATCCGGACGGTCCGAACGACAGTCAGGAGCGAGCCAGAGCGTCCAGTTGCTGCCACAGCGCGTCGGGCACGTCGTGCTCAAGCAGGTGGCGTGTCTCCTCGATGCGATCGGAGTTCGACACGCCCACGGCCGTCGAGGCGACCAGCGAATCGCGAACCGAGAACTGCAGCGCGGCGGCAGCAAGCGGAACTCCGAAGCTCTCGCAAAGTGCCTGCATCGTGAGAGCCTTCTGCCGGGTGGCATCCTCATCCCGACGGTAGGCGTACAGGGGCTGGGCCCGGGCGCCCTTTGCCAGCATCCCTCCCCCGTACGGCGCCGCATTGACGACGCCCATGCCTCGGCGCTTCGCCTCGCGCAGCAGCGGCTCGGCCGTCTGGTCGATCAGTGTGTAGCGGTTGTGCGTGAGTACAACTTCGAAGACTCCCGTTTCCACGTAGTCCATGAGAACGTCGAGCGAACCACCGGCAACGCCTATGTGGTCAACGAGGCCCTGTTCTTTGAGCGCGACCAACGCTGGCACCGCGCCGCTTGCCGACGTGGCCTCCGCGAAGCTGATTCGTTCCGGGTCGTGCAGGTAGAGCAGCTGGAGTCGGGCAACACCGAGGCGCTCCAGGCTCTCCTCGAGCGATGCACGTACCCGGTCCCCGGAGAAGTCGCCCGTCTCCGGGTCCGGATCGACCTTGGTAGCGAGGACAAAGTCTTGGGGAAGTCCACCGACCTCCCTGAGCGCTTCGCCAATGCGACGCTCACTTTCGCCGTCGCCGTAGGCGTTCGACGTATCGATGAAATTGAAGGGCCCCTGCAGGGCTGCCCGCACCGTGGCGATGGCCTGGTCCGCTGCGACCTCGTAGCCGTACAGCCGCGGGCTGCTTCCGAGGGGGCTTGTGCCGATGCAAACAGAGGTTACCGATAGGCCTGTTGTTCCCAGCAAGTGCCGTGTGAGTTCCATTGCTGTGTGTCCTTTCACTGCGCTCGAACGGCGCTCCCAGGTGTGGCTCTGCGACAGCGCCACTCTACTCAGACTGGAAACATTATTCACTTGCGAACGAAATTCTGTATGGGATTTCTCGCCGGTGAGGCACGCTCAATCCGTTTGACACTCTCCGACCGGCTGCCTAGGCTCAGGGAATCGCGGCGAACTGCCCACAGTTGGGCACCGAAACGTTTCTTCAGGTTGGAGTCATTGTGGCCTCTGAACCCTCCGCCACGGCGGCAAGCGTGCCCGTTTTCCGGCCACACGGTCCAGTCTCCGGCTCACTCGGCATTGTCGCCGACGACCTCACAGGGGCGGGGGATGCAGCCGTGCAATTCGCCGAACGAGGTTGGGACGCTCGGCTGGCGCTCCGTGAGAGTCCTCGGGGTCCTTTATCCAGGCGCTCTGTGCTCGCCGCCATAACCGATGCGCGCGCGATGCAGCACGCGGATAGCGCGGCCGCGACGGCGCGACTGACGAGCGCTTTCGAAGTCGCTGGCGTGGAACGCCTCTACCTGAAGATCGACTCAACCATGCGGGGTTCCGTGCACTCGCAAATCGTAGGGGCGATTCGTGGTTGGTCGCGGAGACATCCGACAGCCTTCGTGGTCGTGTGTCCCGCATATCCCACGATGGGGCGCACGGTCGAGGCCGGACGAGTTCTGGTTAATGGCGTTCCGGTCGATGAACTGGGAGTCGCGCGAGATCCCGTCACGCCAGTACCAAGCAGCGCACTCGCGACGCTGCTGCCAGGCGCTGTCGGCACGTTCTTGGCCCCCAACGCACCGAGCGTGGCGCGAGTCACGAAGTTGGTGAAGGCGGGCCAGCGGATCCTGGTCGCTGACGCTCGCTGCGATGCGGATCTCGATGGGATCGCTGCCGCACTACGTCAGCTCGGTCCGGCGGCCATCGCGGTCGGATCGGCGGGTTTGGCTGCGGCGATCGCACGGATCGATCGACCGTGCGGAAGCGCAGGTCAACAATTCGCATCCGCTTTCGGACGAGCGCATCGCGTCCTCATCGTGATTTCCTCACTCCACGCAAGTTCGGCGCGACAGCAGGACTACCTCGCCGAATGGGTGTCGGGCCGTCCTGAACTAACTCGGACGTCGCGTCGAGTCACGGTCGTCGCGCGTCCCGAGAACCGCGACACCCCGGCACCCCTGGTCGCGGCGGCCCTCGCGGAGCAGGCGGCCGGCATCCTTGACAGTGAGGGTATCGATGCGCTTGTGCTCGTGGGGGGTGACGGTGCCAGAGCGGTGCTCGCCCGGCTCGATGCAACCGAAATTCTGTTCAGTCACTCCCTCCGCGCGGGTGCGCCGATCGGCATGATCCGCGGTGGCCGCGCAGACGGCCTGCTCGTGGTGACGAAAGCCGGCGGATTTGGCTCAGCCACGCTTCTCGCCGAGATCGTTCGGGACCTTGTAGAACCTGCCGGCGCAGTGACGCCGTCCAGCCCCGATGAGAGGACAAACCCATGAAATTGCCCACGCTTGCCGTCACCCTGGGCGACATTGCAGGCATCGGCCCCGAGATCGTCGCCAAGGCACTGCTCGGGCATCGCGACCTCCGCGAGTCGTGCGTGCCCATCGTTGTTGGCGACGCGGACGCACTGCGCAGGGCAATCGGCTTCGTCGGCGGCGACCCGACCGCGGTGCGAGTCATCGACTCCCCGAGTGACGCACGCAACCTCCCCGGCACGATCGACCTCATCCAGATGGGACCGTCGCTTGCTCATGTGCCGGTTGGAGAACTGAGCGCCGAAGCGGGTGACGCCGCGTACCGGTTTGTCGTCGAAGCGTGTCGACTCGCTCGCGAGGGTGAGGTGGACGGCATCGTGACGCCACCCCTCAATAAGGCTGCCATGCACGCGGGGGGTCACAATTGGCCCGGACACACAGAGCTGCTCGCCCACCAGTTTGGCATTGACACCTTCTCGCTCGTGCTGTCGGCCGAGGACCTCTATCTCTTTCATCTCACGACACACGTATCCATGCGGCAGGCCATCGAGGACATCACCTTCGAGCGCACGCTGCAGGTATTGCAACTCGCCGACGCGTTCGCCCGCTCGATCGGCAAGCCGGGTGAGCTCATCGGGGTGGCGGGGCTCAATCCACATGCGGGTGAGAATCGACTGTTCGGCACCGAAGATGCGGATATCCTCGCTCCCGCCGTCGCCGCGGCGCGTGGCCTTGGTGTCAACGCGGTCGGACCGCTCCCGGGCGACGCCCTCATCCCGGCTGCCGTTCGGGGAAAGTACAATTTCGTCATCGCCTGCTACCACGACCAGGGGCACGCGCCATTCAAGGCTGTGTATGGGGACGACGGCGTGAACATTACCGTCGGCCTGCCCGTCGTGCGCGTGTCGGTGGACCATGGCACGGCATTCGACATCGCCGGTCAGGGCGTTGCGCGCGAAGCGAGCCTTGTGCTGGCGATCGCGCGTGCCGCGGCGCTCGCGCCCGGGTGGGAAGTGGTGGCACACACGGCCCGCACGACCGAGTTGTGAGCCTGCCGGGATCGGCTCCGATTTGCGTGACTTGGCAGTTTGCTCAAACGTTCGCGAAAAATCTCCCGGTGATTTCGGAAGGGGGTGGGGGCAACCCTCCTCTTTTGGCGTCAAGGGCTTATACACTAGCTTCATGTCTACGGAAACTCTCGCTAGCCCCCGCGGGGCTCGGTCGACGTTGTCCGCGGTCGCGGACGAAGCGGGTGTCTCCATGTCCACCGTCTCGAAGGTGCTCAATGGGCGCCCCGGCGTCTCGCTCACCACCCGCGCCCGCGTCGAGGCACTCCTGCAGGACCAGGGCTATAACCGGCGGGGCGAAGCGCAAGCGGCGCCACTCATTGAGCTCGTGTTCAGTGCCCTCACAACGGAGTGGGCCATCGAAATCATCCGCGGCGTCGAGAGTGTCGCTCGCGAGAACGGCATGAGCATCGTCCTCACCCAATCCGGCGACCGGCAGTCGCCCGGGCCCGAGTGGATCGACGGTGTGCTGCGCCGACGCCCGCTTGGCGTGATCCTGATCTTTTCTGACCTTTCCGACGAGAACAAGAAGCAGCTCCGTATCCGGAACATTCCCTTCGTCGTGATCGATCCCGCGGGCAATCCGGCTCCCGATGTGCCCTCGGTCGGCGCGGCCAATTGGTCTGGCGGAGTGCTGGCAACCAAGCACCTCATCGACCTCGGCCACACCAGGATCGCAATGATCTCCGGACCCGACGACATGATGTGCTCGAGGGCCCGAGTCTCGGGTTACCGCTCCGCGCTCGAGGAGGCAGGTATCCCGGTAAGGGAGGACCTCATCCTGGCGGGCGAATTCTTGCGCGAGGACGGCATCCGCGCTGGACGAGAATTGCTTACACGCGCCGATCGCCCCACCGCCATCTTCGCAGGCAACGACATGCAGGCCCTCGGCGTGTACGAGGTGGCCAGGGAACTTGACCTGGAAATCCCCCGCGACCTCTCCGTCGTGGGATACGACGATCTCAAGATCGCGCAGTGGGTCGGCCCGCCCTTGACTACGGTACGACAACCACTTAACGAGATGGCCGAGCAGGCCACGCGACTGGTCATCCGGTTGCGCGAAGATGCGCAGAACGAGAGCCTTAGGGTCGATCTCGCAACCGACATCGTCGTGCGCAACAGCACAGCAAAGCCCGCAGCGCTGGTCTGACCTCTTCCACGGCTGTCACCATTCCAGGCCTGATCGACGGGCCGTTGACGGTGCTTTAAGGCGCTCCCCGTGCTACCGGCCTGAGCGTCACGAGCGTATCGAACGTGCCTGCGATTCGAACGTGCCACCGCGTGAGGCCTTGCTCCCTGCGCCGCAGGTTCTCGCGTGCAGCGTGCCGGAGCTCAGCCGACCGGCGTGGGTGATTCGAGCCTTGTCGCGCTCATCAGGTAAACGTTTCTCTTTTAGTTATGAAAGATGCCGCGATTAACGGTAACGTGGAGCACGGGTAGGGATCGCCTATTGACGTGCCGAAGCAACAATCGACGCGGACGTCACCAAGCAATCGCATGAAAGTGAGACCGATAGTTCATGAACGACACCGCGCAATCCCAACAGCCTGCAACTCGTAAGGCCCTCGTCGTGCGTGGCGGCTGGGAGGGGCATCAACCCGTCGAGACCACCGACCTGTTCATCCCGTTCCTGGAAGCAAACGGCTTTGAGGTGCACGTCGAAGACTCGCCGAAGCCCTACGCGGACAACGAGTACATGCAAACCGTCGATCTCCTGTTGCAGATAAACACGATGACGACGATCGAGTCCGAGCAGTTTGCAGGACTCCGGAGGGCCGTCGAGAATGGCATGGGATTCGGCGGGTGGCATGGCGGGATCGCGGATTCTTATCGCAACAACTCGGACTATCTGCACCTGGTCGGCGGCCAATTCGCGGCACATCCCGGTAAGCGTGCCGAAGAACGTATCGGCGAACGGTCGGACAACTACGTGCCGTACACCGTGAACATGCTGCCGGCGGCAGCTGAACATCCGATAACCAAGGGAATCGGGGACTTCGAGCTCACCACCGAGCAGTACTGGGTGCTCCATGACGATTACAACGACGTCCTCGCGACGACCACCCAGGAAGCTCGACCCGGTGACCCCTGGCGCCGGCCTGTCACCTCCCCCGCCATTTGGACGCGCCAGTGGGGTAAGGGCCGAATATTCGTGTCGACTCCCGGCCACCAACTCGACATCGTGAAGAATCCCGCCGTTCGCACGATTATCGAAAGGGGCCTGCTGTGGGCGGCCCGCTGAAATTCGGGGTCATCGGCGTCGGCAAGATCAGCGCCCAGTATTTTGCCTCGTTGCCGTCGCTGCCGGGCCTCGAATTGGTGGCAGTCGCCGATCTGGATGAGGACCGAGCACGGCAAGCCGCCTCGGAGCAGAACGTGGAGGCGATGTCAGTGTCACGCCTTCTCGACGACGGGCGTGTGCAGGCCGTGCTCAACCTGACTATTCCCGCGGCGCACGCCGAGGTGGCCGTCAGAGCACTCCACGCGGGCAAACACGTCTACACCGAGAAGCCCCTGGCGGTGACCCCCGCCGAGGCGACAAAGATCCTCGCTGCGGCGAAGGAGACCGGTCTGCGTGTCGGCTCGGCGCCTGACACCGTGCTTGGCACCGGCATACAGACCGCGCGACAACAGCTCGACGACGGGGCGATTGGCCAGCCCGTGGGCGCAACTGCGTTCTGGGCTTCTCCGGGGCACGAGCGCTGGCATCCGGCGCCCCAGTTTTATTACCAACAGGGCGCCGGGCCGCTCTACGACATGGGTCCGTACTACATCAGCGCGCTGGTTACCATGCTCGGACCCGTGGTTCGAGTTTCCGGCGCGGTCGCCAGGTCGGCGCGTGAGCGAATCGTTGAATCAGGTCCTTCGTCGGGCGAGCGAATCGCGGTCGACGTCGACACCCATGTCACTGCCATCCTGGAGCACGCGTCCGGCGTTGCGTCGACCGTCACCATGAGCTTCGACGTCTGGGCGTCCGTGGTTCCTAACATCGAGGTGTACGGAACGTCAGGCACCCTGGGCGTTCCTGATCCAAACCACTTCTCCGACCCCGTGAGGATCTGGACGAAGGATGATCCCGAGTGGCGAACAGTTGCACCCACGGCAGGTTACGCGGATGCGAGTCGCGGGTACGGGCTCGCTGACCTCGGTCGCGCGATCGAGACAGGGCGACCCCATCGAGCATCGGCCCAACTCGCCTTCCATGTGCTTGAGATCATGGATGCGATCCTGAAGGCCGGCAGTCACCACCAGGTGATCTCCCTCACGAGTACCGTCGAACGACCCGAGCCCGTGCCACTGGGCGTGCTTCCCAACACATGGTGATGCCGGCGCGGCTTCATGGTGTTCCGGCGAGGCGCGCCAGTTCAGCGGAGAAGGCCTCGAAGCCGAGCAACGGGGCGAAGAACTGGGCATCCGCAGTTTCGACGTCGCCGGTCGCCCGGCGTGCGGCCTGAATTCCATCGGCTGTGGGACGTAAGACGCGAGCGCGACCGTCAGTCGGGTGCCATGGTCGTTCGATCAGCTGCTTCGCTTCAAGCACGCGGAGAACTTGGGAGGTCATCATCACGTCAGTTGCGGCGAACTCTGCCAACTCCGCTTGCGTGAGCTGTCGAGCCGGATCGTCGGCGTGGAGCCAGACCAGGGATGCGAGCAGGACGTACTGAACATGGGTGAGGTCGTGGTGAGCAAGCGCTGCCCGCATCGCCGCCTGCCACCGGTTCGTGACCTGCCACAGCGTCAGGCCTGGACTCTCCGACGCCGCAGTGAACCGGCTGCCGAGAGAGTTATCAGGCACGAATACCGCGTTCCGCGGCGGTCAGCAGCTCGTCCATCGCCACCGGGAAGTCTCCACTTATCTGGGGTCCGAGTTCGGGGCCGATCTCATCCGCATCGTCGCCGGTGATCTCCAATTCATGCCTCACCGTCGTGCCTCCGGCGGGAGAAAGAGTCAACCGGTGCCGGAACGTCAGGGTGAGTCCCCCGAACGCGGTTTGATCCGCGTAGAGGACGGGAGGTTCCAGCTCGGTGATCAGCGATTCCATGGAATCCTGCCCCTGTGGCGTGATGGTCAGACGTGTCCCGACCTCGAACGGGCCGTGCAGTTCGAACGAATCGGAATTCGGGCCAAGGGCTGTTCCCGAATGCAGCGCGCGAAGGGCATCCCAGACCGCTTCCCGGCTGGATGTCGTTGTCGCCTCGTAGTTCGTGGTCCACATTACGTTCCCCTTTCAAAAATAATAAGTCCGCTTACTATACCAGTTGCCGTGGGGTGAGGGCAGAAATGAGGAACACTGAGATCGAATGCGCGATGATCAACACAGCCGCGACTGCCTTGGCCGCGGGAGCAGTGCATCAACTCGTCCGGCGAACCGGACAAGATCAAGGGAAATCAGGAACACTGATGGCAAAATTGCACAAGCTCTTTTGGACTGGAATAGACATCGAAACGTCGCTCGACACCGACCTGGCATGGGTAGCCGTTGCTGAGGCGATCGCCCAGGTGAAAGGGAAGTTCCATCTCGCGGCTGATGCCCCGCTTCAGAAGACGTACGACATCAAGGGTTCGGAGACGTTATTCGCGACAAGTCCGGAGCTGACGTTCGAGGTCCAGATCTCTGATGAGTTCATGGGTCGGCGGGCCATACGCACCCGCGTCATCCAGGCATTGTTGAAGGATGGCAGCATCCCATTCGGGCCGCAAAAGATGCTGGGCCAGAAGGCATACATGAAGTTCGCACAGGCGCTGGGGGTGCGGGTCGCCCACGTCGACCCCGCATCCGTGGCGAGCTTGAGGGAGGGTCCGATGCCCGACGGATTCGCCCTGAACGCGCTTGCAACCCGCCCGGCACCGCCCGCAACAGCGCTGTGAAGACCGCCGAGCGCGGTGCACTCGTTGCGCCCAACCGGCGCGCGACCAAGGTTTGACCTAGTGCGCTCCGGCGGCCAGGTGCGAGTCGGTGGTGATCGTCCCATTGTGACCTGCCACAGCTTCAGGCCTGGACTCTCCGACGCCGCAGTGAACCGGCTGCCGAGAGAGTTATCAGGCACGAACATAGGCTCGGCCTGCCTCCTGCCGCGCATACTTCATCGGGACTGCGTAGCCGACCACTTAGCTTCACGAGCGAATCGGCAGACCATCCGCGCGCAAACACAGGTAAGTTTGTCCACCGCCCACAATCTGCCCCGGAGATCGCCTTGACCACCGACCAGGTCCATTGCACCAACTGCGGCGCCCGGCGCGCACGCGGTGTTGTGCACCGCTGCCCGGCCGACAACCTCCTCGCGCTCAGCCCCGCTACCCGGAAGGTGCTCGCCGCCATCCGTGCTGCCGGTGGCCGCCCGCTCATCGTCGGCGGGACCGTCCGCGATGCCCTCCGCTCGAGGAGCACTCACACGCCAGCGCACGATGTCGACATCGAGGTGTACGGCGTCGGTCGGTACGAACTCATCGCCAGGCAGCTCACCAAAATCGGCCGCGTCGACCTCACCGGCGCATCGTTCGGCGTCCTCAAAGCCCTCGTCGACGGGGAAGACTTCGATGTCGCCCTCCCGCGCACGGAAACCAAAACCGGCAGCACACACACCGACTTCGAGGCGGTCCCCCACGCGGCCCTTGACGAGGTCGCGGCCTTCGCCCGCCGAGATTTCACAATCAACGCGATGGGCTGGGATCCCCGCAGCGGTGAACTCGTCGACCCATACGGCGGCACCGCGGACCTGGCGAAGGGTGTGCTCCGCCACACCACTGACGCTTTCCGTGAAGACCCCCTCAGAGTTCTCCGTGCCGTGCAGTTCGCGGCGCGCTTCGACATGACCCTCGCACCGGAAACGGCGGAACTCGCTCAGTCAATCGCGGACGAATACGAGCACCTTGCGGTGGAACGTGTCTGGCACGAGTTCGAGAAACTGGCCGAGAAGGGCCGAAACATATCCCTCGGCCTGGACGTCCTCCACCAGACCGGTTGGGAGCGCCACTTCCCGGAGCTCGCCGCCATCCGCGACGTGCCGCAGGACGCTAAATGGCACCCGGAAGGGCCTGTCCACGTGCACGCCGGCCTGGCCGCTGACCGCGCCGTTGAACTGGCCGACCGTGACGGCCTCGAAGGCGACGCCCGCATCCACGCTGTGCTCGCTGCGATGCTGCACGACCTCGGCAAGGCGGGAGAGGGCACCCAGGTCGTGGTTGACGCGGACGGCCGCGAGTCAGTGCAGTCGCGCGGGCACGCTGATCTTGGCGCTGACGCCGCCTGGGAGTTCCTGAAACGCATCCGCGCGCCGAAGCATGTCTCCGACAACATCCTGCCGATCATCCGGAACCACATGGCCGCCCATGGCAGCCAGAAAGGTGTGCCGTCGAAGCGCGCCGTCCGGCTGCTGATGCGACGCCTCGACGCAGGCCCGAACGGACCAACCATCCAGGAATGGGCTCGTTTCGTCGACGCCGATACCGGCGGCCGGGGCAGCGGATCCCATGAAGGCGTTGGCGCCGCCTGGTTGGCTGTCGCAGTGACCCTCGGCCCGGACAACAAGCCGAAACCTCCCATCCTCCGCGGCCAGCACCTGATGGCCGCCGGCGTCACCCCCGGACCCGCATTCGCCAAGGTCATCAAAGCGTCGGTCGCCGCACAGGATGACGGTGAGTTCGACGACGAAGCTGGTGCTATCGCGTGGATGAACCGCGTTGGGCTCGGTCTGCTGGAGAAGTAGTCGGCCGCGATCCGGTTTGACCTAGTTCGCTCCGGCGGCCAGGTGCGAGTCGGTGGTGATCGTCCCATCGGAGTAGAGCGTGTAGCCGCCGACAGTGAGGGCGGGCGCGTTGATTGTTTCGTTCGCGACCACCTTGCCAGTTGCCACATCGACAATCGGGGTACCGTCCGAGGTCTTCGTGTACAGGTATCCGCCGATCAGTCCCTGCACGCTCAGGTCGAGGGAGTTACGCTGCTTGGCCGTCACCGTGTACACGACCTTTCCGGAGACGAGGTCATAAACCACGACCGGGTCGTTGATGTTGCCGGCGTTATCCACCACGAGCTTGTTGAGCGGGTCGTAGCGCCACGTTCCCGTGCAGGCGTTGTACTCGTACATTGCACCGGTTGCCCCGTCGAACGACTGGCATTTGTCCTTCTTGTTGTATCCCGTGACGCTGATGTTCACTGCAAAGAACTCACCGAACGAGCTGTAACTGTCCCCTCCACCATCGCTGTCCATCGTGATCAGTCTCACGACACTGCAACTTTTCGGACTGGAAGGATCCGGGATCTTCGTGGAATCGACCGTCCATAACGACTTCCCCGTCACGGTGTCGATGCCCTCCTCGCGCACGCATCTACTGCCAAACGGATCCTTCTCATTACTCACAGTCTCCAAAACCAATGTGCCCGAGGAGGTCCCGGCGATGGCAGCTTCTCCCAGAACCGTGTGAGGGCCGCCGGCCCACACCTTCTGACCGCTTCGCATGTTCACCCCCACTGGCGAGCCGACGCCGCCGTTGCTGCTGGCAAGGTCCGCACCCACCACATCACTTCTGGAGGCCCCGATGGCACTCACCGTCTGCGACGTGTCATCTGATTTTCCGAGGTCGTATGTCGCAATGTGGTCACCGCTGGAGATGCTGTAAGAGTCGAGGCGCGAATCCACGCTCTGCGCAGTGAAACCCTCCGAGGGGATCAGTATCGTCGAGGCGATCACGAGCATCAGGTCTCCATCGGGGCCCGTGACGTTCATGAGTTGCCGCTTGATTTCTCCGACACCGAGGTTGGCGGAAAGAGCCACCGTATGCGGTCCGTCGCCCGGCACGTAGATGAAAACTGACGGTGTACCAGGTTGGAGGACTTCACGTTGGCTTCCATAGGCAAAGATCCCTCCGCCAACGAGGACACGGTCGAACGCGACCCAGCCACCCTCAGGCGGCTGGACAACATCCGCTGCTCGAGTCGGAGCAACTGCAGGAGTCGGGATGGCAGACCCTGTGGAGGGTTCACCGGTTTCGACGGGGCTGGCGGCTGAGCCGCATCCGGCCAGAGCAATTATGAGGACGCCGGCGAAGGCCGCAGCAACTACTGTTCGACCAATGACGTGTGGGCGCATCGGTACTCCGTTCTGAAACGACACTCTGCGGTCGCTATCGCGGCGAAAGCTCTAGCGCTCGACCGACAAAGTGTGGGTGAGGATGTTGCAGTCGCCGAGGCGAGCAAAGCGAGAAGCCGGAGCGCCACGCTGAGCGTAACTCTACTAACGGTTCTGAGCGAATGAATGCGGCTCTCCGTCTACGGCAGAGCGGCTCGCAATTCTTCGGCGGCGACTTCGGATGCTCGCTTGAGTTCGTCTATTGACGACTTCTGATCAAGGCGGGCCTGGATCAGTCGCTGATCTAGCGTGCTCAGGGCTTTCTGAACTAGAGGATGCGAGAGCACGGCCTCTTCCGCGCCCGGCGTGTTCAACACCAGGTCAGGCATCTCTACGAGCGCCACATGATCGGCGAGCGCGTAGAGCTGATACCCCGCCCACACAGCAGATTCAACACTGTCAAGGGCTACTGCTTCCGCTGCATACGCAACGCATGAAGCCGCATTCTGCGCGTACGCGAAACCAAACCTCCAATTGGGGCGGTCCTCGTCCGGAACGAGCGCCGCAGCCCGTTCAAAGTCATCAGATGGTGTCGCGAGTCCAGACTGGACAGCATCCCACAGTCGGAGCACTACGCTCTCAAGGACGTTGCCCCCGGGAAGTCCAGTCAGTTCCTCACAACGTCGCCACGCTCCCAGCATTTCCTGCGCGATGGCCGCCACGAAACGCTGCCTTTGAGCGGATGTTAGCCGGGCTAGCGCGGTCCTGGACGCATCACGGTCGTACTTCAGCACCGCTTCACCCCTAACTTCACGTGGACCACCATGCCGCATCCGTACCCGTCATTTGTCGCTCCCGGCTCTTTAATTGCGTTGTGCCATTCTGGGATGATTCGCGAAGTTCCGATTCGCTGGCCGCAGTTCCTGGGATCAGTCGAACAAGGCCCTCGATTTCCCGCGGAACTCAGACGCTCATACACCGCTCGAATTGAGGCCTAGTTCGCGTCATCCGGACGCTCGACCAACAGCGCCGCCGCCTTCGCGAGTAAGACGTCGCGCTGGCGGTCGTTGCCCGCGAGGCCTGCCGCGGTCAGGAGTTCCGAGCGAGACTCCTCGGTGCGACCGAGCCGTGCGAGCAGTTCGCCGCGCACGCTGGGCAGCAGGTGGGATCCGCGCAGAGTGCCTTCGCCTGCCAGCCGGTCGACGATGCGCAGGGCGTTGGCCGATCCCGTCGCCATCGAGACCGCGACCGCGCGATTGAGCTCGACTACAGGATTCGGAGAGAGCTGGCCGAGAGCCTCATATAGCAGCACGATGCGCTCCCAGTCGGTGCCGTCCACGCTCGGGGCAGTCGCGTGGCACTCGGCGATGGCCGCCTGGAGCGCGTACGCCGCGCGGCCCCGCCCGAGGGCGTCCGCTCTCGCGAGGGCAGCGGAACCCCGCGCGATCTGGGCGCGATCCCAGAGCGAGCGGTCCTGGTCGGCGAGCAGCACGGGCGTGCCGTCGCGCAGCGTCCTGGCGCCGAACCGCGACGCCTGCAGCTCCATGAGCGCGACGAGCGCGTGCACCTCCGGCTCGCGGGGAAGAAGCCCGACGAGCACCCGGCCGAGGCGCAGCGCTTCGTTCGCCAGCTCGGTGCGGATCAGGCGGTCTCCGGATGTCGCGGCATACCCCTCGGTGAAGACCAGGTAGACCACCGCGAGCACGCCCGCCACCCGATCCGACCACTCGCTCGGATCCGGCACCTCGAACGGCACCTTCGCGAGCGACAGCGTCTTCTTGGCTCGGACGATGCGCTGCTGGATGGTGGCAACCGGCACCAGGAACATCCGGGCCAGTTCCTCGGTGCCGAGGCCGCCGACGACGCGCAGGGTGAGGGCGACCTGCGCCTCGCGCGTGAGCACGGGATGGCAGGCGGTGAAGACGAGCCGCAGCAGGTCGTCGTCGATCGGCTCCCACTCCTCATCGGTGCTGCTGGCGAGAGTGCGGCTCGCGAGGTCGTGCGCGATCGCCTGGTGGCGTGCATCCAGTCGTTCGCGCCGCCGCCATGCGTCGATGGCCTTGCGCTTGGCGACCGCCGTGAGCCAGGCGCCCGCGTTCTGCGGGACGCCCGACTCCGGCCACTGCACGAGCGCGTCGGCGACGGCCTCCTGGGCGAGGTCCTCGGCGAGGCCGAGATCACCGGTCATCTTCGCGAGCGTCGCGACTATGCGCCCGCCCTCGATACGCCAGACGGCCTCGACCGTGCGCCGGATGTCGGTCACTCGGCGAGCAGCCCGTCCCCTCGCCACTCCTTCTCCTTCTGGATGTACTCGTTGTCGGCGAACTGCTCGAAGTCGCTCTCGTCGGTGATGCGCCGCACCTCGAGCTTGCTGCCGGCGCCGAGAGGAGCGCGGCTGGCCCACTCGGCGGCCTCCTCCCTGGATGAGGCCTCGATGATCCAGAAGCCGTTGAACAGCTCGTTGACCTCGCCGTAGGGGCCATCGGTGATGATGGGCTTCTCGGCCGAGAAGTCGACGACAAAGCCTTCCTTGGGATCGGTGAGCCCATCGCCGCCGAGCATCACGCCCGCCTTGATCATCGACTCGTTGTAGGCGCCCATCGCGTTGATGATGGTCTCGAAGTCGACATCTTTCGTTGCGTCAATGGCCTCGGCCGAGCTGCGCATGATGAGCATGTACTTCATCGTGATTCCCCTTCGTCCTGTGGCCGCCCGTTGCGGCCTCATACTCAAACGTCGCTTGGCGGACGCGGATGTCGACATTGCCCCGGGATTTCTTTTCGATAGTACTGAAACAGGGCGATGTGACTACGGATGAGCAGGCCGACCGACTTAGCTCGAACGTGAGCGCTATTGGTGCAATAAGCTCAGCCGACCGCAGCCAAAGGAGTGCCGTGACCGACCCCGCCAGTCCAGAGCCATTGCGATATGAACGTACGTACTCTGTAGGGCGGCAGTTTGCCGACCGGATTGCCTCCGTCTCGTTTCGGCGTTCCCTGACGCGGCCCCGCCGGCTTTTGCAGATCGGAGTATTCGGGATCGTCATGGGCGCCCTTTGCGGTGCCGAGGGAATCTACATTGGACAAAAATTTGAAATTTTCACGGTCGTGGGAATCATCGGACAAACATTTGCAATTGTCACGGTCGCGATCGGAGTCCTAGGCGCAGTCCTCCTGGCATTCCTCTTCAACTTCATTCGAGTTCGCGATCGCCTTCGCGAACAGTTACCAGAAGGCACAGTGTTCTCGGTCGGGTTCACGGAGACGCGGATGGTGGTCCGAACTACGCTGACGTCGAGCGAAATCTCGTACGAGATCTTCAGCTCGTGGGCACAAGATCGAGACGTCATCCTCCTCTACCGGCGAGCTTCCGCAGTACCCGCCATTCTGCCCATCCAATGCTTCAGCCAGGAGTCGTTAGCATGGCTGACCGCAAAGATCACGCCGACTGGGATAGCGCCGTGACGATTGACGAGGACGATAGCGACGACGCACGGACTACTGCACCCCGGCTGAAGGGCGTCCGTAGCGAGAAGTGACTCACAGCTTGCTGCATGTCGGGGTTCCCTGGCTCTCAGGAGCACCATCGAAAAAGACCGATCTGTCTTCCCATGCAAGGATGCTCGTCATGGGATCCGTTATGGCGCTGACTGATCTATTTGCAGCACGCGAGACGGGCAGCGGTTTAGGCAGCAGGCTGCGCAGGAAAACTGCTGTTGGTTTTGCCGTGGCGCTCATGACAGCGCTGCTCGCCGGATGCTCTTACCTCGGCATCCAGCCTCCGGGCACTTTTGACAAGGTGGACAATCTGCGCGATCAGCTGAACCTCTCCGAAGTCGGGACGGTTGACTACAGCGGTCACGATGGCGCGGTGGGCGATGCGCCCGCAACCTCCACCGTCGTCGTTTCCGGCGCGCTGGCATGGGACGGAATTAACAAGAATCTGAGCGCACTCGGTTACAAACCGATCGCTCCAGTGGATCTGAGCAATGCGGCTCACGTGTATTGGTCCCCGTCGGCGGACGCTCCTAGACGGAGTGTTGAGGTTGTGCGGCTGGAAACCGGACAAGGAACTCTGGTGAAAGCCGGAACTGTTTTCACTCCCTCGTCACCCAGCGTTCAGGTGACGATACGGTGACCTCCATGAGTTGACTGCGAGACAACTGGCTCGACCTACTGAGCGCGCATTGGCTGATTGGAGAAGATCGGCCAATGGTATTTCGGCAGATGGTTAATCGCGGCCGTCCTACCTTCGTGCGGCGGAGCAACCTTGTGCGCGGAATGGGGAATGCATATGCTCAGCGCTGAGCATGAATATTGCTCGCTGACGGGATGCGTGTACCGCGAAGATTGCGAGCCATTATGAAATCGTCAGTACCCAGCAATGGCAACGGAACTTCGGGTCACATCATGGATTTTCGGTCTGACCTCTGCAACCAGCCCCTTGTCCGTCTAGATCAGCTTGCGATCAGTCATGGCAGTGGGCGAAACCGTCTGACGCGAATACGGTCCAAAGTGCGTTACCAGTTGCAGGAACGGGGCTGATATGAAAATGAATCTTCAAAACAGGCTGGGACCGTCGGCATTGAAGGTGGTCGGGGTAGTTCTCGGGGCACTGTTAGCTGTTGGAGGCAGTGCGACGGCGTATGCGGGCTTCGTGGCGCAATCGAAGACGGGCGCATATGGAGAATCGAACCCGATCTCTGCAGGTCGTGCGCAGCAACAACAGCGAATGGAACCTCTTGCGCTGGCAATTCAGGCGACCGTCGATCCGCGGGACGACAACCACTTCGTGGACTTGGATGGGAAGCCGAGCGGATTCAGCTCGGTGATCATGGACGGAAATCCCTCACACCCCAAGCTTGACTTGTGGTGGAAAGGGTGGGTCGCTCCCTCGGTCCAGCGGCTCATCGACGGGAGCCCATCGGTTCGCGTCGACGTACATCCCGCAGCCTTCTCCGGAGCGGAAATGGTTGAAGCAACGTCCAGGGTGGATCACGCTCGAACTTCACCCAATCTAAAGCACACCATTCGGATGATCTCGATCGTCCCCGACACCGATGGCTCTGTCTTGACCGTGACATTTGCGATGACCACAGCTAAGGGCTCCGCCGAACAGGCGAAGAAAGAACTTGCGCGGGCTGCGAATGTTCCCGTCGTGTTCCGGGTGCAGGCTTTTGGAAAGTCTGACCTCGACCTCAACTGGTTGATCGACCAGACGGCGCCTTCGAACCAGCCTTAACCGGTCCTCGAACTCGCGGGGCGACTGAGCAGATTGTGGCTGAAGGCCGTTCCCGCCACAAAGTGCTGACCAGCCGCACCCCAACCTGCGCTCGCTCGAGGGCATGCTCGCCAGTTCAACGTCCGCGCCACCTTCGGGTCGCGGCTCGTCATCATCCTCGTTCCTGGCGTCGAACATAAGCATCGCCCGGAAGCCTCGTGTCGGGAAAGATAACATCCACTGTTCCGCTCATCCATCGGGCACAGCCCCCTGCTTTCGCTTGAAGGACTCTCGCACCACTTGGCAGGGCGCTCCGACGCGGAGAGGTTGGGGCGACGCCGACAGAAGGCCCGGTCACTCATCCGAGTTCGCGGGCTTGGTCGTCGTGGGTGAACGGCTTTCGAACCCCACCCATGCGCTCGACGAATTACGCGGTCGCCACCCGCAGAGCTGCGCAAAGACAATCAACAGCACCGCAAGCCCGATAGTCAGCAACACCGTGCGAGTCCCGCGAGCCCAGCCGAACGATTGATAGATGAATTCGTCACCTACATTCTCTGTCGCTCACGATTCCAACGGTTGTTGATTTCATAAACCGTCACGGCGAACGAGTCCGGGAATAGCGAGAATCCCGGCAGCTTCGCCGCTGAAGAAAGCGCCTCTTGGGCAAGCCCTAGCGAGGAGAAGATACCTATGAGCTTCGTGTCCGACGGAGGCTCGCGCGACAAATCATCCGCTTGCGAGGTGTCCTCGGGAGCCAACATGCGATCGTGTGTCAGAACGTAGACCTTTTTCAACTCAGATTTCATCATCAGCCCACACTTATAAAACCCTCTTCCCAGTCGATAACGTCGAGCTCCTTTGTGGCGACATAACACCGCAACGTCCCTGTTCCGCCCTCGCTTTCGGTGAGTTCAAGAAGGTAACTGTCCGCCAGCACCTCGTCGTCGAATATGCCCATCAGCTCAGGATCAATCAAGTCCCCCTCTGCGGCAGCCTCAGCCGAATCCGCGTAGCCACGCCACACAACAAATACGACGGCACCACTCGACGCCATGTCGGCTCCTTTCCAGGACTACAAGCGAAGCTTTCCGAAGAAGATTCTGCTCCGCCTTGAGTTTCTGCGGAAACCCGTAGTCGATAGAGGCAGGACCAAAGTCAATGGTTCGAAGGGAACCCGCGTGGACGGCTCAACTAACTGACTCTCGAATCGCCACAGCCCGATAGCTATAGAAGGAGATCAAGGCGCTGCTTCGCGAAGTCTGTCGGCATACTTCCCGAAATTGGTTGGCGGAGGTCTTCCCGAGGGCAAGCTTATGTTGCGACGAACGGCGATTGGGCAAAGATGAGGATGACACCTTCTAGGCTCTCAAGTACAAGTGGTTGCGCCACCTCCGCGATTGGCCGGACACCTATTAGGTGAGTCAGCGGTGGTTGGGGGTCAACTGTGAGAATTTGCAGAGTGAAAGCCAACGCTTCCTCGTCGACGGCTCCACGCAATCACGCCGATGCCTCGTAAAACACCGGGATCAACTGCTTACCCATAGTTGCCAAATCGTCTTCGAGCCGACCCATCGTGAGAACGAGTTGCAGTAGAAGCCGTAGTTGTTCGCCGCTCGGCGATGCGATTCCCACGAACGAAAAGACCAGGGGAAATGGCCAGGAATCGGCAATCTCTTCAAACACGTCATTCAGGGAGTCCCAGCCGCCCCCTGCCCAGCCGGGGTAAGGCAGGCTGGCGCGCATATGTTCAAACCAATCGATGACCGTGTGGATCTCTGTTAGATCGAACACCACTTGAGTGACGCCTGCGTCGGAAAAATAACTGTCGGCCCGTTGTTTGGATCCGTGCTCTGCGAGGTAAGGGCGAGTTCTCGCGTAGAAGAATTCCGTCGGTGGCTTCACCCAAGGGACCAGCACTATAGCCTCCTAAAAGTACCGGAGCGGTCAGGCTCCCTTAGAGGATCGCGGGATGTTGCCCATCTCCGTAGGACGACGACCGTCTCGTTACAGGATAGGGACACTTTGTATTTCAATTGTGCGACCTCAGCCCGCAGATCCGGGGCCCGTATGAGCCCCTAGGTGCTGCACATCTATATCCTGCGTTTCACCCTTCGACGACTGAGAGAAGCCATGAAATACAAGAGTCCCACTTTGTGGCTGGTACTTGGCGCCGTCTTAGTGGTGGCCGCTGTCGCGTTGTGGCTCTGGCCCTTGCTCGTCCCCATCCAGAACCCAGCGAGCCTCCACTCCGACACGGCGGAATGCGGCAGCCTGCGCGACGTACAGGGCTATTCAAAGCAGCCGATTCCCGATGATCAAAATGCACCACCGTGGAGTGGCTTCACGGACAGCGGCTTGGTTGTGAACGCTCCACTGAAGCGAGAGTGTCTTGCGGCCGCCGCGACAGCGCAGGCCGTGGTGGGGATCACCGGACTCGCCGGGGCCGGTTCACTCGCTCTCGGCATTGTGATTCTCGTCCGCAAGCGACGACAAAGCGAGTCTGACAAGGTGGGGAGCCGTTAGGAACCAGTCGGTCGTCCTCCGGGGGTGCCTAGTCTGGACCAACGACAACGCGGAGGACGCTGAAACTCCCACCAATCCGGAAGTCGTGCCTCTCAGGACATAGGCCGACCTCGAGCCTGCACCTCGCCGAAAGCCAAAGCCCACCTGTTAGTCCGAACAACTTAGACGACCGCCGTGCAGCGGCCGTGGTGGTCTTCGAACCGCACCTGGTAATCGCGGTCCGAATAGCAAAGACAAGGAACAGCGTGAACGGTATACAAGAGTCCGGAATCTCGAATTCAACTTCGGCGCGGAACACGAAAATCACAGCGATTGGGATTGTCGCATTTGGGGTAAGTGTTCTTGCGACACTCGGGCAGTACACGGCGATTGTCTTTGGTGAGTAGTACGCAATTTTCAGAATTTCGTGACCGGTCTCCTGATTGGGTGCGATATGACCTGCTCGAGTGGCTCGAGCTCTTGCTGGCTCTGCTCATTGGGGCTGCGATCACGCTGGACATCGTCGCCGCGTTCCATGGGCGATGGAATCGTCGAATAGCTACCGTCGGAGGAATACTGCTCGTGTCCGCGCCTCTCTTCCTAGTCGGGGTCACCGTCTACAGTCTCATCACGCTGTCGGGCAAGATTTGATGCCGTAGGCGACCGAGACGTCTCGCCAGCTTGTGGTGATTTCGGTCGCCGCTGGAAGGAGGTTGACCACGCCAAGAGCTTTTCCGAGAGAGTTCCGGGACGATGTGGTCGCGATCGCGAGACGCCGTGAGGTGTCGTTTGCGCAGATCGCGAAAGATATCGGCATTTCTGAAACGACTGTCCAGAATTGGGTGTCGAGGGCCGAGGTCGACGAGAGTGTGAAACCTGGTGAGCCAGCTCCACAGGAACACAGATCTCGCCCAAACAAAGAATCGCTCCGGAGAATTCTCCGGAGCGATTTCTTTTTGGCCAGTTCTTGGAACAGTTCCTAGAACGGCCTTCTGTCGGGCTGACAAGATTTGAACTTGCGACCCCTTGACCCCCAGTCAAGTGCGCTACCAAGCTGCGCCACAGCCCGTGGCTTCCATCGCGTGACGAAACCGTTTGGAACTCGATCTCGCTCGATCACCGGACAGGACTCGATTACCGGTAAGAACCCGATCACCGTGCCCGCTCGATCACCGAATCAGCGATGACAACTCGACTAGCTTAGCGCAGGGTTGCGCGCAGATCGGGCCAGGCCGTAGCGAAGCCGGGGTGCAGGTCGAGGGTGTCAACGGCATCCACGGGCACCCAGCGCAGCTCGTTGCTCTCGGCATCCGCGATCACCGGATCGAAGTCGACCAGTGCCTCCGCGACGACAGTCGTGTACGACCAAAAGTCCAGGTCGAGAACGGATGTCGCGAGCACTCTCAGATTCTCCGGCGGCACCGTCGCCTCCTCCGCAGCCTCCCGCAGGGCAGCATCGATCGCCGACTCGCCCTTCTTGCGCGCTCCCCCCGGCAACCCCCAGGTGCCACCGAAGTGACTCCACGCCACGCGGTGCTGCAGCAGGATGCCCCGCCGCCGACTCCAGACCAGCAACCCGGCAGCGCCGAACCTGCCCCAGAAGCGCTGCCCGTCCGGTCCCTCGACCCAGGCGTCGCCGGGGTCGCGAATGTGGCCCGGCGGGAAGGGCGGCGGACCCGACACCTAGCGAGCCACGTCGGCGGCCAGGTACGTGCCCAGCTCTGCCGCGCGAGATAGCGCCATCGCAAGCTCCTCGTGGCTTCGATCACGCCGGTCGGCGAGACCGGGGAGGTCATCAGCGAGGGTGAGACTGGCCGTGAGAACCGTCACCGCCATGCCGAGCGCGTCACCGAGAATCAGTTGCAACGGCGGAACACCGTGGTCCCAGCCCTCGGTCGCACTCCCCTCATCGTAGGAACCACCGCGGCTCTGCACGATGACCGCCGGCCGCCCCTCGAGCGGTCGAGCGGAGCCCTCATAGGAGGCGGTGATCCCCGGCACGTGGATGTAGTCGATCCACGCTTTCAGGGACGACGGCATCGAGTAGTTGTACATCGGCGCGCCGACGACCAGCGCATCCGCCGCTAGCAGTTCATCCAGGAGCTCCCGCTGCAAGCGCACGGCATCGATGGGCGGCTTCGAACCTGCCCGCCGCAATTCGACCGGCCAGTGCAGCGACGCATCCGGCAGGTGAGGGAGCGGATCGAGGTGCAGGTCACGCTCGACGACCGTGAACTCCGCACCGGCCGCCTGCCACCCGGCCGCGAACGCACGCGTGATGCTTCTCGACCTCGACTCCTCGAGATCGGCGGACGAGTCGAGTTGAAGCAGAACAGGCATGCCTACACGCTAGCGCTTGCGCTTCTCACGCACTCGCATGTTGACGTTGATCGGGCTTCCCTCGAAGCCGAAAATCTCGCGCAGGCGACGCGTGATGAAACGTCGGTACTGCGGGTCAAGGAAGCCGGTGGTGAACAGCACGAACGTCGGCGGGCGCGAGGCCGCCTGCGTTCCGAACAGGATGCGCGGCTGCTTTCCGCTGCGAACCGGGTGCGGATGCTCCGCCGCAAGCTCGGCAACGAGCGCGTTGAACTTGCCGGTCGGAATTCGCGTGTCCCACGACTGCAGCGCGAGCTCCAGCGCCGGCACCAGCTTCTCCATGTGGCGACCGGTCTTCGCGGAGATGTTCACTCGCGGAGCCCAGGACACGTGGCTGAGATCCTGCTCGATCTCACGCTCCAGGTAGCGCCGGCGCTCGTCATCCAGCAGGTCCCACTTGTTGAACGCGAGCACGAGCGCACGGCCCGATTCGAGAACGAGGTCGATGATCTTGAGGTCCTGCACGCTGACTGGCTCGGTGACGTCGATCATGACGACGGCGACCTCCGCCTTCTCGAGCGCCGCCGAGGTTCGCAGCGACGCATAGAAGTCGGCGCCCTGTGAGAGGTGCACGCGGCGACGGATACCGGCGGTGTCGACGAATCGCCAGAACTTTCCGGCGATCTCCACCTGCTCGTCAACCGGGTCGCGCGTGGTGCCGGCGAGGTCGTTCACGACGACTCGCTCCTCCCCCGCGGTCTTGTTGAGCAGGCTGGACTTGCCGACGTTCGGACGCCCGAGGATGGCGACGCGACGCGGGCCACCGACCTCTTCCTTCGCGACAGCAGAAACTTCGGGCAGGATCTCGAGCACCTTGTCGAGGAGGTCAGCGACACCGCGGCCGTGCAGCGCGGAAACCGGCCACGGCTCACCGAGGCCGAGGCTCCACAGCACGGCAGCATCCGCCTCCTGGCGCACGTCATCGACCTTGTTGGCGACCAGGATGACCGGCTTCTTCGTCGAGCGCAGCATCCGGACAACGTGCTCGTCCGTCGATGTCGCCCCAACGGTCGCGTCGACGACGAACAGCACCGCGTCCGCCAGGTCGATCGCGACCTCGGCCTGGGCCGCGACGGACGCGTTGATTCCCTTGGCGTCCGGCTCCCATCCGCCGGTGTCGACGAGAGTGAACTTGCGGTCGTTCCACTCCGCCTTGTAGTTCACGCGGTCGCGCGTGACCCCGGGGGTGTCTTCGACGACTGCCTCGCGGCGGCCGATGATGCGGTTGACGAGCGCCGACTTGCCCACGTTCGGGCGACCGACGATGGCGAGCACCGGGAGCGCCGGGAAGTAAACGATCGCGTCGGGATCTTCGGTCGCGGCATCCAGAACCTCGAAGTCTTCGTCTTCGAGGTCGTAGTCGGAGAGTCCCGCCCTCAGGGTGCGGGCACGCTGCGCGGCCGCCTCGTCGTCGATCGCGTCGAGCCGAGCCGCCAGGCCGGAGTCGTACTCCGGAAAGTCGTCGTCGTTGTCAGCCATGTCAATAGTCCTAAGTTTGGTTGCCGCCCGGGGCAGCACGCACGAGTTCGACAACGGCTGAAACCGTCTGGTCGAAGTCGAGATCCGTCGAATCGACGGTGATAACACCGTCTGCGGCATTCATGAAGTCAACGACCCGAGAGTCCTGGGCATCCCGCGAGGCGAGCTGCCGGGCCGTCGTCTCGGCGGAAACCCCGGAGATTTCCGCTGAACGCCGTCCCATTCTAACCTCTGCGGATGCGGTGAGCAGAATTCGCACCCGTGCATCCGGCGCTACGACCGTGGTGATGTCGCGGCCCTCCACGATGATGCCGGCTTTTCGGCTGCTGGCGATGATGCGGCGGAACAGGTCCACGAGGTGGCTGCGCACCTCCGGAACCCGCGCGATCGCACTCACCACGGCGCTGATGCGCGGCTCGCGAATGGCTTCGGTGATCGTGTCCGAGGCCACCCTGACGAAGTAGTGTTCGGGATCGATGCCGATGGAGTAGTCGAAGGTGTCGAGCGCTTCGATCACGTCGGAGGCATCCAGCGTGTCAACTCCGTTCTCCAGGCACAGCCAGGCGAGCGCGCGGTAGGCGGCACCGGTGTCGAGGTAGTCGAAGTCGAGCACCTTCGCCACGGCCTTGCTCACGCTCGACTTTCCGCTGCCAGCGGGACCGTCGACGGCGACGACGGTCGTGCCCCGCGCGGCGGTCACTGTTGCGCCCCCGCGATCTTCCAACCGCCGGCCTCGAGTTCGCTGGCCAGCCGCTGCTCGACCTCGGGGAGCACGCTGATCTCGGCGAGGCCGAACAGCGCGCCCGGCGAGTGCTCCAGGCGCAGGTCTTCCATGTTGACGCCGGTGTTGCCGATCTCGGTCAACAGGCGCGCGAGTTCGCCCGGCACGTCGTCGACCATGATTACGAGCTGGCTGAAGTGCTTGGCCTGGCCGTGCTTGCCCGGAATCCGCGCGACGCCAGCGTTGCCGCCGGCGAGCGACTCGGCCACCGCCCGGCGCGACCCGCGGGCACCGGGCTGGTCGAGAGCACCGATAACCCGATCGAGATCGGCCCGGTACGCCTTCAGGATCTCGACAACCGACTCCGCGTTGGCGCTCAGGATCTGCACCCACAGCTCGGGGGCGCTCGACGCGATGCGGGTCGTGTCACGCAGCCCCTGTCCCGCGAGGGCGACAGCAGGGTCGCTCGCGTGCTGGAGGCGCGCGGCCAGCAGGGACGAGATCACCTGCGGCACGTGCGAGACCAGCGCGACGCTTCGGTCGTGCTCGGCGACGTCCATCTCCACCGGTGCAGCATGCACGTCGAGGGCGAGGTCATAGATGAGCGCGACGCTGCCCGGCCGCACGCCGTCGTGCTCGGCGATGACCCACGGTTGGCCGACGAAGAGGTCGGCGCGGGCGGAAACCGCTCCCCCGCGCTCGCGACCGGCCATCGGATGCGACCCGATGTAACGGGAGACGTCGGCGCCCAGCGCGCGCAGTTCGGTGAGCGGCGCGAGTTTCACGCTCGCGACATCCGTCACAATCGCGTTCGGGTAGGCCGCAAGTTCCGCCGCAACCACCGTCGCCGTCACGTCGGGCGGCACGCAGACGACGATGAGCTGCGGCTGGTCGCCGGGTTGCGCTTCGCGGCCGGCACCGTAGTCGACAGCGAGGCGAACGGTGCCCGGTGACGCATCAGCGACGATGACCTCGACGTCGCGCTCGCGCAGGGCAAGACCGATGCTGGAGCCGAGCAGGCCAGCGCCCACGACCCGAACCGGACCGGAAAGGCGGCTCTCGGTCATGAGCGAGTGTCCTTTGGAGCATCCGCACCCTCGGCCGGGCCAGCGCCTGCAGCATCCTCACGCCCGCCGCCCTCGGGCTCAGCGCTCTCCGCCGGCACTCCCGCCGCGCGCGAAATCGTGAGCAGTTGCCCCAGCTCATCGCGCGTCAGGTCACGGATCTGCCCCGACTGCAGGCTGCCGAGGTGCAGGGGCCCGAACTGGCGCCGCACGAGCTCCAGAACCGGGTGGCCCACTTCTTCGAGCATTCGGCGGACGATGCGATTTCTGCCGGAGTGCAGCTCGACCTCAACCATGCTCTGGCCCTGGGAGGGCGAGCCGATCACCTTCACCCGGTCGGCCTTGATGGGGCCGTCGTCGAGATCGACACCGTCGAGCAGGCGCTGCACGATCCGTCCGCTCACCTCGCCGGACACCTTCGCGATGTAGGTCTTCGACACGCCGAATGAAGGGTGCGCGAGAACGTGCGCGAGCTCGCCGTCATTCGTCAGGATCAGCAGCCCGCTGGTCTGCGCATCCAGCCGCCCCACGTTGAAGAGACGCTCCTCATACTGGCGCGTGTAGCGCGAGAGGTCCGGTCGACCGTGTTCGTCGGCGAGCGAACTCACGATACCGATCGGCTTGTTGAGCATCAGGTACCGGCGCGAGGCGTCCAGCTGGATCGCGACTCCGTCGACAGCAACCAGGTCGGATGGGTGAACCCGGCGACCCAGTTCGGTCACGACCTCGCCATTCACTTCTACGCGGCCCGCGCTGATCAGGTTCTCGGAAACTCGGCGGCTCGCCACTCCTGCCGCCGCCATCACCTTCTGCAGGCGTTCGCCGTCGGCCGCGGCACCCGCTCCGAACTCGGAATTATCGGAGGTCATCGAAACCCTCCGATCCGTCAGCCAGCAGGGGCGAGATGTGCGGCAGCTCGTCGATGGAGTTGATGCCGAGCTGCGTGAGCATGAGGTCCGTCGTCGCATAGTGGATCGCGCCGGTCTCGCTGTCGGTGTACGCCTCGGTGATGAGCCCGCGTCCGAGCAGCGTGCGCACGACGGAGTCGACATTGACCGCACGAATGGATGCGATCGACCCACGACTGATGGGCTGCTTGTAGGCGATAACGGCGAGAGTTTCGAGCGCGGCCTGCGACAGCTTTGTCGGGTTCTGGGTGAGCACGAAATCGCGCACCGCGTCGTCATACTCGGCGCGCACGTACAGCCGCCAGCCGCCGCCGACCTCACGCAGCTCGAAGCCGCGCTGCGGACCGCCCGTGCGACCGTCGTAGTCGTCGACCAGGCGCTCGATCGACTGGCGAACCGCGGGCACCGGCGCGTTCAACGCGGTAGCCAGCGAGACGAGACTCTGCGGCTCGTCGGCGATCGTCAGGATCGCCTCAATGCTGCGCTCCAGCTCGGTTGGTTGAACAGCATCCGACGCGGCAGGCCTCGTCTCGAGGTCTTCTTCGGCAATCAGTTCACTTGTCATAGTCGGCTCCCAAGTTAGCCAGAGAATCGTCACTCCAGTGGTCGGCCGTCCAGCGCAGGGTCAGCTCGCCCAGCGGTTCGACCTGTTCGAATGCGATGGACGCCGCACGGTAGAGCTCGAGCACGGCAAGGAAGCGCGCAATCACGACGCCCTTCTGGTCGGCGCCAGCGATGAGCTGGCGGAACGTCATCGGCTCACCGCGGCGCAGCAGGGTCACGACGATGGCCGCCTGTTCCCGGATGCTGACCAGCGGCGCATGGAGATGGTCGAGTCCCACGACGGGAAGCTCACGTGGTGCGAAGGCGAGCGCCGCGAGCGCGGCGAAGTCGTCGACGCTCAGCGTCCAGACGAGCTCGGGAGTCTGCCTGCGGTACTTCTCCTCCAGGCGAACGGATCGGAAATGACGCGTGGATTCGGCATCCAGTCGCCCGTTGAACCAGGCGGCCGCCTCCTTGAACGCGCGGTACTGCAGCAGCCGGGCGAACAGAAGGTCGCGCGCCTCGAGCAGCGCGACGTCCTCGGCATCCACCAGTTCACCCTGCGGCAGGAGCCCGGCGACTTTGAGATCGAGCAGTGTGGCGGCGACGACGAGGAACTCGGTGGCCTGGTCGAGCTGCGGGCTACCGGCGGTGACCTCCGCGGAGAGGTCAAGGGTGCGAAGGTAGGAGATAAACTCGCCGGTGATGATACTGAGCGAGACCTCGGTGATATCGAGCTCGTGCTTGGCGATCAGCGAGAGCAGCAGGTCGAATGGTCCGTCGAAGTTTGACAGGCTGACCGAGAACCCTGGCGCATCAGCGCCGTCGATCCCAGGCTTCTCCAGCTCCGCTGCTCCGCTAGGCGACGGCGCCACGCGAGATCAACTCTCGAGCGAGCTGCCGATATGCCCCCGCTGCCGCGTGGTCCGGAGCAAACGTTGTGATCGGGGCGCCGGCAACCGACGCATCCGGAAACTTCACCGTACGGCCGATGACCGTTTCGAGCACGCTGTCGCCGAAGGCCTCCACCACGCGGTCGAGAACCTCGCGCGAATGCAGCGTGCGGGAGTCGTACATGGTCGCCAGGATGCCGTCGAGTTCAATGGCCGGGTTCAGCCGGTCGCGCACCTTGTCGATGGTCTCGACCAGTAGCGCCACGCCGCGCAGCGCGAAGAACTCGCACTCCAGCGGAATCAGGACGCCGTGCGCGGCCGTGAGCGCGTTGACCGTCAGCAGGCCCAGCGACGGCTGGCAGTCGATGAGGATGACGTCGTAGTCCGCGGAGACCTGCCGCAGCACGCGGGCGAGGATCTGCTCGCGAGCCACCTCGTTGACGAGGTGGACCTCTGCGGCGGAGAGGTCGATATTGGCTGGGATGACGTGCAGGTTCGGGATCGCGGTTTCGAGAATCGCGGAGCGGGTGTCTTTGACCGTGCCCAGCAGGAGGTCGTAGATCGTGGTTACATCGTGGGCCTGGACGCCGAGTCCCGCGGTGAGCGCACCCTGCGGGTCGAAGTCGACGGCGAGGACCTTTCGGCCGTACTCGGCAAGCGTTGCGCCGAGGTTGATCGTGCTCGTCGTCTTGCCGACGCCACCCTTTTGGTTGCACAGCGAGATGATGCGCGCGGGGCCGTGCCCGCGCAGTTCCGGCGGTTCTGGGAACCGCGTCAGCGGCCGGCCGGTCGGGCCAAGCACGGGCGACTCGAAGCCGGGAAGTACGGCTGAATCGTCCTCGCGGGTGGTCATGCAGGAAGTCTACTTTGCGTGTGCCGGAACGATTTCGAGACTCACCGCATTACCCAGACTCACGGAATTGCCTCGCAGGCCTACCTGGCGCGCGGATGAGCGGTCGTGTACATGTCGCGCAGCGTGTCGGCGGTCACGAGCGTGTAGATCTGGGTCGTTGCGACGGAGGAGTGTCCGAGCAGTTCCTGCACGACGCGCACGTCTGCTCCGCCCGCCAGCAGGTGCGTGGCGAACGAGTGGCGGAACGTGTGGGGCGAGATCTCGATGCCCAGCTGCGCTCGCTCCGCGGCGGCGCGGATGATCAGCCACGCGCTTTGGCGTGAGAGTCGGGCACCGCGCATCCCGAGGAACAGGGCAGGGGTGGATGCGCCCTTCGTCGCCAGCCGCGGCCGAGCGCGCACCAGGTATGCATCGAGCGCCCTGCGCGCGTAGCTCCCGAGCGGCACAATCCTCTGTTTGCCCCCCTTGCCGAACAGTCGCACCACGTCTTCCTCGAAGACGTCGTCGACGTTGAGGTCGACCGCCTCGGAGATGCGCGCCCCGGTCGCGTACAACAGTTCGAGCAGGGCGTGGTCGCGCAGGTCGGCGAGTTCGTCGCCGTCCGTTGCAGCCAGGACACGCGCCATCTGCTCGATCGTGATCGCCTTCGGCAACTTCTGGGACAGCTTGGGCGGCGGGGTGTCGAGGGCGACATCCATCGGCACCTGGCCTTCAGCCACGAGGTAGCGGTGGAATCCGCGCACCGACGACAACATCCGCGCCATCGAGGATGCGCTCAGTGGAACGTCCGGCCTGGTGCGCAGGTGCCGCGCGAACGCGGACACGTCGGCGGAAGTGACCGCGGTTGGCATTGTGATTCCGGATGCCGAAAGGTGGTCAAGGTAGTTGGCGAGGTCGCGGGCGTAGGCGGCGACGGTGTTCGCTGACAGGCCGCGCTCGATCGAGACGTGGCGCAGGTAGCGCTCGAGATTGCGAACGAGTGTGAGCTCAGGCTCGGGCATGGGCGGCCAGCACCGCGACGATGAGGATGGAATTGTGCAGGCGGTGCTCGAGGATGCCGGCGACGATCTCTGCCATCGGAACCCATTTCACCAGGATGTCCGCTTCCTCCTCGGCACGGCCGTACGGCAGGTCCGCATTGGACAGACCACGAGCCAGATAGATCCGCAGCACCTCGTTGCTGCCGCCGGGCGAGGTGTGGAAGTCGATGAGCTCGGTCCAGTGCTCGGCCACGAGGTCGGCTTCCTCGGCGAGCTCGCGCCTGGCGGCATCCAGTGGGGGCTCGTTCTCGACATCGAGGAGCCCGGCCGGCAATTCCCACTCGCGCATGCGAATCGGATGCCGGTACTGCTGGATCAGCAGCGCGTTGTCGTTCTCATCGAGAGCCAGGACGGCAACCGCCCCCGGGTGATCCACGAATTCGCGGGTGATCGGATGCCCGCCATAGTCGAAGGTCTCGCGACGCACGTCCCAGACGCGTCCCTTGAACGCGACCTCGGACTCCTCGATTGCCAGCTCGAGCGGCTCGTCGCGCAGCTCGGAATGCTCAGGCATCGGCCGGTTCCGGAACCTCGAACAGTCGGCTGGCCTGCTGACGCTCGAGAGCGGCACCGACGAGTCCCTTGAACAGCGGATGCGCGTGATTGGGCCGTGACCGCAGCTCCGGGTGCGCCTGCGTGCCGATGTAGAACGGGTGCGCGGCGCGCGGAAGCTCCACGAATTCGACCAGGGTCCGGTCGGGAGAGATGCCGGAGAACACCATGCCCGCATCCGCCAGTTGCTCGCGGTAATTGTTGTTGACCTCGTAGCGGTGGCGATGACGCTCCCCCACCTCGGTCGCCCCGTAGAGCTCGGCGGCGAGGGAACCGGGGGCGAGCGCCGCCTGGTACAGGCCGAGACGCATCGTGTGGCCCATGTCGCCGGCGGCCAGGATGTCCACCTGTTCGGCCATCGTCGCGATCAGCGGGTAGGTGGTATCCGGGTCGAACTCGGTCGACGACGCGCCCTCGAGGCCCACGACGTGGCGGCCGTACTCGATCACCATGCACTGCAGGCCGAGGCAGAGACCGAGCGCAGGGATCCCGTTCTCGCGCGCGAACCGAAGGGCGCCGACCTTGCCCTCGATGCCGCGGATGCCGAATCCGCCAGGAACGCAGATGCCGTCGAGATCGGACAGCAGCCGGGCGGCTCCCTCGGGTGTCTCACACTCGTCGGAGGGCACCCACCGCAGGTTCACCTTGGTCTGGTGTGCGAATCCGCCGGCCTTGAGTGCCTCGGTGACCGACAGGTAGGCGTCGGGCAGGTCGATGTACTTGCCGACGAGACCGATGGTCACCTCGTGCTTCGGGTCGTGCACCGTCGCGAGCAACTCGCGCCAGCCATCCCAGTTCACGGCGCCCGCCTCGAGGTTCAGCTGGTCGATGATGTAGGCGTCGAGCCCCTGGTCGTGCAGCATGGTCGGGATGTCGTAGATGCTCGGCACGTCGACGGCATTCACGACGGCGGCCTCATCGACGTCACACATGAGTGCGATCTTGCGCTTGTTGGCCTCGGAAACGGGCCGGTCCGAGCGAAGCACGAGGGCATCCGGCTGGATGCCGATGGAACGCAGCGCCGCGACCGAGTGCTGCGTTGGCTTCGTCTTCTGCTCGCCGGATGCGCCCATGTAGGGCACCAGCGAGACGTGAACGAAGAACACGTTCTTGCGACCAAGCTCGTGGCGCACCTGGCGCGCCGACTCGATGAACGGCTGGCTCTCGATGTCGCCGACCGTGCCGCCGATCTCGGTGATGATGACGTCGGGCTGGGGATCGTCACTCGCCTGCAGGCGCATCCGGCGCTTGATCTCGTCGGTGATGTGCGGAATCACCTGCACCGTGTCGCCCAGGTACTCGCCGCGGCGTTCGCGTGCGATCACCTGCGAGTAGATCTGGCCGGTCGTCACGTTCGCGGCCTGGTTGAGGTTGATGTCGAGGAATCGCTCGTAGTGGCCGATATCCAGGTCGGTCTCGGCCCCATCATCGGTGACGAAGACTTCACCGTGCTGGAACGGGTTCATCGTTCCCGGGTCGACGTTGAGGTAGGGATCGAGTTTCTGCATGACCACGCGCAGTCCACGGGCGGTGAGGAGATTGCCGAGACTCGCGGCGGTGAGGCCCTTACCCAGGGAGGAGACGACTCCACCTGTGACGAAAATGTGCTTGGTAACGGGCCGCTCAGAATTATCCACCACGGGGTTACAGCGTATCCCACCGAGCGCACATCCCGCCGCGACCGACCGGCCGCGAGGCGTGGTTTAACGAACTGTTTACGGAAGGAGATCGAGTGTCATGCGCATTCGGTGGTCAGCGACGGGCGCCGACACGGGAATGAACCCCAGGCCGCGATAGCCCCGGATCGCGAGGGTGTTATCGGGGTGCACGAAAAGCGTGACCGTCTGGTACCCACCGCCGACGGCCTTGTCGATCATCCGCTGGACGAGCATGTGCCCGAATCCCCGCCCGCGGATGTGTGGATGCACGGCTATCCGCGCAAACCGCACGACCGTCGATGACTCCTCCACAAGCTCGCCGTGGCCAACCGGTGCGTCGTCGTCCCCGATCACGGCGCTCCACGCGGTGAGAGCGGGGTCCTGGCGCAGCAGGTCCCACTGGGCGTCGTCCAGGGGCCAGCGGAGTCGCCGGCCCGCAAAAAACCGAAGCTCGCCGGCGTCGGCGAACCAACTGGTGACCTCCGGATAGTCGGCGGTACCGAACGGGCGAAGCCTGAGCATCCCGGTGTCTGTAATCGCATCTGAATTCACGCGGATGCACGCGCCATGTCGATGAGTTCTCGGGCGTGGGTCAGGCCGCTCTCGGAGTCGGGGAGCCCGGATAGCAGACGCGCCATTTCTGAGATGCGATCGTCGCCCTCCAGCTTCTGCACGCTACTGGCCGTCACCGCCCCCTCGCTGTCTTTGACGACCGAGAGGTGGTTGGTTGCGAAAGCCGCGACCTGGGCGAGGTGGGTGACGACGATGACCTGGGCGGTTTCCGCGAGTCGGGCCAGGCGCCTGCCGATCTCGATGGCACTTGCGCCACCGACCCCGGCATCCACCTCGTCGAAGATGAAGGTCGGCACCGGGTCGCTGCCCGCGATGACGACCTCGATGGCGAGCATGACCCGCGACAGTTCCCCGCCGGATGCGCCCCGGCCGAGCGGCCTCGGCTCAGCGCCCGAATGCGGACGCAGCAGGATCGAGACCTGGTCCTTTCCCGCGAGCGAATAGTCGCCGCGGTCGGAGACCTCAACGGTGAGCTCTGCATTGGCCATCGCGAGCGCTCTCAACTCAGCGGTGACCCGCTCGGATAGCCGGATGCCGTAGTTGCGCCGCACCTCGCTCAACCGTTCGGCGAGCTGGATCACCCGGGCGCGGTCGGCCTCGACGTCGATGCGCAACGACTCGATCCGGTTGGCGTCGTTGTCGAGTTCCAGCAGTCGGCCGCTGCCCGCGTCGAGGTAGTCGATGACATCGTCGAGGTTGTCGCCATACTTACGCACGAGTGAGTTCAGTTGCGAGCGGCGCTCCTGGACCGATTCGAGCTCCCGACCGCCGTCGGAGTCGATACCGCCCAGGTAACTGGAAAGCTGCCCCGAGATGTCGCTGACGATGAAGCTCGCGTTGGCGAGCGCCGCCGCGATGGGCTCGAGCGCAGAATCGTGGCCGGAAACCCGTTCCAGGGTGCGGCGGGCGGTTTCGATGAGGGCGAGCACGTCGGGCGTGTCTTCGCCCGTCTGCGAAGAGAGCAATTCCTGTGCCTGGGCCGCGGCGAGCCGCAGGTCTTCGAGATTGGTGAGGCGGTCGGCCCGCTCAGCGAGTTCGAGGTCTTCACCACGCCGGGGTGCCGCGTCCTCAATCTCGGTCATCGCGATTCGCAGGTCTTCTGCCTCTCGTGACCTGCGGTCGCGCTCGGCCACGAGAATGTCGAGTTCGCCCTGGTTGGCCTGCCAGCGGCGATAGACCTCCTGGTAGTCGCCGAGGATGCCGCCCAGCTCCCCGCCCGCAAACCGGTCGAGCGCCTCCCGCTGTGCGGTCGCGGACCGAAGCCGAATCTGGTCGGACTGCCCGTGCACGACGACGAGCTGCTGCCCGATCTCGTTCAGCACGCCAACCGGGGCGGCGCGGCCGCCCACGACCGCGCGGCTGCGACCCTCCTGCGAGACCGACCGGCTGAGCAGCAGGCCGGCCTGGCCCGGATTCGCGCCGTCACCCGGTGCGTAGAGGTCCAGGTCGCCACCGGCATCCCGAACCCGGTCGGCCACCGGGCCCGTGGCATCGACGGACCAGTGGCCCTCGACGACCGCCTGGCCGGCGCCGGAGCGCACGGCTGCCGCATCCGCCCGTTCGCCGAGCAGCAGGCCGAGCGCCGTGACGACCATCGTCTTGCCCGCGCCCGTCTCGCCCGTCAGCGCGGTGAAACCCGGCCCGAGCGGAAGACGTGCGTCACCGATGACGCCGAGACCGCGAATCGAAATCTCCTCGATCACGCGCGGGCGTCCTCGCCTGCTGGCCCGCGCCATCCCGTGACGGGAAGCTCGAACTTACGCACCAGTCGATCGGTGAAGGGCCCCTGCGACAACCGGGCCAGCCGCAGCGGGACCGGGGACCGGCGAACAACGACCCGCGCGCCGCGTGGCAACTCGTGCGTGCGGCGGCCGTCACACCAGAGCACGCCGGTGCCCTGCGTTCGGTCGAGCACCTCGACGGCGAAAACCGAGTCGGGGCCGACCACGAGGGGCCGGCTGAACAGGGCGTGCGGGCTCAGTGGGACGAGGAGCATGGCGTCGAGGCTCGGCCAGACGATCGGCCCGCCGGCCGAAAAAGAGTATGCGGTCGACCCTGTCGGAGTGGACATGACCACACCATCGCAGCCGAAGGACGACAGCGGCCGGCCGTCGACCTCGATGACGACCTCGAGCATCCTCTCGCGGCTCGCCTTCTCGACGGTTGCCTCGTTGAGCGCCCAGGTCTCGTAAATCACCTCGGAGTCCACTTTGACGCGCACGTTCAGGGTCATGCGTTCTTCGACGAGGTAGTCGCGGGCGAGCACGCGCACGACGGTCTCGGTGAGGTCCTCCCGCTCACTCTCGGCGAGGAACCCGACGTGGCCGAGGTTCACCCCCATGAGCGGTGCCGCGCAGCCGCGCGTGAGTTCTGCCGCGCGCAGGATGGTGCCGTCGCCGCCCAGCACGATGACGACCTCGAGGTCACCGATGGTGACGTTTTCGCCGAGAACCGCGACCCCCAGGAGGTCGGGCGCAACCGCCGTTAGGCCGGCATACTCGTCGGCCGACATCACGGGCAGCACGTCGGCGGCCTGCAACTGGCGGCAGACGTCGACGGCCGCGTCAATGGAATCGCGGCGGCCGGTGTGCGCGACGATGAGCACGTGCCTGCGGGAAGAGTCGAAGGAGCCCTGCCGGTCTGGTGTCACGGAGGCACTCCTTCGTTGCGCGGGGTCGAGACTTCGCTGCATCCATTCTGGCGGATGCGGGTGGCAGTTCGCGTCGGCGGGAGATCATGCAGGGGAAACGAGGCAATTCACCAGCTTTGTGCGACAGGAGACCGCGGCCGGATCAGGGAAGCGGCAGCCCGAACGCGTCGCTCATGGAGGGCGCGCTGGCAGCCGAGCCGGAGTGGCTGGCGCCGACCACGTCCTCGTAGAGCCGGGTGAGTGAATAGTGCGTCAGCGGTGCCGAGACGATGTGGGCTTTCTGGCTCGGGTGGATGACCACCGTGAGCACGGTGTTGTTCGCCGAACGATCATCCTCATCGGCCGTGAGCACGACGGCCAGCTGTCCCGATTTCCAGTCCGGGCCCGCAAAGATCCTGGTCATCCAGTTGGCGAACCAGTCGTCCGCCCGGCCGAGCGGGCAGTCGTGTGCGTCGTTGCAGGTGTTCGGAACAACCATGCCGACGTTCGGCAGGGTGCCCGCACTGACAGCGGCCGCGAGGTCGCCGATCGGCCGGTCGAAACGCTGGCAGTCGGCCCGCTCGTTCGCGAAATAGGTCCACGGGTTGTGGCGCACCGCGTACCTGGTGCCCCCGTCTTTCTGCTGGCAGGCCGCCGTCATCCCATCGGCGAAAACCCCCGCCGTGTGTCCGGACTGAATGGCCTGCTCGAACACCGACTGGCCCGACACCGGATGGCTCGCCGGAGGCGCATCGTCCGTGACACCGAAGGTACTGCCGCCGGCAATGGCCAGGTAGTTGGGCAGGGAGGGATGGCGGATCGCCCGGTAGTTCGTCGCGTATCCGTACTGCTTCGCGAGTGCCGCCGTTCGGGGCATCGCGGTGACCATCTCGCTGAGGCTGTGGTTCTCCTCGATGAAAACCAGCAGTTTCGTGACCGGGCGGGACGGGATGACCGGCCCCGGCACGATCAGTGCCGACGACGTGCATCCGGCCAGCACGCACACCAGGATCAGAACTGCTGAAAGTCGGCCCGCCCACAAACCCCGCATCTGGACAGTCTAAAACGTGCGAGCCGTGGGGCTCAGGCGACCTCCACCGTGCGGTCGCGCCAGTCGGTTGGATTCGAACCTGCCGTCGCGCTCAACCACACCAGGTATTCCCGATTGCCCGCGCTCCCGACGATCGGTGACGGGATGAGTCCCGCCGTTCCGAGGCCGACGTCCCAGGCCGCCCAGAGCACCGCGGCGATCGCGTCCTGGCGCCGCGTCGCACTGTGCACGACGCCCTCTTTGGTGCGCCCGACTTCGAACTGCGGCTTGACCAACAGCACAAAATCGGCGTCGCCGGCCACCGCATCCCGCAGCGCCCCAATTACCAGCGTGAGCGAGATAAACGACAGGTCAGCCACCACGAGTGTCGGAAATTCAGGGGATTGCAAAGCGGCCTGTACCCACTCCCGCGTGATGTCGCGGACGTTGAAGCCCTCGATCGAGATCAGTCGCGCGTTTCCCTGAATTTCCGAAGCCAACTGCCCGTGGCCCACGTCGACGGCAAGCACTCGTGCGGCCTGGCGCTCGAGCAGCACCTGGCTGAAGCCGCCGGTGGACGCGCCAGCGTCGAGCGCGACGCGTCCGGCCGGGTCGATGCCGAACGCGTCGAGCGCGGCGATCAACTTGTGCGCCGCTCGGCTGACGTAGTGGTCGGACGCGGCGACCTCGACCGTCTGGTCGTCGCGCACCAGGAACGAGGGCTTCACCTGCGGCCTGCCGTCGACGGTGACGAGACCGTCGGCGATGAGCCGCGCAGCATGCGTTCGTGACCGCGCGAGACCGCGTGCGCTGAGCGCGCTGTCGAGGCGGAGATCAGGCATGCAAGCGCGGGTTATCCCCGCTGTCCAGTCGAGATTGCAACTCGTCGTGCACCTGCGCGAACGCGGCGGCCCGACTCTCCAGCGGACGATCCTCGATAAGTCTCAGCCGAGAGAGCAGCGCCGCGGCATCGCCCTCGTCCGCACCGGAGTCGGCGCCACTAACTGCGGGCTGTGCGGGTGAGGGTACGGGGTCGGTCATAGTTCCGAATATAGTTCGGGCGGAACCTCGAGGGCGTAGATCGCCGAACCGGAATTCCAGATCGCTGCCGCCCCTGCCCGAACGAGCTCGATCGGTCGATGGCCTGCGGCGTCGACGCTGAGCACGAACCCGGCCCGACGCACCGCTGCGGCACCGACCCTGGTCACGACCGAGCCATCCCGTTCCGTCGTCTCCGTCGGAAAGTCATAGGGCTCAAGGAGTTCGCGCAGGTCCGCAATCAGGTAGGTCGGCCGGGAGTCCGGCGCCGCGGCGAGCACCTGTTTGGCGCGGTCGATGCCGGTGAGAACCAACACCGACTTCATCCCGGCGCGATTCGCGCCCACGACGTCGGTATCCATGCGGTCACCGATGAACAGCGGCGAGGATGCAGCAAACCGCTCGACCGCGGCGTCGAAGATCGCCTTCTCCGGCTTACCGGCGACGACGGGCAGGATGCCGACTGCCGTATGCACGGCGGATACAAGGGTGCCGTTGCCCGGCGCGATCCCCCGCTCCTGTGGAATCGTCCAGTCGGTGTTCGTGGCGACCCACGGTACGCCGGTATGGATCGCAAATGCGGCCTCGGCCAAGTGCTTCCAGCCGACCTCGGGATCGAATCCCTGGATGACTGCGGCCGGGTGCTCCTGCGCGGACCGGGTTACAACGAAGCCGCCCTTGACCACTTCGTCAACGAGCCCCTCTCCCCCGACCACGAGAACCGTCGAGCCAGCAGGTACCAGCCCGGCGAGCAGCTTCACCGCCGCCTGCGGCGACGTGACGACGTCATCCGGCGCGACGCGCAGTCCGAGCCCCGAGAGGTGTTCCGCCACGGCCGCGTCGGTTCGGGAGGCGTTATTGGTGATGTATCCGACGCGCAACGAAGCGGCAATCGTATTTATGCTCTCTACGGCATATGGGATCGCGAGGTGACCGGTGTAGACCACGCCATCGAGATCGGCGAGTACGACATCCACTCCCTCCAGCGGCGTGCCGGCAAAGTCAGTCGTCAACGTGGTCATCCGGACCGGGCAGCTCTTCCTCGACGACGATCATGTCTTCGTCATCATCGTCGCCCTCGCCGAGCGCTTCCAGCGCGACGTCGGAGCGCTGGAACCACTCCTCCGCCTCAGCTGCGCGACCGAGATCCTCGAGCACCGCAGCGTACGCGTCGAACAGTGCCGGGCTCCAGGAGAACGCCTTCGTCGGGTCCAGCTGCGGAATCTGCAGCTCAACAAGCGCTGCATCCGTTTGTCCGAGATCAAGCCGAGCACCGGACATCGCAATGGCGAGTTCAACCTGAACGGGTACCGGAAGGCTGGCGCGCGGAACCGACCTACCCAGTTCCAAACCCTTCTCCGGCCGGCCGAGGCCGCGTTCGCTGTCGACCATCATGGGCAGCTGATCGTTGCTGCCGGTGATCCGGCGATGGGTGCGCAACTCCCGCAGGGCGAGAGCAAAATCGCCAACCGCGTAGGCCGTGATCGCGAGCGTCTCGCGAACCACGCCGATCCGGCCGGCGCGACGCGCGGCCGACACGGCATGCTGGTGAGCGAGCGCCGGGTCCGATTCGATCAGCCGGGCGGCCATCACCAGATGCTTCGCGACGCCCTCAGCATTGTCCTTGCTCAGGGTCTTCAATTCGTTGCGGGCAACGCGGTCAAGCTCACCGGGCTCTACGTCGTCCGGGATGACCGGATCGTCGTGCCGCGATCGCACCGACCTGGTGCCAAAAGGATCGCGGTCCTCGGGGGTCTCGCGCTCGCGCGCATCCCTGTCGCCGCGCGCTGGAGCGCCCCCTCGCGTCCACAGCCTCTTCTCGCCGTCGCGGTCGGACGGCTTGCCGTCCCGGGATGCCGGACGGCCGTCCCGCGACGCCGGCTTCGAATCGCGAAACGGCGGGCGTGAGCCCTCGGCCGGCTTGCCCTTGTACGGGCGCGACGTGCCAGACCGATCGGAGCCACCGCTGGGACGGCCGGCGCCCGGACGCCCCTCGCCTGGCCGCTTGCCGCGGTTGCCTGCGTCGCTCATAAGAATGTCCTTCATGGGATCGTTCGGATCTCGGCTCGCTCGAGCACCGAGCTCAGGTTAAAGCAAAATGGCCACCCAGCGATGGGTGGCCATTTCACAAAGAAGTCCGGCGGTGTCCTACTCTCCCACAGGGTCCCCCCTGCAGTACCATCGGCGCAGAGAGTCTTAGCTTCCGGGTTCGGAATGTAACCGGGCGTTTCCCTCTCGCTATGGCCGCCGAAACA
>JAODMF010000012.1 GCA_025464095.1 Glaciihabitans sp.
GAAACCGACCCCGATGCCCTGCTCGCGCTGGGCCGTGCGAAGATCGCACGCAAGGGGTGCGACTTTCTTGTCGTGAACAGCGTCGGCTGGACCACGGGATTTGCCACAGAGGGCAACGACGTCAGAATCCTTAATGCCGCTGGCGATATAGTTGGCGAGGCCAGCGGCTCCAAGCGGGCGGTGGCCAATCGAATTCTGGACGTGCTCCTGTAGCGAGCAGTTCAACGCCCACCTTCTGGAGAATCCTCTTGACCAAAGACCTGCGTCTATTCACCTCTGAGTCCGTGACCGAGGGCCACCCAGACAAGATCTGCGACCAGATCAGCGACAGCATCCTCGACGCCCTGCTGAGCGTTGACCCGCACGCCCGCGTCGCGGTCGAGACCCTGGTGACCACGGGTCTCGTCCACGTTGCCGGCGAGGTCACGACCACGGGCTACGTCGACATTCCCGGCATCGTGCGCAAGCGCATCACGGAGATCGGGTACGACTCGTCGGACGTCTGGTTCGACGGCCGCTCCTGTGGCGTCGAGGTGTCCATCGGGGGCCAGTCGCCCGACATCGCCGCGGGCGTCGACAACGCATTCGAGACGCGCGAAGAGTCCAGCGTCGACGACGATGACCTGCAGGGCGCCGGCGACCAGGGCATCATGTTCGGGTACGCCACCACCGAGACCCGCGAGTACATGCCGATTCCGATCTGGCTGGCGCACCGCATGGCCGAGAAGCTCGCCGAGGTGCGCAAGTCGGGCGCCGTGGACTTCCTGCGCCCCGACGGCAAGACGCAGGTGACCATCGGCTATGACGGAGTCGTGCCGAAGACGATCGACACGGTCGTGGTCTCGACCCAGCACTCGCCGTCCATTTCCACCGACGACCTGCGCGTCGCTATTCGCGAGCTGGTGATTGAACCGGTGCTTGCTCGCGTCGAGCTCGATTCCAGCCTGGTCAAGGTGCTCATCAACCCCACTGGGGTATTCCACATCGGCGGACCGCAGGGTGACGCCGGGCTCACCGGTCGCAAGATCATCGTCGATACCTACGGTGGTGCGGCTCGTCACGGTGGTGGCGCTTTCAGCGGCAAGGATCCGTCGAAGGTCGACCGTTCTGCCGCCTACGCGCTGCGCTGGGTGGCCAAGAACGCGGTTGCCGCGGGGCTCGCCGACCGCCTCGAGGTGCAGGTCGCGTACGCGATTGGCAAAGCCGCGCCCGTTGGTCTCTACGTGGAAAGCTTCGGAACAGGCCACGTGGATGACGACACGATCATCGAGTCCATCCGCTCCGTCTTCGACCTGCGGCCAGCCGCGATCATTCGCGACCTCGACCTGCTGCGTCCGATCTACGCCGCCACCTCGACCTATGGCCATTTCGGGCGCGAACTGCCGGAATTCGGCTGGGAGAAGCTGGATCGCGTCGAGCAGCTGCGCTCAGCCGCGCGACTCTAGCGATGGCGGCACCCGCGGCGCACGGGGAGCCGCTGATCGCGCGGGTACTGGTCGACTCACCCCTGCCGCAGCTTGACCGGCTGTTCGACTATCGCGTGCCTGATGACCTGCGAACCGTCATCGCCACCGGTGTTCGAGTACGTGTGCCGCTGCGCTCCGCGGGGCGGATCGCCGACGGTTTCGTTGTGGAACTGACCGGGACCGGCGAATATGTGGGCGCGCTGAGTGACCTGGAAGAGGTCGTCTCGACGATCCCGGTGCTCACGCCGGAGATCGCCCTGCTGGCCCGCAAGGCCGCCGATCGCGCGGCCGGGTCGGCGACCGACATCGTCAGGCTGGCGATCCCGAAGCGGCAGGTTCGGGTCGAGAAGGCATTCCTGGCGACGGAACCGACTTCGTCGGCGTCTTCGGTGTCGGCTGTGCCCATCGAGGGCTACGGGCCGGGACGGATCGAGGCCGCGATCCAGGCCAGCGCCAGACTGGCGATCGACGCGGTGCCATTAGTCGCCGAGGTCGCACCCGGCGAGTGGGTCGGCCGCTGGGCGGTTACGCTGGCCGCAATTGCGGCGACGGCCCTCGCCGACGGAACCAGCGCGATCCTTGCTGTTCCTGACTATCGCGACCAGGACCAGCTTGAAGCCGCGTTGCGGGCCGTGCTGCCTGCGGACCGCATCGTGCGAATGGATGCCCGCCAGTCGAATCCCGATCGTTACCGCTCATTCCTCCGCTGCCTCGGCGACGTGCCCCTCGCGATCGTCGGCAACCGTTCCGTCGTGTACGCACCCGCGCACCGGCTCGGAGTGCTCGCCGTCTGGGACGACGGGGATCCGCTGCACAGCGAGCCGCTCAGCCCCTACGTACACACGCGCGACGCCGCGCTTCTCCGCCAGGAACAGCAGGGCTGTGCGCTCGTCTTCGCCGGTCACTCGCGCAGCACCGAGGTCGAGCGACTGGTCGAAATCGGATGGGTGGAATCCGTGTCCCCGGCGCCATCGGTGCTCCCGAAGGTGATCCCTACCGCCCAGCTGACGTCCAACGACCGCCTTGCCGCCCTCGCGCGCATCCCATCGACGGCATGGCGGGAGGCACGTACGGCACTGGAGACCGGCCCGGTTCTCGTGCAGGTGGCTCGTCCGGGGTACGCGCCCCGCCTGGCCTGCGCCGACTGCCAGCAGACCGCACGCTGCCTGCGCTGCGAAGGTCCGCTCGGCCAGCGATCGGCCAGGGCCGTGCCCGCCTGCAGCTGGTGCGGCGCACTCGCCGCCGAGTGGCACTGCGCGAACTGCGACGGCACGACTTTCCGCTTCGTCGGGTCGGGCGCGGGGCGAACCGCGGAAGACCTGGGTCGCGCGTTTCCCGGCGTGCGGGTGATTATCTCGGACGGCGAACGGCCGGTATTGCGCGTCGGTGCCGAGCCCGCTCTCGTGATCGCGACGCGGGGGGCGGAGCCGGTCGCGGCGGGCGGGTACCGCGCTGTCTTGCTGCTCGACGGCGAGCGGATGCTCGCGCGTGAAAGCCTGCGCGTCGCCGAGGACTGCCTGCGCTGGTGGTCCAACGCGATTGCGCTTGCGGCACGCGGGGCTCCCTCCCTGCTGGTTGGCGTCGGGGGCGGAATCGCATCGGCCCTTGCGACCTGGCGGCACGCCGACTTCGCGCGCTCAGAACTCGCGGATCGCCGTCGGCTTCGTTTCCCCCCGGCGGTGCGGGTTGCCACGGTGACCGGCAGCCTGGATGCCGTAGCCGGAGCAATCGCGACGCTGTCCGTGCCCGGCGCCGACGTGCTCGGTCCCGTGGACACGGAGCCGGGATCGGTTCGCACCATCGTGCGGTTCGACTATGCGCAGGGCGCGGAGCTGGCAGCCGATCTCCGAGCCGAGGTCGTTCGCAACGCCACGACGCGGCGCAAGTCGGCGGCCATCAAGGGTCCGCGCGCGCCGCTGCCTCCGACCCTGCGCGTTCGGTTCGACGATGTCGAGCCGTTCCTCGAAGACTGACCCGCCGGCGAAGTACGCACGCCACGAAGGAGCGCGCGGATCGAAACCCGAGCGTGCGCGAGAATAGACGGATGCCGCTCTCCCTTGTCTTCGCAGGTTCTCCCGCGGCAGCCGTTCCCAGCCTGCGCAGGCTCGCCGCGAGCGAGCATTCGATCCAGTCGGTCGTCACGCGTGAGGATTCGCCCCAGGGGCGCCGCGGCATCCTCGCTGCGACACCGGTCGCGGAGGTTGCCGACGAGCTCGGCATCGACACCATCAAGGCGAACCGGCTCGCCGGGGCGGCGACCGAACGCATCCAATCGCTCGCGCCGGACCTTGGCGTGATCGTCGCCTACGGAGGCCTGGTGCGCGAGCCCCTGCTGTCGGTGCCGCGGCTCGGCTGGATCAACCTCCACTTCTCGATCCTCCCGCGCTGGCGCGGAGCGGCCCCCGTTCAGCGGGCCATCATTGCCGGCGACGAGCTGACCGGCGCGAGCGTGTTCCGGCTGGTCGCGGAGCTGGATGCCGGGGACGTCTACGGACAGCTCACCCAGCCGATCGGACGCCACGAAACGGCCGGCCATCTACTCGAGACACTCGCCGAGGGCGGTGCGGAACTGCTGCTCCGCGTCGTCGATGCGCTCGACTCCGGCGACGCGCGCGCGGAGCCGCAGGTCGGCGATATCACGCTGGCACCTAAGCTCAGCCTCGAAGACGGGCGCATCGACTGGTCGGCTTCCGCGGCATCCATCGACGCGCTGGTGCGCGGTGTCACGCCCGAACCGGGAGCGTTCACAGAAATCGACGGCGCTCGGGTCAAGATCCTCGATGCCGGCATCGCGCGGGACGCGCCTCGCCTTGAACCGGGTCACCTCGCGCTCGTCGGCAAGGCCGTGCGCGTCGGCACCGGGACCGATCCGCTTGAACTCGCGACGGTTCATCCCGCAGGCAGGAAGGCAATGGATGCCGCGTCCTGGTGGCGCGGCCGACCCGTCGACGCCGCCACGGTCGCCGATGAGGTGGCCCGATGAGCGACTCCCAGCAGCGCATCCAGCCCGCCCGACGCATTGCCCTCGACGTGATCATGGCCGTCCGCGAGAGCGACTCCTACGCCAACCTGCTGCTTCCGGTGCGGCTCGAGCGCGCGAAGCTCTCCGAGGCGGATGCGGGATTCGCCACCGAACTGACCTACGGAACGCTGCGAATGCGCGGCTACTACGACCGCGTCATCGAACTGGCGGCGAAACGGCCAGCCGACAAGATCGACCCGCCGATCCTCGACGTTCTGCGCCTCGCCTGCCATCAGCTGCTCTCGCTGCGCGTTGCGGACCACGCGGCCGTGGACGAGGCGGTGTCGCTCGCGAAGACCGTCGGCTCCAACTCGGCGACCGGCTTCGTCAACGGCGTGCTGCGCACCATCACGCGAACGGATGCGGGGGAGTGGCGCCGTCGAGTGCTCGATGGTGCCGAGAGTGACGACGAGCGCCTCTCGTTCGAGTACTCGCATCCGCAGTGGGTGATTCGGGCGTTCCGGCAGGCTCTCGCCGCAGAAGAGCGTGCCGATGAGCTCGTCGAGGTGTTGTCGGCCGACAACGTGCCGCCGCGTGTGAGCCTCGTGGCGCTGCCGGGCAGGTCGGACGTGGCGGACCTCAACGCGCATCCCGGCGCGTACTCGCCGGTCGGGGCGACACTCGACGGCGGCGATCCCCTGAAGCTCGAGGCGGTCCGGCAGGGAACCGCGCGCGTGCAGGACGAGGGTTCGCAACTCGCGGCGCTCGCTCTGAGCCGCGCGCGCCCGATCCAGCAGGGCGAACTGTGGCTCGACCTCTGTGCCGGGCCCGGCGGGAAGGCCGCACTGCTCAACGCTGAGGCCGCGGAGGGCGGCGCGACGCTGATTGCCAACGAGCTCGTGCCGGCGCGCGCGCAACTGGTTCGCAACGCGCTTGCGGTATTCCAGCCGCCACCCGAGGTATGGGAACTGGATGGCACGACGGTCGGCGACTCGCATCCCGAGCGGTTCGACCGCATTCTGCTCGACGCACCCTGCACCGGACTTGGCGCACTGCGCCGTCGGCCGGAGGCACGCTGGCGTAAGCAGCCCAGGGATGTCGCGGACCTGGCCGAGCTGCAGCTGCGGCTCCTCGATTCCGCGCTCCGCGCTCTCAAGCCGGGGGGCATCCTCGCGTACGTCACCTGTTCGCCGCACCTCGGCGAGACCCGCGTCATCCTGCAGGCGGGGCTGCGCAAAAGTCCGATCGCGGTGGAACTGCTCGACACGCAGTCTGTTCTCGCGGCCGTGACGCGCGCGCCGCTCGATCTGCCGGAGTCGGAGCACGTGCAGCTCTGGCCGCACCGCCACGGTACCGACGCCATGTTCATCCAGCTGGTCGGTAGGGTCTAGGAATGTCCGTGCGTATCAACCCGAGCATCCTTGCTGCCGATTTCGTGAATTTCGAACGCGAGGTGGGCCGCATCGCCACCGCGGATCTCGTCCACGTCGACATCATGGACAACCACTTCGTGCCGAACCTCACCTTCGGCCTGCCGATGGTCGAGCGCCTGCAACAGGTCTCGCCCATTCCGCTCGACGTGCACCTCATGATCGACGACCCCGACCGATGGGCTCCGGGTTTCGCTGAGGCCGGCGCATTTTCCGTCACGTTCCACGCAGAAGCGGTGAGGGATGCCGTCGGTCTTGCCCGCAAGCTCCGTGAGATCGGCGCGCGAGCCGGCATCGCGGTGAAACCGGGCACCCCGATCGAGCCGTACCTCGATCTGCTGCCCGAATTCGACCAGGTGCTCGTGATGACCGTCGAGCCGGGCTTCGGCGGCCAGTCGTTCCTGGAATCGACCATGCCGAAGCTTGGATTGCTGCGCCAGGCCGCGAGCCGGTCGGGATTGGACGTCTGGCTGCAGGTGGATGGCGGCGTGACCGTCGACACGATCGTGATCGCCGCCGAGGCAGGAGCCGACACGTTCGTCGCGGGCTCCAGCGTCTTTCGCGGCGAGCCGGCCGAGCAGATCGCCGAACTACGCGCGGCCGCCGAGGCGCACGTTCACTAGTCCCAGAAGCCGCGTGTACTTCGATGGCACGCGGCAGGTCGACCGGGCCCACCACTTCGACCCTGTGCCCGCCGCGTCTGTGTGAGCTGATCGGGCATCCGGATCTCTTCCTCGCGGTGTGGGTGTCGGTGTCGGTGTCGCTGTGCCCAGCCCACGGATGCCGTGCCGGGACACAGGGCGACTCTGGTTGACTAGACCCATGACAGATTCACCGAAGACCAAGCCGGAAGTCGAGTTCTACGAGGGCCCAGAGCCCACGGAGCTCGTGATCATCGACATCGAGGAGGGGACCGGTGACGAAGCCAAGCGCGGTGACACCGTCGACGTGCACTACCTTGGCGTCGACTTCGAGTCGGGCGAGGAGTTCGACTCGAGCTGGAGCCGGGGCCAGTCGGTCAATTTTCCGCTGACCAGCCTCATCAAGGCGTGGCAGGAGGGCATCCCGGGCATGAAGGTCGGCGGTCGCCGCCAGCTCATCGCGCCGCCGCACCTCGCTTATGGCCCCGCCGGTGGCGGACACCGCCTCTCGGGCCGCACCCTCACCTTCGTGATCGACCTCCTGAGCGTGAAGTAACCCCTCTCCTGCTTCCCCTGTTCCCCTGCTTACCCCTGGTGGCGGGAGAAACATGCAGGTGGCGGGAGCCTAGGCTCCCGCCACCTCACTTCTACTCCCGCCGTGCCCGCCACAACTCCCGCCACCTCGCCCTAACTCCCGCCACCAGCCGGGAGTGCTCCGACCCGATAGCCTTATCGCGTGAAAACCTTCGACGACCTCTTCGCTGAACTGAGCGAGAAGTCCGTGTCGCGCCCCGAGGGCTCCGGCACCGTCGCAGAGCTCGACGCGGGTGTGCACGCGATCGGTAAGAAGATCGTCGAAGAGGCCGCCGAGGTCTGGATGGCGGCCGAATACCAGACCGACGAAGAAACGGCAGAAGAGATCTCCCAGCTGATCTACCACCTGCAGGTCCTCATGGTTGCGAAGGGGCTGGCACCGGTGGATGTCTGGCGACATCTCTGAGTCGCCCCAGCCACCCTTCCTTCCCACCGAAAGACTTCCCATGCTGAGAATTGCAGTGCCCAACAAGGGGTCACTGAGCGAAACCGCCGCAGAGATGCTGTTCGAGGCCGGCTACTCCGGTCGTCGCGACCCGCGCGCGCTCACCGTTGCCGATCCACGCAACGGGGTCGAGTTCTTCTACCTTCGTCCTCGTGACATCGCCACCTACGTCGGCTCCGGCGCGCTGGATGTCGGAATCACCGGCCGCGACCTGCTCCTCGATTCCGGGTCTTCCGCGGTCGAAATCGCCAGCCTCGAGTTCGGGGAGTCCACGTTCCGCTTCGCCGCCGCCGCGGGACGATTTTCCGGGCTCGAGGACCTGGAGGGCATCCGGGTGGCGACAAGCTATCCCGGGCTGGTCGGGGACTTCCTCGCGAGAAACGGCGTGACAGCGGACCTCGTCTCGCTGGACGGCGCCGTCGAGTCCGCCGTCAAACTCGGCGTTGCGGATGCGGTGGCCGACGTCGTGTCGACGGGTTCCACCCTGCGGGCGCAGGGCTTGGAGATCTTCGGCCCGGTAATCCTCGAATCCAGTGCGGTGCTGATCAGCGCCAAGCAGGACATCCCGGGCATCACGACCCTGCAGCGCCGCCTGCAGGGCGTGCTCGTCGCCCGGCAGTACGTGCTCGTCGACTACGACGTGCCGGTCAGCCTGCTCGCCGCAGCCACGAAGGTCACACCGGGTATCGAGTCACCGACCGTTTCGCCACTGCAGGATCCGGGGTGGGTGGCCGTGAGGTCTATGGTGCCGAGGGCCGACGCGAACCACGTGATGGATGAGCTGTATGAGATCGGTGCGCGCGCGATTCTCGTCAGCGCCATTCACGCAGCTCGGATCTGACATGAGCCTCGCCGTACGGGTGATCCCCTGTTTGGATGTGGCCGCCGGACGTGTGGTCAAGGGAGTGAACTTTCTTAACCTGCGGGATGCCGGCGACCCCGTGGAGCTTGCCCGCACGTATTACGAGCAGGGAGCCGACGAGATCACTTTCCTCGACGTGAAGGCGACCGTTGATAACCGCGCAACGATGTACGACCTCGTGCGCGCGACGGCCGAACAGGTCTTCATTCCGCTGACCGTCGGCGGCGGAGTGCGCACCGTTGATGACGTCGCTCGTCTCCAGGCAAACGGGGCGGACAAGATCGGCGTGAACAGCGCCGCGATCGCCCGGCCAGCCCTGCTCAGCGAGATCGCCGACCGTTTCGGGGCACAGGCGCTCGTGCTGAGCCTCGATGTCAAGCGCAGCGGTGGGGCAGCATCCGGTTTCGTCGTCACGACTCATGGTGGTCGGCAGGAGACCGCGATCGATGCACTGGCATGGGCCCGGGAGGCAATCGAACGGGGCGCCGGGGAGCTTCTGGTGAATTCGATCGACGCCGACGGAACCAAAGCCGGATTCGACCTGGAGCTGATCGCGGCGATGCGCGAACTCAGCTCGGTGCCGATCATTGCGAGCGGCGGTGCCGGTGCGGTCGCAGACTTCGCTCCCGCCATTTTGGCAGGGGCGGATGCCGTGCTCGCGGCATCCGTGTTCCACAATGGCGAACTGACGGTCGGCGACGTGAAACGCGCGCTGTCCGAGGCGGGAATGGTGACGCGATGACGGAACTGACGGGCGCGACGGTGGACGCGGTGATCGAGCGGGCGACGTTCGACGACAGGGGACTGTTGCCCGCGATCATCCAGCAGCAGGGCACGAACGAGGTGCTCATGCTCGGATACATGAACGCGGAAGCGCTGCGACGCACGCTGACCGAGGGTCGGGTCACGTTCTGGTCCCGCAGCCGCAGCGAGTTCTGGCGCAAGGGAGACACCAGCGGCAACGTGCAGTACGTGCGGGCCGCGGCCCTGGATTGCGACGGGGATACGATTTTGGTGACCGTCGAGCAGGTCGGCCCCGCCTGCCACACCGGCGCGCACGCCTGCTTTGACGTCGACCCGCTGCAACCGCACATCGGAGGGCCCGTGCCAGGAGATGCCGTTGAGTAGCACGACCGTCGCCGACTTTGACGAGCGCCTGGCCGCCGGACATCGCGTCGTGCCGGTCATTCGTGAGCTGTTCGCCGACGGCGAGACGCCGGTCGGCATCTACCGCAAGCTCGCGCTCGGCAAGCCCGGCACTTTTCTGCTGGAATCGGCAGAGCAGGGCGGAATCTGGTCGCGTTTTTCATTCGTCGGGGTGAGTTCCTTTGGGGTGCTCACCCAGCAGGCGGATACGGTGGCGTGGCTCGACTACGGACTCGGTACCGAGCGCGCCCTCGGCCCGAACCCGCCGGCGAAACCGCTGGATGCTCTCGCCGGCCTCTACGCCCGCTGGAGCACCCCGCGCGTTGAGGGGCACCCCCCGCTGACCGGCGGAATCGTCGGGTTCATCGGCTGGGAGGCGATCCGGCAGATCGAGCACCTGCCGAACATTCCTCCGGCAGACTTCAGCGTGCCGGGGCAGGCGATGAGCTTCGTGTCTGAACTGGTGGTTCTCGATCACCGCACGGGTGCAGTGCTGCTCATCGCGGCAGCCCTGAACGACGGGCTGGAGGACCGGGAGGCCCTCTGGTCCGACGCCCAATCGCGGCTCGACCGCATGCAGTCCGGGCTGGCCCAGCCCTCCGAGGCCTGGCTCGCCGAGGTCGACCTGACTGTCGCGCCGACGCCGATTCCGCGCATCCAGCCCCAGGAATATCGCGCCGCGATCGAGCGCTCGAAGGAGTACATCCGCGACGGCGACGTTTTCCAGGTGGTCATCTCCCAGCGCTTCGACCACGAAGTGACGGCGGAGCCACTGGATGTCTATCGCGTGCTGCGCACCCTCAACCCCAGCCCGTACATGTACCTGCTGAGCCTCACCGACCCGGACGGCGAGTCGTACTCGATCATCGGGTCGTCACCCGAGGCGCTGGTGAAGGTTCAGCAGAAGCGCGTGTACATGCACCCCATTGCCGGATCGCGCCCGCGCGGTTCCTCGCCCGAGGCTGACATCGCCCTGGCCGAAGAGCTGCTCGCCGACGAGAAGGAGCGGGCGGAGCACCTCATGCTCGTTGACCTGGCCCGCAATGACCTCCTGAAGGTCTGCACGCCGGGCACGGTCGAGGTCACGGAATTCATGCAGGTCGAGCGGTTCAGCCACATCATGCACCTTGTGTCCTCCGTCGAGGGGAACCTGCGGGCGGATGCGACGCCGATCGACGTCTTCCGCGCGACGTTCCCCGCCGGCACCCTGAGCGGAGCGCCTAAGCCCCGTGCGCTCGAGATCATCGACGAACTGGAACCCGCCCAGCGCGGCGTGTACGGGGGAGTGGTGGGGTACTTCGACTTCGCAGGCGATGTCGACCTCGCGATCGCGATCCGTACGGCGACGATCGTCGGCGGGCTGGCGCGCGTGCAGGCCGGGGCCGGGCTCGTGGCGGATTCCGACCCGGATGCCGAGCACCAGGAGTCGCAGAACAAGGCCGCTGCACCGCTCCGCGCGGTCGCGGTCGCGAACGCGATGCGCCGGGTCACCTGATGAGCGCCGCGCGGCTGCGGCTGCTGTCGATTCTCGCCATCGCTGTCGTGGCCGCACTCACCCTCCTCTCGGCGACCCAGTTGTGGTGGACAATCCGCATTCCGGGACGCAGCCTCGATGTCGCGGGCACGGTCGCATCCTCCGGGTTATCGGCACTGGCACTGACGGGGCTCGCCCTCGCCGCGGCACTGGCGATTGCCGGGCCGGTCTTCCGGGTCGTGCTCGGTGTGCTGCAACTGCTGATCGGCGGCACTGTCGTTCTCGCCGCCGCCACTTCCATCGCGAGCCCGTCGACCGCGGCGGCATCCGTGATCACTAAGGCGACCGGCGTTGCCGGAACCGCCTCGGTGGACGGCCTGGTGGACTCCATCTCGTCCACGGCGTGGCCGGCCGTCGCGGTGATCGCGGGCATCCTTTCGTTCCTGCTCGGTGTCTTCGTGCTCGCAACCTTCCGTCGCTGGCCGGGGCCATCCCGCAAGTACAGTGCGGTGCGAATGGCCAGCGCGGATGCGACCGGCGATCCGGTCGTCAGCTGGGATGCCCTCAGCGAGGGCGACGATCCAACGTCCCGCGACTGACGGGTACGGCGCCGGGAGCCCTCCCGCCGCCCGCTACAATTTCAAGCAGCAAACGAACGGAGCGTCATGTCACTCGAGTCCGAACCCGGTGAAGGCAACTCGCCTGCGGCCTGGACGGCTGTCTTCATCATGCTGGCCGCCTTCGCGATCGGCACGCTCGCGTTCTGGTTCAACATCCCGTGGCTCGTGTTCGCGTCCGTCGGCCTCCTCGGCGTCGGCGCCATCGTCGGCCTGGTGCTGCGCCGCGCCGGCTACGGCGTCGGCGGCGACAGGGTGATCCCGAAGGCGCACGACTAGCGTGCTTTCCGACCTCGTTGCCGGAGCCATCGCTGACGCTTCGGAACGTCGTGCTGCCCGCAGCCTGAGCGCGGTGCAGTCCGACGCTCTCGCCCGCCCCGCGGCTCTCGATGCGATCCAGGCGCTCGCGCCGGCCGACCGCGTCAAGATCATCGCCGAAGTGAAGCGAGCGAGCCCCTCCCGGGGTGCCCTCGCAGACATCCCGGATCCTGCCGCGCTGGCATCGTCCTACGAGCACGGTGGCGCGAGCGCCATCAGCGTGCTGACAGAGGGCCGCAAATTCCAGGGCTCCCTTGCTGACCTCGAAGCCGTGCGCGCGGCCGTTTCACTGCCCGTGCTGCGCAAGGACTTTATCGCCGAGCCGTACCAGGTGTTCGAGGCGCGTGCCGCCGGTGCCGATCTCGTCCTGCTCATCGTCGCTGCGCTCGAGCAGAAGCCGATGCAGGAGCTGTTCGACCTCATTGGCCAGCTCGGGATGACCGCCCTCGTCGAGACGCACAGTGCTGACGAGGTCTCCCGCGCGCTGGATCTCGGTGCATCGATCATCGGCGTCAACGCTCGCAACCTGAGCACTTTCGAACTCGACCCGGACCTGTTCGGGAGCCTGGCCGACTCGATTCCGACCGGCGTCATCCGAGTTGCTGAATCCGCGGTGAAGAGCCCGGCGGATGTCGCTCACTATCGTTCGGCTGGCGCGGACGTCGTTCTCGTCGGCGAAGCACTCGTGACCGGGGGCGACCCAGTCGCAACCCTCGGCGAATTCTTGAGGTCCTGATGGCACTACGTGATGAACTCGGCCCGTACTTCGGCGAATACGGCGGACGCTTCGTTCCGGAATCGCTGATCGCCGCCCTCGACGAACTGGATGCCGCCTACCAGGCGGCCCGCGAGGATCCCGTATTCCAGGAGGAACTGGCCGAGCTGCACAGGACCTACACCGGTCGGCCGTCGATCATCACCGAGGTGCCGCGGTTTGCGAAGCACGCGGGCGGGGCTCGCATCATTCTCAAGCGGGAAGACCTCAACCACACCGGTTCGCACAAGATCAACAACGTTCTCGGGCAGGCGTTGGTCGCCCGCCGCCTCGGCAAGACCCGGCTGATCGCCGAGACGGGCGCGGGACAGCACGGTGTCGCGACGGCGACCGCTGCGGCGCTGTTCGGCATGGAGTGTGTCGTCTACATGGGCGAGGTGGACACCGAGCGCCAGGCGCTGAACGTCGCCCGCATGCGACTGCTGGGCGCCACGGTCATCCCGGTCACCACCGGGTCCCGCACCCTCAAAGACGCCATCAACGAGGCCCTGCGCGACTGGGTCGCCAACGTGGAGAACACGCACTACCTGCTCGGAACGGTCGCGGGGCCGCATCCCTTCCCCGTCATGGTGCGCGACTTCCACAAGATCATCGGCGAGGAGGCGCGGGCCCAGGTGCTCGAGCTGACCGGCGCGCTGCCGGATGCCGTCGCGGCCTGCGTGGGCGGTGGCAGCAACGCCATGGGCATCTTCCACGCGTTTCTCGACGACCCGTCCGTCGACCTGTACGGCTACGAGGCTGCGGGGGAGGGCCACCTCACCGAGCGCCACGCTGCGACGATCACCCGCGGTCGTCCGGGCGTGCTGCACGGCGCCCGCAGCTACATGCTGCAGGACGAAGACGGCCAGACCATCGAATCCCACTCCATCTCGGCCGGTCTCGACTATCCGGGAGTCGGTCCCGAGCACGCGTGGCTGGCGGACATCGGGCGTGCGAAGTACCTGCCGATCACCGACGACGAGGCCATGCAGGCACTTCGGCTCCTCAGCCTGACCGAGGGGATCATCCCGGCGATCGAGTCGGCCCATGCCCTCGCCGGTGTGATCAAGCTGGGCAAGGAGCTCGGACCCGACGCGACGATCCTGGTGAACCTCAGCGGTCGCGGCGACAAAGACATGGAAACGGCGGGAAAGTACTTCGACATTCTCGATGCCGAGGCGCTGGCCGCAGAGGATGTCGCCCCGATCGACCCGAGTGAGCTGGGCATGAGCGACGGCGGGGTCGAACGATGACCGCCGCGGCACAGCGCTCCAGTCCGGTCGAGCTGGCGATTTCCACCCGCAGGCAAGCCGGCTCCGGCGCACTCATCGGCTACCTGCCGGTGGGCTTCCCGGACCTGGACACCAGCATCGAGGCGGCCGTTGCCCTCGTCGAGAACGGTGTCGACGTGCTCGAACTCGGCCTTCCGTATTCCGACCCGGTCATGGATGGCACGGTCATCCAGCAGGCGACCCAGGCCGCTCTTGCCGGCGGCTTCCGCCTCCGCCACGGCTTTGAGGCCGTTGCGGCAATCACGGCCCGGGTCGCCGCTCCTGTGCTCGTCATGACCTACTGGAACCCGGTCGTACAGTTCGGCGTCGACCGCTTCGCCGACGAACTCGTCACGGCCGGCGGTGCGGGACTCATCACGCCGGATCTCATCCCCGATGAGGCCGGCGAATGGCTGGCAACGTCCGACCGCACCGGCCTCGACCGCGTGTTCCTTGCGGCCCCATCGTCCACCGACGCCCGGCTCGCGCAGGCCGTTGAGAAGAGCCGCGGTTTCGTTTATGCCGTCTCGACGATGGGCATCACCGGCGCCCGGTCCGACGTCGACACCGCCGCCCGCGGTCTCGTGAATCGCCTGCGCGGGGTCGGGGCGACATCCACCTGCGTCGGGCTCGGCATCTCGACTCCCGAGCAGGTGCGCGAGGTCCTCGCCTACGCCGACGGCGCCATCGTCGGTTCGATGCTCGTCAAAGCCCTGCAGGAAGGCGGCGTTGATGCTGTCGGCAGGGCGGCGGCCCACCTCGCCACGGGCAAGTAGTCTTACCTAGTTCGCTCTTCGAAAGGTGACCGATACCGTGTTCGTCCCCCTCAGCCTGCCGAGTCCCAGCCCGGACTGGAAACAGTTCGACCTTGCCGGATGGCTGCACACGACGTTCGGCTGGAACCTGCCGTTCCCGCTGCACATCACCGCGTACGCGATCTGCATTCTCACGGGAATCATCGTCGCGGTCTGGTGGACGTCCGCACGGCTGACCAAGCGTGGCGGTGAGCCCGGCATTGTGCTGGATATCGCGCTGTGGACGGTTCCGCTGGGAATCATCGGCGCCCGTGCGTACCACGTGCTCACCCACCCGAACGACTACTTTGGCGCGGGCAAGAACCTCGGTGAGGTCATCGCGATCTGGGACGGCGGCAACGCCATCTTCGGGTCCATCATTGGTGGCGCGGTGGGCATCCTGATCGCCTGCCAGATTTCCGGCGTCCGCTTCTGGAGCTTCGCGGATGCGCTTGCCCCGGGCATGCTCGCCGCCCAGGCTCTCGGCAGGCTCGGCAACTACTTCAATCAGGAACTCTTCGGCCAGCCGACAGACCTTCCGTGGGGGCTGCAGATCGACCGCCCGAATCCGGCGATACCGATCGGGCTGCCGGCCTCGACACTGTTCCACCCGACCTTCCTGTACGAGATCATCTGGAACGTCTTCGGCATCGTCCTCCTGCTGCTGCTTGAGCGCCAGTACCAGCTTCGCTGGGGCCGCATGATCGCCTTTTACTTCATCTGGTACGGCATTGGCCGCTCCTGGTTCGAGTCAATCCGGCTCGACCCGAGCGAGGTGTTCTTCGGAATTCGGTCCAACGTGTGGGCCGCGTTTGCTTCGATCATCGCGGGCCTCGTCATCCTGATCGTCCAGCGCGCACGACACCGCGGGCTCGAGCCGAGCGTCTACCGGCCCGGCCGCGAGTGGTCGCCGGCGCCATCTGGGGTAGACTCCGACGAGACCTATTCGGACAGTGACGACTCCGGCAACGTAGCCGCGAATACACCCGAACTAGCCGCCACAAGCGGAGCAGGCTCCACGTCCTAAAAGCCACGGGGCATCCACCTACTGATGGGCCATCGGCGTCCCGCATCGCTACGCACGTCTCGTGAGGACGGTATTTCATGGCTCTCACGCCACAATATTCGAGCTCCGGCTCGCCGATGCCGGGCTCTGCCTTCAGCTCGGTTCCTTCAGCGACGGGTCTGTACGACCCGGCGCGGGAGAAGGACGCCTGCGGCCTGGCCATGGTCGCCACCCTTCGGGGAACCGCCGGCCATGACATCATCGAGCTCGCCCTCGATGCCCTGAGAAACCTCGAGCATCGTGGTGCGATCGGCTCGGATGCCGGTACCGGCGACGGCGCAGGCATCATCACCCAGGTGCCGGACGCCTTCCTGCGCGCCGTAACCGAGTTCGACCTGCCGCCAGCGGGCCGCTACGCCGTCGGCATGGCCTTTCTCCCGACGAATGCCGACGAGCGCGCGGCCCTGCAGGACGGCATCGCAGCGATCGCAGTCGAGGAGCACCTGCGCGTGCTCGGCTGGCGCGAGGTGCCGGTCGATCCCGACCAGATCGGAACGCTGGCCCGCGACGCGATGCCGGCGTTCCAGCAGCTGTTCGTCGAGTCCACCCTGACCTCGGAGACCGGCACCCCGAACGCCGGAATCGCGCTGGACCGGCAGGCCTTCCGCCTGCGCAAGCGGGCCGAGCGGAAACTGGGTGCCTACTTCCCGTCGCTCTCGAGCCGCACGCTCGTCTACAAGGGCATGGTCACGACCCTGCAGCTCGAGCCGTTCTACCCCGACCTCTCGGACGAGCGCTTCGCATCGCGTCTTGCACTGGTGCACTCGCGCTACTCCACCAACACCTTCCCGTCGTGGCCGCTGGCCCAGCCGTTCCGGATGATCGCGCACAACGGCGAGATCAACACCGTGCAGGGCAACCGCAACTGGATGCGCGCGCGCCAGTCCCAGCTGGAATCCGAGCTGATCGGCGACCTGGCTCCGCTCCTGCCGATCGTTACCCCGGGCGCGAGCGACTCGGCATCCTTCGATGAGGTCGTTGAGCTGCTCTCGCTCACCGGTCGAACGCTGCCGCACTCGATCATGATGATGGTGCCGGAGGCATGGGAAAACCAGGCCGACATCGACCCGCTGCGCAAGGGTTTCTACGAGTACCACTCGATGCTCATGGAGCCGTGGGACGGTCCCGCCGCGCTCGTTTTCACCGACGGATCGTTGGTCGGCGCGACGCTCGATCGAAACGGGCTCCGCCCCGGCCGCTACCTGGTCACCGACGACGGACTCGTCGTGCTCGCCAGCGAGATCGGCGTGCTGGGCATCGAACCGAGCAGAATCGTGCGCAAGGGTCGCCTGCGGCCCGGAAAGATGTTCCTCGTCGATACCGTTGCCGGGCGCATCGTCGAGGACGACGAGATCAAGGCCGAGCTCTCGGCATCCCAGCCCTGGGGCGAGTGGGTCGCCGAGCAGAGCATCAACCTCGCGGACCTGCCGGAGCGGGAGCACATCGTGCACACGCCGTCCTCGGTCACGCGTCGCCAGCGCACCTTCGGCTACACCGAAGAAGAAGTGCGCATCCTGCTCATGCCGATGGCGAAGACCGGCGCTGAGCCGCTCGGCGCCATGGGTTCGGACACGCCCATCGCGGTGCTCTCGGAGCGTCCGCGGCTGATCTTCGACTACTTCTCGCAGCAGTTCGCGCAGGTGACGAACCCGCCGCTGGACTCGATCCGTGAAGAAGTCGTCACGTCGATGAGCCTCGGCCTCGGCCCGGAGCGCAACCTTCTGGCCGCCACACCCGAGCACGCGCGGCAGGTCATCCTCGACTTCCCGGTGATCGACAACGACCAGCTCGCGAAGATCCAGCACATCGACCCGTCCCCGGGCAGCGGCCTGACCGCAACCATCAAGGGCCTGTACCGCGTCGACAAGGGCCCGAAGGCCATGGAGAAGCGCCTTGCGGCCATGTGCCGCGAGGCCGACCTGGCGATCGAAAACGGCGCCCACTTCCTCGTTCTGTCCGACCGGGACTCCACCGCCGATCGCGCACCGATTCCCTCACTGCTGATGCTCGCCGCGGTTCACCACCACCTCATCCGGCAGGAAACGCGGATGAAGGTCGGACTCATCGTCGAGGCGGGCGACGTGCGCGAGGTGCACCACGTCGCGTTGCTCGTCGGCTACGGCGCATCCGCAATCAACCCGTACCTGGCGATGGAAACCGCCGAGGAACTGGTACGCAGCGGCATGCTCGAGGGCATCAGCGCGGAGAAGGCCGTTAAGAACCTGATCAAGGCGCTCGGCAAGGGCGTTCTCAAGATCATGTCGAAGATGGGCATCTCCGTGGTCGGCTCGTACGCGGGCGCCCAGGCCTTCGAGGCGATCGGGCTCTCGCAGGCATTCGTCGACCAGTACTTCACCGGAACCACCAGCCTTCTCGGCGGAATCGGCATCGAGGTCATCGCGGCCGAGAACGCGGCGCGTCACTCGTCGGCCTACCCCGAGGATGGCGCGGTCAGCGCGCACGAGCGCCTTGCCACCGGTGGCGAGTACCAGTGGCGCAGGGACGGGCCACCGCACCTGTTCAACCCCGACACCGTATTCCGGCTGCAGCATGCAACGCGCGAGCGCCGGTACGACATCTTCCGCGAGTACACAAAGCTCGTGGATGACCAGGCCGAGAACCTGATGACCCTCCGTGGCCTCTTCGCTTTCAAAGACGGCCTGCGCAAGCCGATCCCGATCGATGACGTCGAGTCCGTTGCATCCATCGTCAAACGGTTCTCGACCGGAGCGATGAGCTACGGGTCCATCTCGAAAGAGGCGCACGAAAACCTCGCCATCGCGATGAACAGCATCGGTGCGAAGTCGAACACCGGCGAGGGCGGAGAGGACGTCGACCGTCTGCTCGACCCCACGCGCCGCAGCGCGATCAAGCAGGTCGCATCCGGCCGCTTCGGCGTCACCAGCCTGTACCTCACCAACGCGACCGACATCCAGCTCAAGATGGCGCAGGGCGCAAAGCCGGGCGAGGGCGGTCAGCTACCCGGGCACAAGGTCGACGACTTTATCGCGAAGATTCGCTATTCGACGCCCGGCGTGGGGCTGATTTCTCCGCCGCCGCATCATGACATCTATTCGATCGAGGATCTGGCGCAGCTGATCTATGACCTGAAGAACGTCAATCCGGACGGCCTGGTGTCGGTCAAGCTGGTCTCCGAAATCGGCGTCGGCACCGTGGCCGCCGGCGGTGCCAAGGCGCGCGCCGACCATGTCACCATTGCCGGTTTGGAAGGCGGCACCGGTGCATCCCCGCTGACCTAGATCAAGCACGCCGGTTCGCCGTGGGAAATTGGGCTGGCCGAAACCCACCAGACCCTGGTGCGCGAGCGGCTGCGCAGCCGCATCATCGTCCAGGTCGACGGCGGCTTCCGCACCGGGCGCGACGTCGTGATCGGCGCGCTGCTGGGCGCCGACGAATTCGGCTTTGCGACCGCCCCCTTGATCGCGGCCGGCTGCATCATGATGCGCAAGTGCCATCTCAACACTTGTCCCGTGGGCGTTGCCACCCAGGATCCGGTGCTGCGCAAGCGTTTTACCGGCCAGCCCGAACACGTCATCAACTATTTCTTCTTCGTTGCCGAGGAAGTCCGCGAGATCATGGCAGCCCTCGGCTATCGCACCTTCAACGAGATGGTGGGCCAGACCCAGATGCTCGACCAGTCCACCCTGGTGGCGCACTGGAAGGCCAAGGGGCTGGATTTCTCAAAACTGTTCGTGCGTCAGAAGGAAGAGAAGGGCCAGAAGATCTATCACGCCCAGGCGCAAAACCATCATCTGGAAGCCGTGCTCGACCGCACCTTGATCGAAAAGGCGCATGCCGCGATCGACCGCGGCGCGCCGGTTCGATTCGACATGGAGATCAACAACACCGAACGCAGCGCCGGCGCGATGCTGTCCGGCACGGTGGCGAAGATCTACGGCCATGCCGGGCTGCCGCACGACACCATCCAGGTGAGTTTCAAGGGCACCGCCGGCCAGGCGTTCGGCGCGTGGCTGGCGCGCGGCATCACCTTCGATCTCGAAGGCGAAGGCAACGACTACGTCGGCAAGGGCCTGTCGGGCGGCAAGATCATCGTGCGGCCGCCGGCGCATTCCGGCATCGTGCCGGAGGAGTCGATCATCGTCGGCAACACCGTGATGTACGGCGCGATCGAGGGTGAGTGCTACTTCCGCGGCGTCGCCGGCGAACGCTTCGCCGTGCGTAACTCCGGCGCCATGGCCGTCGTCGAAGGCGCCGGCGACCATTGCTGCGAATACATGACCGGCGGCATCGTCGTCGTGCTCGGCCGAACCGGGCGCAACTTCGCGGCCGGCATGTCCGGCGGCGTCGCTTACGTGCTCGACGAGGACGGCGGCTTCCCGAAACTGTGCAACATGGCGATGGTCGAGCTGGAACCGGTGCTCTCCGAAGAGATGATCGCCGAGAACAGCTTTCAC